>CAVTNU010000040.1:0-125451 GCA_963736175.1 uncultured Alphaproteobacteria bacterium | reverse complement strand
TATGCGATACCATTCCGGACCGACCCCGGAGCCGCCGTTGTGGACCTCGATCGCGGTCGTGCCCGAAAGGGCGACGGAGGGATTGAATCCGGTGTCATATTTATGAGCCGCGCCCCACTTAATCGTGTCTTTCCCGGAGTTGACCGTGCCCACGCGATAGTAGAGCGGACCCGCCCCGTCTTCCTTGTTATGGACTTCAACCACCGTGGCGCCCGAGAGAGCGACCGAAGGGTTGAATCCCGAAGCCTGATATTGATGGCTGTTCGACCAGGCAATGGAAGTAAATGGAGAGTTGAGCTGACCGACGCGATACCAGAGCTGCCCGACGCCACCGGTCCCGTTGTGAACGTCGACAACCAGGTTGCCCGAGTAAGCGACCTTGGGATTGAACCCGTTGTCGTATTGCGCGCTCGGCGACCAGGAAACGATGAGCTGCGCCTGCGCTGGGAGTGACAAAACACCGCATAACATGAGAGCTGCGCAGCAAGACTGCGCCAATCCTCCCCACATCCGAATCGTCGTTTTGTTTTTCATAACGTCTCCATGACAAGAGTTTTGGGCGGTGACTGCTTCATTGACCCTCGGGGTCTGGATGGATCCCGTAGGGCGGTCTTCACAGGCGCCTCTAGACCTACATGCGGAAAACCGAGAAGAAATTGACAGCGAGAAAAAATACTGAGATCGGGAGGGTTATTTGCAGGAGCGGCTCGTCCGGTCTATAGACTGCTGGGGAGGAGGCGGGGATACGTCATTGCAATGCTCGTGATTCGGAGGGGCTTGACGTAAGCGATAGCGCCATCGCCCAGATGGGCGAGCTGCTCCTGGGTCAGGAGCGCGCTTTCGATGCGAATGCTTTGGTCGATCATGGCTTCTACTCCTCTGGCGGTTCTTGGAACCCGCCGGTGCGTACGAACTCTACTCAGCCTCGTACCAATGCTCAGTCACGCAGTGTGATCGCAATTTGTTTAACGATCCTTTCAGGCTCCGGGCGGACAAGGTCGATCGACAACAAACCGTCGGCGAGATCGGCCCCCAGAACCTGCATGCCTTCAGCCAGCACGAAGCTGCGCTGAAACTGGCGAGCGGCGATGCCGCGATGCAGATAATGCCGTTCGGCTTCGTCCTGCTGACGGCCTTTGATCAGCAATTGGCCCTCTTCCACCGTGATCGACAATTGATCGCGGGTGAAGCCGGCGACCGCGAGCGTGATCCGCAAACGCTCGGGAGCGTTGGCGGCGCTGGCGATGCGCTCGATGTTATAGGGCGGATAGCCGTCCGAGCCGGAGCGGGTCACCCTGTCGAGCGCCCGTTCGATCTCGTCAAAGCCCAGCAGGAAGGGCGAATTCAGCATAGGTTGACGCGACATTGCGAAGCCCTCTTTGGCGCCTCGTAGTATTGGAAGGACCCGAAGCGTCCTTCCCTGCATGGCTGCGATTAAGCATATGGGGCCGGCGCGCGGGCGTTCAAGAGGCCGCGCGCGGGCGCGTTTTATTCGACGGCGGGCTTGGCGGCTTTTTGCGGGCGGGGACCGGCTTTGCGCGAGCGCCGCCGTTTGTCGTTCGGGCCGCGCGCCGCTTTCTCCGGCTCGTCGGCGATCAGGCCCTGCGCCAGCGCGTTCCGGTAGCGCTCCAGCATCAGCGCGAACTTGCTTTTCAGGGTCGTTTCGATGTCGGGGCGCTGTTCGAGCCGCGACAGGGTCAAGGCCGCCGCCTCGATGGTCGACAGGCCTTCGCGGCGCGGTTCGCGGCGCAGTTTGCCGTAGAGCGAGCCCTGGCGCGGGTTGAGCGCCAGGCGCCGGGCCTTCAGAACCCAGGCGTTGCGCCACCACAGCGTCTTGGCCTGCGACCAGGTGCCGTCGAAAATGACGACGCCCCTGATCCCGTCGAGGCCGCGATCCTGATCGGCAAGGGCTACGCCTTTCTTGTCGAGCGCCACGATTTCGTGATCCGCCGGCAGATCGGCGGCGCGCGCCGCGCCCAGATGCAGGATCGCCCATTGCGCGGGGTCGGCCGGGCGGCCCAGCGCCTTGGCGAGGCTTGGCCAGGACAGGCCGATGCGGAACACGGCGTTCTTCAACAGGCTGGTCGTCAGGCGCGCCGTGCCGAGCAGGCGGTCCTGTTCCTGAGGGTGCTGGAGAATCAACAACTCGATCTTGTTTTCGATCGGGCTGACGTCCGCGCACAGGCACAGGGTCGGCGGTTTGCCGCAATAGGCGCAGGATTCGACCGGCGGCGGGGTGGACGGCGTCTCAGTCTGCATGTTTTCTCAACCGATGGCCGCAGGATGGAATCAGAAGGCGCGACTGTCGGCGTTATAAGCCTAAAACGCGCCGATCAGGACTGTTTGTTGGCGGGCGTCGATTTGGCGGGCTTGGACCATTTTCGTGTTTTCCGGAAACAAAAAATGGTCGATCTATTTGTTTAAACGCATTTTCTTGTCAGAAAAGTCTGCAACTTTTCGGGAATATGCTCTAGCATTGCGCCGGGAAGCCATGTTCAATGGCGCCAGCCGATCTTCAACGTCGAACAGGGACTGCAAAAGCATGGTGGGGAACGATCCCGACGCCATCGAGGGCCGGGAAAAGCCGGCGGCGCGCGCGCTGGAGGGCGTCAAGGCGCTCGATCTTTCGCGCGTTTTCGCCGGGCCGTGGTCGACGCAGAATTCTCGGCGATCTGGGCGCCGACGTGATCAAGATCGAGCCGCCCGGCCGCGGCGACGACACCCGCGCCTGGGGCCCGCCCTTTCTGCCGCGCCGGCCGGACGCCGACCCGGAAAAGGCCGGGCAGAGCGCCTATTATCTGTGCTGCAACCGCTCAAAACGCTCGCTCGCCATCGACATCGCCACCAAACAGGGCGCGGCGCTGGTGCGCGATCTGGCGGCCAAGGCCGACATTTTCGTCGAGAACTTCCGCGTCGGCGGCCTCGCCAAATACGGGCTCGACTACGCCAGCCTCGCCCGGATCAATCCGCGCCTCGTCTATTGCTCCATTACCGGCTTCGGCCAGAGTGGGCCTTACGCGCGGCGCGGCGGCTATGATTTCGTCGCCCAGGCGATGGGCGGGCTGATGAGCGTCACCGGCCAGCCGGAAGGAACGCCCGGCGCCGAGCCGCTCAAGACCGGCGTCGCCATCTGCGATCTGTTCACCGGCATGTACGCTGCGGTCGCCATACTCGCCGCCCTGCGCCACGCCGAGAAGACGGGACAGGGGCAATATATCGACTGCGCGCTGCTCGACGCGCAGGTCGCCATGCTGGCCAATCAGGCCTCCAGCCATCTGGTCGCCGGCGTCGTGCCGAAGCCGATGGGCAACGCCCATCCGACCATCGTGCCTTATCGGACATTTCAGGCCAAGGACGGCCCGCTGGTCATCGCCTGCGGCAACGACGGCCAGTTCAACGCCTTGTGCCGGGCGCTGGGGCGGCTCGATCTGGCGCAGGACGAGCGCTATCGCCGAAACAGCGACCGCATCGCCGCGCGCGGCGAACTGGAGGACGACCTCGCCCGCACCATCGCGCGCCGCGGCGTCGAGGATCTGACGCAAGCCTTGGTCGAGGCCGGCGTGCCGGCCGGGCCGATCAACACGCTCGACAAGGTGTTCGCCGATCCGCAGGTCAAGTTTCGCCATGTCGTGCGGACCTTCGAGCGCGAGGACGGCGTCGGCGTTCCGATCGTCGCCTTTCCGCCGAAACTCTCCGTGACGCCGGCCGATTATCGCCAGCCGCCGCCGGACGTCGGCGAGCATACGGGCGAGGCGCTGCGCGATTGGCTTGGGCTCGACGACGCGGCGATCGCCGCGCTGGCGAACGATAAGATCATCGGCGTGTGAGGAAGAGGCAGGCGTTCAAAGGGGCTGGATTCGGATGCGAGATTGACGTGCAAACATTGTCGAACAACTACCTAGTTCGTGAAAAGTGAATTACAATTTTGATTGATCGACGAGGTTGCTGGCCCGCTTTGATCATATTTTGACGATCCCCATTGTGAGCTATCGGCCGCGCGCGAGGGGAATGTTTGTTGCCACAACTTATGATTGTCGGCCCCATGAATCCTCTCGTTGACATTGAAAAACTACTAGAAGCATGTGAGCGCGCTTTCGGCCCCAAATGGGGCCGGCGCGTTTGGCTCTGGGTATTCGGAATTGCATTGTTCGCCTCTGTTGCGGTGTGTCTTCAAACATTTTTTGGATCGGTTGTGGCGATTTTCTCTTATACGAAAGTGTCGACTCCAGAGGTGAGACAAGAAGATTCATCACGATCGTATCTGAGCATAAGAAAAATTAGTGAAGCGCAGCGCGCGATTATCAAAGCGCAAGTTCTTCGAGGAGCGAAAATTACGGTGATCCCCCTGATGCCAGGGGAACCGGAGCGATTTGCAAATGAAATCGCCACTGCATTCCAGGACGCTGGCGCAGAAGTCAACGTGCGCGGCGGCAATATGATTTTGAACGGACAAGTTGGGATATTAGTGATGTTCGATCACTCTGACGCAACGTCCAAGTCAGTATTTGTCGGGCTGAAAGCCGCCAACCTGAACCCGAACGACTTGAAAGACCTTCCAGGCGAATCCGTCGTCTACATCAAAGTGGGTCCCGCGGAATAGGTCGCTTTGTCAAGCCGCCTGACCGCAGCATTTCTTGTATTTCTTGCCCGATCCGCACGGGCAGGGGTCGTTGCGGCCCGGCTGCGGGCCAAGCACGATCGGCTCGCCCTTGGCGTTGATCTCGTCGACGAAATACCAGCGTCCGTCCTGCTCGTCGCGGGCGAATCGCGACCGCTCGCGGTGCGCCCGGGTCTGCCCGTCCTTGTGGAAATGGGCGATGAAGCTGACGACGCCGGTGTTGTCGTCGACGCCGCCCTGTTCGACGCCCAAAATGTCGAGACCGAGCCATTTCGACGTCGTCGACCATTCGGTCGTCGCCGCGCGATTGAAATCATGCCGCGACTGCGGCGCGAGAGAATCGCGCAGATAGTCGATCTCGCCGCGCGCGAAGGCGCTGTAGCGCGAGCGCATCAAGGCTTCGGCGGTCTCGGCCGGCTTGGCGCCCGAAAGAATCGGCTCGCAGCAGGCTGAAAAGGCGAGGGGGTTGGCGTCCTTGACGCGGCAGGGGCAGATGGTGTCGTTCATGCCCGTCCTTTTGCCGCGTCGGCCGCCTTTATGCAAGCGCGGCGGCGGGGCGAGGCGCTGGCGGGTCGATCGACGCGTGTGGCGGCGGAATATGCAGCGTTCCTTGCCTTGGGTCCGCCAACCCTCCGCTCCCTGCGACCCGCACGCCGCCCGGCGCCGATCGAATCACGCGGCGGCGGGATGTTTCCGCATGATGCTCGTCCACGGAATGTCCGCCGTCGCCACCGATGGCGAAAACAGCCAACCCTGGGCGCATTGGACTTTTTCAGCGACAAGAATGTCGAGCTGGTTGGTGGTTTCAACCCCTTCGGCGACGATCGTGATCGACAGGCTCGACGCCAGTTGGCGGACGGCCTTGATGATGGCGCGATGATCCTGGCGGCTTTCGATATGGTCGATGAAGGCCTTGTCGAGTTTCACTTTTTTGAAGGGGAAGTTGGTCAGGCAACCAAACGTCGCATAACCTTGGCCGAAGTCGTCGAGGGCGAGGCCGCATCCCAGGCCGACGATTTCATCCACCGTCGTCTTTGTCGCGTCGTCGCTCGAGATGAGCAGGCTTTCGGTGATCTCCAGTTCGAGCCGGCGCGGGTCGAGGCCGGTCTCGGCGAGAACTTGCCGAATTGTGCGCAGCACGTCGTCGCGCTTGAATTGCATGGGTGAGAGATTGACCGCGACCGGGACCGGGTGAGGCCACGCGGCGGCGTCGCGGCACGCCCTTTTCAGCGCCCAGCGGCCAAGTTCGGCGATCATGCCGGCTTCTTCCGCGATCGGGATGAATTTCTCCGGGTCGATCTTGCGGGTCGGATGGCGCCAGCGCAACAAGGCTTCGCAGCTGGCGATCCGGCCGGAGTCCAGATCGACGATCGGCTGATATTCGAGAAAGAACTGCTCCTCGGCCAGCGCCTTGCGCATGTCGAGAATGATCTGGCGGCGTTCCTGGGCGACGGCGTCGAGACTGGCTTCGAAAAAGCGGAAACCGCCGCGGCCCTGATTCTTCGCCTCGTACAGTGCGAGATCGGCGGCGCGCAGAATATTGTCGCGAGCGTCGCCGTCATCGGGTGCGATCGCGACGCCGGCGCTCATGCCGATAATGACCGTATCCGAATCGATCTCATAGGGTTCCGCGACGACTTCGGTCAGTCGCTGGAGCGTCGTCGAGATTTCGGCGACAGCCGCTTTTTCGTCGAGCGCGGGCAGAATGAGAACGAATTCATCGCCGCCAAAGCGAGCAAGATGGTCGCCCGCGCGCAAGCAGGCGCGCATGCGCGCCGCGACCGCGACGAGCAGCTTGTCGCCGACAATATGCGTCAGCGTGTCGTTCACTTCCTTGAAATGGTCGAGGTCGATGCAGACCACGGCGAAGGACTGGCCCGTTCGCCTGCTGCCGGCCAGGATTTCAGCGAATTTTTCCTCGAATTGCGCTCGGTTCGGCAGGCCTGTCAGCTTGTCGAAACGCGCCATGTGAGCGATCCGCGCCTCCTGCGCCTTCTGCTTGGTCACGTCGTCGACGATCACCACGGCGCCGCCGTGAGCCATGGACTGGAACGACAGCTCCAAGACGCGGCTGTCGCGCAGAACGAGAGTCATTTCGTCCTTCGCACGGCCACGCATCCTGGCGGCGAACTTTTTCTGGATCTGTTCAATGTCGCCGTGGGGGAGAAGACCGAAACGCGCGGCGGAATTCATGATTTGCGATGGCGAGGCGCCTTTCGCGCGGCTTGCGTCATCGAGGCTGAAAAACTCGGCGAAGCGCTGGTTGCAGATCACCAATCCATCGTTCGCGTCGAACATCGCCAGGCCATGCGACATGTTGGACAACGCGGCGTCTAAATTCTGCGCCTGCTCCTCCTCGACGGCGTAACGGCGGTCGACCAGCCAGGCGATATTGCCGGTCAAAAACAGGCAGGCGGCGAGCAGGGCCCAGGGCAGCATGCCCATTTCTTGGGCCACATAGGCCGGCGAGGCGGTAGCCACGACCTTCCACAGCCGGCCGCCGACATTGAGTGTCTGGGCGGTTTCGAAGGCCCTTTTCGCACGTTCCGAAACGCCGAAGCTTTTCGGATAGAGCAATGATTCCTTCGGGTCGGCCGACAGGTCCCAGATTGACAGCGAAAGGCCCTTGTCTTGATCCGACGCCGCCATGCCCTGATTGACGACGTCGCTGACGCGGAAAACGCCGAGCACCAGTCCGCGCAGCACATTGCGCGCCTCGCCGCCGAAGACGGGCTGAAAGACGAGGAAGCCATATTGGTCGCCTGTCTCCTGCACAAGCGTGATGCGCGCGGTGGACTGAGGCGCGCGCCGTTTAATGGCGGCTTCAATCGCCGCGCGACGCGGACCGTTGGAATATAAGTCGAAGCCGACCGCCTTTTCGTTGCCGGCGAAAGGCTCGACATAGAAAACGGGAAAATAGCGGTCGCGCGCTCCCGCCGGCCGCAGCGCGCCGGCCGCGTCGCGCTCGACGACGCGGAACTGTGAAAGGTTTTGCGCGCCCAGACTCTCAATGCGGGCGCGGTCGGCGGCCGCGACCTGGGGCACCCATTCGAAGGCCTGCACGCCGGCATGGTCGGCGAGCAGCGGCGATACGAAGCGATGGAATTGGTCGGGCGAAACCTCACCCGTCACTTCGAAGAACGAGGCGAGCGCGCGCAGCGAGCCGATGGTGGCGAGGAGCCGCGTCTCGACAGCGGCGATGCGTTCGCCGGCCGCGCGTTCGAACGAAGCCTGGATGTGCGTCTCCTCGGCCCGTTGGCCGAGCCGATAGGCGCCGACCGAGCATGCGACGCCGGCGACGATGGTCGCGATAATCATGGGCGCGCGCAGCCGGGCGTTTTGCTGGCGGGGCGCCTGCGAATTCTGGAGGGGCGGCACGGTTCCAGAGCCTCGTTGCACGCGTTGCGCCGCCTTCATGACGACTCCGGCCTTGTGCGTATAGGGCGCGAGGGTCGTTTCATCCTCGTCGTCCGCGTCCAGCCGTTTCGGCGCGCTTTCGCC
The DNA here is from genome assembly GCA_963736175.1 of uncultured Alphaproteobacteria bacterium. Classification (GTDB taxonomy): domain Bacteria; phylum Pseudomonadota; class Alphaproteobacteria; order Rhizobiales; family Beijerinckiaceae; genus Rhodoblastus. Next base: position 117,332 of record CAVTNU010000040.1, on the reverse strand, counting down.
GAAGTCGCAGCATCGCGACGCCATGAGATACCGCCTCCGGCCTTAACTATGGCCTAATGTTTGCGCCGCGCCATACACGCGCCTGACAAGCGCTACAACAATTCAATTGCTATTGTTAATGCGGGTTTAGCGGGAACGCCATGATGGGAATCAAGGCGCCTCGCGGGCTGACCGACCGGCAATGGGCTACAGCGCGCGCTTGCGGCGCGGCGAATTCGCTCGATATTCGGGAAAATCTCAGCAGCTCGAAGCGCGACGGCCTTCAAAAATTGCGAGTGGTGCCCAGGAGAGGACTCGAACCTCCACGCCCTTGCGAGCGCCAGCACCTGAAGCTGGTGCGTCTACCAATTCCGCCACCTGGGCACTGGCGGGTTCTTTAGGGGGCGCGGTTCGCGCTGTCAATTGCGCAAAACTGTTTTGCACGCCGCGCCGCTTTTCACGCGGCCCGGACGATCGTGGGCTTGCTCGCCGGCCTGACTGTTTTCTGTTCGCGCTGCTCGATCTGCGTCAAGGCGTGCAGATGCGCCACGGCGCTGATCAAGCTCCAGTGATGGTCGCGCGCCTCGGTGGGCATGCGGCGGAAGCGGCGCATGACGATATCGAGCAGTTCCTCGGCGACCTTGGCGTCGCCCAGCGCGGCGGCCGCCGAATCGACGTGCATGATGTCCATGATTTCGAGCAGCAGCGCGCGCCGCATCGGCAATCTGTCGGACTGCGGCAAAAGCAGCGCCACCCAAACTTCGAAATGCGCCTTGGCCAGCGCCGCCGAGGCCGTGGCGTTGCGGGGAAACCGGGCGTGGTAGAATTCGAGCAGGACGTCGGAAATGATCGGCGCGCTCCAGTCCAGAAGACTGTCCTGACGGGGTTCCTCGTCGTCGGCGATGCTCAAATGACGCCTCCTGCCCGGCAGGTCGACGGCCTGAGGGCTTCTTGCAACGGACTTAAGACAATATCGCGATCATTCGAGCAATTTATCGTTAACATCGGGTTAAGAACCCCGCTATTTCCCTGATTTTGCTTACGTTGCGTCAGTCCGTCGGCAGCGTTTCGATGGCGCGGACAAGGCTGGCCAGATCCTGCGGGCGCGACAGGCGGTGGTCGCCGTCGGCGATCAGCGTCAGCACGAGCGGATCGGCCGAAAGATGCTCGACGATCGTCAGCGCATGGGTAAAGGGCACGTCGGGGTCGTTCTTGCCTTGCAGGATATGCACCGGGCAATGGAGGCGCAGCGGCGCGTCGAGCAGCGACCATTTGCGCCCGTCCTCGAAAAACTTCGCCGTCAGCGGCGTCCGCTTCGGCGAATAGGCGTTCGGCAGCATATAGAGTCCGTCGCGCTCGATCGCCGATCTGGCGGCGGCGGGCAGTCGCGGCCACATCAGCTTTTCGGTGAAGTCGAGCGCCGGGGCGATCAGCGTCAGCCCGGCGAGCCGGTCGCTCTGGCCGCTTTGCGCCAGCGCCCGCGCCAGCAGGCAGGCGATCCAGCCGCCCATCGACGAGCCGACGACGATCTGCGGGCCTTGCGTCAGGGCGCAAAAGATCTCCAGCGCCTGCGCGAACCAGTCGCCGATGCAGCCGTCCTTAAGGGCGCCTGGCGATTCGCCGTGTCCCGAATAGTCGAAGCGCAGGTAGGCCCGGCCGGTTCGCTCGGCGTAAGCGTCGATATGGCTGGCCTTGGTGGCGCGCATGTCGGAGGCGAAGCCGCCCAGCCAGACAAGGCCGGGCAGCTCGACGCCCGGACGCGCGGGGCGGCGCAGGTACGCGAGGGCGAGGCCCGAGGCGCTGGCGAAGAATCGCGGCGGCGGGCGTTCGCCCGGCGCGTTTTCGGGGGGCGGCGGGCTTGGCGAAGGGTCCTGGCTCACGTCTAATCACTCCGCGATGATTTGCAGCGCGGCATACACCGGACGCCGACATGACGCCACTGGGTGAAAACAGCCCTCTCGATCCGCGCGCCCTGAACGGGCGGACGATCCTGCAAATCGTCTCGCGCCTGGACGACAGCGTGCCCGCGCGCGTGACGCTGACAATCGCCGGGGCGCTGGCGGACGCCGGGGCGCGGGCGCTGGTCTGCGCGCAGGACGGCGATTTCGTCAGCGAATTGCAGGCGCGCGGCGGCGTCTATCTGCCGTTGCCGGCCGCGTCGAAAAATCCAATCGTCGTCGCCTTCAACATCGGGCGGCTGACGTCGCTGATCGCGGCGGAGCGCGTCGATCTGGTGCACGCCCGCTCCAGGCCCTCGGCCTGGGCCGCGTTCTTCGCCGCCCGCCGCGCCAACGTCGGTTTCGTGACGACCTATTACGGCGGCTACGGCGGGCAAAGGATCAAACGCGATTACAACGCCGTCATGACGCGCGGGGAATCGATCATCGTCAATTCGCTTTATGCGGCGCGTCAGGCGGCCCGGCACGATCCGGGCGTCGCCCAGCGCATCGTCGTCGCGCCGCGCGGCGTCAACCTCAGGCTTTTTTCGCCGCAGGCGGTCTCCGCCGACCGGGTTAGACGGCTGCGCGCCGCCTGGGGCGCGGCCCCGCATGAGCGGGTGATCCTGCTGGCGGCCCGGCTCGCCCCGTTCAAGGGTCAGAAAATCCTGCTGGAGGCCGCCGCGATCATACGCCAGCGCGGCCTTGAGGACGTTCGCTTCATTCTGGCCGGCGAGGGCGAAGGCAGTTACGCCCGCGCTCTCGACCGCGCGATCACGGCGTATTCGCTCGGCGATTGCGCCGCGCGCGTCGGCTTTTGCGACGACATGCCGGCGGCGCTGTCGGCCGCTAGCCTCGTCGTCACGCCCTCGCTCGAAGCCGAGGCCTTTGTCGCGACGCCGCTGGAGGCGCAGGCGATGGGCGCGCCGGTCATCGTTTCGGACATCGGCGCCCTGAGCGAAACCGTGCTGGCGCCGCCGCAAGTCGCGGAAAACCAGCGCACCGGCTGGCGCGCGCCGCCGGGCGATGCGCGGGCGCTGGCGGATCTGATCGAAACGTCGCTCGATCTCAACGCCAGCGCCCGCGACGCCTTGGCCCAGCGCGCGCGCGAACATATCGCGGCGCATTTTTCGCTGGAGCGGATGTGCGCCGTCACCCTCAGCGTCTACGCGCGGATACTCAGCCGATAATTGCGATTCGCGCCTGATCCAGGCCAAAGCGCCCGGTCTTTTTGTCGGCTTGGTGACGAATTCTTGCGATAAGGCGCTTTGCGGCGTTGACTTTGCCCGTGGATGTTCCAAAGTCTTTCCGGGTTCAGTCCTCGCAGCCTTGGCTGCGGGGCGTTTCGTCGTAAGCGCACAGGCGTTCGTTTGACGTCATCGCCGGGGCGACAGCGTCGCGCGGCTGAATCCGGTTCATTGCATAAGGAGAGATCGCCATTCGTCGTCCCATGAAAGCCCCCCCGGTTCCACAAAAGGAGGGACCGCGCATCAACCGGGAAATCAGAGCGCGCGAGATTCAGTTGATCGATTCGGAAGGTCAGAATCGCGGCGTCGTTCAAATACTCGAAGCTCAGAGCATGGCGGAGGAAGAGGGTCTCGATCTGGTCGAGATCGTGCCGAACGCCACGCCGCCCGTTTGCAAGATTCTCGACTACGGCAAGTTCCGCTTCCTTGAGCAGAAAAAGGCCGCCGAGGCCCGCAAGAAGCAGAAGATCGTCGAGGTTAAGGAAATCAAGCTGCGTCCGGGCATCGACGACCACGACTACGAAACGAAAATGAAGGCCGTGCGCCGTTTTTTCGAAGAAGGCGACAAGGTGAAGATCGTGCTGCGTTTCCGCGGCCGCGAAATGGCGCATCAGGACATCGGTTTCCGCCTTTTGGAGCGGGTCAAGGCCGAGACGCTCGCCATCGCCAAGGTCGAGCTGGAGCCGTCGATGGAAGGGCGCCAGATGATCATGGTGCTTGCGCCGAAATAATTTGCGTCCTTTGCTCGAAGCGTCCTGGGGCTTTTCGCTGGAAAATCGACGGATTTTTCGGGACTTTGCTCCAGGCGCGAAAAAGCCGCTCGCGCGAGCGGCGTCCGCGCCAATTCGTCGATCGGCGCGACAGGTCGGTCAGGGCTTGCCTTTTTAGCTCATTATCCCTTATAAGCGCCCCTTCGAACCGCCCGGCCAGTAAAGGGCTGCCGTGGCGGTTTGTTTCGCTCGTGATGAGACGAAGGGGCCTGACCCCGAAACTTTTGGCGGTTTCCGCCATGGAAGAGAGAGCAAAATGCCCAAGCTGAAGACCAAATCCGGCGCGAAAAAGCGCTTCAAGATCACCGGCACCGGCAAGGTGGTTTACGCCCAGCGCGGCAAGCGCCACGGCATGATCAAACGCACGAACAAGCAGATCCGGAACCTTCGCGGCACCAACGTCATGTTCAAGACGGACGGCGACAACGTGAAGAAGTTTTTCCTGCCGAACGGCTGAGTCCGTTCTTTCTGCAAGTTTTCAAGTTTTAGGAGATCATCCATGGCTCGCGTCAAACGCGGCGTCACCTCGCACGCCAAGCACAAGAAAACCCTCAAGGCCGCCAAGGGCTTTTATGGCCGCCGCAAGAATACGATCCGCGCCGCCAAGGCCGCCGTCGATCGCTCGATGCAATACGCCACGCGCGATCGCAAGGCCAAGAAGCGCACGTTCCGCTCGTTGTGGATCCAGCGCCTCAACGCCGCCGTGCGCGAATTCGGCCTGACTTATTCGCGCTTCATCGACGGTCTGGCCAGAGCCGGCGTCGAAATCGACCGCAAGGTCCTCTCCGAGCTCGCCATCTCCGAGCCGGACGCCTTCAAGGCGATCGTCGAGAAGGTCAAGGCGAGCCTGCCGGCCACGGCCGCCGCCTGATCCGCAGCTTCTCGAGCCAACGAAAAAAGCCCGCCGAACCCGGCGGGCTTTTTTGTTGGTTGTCCGCATGGAGCGAACTCTAGGGGCCGCGCGCTTTTTCGATCTGCGGCAGCAGGGTCGAGCGATAGGTTTCCGGCGACATCGGTCCGACGAATTTATAGGCGATCACGCCGTCGCCCCTGACGACGAAGGTCTCCGGCACGCCGTAGACGCCCCAGTCGATGGCGGCTCGTCCTTGGCGATCGGCGCCGACGGCGGCGTAAGGATTGCCTTCCGCCCCAAGAAAGCGCCGGGCGTTTTCCGGCTCGTCCTTGTAGTTGATGCCGACCAGCCGCACGCCCTTGGCTTTCAAGTCCGCGTCGGCGGCGATCGCTTGCAGCACCGGATGTTCGATGCGGCAAGGCGCGCACCACGAGGCGAAGACGTTGACCAGCGTGACGTGGCCCTGGCGCAGGTCGGCGTCGGAGAGCCCGGCTCCGGGTCCCTCGCCCGCGGCGGGCGCCAGCGCGGGCAGCGAAAAGACTGGCGCCGGTTTGCCGATCAGCGCCGAGGGCAGGCGCGACTTGTCGCCGGAAAACAGGCTGACGACGAAAATTCCGGCGAGAATGGCGAAAACGCCGGCCGGCGCGAAGGCCAGCCAACGCGTTTTGGCCGGCGCGGCTCCGTCAACGCTCATGGGCGCCTCCAGCCTGTTCGACCTTGGCGATCCGGCGTTTGAGAGCGCGATAGTCGACGATGATTTTCAGCGTCGTCAGGCCGATGACGATGGTCGCCAGCGCGTAGGCGGCGGCGATGAAGCTGGAGTAGTCTCTCATAGCGCGCTCTCCGCTTCGCCGGCGCTGGCGGCCAGAATCGTCAGGCGGCGCAGACGCCGGCGCAGGATCTCGTTGCGCACTTCCATCAGATGCAAGGTCAAAAACAGCAGGGTGAAGCCGCCGGCCATGACAAGCAGCGGCCAGAGCATCGACGGCGCGATGGCCGGACCGCCGAGCCGGAATACGGAAGCCGGTTGGTGCAGGGTGTTCCACCAGTCGACCGAAAATTTGATTATCGGAATGTTGACGACGCCGACCAGGGTGAGGATCGCCGCCGCGCGCGCCGCCTGCGCCGGCTCCTCGATGGTCCGCCACAGGCCGATCAGTCCGAGGTAGATCAGGAACAGCACCAGCACGGAGGTCAGTCGGGCGTCCCAGACCCACCAGGCGCCCCACATCGGCTTGCCCCAGAGCGAGCCGGTGACGAGGCAGATGAAGGTGAAGACGGCGCCGAGCGGGGCCGCGGCCTTTTGCGCGGCGTCGGCGAGGGGATGGCGCCGAGACCAGCGTCCCTAGCGCCGCTGAGGTCATCACGCCGTAGCAGAACATCGACAGCCAGGCGGCGGGCACATGCAGGTACATGATCTTGACGCTGTCGCCCTGCTGATAGTCGGCGGGCGCAACGAAAAAGGTCAGATACAGGCCGATAAGCAGCAACAGGCCGGCGGCCCCGCCAAACCAGGGAATAAGCCGGCCGGCGAGTTGCAGGAACAGGGTCGGATTGGCGTATTTGAGCATGGTGTCGAACGGCGCTCCCTTTGCCGCCATCTGATTAGGCTGACCGGCAGGCATTTGCAATTGAGCCATGGCAAGAGTGCGGCGCGCGGGCGCCGCCACGACGATTTCCTCTAGCCTTCGCGCACGCGCAAAGCCGCCGCCGCCGCGAAGGGCGCGCCAGCGACGGCCATCAGCGACAAGGCGCACAAAATCGTAAAGGGCGTCAGGAAGGGCACGGTTCCCCCGCTCGCCGCCGCCGCCGTCGACACGCCGAAGATCAGCACCGGCGTGCTCAGCGGCAGGATCAGAATCGCCATCAACAGCCCGCCGCGGCGCAGGCCGGCGGTCAGCGCCGCGCCGATCGCGCCGAGCAGCGTCAAGGCCGGCGTGCCCGCCGCCAACGAGGCGGCGACGCCGGCCAACGCCGAGGGGTCGAGCGCCAGCATCAGGCCGAAAATCGGCGCGGCGGCGATCAGCGGCAGGCCGGTGAACACCCAGTGGGCGGCGCATTTGACCAGAACGATCAGTTCGAGCGGGGTTCCGCTGGTGACGAACAGATCGAGCGAACCGTCCTCGGCGTCAGCCTGAAACAGCCGGTCTAGGCCGAGCAGCGTCGACAGCAAGGCGGCGATCCAGAGAATTGCCGGGCCGATGCGGGCGAGCAGATTGAGATCGGGACCGATGGCGAAAGGGGTCATGGCGACGAGGGTCAGGAAGAACAGCACCCCCATCGCGCCGCCGCCGCCGATGCGCCGGGCGATGCGCAGTTCGCGCAGAAACAGGCTGGCCAGCGGACTTCTCATGGCCCGGCTCCAGCTTTAGCCTCGTTGGTCTGGCCGAGGCGCAGTTCGTTGGCGTCGGCAAGGCCGAGCGGCGCGTGCGTGGCGGCGACGATCGCGCCGCCGCCGGCGCGATGGCGCGCCATCAATTCGGCGAGGCGCGCCTGCGAGGCGGCGTCGAGCGCGGTCGCCGGCTCGTCGAGAATCCACAGCGGCCGGGGCGCGACGAACAGACGGGCGAGCGCGACGCGGCGTTTTTGCCCCGCCGACAGATAGCCGACCGGAAAATCGCCCTTTGCGCCGAGACCGAACAGGTCGAGCGCGGCGCGCGGGCTTAAGCCTTCGTCGGCGCCCAGCAGGGCCAGCATATGGGCCCAGAATTCGAGGTTCTCGAACGCGGTCAGGCTCGACTTGAGGCCGTCGGCGTGGCCGACGAAATGCGCGCATTCGCCTGGCGTCATTTCAGCGAAATCGCGCGAGGCTTCGATGAGCGTCGTTCCGGGGGTAAAAACCAGGGCGCCGGCGCACAGCGGCAACAGCCCGGCCAAAGCGCGCAACAGCGTCGACTTGCCGGCGCCGTTGGGTCCGGTGACGATCAACGCCTGTCCGGCGGCGACCTGGAAATCGACCGTGTCGAGAATGCGCCGGCCGCCGCGCTCGACGCCGATGGCGCGCGCTTCAAGCCGCAGTTCCTGGTGATTGTCGTTCAAATTGCAGTTCCCGCGGGCAACGCGCGCCGCGCCCTTACTAACCGACAATCGTCAAAGAAAAAACCGGCGTTGTCGCGACTTTCGTTTGTGTAGCCTTGCCAAATGAAATTATCTATAAGCCAGTGCATTCGCCCTAACCCGCCACTCCTTTTTTCGGGATCCCCCAAGCGATGGCTTCTCTCGACAGTTTCAAATCCCGCAAGATCCTCAAGGTCGGCGCCAAGTCGTATCATTATTTTTCGCTGAAAGCGGCGGAGAAGAACGGCCTCCAGGGCATTTCGCAATTGCCCTACTCGATGAAGATTCTGCTGGAAAATCTGCTGCGCTGTGAAGACGGACGTTCGGTGACCAAGGACGACATTCAGGGCGTCGCCGAATGGCTGGTCAACAAAGGCAAGGTCGAACGCGAAATCTCGTTCCGTCCGGCGCGCGTGTTGATGCAGGATTTCACCGGCGTTCCGGCGGTGGTGGATCTCGCCGCCATGCGCGACGGCATCAAGACCCTCGGCGGCGATCCGGAACAGATCAATCCGCTGGTGCCGGTCGATCTCGTCATCGACCATTCGGTGATCGTCGACCATTTCGGTTCGAACAAGGCGCTGAAGCAGAACGTCGATCTGGAGTATTCGCGCAACGGCGAGCGCTACACCTTCCTGAAATGGGGCCAGGGCGCCTTTTCCAATTTCTCCGTCGTGCCGCCCGGCACCGGCATTTGCCATCAGGTCAATCTCGAATATCTCGCCCAGACGGTCTGGACGCGGAAGGAAAAATTCCAGCCCGCGCGCGGCAAGGCCGTCAATGTCGAGGTCGCCTACCCCGATACGGTGGTCGGCACGGATTCGCACACGACGATGGTCAACGGCGTTTCGGTTCTGGGCTGGGGCGTCGGCGGCATTGAGGCGGAAGCCGCCATGCTTGGCCAGCCGCAATCGATGTTGCTGCCGGAAGTTGTCGGTTTCAAACTGATCGGCAAGCTCAAGGAAGGCGTCACCGCCACCGATCTGGTGCTGACCGTCACGCAGATGCTGCGTCAGAAGGGCGTCGTCGGTAAATTCGTCGAATTCTTCGGCCCTGGCCTGGACGCGCTGTCGCTCGCCGATCGCGCCACCATCGCCAACATGGGTCCGGAATATGGCGCGACCTGCGGCTTCTTCCCGATCGACGGCGAGACCATCGACTTCCTGAAAAACACCGCGCGCGCGCCGGCCCGCGTCGCGCTCGTCGAAAAATACGCCAAGGCGCAGGGCCTCTACCGCACCCGCAACGCGCCCGAGCCGGTCTTCACCGACACGCTCGAACTCAACCTCGCCGACGTCACGCCTTCGCTCGCCGGTCCCAAGCGTCCGGAAGGGCGCGTCGCTCTGCAATCGGTCGCCGCCGGTTTCGCCAGCGCGATGGACAGCGAATACAAGAAGGCCGCCGATATCGCCGCCCGCTACACGGTGGAAGGCGAAAGCTTCGACATCGGCCACGGCGACGTGGTGATCGCCGCCATCACCTCCTGCACCAACACCTCCAATCCGAGCGTGCTGATCGGCGCCGGACTGCTGGCGCGCAACGCGGTGGAAGCCGGCCTCAAGGTCAAGCCCTGGGTGAAGACCTCGCTGGCCCCCGGCTCGCAGGTCGTCGCCGAATATCTGGCCAAGGCGGGCCTGCAAAAGTCGCTCGACAAGCTCGGCTTCAATCTGGTCGGCTTCGGCTGCACCACCTGCATCGGCAACTCCGGTCCGTTGCCGGAGAAGATCTCCAAGTCGATCAACGCCAATGGCGTCGTCGCCGCCGCCGTCCTGTCGGGCAACCGCAATTTCGAAGGCCGCGTCTCGCCGGACGTGCAGGCCAATTATCTGGCTTCGCCGCCGCTGGTCGTCGCCTATGCGCTGGCCGGCTCGGTCGCCAAGGACCTGACCGCCGAGCCGCTTGGCCACGACAAGAAGGGCAGGCCGATTTTCCTGCGCGACATCTGGCCGAGCTCGAAGGAAATCCAGGCCTTCATCACGAAAAACGTCACCAAGTCGCTGTTCAAGGCCAAATACGCCGACGTGTTCAAGGGCGACGTCAACTGGCGCAAGGTCAAGGCGCCCAAGAGCCAGACCTACGCCTGGGACAACAAGTCGACCTACGTGCAGAACCCGCCCTACTTCAAGGGCATCTCGACGCAGCCCAAGGCGGTCGAAAACATCGTCGGCGCCCGCGTGCTGGCGCTGTTCGGCGACAAGATCACCACCGACCACATCTCGCCCGCCGGTTCGATCAAGGCGGCCTCTCCAGCCGGCAAATACCTGATCGACAACAAGGTGAAGCCGCAAGACTTCAACCAGTACGGCACCAGGCGCGGCAATCATGAAGTGATGATGCGCGGCACGTTCGCCAATATCCGCATCAAGAACTTCATGCTGGCGGGCGCGGACGGATCGGCGCCCGAGGGCGGCAACACCAAATACTTCCCCGGCGGCGACGTCATGCCGATCTATGACGCGGCGATGAAATACGAGCAGGCCAAGGTTCCGCTCGTCGTCTTCGCCGGCGTCGAATACGGCAACGGCTCCTCGCGCGATTGGGCGGCCAAGGGCACCAACCTGCTCGGCGTGCGCGCCGTCATCGCCCAGAGCTTCGAGCGCATCCACCGCTCCAATCTCGTCGGCATGGGCGTTCTGCCCCTGACCTTCGAGGAGGGAACGACGTGGAAGAGCCTCGGCCTCAAGGGCGACGAGACGGTGACGATCAAGGGCCTGACCGATTTGGCGCCGCGGCAGAAACTGGAGGCGGAAATCGCCTTCGCCAATGGATCGGTGAAGAAAGTGCCGCTCAACAGCCGCATTCAGACCGCCGACGAGGTCGAATACTACAAGAACGGCGGCATTCTCCATTACGTGCTGCGCCAGCTCGCCGCTTCGTAATCGCCACTCCTGACCGGGGCTCGGTGGAACAATGCCGTTCGGCCTTCCGTTATGGAGGTCGGGCGGCTTTTTCTTTGGCGGACGCCGCGTCAAAAACGGAGACAGGACAGGCGTTCTTGCGGCGATTGTCCTCCGCCTGTTGCTTTTTCGCCCTTTCGCGACGGCGCGCGAGGGAGTAGATTCAGCTTGAGGAATCTCGAAGGAGTTTTGCGAAATGGCGCCTAAAAAGACGATTTTGTTCCTTTCAGCGGCGCTGGCTGCGACGTTGGTTGTGAGCGGTGCCGAGGCGCGTCATCGCCATCACCCGCGCATGATCGAAGTGCACAAGCATGCGCGCGCGTTCACCGACTCCGGCAACGTCGTGCCGGTGGGAACCCGCACGCGCTATATCGCCGAGCAGACGATCTACAATTCCACGCCCGGCGGGACCTATCGCCGTGAAGGCACGGGCTGGGGCCTTTTGCCGGGTCCGTTCGACGTGCCGGGCTTCGTCCCGCGCTGAAACGCGCTAGTCGCGAAACAAAAAAAGCGCGGGTGTTTTGCCCGCGCTTTTGTTTTTGCGTGAAGCAATAGGATCAAATCGCCTTTTGCAGCGCTCTGACGATGGCGTCGCCCATTTGCGCGGTCGAGACGCTTGAGGCGGCCTCGCCCTTGATGTCGGCGGTGCGCAGTCCGCTCGCCAGAACGTCGGCGATCGCCTTGTCGATCAGGTCGGCGGCCTCGATCAGGCCGAAGGAATAGCGCAGCGCCATACCGAAGGAGCTGATCATCGCGATCGGATTGGCCAGGCCCTTGCCGGCGATGTCGGGCGCCGAGCCATGCACCGGCTCGTACATGGCCTTGCGCTTGCCCGACGCGTCGGCCTCGCCGAGCGAGGCGGACGGCAGCATGCCGAGCGAACCGGTCAGCATTGAGGCGACGTCCGAGAGCATGTCGCCGAACAGGTTGTCGGTGACGATGACGTCGAACTGCTTGGGCCAGCGCACCAATTGCATGCCGAGCGAATTGGCCAGCATGTGGTCGAGTTCGACGTCGGCGTAGGCGCGCTGGTGCAGATCGGTGACGACCTCTTTCCACAACACGCCCGATTTCATCACATTGTGCTTTTCGCTCGACGTCACCTTGTTGCCGCGCTTGCGCGCGAGTTCGAAGGCGACGGCGGCGATGCGCTCGATCTCGTAGGTTTCGTAGACCTGCGTGTCGACGGCGCGCTTCTGGCCGTTGGACAGAACGGTGATTTCCTTGGGTTCGCCGAAATAGACGCCGCCGGTCAATTCGCGCACGATCATGATGTCGAGGCCTTCGACGACCTCGCGCTTGAGCGAGGAGGCGTCGGCGAGCGCGGGATAGCATAGCGCCGGACGAAGATTGGCGAACAAGCCGAGATCCTTGCGCAGGCGCAGCAGGCCGGCCTCCGGGCGCACGTCATAGGGAACCTTGTCCCATTTCGGCCCGCCGACGGCGGCCAGCATCACGGCGTCGGCGGCGTCGGCGCGCGCCATGTCCTCGTCGCTGATCGCCTTGCCGTGCGCGTCATAGGCGCTGCCGCCGACCAGTCCCTTTTCGAACTCGAAGGCGGCGACGCCCGTCGACGACAAGGTCTTGGCGACTTTCTCGACCTCGGCCATCACTTCGGGGCCGATGCCGTCGCCCGGCAACAGGAAAATCTTGTAGCTCGCCATGTTTGCTTTTCCGTTCTTAAGCTAATCTCGCGCTTTGCTAAACGCGGCGCGCGCGCTTGGCAAGCTGTCTTGGCAAGCCGGCTAGACGCCGTCCTCGCGGCGGGAATTGAAATATTCGCCGATTTCCCTAGCCATCGCGCAGTCTGGTCTGGCCCAGCGCAAGGCTTTGCCTTCTTCGGCCGCCAGATCGCGCGCCGGATCGAAATCATTGCGCGTTAGAATATTGTATCTCGAATCATACTGCCTGTTGGCGATCGCGCCGTGCCACAAGTGATACGCTGTCTGCTTGATGTCGCTGACCGCGTCGAACAGGCCGGTTTCGCGCGCCTTCTCCGCCCAGAGACGGAAATGCGCCATGTGCGCCGGCGTATAATTCCGCAAGGTCCAGAATTGATCGAGTCTATTCAGAGCGGCGAAGACCTTAGTCGCGTCGCCGCCGCCTACGGCGTTCCATTCATAAAGACCGCAACGCGCCAATGTTTCGCGTCTGGCGGCCCAGGCGAATCCATAGCAATTGTACCAATCCTGAAAAACGGCCGTCTCCGGCGCCTGCTTTCTTTTCCGTCGCCAGTGTTCTTCATTATTGTCGAAACGGCCGCTCTCCACAGCCTGCGTGATGGACAAGGCCGAAAGAATGGGTGTGGCGCCGGCGCATGCGGAAAGGTTCGCCGTCTGCGGATCAACGTCCTGCGGCAAGTGGAAGGCCCGGTCGAACAATTGCGTCATGCCGCCAAGGGCGTCGAGCTTCGCGCGCGCCTTGGCGGGCCAGGTGGGATCGGAGAAGATCAGGTCGCAATCGGCCCAAGCGACATATTCGACATGGGCGGGCAGATGCGTGACGCCGATATTGAGCAGCCGCTCCTTTTGCCAGAGCCGGTCCTCGCCGGTCAGCCGCAGCACAATGTCGGCGTCGTCATCGGCGAGTTGATGGTGACCCGGCTGGCTGAGTTCGACGACCAGCAGCGGCGCCGCCAGATTTCGCCGGAAGGCCCTGAAATTGGCGAGGCGGCGTTTGTAGCCGGCCGGATTGTAATAGGAGGTGATTACCCAAAGCGGGTCGGAAAACTTCGCCATGAGAACTCCTTGGCGCCGATCATCGCGCGGACGCGCCGTCCTTGCCAAATTCGCGGTTGAAGGCGCGCGATTTGCCCTACTGCGTGCGTTCAAACTTGCGCACAAACGTGATTTTCGTTTCCCGCAGGCCTTTGGCCGCCGTCATGAGACTCCTCGGCGGCGCCGAATTTTTCGCGGCCATAGGCCGGTGCGGGAAAATCTCGCGGCGCCCCCCCCAATCTTCCAGGGTTGGCGGAGGCTTGGCAAGCCAGATACCCTAAACCCCGTCCTCGTGGCGGGCGAAGAAATAGTCTTCAACTTTACGCGCGAGGCCGCCCTCAGGGTTAGCCCAGGCCCAGGTTCCGTTCTCGGCCAGGACGAGATCGCGCGCTGGATCGAAATCCTCACCCGCCAGAATGTCGTAGCGGCTGAGATATTGCCGATTGACGAGTTCGCCGTGCCACAAATGGAAGGCCTTTTGCGGCGCGGCGTCGATATGGGCGAACAGACCGGCGCCGAGCGCCTCTTTTCGCCAGCGCTCGATATCGGCTCGATGGGCGGGCGCATAGGGGCGAATTTTCCAGTAGGCGTCGAGTTCATTCAAGGCCGCGAATATCTTAGCGGTATCGCCGCCGCCCACGACATTGCGATCGTAAAGCCCGCATTTCTCCAGCACCGCGCGCGGCGCGGCCCAGCCGAAGCCATAGCAATTGTGCTGGTTCCAGATTTGATTGAAGCGCGCCTCATCGCCGGCCCGGCGCGCCTCGACCACTTTTTGCTCATTGTCGAGGAAGGTCGAATTGGCGACGTTCCGCGCCACGGCGACGCCAGTGTAACTCGGCGGCGTTTCAAGACATTGCCGCAAGCTTGCCTGCGCCGGATCGACCTCTTTGGGCAGATGTATGGACGTGTCGAACAATTGCGTCATGCCGCCGTGGCGCTCCAGCATGGCGCACACGAGCAAGGGCCAGTCGGAGCGTTCGAAAATCAGATCGCAATCGGCCCAGGCGACATATTCGACATGGGCGGGCAGATGCGCCACGCCGATATTGAGCAGGCGCTCCTTCTGCCAGAGGCGATCCTCGCCGGTCAGCCGCAGCACAATGTCGGCGTCGTCATCGGCGAGTTGATGGCTACCCGGCTTGCTGAGTTCGACGACCAGCAGCGGCGCCGCCAGATTTCGCCGGAAGGCCCTGAAATTGGCGAGGCGGCGTTTGTAGCCGGCCGGATTGTAATAGGAAGTGATTACCCAAAGCGGGTCGGAAAACTTCGCCATGAGAACTCCTTGGCGCCGATCATCGCGCGGACGCGTCGCCTTTGCCGACTTCGCGGACGAAGGCGCGCAATTTGCCCGATTGCGTGCGTTCGAGCTTATCCACGAACGTGACTTTTGTTTCCAGCAGGCCTTTGGCCGCCGTTTTGGCGACCTCCTCGACGGCGGCCAGTTCCTGGGGCGTGAGCGCGCGCGCCACGACCAATTGCAGCTCCAGCAGCGAGAAGGAGCGCTGCACCAGACGAAACTCGCGGACGGCCTTGATCGTGGACAGCCGGTAATGGCGCAGATCGACGCGCCGCCGCTCGCCGTTCTCCAAAATAATATGGTCCTCGGCGCGCCCGACGATGCGCTTGAGGACGGGCAGCGTGCGCCCGCAGGCGCAAGGCTCGCCGACCTCGGCCTCGTCGCCGATTTCGTAGCGCAGCAGGGGCATGGAGAAATTGTGGAGGGGCGTCAACGCCACCTTGCCGATCTCGCCCGGCCGGCAGGGGCCGCCATTTTCGTTCAGCACCTCGACGAGGACGACTTCCGACTGCACGTGAAAATGGTTCGCCTGTGGGCATTGCAGGGCGACATAGCCGGTCTCGCCGGACGTGTAGTTGTCGACGATCTTGCAATTGAAGACCTTGGCGCATTCCTCGCGTAATTCCTCGCTCACCTGTTCGGACGAGGTCCACACCGAACGCAGGCTGGTCAATTTCTTGCCCGCGTCGCGGAAATGGCCGATCAGCAGGCGCAGATGCGAGGGAAAGGTGAACAGATAGACCGGCTGCAACTGGCGCAGGAAAGCCGCCTGCTGCTCCAGCGGCAGGGCCGGGCTCATCATGCCGAGCTTGCCGGTTTTCCAGATCAGAGTGGACGGATGTCCCCAATCGGGAAGGATCAGCCCTTCCTTGGATTGCGCCTTGGCTTTGAGATCGGGCGGCAGGTCTTCGGGCACGCCGCGCAGACGCGCCATGTCGCCTTCGGGTCGGTCGCGATTCCACAGCTCCTCGCGAATATTGATGGAATCCCAAAGAAAGCCGTCGAGCGCGGACTTGCGGACGCGCACCGGCACGCCAGTGGAACCGCCCGAGGAAACGATGTTGGTCTGACCAAAGCCGGGCGGCAGGACGCCGGCGTGGAGTTTGTCGCCCTGTTCCTGCACATCGGCGCGGGTGAGCAGCGGCAGACGCCGCCAGGTGGCT
Organism: uncultured Alphaproteobacteria bacterium; assembly: GCA_963736175.1. Lineage (GTDB taxonomy): Bacteria > Pseudomonadota > Alphaproteobacteria > Rhizobiales > Beijerinckiaceae > Rhodoblastus. The sequence continues at coordinate 101,412 of CAVTNU010000040.1, read as the reverse complement.
TCATCGAGGCGCTTTCCGGGCTGGACGCCGGCGCGCTTGAGTTGTTCGGCGTAAAAGGGAATTGTTTTGGCGCAATGATCGAGAAGTTTGGCCAATTGCGAGAATTGCGCCGCTCTCAGCTTTTCCGGCGGCCAATATTGCGTCTCGTCATATTGGCGCTGCAGCGCCATCAATTCGGCGGCGCGGCTGGTCTGGATGGCGGGCCAGGCGATGGCGGGCAGGGCGGAACGCGGGATCATCGCTTGGCGCTCGCTTCGGCGCGATGTGACGCGCGCGCCGATGATGTCTAGGTCCAGTCAAAGAAAAAGAGCCTCCGCCGCCTCGAGCGAAGCGGTAGAGGCTCTTTGATCGGTAAAAATCAATATTTGGCGACGACCGGAGCCGGCTCGCCGAAGTGGTAGTTCACGCCGAGCTTGACGATATTTTCGTTGTCGGCGAACTTCGTCGTGTTGAAGTCGAAGCCGCCGCTATAGTACCAAGCCGCCGAACGGTTGCCGTAGCCAATGTGGTCGTATTCGAGCTTGACGCTCCAACGATCGTTGAGCGCGTATTCGAGACCGAGGCCGAGAAGCAGACCGCTCTGCGTCGCCTTCGCCACGTCCCAACCCCCGAAGCTGTCCCACATCTTATAGCGGTAATCGGCGAAAGCGTAGCCGACCTTGCCGTAAACCAGCGCGCGGTCGAAAGCGTAGCCGCCGCGCAGGGCGATGTCGCCGGCGAACGTGCTGCGGGCGCTGGAGCCTTCGCCACCAACGTTACGCGAGCCGGACAGGGTCGAACCCCAGATTTCGCCTTCGACGCCGAGCAGGAACTTGCTGGCGAATTCATAATTATAGCCGATTTGACCGCCATAGATGAAGCCGGACGTGCTCAGCTTGTTGTTGAAATTAGAACTGGTTTCCGGCGGACCGGGCAGGTTGCCGTTCGGGTCGGTCCAGGACGAACTGCCGAAGTCGCCGCCGACATGCGCGCCGAGATAGAAGCCGGTCCAGGAGAAGGCCGGCTCGACGTAAACCGGCGCATCCTTGCGCGAGGGCAAATCGGCAGCGAAGGCGGTGCCCATGGAAAGGGCCATGATGGCCGCCGAAGCAAGAAGTCTGTTGCGCATGATTATAGCCTCACCTTAGTCGTTTATTCAAGAATCGCTGGCGTGAGTAAACGCAGAATGCCGGCGCCGGTCAATTGGCCGCGTGCGTCAATTGAACGCAAAGCGCCTTTTTTTGGAACATCTTGCAAAATTGCCACAGTCGCCAGCGTCGACGATCTGGCGCCGTCCGCCGCCGCGCCGCGCCCGTTTCAACCGCGCAGGGCGACGCTTTGGCCGCCGTCGACGATATAGGTCGCGCCGGTGATGAAGGCGCCGGCTTTGGGCGCGGCGAGCAGCAGCAGCGCGCCGTCGAGATCGCCCTGCGCCCCGAACCGGCCCTGCGGAATGTCCTTCTTGATCGCCTCGCCCGCCGGCGACTTCAGGTGGCCTTCGTTGATTTCGGTGACGAAATAGCCGGGCGCGATGGCGTTGACGCGAATGCCGCGCGACGCCCATTCGAGCGCCAGAGCCTTGGTCAGTTGCACCACGCCAGCCTTCGACACGGCGTAGGCCGACAAGCCCTTGGCGACGCCGAAGCCGAGCACCGAGGCGATATTGACGATGGCGCCGGGCTTTCCCGCCTCGACCATCGTTTGCGCCGCCAATTGGGCGTTGCGATAGACCGCGTCGAGATTGACGGCCAGCACGTCGTCCCAGATCTGCTCCTGCTCGATCGCCCGCCCCGCCGAGCCGACGCCGGCGTTGTTGACGAGCAGGTTGACGGCGCCGAAGGCGTCATGGGCGGCGGCGAAAGCCTGCCGCATCGAGGCGCGGACGGTGACATCGGCCTCCACCGCCACCGCCGTTCCGCCCGCCTTTTCGATCGTCGCGACCAGGGTTTCGAGCCTGTCCTTGCGCCGGGCGGCGCAGACCACCTTGGCGCCGTTGGCGGCCAGCGTCCTGGCGAAGCGCGCGCCCAGACCCGACGAGGCGCCGGTGACGAGGGCGATCTGCCCGGTCAAATCGAACAGTTCGGCGGCTTTCATCACTTCTCCTGAATTCATCGGCGGGATGCATCGAAACATTCGGCGTCATCGATCAGCGTGATGATTCTGTCATCCGTTCATGGCGCCTGTTTGAATAAGTCCGGCAAGCAGAGCCAAGCCTAAAAACAATACGATGAGCGCGGCGAGAAATTCAAAGCCGCGCGCCAGCAAAAAGCCGCGCCGGCTTTCGGCGCCGACGAATTTGAGCGCCAGCCCTTTGGCCAGAACGGCGGTCGTCGCCAGCGCCCCGGTCGTCAACGCGGTGCCGGCCGACATCGCCAAAGTCGCCCACACGCCGACCCGGAACACGCCCTGCGCCAGCGAAAACACCAGAACGAGAATGGCGCCGGAACAGGGGCGCGCGCCCGCCGCGACAATTGTCGCCAAAGCCTGGCCCCAGGAAAAATTGTCGCCCAGTTGCGCCGGGTCGGGCGCATGGACATGGCCGCAATCGGCGTCGTGGATGTGGCCAGTCAATTCGTCCGACAGGTTGTCGCCGGCGCATTGGAAGCGCGCCGAGGCGGGCGCGGCGACGACCGGCTCCCGCCAGGCCGCCAGCAAGCCCGAGCCCTTGCGCCAGCATAGCCAGAGGCCGAGAGCGGCGACGGCGCCGTAGGAAATGAGTTCGACGCCTTGCGCCGCGCGGGTCATGCGCTGCGCGGTGGCGCCGAAAACCAGCGCCGCGACGCCGACGAGCGCGATGGCGACCAGACCTTGCAGCAGCGCCGCGAGGCCGGACAGGATCAGGCCGCGTTTGAGCGCGCGTTCATTGGCCAGCATGTAGGAGGCGACGACCGCCTTGCCGTGTCCCGGGCCGGCGGCGTGAAAAACGCCATAAGCGAAACTGACGCCGATAAGCGCGAAAGCGGCTGTTCCGCCAGCGCGAGCCTGCCCGACGGCCTCGCGCAGGGCGAGATAAAAGCGTCCCTGTTCGGCCAGCAGCCAGCGTCCGATCGCGCCGACCTCGCCGACCGCGCCTTCATTGGCGCCGACGGCGAAAGGGTTGCGCGCCTGAGTCAGGTTTTGCGCCAAGGCCGGGCTCAGCATCGGGCCATCGCGCCAGAACCAGGCGAGAGCGGCCAGCGCGAGGAGCCAGAACAGAAGTCTCTCGCGCTGTTTCATGGACAGGCGACGATGGTTCTGGCGGCGAGTTTTATGCCGAAATCGGAGCCGGGCGACAGGCCGGAGAAAAAGCTTTCGTTCAGCTTGCCGGCGTCGCCGTTGTCGAGCGGCTGCGGATTGATGGCGCTGAGCGAACAGCCGGGCGGGGCGTTCTTCAGCGTCACCGGATTGTCGCGCGCCAGATCAAAGGACACGAAATAGGTCGGGTCGTAAATCATGAACATGAAGGGCTTTTTGACAGAAACCGGCTCCTTCAGCGGCAGGGTGAAGCGCAAGGTGACGAGATTCTTGTCGTCCGCTTCCAGCGAATAATCGACAGGATCGGCGAATTCGTAGGTTTTCGGTCCGGTTCGCGCCAGGGTGAAATAGGCGAACTCCTTCATCGAATCGATATTGGTCTTGGCGAGCGGCGCCAATTGTTCCGGCGTCGGCGGCTTGCCGTTTTCGCCGAGGCCTTGCGTGGCGAAGGCCGAATACATTTCATCGAACGTCCAGCTTTGGCGAATGGCGCGCACCTTGCCGTCCGGGGCGAACAGCACCTGCGCCCGCGCCACCACCCAGACGTGCGGGTGGGCGAGGGCGGGAGAGGCGAGAGCCAAAATCAGGCTGAAGCTCACCCAGAACCCGGTCCGTCTCTGCGGCATTAAAATTCGCTCTTTGGATTGCGCCGGACGCGGCGCGAGAATCGTCGAGCGCCATCAAGCCACAAAAATTCGGGCAAAACGAGGCGGGCCGAATCAAACTTTCCCAGGGCTCGGCGTCCCGTTAACCGCCGACAAGCGCCGCGCTCACCGGGATTCGATGAGATGGAGCGTCGCCCTGCCGTCTATTACCGCCGCCGTCGATAGTTTTCGATCGAAGGACGCCAATCGGCCGCCATGCGCCTTGGCCAGCGCCAGCAGGTAGGTGTCGGTCACTTGCGCCGAAGTCAAAATCCTGGAGGAGTCCACGTCGGTTGAGCCGATCAGGCTGACATCGTCAGGCCAGAACACGTGGCCAGGCAGCGCGCGAAGCTTGGCGACAATCCCAGCGACGAGAACAGGCGACCCGGGTGAGTTGGGATATCGCGGATGGCTTATGATCCGGATGACGCCATTTTCGGTGATCGGACAGGTCGCCCAGGCGGCGGCGCCATTCGTCGCGAACCAGTCATGCGCCTCATCATGCGCGACATGACAAGGATCGATGAGCGCGATCAGCACATTAACGTCGAGCAAAAAGGTCACGGGAGGTCGTCGCGCAAGGCGTTGACGGTCTCAAGCGTAACGAAGACCTTGTTTGGCCCCGGCGACAACAGGGGAATTCCGTTGCGCTCGCCGCCCCCTTTGGGCGAATGCAGCGAATTGCGCGCAAGTTCGGAGATGATTTCGCCAACACTGCGCTTGCGTTGCGCCGCCAAAGCTCTGGCGGCGGCAAGCACGTCGTCGTCGATCGCCAGCGTCGTCCTCATTGCCGCACCCTATATGAACATCACGCATCACGTATCATATCAGAGGGCGAGACGAATTTCCACGTTAAGGGCGAGCGATTCGAGTCCGGCGAAGGAGAAAGCGGAATTTTTCCGCCGACATCAATCGCGCAGCAGGTCGTTGATGGCGGTTTTCGACCGGGTTTGCGCGTCGACGGTCTTGACGATGACGGCGCAATAGGTCGAGGGGCCGGGCGTTCCGTCGGGCAGCGGCTTGCCGGGAAGGTTGCCGGACACCACGACCGAATAGGGCGGCACGTAGCCGACATGGATCTTGCCGGTGGCGCGATCGACGATCTTGGTCGAAGCGCCGATATAGACGCCCATCGCCAGCACCGCGCCTTCGCCGACCACGACGCCCTCGACGACTTCGGAGCGCGCGCCGATGAAGCAATTGTCCTCGATGATGGTCGGGCCGGCCTGCAAGGGCTCCAACACGCCGCCGATGCCGACGCCGCCGGACAGATGGACGTTCTTGCCGATCTGGGCGCAGGAGCCGACGGTCGCCCAGGTGTCGACCATCGTGCCGGTGTCGACGAAGGCGCCGAGATTGACGAAGGAGGGCATCAGCACGACGCCCGGCGCGATATAGGCCGAGCGGCGCACGATGGCGCCGGGAACGGAGCGGAACGCGGCGGCCAAATGATCCTTGGCGCCCCAACCGTGAAATTTCGAGGGAACCTTGTCCCACCAGGTGGCGCCGTCCGGGCCGCCGGGGATGACGTGCATTTCGTTGAGACGGAAGGACAGCAGCACGGCCTTTTTCAGCCATTGATTGACTTTCCAGCCGTCCGGTCCGCCTTTGCCGGGGATTTTTTCGGCGACGCGGACCTTGCCGGCGTCGAGCAGGTGCAGCGCGGACTCGACCGCCTGTCGCACGTCGCCCATGGTTTTCGGCCCGATATTGGCGCGGTCTTCAAAAGCGGCGTCGATAATGGTCGCAAGCGCGTGCGGCATGTTTTTGTCCCCGAAAATATTTCGCGCGGCTGGTTTCCCGCCTTGGCGCTCGGATGTCAATGGCGCAGATCGCGCAAAAAACCCGTCAGGTCGTCTGTGACGAAATCGACATGGGGCGGCTGGGCCCCCGCTATCTCCCAGGTCTCGCGATGATCCCGCGCGCCCGAGGGCGGGACGACGAGCACGGTGATCATGCCGCGCCGGTGCGGGGCTTCCAGATTGTGGGCGATGTCTTCGAACATGGCGGCGCTGGCCGGGTCGACGCCATAAGTGTCGAAGAACCGACGATAGGTTTCTTCCGCCGGCTTCGGCAGGTAATCGGCGGCTTTAATGTCGAACACGCCGTCGAACAGGTGGTCGAGGCCCAGTTGCGCCGCCGTGCGCAAGGCGTGTTCGCGCGAGCCGTTGGTGAGAATCAGCTTGCGGCCGGTCAGCGCGTCGATGGCCGCGGCCAGTTCGGGGTCGGGTTTCAGCGAGGAGCGGTCGATGTCGTGGACGAAACGCAGGAAGGCGTCCGGGGCGACGTCGTGCTCGTCCATCAGGCCGCGCAACGTCGTGCCATAGCGCTGATAATAATATTTTTGCAGGGCGCGCGCCGACATCCCGTCGAGACCGAGCAGATCGATCATGTACGCGGTTATGCGCTGGTCGATCTTCGGCCACAGATCGGCGCCAGGGGGATAAAGCGTGTTGTCGAGATCGAACACCCAGGTCTTCACCCGAGCGAAAGCGGCGAGCGTCGTCGCGGCCGCTTTCTTTTGCGCTCCTTCGGGCGGTTCGCCTTTACTCACTTGGTGATCAGGGTGCCGGCGCCGTGATCGGTGAGCAATTCGATCAGCACGGCGTGCGGCGTCTGGCCGTCGAGGATGACGACGCCTTCGACGCCGCGTTCGATGGCGTAGATGCAGGTCTCCACCTTGGGGATCATGCCGCCGGTGATGGTGCCGTCAGCGATCAGCGCGGGAATGTCGCCGATGCGCAGCTCCTTGATCAGGTTCTTGTCCTTGTCGAGCACGCCGGGCACGTCGGTCAGGAACAGCAGGCGCTTGGCGCCGAGCGCCCCGGCGATGGCGCCGGCGAACGTGTCGGCGTTGACGTTGTACGTCTCGCCGTCCTGGCCCTGGGCGATCGGCGCAAGAACCGGAATCAGTTCGCGGCCCAGCACCTGTTCAAGCACGGTGGTGTCGACCTTGGCCGGTTCGCCGACATAGCCGAGGTCGACCGGCGTTTTCAGGTTCGAGATTGGATCGGCGACAAAGCGCGTCGCTTTTTCCGCCGTCACCATATTGCCGTCCTTGCCGCACAGGCCGATGGCGCGCCCGCCTTCGGCGTTGATGAAGCCGACGATCTGCTTGTTGATCGAGCCGGCCAGCACCATTTCGACGATTTCGATCGTTTCCCGATCGGTTACGCGCAGGCCGCCGGAGAATTCCGATTTGACGCCCAATTTGCCGAGCATCGAGTTGATCTGCGGGCCGCCGCCATGCACCACGACGGGATTGACGCCGGATTGCTCGAGCAAGACCATGTCGCGCGCGAAATTGCGCGCGACGCTTTCGTCGCCCATCGCGTGGCCGCCGTATTTGACGACGACGATGGCGTCGTCGTAGCGCAGCATGTGCGGCAGCGCCTGCATCAGGATCTTCGCCTGTTCGACGGGGCTGGCCAGGGGAGCGGCTTGTTGCTGAACGCGGTCGGCGGAGACGTCGGTCATGGCAGGGCGCTTTCGCTAAAGCATGATCTGGGAAGAGGCGGCACGCTATAAGACAAGGATGGACTGTAAAATATGCTCTAGCCGATCGTTCCGGCGGCCTCAACCGTTGGAGGCGTTCTCGCGTTCGTCCAGCAAGCGGGCGATGGCGGCGCGCAACTCGGCGACGCCTTCGCCGGTCTTCGACGACGTGAAAATGATCTCGGGGAAGGCGGCGGGATGTTTGCGGATGGCGTCCTTCGTCGCGGCGATTCGCGTTTCGATTTCGGACTTTTTGACCTCGTCGCGCTTGGTCAGGACCAATTGGTAGGATACGGCCGAGCGATCGAGCAGTTTCAGCATGTCGAAATCGACGTCTTTCAAGCCGTGACGGCCGTCGATCAGCACGAAAACGCGCCCCAAAGTGGCTCGCCCGCGCAGGAAATCCAGCATCAGCGAGGTCCAGTTGGCGACCTTTTCCTTGGACACGGCGGCGTAGCCGTAACCGGGCATGTCGACCAGACGCAGGCGTTTGGCCTGCGGGTCGGCGCCCAGCGCGAAAAAGTTCAATTCCTGCGTGCGCCCCGGCGTGTGCGAGATGCGCGCCAGCGCCTTGCGGCCGGTCAGGGCGTTGAGCAGGGAGGACTTGCCGACGTTGGAGCGGCCGGCGAACGCGATTTCCAGCGGTCCCATCGGCGGCAGGCCGTCGATCTTGGCGGCGCCCCAGATGAATTCGCTCGGCTCGGCGAATAATTTCCGGCCGATTTCCGTGAAATCGGCTTTAGGCGCTTCCATCACGAAATTTCGACCTGTTTTTGCGTCAGCCAGACGGTTTGTCAGGCTGGCGTCTTCGCAAAAGTCTTTTTCAGATTGTCGAACAGCTCCACCTTCACGCCGGCCTTATGCATGATGAAGGTCTGCTGGGCGACCGAGAGCAGGTTGTTCCAGGTCCAGTAGATGACGAGACCGGCCGGGAAGGCGCCGAGCATGAAGGTGAAGATCACCGGCATCCAGGCGAACATGGTTTTCTGCACCGGATCGGTCGGCTCCGGGTTCATCTTCATCTGCACCCACATCGACACGCCCATGATCAGCGGCCAAACGCCGAGATGCAGGAAGGAGCCGAACATCGGCAGATGCGTCGGATCGAAGGGGATCAGGCCGAACAGGTTGAACACGTTGGTCGGATCGGGCGCCGACAGATCCTTGATCCAGCCGAAGAACGGCGCCTGACGCATTTCGATGGTGACGAACAAAACCTTGTAGAGCGAGAAGAACACGGGAATCTGTAAGGCGATCGGCAGGCAGCCGGCGACCGGATTGATCTTCTCGCGCTTGTAGAGCTCCATCATCTCCTGTTGCTGCTTGGGCTTGTCGTCGGCGAATTTTTCCTGCAGCGCCTTGAGTTGCGGCTGCACCGCCTTCATCTTCGCCATCGACAGATAGGAGCCGTTGGCGAGCGGGAAGAACACGCCCTTGACGAGGACGGTGATCGCCAAAATCGACAGGCCGAAATTGCCGAGATATTTGTAAATCATCTCCAGCAGCCAGAACATCGGCCGGGTGATGAAATGGAACAGGCCCCAATCGATCAGCATGTCGAGTTTGGCGACGCCCTGCTCGTTCTGATATTTATTCAGGACCGCTGTTTCCTTGGCGCCCGCGAAAATGCGCGTCGACATTTGCATTGAAGCGCCCGGCGCGATGGTCTTGGGCTCGGCCCAGACGTCGGTCTGATATTGCGGGACTGCCCCGGGGAATTCGCGGAACCAGCCCTTGTATTTTTCGTCCGGGGCGGGAATGACGGCGGCGGCCCAATATTTACCGGTGAAACCGATCCAGCCGCCCTGCGCCATATCCTGTTCTGGCAGGATTTTGGCGTTACTGGTTTCCTTGGCGATGGCGGCGTAGGTCAATTCGGTCGAGGGGGCTTCGGCGCCGATGACGCCGATGAAGCCCTCGTGCAGCACCGAATAGCCGGAGGTTTTCGGCGTGCCGATGCGGCTCACGCTTGAATCGGGAAATAGCGTGACGGCCTCGCCCGCCTTGTTCTCGACGGTGTCGGCGACGGTGAACATATAGTTCTCGTCCACCGAAATCCTGCGCTTGAAGGTCAGGCCGGCGCCGTTGCTCCAGCTCAGGGTGACGGGCTTGTCGGCGGTGAGGGCGCCGCCGTCGGCGCTCCACAGCGTGTCGCCTTTCGGCAGCGACATGGGTTTGCCTTGAGCGGCCACATAGGCGACGTCGACATAATAGGGTTCGGGCGAGCCGACCGGCGACAGCAGAATGATATTGGGCGACTTCGGATCCGTGGTTTCGTGGTAGTCCTTCAGCGACACGTCGTCGAGGCGCGCGCCCTTCAGCGCGATCGAGCCCGACAAGCTCTTGGTGTCGATGGCGATGCGCGGGCTGGCGGCGAGCGCTTCGGCGCGCGACTTGGCTTGCGCCGGCGCGATCATGTTGGGCGCAAGGCCGGTCTCGGCGGGATTGGCGAGCGGCGCCGCGGACGGGGCGACGGCGGGTTGGCCAGGCGCGCCGGGCGCTTTATCGAGCTGCGCTTGCGTCTGGCGGGCGTTCTGCATTTTCGGCGAGCCGAAAAAATGCTGCCAGCCGACGATGACCAAGAGCGACAGGGCCATGGCGAGGAAGAGATTTTTGGTGTCCTGCGTCATCTGTTGGGGTCTTGCTTTGCTGGCGCGAGCCTGTCGGCTCGATTAACGGCTTTTCGAAGCATGGATCTTGGCGAAGGCCCGGTCGATTTCCCCGGCAAGTTCGGCGAAAGGCATTGCGAGAGCTTCTTTGCGGGCGACCATCACATAGTCATGACCGTCCGCCGTGCAAAGGCCGCGAGCTAGACGGATCGCCTCGCGCAGGCGCCGTCGTATGCGATTGCGCACGACGGCGTTGCCGATTTTTTTAGTCACGGTGAAACCGACGCGCGGCGGTTCGGCGTCGCTACGCCGCGCGCAGGCCTGCAAAACGAAACCGCGCTGGTGCTGGCGCCGGCCCTTGGCGGCGGCGAGGAAGTCGGCGCGTTTCTTCAGCCGTTCGGGCGCGCGCTTCTCCAGCCCGACCTGTTGGACAGGCGATTCCTGACCGCCGGGGCCGGAAAAATTCATCGGGAGAGGGCCGGGCGCACGAGGGCGCCTTCCCTCAAGCCGAGAGGCGCTTGCGGCCGCGCGCGCGGCGGGCGGCCAGAACTTTGCGTCCGCCGACGGTGGACATGCGGGCGCGAAAGCCGTGCCGACGCTTGCGCACGAGTTTGGAAGGTTGATAGGTCCGCTTCACGGGTCTGCTCCGGTTCCTTGGCGTCGCGCCAGCCTTCGCCGTCGCCCGCGCCGTTAATCTAAAATGGCTTTCGCCGCGCCCTTGCGCAGTTCGTCAAGGAGAGACGGTCGCTTCAGGGCTTGTTTTGGCGCACACAAAGGCGACGCCGACCCTAAAAGCCGAAATCGAGAAGCGGCCTTATAAGGGCAGTATGGCGCCAAAGTCAACGCATCTGGGCCGATTTCGCTCCGATTTGCAGCGGGATGGCGGCAGGCGCCCGGCGTTCATATTTTGCTCGCCGTTCCTCGACAAAACCGCCGGCGTCGGCGGCCGTCGATTGCTTTTGCCGGCGGTTGGGCTTATCGGCGGGCGGACAGTCTGGGAGGACGCCATGTCGAACGACGCCATCGAATTGCAAAAGCGTAAAGCCGCCGAACGCGCCGCCGCCCTCCTGCGCGACGGCATGAAGCTTGGCTTGGGCACAGGCTCGACAGCCAAGCACTTTGTCGACTGCGTCGGCGAAAAGGCGAAAGCCGGCATGAAATTTATTTGCGTGCCGACCTCGCAACGCACCGCCGATCAGGCGCAAAGTCTCGGGCTTGTCCTCTCAAGCCTCGATGAAACGCCGGAACTCGATTTGACCGTCGACGGCGCCGACGAGTTCGATCCCGCCTTGCGTTTGATCAAGGGCGGCGGCGGCGCGCTGATGCGCGAAAAAATCGTGGCTGCGGCGTCAAAACGCATGGTCGTCATCACCGATTCCAGCAAGGAAGTCGCCACGCTCGGCAAATTCAAACTGCCGGTGGAGGTCGATCGGTTCGGACTTGCGGCGACAAGACGCCATGTCGAAGCGGCGGCGCGGGATTGGGGCTGCGCCGGTACCGCCGTCCTGCGCCTGACGGGCGGCGGCGCGCCCTTCGTCACCGACGGCGGCCACTTGATTCTCGATTGCGATCTGCGCCTTATTCCCGACGCCGACGCGCTGTCGGGCGCGCTCAACGCCATTCCCGGCGTCATCGAACATGGCCTGTTCATAGGCTTGGCCAGCGCTGTCATCATCGCCGACCCCGATGGCCTGCGCGCGATCGGCGATTTGGGCGATCAGGGCTGAACCGAAGCGGCTTTCGCAGCGTTCGGCCCGGGTCAGGTCGCGGCGCGAACTTGGCCGGAAGGCCGCGCGATCATGCGGAGCCAGGCTCAAACCGGCGCGTTTTGCGCGATAAGGAGGACCGATGAGCGAATTTGATCTCGATCTGTTCGTCGTCGGCGCCGGTTCAGGCGGCGTGCGGGCGGCGCGCATCGCCGCGGGCTATGGCGCCAGGGTCCGCGTCGCCGAGGAGTTTCGTATTGGCGGAACCTGCGTCATTCGCGGCTGCGTGCCGAAAAAGCTTTATGTTTTCGCCTCGCGCTTCGCCGATTCGTTCGCCGAGGCGCAGGCCTTCGGTTGGAGCCTGCCGCAGCCGCCGCGGTTTGACTGGCGCCGCCTCGTCGACGCGAAGGAAGCCGAAATCACCCGATTGTCCGGCCTTTACGAAGCCAATCTCAACAAGGCCGGCGTTGATGTCATACGCGAAAAGGCGGTGCTCGAAGGACCGCACGACATTCGTCTCGTCCAATCGGGCAAACGGCTTTCCGCCAAGCATATTCTCGTGGCGAGCGGCGCCAGCCCGGTGATAGAGCCGGCGGTCGCTGGGCTCGAACACGCCATCAGTTCGAACGAGATCTTCGATCTGCCGGAATTCCCGACCCGCCTCATGATCGTCGGCGGCGGCTATATCGCCGTGGAGTTCGCCAGCATTTTCACGCGCCTTGGCGCCAAGGTGGTCGAGGTCATGCGCGCCGACAATATCCTGCGCGGTTTCGACGAGACCATGCGGGCGGGGTTGCGCGACGCCTTGATCAGCGCTGGCGTCGATCTGCGGTTTGGCGTCCTTCCGACGGCGATCGAAAAAACGCCGCAAGGTCTGCGCGTCACGCTGGCCGATGGGGCGGAAGTCCTCGTCGATCAGGTTCTGGTCGCGACCGGGCGGCGTCCGCACACCAAGGGTCTCGGGTTGGAACAGGTCGGCGTGGCGCTGGACAGCGTCGGCGCGATCAAGGTCGACGAGAAAAACGCCACCAATATCGCCTCCGTTCACGCCGTCGGCGACGTGACCAATCGGGTCAATCTCACGCCGGTCGCCATCCGCGAGGGTCATCTGTTCGCCGATCGGCTGTTCGGCGCGAAAACCGATCTGGTTGATTATGATCTGATCCCGACCGCGGTCTTCACGACGCCGGAAATCGGCGCGCTCGGTCTGAGCGAAGCGCAGGCGCGCGAAAAATACCGGGTCGTCGATGTCTATCAGACCAACTTCCGGCCGATGCGAGCGACCATTTCCGGCGGACCCGAGCGCACCATCATGAAAATCCTCGTCGACGGCGAGACCGATCGGATTGTCGGCGTGCACGTTCTGGGCGAGGAGGCCGGCGAAATGGCGCAGCTTTTGGCGATTTCGCTGCGCCTTGGCGCCACCAAGGCGGATTTCGATTCAACGATGGCGCTGCATCCCTCCGCCGCCGAGGAGTTGGTCACCTTGCGCACGCGAACGGCGCGTTTTCAACGGTGACGCCGCCGCCGGTCAGGGCCATTTCGCCAGGGGCGGCATGGAGGATAGAATCGAATCGACATTGCCGCCGGTCTTCAGGCCGAAAATCGTGCCGCGATCGTACAGCAGGTTGAATTCGACATAGCGGCCGCGCCGGATCGACTGTGCCTCGCGCTCCGCCTTGCTCCAAGGTTTGGCCCAATTGGCGCGAACGATCCGCGGATAGATCTCGCAGAAGGCGAGGCCGACGTCCCGGGTAAAGGCGAAGGCCGCTTCGAAATTTTCCTGCGCGTCGAGATAATCGTAGAAAATCCCGCCGACGCCGCGCGGCTCGTTGCGATGTTTGAGGAAAAAATATTCGTCGCACCAAGCCTTGTAGCGCCCGTAGTCGGCGATCGGATGCTTGTCGCAGGCGCCGCGCAGCGCGGCGTGAAACTGTTCGGCGTCGGGGTCGGATTGATCGCGGCGCGCGTCGAGCAGTGGGGTGAGATCGGCGCCGCCGCCGAACCAGGCCTTCGAGGTGACGACCATGCGCGTGTTCATATGGACGGTCGGCACATGCGGGTTCAACGGATGGACGATCAACGAAACGCCCGCCGCCCAGAAGCGCGGATCGCTCTCCGCGCCCGGAATTTGTTTGGCGAATTCCGCCGGAAACGCGCCGAACACGCGTGAGCAATGCACGCCCGCCTTTTCGAACAGCCGACCCTTCAAAACCGCCGTTTCGCCGCCCCCGCCGGGTGCGCCGCTCTCGTCGTTTCGAGCCCAGGCCCGCTTATCGAAGCGGCCCAGCGCGGCGTCCGGCGACGAAAAAGGGCCGGGCGCTTCGGCTTCGAGCCGCTCCAGCGCGGCTATGATTCGCGTCTGAATGGATTGGAACCAGGCGTGCGCCGCCTGCTTGCGCGCCTCAAGCGCGTCGCCGTTCATGGGCCGGCTCCTTTTGGTCCGTTGTCGATCTGGCCGAGCTGCCGCAAAGCCTCGCCGACCACCATGGCGGCGGCGACGGCGACATTGAGCGAGCGCAGACCGGCGCGCACGGGGATGCGCAGCCGCGCCTGCGCCGCCGCGTGCGCCTCTTCCGGCGCGCCCGCCGATTCGCGCCCGACCATCACGATATCGCCCGGCTGGAAGGCGAAATCCGTGTAAATTTGCGTCGCGCCTGTGGATAACAGCACCAGCCTGCGACCGTTTGTCGCACGCCAATGTTCGAAAGCGCGCCAGGACGCGTGGCGCACGATGGCGACGGCGTCAAGGTAATCCATGCCGGCGCGACGAAAGTGGCGGTCGCTCACCGGAAAGCCCGCCGGTTCGATAATGGCGGCGTCAATTCCGAGGCAGGCGCACAGGCGCAACATCGTTCCGGCGTTCTGGGGAATGTCGGGCTGGTAGAGAGCGAGCGTCAACGGCGCGCTGGGCGACGCGGCGGACAACGGGGGCGCGGCGGACATGTCCGTTTGCTAACATGGCTGACAGGCGCCGTCATCCGGCGAAAGGGAAATCGTTCGCTATTTGTGTCATCTGGCGTCGAATTTTTCAGACTATGGACAAGCGGCGAGATCGATGCGAAATAGCAGCGCTCGACAGACAATTAGCTCGTCTTTGTCGTGCGGGTCGCGATAGCCGCAAGACGGTCGTTGACACCCTCGCGGCGTTGGCGCGGGTCTTGCGAAGATCGAACGTTCAAGGCGCAGGGGCCGCCCGCTAGCCTTTCTCGTGCGTCGCTTCAGGGCGACGCATATTGGTTCAACATTTCCGCCCTTCGCGGCGGACGAGGTTTCCGTTTTACGGGCATTGCCCGGCGCGCGGATCTCGGCAAGACATTAAGGACGCATCGTGGCCGACGCATCGACGGTCGAACCGACCCGCAGGGACTTTCTCTTCATCGCCACCGGCGCCGCCGCCGCGGTCGCCGCCGGTTCGGCTGCGTGGCCCTTGATAAGTCAGATGAACCCTGACGCTTCAACACTGGCTTTGGCTTCGATCGAGGTCGATATCAGCGCCATCGCCGAAGGCCAGATCGTTACCGTCAAATGGCGCGGCAAGCCCGTGTTCATCCGTCACCGCACCGCCAAGGAAATTGCCGAGGCCGCGGACGTGAACCTTGCCGATCTGCGGGATCCGCAGCTGGATTCGGCCCGCGTGCAAAAGCCGCAATGGCTGATTCTCATCGGCATCTGCACGCATCTCGGCTGCATTCCGCAGGGCCATGACGGTCAATACGACGGCTGGTTCTGCCATTGCCACGGTTCGGTCTACGATCTATCCGGCCGCATCCGCAAAGGTCCGGCGCCGCGCAATCTCGCCGTGCCGGAATACGCCTTCCTCACCGATACGAAGATCAAGATCGGTTGAACGCCTCTCGCTATTCACGAAAATCATCCCGGAAGAGATCGAAATTATGAGCGGACCTTCGACATTCGTTCCGAAGAGCGCCTTGGGCAAGTGGTTTGAAAGCCGACTGCCCTTGATGAGCTTCATGCACGGCTCCTTCGTCGCCTACCCGACGCCGAAAAACCTCAATTACTGGTGGACCTTCGGCGCCATTCTGTCGTTCATGCTGATCGCGCAGATCGTCACTGGCGTCGTGCTGGCCATGCATTATACGCCCGACGCGACGCTGGCCTTTTCCTCGGTCGAACACATCATGCGCGATGTGAATTGGGGCTGGCTGCTGCGCTATTCCCATTCCAACGGCGCGTCGATGTTCTTCCTCGCCGTCTACATCCACATGCTGCGCGGTCTTTATTACGGCTCCTACAAGGCGCCGCGCGAGATTTTGTGGATTATCGGCGTGATCATCTTCCTCCTGATGATGGCCACCGGCTTCATGGGCTACGTCTTGCCCTGGGGACAGATGAGCTTCTGGGGCGCCACCGTCATCACCAATCTGTTTTCGGCGATCCCGGTCGTCGGCGACGCCATCACCACCTGGCTTTGGGGCGGCTATTCGGTCGACAACCCGACGCTGAACCGCTTCTTCGCTCTGCATTATCTTTTGCCCTTCATGATCGTCGCCGTCGTCGCTCTGCATGTGTGGGCGCTGCATGTGGTCGGCCAGAACAACCCCGACGGCGTTGAAATTCAGGACGTCGAAAAGGACACTGTGCCCTTCACGCCGCATGCGACGATGAAGGATTCGTTCGGCATCGTGGTGTTCCTGTTGCTGTATTGCTGGTTCATCTTCTATGTGCCGAATTATCTCGGCGACGCCGACAACTACATTCTGGCCAATCCGATGAAAACCCCGCCGCATATCGTGCCGGAATGGTACTTCCTGCCGTTCTACGCGATCCTGCGCGCCATTCCGAACAAGTTGATGGGCGTCATCGCCATGTTCTCGGCGATCATCGTGCTGGCTTTCCTGCCCTGGCTGGATACGTCGAAGGTGCGTTCGGCGAAATACCGGCCGGTTTACAAGATCCTGTTCTGGATCTTCGTGGTCTGCGCCGTCGGTCTTGGCTACCTCGGCGCCCAGCCGGCGACCGACGACACCAATTTCTACTCGCGCATCCTGTCGGTCTATTATTTCGGGTTCTTCCTCGTCATCACGCCGTTGTTGGGCCTGTTTGAAAAAACCAAGCCGGTTCCGGCCTCCATCGCCGACGCCGTTCTCGCCAAACACGGTGGAGCGGGCGGTCACGCGAACGCCACGAACTGAGACGGCTGCGATCAAGGGACTTAAAGAACATGGCTCTTTACAAGAAACTTGGGTTGGCCTCCGCGGTTATCGCCGGCGCGCTGTCCCTCTCACTCCCCGCCCTGCGGGCGGAAGACACCAAGGCTGAAGACGCTTCGGCGGGCGAACAGGAAGCGCCGAAGCCGGCGCGTCAGGACTGGAGCTTCTCCGGTCCGTTCGGAACCTTCGACCGGGCGCAGCTCCAGCGCGGCTTCCAGATCTATAAGGAAGTCTGCTCGAACTGCCATGAGCTGCACATTCCGATGCGCACGCTGTCGCAACCTGGCGGTCCGGAATTTACCGAAGCGCAGGTCAAGGCCCTCGCCGAGACCTACAAGGTCAAGGACGGCCCCAACGAAGCGGGCGATATGTTCGAGCGGCCCGGCCGTCCGTCGGATTATTTCCCTGCGCCCTTCCCCAATCCGGAAGCGGCGGCCGCGGCTCTCACGGCGTCCCCCCCGGACATGTCGCTGTTGGCCAAGGCGCGCAAATATGAACACGGTTTTCCGTGGTTCATTATCGACGCCCTGCCTATTCCCGGCGGCATGTATCAGGAGCTCGGGCCGGACTACATCTACTCGATCCTGAACGGCTATGCGAAGGACGACGATCCGAACTACAACACCTATTTCCCTGGCCACAAGATCGCGATGGGCAAGCCGCTCAGCGACGGCGCGGTGACGTATACGGACGGAACGCCCGCCATATTGCCGCAATACGCCAAGGATGTGACGTCGTTCCTCTATTGGGCGGCCGAGCCTTCGCTCGAGCAGCGCAAGAGGGTCGGTTTCCGCGTGTTGGCGTTCCTGCTGGTTTTCGCGGGCCTGCTCTACTTCACCAAGAAGCGGATCTGGGAAGGCGTGGCCCACTAGGGCCTGTGGTTCATGTCTTCGAAAGGCCGGGACGCCTTTCAAAAAAATGCTCTGAGAACAAAACAAATCCCGGAGGCTCGTCGCCTTCGGGATTTTTGTTGGTCGGCCCCCGGCGCGGCCCCCGAACGAAAAAAGGCCCGGCGGGGGGAAGCCGGACCTTCAGTTTTTCGGGAGGGGCGTTTTCTTTTAGAAGTGGTAGTTCAAGCCGGCGCGCAGCAGATTGATGTTGGCGCCGGAAGTGATGAAGCTCGGCGAGCCGCCGAAGTAATTGGCGCCGTAAAGGGCGGTGTAAAGATATTCCGCCTTGGCCGACACATGCTGCGAGAAAGCGTATTCGAGGCCGAGACCCAGCGCCAGGCCGTTGGCGTAGCGCGTCTCATCAGCCAGCAGGCTGGAGCTGACCAGGGTGCCGCGGATGTCGGCTCCGGCGTAGCCGCCGGTCAGAAAGACCAGGGTGCGATCGGACACGTAGCCGACGCGGCCGCGAATGGTGTCGATATTGGTGACCTGGCCGGAAGCGGCGGCGCCGGGCAGCGGCGAACGGGCGTCGGAAAGATGGCTCCAGGCGTAGTCGCCCTCAAGACCCACGAGCAGATTGCCGGATTGAAAATTATAGCCGCCGGTCACGCCAAAGGCGCCGCCAACCGGGTGGCCGAAATATGAGATGCCGCCGCCATTATAGCCGCCCCAGCCCAAAGCGGCGTTGCCGCCGAGGTAAAAACCGGTCCAGTTATAGCCGGGGGCGTAAGTCGGCGCGTCATAATAGGCGTTGGGGGCCGAACGCGGGGGAAGGTCGGCGGCCTGCGCCATGGCTCCACAAAGGATCGCCGGCGCGGCGATCGCAGCGATCAGAACTTTCTTCATCTCTCTGAGCTCCTCGAACCAAGGCCATGCGTTTCGGCCTGCTGGTGAAATGTTTACAGCCGTAAAGGTAATTCGATTGCAAATATTCATGGTAAACGGTCATTCGTAATTTTGTGCAAATTGCGGCAAATGCGGCTTAAAATACTATATATTTTTTGTTAAAATTGAATATAAAAGAAAATGTCAATAATAAACATTAAACTTAAGTGACAATTTTTGGCGTTATTTGCTTATCGACGGTTATCATAACTAATAGTTTGTTAAGGCCGCATGCCGGGAAGTCGGATCCGTCGTCGTTGCGCGCGGCGAAGTCGGGCGCGCGTTGCGCCGCCGTGATCGCCTGGCGCTCCACTATGGCGGCGCGAAAATTGTTCGCTATGTTTTGGCCGGCCTGCGAGCGTGCGATACAAAGACCGATATCTTGGCCAAGACTTGACGTTGAACAAGATTTGGCTTTGCGCAGACATGGCGTTGCGGCGGCGGGCGGCGTTCCGGCGGCGCAAACTTGGGGGGCGGACCGGCTATGGCGATGAAGGAAACGGCTCTGGTGACGGGCGGAGCCAGGCGGATCGGGCGCGCCATCGCGTTGCGGCTGGCGCGCGAGGGCTGGCGCGTCGCCGTGCACGCGCGCGCCGCCGCGCGGCATGAGGCCGAGGCGGTCGTCGCGGCCATCCTCGCCGCTGGCGGCGACGCCTTTCTTGTTCAGGCCGATCTTGCGGCGACCGCGGAATTGCCGCGCCTTGTGGCGGACGCCCAGGCGCGGGGATGTTTGCGTCTTTTGGTCAATAACGCCTCGATTTTCGAAGCCGACGACGCGCGCGATTTCGATCTCGATCGATTTAACCGTCATATGGCGATCAATCTGGCCGCGCCGCTGGCGCTGGTCTCGGCTTTCGCCAAATCCTTGCCGCGCGGCGCCGAGGGCGCCGTCGTCAATGTCGTTGACCAACGGGCGCTGCGGCCAAATCCGCTCTATTTTTCCTACACCTTGTCAAAATCGGCGCTGTGGAGCGCGACGCGGACGATGGCGCAGGCCTACGCGCCGGCGATCCGCGTCAACGCCGTCGGCCCTGGACCTGTTTTGCCAAACGAGTACGAGGGGCTTGAGGGGTTTCATCGCGAAACGGCGGGCACGTTGCTGGGGCGGCCGGTCGAACTGGAGGATATCGCGGAGGCGGTGGTCTTTCTCGCCAGGGCGAAATCGGTCACCGGCCAAATGATCGCGGTCGACAGCGGCCAGCACCTGGGTTGGCGCACGCCGGACGTCCAGGCGCCGTAGACTGACGCATCCGGCGTTTCACGGATATTGGCGGCGAATTCAGTATTTGGCCGGCGCGCCGTTGTCGCCCGCGCCGAAGCGATAGCCGACGCCGACGCCGAATAGCCACGGATCGACGTTGATATGGGCGGCGTTGGCGCCGAGGCCCGGCGCGTTCACGTTGGCGTCGGTCCGCAGAAAGACTTTCTTGACGTCGACGTTCAAGGTCCAATGTTGGCTCAGATAATAATCGAAGCCGGCCTGCAGGGCCAAACCCGCGCTGGGGCGAATATTGACGCCGTTGATGTCGGCGCCGTGGGCGGCGAGATAGGGCGACTTTGTCGCCAGAAACCAGGTGTAATTGACGCCCGCGCCGAGATAGGGATCGAAGGCGCCTCTGGCGAAATGATATTGCAGCGCCGCCGTCGCCGGCAGCAGCGTCGTATTGGCGACGCCGATATTGCTTCCGAGCCCTGCAGGCGCGGTTAGCCGGCTGTGGGCGACGCCGGCGATCGCTTCGATCGCCCAATGCTTGTTCAGGAAATAGGTGAAATCGACTTCCGGAACGACGTTGTTCTGCAATTGCGCCCCGGCCAGAGGTCCCGCGCCGAGCGAATCGCCGCCGCTGACCGGAACAACGCCCAAAGCGCGCACCCGCACCAGAAAAGGATCGGTCGATTCGGCCGCCGGCGCCTGGGCGGACGCTTGGGCGAGCGCGGGCAGATCGCCGGCCTGGACGGCGGACGCGACAAATCCCGCCGCCGCAAGCGCGACAGCGCCAACGGCCAAGGACTTTATGCGCATCAACGTCTTCATCCGCGACTAACCCAACCGCCCCCCGATAAGCCAATGCGATAATAGCATAAATTTGGCGCCGACAATGCGGCGTTATCGGCGTCAAGGTTAAAACATCGACAATCGAACCTGTCCTTGGGTCGATATTGCGGCTCGACGACATTGCGCGTGCGAGCGCGGAAATTTTGTTTAGCGACCGAACCGAGCGGGCGCGGAGGAGGGCATTGCCATTGCCGCCGCGCCCGTTTAAGCCCTTTGCGTCATGCATCCGCGCGCCGTCGCGCGCTACATCAGGGCCGATCCATTGACCGCCTCATCGCCGAATCGTGAACCGCAAATCACGCCCGAGCTGATCGCCCAGCATGGGCTCAAGCCCGATGAATATGAACGTATCCTGGCTTTGATCGGGCGCGAGCCGAGCTTCACCGAACTCGGAATTTTCTCCGCGATGTGGAACGAACATTGTTCGTACAAGTCATCGCGTCTCCACCTGAAGAAATTGCCCGTCAGCGCGCCATGGGTGATCCAGGGACCGGGCGAAAACGCCGGCATCGTCGATATTGGCGACGGCCAGGCATGCGCCTTCAAGATGGAGAGCCACAACCACCCCTCCTATATTGAGCCTTACCAGGGCGCCACCACGGGTGTGGGCGGCATATTGCGCGACGTGTTCACGATGGGCGCGCGGCCGATCGCCTGTTTGAACCTGCTGCGCTTCGGCTCTGTCGATCACCCGCGCACCCGTCATCTGGTGTCCGGCGTCGTCGCCGGCATCGGCGGCTACGGCAACAGCTTCGGCGTGCCGACGGTCGGCGGGTCGACCGGTTTCCACGCCAGCTACGACGGCAACATCCTCGTCAACGCCATGGCGGTCGGCCTCGTCAAGACCGATGAGATTTTCTATGCGGCGGCGACGGGGGTCGGTCGCCCGATCGTCTATCTCGGCTCCAAGACCGGGCGCGACGGCATTCACGGCGCGACCATGGCGTCGGCCGAATTCGATGAAAATTCCCAGGAAAAGCGCCCTACCGTTCAGGTCGGCGATCCTTTTTCCGAAAAATTGCTGCTCGAAGCCTGCCTTGAAATCATGGCCAAGGGCTGTGTCGTCGCCATCCAGGACATGGGCGCCGCCGGCCTGACCTGTTCGGCGGTGGAAATGGGCGCCAAGGGCGACTTGGGCGTCGAACTCGATCTCGATAAGGTTCCCTGCCGCGAGACCGGCATGAGCGCCTATGAAATGATGCTGTCGGAAAGCCAGGAGCGCATGCTCATGGTTCTGCGTCCGGAAAAGGAAGCGGAAGCCGAAGCGATTTTCCGCAAGTGGGGCCTCGACTTCGCGGTGATCGGCAAGACCACCGACACTCTGCGCTTTGTCGTCAAGCATGGCGGTAAGGTCATGGCCGATCTGCCGATCAAGGAGTTGGGCGACGAAGCGCCGATCTATGATCGCCCGCATGTTCCGACGCCCAAGTCCGCGATCGTCGACGCGCTTTCGCTCAAGCCGACGATGTCCGACGCCGACGCGCTGCGCCGTTTGGTCGGCTGCCCGGATATGGCCTCCAAGCGCTGGGTCTGGGAGCAATATGATCATTTGATTTTGGGCAACAGCGTCCAGCCGCCGGGCGGCGACGCCGCCGTGGTGCGCATTGGCGACGGGCCGAAGGGGTTGGCGATGACCACCGACGTCACCCCGCGCTATTGTTTCGCCGATCCGTTCGAGGGCGGCAAACAGGCGGTGGCGGAGGCTTGGCGCAATCTGACCACGGTCGGCGCCAAACCGTTGGCCGTCACCGACAACCTCAACTTCGGCAATCCGGAAAAGCCGGACATCATGGGGCAGTTCGTCGGCTGCCTGGAGGGGATCGGCGAGGCGTGCCGGACCCTCGATTTCCCGATCGTTTCGGGCAATGTCTCGCTTTATAACGAAACGCAGGGCAAGGGCATTTTGCCGACGCCGGCTATCGGCGCGGTCGGCCTTGTCGCCGATGTCACAAAAACGGTCGGAATCGGCTTTTCCTCGCCCGGAGAGACGATTTTGCTGATCGGCGCGACGCAGGGCTGGCTTGGCCAGTCGATCTATTTGCGTGAAATTCTCGGCCGTGAGGAAGGCGCGCCGCCGCCCGTCGATCTGGCGGCGGAAAAACGCAACGGCGATTTCGTCCGCGCCCTCGTTCTGGCCGGCAAAGTCAGCGCGGCGCACGATCTTTCCGACGGCGGTTTGGCGGTGGCGCTGGCGGAAATGGCGATGAAGGGCAAGATCGGCGGCAAGATCGACGCGCCGAACAAGGGCCCGTCTTTCGCCTATTGGTTTGGCGAGGATCAGGCGCGCTATGTTCTGACCGTCGCCCGGGACGCCACGGACGAAATCCTGGACGCCGCGGCGAAGGCTGGCGCGCCGGCGGCGCGAATTGGGGAAACGGGCGGGGCTTCATTGATTTTGGGGTCGAGCGAACCCATCTTGATCGAAGATTTGGCCAAGACGCATGAAGGCTGGATGCCCGCCTACATGGCGGGGGCTCATTGAGGAAAAAATCCGATGGCGATGGAAGCAAGCGAAATCGAGCACATGATCAAGGCCGCATTGCCGGACGCTGAAGTTTTCATCACCGATCTCGCTGGCGACGGCGACCATTATCGCGCGCAGGTCATATCGGAAGCCTTCCGAGGCAAGAGCCGCGTGCAGCAGCATCAGCTTGTCTACGCCGCGCTGCAAGGCCATGTCGGCGGGGCGCTGCATGCGCTGGCGCTTGAAACGGCGGCGCCGCAGGCGTAGCAAAGTCGCCGAAACTGTCCTATTTTCTAAAAAGCCGGCCGCCAAGCTGGCGCGATAATTGCTCGAACTGCGGAGCCTTGACCTCCGCCAGATAGGGAAAAATCATGTCGAACGCGATCGAACGCATCAAGCAGGACGTTTCGTCAAATGACGTCGTTTTGTTCATGAAAGGCACGCCAAAATTTCCGCAATGCGGTTTTTCCGGCCAAGTGGCGCAAATCCTGAACGTGCTCGAAGTGCCCTATAAGGGCGTCAATGTGCTCGAGGATCAGGAGATCCGCGAAGGCGTCAAGCAATTCGCCAATTGGCCGACCATTCCGCAGCTCTACATCAAGGGCGAATTTGTCGGCGGCTGCGACATCGTGCGCGAGATGTTCCAGTCGGGCGAGTTGGTCGGCCATCTCAAGGCGGCCGGCGTGCCGGTAAAAGCGCCGGCCTGACGGGCGCGGGCGTCCACAGGTACTAGCCTTTGACGGCGGCCTTGATCAGTGCGAGCGCGTCGGCGCCGTCCCAGGTCGCGCCGCCGGCCAGAACGCCGACAGCGCAGCCGTCGCGTCCGACAAGAAAAGTCGTCGGCAATCCGACGACTTTTCCCGTTTTTTGAAGCTTCTGTAGGGCTTCGCCCTTGGCGTCGGCGTAAAACTTCAGGTTCTTCACGCCAACCTCGTTCAAAAAGGCCTTCGGGCGCTCAAGCCGCGTCTTGTCGAGATTGAGCGCGACGACCTCGAAGTCCTTGCCGCCGGCCTTGCCTTGCAAGCGGTCGAGCGCCGGCATTTCCTGACGGCAGGGAACGCACCATGTCGCCCACAGGTTGAGCAGGACGATTTTTCCCTTCTGCGCGCTGAGGTCGAACGGCTCTCCGTCGACGGCGAAAGCGAGCGCCGGCATGGGCTCTGGCGCTGCGGCGAGATGGAGCGCCGCGATTTCGCCGTGCGCGAGCGGCGCCAGGGCGGCGGACAGCCGCGTCGAGGCGGCGCATTGGCTGGCTTCCGGCGTCTGGCGCCTGTCCATCTCGTTCCGGAGGGCCGGCAGCACGAAAAAAACCGCGGCGGCGACGGCGGCGGCGACGATGAAGACATGCGGCAAAATCAATTTGCGGGCGATTCTGCGCATTTGCGCGGGATCGGCCATCGGCGTTTCGCTTTGCGGGTCTTCTTGATTATCCATTTGCCTTTGTCCTATAGCGGAAGCGCCGACGCATGAGTGGAGATTTTCGCAAATATCCCGCTAAATTCCAATCACGCGTCGGAATGGCCGAGCCGATCGGTCCATTTGAATAAAATAGGCGGCCGGACAGATCGTCGGAAAATGTTCGCCGGACCAATTCAATCCGAACGCGCTCTTTGGGCGCAGCGGAGCGCAAATGAGCAATAAGATGTGGGGCGGCCGCTTCGAAAGCGGCCCCGACGCGATCATGGAGGAGATCAACGCCTCCATCGGCTTCGATTACCGCCTGGCCAGTCAGGACATCGCCGGATCGAAGGCCCATGTCGCCATGCTGGCGAAAACCGGTATCGTGTCGCCGGAGGATGCGCGGGCGATCAGCGACGGTCTCGACGCCATCGGCCGCGAAATCGAAAGCGGCGCTTTTTCCTTTTCGCGCGCACTCGAAGATATTCACATGAATATCGAATCGCGGTTGGCGACGCTGATCGGTCCCGCCGCAGGGCGTCTGCATACGGCGCGTTCGCGCAACGATCAGGTGGCGACCGACTTCAAGCTTTGGGTGCGCGACACCATCGATCAGATCGACGTCCAGCTGGCGGGGCTGCAAGCGACGCTGGTCGACAAAGCCGAACGCTTCGCCGGCGCCGTCATGCCTGGCTTTACTCATCTGCAATCGGCGCAGCCGGTCACGTTCGGCCATCATCTACTGGCCTATGTCGAAATGTTCGCGCGTGATCGCGGGCGGTTCGCCGACGCGCGGGCGCGGCTCAATCAATGTCCGCTCGGCGCGGCCGCGCTTGCCGGAACGTCTTTTCCCATCGACCGCGACGCGACGGCGCAAGCGCTCGGCTTCGACCGGCCGACCGCCAATTCGCTCGACAGCGTATCGGATCGCGATTTCGTGCTGGAGACGCTGGCCGGCGCGGCGATCGCCGCCACGCATCTGTCGCGCTTCGCCGAGGAAATCGTGCTGTGGACGACGCCGCAGTTCGGGCTCGTCGCCCTGTCGGATAAATTCACCACGGGCTCCTCGATCATGCCGCAGAAGCGCAATCCCGACGCCGCCGAACTGGTGCGCGGCAAATCGGGCCGCGTCATTGGCGATCTGGCCGGCCTGCTCGTCGTCATGAAGGGGCTGCCGCTCGCCTATTCCAAGGACATGCAGGAGGACAAGGAAGGCGCTTTCGACGCCCTGCAGTCGCTTTCCCTTTGCATCGCCGCGATGACCGGCATGGTGGCGGACATGACGCCCAATCTGGCGCGGATGAAGGCGGCGGCGGGTTCGGGCTACGCGACGGCGACCGATCTGGCCGATTGGCTGGTGCGCGTGCTCGGTCTGCCTTTCCGCGAGGCCCATCATGTCACCGGCCGCCTCGTCGGCCTCGCTTCCGCAGGGGAGAAGGGGCTCGAAGACCTGACGCTTGCGGAAATGCGGAGAGTCGAACCGACGATCACCCAGGCGGCCTTCGAGGTTCTGGGCGTCGAAAAATCGGTCGAAAGCCGCAAGAGTTACGGCGGGACCGCGCCCGACAACGTGCGCGCCCAGGCGAAAGCCTGGCGGGCGCGCCTCGCGCGGGAAAAATAGGACGGCGGCGGCGGCGATTGCTCAATCGGCGTTCGCATCGGCGTTTAGGATCGGATATAGTGCGGCAGTTTGCTGGAGCAGTGGTCCCTTGTACTCGATGCAGTCCCTTATCAAAATCGCGGTCCTGGCGGCCGCCGTGGCCGGTTCGCTGGCGCTTGGCGGCTGCGGGCGCAATGGCCTTCCGGTCGCCTTGAACGCTCCGGACGCGTCCAAAAAAACCAGCGACGCGCAACCCGCGCGGGCCGCCGCCCCGACGCAAAATCAAACCGGCGCGCAATCGGCCGGGTTGACCTCCATCGATCCGGTGACCGGGCGTCCGATAGCGCCCGGTTCGCGCGTTGTCGGGTTGCCCGACGCGATGTCGAGGTCCTTGAAGGATTCGGCCCCCAAACAGTCCTTCGTCCTCGATCCGTTGCTTTGATAAGGTTTTTTGTAAAACCGCGTCGCTTGCATCCACAATCGATCGTCAAAGTAAAAGACCCGGCGTAAATTTCGCCTGAGGCGGGACCCGGAAGCCAGGCATTATGCATCACTTCAACTATCGCGGCGGCGCGCTTTGCGCCGAACAGGTCGCCCTGCAAGATATCGCCCGCCAAGTCGAAACGCCGTTCTATTGTTATAGTTCGGCGACGATCGCGCGCCACTATCAGGTGTTCGCCGCCGCCTTCGCCGACATCGACGCGCTCGTCTGCTACGCGATGAAAGCTAATTCCAATCAGGCCGTGCTGACTCTGCTGGCGCGCCTTGGCGCGGGCATGGACGTCGTGTCCGAAGGCGAAATGCGCCGCGCTCTGGCGGCCGGCGTCGCGGGCGAAAAGATCACCTTTTCCGGCGTCGGCAAGAGCGACCGCGAAATCGCGCTCGGGCTGGAGTCGAATATCTTCTGCTTCAACGTCGAATCCGAGCCTGAACTCGAACGCATCGCGCAGATCGCGTCAAGCCGCGGTCAGCGCGCGCGCGTCGCGATCAGGGTCAATCCCGATGTCGACGCCAGAACCCACGCGAAAATCGCGACGGGAAAATCGGAAAACAAATTCGGCGTTCCGATCTCGGCCGCCCGTGACGTCTATGCGCGCGCCAAGGATATGCCCGGCCTTGAAGTCGCCGGCGTCGACATGCACATCGGCTCGCAGATCACCGATCTGGCGCCCTTCGATCAGGCCTTCGCGCTATTGGCCGATTTCGTCCGCGCCCTGCGCGCCGACGGCCACAGCATCGACCATGTCGATCTTGGCGGCGGACTCGGCATTCCCTATTCGGCCAAGGAAGATCCGCAAAGCTACCATCCCGAACTTTACGCGCAGGTGGTGCGTCGCCACACTAACGCGCTCGGAGCCAAGCTTTTGTTCGAACCGGGCCGGTTGATCGTCGGCAACGCCGGAATTTTGGCGACGCGCGTCATCTACGTAAAACGCGGCGCGGCCAAGAACTTCATCATTGTCGACGCGGCGATGAACGATCTCGTGCGTCCCACGCTTTATGAAGCCCATCACGACATTCTGCCGGCGGCCGAACAGGGCGGGGGCGCGCCGATCCTCGCCGATATCGTCGGCCCGGTCTGCGAAACCGGCGATTATCTGGCGCGCGAGCGAACCCTGGCCGAGCCGCGCGCCGGCGATCTGCTCGCGATCATGTCGGCGGGGGCCTATGGCGCCGTGCAGGCCGGCACCTATAATTCGCGCCTGCTCGTTCCCGAAGTTCTTGTCGACGGCGAGAAGTGGGCGGTCATTCGTCCGCGCGGCTCTTTCGACGATCTGATCGGACTCGACAAAATTCCGGCGTGGTTGGCGTAGACTATTGGTCGAGGCGGGCGGCCGAAAGCCGCGCGATGTGGTTGCGTCATGATCGCCGGGGCCTGTTTCAACGGAATCAGATCGTTGGCGGCGAGTATTGTTGAACGGCGCGACGTCGTCCTGGACGTCTGGCGCCTCGTTGGGATCATGCTCGATACGGCGCGCCGCGGGCAGGGGTAGTTCGGGAGCCTCCAGCATTTGAGCACCATGCGCTTCAGGGTCAGGTCCGCCGTAGCCATGCTGCGCCGTTCGCGTCTGGCGCGCCTGACGCTGCTGACGCAGGCGGCGTTGTTCTGGGAGCAGTTCTGGCGCGTTCTCGCGTCGATTTTGACTCTGGCGGCGTTTTTCCTCGCCTTGTCTTTCGCCGGTCTCTGGCTGGCGGCGCCGCCGCTCCTGCGCATCGTGGGCGTGCTGGCCTTCCTTGTCGGTCTGGCGATCCTGGCGTGGCCGATGATCCGTCTGCGCTGGCCGGACGCCGCCAAGGCCCGCGCGCGTCTCGACGCGGCGGCCGGTCTTGACGATCGCCCGGCGACGACGCTGGCCGACGCGCTGGCCAATGGGCCGAGCGATCAGCAAACCGCTGCGCTCTGGCGGCTGCATCTGGCGCGCGCCAGCAAGCGCGCCGTTCGCCTGTTCGCCATCGCGCCAAAGCCAGATCTGGCGCAACGAGATCCGTTCGCCCTGCGCGCGTTGGCGCTGCTCGGACTCGTCGGCGCGCTTTTTGTCGCTGGACCGGACATATCCGATCGTCTTGCCGACGCATTCGACTGGGGCGCGGGAGGGGCGGGCGAAGCGCCTTATCGCGTCGACGCCTGGATCGATCCGCCGGCCTATACCGGGCGCCCACCCATCCCCCTTTCGTTCGAGGGCGCCAAGGATGATCGTCCGATCGCCGCGCCGATCGGTTCCGTCGTCGTTTTGCGGCAAAGCGCCAACGCCGGCGTCAGCGTTGAAGCAAAAGGCGCGCTGCAAGCTCAGGAGCCTGCAAACGAGGCGGTTGAAGGCCAGACCGAATCGATCAGGCGGTCGAACGCCGGAGCCAGGACGATCGAGGAGGCCCGCTTTGTTCTGCGTGGCGACGGGCGTCTGAACGTGTCGCGGCGGGGTCGAAAGCTGGCGCAATTTTCCCTGGCCGCGATCCCCGACAGGGCGCCGACCATCCGTCTGACCGAGGCCCCGAAAGTCTCGGCGCGCGGCGTGCTGACCTTATCCTACGCCATCGACGACGATTACGGCGCATCAAGCGCGCGCGCGGAAATCGTTCGTCCGCGCTGGCGCGACAAGCCCGTTTCGGATCACGTGCTGTCGCCGCCGCCCTCGGGCGCGCTGGACTTGCCGCCCGGCGGCGTCGGCGAGGCCAAGAGCACGCTGGAATGGGCCGATAGCGCCTATGCCGGGGCGCCGGCCGAACTTGTCCTCATCGTGCGCGATGAAGCCGGCAACGAGGGCCGGACGGCGCCCGCGCCGATCGTCGCGCCGGCGCGTCCGCTCGCCGATCCCTTGGCGCGCGCGCTCGCCGAACAAAGGCGCGATCTCGTGATGGCGCCGGATGATAAGGCTCACGTCTTCGTCGCGCTCGAAGCTTTGACGCTGGCGCCCGAGACGTTCATGCCGAAAGCCGGCGTTTTTCTGGGTTTGCGCTTGGCCCAGACGCGACTGGCGCACGCCAGCGACGACAGCGATCTGCTTGGCGTCGCCGATCTGCTGGGCGAAATGGCGCAGCGCATCGAGGACGGCGACCTGACCGACGCCGAACGCAATGTCCGCGCCGCGCAGAAAGCCCTGCGCGATGCGCTCAACAAGGGCGCCCCGCCCGAAGAGATCGCCGCGCTGACGGCGGAATTGCGCAAGGCGATGGACGCCTTTCTTGCCGAATTGGGCCGCCGGCCGGCGCAGGCCGGCGCCGCCGGCGGCAAGGGCGGGCGCGTGGTCACCGAGAAGCAGATCAAGGCCATGTTTGACAAAATGGCGGAAATGGCCGCTGCGGGCGACAAGGAAGGCGCGCGGCGAATGCTGGAGGATATTCAAAATATTCTCGACAATCTGCAGTTCGCGGATCGCCAGGGGGCCGATCCCGCCAACGCGCAACGCCAACGCGCTCTCGGCGAGGCCGACAGACTGATGCGCGAGCAGCAAAATCTGCGCGACGAAACCTTTCGTCGCGCGCGCCGGCCGCAAGAGGGTCCGCGTGACGGCGTAAACGATCCGGGTGAACCGAATGAGGAGGCTGGACGCGCGCCGGACGACGAAAACGGCGACGTCATGGGCGGCCCGCCGAACGCGGGTCCGCGGGTCGGCGGCAATCCAGGCGATTCCGGCGATCTTGCCGATCCGGCGCTGGTCGAGCGGCAACAGCGATTGCGTGAGCGTCTCCAGAAAATGCAGGATCGTCTCAAATCGGCGGGAGGCGCGACGGAGAAAGGTTTTGACGAGGCGCAGGACGCCATGGGCGAAGCGCAAGAGGCGTTGAAGAATAACGAGGGCGGAGCGGCCTCGGCAGCCCAGGGCCGGGCGCTCGAAGGCCTGCGGGCGGGGGCGCGCGCCCTAGCGCAAAAGATGCCGGGCGGCGCCGGCGAACAGGGCGAGGCTCGTGGCGGCAAGGGCGCTGGCGATGAAATGGGCGTCGATCCGAACGGCGATTCCGATTCGCCGGGCGAAAACGGGCGCGGCGCATTGCGCCGGGGGCGCGGCGTCGAGGCCAGCGCCGCGCTGCGCGCGCGCAAGGTGCTGGAGGAATTGCGCCGGCGTCTGTCCGATCCGTCGCGGCCGAACGATGAGCTCGATTATCTGGAGCGGCTGCTGCGATCCTATTGATCGCGCGCCAACCCGCAAGATATCCAGACGCGAAATAATCCAGGCCGCGGAAAGAATAAAGCTTGGAAAAAGAAATGGGGCCGGCCATGGATAGCGTTCTTTTCCTCGCTCTTGCCGGCTTCGCGCTGGCGTCGCCGCTCGGTCTGGCCAATATTGCGGCTGGCGGACCCGCCTGTCGTTGGCGCCGATTGACGCGCTGTCGCGTCGGTCCGCCATTGGCGGCGTTCCGTGGCTGCGAGGACAAGGCAAGGGCGATGTGCGGCCGGCGATTCCCGGTTCAGGAGCGCGCGACATGGTGCGGTTGAACAAGATTTACACGAGAACGGGCGATGACGGGCAAACCGGCCTCGTTGGCGGCGAGCGCCGCCGCAAGGACGACCCGTGCGTCGAGGCCTATGGCGAAGTCGACGAAACCAACGCCGCCATCGGGCTGGCGCGCTTGTCGACGGCGGACGCGCCGCAGATCGACGCGATGTTGGCGCGCATTCAAAACGACCTGTTCGATCTTGGCGCCGATCTGGCGACGCCGGCGGCGCCCACATACCAATTCGAGCCTTTGCGCGTTGTCGCCGCCCAGGTCGAGCGGCTCGAGCGCGAAATCGATCTGCTCAACGCCGAACTGTCGCCCTTGCGCTCTTTCGTCTTGCCTGGCGGAACGCCGGCCGCCGCCGCGCTGCATCTGGCCAGAACCATCGCCCGGCGCGCCGAGCGGCGCATGGTGGCGATGATGGCGCAATCGCCGGAAAGCGTCAGCGCGCCGGCTTTGCAATTCATCAATCGGCTGTCGGATTTTCTATTCGTCGCCGCGCGGTATGCGAATGAAAAAGGCAAAGCCGATGTTCTTTGGACGCCTGGACAGAATCGCTGAAGCCGGATTCGCCATACCTCATTTTCAATTCGCGGCGTCGGCGCGGCGTTGACTTGGCCACAGCCCGCCTTTACGAAAAGCCGCCGGATTTTGCGATATGGCGCGCCGGACGTGCGGCAGGAATTGGAAACAGCGTCCTAACCATCTGTTTAAGGTATTTATTTGCCGGATTTGGCCGAATGGCTCGACGGCAAATCGCTCTCGCGGAGGTCAGTTCAGATGAAAATCCTCGTGCCCGTGAAACGGGTGGTCGACTATAACGTCAAGATCAGGGTGAAGGCGGATGGCGCCGGCGTTGAACTCGCCAATGTCAAAATGTCGATGAATCCCTTCGACGAAATCGCGGTCGAGGAAGCCCTGCGTCTCAAGGAAGCCGGCAAGGCGAGCGAAATCATCGTCGTTTCGATCGGCCCGCAGCAGGCTACCGAAACGTTGCGCACGGGTCTGGCGATGGGCGCCGACCGCGGCGTTCTGGTCAAGACCGATCAAGCGCTCGAGCCTTTGGCGGTGGCCAAGATTTTGAAGAGCGTCGCGGACGCCGAACAGCCTGGCCTGATCATTTTGGGCAAGCAGGCCATCGACGACGATTCCAATCAGACCGGACAAATGCTCGCGGCTTTGCTGGGCTGGGGTCAGGGCACGTTCGCCTCCAAGGTCGTCGTCGGCGACGGCTTCGTTGAAGTGACGCGCGAAGTCGACGGGGGACTGCAGACGGTCGAACTCAAGACGCCGGCCATCATCACCACCGATTTGCGCCTCAACGAGCCGCGTTACGCGTCCTTGCCCAATATCATGAAGGCGAAGAAAAAGCCGATCGATGAAAAGACGCCGGCCGATTGCGGCGTCGACACGAGCCCGCGATTGAAAGTGTTGAAAACCAGCGAACCGGCCGGCCGTAAGGCGGGCGTCAAGGTTGGCTCGGTCGCCGAGCTTGTCGACAAACTGAAAAACGAAGCCGGGGTGATCTGATGACGACGCTGCTTCTCGCCGAAATTCATGGCGGCAAACTCAATGATATGACCGCCAAGGCCTTGAGCGCCGCTCTCGCGCTGGGCGGGCCGGTGCATGTGCTGATCGCTGGCGAAGCGGGCGAGGCCGCGCCCGCCGCGGCGAAATTGTCGGGCGTGGAAAAGGTTCTCGTCGCCAATGACGCGATTTACACGCATGGCTTGGCCGAACCGATCGCCGCGCTGATCGTTTCGCTGGCGGGCGGCTATGACGCCATCGTCGCGCCGGCGACCTCCGCCGGCAAGAACATCTTGCCGCGCGTCGCCGCGCTGCTCGATGTGGCGCAGGTGTCGGAAATCACCAAGGTGATCGCGCCCGATACGTTCGAGCGGCCGATCTATGCGGGCAACGCCATTCAAACGGTGCAGTCCGTCGACGCCAAGAAAGTCATCACCGTGCGCACGGCTTCTTTCCAGGCGACCGGCGAAGGCGGCTCGGCGACGATCGAAACGATCGCCAGCGCAGGCGATCCGGGCGTTTCGAGCTTCAAGGGCGAGGCGCTCGCCAAGTCCGACCGCCCCGAACTGACATCCGCGAAAATCATCATTTCCGGCGGTCGGGCGATGCAGAATTCGGAAAACTTCAAGACCTACATCGAACCGGTCGCCGACAAGCTCGGGGCGGCTATGGGGGCCTCGCGCGCGGCGGTCGACGCTGGCTACGCGCCCAACGACTGGCAGGTCGGGCAGACCGGCAAAGTGGTGGCGCCTGAGCTTTACATAGCGGTCGGCATATCGGGCGCGATCCAGCATCTGGCGGGCATGAAGGATTCCAAGGTGATCGTCGCCATCAACAAGGACGAGGAGGCGCCGATTTTCCAGGTGGCTGACTACGGCCTTGTCGCCGACCTTTACGCCGCGCTGCCGGAGTTGACCGAAGAACTCGCGAAAATCGGGCGATAGACCAGATGCGCCAACGGCGATTGTATCCTATGATCGCCGCTCCTCTCGAAAGGTCGTTCAGGTAGGGCCATGTCTTTGGAAATTCGTAAAATCGGCGTGATTGGCGCGGGCCAGATGGGCAACGGCATCACGCAGGTCTGCGCTCTTGCCGGCTTAGACGTTGTTTTGAACGATATTTCCGAAGATAGAGTGCTGGCGGGGATCGCCAAGGTCGACGCCAATCTGGGCCGTCTCGTCGAACGCAAGGCGCTCGACGAGGACGCCCGGGTCGCGGCAATGAAGCGAATCAAGCCGGGGTTCGCCTACGCCGACCTTTTCGACGCCGATCTCGTCATCGAGGCGGCGTCCGAGAACGAGGCCGTCAAACGCGCGATTTTCAGCGATCTGCGCGAGCACTTGAAACCCGACGCGATCGTTGCGTCCAACACCTCGTCGATTTCCATCACGCGTCTGGCTTCGATCACCGACCGGCCTGGCCGCTTCATCGGCATTCATTTCATGAATCCGGTGCCGCGCATGCAATTGGTGGAGCTCATCCGAGGCATCGCCACCGAGGACGACACCTTTCAGGCGGCCAAGGCCTTTATCGAGCGTCTGCACAAGACCGTGACGGTTTCGGAGGATTTTCCAGCCTTCATCGTCAACCGCATCCTGCTGCCGATGATCAACGAAGCGATTTATACGCTTTATGAAGGCGTCGGGTCGGTCGACGCGATTGACACGGCGATGCGGCTTGGCGCGAATCACCCGATGGGCCCATTGCAATTGGCCGATTTCATCGGTCTCGACACCTGTTTGTCGGTGATGCAGGTGCTGCACGAAGGGCTGGCTGATTCGAAATATCGGCCCTGCCCGCTGCTGGTCAAATATGTCGAAGCCGGCTGGCTCGGACGCAAGACCCAGCGCGGTTTCTACGATTACCGCAGCGGCACGCCAGTCCCCACACGCTGAACCGGGGTTGTAGCGCCGCGCCGCTTTTTCGATGAAATCATGTGTCGGAACAGAATATTGGCTCTTTAAGGGCTCGGCGTGATCGCGATGTGAATCGCCCAGGAAGGCCGGAATTTCAGGCTTTTCCTTCATATCTCCGCGCCAAACGCCGGACGTTTCAGGCTTCTGAACCGCTTTTTCGCCGCAAAGCCTTCACAAAGCCGTCATCAGCCCTATAGACTATAAGAATCCTGGAATTCGGCCGCCCGCGCCAATTTTGGCGTTCAAGAGGCTGTCGCGGAAGAGGGCGCCCTTGACGGTTCACTTCCAACCCACGGTTTCGCCGGAAGCTTGTCCGGCCCTCGTGCTCAACGCCGATTTTCGGCCGCTGAGTTACTACCCATTGTCGCTCTGGTCCTGGCAGGATGCGATCAAGGCCGTGTTTCTCGATCGCGTCAACATCGTTTCCGAATATGACCGTTTCGTGCGCAGTCCCAGTTTTGAAATGCGGTTGCCGTCCGTCGTTTCGCTCAAGAGCTATATCAAACCGGCGCGCCACCCGGCTTTCACGCGGTTCAATGTGTTTCTGCGCGATCGATTCTCCTGCCAATATTGCGGCTCGCACGAGGATTTGACCTTCGATCATGTCATTCCGCGCTCGAAGGGCGGTCTCACCACCTGGGAAAATGTCGTGGCCGCCTGCGCCGCGTGCAATTTGAAGAAAAGCGATCTGCTGCCCAACGTCGCGCACATGTGGCCCGCGACGGCTCCGTTTCAGCCGAGTATTTCGGATCTGCATCAGAATGGGCGGGCTTTCCCGCCCAATTATTTGCATGAGAGCTGGATGGATTATCTGTACTGGGATTCGCCTTTGGAGCCTTGAGGGCTTTGTCTTGGCGATTGGGTTGGCGCGGGAGAACGAAAAACGGCGCGGCTTCGGGGCCGCGCCGTTTTGTTTGGGGAAAGGCCGGCCGGAAGGCGGGCGCAGGACAGCGGCGGCGCGCAAGCGCCGCCGCGAGGGGTCTCAGTAGTTGTAGGCGCGCTCGCCGTGATCGGCGATGTCGAGGCCTTCGCGCTCCTGATCGGCCGTGGGACGCAGTCCGACGATCAGGTCGACGAGCTTGTACAGGATGGCCGAGCCGACGCCGGACCACACCAGGGTGGCGCCGACCGCCTTGGCCTGGATGATCACCTGGGCGAGCATGTCGTAGGTTCCGGCGTTATTGCCGGTGATGTTGGTGTAGTCGGTGAGGCCGACGCCGCCGAGATAGGGGGCGACGAGGATGCCGGTGCCGATGGCGCCGGTTATGCCGCCGATGCAGTGGACGCCGAACACGTCGAGCGCGTCGTCATAGCCGAACTTGCTCTTCACCGTCGAGACGAAGAACAGGCAGAGCGGCGAGACGATGAGGCCGAGAACCAGCGAACCCATCGGGCCGGCGTAGCCGGAGGCGGGGGTGACGGCGACGAGGCCGGCGACCGCGCCGGAGATCATGCCGAGCAGCGAGGGCTTGCCTTTGACCGCCCATTCCACCAGCAGCCAGGACAGCGCCGCGCCGGCGGTGGCGAGCATGGTGTTGACGAAGGCCAGAGCCGTCGTGCCGTTGGCCTCAAGGTTGGAGCCGGCGTTAAAGCCGAACCAGCCGACCCACAGCAGCGAGGCGCCGATCATGCTCATGGTCAGCGAATGGGGCGCCAGCACTTCCTTGCCGTAGCCGATGCGCTTGCCGATCATCAGCGCGCCGACCAGGCCCGCGATACCAGCGTTGATGTGGACGACCGTGCCGCCGGCGAAGTCGAGCGCGCCCCACTGGAACACCTTGCCGGCGTCGAGGTTGACCGCGTCGAGTTTGGCCTGCGCCGCCGCCTTGGCGGCGTCGCCGGAAGCCGCGGCCAGCGCCTTGGCGGCGTCGCCGATCGCGTCCGGGCCGGACCAGTACCAGACCATGTGGGCGATCGGGAAATAGATCACCGTCACCCACAACAGCACGAACAGCATCACCGCCGAGAACTTGATGCGTTCGGCGAAGGCGCCGACGATCAGCGCCGGGGTGATCATGGCGAAGGTCATCTGGAACACCATATAGGCCAGTTCCGGAATGACGACGCCGTTGGAGAAGGTCGGCGCGGTGGCGTTGGCGTCAACGCCGCTCAGGAAGGCCTTGGAGAAGCCGCCGACGAAATCGTTCAGCGCGCCGCCGTTGGTGAAGGTTTCCGAATAGCCGTAGAGCGCCCAAACGACGCCGACCAGCGACACGATGGCGAAGACCTGGGTGAGAACCGACAGCATGTTCTTGGTGCGCACCAGACCGCCGTAGAACAGGGCGAGGCCGGGGATCGACATCATCAGAACGAGGGCGCTGGAGATGAGCATCCAGGCAGTGTCGCCCTTGTTGGGCACGGGGGCGGCCGGCGCGGTGTCGGCCAGCGCGGCGCCGGCGCAAACGGCCAGTCCGGCAAGGCCAAGACCCAGCGCCAAAGCGGCGGTCTTGCGGGAGGGAATGAGGTTCATAGTCGGTCAACTCCTGACGAAAGGGAAAGGTTGGCTCACAAGGCGTCCGAATCGCGCTCGCCGGTGCGAATGCGGATCGCCTGATCGAGCGGGCTGACGAAAATCTTGCCGTCGCCGATCTGGCCGGTGCGCGCGGCGGAGGCGATGGCTTCAATCGTCCTGTCGACCAGGTCGGCGCTGACGCCAACCTCGATCTTCAATTTGGGCAGGAAACTCACGGCGTATTCGGCGCCGCGATAGATTTCCGTGTGGCCCTTCTGTCGGCCGTAACCTTTGACTTCGGTCACGGTCAGGCCGTGCACGCCGACGCCGGTGAGCGCCTCGCGCACCTCGTCCAGCTTGAACGGCTTGATAATCGCCATAACTATCTTCATGAGCTTGTCCTTAAAATCTACGTCGTCGTTTTTGGCTCCGACGTTTCGCCCCGCGCGGCGCTCGGCAGGGGGATACCGATGCGCTTGGCTCGACTTGCCTTAACAAGCGCCGTGCCAAGCGGGGGCATGGACATAACCGCATGAAAAATATTGATTTTTAAATCAACAGTCGGCCTTTGGCGGCCATTTCGGCAAATCAGTCGATTAAATAGGCATCTTTCTTGGTGATCGGCGCCTTTCCTGCAAAAAAAGCGGCGCCGGCCAGTGTTTTTGCCTAAGCATTTGGAAAACGCGCGTCGTCGTCGCGGCCCGCCACGCCCTGGCGGGCGCTGAAAAAATAGGCCGGGACAATTGGTTGCGTAAAAACGCGCCGGTTCCTCGCCTTAAACGTTAGCGTTTCCGGTCGGCGCGGCGCGGATTCGGATCAGGCCTTCCTGAGCGACAGACGCGATCAGCGCGCCCTGGCGCGAATACAGCGATCCGCGCGTCAATCCGAGCGATCCTGAGGTGTTGGGGCTGTCCTGCGCGTAGAGCATCCATTCGTCGGCGCGGAACGGGCGATGAAACCACAGGGCGTGGTCGAGGCTCGCGACCTGCATGTCGCGGTTGAACACCGAGCGGCCATGCGCGATCAAGGCGGTGTCGAGCAAGGTCATATCGGAGATATAGGCCAGAGCGGCGCGATGGATGGCGGGACCGTCCGGCAATGGACCGACCGCGCGCACCCAAACCTGCTGTACCGGCTCCTGCGGACGCTCGCGCAGCACGTAATTGCGCAAATTGACGGGGCGCAGTTCGATCGGCCGCTCCCGCTCGAAATAGCGGCGGACGTCTTCGGGCATCAAATGTCCGAAGCGCTCGCGGAACTCGTTTTCCGACGGCAAGTCTTCAGGCGGGGGAACGCTCGGCATCGCGCTGGCGTGTTCGAGGCCCTGTTCGGCGGCGAGGAACGAAGCGGAGAGCGTGAAAATCGCGCGACCGTGCTGGATGGCGACGCAGCGGCGTGTGGCGAAGCTTTTGCCGTCGCGAATGCGTTCGACATTGTAGACGATCGGCGCCGCCGGATCGCCCGCCAGCAGAAAATAGGCGTGAAGCGAATGCGGCGCGCGCCCCTCGACCGTTCGTTCGGCGGCGACCAGGGCCTGGGCGATGACGAGACCGCCGAAGACGCGTTGCCAGCCGACTTGCGGACTGCGCCCACGGAAGATGTTTTCTTCGATTTTTTCGAGATTGAGGATTTCGACCAGATCGGCGGTAGCGGAATGCATGCTGTGTCCAAGCGCAAAGCCGCGCCCGGGCGCGGCGACCGCGTCAGGGGAACGGGATTCTCGGGCGCCGTCAAGCCGTCGGCGCCCGATTCAACCGAACGCGCCGGGTCTTACTGGTGAAGCGCCTCGCCATGCAAGGCGAGGTCGAGCCCTTCGCGTTCCTGATCGGCGCCGGCGCGCAGGCCCACCAGGGCGTCGACGATCTTCAATGAGATCCAGGTTCCGACAACGCACCAGACCGTTGTGACGGCGACGCCGGCGGCCTGCACCGCGAATTGATGCGCATTGCCTTCGAGCAGACCCGAAACGCCGGGGTCGGCGCCCGCGGCGCTCACCGCCGCAGTGGCGAAAACGCCGGTTAACAGCGTGCCGAGGGCGCCGCCGACGCCGTGCACGCCGAACACATCGAGCGTATCGTCATAGCGCAGCTTCTGTTTCAGCGCGGTGCTAGCGAAGAAGCAGATGAGGCCGGCGACGGCGCCGATCACCAGTCCGTGCCAGGGCAGCACATAGCCCGAGGCCGGCGTGATGGTGCCAAGCCCGGCGACGGCGCCGGAAATCAAGCCGAGAACGGAGGGCCGTCCGCGCTCGCGCCATTCGAGAGCGCTCCACACAAGGGCGCCGGCGCACGCCGAAAAATGCGTGGCGGTGATCGCATAAACGGCGCGTGAGCCGACGGCGAGCGCCGAGCCGCCGTTGAAGCCGAACCAACCGACCCAGAGCAAGCCGGTGCCGACCACCGCCAGCGACAGGTCGAAGGGGGCCATGTTTTCCTTGCCGTAGCCCTGGCGCGGTCCAATCATGATCGCGGCGACGAGGCCGGCGACGCCGGCGTTGATATGCACCACGGTGCCGCCGGCGAAGTCGAGCAGACCCCAATCGGACAGGAAGCCGCCGCCCCAGACCCAATGGGCGCTCGGGACATAGACGACGAACAGCCAGATGAAGCAGAACAGAACGAAGGCCGAAAATTTCAGGCGGTCCGCCGTGGCGCCAGCGACCAGCGCGCAGGTGATGACGGCGAAGGTCATCTGGTAGACGGCGAACAGCAGTTCAGGAATCGTCTTGGCGAAGGGGCTGACCGAATCGAGGGTCATCTTGGTGAAAAAAGCGGCGTCCAGATTGCCGATCAACGCGCCCGTCCCATGAAAGGAGAGACTATAGGCGCCGGCTAGCCAAAGCAGAGAGACCAGCGCCGTGGCCGCGAAGCTCTGCGCCATCGTCGCCAGCACGTTCTTCTTGCGCACCATGCCGGCGTAGAACAGCGCCAGCCCCGGTATCGTCATCATCAGAACGAGGGCGGTGGCAAATATCATGAACGCCGTGTCGGCCATGTCGATCTTGCTCTCGGCGGCGAGGGCCGGCGAGGCGAAAACGCAGGACAAGCCGCCAATCAGGCTTGCGCGCAATTTATGTGTCGTCATCTGTGTATCCGGTCGGTGGCGGGAAAAAGGAGCGGGTGTCGCGTCAAGCGCGGTGGGGCGGATCAGAGCGCGTCGTCGTCGGTCTCGCCGGTGCGAATGCGCATGGCGCGTTCAAGTGGCGTCACGAAAATCTTGCCGTCGCCGATCTGGCCGGTATGGGTCGCCGTTTTGATCGCTTCGACGACCGCTTCAACGACGTCCTCGCGGACGGCGACTTCGATGCGGAGCTTGGGCAGAAAGCTGACGGTATATTCGGCGCCGCGGTAGATCTCGGTATGGCCGCGCTGGCGCCCAAAGCCTTTGACTTCAGCGACGGTCATGCCGTCGACATGAATGGCGGCCAAGGCTTCGCGCGCGTCGTCGAGCTTGAAGGGTTTGATGATGGCGGTCACAAATTTCATACGCACAACCCCATTGAATTGGTGTGCGTAAATTAATCAAATATCGTGCCAAATTTAAGCAATTTGCATAAAAAATACACACGATAATTAATCGCACGAACAAATTCGCGTCAATCAAAATGGGTCTGCGCGATCAAGACGCGGCGATCAAAGAAGCTGCCTAATTTTTTATCAACACACGTCTATTAAATAATCATTTTGCATAATTATTATTCTTCTATTTTTCGTGCTTCTTCCGGCAGCATGATCGGAATGCCGTCGCGGATCGGATAAGCGAGCCGCGCCGCCAGCGACACCAGCTCGTGGCGCGCGGCGTCATAGTGCAAGGTCGTCTTGGTCAGCGGGCAAACAAGAATTTCCAGCATGCGCGGGTCGATCTGGATGGTTTGCGCGGCTTCGTTTTGTTTATTCGATTCGTTCGACATGAAGGCCTCATTGCAAGGTGGTTTTGCCGCGCTGTAAGCCGTCGAGCATGCGCTCGGCCAGAGCCAGCAGGAGTTCGGCGCGGGCGTCGAGCGCCGGCGCCTCCAAAAGGGCCTGTTTCGCGACGGCGTCGAAGGGGCCGATCATCGCGAAAGCGGCGACTAGAGCGTCGTCCGGCATGGATTGAATAAGCTCGGCGTCGAGATCGAAATTCAGGGCTTGCGCCAGGGACAACGCGGTCATGTGCAGCCGCGCGCGGGTGGCGAGCGTCAGATTTTCGCTGGGGGTGAAGTCCTGGGCGAAGGGTGCGAAATCGACGCGCGCTTCGCGATAGGCCTTTTGCTGCGGCAATTCGCTGTCGATGCGGAATTGGGCGACGCCGCTTAAAACAACGAAATAGCGTCCATCGCCGGTCTCGGACATCTGGGTAATACGGCCGGCGCACCCGACCGCATGCAGTTTCGGCGCGCCGTCATTCGCGGCGTCGTCTTTAGGCTGCACCATGCCGACGATGCGCGCGCCTTTCATGGCGTCGTCGAACATGGCGAGATAGCGCGCTTCAAAAATATTCAACGGCAATTCGCCGCCGGGCAGGACGATCGCGCCAGCGAGCGGAAACAACGGAATGTCCGTCGGCAGATCCACGGCGCTGGCGTAAGTCTTGTTGATTGCCATCAAGGGCCTCTTTCAGGCGAACAGCAATGCGGACAATTTGCGTCGCGCTTGTGTCGTCGCAGGGTCGACCGGCCCCCAGGCCTCGAAAAATTGCAGCAATTGCTGACGCGCCGCGCCGTCGCGCCAAGTCGGCTCCATTTTGAATATATCCAACAATTGCGTGGCCGCATCCTGGCGCTTGCCTCGCGCGTTGAGGCCGAGAGCCAGATCGAAACGGGCTTCGAAATCGCGCGGGTCGGCGACAATCCGCCGAAGCAGCTCGGTGATATCGCCAACTTTGCTGGCCTGCTCGACCAGATCGAGCGCCGCGCGCGCGGCGAGAATAGCCTTGTCTTGCTCTTTTCCTGGCGGAACCGCGGCAAGCGCGTCTCTTGCCGCATCAAGTTCGCCTTGCGCGATCAGGGCGCGCGTCAGCCCTCCGACCGCGCCAAGATGAGCCGGGTCTTCCCGCAGGACAGAACTGAACAGGACGAGCGCGCGATCGGCGTCGCCTTCGGCTAGCGCCGCCTCGCCCTCGACAAGAGCCGCCTCAACGTCGGGGCCAAGCGGGCCGACGAAGCGTTCGACGAAGGCGACGATTTCGCTTTCGGGCAAGGCGCCCATGAAGCCGTCGGCGGGCCGGCCGTCCTGAAAGGCGATCACCGCCGGAATCGATTGAATCCCCATTTGCCCGGGGATCTGCGGATATTTATCGATATCCATTTTGGCCAGCGCGACCTTGCCGCGCGCCGCCTTGACGACCTTCTCCAGCGTCGGCGTCAATTGCTTACACGGGCCGCACCAGGGCGCCCAGAAATCGACCAGCACCAGTCTCTGGGCCGATTGGTCGATCACGTCGACGCGAAATCGCTCAAAGGTCGTGTCGACGATCAGATCGCCCACAACCGGCTTGCCGTTCTGGCGATCGTTTGGCGCGCCGCGCCCTTCAAGATCCAACATCGTCTTTCCTGTTTGCGCCTGACGCGAAATGGTTCGAGAAAACCAGGATTTCGCTGCTTTCTCTTTCGTTTTAGACGTTTTCGCGCCAAAGCGCGACTCTTCGCTGGCGGAATTGCCTCCCGCCCTGGCGCGCCTCGCCGCGGAACAATTCGTTGGTCCTGACCATAACGCGGTGTCCGACAAATGGTTATGGCCAAGGCGCAATCCAAGGCGGACAAGGAGCCAAACCGGCGGCGCGGGCCGTTCTTATCGGCGAGCAGGCCTTTCATGCAAATCGCGGGCTTGTTTGCCGGCCCGGGCGCTTTTATACCCAGTGCGACGCCGCCGCGTCGAAGCGGCATCACGGCGCTCGACATCCCCAAGGCTTCGCGCCGCAACACAATGGTTAGATGGCACAGCTTTATCATCACCCGCTTTGCCCGCATTCCCGCTTTGTCCGTTTGATTTTGGGCGAGTTCGGCGTCGAGCCGGAATTGATCGAAGAGCGCGCGCATGAACGCCGGCGCGAATTTTTGTTGCTCGACCCGGCCGGGCGCACGCCGGTTCTGGTCGAAGACAACGGGCTGGTGGTACCCGGCGCCGGCGTCGTCGCCGAATATGTCGAGGACGTCTATGGCGTGACGCGCTCCGGTCGCAAGCTGTTGCCGGAGGACGCGGCGGGACGGGTCGAAGCGCGCCGCCTGATGAACTGGTTCAACGACAAGTTTTTCGAGGAAGTCTCAAGCTGGCTGGTGAACGAAAAGGTCTATAAAAGATTCACCGCCACGGAAGTCGGCGGCGGCGGTCCCGATATGGACGCCGTGCGCGCGGCCAGA
Organism: uncultured Alphaproteobacteria bacterium; assembly: GCA_963736175.1. Classification (GTDB taxonomy): domain Bacteria; phylum Pseudomonadota; class Alphaproteobacteria; order Rhizobiales; family Beijerinckiaceae; genus Rhodoblastus. Next base: position 58,111 of record CAVTNU010000040.1, on the reverse strand, counting down.
GCCAATGTGCGCTATCATCTGCGCTACATTTCCTATCTGGCCGGGTCGCGCAACTGGCTGGCCGGGGACGAGTTGAGCTTTGCGGATCTGGCGGCGGCGGCGCATCTTTCGAGCGTCGATTTTCTCGGCGACGCGCCCTGGGAAGAAGAAGAGATCGCCAAGCAATGGTACCAGCGGATCAAATCGCGTCCAAGCTTCCGCACTCTGCTGGCGGACAGGGTGCCGGGCGTGATCGCCAGTCCGAATTACGCCGAAGTGGATTTCTGAACGCGCTTCGGACAAAAGCCCGCGAACTTGGTTTCGCCGCATGCCGGATCGCGGCGCCGGACGGAGCGCCCGCCGCGCCCGAACGGTTGGTCGCCTGGCTGGCGCAAGGCCGTCACGGCGATATGGAGTGGATGGCGCAAACGCTCGCGCGGCGCGCCGATCCGCGCATACTCTGGCCACAAGCGCGCTCGATCGTGATGCTGGCGGTCAATTATGGCCCGGACGTCGATCCGCGCGAGGGGCTCGGCCAACGGTCGAACGGCGTGATCTCCGTCTATGCGCGCAACCGGGATTATCATGATCTCATCAAAGGCCGTCTGAAGACGCTCGCCTCCTGGCTGCTGGCGCAGGCGGGGAGCGGAGACGTCAAAGTATTCGTCGACACCGCGCCGGTGATGGAAAAACCGCTCGCCGCCGCCGCCGGGCTCGGCTGGCAGGGCAAGCACACCAATCTGGTTTCGCGCGAATTTGGTTCCTGGCTGTTTCTCGGCGCGATTTTCACCACTTTAGATCTGCCGGCCGACGAACCGGAACGCGATCATTGCGGCTCCTGCCGCGCCTGTCTCGACGCCTGCCCGACGCACGCCTTTCCCGCCCCCTATCAGATCGACGCGCGCGCCTGCATCTCCTATCTGACCATCGAGGCGAAAGGGCAGGTTCCGCGGGCCCTTCGCAAAGCCGTCGGCAATCGCGTCTATGGCTGCGACGATTGTCTGGCGGCCTGTCCGTGGAACAAATTCGCGCAACAGGCCGCCGAGTTGAAACTGCGGGCGCGCGAGGATCTGCAAAACCCGCCCCTGGATTTTTTGGCCCGCCTTGACGACGCTGGTTTCCGCGCCTTTTTCGCCGGCGGGCCGATCAAGCGCATCGGCCACAAGCGCTTCCTGCGCAATGTTCTGCTCGCTATCGGCAACGGCGGCGAGGCGAGTCTGGCGCCCCTGGCGCTTGCAAGGCTCGCCGACGAAAACACGCTGGCGCGCGGCATGGCGGTTTGGGCTCTGGCGCAATTGCTGCCGCCGGAAGAATTCGCGCGCTTGAAGGCCGTTCACGCGGCGGACGAGGACGATCCGCGGGTGCGCGAGGAATGGCGATTGGCGATGGGGAGCAAACGTTGAACCTGTTGATTTTCGGTCTTGGCTATAGCGCCGGCCATTATGTCGCCGCGCACGCCGATGGTTTCGACTCCATCGTCGCCACCCGCCGCGCGCCGGAAAGCGCCGATTTCGGGCGAGCAAAGCTGGTCGGCTTCGACAGCGCCGCTCCGCGCGTCGAACCCGCGCTTGCTCGCGCGCTCGAAACGGCCGACGCTCTGTTGGTCAGCGCCGGCCCAGACGCGGACGGCGACCCGGTCCTGCGCCGATTGTTCGGCGAAATCGACGGCGCGCCGCGCCTGCGGACAATCGTCTATCTGTCCACCGTCGGCGTCTATGGCGACAGCGGCGGCGGTTGGATCGACGAGGCCTGTCCGCTCAATCCCACTTCGCCACGCAATCTCTGGCGCGCGCGCGCCGAGGAGCAATGGACGAGCCTGGCGCGGCAGACGGGCAAGGGCCTGTTCATCCTGCGCTTGGCCGGCATTTACGGGCCGGGCCGGAACGCGCTCGCCAGCCTGAAGGCCGGCGCGGCGAAACGCATCGTCAAGCCGGGTCAGGTGTTCAACCGCATTCATGTGGAGGACATCGCCCGATCGATCGAAGCGGCGTTCGCCAGCGCAGCGTCGGGCGGCGTGTTCAACGTCGCCGACAACGAACCGGCGCCGCCGCAGGACGTAGTGGCCTTCGCGGCCAGGCTGATGGGCGTCGCGCCGCCGCCGGAACAGGATTTCGCCAGCGCCGATCTGTCGGCGATGGCGCGCAGCTTCTATGCCGCCAACAAGCGGGTTTCCAACAAGAAATTGCGCGAGCAGCTGAAGGTCGATCTGGCGTTCCCGACCTACCGCGAGGGAATTGCCGCGCTGTGGGCGGCGGACGAGGGGCGCTAGTCGGCGTTTGAACCGGATTATTGAAACAAGGAAAGCGTTGAAAATAACGGCCGATTTTGGCGCATAATTTCTGATCTTTGCATCCTGGACGACTGCGTTCGGCTCGAAGGGAGTCCCTATTGGTCGCTCCGGCGACCGTCTCATTGTGGCCGGAAGCGGATCGGCGACATTGGGCGATCTCTATGCCGAAGCGGACTTTCGCGCCCGTATTGTGTCGCGCCAGCTCCACCCCCAAGCGAACGTCAATCGTTCGTGGGTATCGTCAGCTTTTCAATGGCGGCGAAAGCGCCAGCGTTCTGATTCCGCAGCCATCAGTCTGGACGCAGGAATTTTACCAGCAGTGCGACGAGCTCGTCCCGAAAGGCGGGGTCCGTCAGCCACTCCGACCGGTCGCAGACCGCCTCGTGAACGACCCAGGTCAGGGCGTGGCGGACGATAAACATAACCATATCCGGGTTCCGACTGGCGCGGCTCTTGGGCAGCAGGATTGTCGCCAGCTTCGCGATTCGATCCGCCTCGAATTCATCGTGAACGCGACGTGTTTGGCGCGGCAGAGTGTTGAGGAACAGCTTCTGCATCGTCGGATTCGTGGCGTGGATATCGAGCGCGACGTCGACGATCGAACGCGCCACGTCCTCGAGCGGCTGATCCCGTAGCCGCTCGAGCCCCTGCGCAAAGTTAGCGTCGGGCGCCGCAATATGGCGGGCCTGCAGCGCCTCCAGAATTGCAAGCTTGTTTGGAAAATACTGATAGAGCGACGAAATGTTCACACCGGCGCGTTCGGCGATGTGATTGGTCGTAAAACCGTCGAACCCGCGTTCGGCGAGAATGTAAGCCGCGGCGTCAAGGATGAAGTCGACGGTCTGTCTCGCCCGCGTCTGACGTGGTTCCTTCCTCATTATATCAGCCGCTTATATAGCGCCCTCCAATGTCCAGCTCGGTCAATTCCAAATGTGAGTTGCGATAATAAGTATTTACTTACATAAATTCAGGCGCGAACGTTGTCAATTCCGAGGGGAGCCGACGTCCATGAACGCAATGCTTGAAATCATGCTGTTCGGGTTGGCGATGATTTTCCGACGGAGTTCAAAGACACCTCCTGTACAGTCGAAGCTCCGGGATCGAAGCCGCGCCATTCAAGTGCGCACCCGAGACAATAGCGTGGGCAGGGGCTTCCTCTTCTGCGGCGGCGCCGTTTTCTCGCGGCGCGGCTTGCTTGCCAACCCAGATGTCTCCCTTGTCTGGAGGGACGCGACCGTGGCCACGCGCGTCATGAGAAGCTCCGCCCCCGATGCGCTTCAGAATGCGCTCGCCAATGATTGGTTGACCATTGTTGGCGACGGCGAGGTCGCGATCTGGTTCGGCGATCTCGTGCGTTTGGCGCGAGGCGGCGCGCAGGAAGCGACCGCCGCGAAGCCTCCTGTAGCGGTCATTGGCCTCGGCCGCATGGGTTCCGGGATCGCCCGCAGCCTCCTCAGGGCGGGCTTTCCTGTGACGGTCTACAACCGCACCGCGGAAAAATTACGTCCGCTTGTCGACGCCGGCGCGACAGCCGCCGCGACTCCAGCCGCCGCCGCGCGCGCCGCCAAGTTCGTCGTCACGTCGCTGATGAGCGACGCCTCGGTCGACGCCGTCGTTGAGGGGCCGGACGGGCTGCTCGCGGGCCTTTCGCGCGATGCGGTTCATATTGGCGCTTCGACCATCTCGGCGGACGCGACCCGTCGACTTGTTGGGCTGCATGTTGGACACGGCAGCGAGTATTTGGCTGCTCCAGTCGTTGGCCGACCGGACGCCGCCAGCGCCGGAGAACTCGTGACGCTTGTCGCCGGCAAGCAATCGGTTTTCGAGTCGAGCCGCGGTGTCCTTGGGAGTTACACGCGTCAGATTCAATACCTCGGCGAGGATCACGCTGTCGCGCCGGCGATGAAGCTTGCGGTGAACTACTCAGCGGCGACCATCATCGACTTGATGGGGCAGGTTTACGCATTCGGCGAGAAGACAGGGATTCCGCTGACCGTGTTGCACACGACGTTCAGGATGCTGTGGGCGAACCCGACGTTGCAGGGATACGCAACGAGGATCTGGCGGCGGGACTTCGACGATTTGGGCTTCGATCTCCGAGGCGGCCTCAAAGACCTCACGCTCATGGTCGACGCCGCCAACGAGCTGGGTGTGCGATGGGACTTCGCCGCAGCGATCCAGCGCAAGATGGAACAGGGCGTCGAGATGGGACTCGGCGAGAAAGACTGGAGCGCCGTGTACGAAGTAACACGCGCCGAGGCCGGCCTTGGCGCCTAGAGCGCTTCACGCCGGCTCGCTCGCCAGGAATTGCGCCCGCGCCAGCGCGGCGAAACGGCCGTTCTGCGCCACCAGTTCGTCGAAGCCGCCGCGCTCGACGATCTTGCCCTGATCGAACACGAAGATCAGGTCGGCGCTTTTGATCGTAGCGAGGCGATGGGCGATGACGAAGGTCGTGCGCCCTTTCGTCGCCGCTTCGAGCGCCGCCTGCAATTGCCGCTCGGTCGTCGCGTCGAGGGCGCTGGTGGCTTCGTCGAAAATCATGATCGGCGGGTCTTTCAGCAAGGCCCGCGCGATCGAGACGCGCTGTCGCTCGCCGCCCGACAGCGAGCGGCCGCGCTCGCCGACCATGGTTTTAACGCCGTCGACCTGTCGCGACACGAATTCGCTGGCCTGCGCCAGATCAAGCGCGCGCTTGATTTCCTCGTCGCTGGCGTCCGGCTTGCCGACGCGCAAATTTTCCTCGATCGAGCGGGCGAACAACATCGGCTCCTGAAAGACGACGCCGATATTGCGCCGCAACCCTAAGAGCTTGAATTCGCGAATGTCGCGCCCGTCGATCCGGATCGCGCCCTGCTGCGGATCGAAGACGCGGTGCAGCAGGCCGAGCGTCGTCGATTTGCCCGATCCGGTCGAACCGACCAGGGCGACGGTCTGGCCGGGCTTGACGGTAAAGCTGGCGTCGGCGACGGCGACGCGGCGCGCGTCGTAGGAGAAGCTGACGTGATCGAAGACGACTTCGCCTCGCAGCCGGCCCGGATCGACCGCGTCGGGCTTGTCGGCGACGGCGGGCATGGTGTCGAGCACGCCGAAGAAATCGCCGAGTTTGGGCGCCTGCATAAACAGGTAATTGACGAAACCGACCACCTGTTCGAGCCGCGCGATCAGCATGTTGGCGAAATTCATGAAGGTGACGATCTCGCCGATCGTCGCCAGCGACTGGATATGCAGCCATACGCCGATGACGAAGATCGCCAGCAACGTCAGCGTCGCCGCCGCGCGCGTCGCAACGGCGGCCAATGCCCACCATGACAGGACCGGAATCTGCGCCGTCAGCAGTTGATCGATGATCTGCCGCAAGGTGCGCGATTCGGTCTCGACGCGCGTGAAGGACTGAATCACAGGGACATTGCCAAGCGCGTCGGAGGCGTGTTCGGCAAGCTGGGTGTTGTGCTCCTCCACCGCCGCCTGCAGGCCTTCGGTGCGGCGCAGGACGAACGTCGTCAACACGCCGAAGGCGACGACCAGCACGAGAAGAACGGAGCCGAGCCGCCAGTTGATGAACAAGGTCGCCGGCAGCAGCACCACCAGAGCCACTAGCGAGGCGCAATTTTCGCGGAAAAAGGACAGCCAGAGGCCGGCCATGCCGCTCGCCCCCTCCAGCATCACCTTCAACAGCCGGCCGGAATGCGAGGCGGAATGGAAACTCAACGGCAGATTGAGCACATGGTCGAAAAAATTCGCCATCACGGCGAGGCGGCGGCGATGCGACAGGCGGTCGGCGTGTAGGGCGACGAGGACGGCGGCGCCGATGGAAAAAAGGCCAAAACCGACCCATGCGCCCAGCATGGGCGTGAGTTCGGTCCAGGTCGGATTGCGTTGGGCCGCCTGCGCGTTGGTCAACTGGTCGACGATGCGGCCGAACAGCACCGGCTCGACGAACTGGGCGACGGCCAGAGCCAGATTGGCGACGACGAGGATGATCGCCAGATTGCGCTCCGAGCCGAGCTGTCCAAGAACGCGCAGGTAGGTTTTGACAACATTCATTGGCGAGATCTTTTGCTGGGCGCGCCCTGACCTTACGCCGCCAGATCGGCGACGACGGCGTCAAGCACCGGAAAACCTTCGGAAGTGACGCGAATGCGGCCGGTTCTGGTATATTCCACCATGCCGTGGGCGATCAGATCGGCGACGCGCGAGGCCTCGAATTTCTTGCCGGTCATCGCCTGGAACCGCGCCGGGTCGATCCCTTCGGTCAGGCGCAGACCCATCAGCAGGAACTCGTCGCCCTGTTCTTCATTGGACAGCGCTTCGTCCTCGACGAGCCCGGTGCCCTCGGTCTCGACGACGGTCAGCCACATTTCCGGATGCGGCTCGGTCGCCTGGGCCCGGCGCGTCCCGTTCGGTCCTATGACGCGGCCGTGCGCGCCGGGACCGACGCCGACATATTCGCCATAGCGCCAGTAAATCAAATTGTGCCGGCTTTCCGCGCCCGGCCGGGCGTGATTGGAAATTTCGTAGGCGGGCATGCCGGCGAAGGCGGTCAATTCCTGCGTGACGTCCCACAGCTCGCGCGCGGTTTCGACATCGGGCGTTTTCAGTTTGCCGGCGTTGAACAGCTGTTCGAACATCGTATCGGGCTCGATGGTGAGCTGATAAAGCGACAAATGTTCGGGCGCCCGCTTCAGCGCCTCTTTCAGTTCGGCGGCCCAGGCTTGTGGCGTTTGGCCGGGGCGGGCGTAAATCAGGTCGAACGAGGCGCGCTCGAAGGTCTTCGTGGCGATCGCCACGGCCTTCAACGCTTCCTCGACGCTGTGCAGTCGACCCAGAGCCTTCAAATCGGCGTCGTTCAGCGCCTGCACGCCGAGCGAGACGCGATTGACTCCGGCGCTGCGGTAGCCGCGAAAACGTTCGGCCTCGACGCTGGTCGGGTTGGCTTCCAACGTGATTTCGGCTTGCGGATCGAGCGTCCAGTTCTCGGCGATGGCCGCCAGAACGCCTTCGACCGTCCTGGGCGCCATCAACGAGGGCGTGCCGCCGCCGAAAAACACCGAGCGAACGACGCGGCCCGGCGTTAATTGCGCGCGATGCGCCAATTCCGTGCGGATCGCCGCCAGATAACGCTCCTCGTCGACGCCGCCGCGCCGCACGTGGCTGTTGAAGTCGCAATAGGGACATTTCGACAGACAGAACGGCCAATGCACATAAACGCCGAAGCCGGGGTCCAGGAGTGGGGGAAATGCGCTCGCCATGCCCGCCTTATGCCATGGCTTGCCCGGCGCGTCACCGTCGATTTTGCCAGCGAGCTAGCCGTTGAGGCAGGCCTTCGCCAGCATCTGAAAGGCGCGCGCGCGATGCGACAGGGCGGTCGAACCGTCGGCGGGAATCCCGTGTTTTTCGTCCGCGCTCATCTCGCCGAAGGTGCGCGCGTGGCCGTCCGGCTGAAAAATCGGATCGTAGCCGAAGCCCGCGGTTCCGCGCGGGGGCTCGGCGAGGCGCCCGAAAACCTTGCCCTCGAAAACCGCTTCGCGCCCATCCGGCCAGACCACGGCCAGCGCCGAAACGAAATGGGCGCGGCGCGAGGGATTGCCGCTCGCCCTGGCCTCGGCGTGGATGCGCGCCATCGCGCCGGCGAAATCCTTGCTTTCGCCGGCCCAGCGCGCCGAATAGACGCCCGGCGCGTCGCCGAGCGCCTCGACGCAAAGGCCCGAGTCGTCGGCGAACGCCGGCAGGCTGCTGGCCTTGGCGGCGGCTCTTGCCTTGATCAGGGCGTTTTCGACGAAGGTCGCGCCGGTCTCTTCAGGCTCGGCGAGGTTCAGTTCGCCTGCCGAAACGGCCTCGACGCCATAGGGCGCCAGCAATTCGCGCATTTCGCGCAATTTGCCGGCGTTGTGGGTGGCGATGACGACTTTTCCCTCAATGCGGCGGCTCATGCGTCGGCCACCGCCGCTTTCTGCAGGTCGATCAGTTGAGCGATGCCGCCGCGCGCCAGGGCGAGCAGGTTTTGCAGTTCGCCTTCCGAAAACACGGCGCCCTCGGCCGTCGCCTGCACTTCGACGAGGCCGCCGGAGCCGGTCATGACGAAATTGCCGTCGGTGTGGGCGGCCGAATCCTCGGCGTAATCGAGATCGAGCACCGGAACGCCCTGGAATATCCCGCAGGACACGGCGCCGACATGATCCTTCAGCGGCATGTCCTTGATCATTGAGCGCGAGCGCATCCATTTCAGGCAATCGTGCAACGCCACCCAGGCGCCCGTGATGGAGGCGGTGCGCGTGCCGCCGTCCGCCTGCAGCACGTCGCAGTCGATGGTGATCTGACGCTCGCCCAAGGCTTGCAGATTGGTCACGGCGCGCAGCGACCGGCCGATCAGGCGCTGGATTTCCTGGGTTCGGCCGGAGGGCTTGCCGGAGGTCGATTCGCGCCTTGTGCGCGTATGCGTGGCGCGCGGCAGCATGGCGTATTCGGCGGTGACCCAGCCGCGCCCCTGGCCGCGCAGCCACATCGGCGGTTTGTCCTCGAGCGAGGCGGTGCACAGCACATGGGTTTCGCCGAATTTAACCAGGCAGGACCCCTCGGCATAACGGGCGACATTGCGCTCCAATGTAACCTGACGCATTTCATCGGCGGCGCGTTTTGACGGGCGCATGTTGTCTCCTTGGTTGGGGGGCTTTTAAAGCATCGGCCGCAAAAGTGGAAACCGGTTTTGCGACCAAGCCGATGCGTTGAGTCGAGCATCGGCCGCAAAAGTGGAAACCGGTTTCGCGATCAAGCCGATGCGCGGCGCTCAGGGAACGGCGGGCGCTGCGCCTGGCTTGGCCGCCGTCAAAAGCGACAGCGCCCAAGCGCCCAACGCCAGGTTGCGCGCCAGCAGAACGGCGCCGAACGCTGGCGCCGGATCGCCGGCGTGGAACGGATAAAGGAAAAGAATATCCATCTGCGTCAACGCCATAGCGCTGATCAGCAGTAATGTCGTCGACCGCGCCGCCGCGAGGCTGGCCAAGGCCGCCAGAGGCGTCAGCCAGACGAGATATTGCGGGCTGAACACTTTGCCGAGCGTCATGTAGGCGACAAGAATGGCGCAGGCGGCGTCGATCACCACGAACAGCTTGTCGGCGTCGCCGACGCTGGCGCGCAGCCGCCGCCAGCTCCAGACGAATATCGCCAGGATCGCAATGATCGGCGCTTTTTCCGCAATGGCGCGAAAAAACGGCTCATAGGCCGAAACGATATTGTCGGAGCCGAAACTGTAAGCTGAGCTGGCTATGCCCGGATCGAAGGCGCGCGCCACGATCAACAGCGAGCCGTAGAGGCTTTCGATCTGGATCGGGCGTCCGCCATGGTAGACGAGCGGGTCGAACGCGCGCGGCCCCGCTGTGATGAAATAGCCCGCCGCGCTTATGCCTAGGACCGCCGCCGCGGCGGCGAGGCTCTTGAGCAATTGCCGCGTTTGCCCCGATTCGAGCAGATACAGCGCGCCGAGCGGCGCGATCAGCGCCGGCGTGCCTTTCGCGGCGACGCCGACGCCGAGCGCTAGCCCTGCGCCCGCCGGCCGTTTGGCGCTCAACGCGAAGATCGCCGCGCCCAGACTCGCGGCGACGCAGGCGTCGTAACGGCGCGCCGCCATGGCGCCAAAGGCGGCGGCCAGCGCGATCGACAGCGCCAGAAAATCGCGGCCCGATCCAGGCCGCAGATTGTCGGCCGTGCGCATGCCGAAATAGACGGCGAGCGTCAGCAGCAGCTCCATCTCCAGGCCGAACAGGAAATGATAGGCGCCGGCCTTATCCGTCAAAAGCGCCGGCGGCAGCGCGAAGGCGAGCATCAGCGGCGGATATTCCATCGAAAAATCGCGCCAGGGCGCCAGCGGGCGCGCTGGCGTGACGAACGCGCGTGACGGCGCGTCCGCTTCGCCCTCATCGGCCTCCGCCTTGCGCCATTCCTCCATCGGCCTGACGTAATAGGCGGAGTAGGGTCGCCCCAAAATGGCGTTGGCGTAGGAGAAATAACGGGCGGTGTCGACGTCGTTGCGGACGATGACCATCAAGAGCTGGAGCGGGCTCAGCCGCGCGGCGAGCTGATTAGCGCTGATCCGCGGCGGATCGTCCGGCTGGCGGTAGGCGGCGAGCGGCGGGCCGTAGATGTTGAATGCGCCGAAGACGAGTAGGAGCCAGACCAGCCAGAGCGCCGCGCGCGATTTCATGCCGGATTTCCTTGATCGATGGCCGCGAGGCGGGTCTTGCCGGGCGACGTCAGCAGAACGGCGATCCACGCCCAGAGCAGCAGGGCGCGGATCACGACGACGACGCCGAAAACAGGGTCGAGCGAGTCGGACAGGCCAGAATACAGGAACGGATATTCGAGCTGGGCGACGAGAAAGCCGGAGATCATCAATTTGCCGGCGAGCGGCCGGGCCTTGGCCGCGGCGAGCGCGCCGAGCGGGATCAGCCAGACCAGGTATTGCGGCGAGAAGACCTTGCCGAGTGTGGCGTAGGAGACGAAACAGGCGCAGGCCGCGTTGAGCAACACGGCGAATTTTTGCTCGTCGTCCTCCGCTTTGCGCATGCGCGCGAAAGCCCAGCCGAAGATCGCGGCCTGCGCCAGCCAGGGGAGAATCTCGGCGAGGCGGCGCAAGGCGGGCTCATGGATCGAGACGATATTGTCGGAGCCGAAGGAATAGACGCTCGTCGCGATCGTCGGATCGAACAGGCGCGCGGCGATCAGCAAGCCGCCGTAAAGGCTTTCAAATTGCAGCGGGCGCTGGCCGTGATAGGCGAGGGCGTCGAAAACATGAGGCCCCGCCAGACAGGCGTAGAACGCGCCCGCCGCGGCGAGGCAGGCAAGGCTCGTCGCGATGGCGATCGCCAATTCACGCCGCTCGCCGCGCAGGACGTGCCAGAACAGCCCCAGAGGCGCCAACAGGATCGGCACGCCTTTGCAGACGGCGCCGAGGCTCATCGCGCCGCCGGCGAGGGCGGGGCGGCGGGCGGCCACGCCATAGACCGTCGCCGCGATCGCCAGCGATACGCACGGGTCGTAGCGGCGCACGGCGGCGACGCCCAGGGCCGCGAGCGAGCCGACGGCCCAGCCCAGCACCGCGTCGCCCTCGCTCTTTCGAAAAATTCTGGCGGTTTTCGCCGCCAGAACAACCGCCGCCGTCAGCAGCGCCTCCATCTCGAGCGAGAACAGGAAGTGGTAGGTGTTGAAGTCCTGGACGAACAACGCCGGCATGAGCGCGAACAGCAGCATGCCCGGCGGATATTCCACGGAAAAATCGCGCCAGGGCAAAAGCGGGCGTTGCGGCGTGACGACGCCTGGCCGGTTGGTCGCCGTTTGCGCCGCGTCTTCCCGCCATTCGTCCAGCGTGCGGACGAAATAGGCGGCGTAGGGACGCCCCAGGATGGCGTTGGCGTAGGCGAAATAGCGTTGCGTATCGGCGTCGTCGCGCAGGTGGAACAGGATCAGTTCGGGCTTGGACAGGCGCGCGATGAGGTCGGACGCGCTGATGTCGGGCGGGTCGCCGGCGCGCCGATAGGCGGACAGATCCGGGCCATAGAGGTTCAGCGCGCCGAACGCCAGCGCCAACCACAACAGCCAGAGTCCAATAGTCTTTCCCAAGCCCGGTTCTTCCCAGAAAACGCCGTCACTGAGAGTTAGCCGACAAACGTTTCCCTCCGGCTAACGGACGTTCGGACCGGCGTCCGTCCGGGCGAGGATTTCGGCGCGGGTCGGCGGGTCGGCGCCGGCTCGCTCGCAGGTCATGGCGCCGGCCAGCACGGCGAAGCGCAGCCAGCCTTCCAGATTTTCGGCCGCGACGGCGAGCCGCCCGGCGGCCGCGAAGGCGTCGTATTCGGATGCTTTGGCCAGCAAGGCGGCGGTGAAGGAATCGCCCGCGCCGATCGTGTCCTTGACGACGACGTTCGGCGCTGGACAGGCGATCTCAGCGCCGCGAAAGAACCCCATCGCGCCATTTTCTCCGCGCGTCAGCGCGACCAGCGCGCCCTGTTCGGCCCAGCGCCGGCAGCAGCTTTCCGGCGCCGCGTCGGGATAGAGCCAGCCGAGGTCTTCCTCGCTCGCCTTGACGATATCGGCCTGCGCCACGCAGGCTTCGACCAGGCTTTGGCTTTCCTGGCGCGGCGGTATCAGGGGCGGGCGAATGTTCAGATCGAAGGAGGCGAAAGGGGCGGCGATCATCATGTCGAGAACTGGCCGCCGCCAGGGCGCGAGCAAAGCCGAAAACGAGCCGACATGCAGGCAGGCGACGCCGGCCGGATAGCGGTTCGGCGCCAGCGGCGCGCGATCCATCGCCGATCCATCGAAACAGAAGCGATAATCGGCGCGCCCGTTCTGGCTGCCAGGGGCGATCAGCGCCAAAGGGCTTGGCGCCTCGACCCGCGTGAGGCCGGTCGCTGCCGCGCCGGCCTCGGCCAGCGCCGCCTCGAACGCCTTCCCGCCCCAATCGGTCGAGATCAGCCCGCCGAAGGCGCAAGGGACGCCGAGCCGGGCGAGGCCGATGGCGACGTTGAATTGCGAGCCGCCCAGCACGCGGGCGAATGTGGGCGCATCCGGCGGCGAATCGGATTTCGGAATGAGGTCGACAATCGCCTCGCCAAAGCTCAGGATGGAGCCGTTCATCTGGGCTTTCGTTGTTTTTTCCACGCTGACAAGGTGTTAGCGACCTTCGCTTTGGCCGCGTTCCCTGCTATGCTTAGCATATGAGGTTCAGGAGCGCTAAGACGAGGCCGAACTGAGGGGCTGCGGTTCGCCAAAGGCGCGGAAGCAAACGGCGTTGTTGCGCGCCCCGTTGGATTTTTAGCGAGGCGATGATGAATCGGGAACGGACGGGAACGCAAAGGCGTGCGTTTGACGATTCGGACGCGCGCCGCGCCTCCAAAGCCGATCAGGTCTACGAGGAGTTGAAGGAGCAGATCCTGTCGGGCGCGCTTGAGCCGGGCGCTTCCATCGACAAGGTCGCCCTGTGCGAGCGGTTGAACGTTTCGCGCTTTCCGGTCACCGCCGCCATCAATCGGCTGGCCTATGAAAAGCTAGTGACGATCGAGCCGCAGCATGGATCTTTCGTCGCCAAGATTTCCGCCGCCGACGTGCGCGAATTCATGCTGATCCGCCGCGCCATTGAAAATGAAATCGTCGGACAGGCCGCCGACCATATGCCGAAATCGGCGCTGGAGGCCCTGTCGCGCAATTTGCGCTATCAGCAGGCGGCGGCGGAGGCCGGCGACAGTTCTGGGTTTTACACGCTGGACGTCGATTTTCACCGGCTGATCGCTCAGGCGCTGGGCTTCAAGCGCGCCAGCGAGATTCTCGACGGCCTGCGGGCCCATCTCGAGCGGGCGCGTCGTCTGACCTTGAATTCCGCCTGGGCGACTGCCGCAATCCCTGGCCGAGCATCGCCTCCTCGCCGAAGCCATCGTGGCGCGCGACGTCAAGGCGGCCAAGGCCAGCCTGGATGGGCACCTGTCCCATACGACGCAGATGTTCGAGGCGATCGCCGAACAAAGGCCGGATTACTTCCAATCGTGAACGGGACGGCGCGCCCCCTTCCCTAAATCGCGCGCCCCTGCTATCTGCCGCCCATGAGCGCGCATAAAATCGACAACATCCGCAACTTCTCCATCGTCGCCCACATCGACCATGGCAAATCGACGCTGGCCGACCGGCTGATTTCAGCATACCGGGACGGTGGCGGCGCGCGACATGGTCGAGCAGGTTCTCGATTCGATGGATATCGAGCGCGAACGCGGCATCACCATCAAGGCCCAGACGGTGCGCCTCGAATATACGGCGCAGGACGGCAAGACCTATATCCTCAATCTAATGGACACGCCCGGCCACGTCGACTTCGCCTATGAGGTGTCGCGCTCGCTGGCCGCCTGCGAAGGCTCGCTGCTGGTGGTCGACGCCAGCCAGGGCGTCGAGGCGCAGACGCTCGCCAACGTCTATCACGCGCTCGACGCCGGCCATGAAATCGTTCCGGTCCTCAACAAGATCGACCTGCCGGCGGCCGAGCCGGAGCGCATCAAGGCGCAGATCGAGGAAGTGATCGGCCTCGACGCCTCCGAAGCCGTGCCGATTTCCGCCAAGACCGGCGTCGGCATCGACCTGGTGCTCGAAGCCATCGTCAAGAAATTGCCGCCGCCGACCGGCGACGAAAACGCCCCGCTGAAAGCTCTGCTGGTCGATAGCTGGTATGACTCCTATCTCGGCGTCGTGGTTCTGGTGCGCATTTTCGACGGCGTGTTAAAAAAAGGCCAGAAAATCCAGATGCTGGCCGCCGGCGCCCATTACGAGGTCGACCGCCTCGGCGTCTTCCGCCCGAAAATGCAGGACGCCGGGCAACTCGGACCGGGCGAGATCGGCTTCATCACCGCCCAGATCAAACAGGTGGCCGACACGCGCGTCGGCGACACCATCACCGACGAACGAAAGTCCTGCGCCGCGGCGTTGCCGGGCTTCAAGCCGGCGCAGCCAGTGGTGTTCTGCGGTCTGTTTCCGGTCGACGCCGCCGATTTCGAGGATCTGCGCGCGGCGATGGGCAAGCTCCGGCTCAACGACGCCAGCTTTTCCTTTGAAATGGAATCCTCCGCCGCGCTCGGCTTCGGCTTCCGCTGCGGCTTTTTGGGGCTTTTGCACCTCGAGATCATTCAGGAGCGGCTGGAGCGCGAGTTCAATCTCGACCTGATCGCGACCGCCCCCTCGGTCATTTACAAGATCATCATGAATAACGGCGAGACGATCGAGCTGCATAATCCCGCCGATATGCCCGATGTCGTCAAGATCGCCGAAATCCAGGAGCCCTGGATCAAGGCGACGATCCTGACGCCGGACGAATATCTCGGCTCCGTGCTGAAGCTTTGCCAGGATCGGCGCGGCGTGCAGATCGATCTGAACTATGTCGGCAAGCGCGCGATGGTGGTCTACGAACTGCCGCTCAACGAGGTCGTGTTCGACTTTTACGACCGGCTGAAGTCGATCTCCAAGGGCTACGCGTCCTTTGACTATCAGTTGATCGATTATCGCGAGGGCGATCTGGTCAAGATGTCGCTGCTGGTCAACGCCGAACCAGTCGACGCGCTGTCGATGCTGGTGCATCGCACGCGCGCCGAAATGCGCGGGCGCGCCATGTGCGAGAAGTTGCGCGAACTGATCCCGCAGCACATGTTCCAGATTCCGATTCAGGCGGCGATCGGCGCCAAGATCATCGCGCGTGAAACGATCCGCGCGCTGCGCAAGGACGTGACGGCGAAATGCTACGGCGGCGACGTCAGCCGCAAGCGCAAGCTGCTGGAAAAGCAGAAGGAAGGCAAAAAGCGCATGCGTCAGTTCGGCAAGGTCGAAATTCCGCAGGAAGCCTTCATCGCCGCGCTGAAGATGGATAGCTGACGGCGCTCGCGCCCGCCTGCTCGATCGGACGACTGGACACGCGCTCCGTTCGCCGCGACGATGCGGCGATGACCTACGACGAATACAACCTGTTTTGCGCCAGCCTGCCGGCGACGACCCATGTCGTGCAATGGGGCGGCTCGCATGTCTGGAAGGTCGGCGGCAAGGTGTTCTGCATCGGCGGCTGGGAGGATCTGGCGCCGCAATGCCGTGGCCCGGCTTTTTCCTTCAAGGTCAGCGAAATCGGCTTCGAAGTCCTGCGCCAGCAAGCGGGCTTTCGGCCAGCGCCCTATCTCGCCTCGCGTGGACTGAAATGGATTCAGGCGCTGCCCTCGCCGCGGGTCGACCAGAAGGAGCTGCGCGAATTGATCGCGCTGTCGCACCGCCTCGTCGCCGCCGGCCTCAGCCGCAAGGCGCGACGCGAACTCGGACTGGCGGAGGACGGCTTCGGCCGGGTAGCGCGCCCCCTTTCCCCGCAATAGGGTGTTCGCTAGAACGCCCGTCTTTCGACGGGCTATGCGGGGAGAGGGTTGGGGTGAGGGGCCGGGGCAAGAAGGCTCCCCGTCGTCGGAATGCAAAATCTCCGCGGTCGATCAGCAAAACAATCATCACTGAGGCCAATCGCCTTGCCCCTCATCCTGACCTTCTCCCCGTAAACAGGGAGAAGGGACGCCAACGATCGACGCCGCGGTCTTGCGTCCCGCCGCGTCCGTTTGCGCCTGCCGCCAATTTCCTTGCCAATCGCCTTCCGCCGCGCTATAGAACGCCTACGACAACATCTTCGTTATGGCTGCTAACGTGGCCCTTGCGAGAGTGGGGCCCGGACGGGACCCGCTCTTTTTCGTTATAGACGGGTCTTTTTTGAGCGAATCCGAGTCCCATATACCCCAGCAGGCCGATTTCGCCGCGCCTTTGGACGAGCCGCGCCTTGTCGGCGAGACCGGCATGGCGGCGCGTATCGCCCATGTAACGGAGCGCATCCTGATCAGCATGGGTTTTCGCCTCGTGCGGGTCAAAATCCTCGCTGGGCAGGGTACGACGGTGCAGATCATGGCCGAGCGCGCCGACGGCGTGCTGACCATCGAAGATTGCGAGGCGATCAACGACGCGCTTTCGCCGGCGTTCGACGTTGAGGATGTCGTGGCCTCCGCGTATCGTCTGGAAATTTCCTCGCCGGGCATCGATCGGCCGCTGGTGCGGACGTCCGATTTCCGTCGCGCTGTCGGCCAGGAGGCGCGCGTCGAGCTGAGCCATCCGCACGAAAGCGGCCGCAAGAGATTTCGCGGCGTCGTCATCGCCGTCGAAGGCCTGGGCAAGGACGCGCTGCTGACGCTGGAGCGCAACGACGCGCGCGCCGACGAAGAAAAGCGGGTCCGCATCGTCCTGCGCGATCTCGACGAGGCCAAGCTGGTGCTGACCGAAGAACTCATTCGCCAGGCCCTGCGCGCCGCCAAGGCGGCCGCCAAGGTCGCGGGCGAGGAAGACGAAACCCCGCCGAACGAGGATGCGCGCCCGGCGCGCGGGCCGGGTCGTTTTGGCGCGACAGCCGCGGCCAAGCCCAAGGGCAATAAATCGAAACCTGTGCTTCCGGCCGGAATCCGGGCGCATTTCAAAAAAGGCGGCGGCGCGGCCCGCCGTCCCGACGACACAAAAAACTGAACCTTCAGGAGAAAACCCATGGCCGTCAGCGCCAATCGCCTTGAACTCTTGCAGATCGCCGACGCGGTCGCGCGCGACAAATCGATCGACCGTTCGATCGTGCTCGCCTCGATGGAAGACGCGATGCAGAAGGCGGCGCGCTCGCGCTACGGCCAGGAAACGGAGGTGCGCGCCGAGATCAATCCGCGCACCGGCGAAGTGCGTTATTCGCGCCTGATGCTGGTGGTCGACCAGATCGAGAGCGAGGCGACGCAAATTCTTCTCGCCGACGCGCGCAAGCGCAATCCGGCGGCGCAGGTCGGCGACTGGATCGCCGAGACGCTGCCGCCCGTCGATTTCGGCCGCATCGCCGCCCAGTCCGCCAAGCAGGTCATCGTGCAAAAGGTGCGCGAGGCCGAGCGCGACCGCCAGTACGAGGAGTTCAAGGACCGTATCGGCGACGTCATCAACGGCGTGGTCAAGCGCGTCGAATACGGCAACGTCATCGTCGATCTGGGGCGCGGCGAGGCCATCATCCGCCGCGACGAAATGATCCCGCGCGAGATGTTCCGCCCCGGAGACCGCGTGCGCGCCTATGTCTACGACGTGCGGCGCGAGCAGCGCGGTCCGCAGATTTTCCTGTCGCGCACCCACCCCCAGTTCATGGCCAAATTGTTCCAGCAGGAAGTGCCGGAAATCTATGACGGCGTCATCGAGGTCAAGTCGGTCGCCCGCGACCCTGGCTCGCGCGCCAAGATCGCCGTGATCTCGCGCGACAGCTCGATTGATCCGGTCGGCGCCTGCGTCGGTATGCGCGGCTCGCGCGTACAGGCGGTCGTCAACGAATTGCAGGGCGAGAAGATCGATATCATTCCCTGGTCGGCCGACGCCGCCACGTTCATCGTCAACGCCTTGCAGCCGGCCGAAGTGGTCAAGGTGGTGCTGGACGAGGACTCCGCCCGTATCGAGGTGGTGGTGCCCGACGATCAGCTCTCGCTCGCCATCGGCCGGCGCGGCCAGAACGTGCGTCTCGCCTCTCAGCTCACCGGCTGGGACATCGACATTCTCACCGAGGCCGAGGAATCGGAGCGCCGTCAGAAGGAATTCATCGAGCGCACCAACATCTTCATGAACGCGCTCGACGTCGACGAGGTCGTCGGCCAATTGCTGGCGTCCGAGGGCTTCCGTTCGGTCGAGGAGCTGGCCGTCGTCGATCCCGCCGAAGTCGCCTCGATCGAGGGCTTCGACGAGGAGACGGCGAGCGAAATTCAAAATCGCGCCAAGGACTATCTCGCCCGCATCGAGGCCGAGCTCGACGCGCGGCGCAAGGAATTGGGCGTCGCCGACGAACTGAGGGAAGTGGAGGGCGTCACCACCGCCATGCTGGTGAAGCTCGGCGAGAACGACGTCAAGACGGTTGAGGATCTCGCCGGCTGCGCCACCGACGATCTCGTCGGTTGGAGCGAAAAGAAGGACGGCGAAACGACGAAATATCCCGGCTTCCTCGATGGAATGGAAATTTCGCGCGAGGAGGCCGAAACGATCGTCATGCAGGCGCGCGTCAAGGCCGGCTGGATCGACGAGGCGGATCTGCGCAAGGCCGAGGCGGAAGAAGCCGAGTCCGGGACCGATGAGGAAAGTTGAGGCGGGCGGGTTCGCGCCGGTCATGACGGCGAGGGCCGCGCGCTAATGGCGAGCGCATTGAAACGAGGATTATTTGGCGTCACGCGCAAAGAAACTTGAAGACGAGATGGAGGCTTCCTCCGTCGCGCGAACTTGCGTCGTGACGCGCCAGGAGCATGCGCCGGCGGACATGATCCGCTTCGTCCTCGCGCCGGACGGGGTCGTGACGCCGGATGTCAAACGCAAGTTGCCGGGACGCGGGGTCTGGGTCAAAACATCGCGGGCGCTCGTCGAACAGGCGATCAAACGCCAGGCCTTCGCGCGCGGCTTCAAGGACAAGGCGGCGGTTCCGCCGAGTCTGGCCGATCAGGTCGAGGCGCTGTTGCAGGCCGACGCCCTTCAGGCTCTGGCCATCGCCAACAAGGCCGGACAGGTCGTTACCGGCTTCGCCAAGGTCGAGGCGACGATCGCCAACGAGTCCATCTGCGGGCTGGTTCATGCGGCCGACGGCGGCGCGGACGGCAAACGCAAATTGCGACAGGCGCTGAGCCGGCGTTTCGGCGCCGTCCTGCCGCCGGAAATCGGATTATTTTCCTCCGCCCAATTGGACTTGGCGTTAGGGCGGTCAAATGTGATACATGCTGCGCTCAAAGCGCAGGCGGCGGCGAAGGTTTTTCTCGCCTCATGCCGGCGACTTGCGGTATATCGCGGCCTGGACGAAGACGAAGACGCCCCCGGCGAGGGGGGCAAGTTGATTGATGGCAAGGCTTTGGAGCAGGACTTCAAGGCGGATTGTTCGAACGGCCTTGAGCCCTGGGACGCATGAAAAATATGGACGATAATAAGAATTCCGGCGACAAAACCCTGACCGTCGCGCCCACGAAGACGCTGAGCCTCAAGCGGCCGGTGGAGCAGGGCGTCGTGCGTCAGAGCTTTTCGCATGGGCGCAGCAAGGCGGTCGTAGTCGAGACGGTGAAGCGCCGCGCGCTGGGACCGGGCGAGAAGCCGAAGCCCGCCGCTGCCGCCGCGCCCGCTGTCGCCGCCGCGCCCACAGGCGCCGCCGCCGCTGGATCGTCCGCTCCGCGCGCCCCGACCAAACCGACGGCGGCGCGCCCGCAGACCGGCGTCGTCCTGCGCACGCTGACCGACGACGAACGCGACGCGCGCGCCAAGGCCCTCGTCGACGCCCGGGTGCGCGAGGAAGACGACCGCAAGCGTCAGGAAGCCGAAGCCAAGATCCGCGCCGAACGCGAAACGCGTGACCGCAGCGAGCGCGACGCCGCCGAAGCGCGCAAGCGGGAGGAGGAGAGTCGTCTCGCCCGCGACGCCGAAGCCAAGCGTCGGGCCGAAGACGAAGCGCGCCGCCGCCTCAATCCGACGGAAGGCGAGAGTTCGGCTCCCGCGCCCGCTTTGCAGAATCAACGCCGTCCGCAGCAGATCGTGTTTCCCTCCGCCGGTCGTCCGGCCGCCCCGGCGGCGAGTGACGGGGAGGCCAAAACCGCCGCTGGCGCCGAGGCCAAGACCGACGGCAAGACGACGCTGGGGACGCCCGTTCGCCGTCAATTGACCGTTCCCAAGCTCGCCATCCCGGCGGTCAAGCCGTCCCGTGGCGCAGAGCAGAAAAGCCGCGGTCGTCTGACGGTCGCCAGCGCCACCGCCAGCGACGGCGAAGAGCGCACGCGTTCGGTCGCGGCGTTTCGCCGCCGCACGCAGCGTCTGAAAGGCGTCGTCGAGCAGAAGGAGCGCCTCTCGCGCGAGGTGACGCTGCCTGAGACCATTACCGTCCAGGAGCTCGCCAACCGCATGTCGGAGCGCGCCGTCGACGTCATCAAACTGCTGATGAAGCAAGGCGAGATGCACAAGATTACCGACGTGATCGACGCCGACACCGCCGAATTGATCGCTGTCGAACTGGGCCATACGGTCAAGCGCGTCGCCGAGTCCGACGTGGAAGAGGGTCTGTTCGACAAGCCCGACACCGACGCAAACCTGCAGCCGCGTCCGCCGGTGGTGACGATCATGGGTCACGTCGATCACGGCAAGACCTCGCTGCTCGACGCCATCCGTCACGCCAACGTCGTGTCCGGGGAAGCCGGCGGCATCACCCAGCATATCGGCGCCTATCAGGTCACCGCTCCGGGCGGCAAGCCGATCACCTTCATCGACACGCCCGGCCACGCCGCCTTTACCGCGATGCGCGCGCGCGGCGCCAAGGTGACCGACATCGTCGTTCTGGTGGTCGCCGCCGACGACGGCGTCATGCCGCAGACCATCGAGGCGATCAACCACGCCAGAGCCGCG
This sequence comes from uncultured Alphaproteobacteria bacterium, assembly GCA_963736175.1. Lineage (GTDB taxonomy): Bacteria > Pseudomonadota > Alphaproteobacteria > Rhizobiales > Beijerinckiaceae > Rhodoblastus. Next base: position 36,885 of record CAVTNU010000040.1, on the reverse strand, counting down.
GGCGTGCCGATTATCGTCGCCATCAACAAAATCGACAAGCCGGACGCCAAGCCCGAGCGCGTGCGCACCGAGTTGCTGCAACATGAGGTGCAGGTCGAAAGCCTCGGCGGCGAAACCCTCGAAGTCGAGGTTTCCGCCAAGCAGAAGATCAATCTCGACAAGCTGCTGGAGTTCATCGCCCTCCAAGCCGAAGTGCTCGATCTGCGGGCGGACCCCGATCGGCACGCCGAAGGCACGGTGATCGAGGCGCGCCTCGATCGCGGCCGCGGCCCGGTCGCCACGGTTCTGGTGCAGCGCGGCACGCTTGCGGTCGGCAATATCGTCGTCGCCGGCTCGCAATGGGGCCGCGTCCGCGCCCTCATCGACGATCAGGGCGTCAACATCGTCCGCGCCGGTCCCTCTTTCCCGGCGGAAGTCCTCGGATTTTCCGGCGCGCCGGAAGCGGGCGACCGTGTCGCGGTGGTCGAATCCGAAGCGCGCGCGCGCGAGATCACTCAGTACCGCGAACGCCAGAAGCGCGATCAGGCCGCCGCGCGAGGCGGTTCGGCGCGCTCTTCGCTCGCCGACATGATGAGCCAGTTGAAGACCGCGGGACGCAAGGAGTTCACGCTTCTCGTCAAGGGCGACGTGCAGGGCTCGGTCGAAGCCATCATCGCCGCGCTCGACAATCTGGGTACCGACGAAGTCGCGGCGCGCGTCATCCATGGCGGCGTCGGCGGCATCACCGAATCCGACATCACCCTGGCTGAAGCCTCGCACGCGGTCGTGATCGGCTTCAACGTCCGCGCCCATAAGGAAGCGCGCGAAGCGGCGGAACGTTCGGGCATTGAAATCCGCTACTACAACATCATCTACAATCTGGTCGATGACGTGAAAGCGGCTATGTCGGGCTTGCTGGCGCCGACGCTGCGCGAAACCATGCTCGGCAACGCGCAGATACTGGAAGTCTTCAACATTTCGAAGGTCGGCAAGGTCGCCGGTTGCCGCGTCACCGACGGCACGGTCGAGCGCGGCCAGCATGTGCGCCTCATTCGCGACAACGTCGTCGTCCACGAGGGCAAGCTGTCGACGCTCAAGCGCTTCAAGGACGAGGTCAAGGAAGTGCTGGCCGGCCAGGAATGCGGCATGGCGTTTGAAAACTATCAGGATATGCGCGCTGGCGACGTGATCGAATGTTACCGCGTCGAGGAGATCAAGCGTACGCTGTGATCCGCCGGTTTCCGGACGCAGCCGCGCTGCGTCCGGCGTATGGACTTGCGCCGATCCGGCGCAAGTAGCGGGCGCGAACGGCGGTCGATCCCAAAAAATACAAAGAGGCCAAAATGTCGAGGTCGCATCACAAGGGCGGCGAGCCGACGCAACGCATGTTGCGCGTCGCCGAACTTATTCGTCACGCAATGGCGCAAGTCCTGACGCGCGGGGTGCTGAACGAACCGGCGCTGGTCGGACGCGTTGTCACGATTCCCTCGGTGAAGATGAGCCCCGATTTGAAACTCGCCACTGTCTTCGTCATGCCTTTGGGCGGCGAAGATCGCCAACTGGTCGTCGAGGCGCTCGAGCGTCATAAAAAGTTCCTGCGCGGCGAGATCGCCCAGAAGATCAATCTGCGATACGCGCCGGACGTTCGATTCAAGATCGACGAAAGCTTCGAAAACGCGGCGCGCATAGACGCTTTGCTGCATTCGCCCAAAGTGGCGCAGGATCTGGCGCTCGGCGAAGAGGAAAATTCCGGGGAAACGGACGAGGCCGCCTCGTGAGCGCGCCGCGCTCGACACGCGTCGAAGTCAATGGCTGGGTCATTCTCGATAAACCGATCGGTCTGACCTCGACGCAAGCCGTCTCGCGGCTGAAGCGCATATTCAACGCCAAGAAGGCCGGCCACGCCGGCACGCTCGATCCGCTCGCCTCCGGCATATTGCCGGTCGCTTTCGGCGAGGCGACGAAGACCGTGCCTTTCGTGCAGGATGGTGAAAAGGCCTATCGCTTTACGGTCAAATGGGGCGAGGAAACCGATTCGGACGACGCCGACGGCAAGGTTGTGCGGACCAGCGGCCTGCGCCCGACGCCGGAGGCGGTCGCCGCGCTGCTGCCACGCTTCACCGGAACGATCATGCAACGCCCGCCGGCCTTTTCGGCGATCAAGATCGATGGCGAGCGCGCCTATGATCTCGCGCGCGACGGCGAGATCGTCGACATCGCGCCGCGTCCTGTGACGATCCACGCGTTGACCCTGGTTTCCTGCGACGAGCGCGAAGGGGTGATCGAGGCCGAATGCGGCAAGGGCACTTATGTGCGCGCGATAGCCCGCGATCTCGGTCGCGAGCTTGGCTGCCTCGGCCACGTCACAGCGCTGCGGCGCACGCGCGTCGGCCCGTTTTTCGAGGGCGATTCCGTTGCGCTGGCCGAACTGGTCGAACGGCCGGAGAGCGCGCATGAAACGCTGTTGAGCGTCGAGGCTGGGCTTTCCGAACTGCCCTGCGTCATTGTCGATCGCGACGGCGCGGCGCGGCTGCGGCGCGGCCAGTCGCTGATCGTGCGCGGGCGCGACGCGCCGTCCGGCGGCGCAACTTATGCGGTCTGCGCCGGCGTGGTCATCGCCTCCGGTCAAGTGGAGCAGGGCGAATTCCTGCCCAACCGCGTGTTCAACCTGCCATATTGACGGGGCGCAGCCTCGAACGGCGCCGCCCCGCCACAAAAATCATTTCACCACAAACTCGATGCGTCGGTTTTCGGCGCGGCCGTCCTCGCTGTCGTTGGAAGCGACCGGCTTCGCCGAACCGTAGCCTTCCGCCGTCAGTCGCGACGCGGCGACGCCGCCGTCGGTCAACATCTCGACAACCGCGCGGGCGCGGCGTTTCGATAGCGCCTTATTGCTGTCTTCATCGCCGACCGCGTCGGTGTAGCCGGCGACTTCGATCTTCACCTCCGCCGGGCAGCGGGCCAGCGTCGCGCCGATCTTTCCGATCAGGCTTTTCGAGTTCGGACGAGACTCGCGAACTACCGGTGTCGTATTTCACGCTCTCGCCAGCCACCAATCCGCTGAGCGCCGTCTGGCAATCAGCGGAGGACAGCGGTCCGCTCGCGGACAGAGCTTTGGCCGCGGCGACGGCGGCCGCTTTCTTGTCGGCGATCGACGATCCGGCGTTTTTGTCGGCCGCGCCAGCTTGCGCCGCGTTGGCGCCGCCCGCGACTTCATCAACCTGGCGAATGCCGTCTTCCTGCAGGATGCGGTCGGCGATGACCAGGCGTTTGGCGGCGTCGCCAGCTCCGGCCGCAAGCAGGGCGTCTCGCCCGGCGATATCGACGTCGGCCGCGGCGCCGCCGACGGCCGCGGCGGCGGCCTTGGCTCTGTCCCTCAAGGCCGTTTCCGTCGGCCCAAGCAACAGGGCGTTGGAACAGGCCCAAATCAGCGCGCCGACCATGAATGGACCCCACCAGAGCCCGCGCGCGCGGCTCGCGCCGCCGCCCAGCCAATCGCCGACGAACGCGCCGACGGCGAAAGCGATGCAGGACAGCGCGGCGGTTTCCAACCAAAGCGCGGGCCGACCGTTTACGACATGGTCGAAGTCGGCCAAGACGCCCAGCGTCAGCAGTCCGGCGATGATGAAAAACCATATCGGCAGACGGTTGGATTTTTCGTCGCGATGCGCCATTTGCGCGCCGACGAGACCGACGCCGACGACGATCAGCAGCCAGCCCCAATAATGCGTCAAAAGATAAGTCATGCGATCCGCCCTTCCAGCCGTATTTCGCCCGCATCGCGGGTTGTTTGCGTGAAGGGTAGATTAGCCGCTCGCCTGTTTGACGCAACGGAAAGCTTCTGCGACGAATGTCTTATCCGCGCGAGATTCGGGCGGTGGACAGACGGCGCACTTGTTCCCGGCGGCGGTCCCGCGCTTTGAAAGAACGCTGGCTCTTGGCGGAAAATCGTGTATAAGCGCCGGATCGCGCCAGGGGACCGCCTTGGCGCGACGTTTGGGTTTATGACCATGCTGGACGACATCCCGGCGCGGCCTTGACCAAGCGGGGCAATAGCCCTTTCGTTGAGCAACTTTTTGAAAGGACATCCGATGTCGATCACGGCCGAGCGCAAACAGACGCTCATCAAGGAATATGCGATCAAGGCGGGCGACACCGGTTCGCCGGAAGTTCAGGTGGCCATCCTCACCGAACGCATCGCCAATCTCACCAACCATTTCAAGACGCATGCGAAGGACAATCATTCGCGCCGCGGTCTTTTGAAGCTCGTTTCGCTGCGCCGTCAGTTGCTTGACTACGTCAAGAAGAACGACGAGCCGCGTTACAAGACCTTGATCGAACGTCTCGGCATCCGCCGTTAACCATTCGATGGCCGCCGGCAAGGCGGCCATCGCCCGAATTTGCGCATTAGGCGCAAGCATTATGCGGCTGCGCGTTCAAACGGCAGCCAATCGCCAAGAGCCTGACGGCATGGGGCCGTCGGCTCGTCACGGCGAGGGAGCCTGACCATGGCAGGATCGCCAGGCGCCGCGCTCGCCCTTTAGCTGGCGCGCGACGCCTGGCCGTCTTGCTCATGGTTTTACCGCCTCGCCGGCTATCCATGAAAGATGAAGACCTATGTTCGAAATCCATCGCGAAGAAATCGACTGGCACGGCCGCAAGCTCGTGCTGGAAACCGGCCGCATCGCCCGTCAGGCTGACGGCGCGGTTTTCGCCTCCTACGGAGAAACCACGGTGCTCGCAACGGTCGTCTCGGCCAAGGCGCCCAAGCCCGGCCAGGACTTCTTTCCGCTCACCGTCAATTATCAGGAAAAGGCCTTCGCGGCCGGCCGCATTCCCGGCGGCTATTTCAAGCGCGAAGGGCGCCCCACCGAGCGCGAGACGCTGATCTCGCGTCTGATCGACCGTCCGATCCGTCCCCTGTTTCCGGACGGCTATCGCAACGATACGCAGGTGATCGTCACCGTTCTCAGCCATGATCTGGAAAACGATCCGGACATGCTGGCGATGGTCGCCGCGTCCGCCGCGTTGACCCTGTCGGGCGTCCCCTTCATGGGCCCGGTCGGCGGCGCGCGCGTCGCCTATATCAACGGCCAGATCAAGGTGAATCCGACGATCGACGAGGCCAAGACCTCAGATCTCGATCTCATCGTTGCCGGCACCAACGACGCCGTGCTGATGGTCGAATCGGAAGCCAAGGAATTGTCGGAAGAATTGATGCTCGAGGCGGTGATGGCCGGCCATCGCGGCTTCCAGCCGGTGATCGAGGCGGTCATCCGCTTGGCCGAACGCGCCGCCAAGGAGCCGCGCGAACTCGTGACGCGCGATAAGAGCGCGGTGGAAAAGGCCGTGGCGGACCTCGCCGAGGCCGATCTGCGCGCCGCTTACAAGATCACCGCGAAGCAGGAGCGCTATAAGGCCGTCGACGCCGTCAAGGCCAAGGTCGAAACCGCTCTGCTCGAAGGCGAGCCCAAATTCGAAAAGCAGCATGTCGCCGAGGCTTTCCATGATCTGCAGGCCAAAGTGGTCCGCTGGAACATCCTCGACGACGGCGTGCGCATTGACGGTCGCGACGTGCGCACTGTACGCCCGATCCTCAGCCAGGTCGGCATTTTGCCGCGCACCCACGGCTCGGCGATCTTCACGCGCGGCGAGACGCAGGCTTTGGTGGTCGCCACGCTCGGCACCGGCGAAGACGAACAGTATATCGACTCGCTGGAAGGCACGTATAAGGAGAACTTCCTCCTTCACTACAATTTCCCTCCCTATTCGGTTGGCGAGACCGGCCGCATGGGTTCGCCCGGCCGCAGAGAAATCGGCCATGGCAAGCTCGCCTGGCGCGCCATTCATCCGATGCTGCCGACCCCGGCGGAATTCCCCTACACGATCCGCGTCGTGTCGGAGATCACCGAGTCGAACGGCTCCTCCTCGATGGCCACCGTGTGCGGCTCATCGCTGGCGCTGATGGACGCCGGCGTGCCGTTGAAGCGTCCGACGGCGGGCATCGCCATGGGTCTGATCCTCGAAGGCGAGCGTTTCGCCGTTCTGTCCGACATTCTCGGCGATGAGGATCATCTCGGCGACATGGACTTCAAGGTCGCCGGAACCGAACACGGCGTGACCTCGCTGCAGATGGACATCAAGATCGCCGGCATCACCGAAGAGATCATGAAGGTCGCGCTCGCCCAAGCGAAGGACGGACGTCTGCATATTCTCGGCGAAATGGCCAAGGCGCTGACCAACGCCCGCGCCGAACTGGGCGAATTCGCCCCGCGTATCGAGACGATGAAGATCCCGACGGACAAGATCCGCGAAGTGATCGGCACCGGCGGCAAGGTGATCCGCGAGATCGTCGAAAAAACCGGCGCCAAGGTCAATATCGACGACGACGGCACGGTGAAGATCGCCTCGTCCGACGGCAATTCGATCAAGGCGGCGATCGCCTGGATCAAGTCGATCGCCTCCGATCCGGAAGTCGGGCAGATCTATGACGGCACCGTCGTCAAGACCGCCGATTTCGGCGCCTTCGTCAATTTCTTCGGCGCCAAGGACGGCCTCGTCCATATCTCGCAGCTTTCGACCCAGCGCGTCGCCAAGACCACCGACGTGGTCAAGGAAGGCGACAAGGTCAAAGTCAAGCTGCTCGGCTTCGACGACCGCGGCAAGGTGCGCCTGTCGATGCGCGTCGTCGACCAGCAGACGGGCGAAGACCTCGAAGCCAAGGCCAAAGCCGAAGCCAAGGCGGACGAAGCCCTGGGCTGAGATCCGAATCTTCCAACGAAAAGGGCGGCCGTCAGGCCGCCCTTTTTGTGTTTGACGCGGCGGCTGCTATTCCTCGCCGCCGAAGCGTCCCATCATGCCGGGATGGCCATGGCGTTCGCCAAAACCGCCGAATCCGCCCATGCGGTGGCCAAAATGCATGATCGTGCCGACGTGTTTCTTCTGCTCGTCGGAAAGACTGGAATAGAACGGTTGCGCGGCGGCGAGAATTTTCTTCAGGCCGTCGGCGCGCTGACTCGCGGCCTCGGCGGCGAACTGCAGGCGCTCGATCGGATCAGCCGGCTTGGCTTCGCGCGCTTTCATCTTCTCCATCATCGCCGTCATGCGCGCCGCGCCCGCCGAAGCTTGATCGCGAATTGCGCTTTCAAGCGGCGTCCAGAGCTTTTCCTGATCGGGGGTCAGTTTCAGCAGGGCTTTGGCTTCGGCCAGGCGGCCGGTGACGCGCGCTTGCATCAGCGCGGCGCGATCTTCCGGCGTCATTTTGGCCCAGAATCCGCCCATGCCGTGGCCCCAGCCGCGCCCTTCCTTTTGGCTGGCGGCGTCCTGTGCGGCGGGAGCGGCGGGGGGCGTCTGCGCGCTGACGACGGCAAGTCCGGCGCCGACAAAAACGACGGCGGCGAGAAGAGTGGAAATACGGCGGTTCATGATGTGTCTCCAGCGAAACAATTCGCACGAGGAGCAAACTATCCCGGCCTCGGCGCGCCTTCAAATTAAGCTTTGGTCATTTTGCGGCCACGTGGGCGTCGCGGAGCGTGCGCGTAAAAATATCGATGAAAAAGGCTATTCAGGATTATTCGGATAAAATACGATAAAATCTGACGTTCGTCGCGGCTTGTCGCTTGCGGCGTCACGACAAGCCGCGGGGGCGCGCCTGACATGCAAAAACCAAAGCTTTCGCCGTTTGGCGCGAGGCGGCGCGCCATCCGACGCGCTTTTCGGCTTTGCGGTATCAATTCAGCGTCGTCGATCACGTCGAACTCCGTTTTGCCGCTCTATCGATGAACAGGGATTTGGGCCGGCCGCCCAATTTCCTCCGCAAGGAGCACGTTTGTGACCGATAACAATCCTGAAATCGCCTATCGCACGAGCGCCGGCGGCGTCGACACCAATTATCACGATCGCGGTTCCGGATTTCCGGTCCTGCTGATTTACGGCTCTGGCCCTGGCGTCAGCGCTTACGCCAATTGGCGGTTGGTCATCCCGCAATTGCGCGACCATTATCGCGTCATCGCTCCCGATATGGTTGGCTTCGGCTTTTCCGAACGTCCCCAGGGAATTCAATATACACTCGACGTGTGGGTCGCCCAGGCCGTCGGGTTGATGGACAAGCTTGGCTTGGAGAAGGCGCATGTCGTCGGCAATTCTTTCGGCGGCGCGATCGCCCTGGCGCTGGCGATCCGCCACCCCGAACGGGTCGATCGATTGGCGCTGATGGGTTCGGTCGGCGTTCCATTTCCGATCACCGCCGGGCTCGACGCCGTCTGGGGTTACCAGCCGTCTTTCGAGACTATGCGAAAGCTGCTCGATATCTTTGCTTTCGATCGCGAACTGGCGACCGACGAATTGGCCGAATTGCGCTATCGGGCCAGCATCAGACCAGGCTTTCAGGAGGCCTTCGCCGCGATGTTCCCGGCGCCGCGCCAGCGGTGGGTCGACGCTCTGGCGAGCAAGGAGCAGGACATCCGCGCGCTGAAGCACGAGACCATGATCATTCATGGGCGCGACGACAAAGTCATTCCGTTGCGGAATTCGTTGACCCTGCTCGACTGGATCGACCGGTCGCAACTGCATGTTTTCGCGCGCTGCGGCCATTGGGTTCAGATTGAACATGCGCAACGGTTTGCGCGGTTGCTGCTCGATTTCTTCGGCGAGGCGAAGACCTGAGCGGCGCCGCTCGAAAGTCCTGCGTCGCCGCATAACCTTGGCCCATGACCTTGGCCAAAGAATCTGGCGAGGGTCGAGTATGCGCTCTATGCGCCCATCAATTGCGCCAGCTTGCAGCGCAGTTCTTCGGCGCTGACCGGTTTGTGCAGCATTTCGACGCCGCTGGCGTCGATTTCAGCGATACGCTCTTTGGCGGTGTCGCCGGTGAGAATCAGAGTCGGGAAGCGTCGGCCGGCGCGGCGCTCGATTTTCTTCGCCGTCTCGACGCCGGTCATGCCGATCCCCAACCTTTGGTCGGTGACAATCGCGCCGAACCGCCAATTCTCCTTGGCCGCGAGATGGAGCGCCGCTTCGCCGCTGTTCGCCGTCAGCGTTCGATAGCCCCATTGCCGCAACATGCTGTCGAGGCTGTGGCGCAGAATTGAATTGTCTTCGACGATCAGCACGCAACCGCCGGGATCGTCCAAGCCGAAGGACGCGTCGGCGGCGTTCGGCGCGGCGGCGTCGCCCAGCGGCAGCAACAGCGAGAACCGCGATCCGCGCCCGACCTTCGAGGCGACTTCGACATGCGCGCCGAGCAGCGCGGCAAGTCGGGCGACGACCGCGAGACCGAGGCCAAGGCCGCGCTCAAGGTCGCGGCCCGGATTGTCCACCTGGTAGAATTCTTCGAAAATGTCTTCGCGCTTTTTTTCGGGAATGCCGACGCCGGTGTCGACGACGTCGATCCTGATCCGCTCGCCGCGCCGGCGCAATCCGATCAGAACGCCGCCCTTGGGCGTATAGCGCAATGCGTTTTCGATCAAATTTCGCAACGCGCGCTCCAGCAGCAACGGGTCCGTGTAGCCAAACGTTTGGCGCGCGCGCAGGCGCAAGGCGAGACGTTTGTCGGCGGCTTTGGCCGAGTATTCTATGGCCAGACGACTGATCATGGCGCCGATGTCGAGGCTTTCCATCGCCGGCTCCACCACCCCCGCGTCAAGGCGCGAGATGTCGAGAATCGCGGAAAGCAGGCCGTTCAATCCGTCCAGCGCCTGCTTCATCATGTGAACGGTCTGCATCGCCTGCGGATCGGCGGCGACTTGACGCTCGACGACAGCGATCAGCAGCACCAGCGATTGCACCGGCTGGCGCAGATCGTGGCTGGCCGCCGCCAGGAATTTCGATTTGGCGCGATTTGCGCGTTCGGCTTCGGTCTTGGCCGCGGCGAGCGCGATGGTTCCTTCAACCGAAGCCGTAACGTCGCGGAAACTGGCGGCGGCGTAGCGCCCGAACGGCGCTATCAGATTGTGGAAATGCCCTTTGACGCCGTCAGCGTCGTAATCGAGGACATATTCCTGAGGTCGTCCGCTCTCGATGATCCGTCCGTGCCGTTCGATCATTCCGCCCGCGAGCTTGGCTCCAGGGATTGTCTCGCTGATCAGCCGTCCCTCCATCCGCTCCGGCGTGCTGTTGCAGTATTTCGCGGCCATCGGGTTGACGTAGACGACGTTGAGATCGACGACCCGACCGTCGGTGTCCCTGATCGGCTCGTAGAGCAGGAAGGCGTCGAGCGAAACCTCTTGCGCCGCGCGAAAACGGGCCTCGCTTTCCGCCAATTGCTGTTCGGTGCGCTTTTTGTCGGTGATGTCGAGATTGATGCCCGACATACGCCCGGGCTTTCCGTCGGCGCCAAAATCCACCTTGCCTAGAGCCGCGAGCCAACGAATTTCGCCCGATGGCAGGACCACCCGGTATTCGGTACGGTATTCGGAGGCGCTTCGCTCCAAAGCCGCGCGCAAAGCGCGCTCAACCTCGGCGCGATCGTCTGGATGCACGATGTCGAACCAGTCGGCGTAGCTTGGCGGGCCGGCGTCGGGGTCGCGGCCGTGCAGGGCGTAGGATTCCGGCGACCAGATCTGGTCATCGGTCGCGACGTTCCACTGCCACACCGCCGCGCGCGCGCCGGCCATGGCGAAGCGCAGCCGCTCCTCGCTTTCGCGCAGCGCTTTTTCGGCGCGTTTGGCCTGGTCGATGTCGCTGATTATGCAAATTGCGCCCGTCACGGCGCCGGTCTCGCCGCGCAATGGCGCGGCGGCGACATGCGTCCATGTTTCGTGGCCTTTGGCGTCGTGATAGAGCGCTTCCACGGCGGCCTCGGGTTCGCCGCGCAAGGCTCGCGCGGTGGCGTAATTCGATCGATCCAGTCGCGCGCCGTCCTCCGTCCAGGCGAACCAGCGGTCATAGGTCTCGTCGTCCTTCGACGGCGCGAAGTCGCCGGCGAAACGCGACATGCGCGAGTTTTTCAGCAGGAATCGGCCGTGCGCGTCGGTCACGCCGATGGCGAGGGGCATATGCTCGAACGCGGCGGCGAGCAGCGCCCGACTTTCGCGCAGTTGCGCCTCGGCGCGTTTGCGCGCCGTGACGTCGGTGCGAATGGCCACATATTGGCGCGGTTTGCCGCGATCGTCGAGGAATGGCACGATAGTGGTGTCGACCCAATAATGCGAGCCGTCCTTGGCGCGGTTCTTCAGTTCGCCGCGCCAGACCCGGCCGCTGGCGAGGGTCCGCCACAAGTCCTGGAAAAACTCCGACGGATGAAAGCCCGAATTGATGATGCGATGATTTTTGCCCAGCAGCTCGGCGCGTGAAAATTGTGAGATCGCGCAGAATTTGTCGTTGGCGTAAGTGATCGCTCCGCGAGGATCGGTGATGGCGACGATGGCGTGTTCGTCGAGCGCGGCTTTCAGGTCGTTCACTTCTCTGAGAGACTCACGCAGGGCCGCCTCGGCTTCCGTGCGCGCCGTGATGTCCTCGGAGGCGATGATAATGCCGCCGATCTTGTCGTTGTGGTCGCGCCAGGGCCGCGCCTCCCATTTGATCCATTGCGTCGCGCCGTCGGCGCGGATGAACGGTTCGCCAGCCGAGTTTTCCACGGCGCCGGCCAGACAGCGACGATGCACCGCTTTCCAGGCGTCGGAAATTTCCGGGAAGACATCATAATGGCAGCGGCCGATCGGCGTCTTCTCGATTTTGTAATCGGTCAACCAGCGGGCGCTCGCCGCCAGATAGCGCATGTCGCGGTCGAACATGGCGATGCTGGCCGGGGCGTGTTCGATGAACAGGCTGAGCTGCCTCTCGCTCTGGCCCAGGCGTTCAAGCGCGACCTTTTCTTCCGTGACGTCGCGCAGCGCCCCGATGACGCGCACCGGGCGCTCGTATTCAAACGAGACGCGCCCTTTGGAGCTGATCCAGCGTTCGGCGCCGTCGTTCGCCCGGCGGATGCGAAAGGTGAGTTCGTATACGCGCGAGCCGGCGGGATTTATCGCCGCCGCCCAGGCGGCGTGGTATCGCGGCGCGTCGTCGGGATGGAGCATGCTGACGAACAGCTCGCGAGTCATTTCGATCTCCGGGGCGAGTCCGAAAATGGCCTTGGTCTGCTTCGGCCAAAGTTTCGTCTGGGTCGTTTCGTCCCAGCCCCAGGCGCCCATGCTGGCGACGTCCAACGCCGTCTGCAGCCAATGCTCGGTCGGTTGCATCGTCAATAGCGCTGTTTCACGATGATCGGACATTTCGTCCTCGGCTCCGCCTGAAACGAACCCGAAGGCTAAATCATTTTTCAGGCTGAGGGGAAGCCAAAATTTGCTTTTATTCGAAGCGACTAGGGCCGGCATACGCGTTTTTTGCCGGCGGCGGGCCGCCGCTCGCCGCCCAAAACCGAAGTTAATTGCGGGCGCTCCCGGCGCGTCGATCGAAGACGAAGATCGACGGATGCGAACGCGGTCCGTGCGCGACATAGACGCCTTTGGCGGCGTCGGGCTCCCGAGCGCTGTTCGCCGGCGTTGCCGGCCGATAACGCTCGGCGCTGACGTTCGAAACCACAAAGACGGACGACGCCAGACAAGCGATCATTGCGAGCGCTTTGAACATGGCCGTTCCTCAAACTTCTCGATATGCGTCTCTCGCCGATCCTGGCGACGTGGCGAATATCGATCCAATCAGCGTAAGAATTCAATACGAAACAGCGCCTTCCCATATAAGGATATTCTAAAGCGAACGTCGGGCGAGCGAACGATCGAACGCCTTTTTGGACTCTATCGCCGACCCGGCTCCATCCGTTCGCGCGCCTCGATGGGCGCTTGCGCCAGGATCGCGTCGACGGCGGCTTGTAAATCGGCGGCGACCATATTGGGCGGCTGCGACAGCTTGGCTTCCTGGCCGGCGCGGTATTTGCCCGTTCGCACCAGAACTCCCATCAGCCCCGCCGCCATTGCGCCGCCGACATCGGCTTCGGCGTCGTCGCCGATCATCACGACGTTCTCGACGGGCCGGCCAAGCCCTTCGACCGCGTGCTCGAAAAACGCTTTCGAAGGTTTGCCGAGCATCAGCGCGGTTTTCCCGCTCGCATATTCAAGCCCGGCGACGAATGGCCCGGCGTCGAGGCTGAGTTCGTGATCGTGATCGAGGAAATTGCGATTGCGCGCCAGGGCGAGCAATTCAGCGCCATGCGTCAGCTTGCGGTAGGCTTGGTTCAACAGATCGTAAGTAAAGAACTCGCCGGCGTCGCCGACGATCACGGCCGTCGCGCCGGCGCCGGCCAGTCCTTCGAATTCCTCGTTCAAGGCGGGATGGGTGACCAGAAACGGCGTCAGGTTGCGCTCGCGCACGACGGCGCGCGCCATCGCGGCGGGCGTATAGACGTCCTCCGGCGCGACGGAAAGTCCGATCCGTTGCAAATCCTCGACGATCCGGCGGCGGGGTCGCCGCGTCGTATTGGTGATGAATTTGATTGGTATTTCGGCTTTTCGCAGACGTTCGATCGCTTCAAGCGAACCCGGCAGGGCGGCGGCGCCGACATAAACGACGCCGTCGAGGTCAAGTAAAACGCCTTTGACGGCGTGGCCGCGCCATTGTGGTTGCATGGAAACGTTTTCGCCCATCGACTTTCTCCGCGCCTTTTGATCACATGGCGGGCGCGAAAAGAAATGCAACGGCGCCGTCGCGCCGATCGGGAAAATGCTTATCGGCCGGCGCCCCGCCTGTTCTTTGCGCCATTCATATTAGCCGAAGGATTAAGCGGCGCGTTCTGGACTTATTTTTTGCGCCGTCGCATCAATCGGACCCATTTCGCCTCGCGCCCTGCAGGGGTCGCCCGTGCGCTCGAATCGTCGCGAAGGTCTGATCTTAGGGAGAGAAGAAAATGGCGAGCCGCTACAAAGAAGTCTATCAGTCCTGGCTGTCCGATCCGCTTGCTTTCTGGGCGGAAGCGGCCAAGGAGATCGATTGGATCAAGCCGCCGAAGACGATTTTCGACGCCAAAGCCGGGGTCTACGGCCGCTGGTTCCCGGACGGAACGCTCAACACCTGCTACAACGCGGTCGATCGGCACGTGAAGAACGGGCGCGCCAAGCAGGCGGCGCTGATCTATGACAGCCCCGTCGCCGGCGCCAAGCGGATCTATACTTACGAGCAATTGCTGGCGGAAGTGAACGCCGTCGCGGCGGTGCTGAAAGATTTCGGCGTCGGCAAGGGCGACCGCGTGCTGGTCTATATGCCGATGATCCCCGAAGCGGTGATCGGCGTGCTGGCCTGCGCGCGCATCGGCGCCATTCATTCGGTGGTGTTCGGCGGTTTCGCCGCCAAGGAGCTGGCGACCCGCATCGACGATTGCCAGCCGAAAGTCATTCTCACCGCATCCTGCGGCATCGAGCCGAACCGCGTCGTTCACTATAAGCCGCTGCTCGATCAGGCGATTTACATCGCCGCGTCGAAGCCGGCGAAGGTGCTGCTGCTGCAACGGCCTCAGGAAAAAGCGACGATGATCGCCGGTCGCGACGAGGATTGGGCGGAGGTGATCGGCGCGGCGCTGGCGGCGGGCCGCACGGTCGAGCCGCAGGAAATGGCCGCGACCGATCCGCTTTACATTCTCTACACGTCGGGCACGACCGGCATTCCCAAGGGCGTTGTGCGCGACAACGGCGGCCACGCCGTCGCGCTGAAATGGACGATGAAGAACCTGTACGGCATCGATCCGGGCGAGGTTTTCTGGGCGGCTTCCGACGTCGGCTGGGTCGTCGGCCATTCCTACATCATCTACGCCCAGTTGCTGCATGGCGCGACGACCGTCTGTTACGAAGGCAAACCGGTCGGCACGCCCGATCCCGGCGCCTTCTGGCGGATGATCGAGGAATACGACATCAAGGCGCTGTTCACCGCGCCGACCGCCTTCCGCGCCGTGCGCAAGGAAGACCCGAACGCCGAATATTTGAAGAAATACAATGTCGGCAAGAGCCTGCGCACGCTGTTCCTGGCCGGCGAGCGCGCCGATCCCGACACCGTCGCCTGGGCCGAGCAGGTGCTCAAAGTGCCGGTGATCGACCATTGGTGGCAGACGGAAACGGGCTGGGCGATCGCCGGCAACCCCGTGGGCCTCGGCGCCTTGCCGGTCAAGCACGGTTCGCCGACGGTGGCGATGCCGGGCTATGACGTGCAGATCGTCGACGAGGCGTGCCACCCGGTGGCGCGCGGCAAGATGGGTTCGATCGTCATCAAGCTGCCGTTGCCCCCCGGCAATCTGCCGACGCTGTGGCAGCAGGACGAGCGCATGAAGGAAAGCTATCTCGTCGACTTCCCCGGCTTCTACAAAACCGCCGACGCCGGCTTCATGGACGAGGACGGCTATCTCTACATCATGGGCCGCACCGACGACATCATCAATGTCGCCGGCCATCGCCTGTCGACCGGCGGCATGGAGGAAGTGCTGGCGTCCCATCCCGATGTCGCCGAATGCGCGGTGATCGGCGTCAAGGACGAGTTGAAGGGCGAACAGCCCTGCGGCTTCGTCGTGCTGAAATCCGGCGTGACGCGTTCGCCGCTCGATATCGAGAAGGATCTCGTCAAGCTGGTGCGCGACAAGATCGGCCCGGTGGCGGCGTTCAAGATCGCCATCACCGTCAACCGCCTGCCGAAAACCCGCTCGGGCAAGATCTTGCGCGGTACGATGAAGAAGATCGCCGATCACGAGAGCTGGAGCGTGCCGGCGACGATCGACGACCCGGCCATTCTTGACGAAATCGCCGCGGCCTTGTCCGGCAAGGGCGTGTAAGCGGCGGGCGCAAAGGGCGCCTCGGTCGATCGCCGGGGCGTTTTTTTCAGAACAACAGGCGGGCGGCCAGGACAAGACCGAAGGCGACCAGCGCGAACAGCAGCTTGTTTTTCGCCGGGCCCCAGAAGCCGCCAAGGCCGTCGACGGCGCGTTGACTGCCCCACATCAGCGCCCCCGCCTGAATTTTGGTCATTTCGGCGAAATCGCCCGAGACATTCTCCATGCCTTTGGCGAGCGACAGGTTGCCGTCCCGCAAGGCGGCGGCGACGCTGACCGCTTGAGCGCGCGCCAGGTCGGCGTCGAGATTGCCCGTCCCCGTCGCCAGCGCCGCTCTGGCGTCGACAGGCGCGGCGGCGCCCGTGCTGGCGAGACGCTCGGCCGGTTGGCCCTGCGCCAGTTTGTCGGAACCCTGCGGCGTCCGTGCGGCCTGGCTTTGCGGCGCCGTGGATGGCGCGCGCGCCCCCACGCCCTCGCCTTGTCCGGCTGCGTCCGGTCTGGCGGCGAGCGTTTCGAGGTCGTCTTCCTCGACCGGCGCGTCGAAGTTCGCGCGGCCCGCGGTGGCCTTGCCGGCGTTGTCCTTGCCGCCCAGCACATTCAGCAATTGATCGGCTAGCGCCGCCTTCTGCGAACCAGCGAGCACGCCAAACAGCGTGTTTTCGGAAATCATGCGTTGCTGGGTCGAGTTGACCTGCGACGGCGTCACGCGCGCGATCGGCGCGACCGGGGCCGTCGATTTGACATTGACGCCGCCGGCGACCTGCGTCAGCGGCGTCGGCGCCCTCGGGGCGTTGACGGAAATTCTGGTGACGGCAACCATCGGGCTCTCAATCCCCCTCATCGGCCTCACATGCCAAGGAGGGGTTTTTTCGATCCAGGCCTCATGCCGGGGGCAAGCTCAGGCCCGATCCTCGCCGCGAATGCTTGTCAAAACATTAACCACAGTGACAAATTGTCGCCTTTCGGCCGCCCGCCGGCGCCTTGCGGGGGCGACGGGCTGGCGCGCCAGCGTCAGGCGAAGGCGGCTCAGCAGCCCATTTTCATCATCAGGGCGTCGGAGATCTCGAAATTGGCGTAGACGTTCTGCACGTCGTCATTGTCTTCGAGCGCGCCGATCAGCCGGAGGATTTTTTCGCCCGCCTCGTCGTCGACGGCGACGGTGTTCTGCGGCTTCCAGACAAGCTTGGACTTTTTCGGCTCGCCGAATTTCGCTTCGAGCGCCTTGGCGACCTCGGCCAGCGATTCGAGCGAGGTGGTGACCTCGTGGCCGTCGGCGGTGGAGGCGACGTCGTCGGCGCCGGCCTCGATGGCGGCCTCCATCATGGCGTCCTCGCTGGCCGCCTTGGCGTCGAATTCGATCTGGCCGACATGGTCGAACATGAAGGAGACGGCGCCGGTTTCCGCCAGCGCGCCGCCGGCCTTGGTGAAATAGGAGCGCACTTCGCCCGCGGTGCGGTTGCGGTTGTCGGTCAGCGCCTCGACGATGACGGCGACGCCGCCGGGCGCGTAGCCCTCGTAGCGCACCTCGTCGTAATTCTCGCCGTCGGCGCCGCTGGCCTTCTTGATGGCGCGGTCGATGTTGTCCTTCGGCATGTTTTCGACGCGGGCGGCGATACAGGCGGCGCGCAGGCGCGCGTTCATGTTCGGGTCGGGCAGGCCCATCTTGGCGGCGACGGTGATTTCGCGCGCCAGCTTGGAGAAGAGCTTCGAACGGGCGGCGTCGGCCTTGCCCTTGCGGTGCATGATGTTCTTGAACTGACTATGGCCTGCCATTTCCGCCCCGATTGATATGGCCGCGCGCTTCGGCGAACCGAAAGCGGCGCGGGAAAAACGTCGCGCCTTATAAACCGGTCAACCGGCTGTGAAAAGACGCGATCATGAAATGGCGCGGCGACGGCGTTCACCATTTCGCGCGTTCCTTTCATGATCTTGTCCGCAAGGCGATATATTGTCCCGGACCCATCAAGGAGCCAGACGCCGTGTCGGAACCCGAAGCCCAGAAAGACGGCCCTGTCGGCCAGACCGTCGGCGCGTCCTCGCCGCTGGCGAAATCCCCGACCTCGCCCGTCGAGGAAGCGCGCAAGGCGGCGCTTGCCGCGGCGCGGGCGCTCGACGCCGCGCATGAGACGGCCGCCGCCGCTCCTGGCCCCGATCTGGCGCAGGCGTTGCGCCGCGCGCGCGCCGAGGCGGACCCGTCCGGCAAGGTCGCCGACCTCGCCGCGCCCGAACAGAAGGCGCTGGAGCTGCTGCAAACGCGATTGGCGCCGGTCTATGCGCAAATCCCCAAGGATTGCGATCTGTTCGACGCCAGATTGCTTCCGGGCGCGCGGCCGCGCCTGTCCATCGACAGGATCGCCTTCGTCGAAATGGCCCCGGACGGGCGTCAATTCAGCTTCTTGCAGGATATGCATCTCGACCGCGTCGTTCTGGCCGAGACCGGCGACGTCGATAAAATGGCCGGCACCGTCACCGATTATATCGCGCGCCGCATCGTCGAGCGCGAGCGCGCTCTGGCCATGATTCCCGCCACGACGCCGGCCGTCGAGTCCAAACCGGCGATATCCGCGCCGACGCGGCCGGTGACGCGCGCGGTCCTGAACGCCAGCAAAGACAAGGGCGGCTTTGTCCTCGTCCTGGCGCGGCTCTTCCTGTTCATTCTGGAAGTGCTCGGCTCGATGACGTTCTTCGGCCTGCTCGCGGCTGCGGGTTGGCTGCTGTATCAGGCGGCGACTGGCTACACCGTGCTGCCATAGGTCACGGCGGACGCTCGGGCGGTCAAACTTTGCGGATCGAGCCGGGATATTGCGCGACCAAAGCGTCCGCGGTGACGAGCACAAGGCCTTCAACGCCGGCTTGCGCGATGAGCATGCGATCAAACGGATCCTTATGAATGGGCGGAAGATTGAGGACGCCGAGAGCGTGATCGCCGGTAATCGGCAGTTCTTCGTAGCCGTTATCGAGAAGGCCGCGACGCAGTACGCGCGCGTCGACCCGAAAATCAGCTCGGCCAAGGTTGGCTTTTATCGCGATTTCCCACAGGCTCGCTGAACTGAAGATGGGTTCGTTGTCGGGATCCTCGATCGCCCGCCGCGCTTCAGGCGAGAGACGGTCGGACTCGCCCGCCGCCCACAGCAACAGTTGCGTGTCGAGCAGCAGCTTCATGACTCACCGGCAAACATCTGTTCGATGGACTGGCGTCCCATTTCATTGAAATCGTCGGGCGTCTTGATTTCGCCAGACAAGAATCCGATGCGGCGTCGCTCGCCGCGCGCTGGCGCGTCGAGCGCCGTGACCTTGACGATCGGCTTGCCCGCTTTGGCGATGATGAAGGACTTGCCCGCCGCCGCCCGCTCCACGAGACGAGACAGATGCGTTTTGGCTTCATGAATATTGATGCGGCGCATTTTCTCTCCGCCAGATTTAGTTTATCGAACTTAGTTTAATTAGGGTCAAAATGCAAGTCGCGGACGTGAACATTGACTTGTTTTCACGAGACGGGCGACCGCCCGGATTCGGTTCACGCCGAGCGCCCCGTCTCTTCGCGCCTGACTTTGCGTTGGAAACTTCGGCCGAACAAGGCTTTCGTCAAGCTGGAGACCATCTACGCCTTGCGCGATGAGCACCCTTGGCTTTTCGCGAATATGCCACAGGCCCTAAGCCTCGAACGGCGCGTCGACGAACCCGCCGTTTTCGCTCAGCCGCCGCGTTTTCAGCGAAAAGCTTTTCGCCGCCGCGTCGATCGCAATCAAATGATAGGACGCCCGTCGCGCCGGCCTGCGGCTCATCGACGACGCGGAGGCGACGCCGATCACCGCGATGGGTCCGCCCGGTCCCGGCAGAAAACTGCGGGCGCTGCTGTGGTTGTGGCCGTGCAGGATCAATTCGGCGCCGGCGTGTTGCAGCGCCTCGCCGAACCGTTTGGCGTCGATGAGGCCGCGCGTCGATGAGCCGCGCCCGCGACCGGGCGGATGGTGCAGCATGACGACGCGAAAACAATCCTGCGCGGCTGTGGCCAGCAACAGCTCCTCGAGTTTTTCGCATTGCTCGGCGCCGAGGCGGCCCGAGGCGAAGAACGGCAGGGTCGGAACGGCGGTGCTGAGGCCGATCAGCGCGACCTTGTCGCGCAGGCGCAGGAACGGAAAGCCGGGACGCCCGTCGTCGCCGCAGGTCCACGGCGAGAGCACGGATTTGAGGTGGGGCAGCGCGCCGCGCACATAGGCGTCGTGATTGCCCGGCGCGAGCGAGACGTCCTGCGTCTTGCCGAGCGTGCGCATCCATTGCGCCGCGAGCTGAAATTCGCCCGGCAGGCCGAGATTGCAGACGTCGCCGGTCATGGCGACGTGATCGGGCCTTTGCGCGCGCATGTCGGCGACCAGCGCGCCGAGCACGCCCATGTCGTGCGCCCGCGCCCGTCCGCGCCGCCAGTTGGCGTAGCCGGTCAGCCGCTTGCCGATCAATTCGCGCCAGTGCGGCTGCGGCAGCGGGCCGATATGGGCGTCCGACAGATGAGCGAGCAGGAACGTCAAGCCGCTTTCCCCTTCACTGCTTTCGGTTCGACCGTCATGGCGCAAACGATCGACTTTGTCTTCTCACCAGATGGTCGAGTGCGGCCGGTTAACGTTCAGGCCGCGCCGATCAGCACGCCGGCCGCCAGCACGATGACGCCGCCGAGCACGATCTGAAACACCGCCTGCAAAAATGGCGTGTCCATATAGCGCGCGCGCACATAGGCGATGATCCAGAGTTCGACGAAAACGACGGCGCTGGCGATGCTCGTGGCGGTCCAGAAGGCGTGCGGCCAGGAGGTCGGCACCAGGAAGGGCATGGTGTGGCCAAGCCCGCCCAGCGTCGTCATCAGGCCGCAGATGGAGCCTCTGATCCAGGGCGCGCCGCGTCCGGTCAGCGAGCCGTCGTCGGACAAAGCTTCGGCGAAGCCCATGCTGACGCCGGCGCCGATCGAGGCGGCGAGACCGACCAGAAAGGTGCTCCAGTTGTTTTGCGTGGCGAAGGCGGCGGCGAATAGCGGCGCCAGGGTCGAGACCGAGCCGTCCATCAGTCCGGCGAGGCCGGGCTGCACATATTGCAGGACGAAGATGCGGCGGCGCGTCGCCTCCTCCTCGTCGCGGACGCTTTCGGTGAGGATCGCCGCCTCCAGCTCGCCGGCTCGCTTGGAATGGCTTTTCTCCACCAGGGCGAGGTCGCCGAGCAGCCGGCGCACGCCGACGTCCTTCGATTGCTCGGCCGCCTTGGTGTAAAATCGCTGCGCCTCGAACTCCATTTCCTCGGCCTGCCGGCGGATGGCGTCGAGCGGCAGGTTTTTTGTCAGCCAGGTCGGGCGGCGGTTGATGAAACCCTTGACGTCCTCGCGCCGGATCGGCGGCAGATTGGGGCCAAAGCGCGATTGGTAGAGTTCGAGCAATTGATGGCGGTGGCCGTCCTCCTCGCCCGCCATTTCCGTAAAAACCTTGGCGGTGGCGGGATAGCGCTCGTTCAGGTCCTCCGCGAAAGCCATGTAGATGCGGCTGTCTTCTTCTTCCGAAGCGATGGCGACGGCCAGAACCTCGCGTTCGGTGAGATCGGCGAAATTTTTCACGGAAGGCCTTTCGAACGGGACCGCGATCAAGCAAGTTAGAACGGTTTTAAATGGGATCGAGCAGCAACGCTAGAAGACGCAAGCGCGATCAGGCGCTGATATAGGCCACTAGGACACAAGAAATCATGCCCGCCGAACCCGAATTCGCCGATAAGCCGCCAACCGAGCAAGCGCCGCTATGGCAGAAAATTCTGCGCAAGGCGCAGGCGTTGGTCAATCTCCTCCGGCATCCGCTGACGATGGGCGTCCGGGCCATCGCGCTCGACGACAAGGGCCGCGTTTTTCTCGTGCGGCATACTTACGCACCGGGCTGGAGCCTGCCGGGCGGCGGCGTCGAGCCCAGCGAAACCGCCGTGGCGGCGCTGGCGCGCGAGCTGGAGGAGGAAGGCGCGTTGACGATGAGCGGGGCGCCGCAATTGATCGGATTGTTCCTCAACCGGCGGTTTTCGCGGCGCGACCATGTGGCGCTCTATCTGGCGCGCGGCGTGCGCCAGAGCGCGCCGCGTCCGCCCGACTGGGAAATCGCCGAATCAGAATTCTTCGCGCTCGACGCCTTGCCCGAGGGCGTCACCGTTTCAACGCGCGCGCGGCTCGACGAAGCCTTCGGCGGCAAGCCCGCCGACGCGATTTGGTGAGGGCGGGGGAGCGCGAAGCTATAATGGCTGAACGCGAGCCCGGCCGTATTGCGTCGGGCTGTTGTTAAGTTCAGGAACAACTCAGGTAGATATACTCGGGACGAAACCGCGCTTGCGGCAATCGGCAATTCCAGCTACTCGTACGGCGAAATAATTTCCAACCAATCCATTATAGTTAATTGTAGGACGAAAATGCGTTTTCTATGGATTTTGACGGCGCTTGCCGCCCTTTCATTGTCTGGATGCGGCGATGTCGCCAAGCCCGAAATGTCGCTCGATAGCCTTCGCGGGTTGAAGCTGACAAGCGTCGACGTGACGTTCTCGCCGGACGCGCGCGTCACTCTTCCCGACCCTAGCGACAAAATGCAGGCGAACGCGCAAGAGAAGCCGGGCGCTGGCGCGGCCGACGCTCTGGCCTCCGAACGCGCGCGCGCCGCCGGCGTCCTCAAGACGGTATTTCTGCGTGAAGTCGGCGCGCGGATGCAGGGTGGCCGCCCGGTGACGGCGCGCGTCCTCGTCAAGGGCGTCATTGTTCCGAGCTCCGGCGCGTCGGTCGTCGTCGGCGTCGGCTCCGCGATGACGGCTTCCGTCGATCTGGTGGACGCGAGCACCGGGCAGGTTGTGGCGTCAAGGCCTGAATTCACCGCGTTGGGCGGCGACGGCGGCGGCTTGATCGCTGGCGGCATCGTTGGCGCCGTTATGGCGGCGAGCGCGGAATCGCGCGCCAATTCCCTTGCGGGCGGAAAAATGGAGATGCTCGCGGTCAAGTTTTCCAAGCACTACGTCGCCTGGCTTTTTCCAGCGTAATGTCCACGCCGAACGCGACGTTCGGAATGTGCTGAATTGGCGATTCCGCGTCCATCGCCGCGCCTCCCCGCCGGCGCTTTAGCGCGAAGTAACGCGCAAGTATTAAAGAAAGTCCTTAACGCCCAGAATTAAGGTTTACGCCAAGTGAATAGCGTCTTCCGCCGCGCTCCGTGGTATCCATTTCACCTGGAAATCATTTTTTTAAAAAGTGTGCGGCTATGGAAAAAGAACTGCTCAAACTCACCCTGGGCTTTATTGTCATTGGCCTGTTCATGGCGGCGGTGGAACGCCTCTGGCCGGCGCGCGCCGGGCAAAAATTCGTCCGCAAGGGATTTCGCACAGATCTGATCTATTGGTTCGTGCCGCCGCTTTGCTATCTGCCCTTCACGCCGGTCGCGATGTCGAACGCCTCTCTGGCGCTCGGCTCCCTCCTGGGCGTCGGCGCGGAGCCGGGATCGTTCGCGCTCGGCTTCGCTTTCATCGGCCATCAGCCCTTGTGGGCGCAGGCGATCGAGGCGCTGTTCCTCGTCGACTTGCTCAGCTATCTCGGCCACCGGCTGCTGCACACCCGCACGTTCTGGCCGTTTCACGCCGTCCATCACAGCCCCGAGGAGCTCGATTGGCTGTCGGCCGTGCGCAATCATCCGGTGAACGTCATCATTCAACGCCTGCTTTGCGTTTTCCCGGTGATCCTGATCGGCTATTCGCCGCGCGCCATCGCCATGCTCGGCCCGTTCTTCGCGCTCTACGGCTACTTCGTCCACGCCAATCTGAAATTCGATCTGTGGCCGCTGCGCAAGATTTTCGTCAGCCCGATCATGCACCGTTGGCACCACACTTTCGTCGACGAAGGCGGCGATAAAAATTACGGCGAGATTTTCGCCTTCTGGGACGTGCTGTTCGGCACCTTCTATCTGCCCGCCCGCAAGCCCGAACGGCTTGGCGCCGACGAAGCCATTCCTGAATCGGCGCTCGGGCAAATGGCTTGGCCGTTCCAGCGGATCTTCGCGAGCCATTCCCAGACCGTCCCGGCCGAATGAAGCGGAGGCGTCAGGCCGGCGTTAGGAAGGTTTAGTGCGACTGGCCGGGATCGGTCAGTTGCACGGTCCAGTTCTTGGCGTCCTTGCCGGTGTCGACTTCGAAAAAGCCGGAGCGGTCGAAGCCGCGCACAAAGCAATCCTCGCGGCCTTCGATGCGAAACTCGCGGTCGCGCGTGCACATGAACGCCTTGCCCTTCCATTCGCCGCCGCGCTCGTCCATCGCGTAGACATAATAAAATTCCGCGGCGAGCGGTCCGCGCAGCAGCGTTTCGCAGGCGCTGGGCTTCAGGTTCCACCAGCCTTCGGAAATCCAGCCCGTACCATTGGTATAGGCCAGCGCGATGCTGACGCGCGTCGTCGTGGTGTTGCATAGACGGAAGTCGGCGCGCGCGGGCGCGACTGAAAGGCCCAAAAGGCCGGCCAGCGCGCAAGAGAAGCGGATCAGTTTGGGAGGAAATCGCGTCATTGGGCGTTCGAGGACTCGTTTTCGCGCCGCATGGCGCGGCTATATTCTTCTAGACCGACTCGCCCGCCGCCGTCGACAGGCTTCGCGCGGCGTCCCCGATCGCGCGCTTTTTATCGCCTTCCGTCCTTGTTTTCGCCGGACTTGCCAGCTTGAACGTCGGGGGTCGAAAATTCGATCGGCGAACAATTCGGCGAAGGGAAGGGCGCGGATGCGCAAGGCGGACGGGTTCGAGCCGGTCGGATTGATCGAAGGCGCGCCGACGCAACGGCTAATCCTGTGTTGCGATCACGCCTCCAACGCGCTGCCGCCGGCCTATGGCTCGCTCGGTCTGCCGCCGGACGCCTTCGCCCGCCACATCGCCTATGACATCGGCGCCGCCGAAGTGACGGCCGAGCTCGCCGCCCTGACCGGCGCGAGCGCCGCGCTGGCGCTCTATTCAAGGCTGCTGATCGATCCCAATCGCGGCGAGGACGATCCGACGCTGATCATGGCGCTGTCCGACGGCGCCGTCATTCCGGGCAACGCCAAGATCGACGCGGACGAAATCAAACGCCGCGTCGAAACTTATTGGCGGCCTTACCGGGACGCCTGCGCCCGCCTGATCGAGGCGAAACGGGCGAACGGCCTGACGCCGGCGCTGATCGGCGTTCATTCGTTCACCCCTTGCTGGAAGGGCAGGGCGCGGCCTTGGCATGTCGGCGTTTTGTGGGACGGCGATCCGCGCCTCGCCCAGCCTCTTTTCGAAGCGCTCAAGGCCGAGGGCGATCTCGTCGTCGGCGACAACGAGCCTTATGACGGCGCGCTGGAGGGCGACACCATGTACGAGCTTTCCACATCGCGCGGTCTGCCCGGCGCCCTCATCGAAATCCGCCAGGATCTGATCGCCGATCCGCAAGGGCGCAGCGTCTGGGCGCGGCGGCTCGCGCGCATCCTGCCGCCGATTCTCGCCAATCCTGAAACCGGCAAAATCGAATTCTGGCCGTCGCGAACGAAAAAGCGGACGGCGACGAGTTCGGCTTGACGGACGCGTCCGGCTCGTCCATCTGAACGCCTTCATCTCTTCGCGACAATCCAAGCAGGCGCCCCCTATGAGCACCAATTCCGTCGATGCCGGTCACCTCAAAGCGTTCATCGAGCGCATCGAACGTCTCGAAGAGGAAAAGAAGACGATCGCCGACGACATCAAGGACGTTTACGCCGAAGCCAAGGGCGTGGGCTATGACGTGAAAATCATGCGCAAACTGGTCTCCATCCGCAAACAGGACCACAACAAGCGCCGCGAAGAGGAAGAAATTCTCGAGCTCTATCTCTCCGCCCTCGGCATGGAGTAAGAGGCCGCGCGCCGGTCCCGAAGGCCGTTTTGTTTTTGGGAAAATTCACGTGACGGAACAGGTCTTTAAGGCGTCATGACGGCGTTTTGTCCGGGCGTCCTCTTTCAGCGGGACGCCAACGGGCCTATCTCCGTGAGGCGCCAATCCGCAGGAGAGCTTCATGAGCCGGTCCGACGTAAAATTGTTTGAGCCTTACACGCTGGGCGACATCACGCTCAAAAATCGCATTGTCATGGCGCCGTTGACGCGCAATCGCGCCACCAAGGGTTCGGACGCGCCCAACGACCTCAATGTCGAATATTACCGCCAGCGCGCCGGCGCCGGGCTCATCGTCACCGAAGCCTCGCAGATTTCGCAACAGGGCCAAGGCTATATCTGGACGCCCGGCATCTACACGCCCGAACAGGTCGCCGGTTGGAAAAAGGTGACCGACGCCGTTCACGCGGCGAACGGACGCATTTTCATTCAGCTCTGGCATGTCGGGCGCGTTTCGCACGTCTCTTTGCAGCCGGGCGGCGGCGCGCCGGTCGCCCCTTCGGCCATCGCGGCCAAGACCAAGACCTTCATCGAAACGGGTTTCGCCGAAACCTCGACGCCGCGCGCGCTGGAGATTTCCGAGTTGCCGGGGATCGTCGCCGATTATCGCCGCGCCGCCGAGAACGCCGCCGCCGCCGGGTTTGATGGCGTCGAAATTCACGCCGCCAACGGCTATCTGCTCGATCAGTTCCAGAAGGACGGCGCCAACCATCGAACGGACGCCTATGGCGGATCGATCGAAAACCGGGTCCGGCTGACGCTGGAAGTCGTCGACGCCATTTTGACGGTTTTGCCGGCCAAGCGCGTCGGCATCAGACTGTCGCCGGTCAGCCCGGCCAATGACGCGGTCGACAGCGATCCGACGGGGGTTTTCTTCTATCTCGCCGAACAACTCGGCAAACGCGGCGTCGGCTATCTGCACGCCGTCGAGGGCGCGACGCAGGGCGCGCGCGACTTCGCGGCCTTCGATTGGGCGGCCTTCCGCAAGGCCTTCGGCGGGACCTATATCGCCAATAACGGCTATGACCGGGACATGGCGATCGAGGCCGTCGCCGACGGCTCCGCCGATCTGATCGCCTTCGGGCGGCCGTTCATCGCCAATCCCGACTTCGTCGAACGGCTGGCGAAAAACGCGCCGCTCAACGAATTCGACCGGGCGACGTTCTATGGTGGCGGCGCCAAGGGCTATATCGATTATCCCGCCCTCGCCGACGCCTGAATGCGACGACGGCGGCTTTCGCACGCTTTGGTAAAGTTCTTTTAACCATAAGCGCCTAACGCTGGAGCGATATCCTTGCGCGTCATGCGCGCCGCTTCACGAGGGCCATTTGTCGTTCGATTCGCGCCTGACGTTCTTGCGCTTGCGCGGCCCCGCCGGACTTGCCGCGCTGGCCTGCTCGAGCGCGCTCGTCGGCCTTCTGAGCGCTCCAGCCAGCCTTTGCGCGCAAACGCCTCCGCCCGACGCGGCGCCGGTCTTGCGCGACGTCGATCCGCCGACGACGCTCGAACCGCTTCCCGACGCGACCGCGCCGCCGACGCAGCCGAGCGCGTCCGCGCCTGACGACGCCGGACGGTCGGCGCGCATCGACCAAGGCTCGGCCAATTACGGCCGGCCGCGTCCGCTGGTCATCGGCAAGAAGGCAAAGCCCAAAACGACCGGGCGGCCCTTGCCGCCGCTGGTTCCCTATCCCACTTCCGCCGAAGCGCGTCGCCAGCAGCGCGCGCGGACGCCGGACGGCTATGCGCCGCCGCCGCCGCCGTCGCCGACGACGGCGCAGCTTCCCTCGATCGAGCGACGCACGCCGAAACGGCCCGACGAACAGCCGTTCGACCCGGTCGGCCTCGATGTCGGCCTGCTGCGCGTCAAACCGTATTTCGAGAGCGATGTCGGCTACGACGACAATCCCGATCGCGTGCCCAAGGGCTCGTCGCTCTTGCGCGGATCGAGCTTCCTCTACGAAGAAGGCGGCGCGGATTTCGCGTCCGACTGGTCGCGGCATTCGCTGATTGGAAGCCTGCGGCTCGGCTATTACGACTATTTTGAAAATTCCAACGCCGATCGGCCGACCGGCGGCGGCAAATTCACGAGCCGCATCGACGTTACGCGCGACACCAAGATCAACATCGACGGGCAGTTCAATCTCGATACGCAAAATCCGACGTCGCCGAACATCACGCCGGGCGTCGCCACCGCGACCTTGCGCGGCCGTCCGTTGATCTATTCCTTTGGCGGCGGCTTGGGCGTCCAGCAGAATTTCAACCGGCTTGAAATGTCATTGCGCGGTTCGGTCGATCGCTTCGGCAATCAGGACGCGACTTTCTCCGACGGTTCGGTCCAGGATCTGTCGCATTACAATTACAACGCCTATGGCCTGACCGGCAGGGCGGCCTATGAAATGACGCCCGGCGTCAAGCCTTTCATCGAGGCGACGGTGGATCAGCGCGTCCATGATTTCGAGGTCGATCCGCTGGGCAATTTGCGCAACTCGACGGGCGCCGACGCCAAGATCGGCTCGACCTTCGAATTGACGCGTCTCATCACCGGCTCGATCGCCGGCGGTTACGCCGATCGCCATTATCAGGACGCGCGTTTGAAGGATTTGCGCGGCGCCACTTTCGATTCGTCACTGGTTTATACGGCGACGCCGCTGACCACCGTGACGTTGCGCGGCACGACCACGCTCGACGAAACGACCGTCGCCGGCGCCTCCGGAACCATCACGCGCAAAGCTTCGCTGGAAGTCGGCCACGCCCTGTTGCGCAATCTGACGATCACCGGGCTGGCGAGCTATGTCGACGCCAATTACGTCGGCGGCAATCTCGATCAGCGCACCATGGATCTAGGTCTGCGCGTCGAATACAATCTGACGAGATCCGTCGTCATCAAGGGCTCGTTCACGCACGAGCGTCTGCTCTCGAACGCCTCGGGGTCCGACTACACCGCCAATGTCATCATGATCGGCCTGAAGCTGCAAAGGTAGTTAGTTCCGCAGCGCCGCCAGCATGTTGGCGAAATCCTGCGGCGGCTGGCTTTCGAACATCAGCTCCTCACGCGTGACGGGGTGTTCGAAACCGAGGACGGCGGCGTGCAGCGCCTGCCGGTTCAAGTCGGCCAGCGCTTCCCGCGCCTCGGCGGACGCCAATTTCGCCTTGGTCTTGAAGCCTGAACCATAGACGCTGTCGCCAAGCAGCGGATGGCCGATATGGGCCATGTGCGCGCGAATCTGATGCGTGCGTCCGGTCTCCAGGCGGCAGACGATCAAGCTGGCCAGCGGCTTGTTCTTCGGCCCGAACGTCTCGACGAGACGCCAATGCGTCACGGCCTGCCGGCCGCGCTCCTCCGACACCACCGCCATTTTCTCGCGCTGGGTGGCGTGGCGGCCGAGCGGCGCGTCGATCGCGCCGGCCTGCCGATCGGGCGCGCCCCAGACGATCGCCAGATATTCGCGCGTCAAGGAGAGTTTGCGACCGTGATCGGCGAACAGGCGCGAGAGGCCGTGATGCGCCGCGTCGGTTTTGGCGACGACGAGAAGCCCGGACGTATCCTTGTCGAGGCGATGCACGATGCCGGGCCGCTTCACCCCGCCGACGCCCGACAGGCTGTCGCCGCAATGTGCGATCAGGGCGTTGACCAGCGTGCCGGTCTCGTGGCCGGCGCCGGGATGGACCACCAGCCCCGCCGGTTTGTCGATGACGATGAGATGGCTGTCCTCAAAGCGGACAGCGAGCGGAATGTCCTCGCCCTTGGGCTCGGCGGGCGTCGCCGCCGGCGCCGTGAGCGTCACGCTCTGGCCGGCGCGCGTCTTGGTCTTGGGCGAGGGGGCGGGGGCGCCGTCGATCGAGACCTCGCCGGCTTCGATCAGGCTCTGAATGCGCGTGCGCGAAAGGCTGGCTTCGATAAGTTCCGGCCGGGCCGCCAGAAATTGATCGAGCCTTTGTCCCGATTCGGCCTCTTCGACGATGAAGGTCAGGTTCAAGCTCATCGTGTCTGATAGCATGTCGGCGCGAAACTTTGTAAAGGCGGACATGACCCGTAAAAAAATCGCCGTGATCGGCGCCGGTCCGGCCGGACTGATAGCGCCGAAACGCGCCAGCGCGCGCGCCGCGTCGGGCGTTCCCGCCAGCGCCGCGCAAGCGGTGAGGCCAAGGCGCGCCATATCGACGAGAATTTTCGTCCGCAAGGCGTCTTCGCCGCCAAACAAATGCGCGCAGCCGGAAACGTCGAGCGTCAAGCCATGTGGAGGATCACACCCAACCAGCGGCGTATAGGTTTCGCAAAAACCCGCCAGTTCGATCAGGGCTTTTTCGTCGCCCGTGGGGTCGGCGGCGCGAACCGGCAGGCCCGGGCAAAGCGCGCGCGCATCGGCAAGACCGAGGCCCGGCGTCAATCCCAGCCGCGAACCCGCCGCGTTCAGCGCGTACAGCCTTTGCGTCCCGCCTTGTTTCGCCACCAGAGCGAGCGGCGCTTCATCCCGCGTTTCATCCGAACGCGCTCCGGCGCCGCTCCCCGCTTCAACCGATCGGTCGACAGAAAGGGCAGAAACAGGCTGAGGTAGCGGCGCGGCGAGGATATCGTTGGCTTCCTGAAAAGATTGCCGGTCACGGCTCCACTCCACCCGCCAAAAACTTTCGCCGACGCCCCCGCGCTGGCGTAAAAGCGTCAGCGCGAAACAAGGATCGCCCGGCGCATTGGCCAAGGATCCGCTTGAATTTTGCGCCCGCGCCAGCCAGCGCGAGGCGGCCGCGCTATTGGACGGACGGGAGAGCGCGTCGCGCCGCACGGCGAGCGCGCGCAAGAGAAAAACGGTCGCGCCGGACTGCTCCGCCGCGCGCGACAGACGCAGGCTCGCCGTCAGATCGAGCGCGCGCGGTTCGCCCCAGATCTCGACAATGGCGGCGCCCAAGGCCTTGCAACGGGCCGCCTCGACGCCGGCGCGCAAGACCGCCTCGGCATTGGGCGCGCGCACCAGGATCAGCCGCGCCGGATCGATCCCGAATTCTCGCAAGCCCGCGCCGTTGAGAGCCCCGGCCTCGCCCTCGAGAACCTCTTGGCGCGCCCAGACGACAGGACGCCCCTGCGCCGCGCGCAGGGCAAGCGCCGCGCAAAAGCCGGCGGCGGCGGGCCAATCGACAAATCCATGCGCGCAAACTTCATGCAGGGCCGCGCGCGAAAGCCCGCCGCCAAGACGAATGTCGAGGCGCTTCGCGCCGAAGGTAAAACGCAAGGACGCGCGCCCGCTCGTCCTGGCGCTCCTGTCATGGGCGCGCGCCAGCAAAAGACGCAGGGCCGCCAAAGATTTTTCCCTGTCGCCAGAACCGCGAAGACTCTCCGGCGCTTCGTTCAAACGCATAGTCCCGTCCTGGAGCGGTTGCTCCGTTGCCTGATATTTTGTTCATGTTATGTTCTGGGCAAAAATCACCCAAAGCCGGAAAGAGTCAAGAGGGGAGCAGGCGGCGGCGCCCTGGGATGGCGATAACGGTCTGATATGGCGAACAAATTAATTCAAACGCAAAAAAGCCCCGCCCGGCTGACGCCGGACGGGGCTAAAAAGGATGACGGCGAGGCCGTCGAAAAATCAGGTCTTCTAGATCGTTCGAGGAACATCCATCTGTCGAACGCGCTCCGGTGATTTGTTTCAACGCATATTCTTGTCCGAAAAGTCGGCCAACTTTTCGGGAATATGCTCTAAACCCCGAGGCCGCTCGAGGCGCGCGTCTGCGCCAAGGCGACGCGCAGCCGCACGACTTCCTCGCGCAAGCTATGCACCTCCATCGTTAGGTCATCGACACGCTTTTCATAGCCGTCGATCAAGGTTTTCAGGCGCGCGTCCACCGCCGCCTGCAAAGCCGGACCGCGATTGAGCAGCGCGGCGACAAAGCCGCCGACCGCGCCGATGATCGAGCCGCCAAGCCCGATGGTCCAGTTTGAAAAATCGCCGTCCAACGCCGCCATGGTCAAGTCCCGTTTCAAATTTCATGTCGCGAAAGGCAGGATTTGCGCCCTCGCGCCGAGGCTGAGGAAAAACACGTCGCGCGGATTGACGAGGCGCGGATCGAGCGGGTCGCCGGAAAAAACGCCGGCCGCGAAACCGGCGACATATTGCAGCGCCGAGCAGATCAGGCCCGCCGATTTATCCGCCCACGGCGGCGGCGCGCCGGTGAGCGCGCTCACCACCTCGTCGTTGATCGCCTGCATGTCGTAGGGCTGGCCGATGCGGCTTTCCAGATGTTCGCGCCAAGCGGCGCCCTGCGCGGCCGAACAGCGGATGCGCGCGACCAGAAACGCCGTCGCGCCTTCGGCGTCGGCGTCGACGCCGCGTCGTTGCACGCCGCCCTCGGCGCGCGCGCCGATACAGGATGTCCAGTCCTTTTCGAGAAACGCCACATGCGAAAAAGGAAAACCCATTTCGCCTTGCCGAATGACCAATCCCATCAGCCAGCCAAGGCCGAATTTGCCGCCGCCGGCGAAGCGCAGATCGACATAATCGTCCATGGCGCCTCTCACTTCACAAAATCAAGCGCGCCGCAGAAAGTCGGCGTAACCCTGCTGACGAGCGGCGCGATGATCGAGAAGCGATTGCAAACCGCCTGACAATTCGTGTCGTTCTTGATGGCGAGAAGGGCCAGACGCAAAAGCCAGAGCTTTTCCGCGTCGCTCGCCAGATGAAAGGTCAGAGGCGTTCCCGACCCGATCCGCGCCAGCCCATCGCGGATCGTCGTGAAGCAGGCCGCGCCCGCCACATCCGGCGGCGCGGCCTTATTGGCGAGATCGATCGCCGCCGCCAGGTCCTTGTCCGTATAGCGCGCCAGGGCCGACACCGGCGAGGCGTGCGCGCGCGGAGAGCCCAAGCCCGCGCAGACGAGCGCGGCGACGGCCAGACCGACAAGCGTGCGGCCGCCGCCCTTGCCGGCGGACGAAGCGTCGGACCTGATCCCGGTCATCGCTCCGCCGACGATCGCCATGCCCGCGCCGAGAAACGTGGTGGCGAGCGAAGCGGTCGCGGGGTCGTTGAAGAAAGCCGCCAAGGCGGCGTAGCCATAATGA
The DNA here is from genome assembly GCA_963736175.1 of uncultured Alphaproteobacteria bacterium. GTDB lineage: Bacteria > Pseudomonadota > Alphaproteobacteria > Rhizobiales > Beijerinckiaceae > Rhodoblastus. Next base: position 4,211 of record CAVTNU010000040.1, on the reverse strand, counting down.
TTGGCGATGATCGTGGCGGCCGAAAGCACGCCGACGACGACGCCGGAAGCAAGCGCGTTCATCTGAATTTCCTTTCGCGAACAGTCGAGCGGAGAGAGGCGATCAGGCGGCGCTCATCTCCAGGGCGCGGCGCAGGCAGGCCGTCTCGCGGCGCAGCCAGCCCTTGCCGAAGACGGGGAAGGTGCGCAACGCGCGCCAGAAGCCGCAGCGAAGGGCGTCGAGACGTTTGACGCGCGCGGGCGCGACCAGCGCGCGTGTTTGCCGCAACCAGGGCGCGACGCGCCCGACGCCCATGTTGACGGCGATATCGAACGCGATCAGATCGACGCCGGCTGGCAGGTCGTCGCCGCCGACGGCGTTCCAGTATTCATGCCGGTAGATCGCCGAATATTCCTCAGGCGTGATCGAATAAACCGAACGCCCCGCCGCGCCGCGCGCGCGCAGCCAATGGCTGAAGGTCGCCTGCGTCACGCCGAAGGCGGTGCGCCCGCCCGGATCGCGCGGGTCGTTGCTTTTGCCGCCCTCGAATTCGAGCGTGAATTTCAACGCGGCGGGGAAATTTTCAGCGGACATGAGGCGGCTCCTTTGTGTTGGCGGGAAATCCGGTCGCCGCCCGGCAGGAGCGGCGACACGACAGAAACGGGCGAACGGACACGGCGGTTTCGGCGCGAAGACGGCGCGAACGCGCGCGCCCGCGCTCGCTTAAGCGAGGCCGAAGGGGCTTTGACGAGGGCGGCGGGTTTTGACTTTGGCGCGAGCGGGGCGAGAGCGCTCAGCGAACGGCGCTACCGCGCGGCAAGGGCGCGGCGGCCGTCACAGAGATTGTATCCGATGGTTGTGGAATACGAAGATTCAGGAATTGGCGGACTGAAAGGCGGGTTCGAAGACTTTGATGAGCCGGCCATGTGTAGCCCTCAGCGTGAGGCGCTGCGGCAAGCTATCGGGTGACAGCGCGATGTCGCAAGCGCGCACGCCTTCGCGGACGCCCGCCGCGAGCTGGCTGATCACGCAGCGGCCGATGACCCCGCCTTGATCGTCGGCGACCGTCACGTCCTGCTCTTCAGCGATCGCCGCCACGCCAAAGAACAGCCGGTCGCTGCGCCGCGGCACAGGAAAGGATACCGCCTCCCCACCGTCATAAAGTTCGCCGTGGACGACAGCGCCGCCCTCGGCCAACACGCCCGATTTCGGCGCCAATCGCACGACATGAGCATTCGCGGCGTCCTTCACGAAAACGCGGAAGGCGGGAGCATTCACCATATCGATCGTATAAAACGATCCGACAAGACGCAGACTCAAAGCCTTCTGCACCTTCTCTGGAAAGAAGCCGTGCAGCATGAAGACATTCGCGTCATACATGCGGATCAGATACATCTCCGCTTTGTATTGCTGCGGCGCGCCCTCAAGGCCCAGTTCGGAGAGGAATTCCCTGGCCGCCGGAACATTGTCGATGACGTCCTTTTGCGCCGCCCAGATGGCGCGCGTATTGAGGCCCGAATAATCAGCCACGAAGCCGTCGAACATATAGGCTGGATATCCATGGCCGGTCCAAAGAACCGGATGGTCTTTCGGCCTGACTTGATTGGCTAGCCGCCCCGACTCCAAGCGCTCGCTTTCAAAGACCTTTTCCCCGTAATTCGTCTGAACAGGCGCGTCCGCGTTCATCGGCAAACGGTAGTGGAGAACCGTCAAGGCCAAACCGCTCGTTATCAGAACTCCCGGGATCGCGAGCAATCGCCGTTGCAAACGAGCGACGTCGAAAATTGCCGATGTCACCGCCATCAGCATCAGCCACTCCGGCAATGGGTAATACCAACCCATTTTTTCGCCAGGATTATAAATGTAATACAAACAGAACGTTCCGACAGCAGCCGCGGTAAACACAAACGACGGCAGAAATAATTGCCGACGCAGGCCGGCAACGACAGTGGCCAGACACATCGAGATCAGCACTAGAGAAATACTTATTCTCCCGCTCCTGTCGTCGAGCAGCGGCTCGATGAAGGGGAACCAAGATGTCGGAGGGGCTTTCCAGGGCTGTTCAGTTCTCTAGACTTTAAGTGCGCTTGGGGATTCCAGCGAGCGAAAATGTGTGAATCTATAGGCGACAACCCGAATCGGAGGTTGTCGTATGGCGGTGTCGTTGCTGGAGATTTTGCGCTCGGTTCCAGATCATCGTCGACGGGAAGGGCTTCGGTTTGAACTGGCGACGGTGGTGCTCTATGCGATCCTGGGCATGGTCGCCGGCGCCAATTCCTATCGGCAACTGCATGAATTTGTTAATGCTCATCGACAGCGACTGAACAAAGCCTTCAATCTGAGCCTGCGTTATGCGCCGTCCTATTCGGGCTTGCGGCTGATCTTGCAAGGGATCAATTCAACGGCTCTGGAGGACGCGTTTCGCCGCCATGCCGCGTCGCTGCCAACGCCGCCATCGCCCGAGGGGCCCACGGCGATTGCCGTTGACGGCAAGACCCTGCGCGGCAGTTTCGACGCCTTTTGCGACCGAAAGGCCGCGCATATGCTGTCGGCGCTGCGCCAGGCCGATCAAATCGTACTCGGCCATCTGATGGTTGACGAGAAAAGCAACGAAATCCCGGCGGCGCCGGAATTGATCGAGGCGCTCGGTCTGAAGGGCTGCCTCTTCACGCTCGACGCCGAGCATTGCCAAAAAAAGGATTTGCCCGCGTGATCGCTTCGGGCAACCATCTGCTCACGCAGGTCAAGGACAACCAGCCGAAACTACGCCGCCAGCTCGAACTTGGATCGATGGGGCGCAAGCCAAGCGGCTCCGCGACGAGCAAATCCAAAGGCCGCAATCGCTGTGAAACGCGGGACCTGACGGTGTTTCCGGCCAAGGCGTGGTTCCGCGGCGCGGCATGGGAACCGCTGATCAAAACCGTCCTGCGGTTGGAGCGCTCCGTGTCCAAACGCGACGCAAAAACCGGGTATTGGAGCCAGACGAGCGAGATCGTCTTCTGGGCAGGGCTGTTCAGTTCTCTAGACTTTAAGTGCGCTTGGGGATTCCAGCGAGCGAAAATGTGTGAATCTATAGGCGACAACCCGAATCGGAGGTTGTCGTATGGCGGTGTCGTTGCTGGAGATTTTGCGCTCGGTTCCAGATCATCGTCGACGGGAAGGGCTTCGGTTTGAACTGGCGACGGTGGTGCTCTATGCGATCCTGGGCATGGTCGCCGGCGCCAATTCCTATCGGCAACTGCATGAATTTGTTAATGCTCATCGACAGCGACTGAACAAAGCCTTCAATCTGAGCCTGCGTTATGCGCCGTCCTATTCGGGCTTGCGGCTGATCTTGCAAGGGATCGATTCAACGGCTCTGGAGGACGCGTTTCGCCGCCATGCCGCGTCGCTGCCAACGCCGCCATCGCCCGAGGGGCCCACGGCGATTGCCGTTGACGGCAAGACCCTGCGCGGCAGTTTCGACGCCTTTTGCGACCGAAAGGCCGCGCATATGCTGTCGGCGCTGCGCCAGGCCGATCAAATCGTACTCGGCCATCTGATGGTTGACGAGAAAAGCAACGAAATCCCGGCGGCGCCGGAATTGATCGAGGCGCTCGGTCTGAAGGGCTGCCTCTTCACGCTCGACGCCGAGCATTGCCAAAAAAAGGATTTGCCCGCGTGATCGCTTCGGGCAACCATCTGCTCACGCAGGTCAAGGACAACCAGCCGAAACTACGCCGCCAGCTCGAACTTGGATCGATGGGGCGCAAGCCAAGCGGCTCCGCGACGAGCAAATCCAAAGGCCGCAATCGCTGTGAAACGCGGGACCTGACGGTGTTTCCGGCCAAGGCGTGGTTCCGCGGCGCGGCATGGGAACCGCTGATCAAAACCGTCCTGCGGTTGGAGCGCTCCGTGTCCAAACGCGACGCAAAAACCGGGTATTGGAGCCAGACGAGCGAGATCGTCTTCTGGGTCTCCTCGCTCAGCGGTCCAACGCCCGAACAATGGAATGAACACATACGCCGGCATTGGCGGATCGAGAACTCCAGCCATTATGTACGCGATGTCACCTTCGCCGAGGACGCTTCACGCATTCGCAAGAACCCGGACATCGCCGCCCGCTTGCGCTCCTTCGCTTACAACCTGCTCAGGGCCGCAGGATGCGATAACATCAAAAACGCCAGATGGCGCGCAGCGCTCGACCTCAATCTCATACTCGACATGCCTGGACTGTATTGAGAACTGAACAG
>CAVTNU010000039.1:5000-75927 GCA_963736175.1 uncultured Alphaproteobacteria bacterium | reverse complement strand
CCATTGCTTTCAAGGAGCGCGCGAATTTCATTCTCTTCATCGCGCATATTGCCGGCGGCGCTAAACAGCAACTGTTCGAGTTTTTTGGCATAACGCTGCATCTCAAAACGTTGCGCGCCAATTTCACGCAAACGAATTCGCAGATTTTCATTGCTGGCCGCATCGTCAAGAATCGCGAGCGCTTGCGACGCCATGGCATGGGTGTCAAGGTAAGGGGCGACGCATGCTTTCCCAAGTCCTTCTTCGTGCAAGACGTCAGCGATACCGGACGCTCCTTCGAAGCAAACGATCGGCAGTCCAAGACTGATGGCGTCGATGCCGACGTTCGGCAATGGATCGAGCCGCGACGTCAGGAGGAAAACCGCCGCCGAAGCATAGACCTTGTCCAGAGCGCCGACGCTCGCGACGAAATCGACGCGACCCGCCAAACCACTGCGCTGGATTTGTTCCGCCAGATAGATGGAATAAGTCTTGTCCTGTTGAGGCGCATACCCATCGCCGATCCATACGAAGCGGATATCGCGATCCGGCGCCGAGCGAACCATGTGATAGGCGCACTGGATGAAGAGATCGCAGCCCTTGCGCAAATTGACGCTGCCAATGCCGATCACGAATCGGGTGTTGTCATGCGTGCGCGCGAAGACTTGACGTATCCGGTCCTCGTCAGTCTGGCTCGAAACAATGCAGCGTCCCTGCGGCAAAATATGCGCGGCGACGCCGGGACGCCAGTCCGGGTAACAGGTCTCGGCGTCCTGCCGAATGAGCGCACAGGAAAAGACCGTGTGCGAGGACCAGCGAATAAGATCCGCCATAGCGGAAGGCGGCCAAAGATAAGAGGTAAATTCATGCACAAGCGTAATGTTTGGCACACCCGCTTTGGTTAAAACCTCCGGTACGGAATAGGCGCAGGCGCTGTTGACGATCGCAAAATCCGGTTTCGTTCGCTTAATCGCCTCAATCGCAACCCGTTGCGCGTCATAAGCCGAAAAATCGGCGATTTGAAAGGTCATGCGCGAAGACGCGATGAAATCATCGGTCATGGCGCCGCCGCCCAACATCACGGTGACGATATTATATCGATCCATGAAACATTCGACGATGTTGAACCCCAAAATGGGCGCGCCCGTGAACGAGGCCTCATGAACGACGACGAGCAGCGTTTTCCTGTTCGGGTCGAAGTCTGTTTCCGAACCCGTCACGCTCCATTTCACAGGAACGCTTATCCGACCCTCTTTTCGGCCATGATTCACCCAATGCGCACGCGGCTCAACGCCTGCAACGCGCAAGTCTTCATAACGGGCTAGATAGTATTCCGGATCGAACTCATCCTCAATTTCCGGGGTCGACGGCTCCAGTACGCTCGGCACGCCATGCGACTCACGATATTTTTCGAATAAACGCTGCCATAAGCTTTCGAACAACATCTCGCCCCACAAAACATGAAACAGACGGGCTGACGGAAAACCAAAAATGAAGACAGGCTTCCCGCCGGAAATCAATCTAACGCCAACGCTCGCCAGCCCCATCCCAATTAAGTTTTTTGAGCAAATTTTTGAGTTGAGGCAAGCCCATGCCCAGGGTTTTTTTGTGGATCAGCAAAATTGATTACAGGCAAGAACGATATTCAGCATATGTTCTTTTAATTGACCCAGGCAACAGGGATTATGCGCGCCAACGTCACGCCGCCATTTGAACCAGCGCCGACGACATTTCGTCGCGCGCCATGCTATGAAGCGTCGACGCCGCGCAATCCGGCGCGTCCGATCGAAAAGAGCGATCGTACGGAACGTCGCCATCATTTCGCCGAAGAAAACATTTGCAACGTTCGTCTGTTCGACAAAAGCAGCCGTTGAGAGTTGGAGCCGCTGGATGTTTGTTTCGTTCCTGCTGCCGTACATAGATCGTGGCAGCGGCCCGCTTTATCACTGGGTTATGCTGGCGCAAATGGCGCATTTCGCGCCCAGAGACATTGCTTTCATCGGCGACGATTCCTATTTCGACGAAGCCTTTATTCCGTTCGGCGAAACCTTGAAAATTATTGACCTTGAGTTCGACTGCATATCGCGCGAGCGGTTTCGGGAATATCGCAAGGCGTCATTGCCCAATGCGGCCGCAGCGCCCTTATACGCCGGCGGTCAGGGACAGCTGGAAGCTTTCAGGCGCGCCCTGACCATGCATTTCGACCCCTTTGCGGACGCTATTTTTGAGGCCGCGAAAAACGTCGCCGCCGGCGCGCGGATCGAAGCCTTCCTGTCCTGGTGCAATTGTCCATCGCTCAACAAGGCCGCGAAAAGACTGAATGCGCCGGTTATACATAATGAGATCGGCCCGCTGCGCGGGCCAAACTACGTCGGCGGCTATTATTTCGATTTTTCCGGGGTAAACGGCGGTTCGACGCCCCCCCGTGAATGGACGCAAGCCAGGCTCCAGGACGCGTTTCGCGACGAGGAGCTTTGGTCGAAGGCGAGGCTTCGCGGCGCGCTTGTCAAGAATATCGCCGCCGACGCCAAAACCAGCGCGCCGAAATATCCCGTCGGTTTGGCGCTGCAAGTCGAGGATGATTCAAATATCATCGCCTACGGAAACGGCGAGAGCTCGCTTTCCCTCGCCTATCGCGCGTTGGCCGTGCGCGCGCCGGATTCGATCCTGATCCGAAGTCATCCGGCGGCCCATTTTAGCTATCGGCACGGATTGGGTGTAGCCGACAGCTCTGCTAATTCGATCGAATTCCTGCACAAAATCGAACGCCTGCTCACCATAAACTCCAGCCTGGCGGTGGAAGCCGCGCTGTGGGACGTGCCATTTACCGCCTATGGCGAGCTATCCGCCGCATTGTTTTCAAGCGACCATCCCGCCGCCGCCGACGTCGCCCAACACGGCGACTTGTGGGCCAACGCCTATTTCATCGGCTATTTGCTGCCTAAGGACCTCTTGTTCGACATCGAATATTATCGCTGGCGTTTGCGCGGCCCAACCCTGGCGGAATGCTATCGGCGCCACCGCGCCTATTTGAACCAAAACGCCGAACCGCTGGACTCATTGGAGCGCCACGTTGGCGCGCGGCCGACGGAGAGCCTTCGCCACCATCGAAACAAGCCGGTTTGGACAGCGACTCTGGCCATTGGCCGTCAACTTGAGGTTCTAAAAATCGAATACTGGACCTTACATGATGAATACAACGCGCTCTTGGCCGCCATGCGAGAACATGAACGCGTGATCGAGTCTTACAAGACACAATCAGCCACATATGAAGAACTGATCGCCCATGCCGACGGCGCGACAAGCGACTTACGAAAACAGATTTCCGACTACGCCAGGCAGGCGGCGCTGAACGTCGCGCAGATCAGTCAGATCGAGACGGAAAGAAAGCGCGAGGTCGACGGATATAAACGGCAGGCCGAGCGCTACAACGAGCAGATCGCCAACGCCGAGGCCGCTATCGGCGACTTGCGAAAACAAATTGCCGACTACGCTAGGCAGGCGACGCTGAACGCCGCGCAGATCAGTCAAATCGAGACGGAAAGAAAGCGCGAGGTCGACGGATATAAACGGCAGGCCGAGCGCTACAACGAGCAAATCGAAGAGGTTCTAAAAATCGAATACTGGACCTTACATGATGAATACAACGCGCTCTCTGGCCGCCATGCGAGAACATGAACGCGTGATCGAGTCTTACAAGACACAATCAGCCACATATGAAGAACTGATCGCCCATGCCGACGGCGCGACAAGCGACTTACGAAAACAGATTTCCGACTACGCCAGGCAGGCGGCGCTGAACGTCGCGCAGATCAGTCAGATCGAGACGGAAAGAAAGCGCGAGGTCGACGGATATAAACGGCAGGCCGAGCGCTACAACGAGCAGATCGCCAACGCCGAGGCCGCTATCGGCGACTTGCGAAAACAAATTGCCGACTACGCTAGGCAGGCGACGCTGAACGCCGCGCAGATCAGTCAAATCGAGACGGAAAGAAAGCGCGAGGTCGACGGATATAAACGGCAGGCCGAGCGCTACAACGAGCAAATCGAAGAAGCGCAGTCCCTTATTTCCGCCCTGCAAGAGCAAATTGGCGCCTATCATGCCCAGTCGCAGCGTTATGTGGAACAGATCGCCGCGGCGCAAAAGGTCATCGCGCAGCTTCAAGACAAAAAAGCCGGGAGTCCCGAGCGTCCGGACTGAGATTTGGACGGATCAGCGCCGTCGATCGGGGCGATCTGGCGCGCCCGCTCCGAAATCGATTGTGCCACCGCAGACAAGATCGCTATGAATCCAACGGGGGGGCGCTCGGACCTTTTCTCGCCCCCCAATTCGCAAACGCTAACGAGTCCCCCATGAGATATTGCATCGTCGGAGCCGGCTTTTCCGGCGCGGTCATCGGTCGGGCGCTGGCGGAGGCCGGCCGCGAGGTCCTCGTCGTCGACGAGCGCGCGCACGCGGCCGGCAATTGTCACACAGCGCGCGACGCCGAGACCGGCGTGATGACGCATGTCTATGGTCCGCATATCTTCCACACCGCCTCGGAGCGCGTCTGGGACTATGTCCGGCAATTCGGCGCGTGGGCGCCCTATAACCATCGCGTCATGGCCGTCAGCGGCGGGGCGGTCTATTCGCTGCCGGTCAATCTTTTGACCATCAACCAGTTCTTTCGCGCGGTCATGGGGCCGATTGAGGCGCGCGCCTTCATCGCCGGCAAATCGCAAAAAATCGAACATCCAGCCAATTTCGAGGAGCAGGCGCTGAGCATGATCGGCCCGGAGCTCTATCACGCGTTTTTCCGAGGCTATACGCGCAAGCAATGGGGCGTCGAACCGACGCGGCTGCCCGCCGCCATTCTCAACCGCCTGCCCTTGCGCTTCGATTATGACGACAGCTATTTCGCCCATCCTTACCAGGGCATGCCGAAGGGCGGCTACAGCGAGATCGTCGCCGCGATCCTTGCGACGCCCTATCTCGAATTGCGGCTTGGCGCGCGTTTCGAGGAATTGGACGAAAAATTCGCGCATGTGATCTATAGCGGTCCCATCGACCGCTATTTCGGCCATGAATACGGTCGCCTCGGCTATCGCACGCTGGATTTCGAAGTTTTCCGCGCGACCGGCGACTATCAGGGAGCCGCCGTGCTCAATTATTGCGACGAAAGCGTTCCCTACACCCGCATCACCGAACACAAGCATTTCGCGCCCTGGGAAAAGCAGACATTCGAGGCGACCGTCTGCACCCGCGAATTCAGCCGCCTGTGCGGCCCGGCCGACATTCCCTATTATCCGATCCTGCTGGCCGACGAAGAAGCGATGCTGAAAAAATACGTGGCGCGGGCGCAAGCGGCGTCGGGCGTCAGTTTCGTCGGGCGGCTCGGCTCCTATCGCTATCTCGATATGGACGTCACCATCGCCGAGGCGCTCGACGCCGCCGATCAGATGCTGGCGCATATCAGGCGGGACGAGAAAATTCCCGCGTTTTTCGGCGACCCGCGCGGCTGACGACGGCGCGGCGCGGTTTAACCGCCATGCGGCGCAGCAGCAGGAACACAGCGACGATCGTCAGCACCGGGTCGAGGCAGGCGTTCCACAAATTGTCGAACAGGCCGAACGCGTAGGCCAGCAGATCGAAGCCCAGAACGCTCAGCGCCAGCGCCTCGCCGCGCCAGGCCAGAACAAGTCCAACCGGAATCAGCGCCGCCAGCAGCGGCAGGGGATGGTAGCCCAGATCGAACGGATCGAAGGGTCCGACACCAAGCGCCAGCGTATAAAACACGGCGGCGACGACGACGAAGGCCGCGTTCGCGCGCCAATCCGGTTCGGCAAGACGATCGGGCGCGGCCAGACGCAGCAGCGCCAATTGGGCCAGCGTGAACGAGGGCGCGCCTAGGAGGCTGTGAAGCACGGGCGCGGCCAGCCAAGCCGTCGCCGCGACAGCGAGCAGGCCCATCAGTCGCCGACGCGGCAGGGGCAAAAGCGAAACCGCCGCGCCGACGAGCAGCGCCACGGCGAACTCACCGTAAAGCGCGGCGGCGGTCACAGCGCGCCGCCTTTCAGCCAGGCTTCCGAGAAAACGGCGTGGACGATGCTCGTATATTGATAGGTGTAAGCGATGTGGATGCGGCCGTCGCGCGTCTGCAACAGCGCCGGATAAGCGAAATCGGCCTGACGCGCGGGATCGTTCTCGATCACGCGCGCCGACGTCCAGGTCTTGCCCTCGTCATCGGACACGAACAGCTCCAGCCGATAGCGCCTTCGCCCGCTCACCGGATTGGCTGCCAGCAGCAACCTACCGCTGGTCAAGCGCAACACGGCGACGGAGGCGTCCGGATTGGCTATGGCTAAAAAGGCCCCGCCCCGCCAGGAGGCGCCGCCGTCGTCGCTGGCGTCGGCCATCACCGCGCCCTCGCCCGCCCCCGCGTCGCGCAGCAGCGCCAAGGCGCGCCGCCCGTCGAGCGCGACAACGGCCGGCTGCAGGGCGGGATGCCGACTCGGCATGCGGACCTTGCCGACGATCTCGCCCTGGGCGGACAAACGCAGCCACTCGGCCCGTTTGGCGATGAACTCGTGATAGACCGGCAGCCCGAGGCCGCCGTCGGCCAAGGCCAGCGGCGGCGAACGCGCCAGAGTGCTGATGTTGAGGAAGGGCGTGGTCACCAGCTTTTCCGCCGGCGACCAGCTCACGCCGCCATCGCGGGAAAGACTGCGATTGATCGAACTGGCCGCCCAGCCGCCAAATCCGACGCTGACGTACCAAAGCCGCAAGCCGTCGCCTTCGACATAGAGCACCGGATTGCCGAGCTTGCCGACATAGGCCCCGGTCGCCTCGGCGGTCGAGGCCCTGGTCGCGATGGCGCGCGGCGCGCGCCAGCCTGAACCCTCGCGCGTCGAGAACCAGATGGCGACGTCGCTTGCCGCTTCCCGACTGCCCGCGAACCAGGCGGCGGCAACGCGGCCGTCGGGCAATTCGACGATGCTGGCGGAGTGGGAAAACGGCGCCGGCGAGGGAAGCTTTTCGGCCGCGAACTCGGCGGCGAGAGCGGAAGGCTTAACGGGCGGGGGCGGCGCGAACGTCGGCTCAGGCGGCGCCGGCGCCCGCCAGACGGCGGCGGCGAGGGCGAGAGCGAAAAACACGGGAGCCGCCGTGGCGCGCAACGTCATTCGGCCAATCCCCGGTGTTTCGCCGCAACGCCGGCACTATGCACGGGCCGCCGCATCCGAGCAACGCCGGCACTCACCAGAACAGCCGATCCATGGCGTAGGACGGCGCGAAACCGCTCTCCTCGATCAACCGCCGGAAAGCTTCGGGATCGAAATCCCCTGTCCCGTCCGATCCGTGCAGTTGGGCGCGATGGATTCCGCGCGTGACGAAAATCGAGTCGAGGCCCATTTCGACCGCGCCATTGATGTCGGTATTCATCGCATCGCCGACGGCCAGCACGCGCGCCAGATCGAGCGGGCGCGCCAACGCTTTTTCGACGTCGCTGAGCGCCAGCCGATAGATCGGCGCGTAGGGCTTGCCCGCCTGGATCGTCGTCCCGCCCATCCGTTCGTAGATTTCGGCCAAAGCCCCGGCGCAATAGAGCAGGTCTTGGCCGCGATGCACGATCAGATCGGGATTGGCGCAGATCATCGTCAGATTGCGGGCGGCCATCGCCTTGAGCACGGACGCATAATCGTCCGGCTTCTCCGTCTCGTCGTCGACAAGGCCGGTGCAGACGACGAAATCGGCCTCGTCCAGCGACACGCGCTGGGGCGCGACCCCGGCGATATTCGCCGCCCGCTCGTAAACCGGCAAATCGCGATTAGGACCGATATGATAGACCTTGCCGGGCAGACGCTCGGCGACCAGCGCCGCGGTCACGTCGCCGGAGGTCAAAATCGCGTCGTAGGCCTCAAGCGGCACGCCGAAATGGGCGAGTTGGGCGGCGACCTGCTCGCGCGGGCGCGGCGCGTTGGTGATGAGCGCCACAGCGCCGCCCTTGCGGCGAAACCGGCAAAGCGCCTCGCTCGCCGCCTCGAAGCGTGTGACGCCGTTATGCACCACGCCCCAGATGTCGCACAAAATCGCGTCGTAATGGCTCTCGACAAGCGCGAGACCGGAAAGTTCGTGGGCGGCGGCGATGGCTTTGGTCATGACAGCCGGCTAAAGGCGGGCGTCTTCGCTGTCAAGACGCGGGCGAAATTATTGCGGCGTCCCGCTATCTCAGCCAGCCGAACCCCTTGCGCGCCAGCGGCGCGTGAAAATCGATCGCCTCGATGGGGCCGAGGCGGCATAAGGTGTGGACGCCCTGCGCGCCAAGCTGGGCGGGCGGCGCCAGGTCGGCGAGCAGCGATTGTGAAAACTGCTCGTCGTCGAGAAGCTCGACCTGATAGATCCGCATCGCCGCGCCATAGCCCGCGGCGCAGTTTTGCGTCGGCCGGCGCCATTTGCCGCCGACTTTGACCATCGGCCCGGCCGGGCGGGCGCCGCGCGCGTCGATCACAACCGGATTGCGTTGATGCGCCCGCCAGGGTCCGCGCAAATCGGCGGCGGAAAACAGGCCGAGAGCGTCCCAGCTTGACGCCCCGCCGTCCGAAAGCGCCGCGAACAGCCAGAATCGCCCCGCGTCGACCATCAGCGTGGCGTCGGAGGCCTCGACATTGTCGACGAGAACGGCGTCGAGGCGCCAGCGATCGGGAAAACGCTCGGCCCGATAAAGTTCGATCCGCCGCGCGCCGCCGGTTTCCGGGATCATGTAAATCGCCCCGGCATGGGCGAAGACCTGCGGATAGGACAGATGACAATCGGCTTCCAGAACCGGCCTCGGCGCGCTCGCCCGTCCGTCCGCGCCGACGAGGCAATGGCTGATGATCCCCTTCGCCGTGGCGTAGGGATATTCCTCGACGAAAAGGTGGGTCCGGCCCTCATGTTCGAACAGGAACGGATCGGCGTAATAGCGCTGGCCATCGTCGGCGAGGGCCTGATAGGTCGCTTGCGGCCAGGCGAGATCGTCGATGACGCCGGCGCCGTCGAGGCGGCGCAGGGCGACGCGCCAATGTTCGGGCTGAACGACGAGCTTTCTCAATCGCGCGCCGATTTTCTCGGCTACGGCGCCGGCGCCGAAGGCCAGCGGCGACACGGCCGCCAATGGCGGCGCGGCGGACGCCGCTAGCGCGGGAAAGGCGAAGCCGGCGCGAAAATTCTCGACGGCGCGCAAAATCATGCTGGCGAGGCGCGCGAAAGTTTCGTCGAGCGCGCGCGACAACACGGCCGGATCGAGAATGGCGAGATCGCCCTCAACCACAACGCGCGCGCCCTGCATGTCGACCCATTCGAGCGCGACGCGCGGCGTCTGTCGCGCCAGCAAGGCGGCGACGACGGCGCCGGGATCGGCCGATCCCTGATAGAGCGGCCGCATTAATGGCCAAGAGCGGATGAGTCCTTCGCGCCCGCCCGACAGGTCTATGGTCAGATCGGCGGCGCCCGCGTCGGTCCGTTCGACTTCGGTCAAATCATAGGCGCAAGGGCTCAAGCGATAGGCGAGGCGCTCGAACGACAACAGCAGGCGCAGACCGGCCGGCGCGCTTGGACCGGGCGCCCTCGCCGTAACGACCGGGAAGCCCGCCGCGCGGCAACGGCGCAACAGATCCGTTTGCCAGCGCGCCGGCTCGGGTCCAAAGACGAATTCGATCAGCGGCATGAACGCCCCAGCCGGTCACGCAAGATTTCGGCCTCCGCGATTGCAACGGTTTTTTTGTCGATCAGGCGGCGTCAGCGACCACCGCCGGCTGAAAAACGCCTGCTTAACGACAATGGCCTATAGATAAATCGCGGCGTCGCCAAGCGGGCGCCGCCGAAAGCTGTTGTTGATCGAAGGGCGAAGCCGGGCGTTCATGCGCAAGATTGTTTTTTATACGCATTCCCTGCAAGGCGGCGGCGCCGAGCGCGTCTGGGCCCTGCTCGCCTCGGGCTTCAAGGCGCGCGGCGAGGACGTCGTTTTCGCGCAGGATTTCGATTCGCCCGAAAACGCCGCCTTTCTCGATCCCGCCGTCGTTCGCCGCACCTTGGGAACAAACCATTTTCTGGCGATTTGGCGCCTGGCGAGGCTGATCCGGCGCGAAAAACCGGATGTCATCGCCTCGGCGCTGTGCGCCTCCAACCTGAAGCTGGTCGCGGCGGCGGCGCTCGCCGGCGCGCTGGACCGGGTCGTCATCAGCTATCACGGTTATTTCGACGCCGAGCCGCGGACCTTGAGCCGTCTGTCCTATCTGCTGACGCCACTGCTGACGCGCCTTGCCGCGCGCACGGTTTGTGTCTCCAACGCTTTGCGCGACGACCTCGTCGACGTCTGGCGCGCGGCGGCCTCTCGCACGCGGCGTCTCTACAATCCGATCGCCACGGACGGCGGAGCGCCGGACGCCTCAATCCCGCCGCTGGCGCAACGCCCGCCCGCCGTCCTCAGCGTCGGACGCCTGGCGCCGGCGAAGAACTACCCGATGCTGCTGCGCGCCTTCGCCCGCCTTGAACGGCCGGACGCGCGTCTGATCATTCTCGGCGAAGGCCCCGAGCGCCCACGGATAGAAGCCGAAATCGCCGCGCTGGGCTTGCGCGATCGCGTCGACCTCAAGGGCTATGTCGAGGCGCCATGGGACTATTACGCCAGGGCGCGCTGTTTCGCGCTTGCCTCGGACAGCGAGAGTTTCGGGCTCGTCGTCGCCGAGGCGCTGGCCTTCGGTCTGCCCGTCGTCACCACCGATTGCGGCGGCCCCGGCGAAATTCTCGACGACGGCCGTTATGGCCTGCTGGTCGGCGTCGGCGACGAAGCGGCGATGACGCAGGCGCTGGCGAAAGCGCTGGACGCGCCGGGCGATCCCGGCCCGCGCATCGCGCGCGCGCGCAATTTCTCGGTTGAATCGGCGCTCGACAATTACGCCGCGCTGTTCGACGAGATCGCGCCCGCGTAGAGCGATTCCCGGACGGATTGAGGCATCGACGCCGCTGCGGGGCGCCATCCACCCAACTACGGGATTGCAAAGCCCGTCCGTCGTTAGCGTCCCTTCGCCCCGTTTACGGGGGGAAGGTCAGGATGGGCAAGCGATTGGCCCCGATGATTCCGGGAAGCCGCCGAAATCGCGCAATTTTGACGGCATAGTGCCTCTTTGCCCCGCCCCTCACCCCCGCCCTCTCCCCGCTTTCGCGGGGCGAGGGGGCCGGAAAGGCGCCTATCCCGTGAATTCGGGGAAAGGCAAAGCCAAGTCCGTCGTCAGCGTCCCTTCGCCCCGCATAGCCCGTCGAGAGACGGGCGTTCTTGCGAACGCCCTATTGCGAGGAGAACGACAGGATGAGGAGTAAGCCGATTGCTTCGATGTCGCCGGCCGCCGAAACAATCGCCCCCACCCGCTCGGAGACGAAACCTTTATCCGGCGGCTGGCGGCTGTGCTAAACAGAAAGCTCCTGTCTATGCCGCGCGGCCGCGAGCCGAAGGCGAAGGAACAGGTCGAGCGAACGAAGTTGAGCGCGCCGGCGCCGTGACGCGACACCCTTGCGGACTATAAAGAAGAGAAATCAGACTGAACAACCCAAAGGTCGTCAGGCGGGACATTTCATGAAAAAAGCTGTTCTTTTCGGGGCCAGCGGCTTTATCGGCTCAGCGCTTTTAGAGGAGCTCCTGCAAAGCCCCGACTACGATCAGGTGACCGTGGTGGTGCGGAAAAAATTAGAAACCGAACACCCCAAGCTCAAAATCCTGATTGGCGATTTGCAATCCCTGCCGAGCATCAAGGATCAAATTCAAGGGGACGACGTTTTTATCGCCCTGGGCACGACCAAAAAGAAAATCCCGCAACAGGACGAGTACTATAAAGTCGATCACGACTATCCGGTTCTTGCGGCGAAAATCGCCAAAGACAATGGGGCCAAGTCCGTCTTTGTGGTGACGGCTGTCGGCGCCAATGCTCAATCCAATGTTTTTTATATTCGCACCAAGGGAGAAGTGGAAAGGGACATCCTCGCTCTCAACTATGAGCATGCCCATCTGTTCCGCCCCTCGATGCTTTTAGGGCATCGGGAAGAAAATCGGCCGATGGAAAAGCTTTTTATCCGCCTTTGGTCAGCCATCAACCCGGTTCTTGTCGGACCCTTGAGTCTTTATCGCGGCATCGACGGCAAGGACGTGGCGACGGCCATGGCGAAGGCCGCGCGGCAGCCTTCGGGAAACGTAACAATCCATCACTGGAAAGACCTGCGGGCCTAGGACCTGTGGGCGCTTCCGGCGCGGCTCAGCGATACCGCCGTTGCTCCGACTTGGCTTCCGCCTTGCGCCCTTTGCGCGCCGCATAGCGGGCGTCGCGTTCGGCTTTCTTTTCGTTTTCAAGCTGGATTTTGGCCTGAATCGCCTCTTCCGCCTCAAGCTGAAGGCGCGCCGCTTCGACGATGGCGTTCGCCTCGCGCGCCTCTTCGTCGGCTTTCAATCGAGCCTGCAGCGCCGCATGGTTTTCGGCTTCCAGACGGGCCCGCTCATCAGCCTCGGCGCGCGAACGCGCGGCCCGTTCGACGGCCCGCGCCTCGCGCGCCGCGGCGATTTCCCGGCGCCGCGCCTCGCGCTCGATCACGAGCGGATCGTCGGCGGCGGGCCGCGCCTTGAATTTTTCCAGCAAAGCTTTTTTGGCCTCGGCCGTGGATTTCTGTCTGTCCTGAAAGCTCGCGCCTCTGAAAGCCGGCATTATGTTCCTGTTCCGCTGGAGATTTGGAATGTGACGTGTAGGCCTCACAGGAGGGGGCGTCAAACTTTCCCCACCATCGATCATCAAGAGCGACCGCTCACGCCGGCCATTATGCCCGCGAAACCGCCAAAGCCCATCCGTCGTTAGCGTTCCTTCTCCCCGATTACGGGGAGAAGGACAGGATGGGCAAGGGGGCCGGACAGGCGCCTATCCTGTCAGTTTGGGTAGTTCCGGCGACAGTCCGCTAAATTGCAGGGGAGTTAGACCTCTCCGGCTTTTCGCCGCGTTGCAGCGCGCGGTGAACGTCGAACAGGCGCGTCATTTGCGCCTTGATCGAATAAGGCTGCGTCAGAGCGGCGATCTTTTGCGGGTCGAGCCCGCCGGCGCGGATCGAGGCCCAGAGATCGACGAACGCGTCGCTGAGATTTTCAATCGCGGCGGTGGGCGGATCGCTGCGCTCGACCAGCGCGCCACTGACGCCGGGAAGGATCAGCGGGGCGTATTGCGGCAGGGCTATTGCGCCGACCGGACGCCCGCTCGCCAGCATTTCCAGGAGGTAGCAGGGCATGCCCTCAAAATGCGAAGTCAGCACGCCGGCATGACACCGGCGCATGATCTGCGCCACCTCGTCGGCGGTTTTCGGCCCGTGCCGTGTCGTGATGGCTTCGATGGCGGCGAATTCGGCGTAGCGATGCGGATCGGTGGCGCCGACATAGTGAAACTCCAGCGCGCCGTTCAACTTGGCCGCGAGCTTCGCCAGCATGGCGAACATCAGCGGCGGGTCCTTGAACGCGTCGAGTTGGCCGGCGAAACACACGCGCAAGACGCCGTCGGCGCAATCGAACGGCGCCGGTTTAAAGCGGTCGGTGTCGATCGCCACCGACATCACTTCCGCCTTCCCCGCCCATTGCGGAAACAGGGCGTCGATCCGCGCGACGATATTGGGATTGACGCCGAAGATGTGATCGGCCAGGCGCAACGACAGCTTCTCATTGAATTCATGCAGGAACCAATAGCGCGACAAGAGGCTGTCCATCTTGTCCTCCTTGCCGCCCTCGTTATGCACGGTCATCGCCATCAGCCCGCCGAGCAGCTTGGGCGGCAGGGCGAATTCGTAGCGCTGCACGTCGGCCGACCACGGCCCCTCGCCGATGGCGCGGTGGATGGCGAGGGCGTGGCGGATCATTCCGACAAAAAAACGCAAGGTCGTCGACCCCAGCACGGTCTTGCTGGCGCTGTTGATGCGCTCGCCCGGCACATGGGCGACCGGCAGGAATTCTATAGCGCGCCCTTGATAATCGAGGTCGACGACCTTGCCCGGCGTCAGATCGCCGATTTCGTCGAGGCCGACGAACAGAACCGAAAAATCATCCGGGTGGCGGGAAAGGATCTGCCGCACATGTGTTTCGACGCCGCCGAGCTTGGCGCCGCGCGGATCGAGCGAATGCATGAGGCACAAGCGATAGGGGCGAGCGATCAAAGGCAAGGTCATGATTGTTTTTCCCGCGAGGGCGAGGCGGCCTTGAAGGCTTCCTCAATGGTCAGGCGCGCCAGCAGAATGGCGCATTGCGCGTAGCGCCAGGCCAACCGGCGCGGATCGGCGGCGAGGCGCCACGCCCATTCGAGTCCGACGCGCCGCAACGCGGCGGGCGCGCGCGATTGCGTCCGCGCGATAAAATCGAGCGCGGCGCCGACGCACAGGAAGCCGACGCCCGGATAAAGCCCATGCAAGCGGTCGGCGAAAAGCTCCTGCTTGGGCGCGCCAAGACAGACAAAACACAGGCGCGCGCCGGACGCGGCGATTTTTTCGCCGTAGCGCGCCGCATCGGACCAAGTGGGATCGAAACCGAACGGCGGCGCCTCCAGCCCGGCGACGATCAGATCGGGATTTTCGGCAAGCAGCGCTGCTTTCGCCGCTTCCAGCGCGTTGCTGGTCGAGCCGAAGAAATAGACCGGAATCTTTTCCTTCGCCGCCGCCGCGCAAAGCGGGCGAATGAGATCGGCGCCGGTCGTGCGTTCGATATTCGCCGCCTGCCGACGCGCCAGGGCGACGACCGGCGCCCCGTCGGCGCAGACAAGATCGGCCCGCGCGTAGGCCGCCCGGAACGCGTCGTCGGCGCGCAATTTCACCAGATGATCGAGATTGAGCGTCGCCATGGCGAAACCGACGCCGAGGCGCGCGCGCGCCATGATCTTGGCGATGGCGTCGCCAAGATTGAGGACATTGATCGACTGCCCGTCGATTTTAGCGAGGGGCGGCTCATCAAATCGCGCGATCATGTTCTCCGGCATTGCCAAAATTCACGTCCAATCTTCGCGCCGGCGGCAAAGCCGCCGATGCGCAATATGTACAAGGTTGCCCCGAATTCGTGAATGAAGGGCGAATGTCAAGTGACCATAGGGCCGAATGTCTCAATGAAAACAGGCGGCGCGGTGAGGCTCCCGCGAACTTCCATAATGGTCATTCTTAACGCCGCGCTGACGCCAGAGCGCGCAAACGCGCCATGCCCATCCGCGTCTCAGTGGGATAAAGCGCGGATAAAGCCAGCGCATAGACCACGACGCCTTGGGCGATGGCGAGGCAAAGGCCCATAACCGGCCCGCCTATGGCGCTGACGCCGCCGAGTTTGAGGGAAAGGCCCATCGCGGCGGTCGCCAGCGCGATGCGCGCGATATGCCGAAACGGCGGCCGCAAGCCGAAATAGGCCGCCGTCATGACAAAGCCGAGCATCGCGGCGACGATGATGGCGGCCAGGGCGCCCGCCGTCGCGCCGACAACGCCGTCAAGTTGGAAGCCGACGATCGACCCGACGATGGCCAGCACGGCTTCGGCGCCGTTGAGACCTATGCCCAGCTTCGTGCGTTCAAACAACAGCAGAGCCTGATCGGAAAAATGAATGCGCATGTTGCGCACGCCGCCGGCCAGAGCCGCCAACGGCAAAACCGACAAGGTCGCGGCGCGAAACGGCGCGGCGATGATCAAGTCGACCAGCTGCGGAGCGACCAGCATAACGCCGACCGTCGCGGGCGCGACGCAGCCGAACAGCAAGGCGCCGGACAGGCCGAGCTGATCCAGCGCGTCGGCGCGGGAGCCTTCCTGCAACCGTTTGACGGCCAAAGGAAAAGCCGCGGCGGTGACGAGCATGGCGACCGTATTGGCGAGCCTGTGGCCCAGCCCCCAGCCGACCGACAGCAACCCCAAGGCGTCCGCCGAACCCAGATGTTCGACGACGACGCGAATGGCGTTGAGGCTGACCCAGGCGATGCCGCCAGCGGCGATCAGCGGCGCGCCGAAGCGCAGCGCTTTTTCGATCACCGGACGTTCGGGACGGCGAAAATCGATCGTCACCGAGAGTTTGATCCACAGCCAGGCCAGAGCGAGCGCCTGCGCGGCGCCATAGCCGGCCAGCGCGGCGGCGGGCGAAGCCGATCCATAGACCGCCAACGCGTAGGCCAGGACGAAACCGGCCACTGGACCAGCCGTCTGCGCTACAGTGTAATAGGCGATCTGCGCGCGCGCCCGCGCCCGTTCGCCGAGGTGCATCGTCAGCGACCGGGTCAGCGAAAAGAAAATGGCGCTGGCCATCAGACCAAGGCTCGGATGCTGATCGACGACGAAAAGGATCGCGACCGCGCCCAGCGACTGAACGACGGCGGCGGCGCTCAGCACCGCGCCTTCGGCGCGCAGATAGACGTCGCTTTCCCGCGCGGCGTCGTATCGGGAAAGATAGCGCAAGGTGAACTGCGCCCACCACGACAGCGAAACCAGATAGAGCAGCTCCTGCGCCGCCATGACATAGGTGAGGACGCCATAGGCGTCGGGCGCCATCCAATGCGTCCACACGACCGCCGCGATGAATTGCGTCAGCGGCCCCAGCAGTTGAGCGGGCAGATACAGGAGCGTATGGCGGATCAACATCGGTGAAAACGGTCTCGGAAACGGGCGGGCCCAGCGCGGAGGCCAATGCTTACGCCGGATGACGGCGGCGGCGAAACACAATGGCCGAAGATTGACGCCTCAAGATTAAGATTCTTTCTTTCTTGCTGGCGTCGCGACGGATCGATCAAGGCCGCGCGCTTCACCGCTTGTCGGCGCGCGCCATGATGAAATGCAGACGCAAGACGTTGTCTTCAAAGGCCTGCGCCAGCAGGCCCTCATATTCGGCGCGAAGTCGCGCCAGTTTCGGCTGATCGGTTTGAAGCGCCTCGACGAGCTTGGTCAGGGGGCCGGTCGTCGCCTCCTGCGCAACGCGGGAGTGTCGAACGCTGAGCGTCGGCACGATCATCGCGTCGCGCGCGAATTGCAGGTCGTTCACGCGTTCGCCGAACCTTTCGCGGATGACGGCGGGATCGCCCCACAACGCGGGCGAGGCCGGTCGCGCCGCGCCCGCCGGCGGCGCGGGCGAATATCGCTCGATCAGCTCAAACTGTTGGCCCGTCAGCATTTCAGGCGGCCAGGCGGAGAACGCGATGCGGCCGCCGGGCTTGAGCACGCGCAGCATCTCGGCCAACGCGACGTCGGGACGCGGCGCGAAGATATGGCCAAACTGACTGAGAACGACATCGAATGAGGCGTCCGGATAGGGCAGCGCCTCCGCGTCGCCCTCGACGAAATCGATATCGACGGCGGCGATGGAGGCGTTCCGGCGGGCGCGGTCGAGAAGGGCGGGCGACAGGTCGAGCCCCGACGCCCTTGCGCCGAGCCGGCCGGCGGTGACCGCCACGACGCCCGTCCCGCACGCCACGTCGAGTACGCGCCGCCCGGGCGTAGCCTGCGCGAACTTCACCAATTTCGCCGCCGGCGGGGCGGTGAATATCTCCACCGGCGCGAACGCCGCCCAAGCCTCGCGCTGGAGCGCCTTGAATTTTGTGAATGGGTCGACGATGGCCGATGTCACGTTCCGCCTCCCTCCCCGGCGCCCGCCAGGCCAAGCGACGCGCCGATCCACGCCCGACTGCCGATCGGCATGCGACCGCCCGGCAATCTGGCCCGTTCCGGCCATTCCGGCAAGCGCGCGAGCTGTAAGCGCCGGTCGCGCCGCTGGACCCGGCCGCGGCGGCGTCCGTCGACGGCGGCGGCGCGAACTTTGCTTCGTCGCCACTAGGTAATTCGACGCGCTTGCAACTGTCATACTTCCGCTCCAAAATGGAACACCCATGTCCTTAATTCGAATGCGCAATGGCCTCGCGATCGAGCATCGCCCCAGCGCCGTCTCGCGGGAGGCTGGCGAGCGCAAAGCGTCGTGGGCGAACGCGCTGCCACGCGCCGACGGCGCGGCGATGCGCGCGGCGTTCTCGGTTTTCGCCTTCTTTTTCGACACCTTGGCCCTGTTGACGGTCGCCTTCGTCACGGCCGACTTCTACCATCGCGCTGTTTACGCCTGGCGCGCGCCGATCGAGATGACGATGCATATCGGCGCGCTGACGACCGCGCTGTTCGCCGCCGCCAATCTGATGCGCGGCGCCGACGGATTTCAAAGCTTCCTCAACAATGACAATTCCATTCGGCGCACGCTGGAAATCTGGACAATGTCGTTTCTGGGAGGTCTGGCGGTGGCCTTCCTCTCCAAGACCTCGTCCGAAATATCGCGCGGCGCCGCTTTGCTCTTTTACGCCGGCGGCGGCTTGACGACGATCGGCGTGCGCGCCGCGATGGGCTATGCCGCGCGAAGGGCGGCAAAGGCCAACGGCGTACTGACCCGACGCGTTTTTCTCGTTGGCTATGAAGAAGAATTGACTGTCTTCTCAGAGCGCTATCAGCCCTGGGCGCATGGGATCAATATTGTCAGCGCCGCCGTGCTGCGCGGTCGCAAGACGCTCCGCGAAGACCTGTTGCTGGCGGCGGCGAGCGCTCGCATTTTCCGTCCGGACGATATCTACATTCTCACGCCCTGGCACGAAACGGAAACAATCGACGCCTGCATCGACGCTTTCATGCGGATTCCGGCGGCCATTCATCTGGGGCCGGAGCGCGTGCTCGACCGCTTTGGCGACGCGCGCATCGACAAGATCGGGCCGATCGCCAGCCTGAAACTGGTCCGACGCCCGCTGTCCATCAGCGAAATCGCGTTGAAACGGCTATTCGACCTGTTCGCCGCGACCTGCGCCGTCATCGTTTTGTCGCCGCTTTTTCTTCTCGTCGCCGTCGCCATCAAGCTCGACAGCGCGGGACCAGCGTTCTTTCTGCAACGCCGCTACGGCTTCAATCAGGTGCCTTTCCGCATCGTGAAATTTCGCTCGCTGAGCACGATGGAGGACAACGCGCAATTGCGTCAGGTAAGCCGTTCCGATGCGCGCATCACGCGCGTCGGCCGCTTCATCCGCCGCACCAATATTGATGAACTGCCGCAGCTCTTCAACGTCATCCTTGGCGACATGTCGCTTGTGGGGCCGCGCCCGCACGCCTTGGCGCACGACCAGATGTTCGAACGTTCGATCGCGCTTTCGGCGCGCCGGCATAACGTCAAACCCGGCATCACCGGATGGGCGCAGGTCAATGGCCTGCGCGGCGAGCTCAATACCGAGGAAAAAATCCGCGACCGCGTCGAACACGATCTCTATTACATCGACAATTGGTCGCCTTGGCTCGATCTGCGCATTCTGTTCATGACGGTGTTTTCGCGTAAGGCCTACGCCAACGCCTATTGACGCGCTGCCGCCGTTAACGCGGCCTTAAGCTTGATGATGTCTTAATTTTCTGAATTGGGACGCGTCGGCCGATCCGCGGGCGTCGGCTGCGCGCGTCGTGTTCGCCGCAACTGAATAGCCTTGCCCTGAAAGACCGACGTCTTTTTGGCGGCGCCTTCGTCCAACCGCATAGTCTTGTTCAAAAGGCCGGCGCTTTCCAGGAATACGCCATGGCGCGAAGTTGCAGGAACAGGCCCATGCGCCTTGATGGATACGGGCGGTTCGGTTCCGCGTTCAACAGCAATGAACGCGCCGGTGAATTGTCGCCGTCCCGAATGCGGCCGGCGCTGAGCATCGTCGCCGATGTCCTCCTCTTTGCCGGCGTGTCGGCGATCTTTCTGCTGTCGTCTCTCGCCCTCGACGGCCTCGGCTTCAAGAATTACGCCTCGAGCGGCGGCTCCTTCCTCGAAAAAGTCCATCCCGGCAGTTTCGCGATATTTCTCGCTTTGGCGGCGCGGCTGGCGAGCGAGCGCAGCCCGGCGCGCCAGATCAGCGCCAAGCTGACCCGATATCCGGAGTTGCTGCTCTTTGCGGCCGGCGTAGCCATAGCCGCCCTGCATGCCGCGTTGATCGCCAAAAATCCGATCACGCCCTTCTTCGACTCGTTTTTGCTCCCCTTCGCCTTGTTCTGGCTTATCGAGGATCTCGACGAGACGACGGCGCGGCGGCTCGGCCTGCTGCTTTGCCTGTTTCTCACCGCCAACAGCGTTGTCGGTCTGATCGAAGGCGTCTCCTCATGGCGGTTGGTCACCGTCGATTTGCCGCCGGACGTGTCGGCGGACCCTTCGCGCACCGACTTGATCTTCGATTGGCGCGCCGCGCTGGCGCTTGACAATCGCTCCACCGCGTTGCTCGGCCATCCTCTGTCCAACGCGATGACGACCAGCGCCTTTGTCGTCGCCCTCGCCGAGGGCGGCGCGCGCTGGCTCCCGGCGATCATCAGATTTCCGGCGATGGGCCTCGCCGTCATCTCGCTCGCCACATTCGGCGGGCGCGCCGGCATGGCGTTGACCTATATTTTCCTGGCCTGGAAAGCCGCGACGATCCTGTTCGACGTCGCCATCGGCCGCCGCCGTTTCAGCGCGTCTCAGGCCGCGATCGGCGGCGCGGCGGCGATCGGCATGGCTCTGGCTTTAGCCGGCGCCTATGGAGCCGGCGTTTTCGATACGGTGATCCAGCGTTTCTCCGAAGACGCCGGCAGCGCCAACGCGCGCCTCGTCATGTTCGACCTGTTCAAGGTCTTTTCCTGGGAGGAACTGCTGCTGAGGCCCGACCCGGAATTGCTGGCGACCATACAGCGCGTCGAAGGGCTGGAATTCGGCATTGAAAGTTTCTGGATCGTTTTCGCCTTGCAATTCGGCCTGATCGTCGCCGGCGTGCTGCTGACCGGAATCGCCGCCTATTGTCTGGCGCTCTATCGCGCCGCGGGCGTGGGCGCGGGCGCCGTGCTCGCGATCTTTTTCGTCATCGCCAGCACGTCGACGTCGATTTCCGGCAAATCCACCGGCCTGGGGCTGCTGGCCGCGGTCATATTGCTGATCCTGCGCCGCGACACGCGCCCGCTCAGCCTCGAGGAAATCGCGCCGGAAGGGCTTTCTCAACCATTCTTGCATAAATATTCGACTTCGGGTGGCGTTGGGCGCCGCGTTTCATAAAGGCTTATCCGGTTTATGCGCGTCAGCAGTGGCTATTCGGGCGAATTTTACCGGCGTTCAGCGCCGGGCCGCCTTGCCGCGCGCGCACGCCAACCCGCGGCCGAGGACACGCACGCCGACGGCGACGTCCTGGGCCTGTTGTGGCGGTGCCGATGGCCGGTCCTGATCGGCCTTCTGAGCGGACTTGCGCTCGGCGGCGCGTATTTATTGCTCGCGCCAAAAAAATACGCCGCCTCGGCCTCGCTGCTGCTCGACCCCCGTCTTGGCCACACGATGTCGGAGGCGGGCGGGCTAAATCCGGTCGGCGACGCGCTCGCCGTCGACAGCCAGGTCAAGTTGCTGACCGCGCAAACGGTTCTGGCGCGGTTGGCGAAATCCGAAAACCTCGCCGCCGACCCGATATTCAACCGCTCGCAGGGCGGGCTCCTGTCGCGTCTGCTCGGCGGCGCCCCTAGCCTGCCCGGCGGCGCCGATCTCAAACTGTTGGCCGATTCCTTCGTCATCAAACGGCCTGAGCGCACCTATGTCGTCGAAATCACGGCGACCGCCCGAACGCCGCAACAAGCCGCCGACTTCGCCAACGGACTGGCGCGCGCCTACAATCAGGATCAAATCGAAGCGCGCGTGTCGGCCGCGCAGAACGACGCCAATTGGGTTCGCCAGAAACTCGAACAGCTCGCCAAGGACATCGCCCTCGCCGAAGCCAAGGTCGAAGCCTATAAAAGCGCCAACCACATTGTCGCCGCGGACGGTCTGCGCTCGAACGAACTGCAGATCGCGGAAGCGACGCGCGAGCTCGGTCTGGCGCGCGGACGCGTTTCGGCCGCCAAAGCCCGCCTTGATCAGATTCAGCGCGCCGCGCGCGAAGGACGGGTGGGCGCCGCGGACGAGGCGCTGAAATCGCCGACTATCGAGCGTCTGCGCGGCCAACAGGCCGACTCCGAACGCGAGGTGGCGCGGCTGGCGCGCACTTTAGGCGAACGCCACCCCGCTTTGCTTGAAGCGCAAGCGCAAGCCGATCGCGTGCGCGCCTTGTTGGTCGACGAATTGAACCGCATCGCCGCTTCGGCGCAGAACGATTATCTCACCGAGCAGGGCAACGAACAGCAATTGACGCATGGTCTCGACCGCCTGAAGGCGCAATCGAACGAAACCAGCCGCAACAATCTGCCGTTGCGCCAGCTCGAACGCGATGTCGAAGTCGCGCGTGGCTCCTACGACAAATTCTCCAAACTTGAAGACTCGCTGGCGCAGCAAGAGGCCGACAGCCCGCCGGCGCGGATTATCGCCGCCGCGAGTCCGCCGCTCAAGGCGTCGAGTCCGCTGCCCCTCCTGGTCTTGCCGATCGCCGCAAGCGCCGGACTTTTCGTTGGCCTTCTCGTCGGTCTGACGCGAGCGTCAGGGTGGCGCAACGGCGTGGTTCGCCAACGCGCGTCGTCGGGCGGACGACGGGACGAAGAGGAAGACGATCGCGCCTTCGATGAATTTTTCTCCGAAGCGGCGCGACCCGAGGCGACCAGCCGCTACGCCTTCGCCCGGCGCCGTCAGCGCGGTTATGAGCCGGACGACGATGACGATTTCGATCCGCCCCCACCACGCCGGTCGCGGCCTCATTGGCGAGAGAGGGATGACGACGGAGATTTTTCGCCGCCCTCCTGGTAAATTTTCGCCATCGCGTCGGTTTCGCCGCCTGCCGCCGAAAAGACTTCCGTCAAACCACGCAGAGGTGAGAAGGAAAAACGCACGCTGTGGCGGCCGGGCGGAACCGCGACCGCGCGGAACATCAGATTGGCGCGCAGGATCGGCGCCGGCGCGCCGTCAACGGCGGCGTTCCACCAGCTTTGCCAGACATCATTGAGAACGAGAAATCCGCCGCCCGCCGGAACGTCGGCGTCGACATCGACTTGCGTATTCGCGTAATTCGACAGTCGCGCCGAACCGGCGCTCGCCTGCGCGAGAGCCGCCGGCTTCGACGCGCAATCGAGGGAGGGATTGGCGTGACAATCGGCGCTGTCGATCAGAACCGCCTTGCGGAAATCGACATCTGGCCAATCGCCGTTTGCCTCAAGCGCGGCGAAGTCAGCGGCGAGCGCGCGGCTCGCCAACAGGACGCGCGGCAGAGCGTTCGGATTTTCATAAATATAAGCGTCGCGCGTGCGGGCCAGCAGCGTCAGATCGCCAGGCCGCAAGCTTTTGTCTATCTCTTCGACCGGAACGCCGGTGGCGATCAGACGCAGACCAATAAGGTTGGCCATCGCCGACCTGTAGGACGCAAAGGCCGGCGAGAATACGCGCTGCTCCGGCGTGGCGACGTGATCGTTGGCGTGCGTCGCATCGAAGAAGATTTTCAGGCGGATCGGATTATAGCCCAAATCGTGATCGAAGCCGTGCGTGAGCCCGGCGTTGGGCCATTGAAAGTCGACGCCCGCGAGTTCGACGCGGTCGCGCCGGTCGGGCGCCGCGCGCGCCGCCAAGGCCTGTTTCAGAAAGACGATGGTGTCGTTTTGCGTCGCTGTCCGCAAGACATCGTAGGTCTGCGGCGGCAATCCGGTCGATTCGTTCGGCGCGTTGTTGAGCGATAGATCGAACGTCGTCAACAGTCCCGCCAGCAAGACGGCGCGCGCGGGATGGGCGGAGAGTTTCGGCGCGAAGGCCACCAGGGCGAGCGCCAGGGCGGCGAAGATCGCCGAAAAGCCAAGCGGCGCGAGCGCGACGCCCAGACGATCCTTGGCATAGGCCAGCGCCAGAGCGACAGCGAATCCGCAACACACGATCAGGACGCCTAGGGCGAGCTTGCGCGCTGGCGAATAAAAGGCGCGATGCACGCAATAGCCGCCCAGAAGGGCGCACAACGCGCCGATCGGAAACGTGGCGTCAGCGGGGCGGCGGAACAGATCCGCGCCCGGAACGTTGAACAGGGCGGCGAAGACCGGCGTATACTTGCCGAAGCCGTAAATCGCCAGCGCCAATGTCGCAAAGCTGAAAAACCGCACCGAGCGCGCGCATATGAAGCCGCGTCCGACGCCCAGCGCCAACAGCGCCATGACCGGAAGGGCGCCGAAATAGATCTCGGACATGTTGCGCGCCAGATAGAGATCGCTGACGCCCCAAGCGGTCGAAGGCGGCCCCCAATAGGCCGATTGCGGACCGTGAATGGAGAAAAGATTGGCGCTCAGAGCGGTCAGCAGCGCCGCTGGATGGAGCGAGCCGTAAAGGGCGCCCTGCAGCGTGATTTCACTGCGATTGGACTGGCGCGCCAGTTCGATCGTCAACAACAGCACCGGGCCGGCGACGATCAGGCCGACGACCAGCCCCGCCGCCAAAGGCGCGGCCATGCCGGCTGCGCGGCGCAGGCGATCCGGCCCGCTCCAGGCGCGCCACAGGACGTAAGCGGTGAGCGTCAATACAAAGAACCAGGCGATCTGATCGCGCCCGAGCACCATCAGTCCGGAAAACAGCCCGGCCAGCGCGCCCCAGACGATTGAACGACGATCGAGCGCGCGAGCGAGCGCGAACAGGCTCAGGCCGAACCAGCAAAGGCTCAAAACCTCACTGATGTGCTGGATTCGCCAAGCGGCGGAGCCGCCGTAGGCGAAAGCCAAGGCCGCGACGAGCGCGCCCGCGGCATGCCAACCTTGATCGCGGAAATAGAGCATCAGGCCGACGCCGCCAAACGTCAGCATCAAGAAAACCACGGCGTCGGCGGCTTGGAAGCTGGGGTCGGGATCGAGCGCCGCCAGCAGGAAAAACGGCGGCGAAAAGATCAGCGACTGCGGATCGGCGATCTGCGGCATGCCGGCGAAGACATTGGGCGTCCAGAAAGGGCTTTGCCCGCTGTGCAGCGCATGGGCGAGAAACGTCAGTTGCGGTTGGAAATGCGCCTTGGCGTCCCAGGGAATGGTCACTTGGCCCGACAGCCAGGGCCAGGCGAGATAGAGGCTGGCGAGGCTGAAGAAGCCAAGCGCCAGCAAATAGCCTGGCTGTCGGTCAGTGCGCGGGCGCATGCTCAATCAACGTCGAGATAATGACCGGCGCGGTCGCGTTTGGCGGCGAGGTAATTGACGTTCTGCGGATGCAGACGACCCTGGATGCGTTGATCGGAAACGTCCAGTCCGGCGGCGCGCAAGGCCTCGATCTTGGCCGGATTATTGGTCATCAGCCGCACGCGCGAAACGCCGAGCAGATCAAGCATGCGCGCGGCGAAGCCGAAACGGCGCTGATCGTGCTCGTAGCCGAGGGCCTCGTCGGCGTCGAACGTATCGAAGCCCTTGGCCTGCAAGGCGTAGGCTCTGATCTTGTTGGCCAGGCCGTTGCCGCGTCCTTCCTGATCCAGGTAGAGGATCACGCCGCCGCCATGCTCGGCCATATATCGGGCGGTGTGGCGCAATTGGTCGCCACAGTCACATTTCAGGCTGCCGAACAGGTCGCCCGTCAGGCAGGCTGAATGCAGGCGCACTGTCACCGGTCCGGCCAAATCGGGTTTGCCGATCATCAGCGCCGCCTGATCGCGCATGCCCTCACCGCCCCGAAACACGACAATTTCCGCCTCCTTCGCGCCTTCGAGCGGAACCGGCGCCCGGCCGACGATTTTCAACCCACTGACGTTGCGAGCGCGAAACGCGCGAATGTCGCGGGCATGGACTTCGACCAGCCCGCTCACATCCTGCCGCGGGACCGCCAGCACCGCCGCCGGCAGCAAACAGGCCAGCCGCATCAGATCGAGCGCCGCTTCGTCGAGCGGACTGGCCGGCAGGACCGGCGCGTCGAGCCGCGCGTTCTGATCGAGCGCCAAACGCGCCACGCGCTCGCAATCAACCTGCGCCAGCTCCAACAGGCCCGGCTCGACACGCTCGGCCGGCGCGCCAAGTCGACGCAGACGAGGGGCGGCCAAAATCAGGCGAACTTGCCCCGGCGCGATCGCTTCAAGGGTTTCGGCGCATCCTTGTTCGAGGCTTTCAGCGGGGGTGGCGATCACGCGCGTCGAAGAGCCGATGACGAGGACAGGCCGGCCGGCGCGCAACTCGGCGATGGCGCGCTCGACGCCGACGCGCGCTTGCTCGTCGTTCGCCTCGAACAAAGCGTAAGTTTCTGACATGGGTTTCTCTTTTGCGAGGCGCCAGGCGCTCGCTCCGGCTCCTTCTTAACGGGTTCGCGCGCGCGAAGCCAGTTTTGCCGGTTCGGCCGGCTTTAGGCTAAATATGTGCTATAATATAAAGCTTTATGAGTTGGCGCGGCGATGTCAGGGAGACATTCCATGTCCCGCAGCTTCCTGATCGTTCTTCTGGCCGCCGTGTTTTTAGCCACGCCCGCAACAGCGTTCAGAAAATATCTTGATCAAACGTCCCCGTCAAAGAGCATTGGCGTCGGACAGATCGGACGCGGCGGTTTGAAAGGCAGCGCCAAAGGCGCGCACAATCAGCCACACAAGGGGCGCAAGGGGGCAATAGATTGGGGCGATGGGAGTCCGGCTGCGCGGCGGCCGTGAAGGCCCCACGAAGCTAGCTTTTCCCGAACTGAATTGAGTTCGAGGCCGGCTCGACCTGACGGGGCGAAACGCCTATGTTGCGCCCGATTTGGCTGGAACCGACAAATATGCGTTTTTTGCTTGCCGTCGCCCTCATTTTGCCCCTGACCGTTGCGCCTGCCCAGGCCCAGGCGGCCCCGCCGCCCGCCAAGGAGCTGGCCGTCAACGTATTCAACAAAAGCTCGCCCGATCTTTGCGCCGAAAAGGACAATATCGAGCTGGACTTCGTCTCGCCCACCGCGCGCCACATGCAGGTACAGGCTGTCCACCCGGCCTTCATCAACACCATTGTCACCGACCACTGGGCGCCCGATTTCACCTCCTGCGACATGACGCACGACCCCCATTTCCCCGCCGACGCGCGCCGTAAGACGTTTTATGAAACGCCAACGCTGTGGCTGACGGGCTACAACTACGCCTCGTTCTGGCGCCCCGCCGACGTGCCGGTTCGAGTCGGCGACCACGTCGAACCCGGCTTTCACTTCATTCAGCTCTGGGTGCTTTATCGCGAACGCGCCGAAGAGGTTCTGGTGCTCTATCCGCCGGACGGCTATTGGCGCATCCGACCCCTGCCCTTCGGCGACATGCGCTGGACGGCCTACGGCTCGTCCTTCCTGATCGGCCCGGTCGAAACCGACCAGCGCCCGATCGTCGCGCTGAAGGACATCGTCTTCGACCCGCAGAACCGAACCTTCACGCTCAATTTCAAACGCGGCGGCTGGGCCAAAGTGGCGATCAAGACGGTGGATCAGGACCGCATCGCGCTCGACGTGACCTATTCGGACGCGATGCCGGACGATCTGCCTTTCGCCGCGCTGCGCTCGATGTACGCCACCGAGTTTAATTCCGACGCCGCCCACGTCGCTTGGCGCACCAAGGGCGGCAAGGGTTGGGGCGAATTGCCGATTCTCGATTTCGACGGCGCCGAGACCACCGAACTCTGGGCGGGCCGCCGCATCGCCTCGCGTCACAATCTTTCGGCGCCCGATATGGTGTTCAGCCATTTTTCCAAATCGCCGTGAACGCCCAAGTCGCCGTGAAGGGATTGTCCGCATCGAACCCGCCCGCCTTGAGCGCTGAGCCGTCTCGGCCGCTGGCGCGCGTGGGGCTGGTCGACATGGCGCGCGGCGCGGCGCTGCTGGCGATGTTCGTCTTTCATTTCACCTGGGATTTGTCGGCCTTCGGCTGGATCGACGAGAACGCGCCGTTCAACCCGGGCTTCAAGTTGTTCGGCCACGCCATCGCCGCCAGTTTTCTGATTCTGGCCGGTCTCAGTCTGGTTCTCGCCGCACGAAAAAGCCCCGGTCTGGCGACGGCGAGATCCTTCTGGATACGGCTCTTGCAGATAAGCCTGGCCGCCGCCGCGGTTTCCGTCGCGTCCTACGCCCTGTTTCCGCAATCGCCGATTTTTTTCGGCATCCTGCACTGCATCGCCCTGTCGAGCCTGATCGCCCTGCCCCTGATCGGCGCGCCTTGGCCGCTTACCCTGACGCTCGGCGTTGTGGCGTTGGCCGCTCCAGCGGCCCTCTCGTCCGCCTATTTCGACACTCCGCCTTTATGGTGGACCGGCCTGTCGAGCCTCGAGCCCGCCAGCAACGATTATCGCCCGCTCTTTCCCTGGCTCGGCTTCTTGCTCATCGGCCTCGCCGCCGGCCGGATCGCGCAAACGAAAAACCTGTGGCCCTCGGCGGGCGACGCGCCGAAGAACGCTTTCGCGCGCGCGCTGGGCTTTGGCGGACGTCACAGTCTGGTCGTCTATCTCGTCCACCAGCCGATTTTCTTTGCCGGATTCTCGGCCCTGGCGCTGCTCGTCACAGCGCCCTATCGAACCGAACAAGCGGTTTTTTTGCGACAATGCGCGGCCCAATGCGAACGGGTCGGAACGGTTCCGAATCTTTGCGCCAGCGCCTGCGCCTGTATCGCGCAAAAAGCCAAAAAGGCCGGAATCTGGGATGAATTGGCCAGCGACAGGCTCGACGAGGCGCAAAAAGGACGCGTCCATGACGACGCCGTCGCCTGCTACCAGACCGGCGCCGACGAATAAATCGCCGCAAAATGCGCCTCGGAAAAATTCCAGCGGCGATACGATTTTCGCCGCACTTTAGCGCTAGCGTTTGATTCGCCCGGCGGCCGCCGGGCGGAGCGATCAAGGCCGCGCGCAATATCATGCGTGACTTGCCGACCATCGCCGGCTCGCCCTGAGAGCCGAAAATTAGCCCCGTCCTGCTTCGGGGAGCCGTCCTGAAACAACGACTACGACGCTCGTCGCTTACTTCGTAAGCGCGGATATCGTTGGGCGGGGGTGTCTCGAGACCATGGAGCAATGCGATGTGCGACTATTCTTTGGAAATGTACGCGTCCCGCGCTGCGCAGGAAGGCGAAAACTACGTTACGACGCGTTTCCCAAGCGGATCGATCGGACTGACGACGCGCGACGACTGCAAGACGGCGATCTGCGTCAAGTATGACACGCGTCTGAGGTTCTCGGATCTATCGAAGGACGTTCAGATGAAATTTGACGTCGGACCGGTCGAGGACGTCCTTTTCATTCGGCGCGAACACGGCGCCTATCATGACGGCGTCAAGTTTTCAAACGGCCGCGACGCTTCGCTGCAGGAAATCGGCGTCGGCGTCGGCGCCGGCCTGATCGCCGCGATGAAGTTCGCGGCGCCGCCATTCGAACTCGAATCTGAAGCGCCGGCGATCGAGGAGCTTGAGGTCAGGGAGTTCGAAACGGTCGACTGACGATCGCATCCCGGCGTTCAAGCGCCGGCGCATGGCGTGGAAAAGCTGAAAGGCTTTACAACAATCGACGCCGTGACGAAGAAGCCTGGAGCGGGCGAGCAACTTCCCCAAAACTCGTTCCGCTCTAGGGGCTAGTCCCTCGGCCCCAACATGTCTTGCGGCCGCGCCCAGGCGTCGAAATCCTCCGGACTGACGAGGCCCAGCCGCACAGCCTCGCTGCGAAGGCTGGAGCCGTTTTTCAACGCCGCTTTGGCGATTTCCGCAGCCTTGTCGTAGCCGATATGCGGCGCGAGAGCCGTGACCAGCATCAGCGAATTTTGCATGTTCTGCTCAAGCCGCACGATCTGCGGTTCGACCCCGTCAACGCAATGAACGGCGAAGCTGCGCGCGGCGTCGGCCAGGAGCCGCGCGCTTTCCAGAAAGACATGGGCGATGACGGGCTTAAAGACGTTCAGTTCAAACTGGCCCTGCGACCCGGCGAAGGCGATGGTCGTCTCATTGCCGAACACCCTGGCGCAAACCATCGTCAGCGCTTCAATCTGCGTCGGATTGACCTTACCCGGCATGATGGAGGAGCCCGGCTCGTTTTCCGGCAGATGCAATTCGCCGAGCCCGGCGCGCGGGCCGCTCGCCGCCAGCCTCAGATCGCAGGCGATTTTGTTAAGCCCGCTCGCCGCCGCCGTCAAAGCGCCATGCGCGAAGACCAGCGCGTCGTGGCTGGCCAGCGCCTCGAATTTGTTGGCGGCGGATACGAAAGGCAGGCCGGCGTCGCGCGCCATCGCGGCGGCGAATTTCCGCGCGAAGGCCGGATGGGCGTTCAGTCCCGTGCCGACCGCCGTACCGCCCTGCGCCAACCGGTAAAGGCCGGACAGCGTCGCGTCTATCCGCTCGATCGCGTATGCGATCTGCGCGGCGTATCCGGAAAACTCCTGCCCCAAGGTCAAAGGCGTCGCGTCCTGCAGATGCGTGCGGCCGATCTTGATCAAACCGTCGAACGCCGCCGCCTTTGTTTGCAGGCTTTGCAACAATTGGCGCAGGGCGGGCAATAAATTTTGGTTGATCGCCAGCGCGCCCGCCACATGCATCGCGGTTGGAAATGAATCGTTGGACGATTGGCCCAGGTTGACGTGATCGTTGGGATGAACCGGCGCTTTGGCGCCGCGCGCTCCGCCCAACATTTCATTGGCGCGGTTGGCGATCACTTCGTTGACGTTCATGTGAGTCTGGGTGCCCGAACCTGTCTGCCAGACGCTGAGCGGAAATTGATCGTCGAGCCGGCCGCAGGCGATTTCGTCGGCCGCGTTGGCGATCGCCTCGGCAAGGTCGGGCTTAAGCAGGCCAAGCTCGCCGTTCACCCTGGCCGCGACTTTTTTCGCCCTGGCCAAAGCGTGTATCAACTCGATCGGCATTTTCTCGGCGCCGATCTTGAAATTTTGCAGCGCGCGCTGTGTCTGCGCGCCCCAGAGCCGCTCGGCCTCGACTTCGATCTGACCGAAGCTGTCGCTCTCGATCCGGGTTCCGCCGACGCTCATGGCCGCCTCCAATAGATTGTTTCGGAAATGCCTAAGCCATCTTACCGCGCTTTTGCGCCGAGACCGAAAAGCCCGATCCCAACCCGAGGCTCGGCCCGACCGCGCGATTTCGCCGCGGCCAAGATCCGTCCTTCGCCATCGGGCTCGCGCGCAAAAAAAAGCGGCTGGAAAATCAGCCGCTTGTCGTTTTTTGTCGAGACGGAGCGGAATTACTTCGAGCCGTCGGCCTTGAAGCCGGAAATATAGGCCCAAAGATCGTCGCGATCCTTCGCGTCGGCAAGACCGGCGAACACCATCTTCGTGCCGGGAATCTTCACCTTCGGATTGGTGATGTAATCCTTGAAGGTCGCCTCGTCCCAGGTCAGGCCCGAGCCCTTGTTGGCGTCGGAATAATTATAGCCCTCGACCGAGCCGGTCTTGCGGCCGGCAAGGCCGTTCAAAATCGGACCGACGGCGTTTTTCGCGCCCGGACCGATTTGATGGCAAACCTTGCACTTGACGAAAATCTTTTCGCCCGCCGCGGCGTCGCCCGCCGCGTAGGCGGTTCCGCTAAACCCCACGACCATAGCGGCGGCCGCAAAAACATGAACGAGTTTCATTTCGCGATTCCTTTTCTCAGCGGCCGATCCGATGGGCCGATCCTCCGCCGCCGGCTTTTGATCGTCTGCCCGACGGATGATTCTATCTAGAAAATATTCCGGTCCGAGACAACCGCCATTATCGGCCCAGAGGCGTTTCGCCGCCTCCCGAGCGCCGAAATTAAGCCCCGCCTTGACCGCGCGCTCAACGCCGGACGCGGATGACGCCGACGCCCGTCTGTGCTGGAATGGCTTTTTAAACTCGCCGGCTGGGGACTATGCCCAATATGGAAGCCGCGCGCGGGCTTTTGCGCGAAAAATTTGGTTTTGCCGATTTTCTGCCCGGCCAGGAGCAGGTCGTCGAAAGCCTGTTGCGGCAGCGCGACGTCCTCGCCGTGATGCCGACCGGCGCGGGAAAGTCGCTGTGCTATCAATTGACCGCGCTGATTTCGCCCGGCCTTGCCGTCGTCGTTTCACCCTTGATCGCGCTGATGCGCGATCAGGCGCGAAAACTGCGCGCCCACGGTCTCGCCGCGGCGGCGCTTCATTCGGCCAATCCGCCCGGACGAAACGCCGAGATTGAAGCGGCTTTGGCGGACAGGAGGTTGAAACTGCTTTACCTTTCGCCCGAGCGCCTGACCATGCCGCGGATGCAGGCCCTTTTGCGCGCCTGCGACGTCAGCCTGCTGGCGATCGACGAGGCCCATTGCGCCGTCCATTGGGGCGATGATTTTCGCCCCGAATACGGGCAAATTCGCGCCGCCGCCCAAGCGCTCGGCGCCCCGCAGACGCTGGCCGTCACCGCGACGGCGGGGCCGCGGACGCGCCAGGATATTGTCGATCGCCTGTTCCTGCGCGCGCCCGAAATCTTCGTCCAGTCCTTCGCGCGCGCCAACATTCGTCTGGAAGCGCGCCGAAAAACCGGCGATTCGTTTCGCCAGATGCTGGACCTCGTCGCCGCGCGGCGCGGCCAAAGCGGCATCGTCTATTGCGCGTCCCGCCGCTCGGCCGAACGCATGGCGGTTTTGCTCACCGCCGCCGGTCACAACAGCCTGGCCTACCACGCCGGCCTCGCGCCCGAGCAGCGGGAGGCCGCGCAGGATCTTTTTTCCCGACGCGAGGATGTCGTGCTGACCGCCACGATCGCCTTCGGCATGGGTATCGACAAATCCGCCGTGCGTTTCGTCTTTCATCTCGATCCCCCGTCCGGCCTCGAAACGCTTTATCAGGAGATCGGCCGCGCCGGCCGCGACGGCGCGCCGGCCCAATCCATCGTTTTATTCAAACCCGCCGATTTTCGCCGGGGTCTGGACGACGGCGCCCGCGCCTCCGCCAACGACAAAGCGGCGCAGGCGCGCGCCGAAACACGGCGAAACATCGCCGACTATTGCCTTTCACATGAGTGCCGGGAACAAATCCTGCTGGCCGGACTGGGCGAGCAGAGCCCACGTTGCGGACGCTGCGACAATTGTCGGCGCGGGTTTTTCGCCCTGCGCGGCGCGCTGGCGCTACCGGGTCGGGCGCGACGCCTGGCGCGCGAGGCGATCGAACGCCGCCTGTTCGCGGGCGTCGAACCGGCGCGGCCCGGCGTCGACCTCAAGCCGGACGGGACGGAAACGGAAAACGATTCGGCGTTCGCGCTGCCGGACACGCCGGTCCCGGCGTCGCCGCTGAATGTAGCGCAGGCCCGATGCTTGCGCGATCTCAAGCAGATCAGGCGTTCGCTCGCCGTCAAAGCCGGCGCGCCGCCTCATCGCCTCGTCGGCGACGCCGATCTCAGGCGTCTGGCCGTAGCGGCGCCGATCGACGCGGAAGCAGCCCTCGCGCTGTGCGGCGGCGACCGCGATTTTTTGCGCCGTTATGGCGCGCCGTTGTTCGAGCGATTGCTGCGGGAAAGCTGAACGACAGGCTTGCCCAAAGGCGAGCCGGCGTGCTTGCTTGCCGGCGAAAGCGGCGATTGGCGTTCGGCGATCAGGAGAGCGGTTTGGGACCTCTAACGGGCGTCAAAATCATCGAAATCGCCAGTATCGGACCGGGCCCGATGTGCTGCATGCTGCTGGCCGATCTCGGCGCCGAGGTGATTTGCGTCGACCGGCCCGACGGGCAGGACATTGGCCTGCCGATCCCGCGATCGAAGGATTTCGTCGCGCGCGGACGTAAATCGATAGCGCTCGACCTGAAGAAGCCCGAAACGGTCGAGGTTCTTTTGCGCCTCGTCGCCGACGCCGACGCGCTGATCGAGGGGTTTCGGCCCGGCGTCGCCGAACGTCTCGGCTTTGGCCCGTCAGCTTGCCATGCGGTCAATCCGCGCCTGGTTTTCGGCCGCATGACCGGCTACGGCCAAAGCGGCCCCATGGCTGAACGCGCCGGCCACGACCTTAATTATATCGCGCTCGCCGGCCCGCTCGCCGCCATCGGCCGGGCCGGCGAGAAACCCGTCCCGCCGCTCAATCTCGTCGGCGACTATGGCGGCGGCGCGCTTTATCTGGCGCTCGGCGTGCTGGCGGGCGTCCTCAACGCCCGCGCCTCCGGCCAGGGCGATGTCGTCGACGCGGCGATGGTCGACGGCGCCGCGTCGCTGATGACGATGTTCTGCTCGTTAAGCGCGGCCGGTCTGTGGACCAGCGCGCGCGGCGCCAATCTGCTCGACACCGGCGCGCCCTGGTATGACGTCTACGAGACCGCGGACGGCGAATTTTTCGCCGTCGGCGCCATCGAACCGAAATTTTTCCGCGAGCTCGCACGCCGCATCGGCCTCGACGAAAACGACGTCAAGCGTCAGTACGACCGCGCCCATTGGCCGGCGTTGCGGCAAAAATTCGAGACGATCTTCAAGACCAGACGCCGCGACGAATGGACGGCGCTGTTGCAGGACACCGACGCTTGCGCCACGCCCGTGCTCAATCTGGCCGAGGCCGCACGCCATCCTCATCTGGCGGCGCGACAATCCTTCTTGCCGGGCGACGGATTCGTGCAGCCGGCGCCCGCGCCGCGCTTCGCCAACGCCCCGCTCGACCCGCCGCGCCCGGCGCCGGAAATCGGCGCCCATACCGCCGAAATTCTTGCGCGCTGCGGTTACGACAAAGCCGGAATCGAACACCTGCTGGCCTGCGGCGCCGCCGCTCTCGGGCGCGGGTCCTAGCGCCTGCGCCCAAAAGCGCCGATATCTATCAGAACTAGTGTGCTATTTTTGCCGCACCTGTGCCGAAACAGGGATTGCGGCAAAAAAGTGTCAAAAATTCGTTAAACAACAACCGTACTGGAGGTCGACGCCCTTGTCCGAGGGCTTTTTGGAATGAGTGCGTAGATTATGAAAATCGAGTATTTTGGCGATGAACGCGCCGCCGCTGGGCGTTCCAGACTTCAAACGCTTCTCTACTCGACGCTCCTGTCCCCCGCGATCCTTCTCGCTATTTGTGGCGAACAAGCCTACGCTGGTCAACTGCCCGTCTCCGCCTTCCAAGCCTATAGCGCGGCGAACGCTTCATCCATCGCCGCTGGTCCCTTCGCGCTCTATAGCGTCGACGTCGACAGTCTGGCGCCCACGCAAATGAACGAAGGTTTCACCGAAGTCGGCAAGAAAGCAGCCGGTTTCGATCTGTTGGCGCCGTCGCAGCTTCAGTCCAATCTTCTAACCGACATCGAGCCGGTGGTTATAGGCCCCGGTGGGAAACTCTATCTGACCGATGGCCATCACACGTTCACCGCGCTTGAAGATTCGATTTACGGCGCCTCGGACCCGACCGTTTATGTCAATGTCATCGCCAATTATTCCAATCAGACGACGGCGCAATTTTACGCCACGATGCAATCGCAGAACTTTCTACTGCCGCTCAATGACGGAGTCCCACAAACGGTGAATACGGCGACAGGCTCGCCCATTCCGGCCAGCCTGACCAGCCTGACGAGCGACGTTTATCGCGGCCTCGAATATAGCATTTTGAAGAACAAGAACTCTAAGCTGTTTGCCACGGCGGCGAATATCACCGGCGCGGTCGGCTCTTCGACGCCCGGCCTCGACAAGATGACCGGATTCTACAGCGATTTCCTTGAAGCCGCCGCCTATCGCAACGCTAACAACGGCCTCGGTCTCCCCTATCTGTCGGCGGGCGACATCGCCCTGGCGACGCAGTGGAATCTGAACGCCGCCAGCACGACCTCGCTGCCGAATGTCTCGGGCGTCGTGACCGCGGCGCAGTTGCCGGGATTCATTCTCAGCCAGAACATCGTCAATTCGAGCGTGATCAGCAACGCCACCCTGGCCAACGGCGCCATGGACGGCAATGGCGGCTTCACCGGAATTACGCAAATCAATGCGGGAACCACCGCCAACCCGATCGTGATCGGCACGCCCAATGTCGGCTTCATCATGGAGCTGGGCAACGACAAGGGCTATTCGGTCACTTTGGCGAATACGGCCAACACCTATACCGGCGGCACGCAAATCCTCGCCGGCAATCTGATTATCGCCGGAGACGGTTCGCTCGGCGCGGCCGTTCCCGGCGGCTGGACCTTCGACCCCACCAATGTCAAGTCCAGCATTCAGGCCGCGAACGGTATTATTTTCAATAGCTTGACCGAAGGCAACGGTACTCTGACGATCGGAACGGCGGCCGGCGGCGGAACCTCGACTTTCACGACCAGCCGTCCCATCGCCGTCGACAGCGAAGTCGCGGCGATCAACGTCAACGGCTATATCGTCACGCTCAACGGCCAGCTTGTTTCGCTCGGCACAAATGGCGTCGGCATCGGCAACGCGACGGGCGTGTCCGATATCACCTTCGATGATAACAGCGCCAACAAGGGCAAGGTTATCCTGGCGACGGCCAGCCCCTATTTTTA
This sequence comes from uncultured Alphaproteobacteria bacterium, assembly GCA_963736175.1. Lineage (GTDB taxonomy): Bacteria > Pseudomonadota > Alphaproteobacteria > Rhizobiales > Beijerinckiaceae > Rhodoblastus. Next base: position 39,680 of record CAVTNU010000039.1, on the reverse strand, counting down.
TGGCAATATCATTGTCGGCAATACGAACGCGCCGACTGTCGAGGTGATGAGCGACGCGGCGCTCGGAAACACCACAGGATCGGCCGTCTCCATCGGCCAGATCGAGTTGAATGGCGGCGTGCTGCAAGTCGGCGCCAATATCAGCGCGCCCGAGCGCGACATGTTTCTGGGCGGCGGCTCCACCATCGACGTGAACGGCGCGACCTCGACCTGGGGGACGCTGACCGACGTTCAGCGCACGTTGGAAATCGAGAACACCAGCACGACGTCGGCGGGCGCGATCACGTTCAACAACCTGACGATTTCGGCGACGGCGATCCTTCAGCTCGCCGGCGGAACCAAAGGCGAGACGGTCACTTTCACCAACGGGATCAGCCAGACGGCCAATGATACGTTGGTCATCCAGCCATCCACGACGACGTCGCTGGGATCGACCGAAAAAGTGTTTTCCAGCGGCGCCAGCGCGACTTTGACGAACGGGATCGCGCCGGTCTGGATCGTCGAAAATAACGATGTCTCTGGCGGCGGCGGTCCTTACGATTTCGTCACCTATGGCGCCAATGGCTATGTCAAGGCGAGCTATACGAGCACCGCGACGCTGAGCGGCGCCACCGCCAACCAGGTCGTCGCTCTTTCCGGCAACTCCACTCTGACCGGCGCCGCCAGCGTCTATGCGTTGAACACCGAAGGCAAGAATATTTCCGGCGCCTATACGCTCACCGTCGGCGACGGAACCGATTCGGCCGGCCTGATCCTCGGCAGCGGCTCGACCATTTCCGCCAGCACGCTCGCCTTCGGCTCCAGCCCGGGCGTGATCTGGATGAGCGGCTCCTCGACCATTTCGTCGCAGATCACCGGCTCCAACGGCCTGAGCTTTTCCGGCTCCGGCGGCGTGACCCTGAACACCGCCGCCAATGTCAGCGGCCTGATCACGATCGATTCGGGCAGCGTGACCCTCGCGGGCGCCAATATCTTCGCCAATGACGCCGCCGGCGTCAGCATGTCCAACGTCAAGAGCAAGCCGGCCGCGGCGACGCTTAACGTCAGCGCCAACAACACATTGACGACGCTGAACACGGTCGGCAACAACAGCAAAATCAACATCAGCAACGGCGCGGCGCTGACGCTTGGCGACACGGTCAATAATCTGTCTTCGACAATCAGCGCCACGATCGCCGAGACCGGAGCGCAGACGGCGGGGGCTTTGACGTTCAACGGCTCCGGATTGTTCGATCTGAGCGGCGGCAAGGTCACGCTGGTGAGCGGCAGCACGATGGTCGTCGACAACAGCGCCCAGCTTCGGCTTGCCGCCAGCGAACTGGGGGCTACCACGTTCGGCATCGTCCTGAATGGAGCCTCCACCCAGGTCCAGTTCGCCCAGAACGGCGGCGGCGTTCTCGCCAACACGATTTCCGGAACCGGCGAATTGCACCTGATCGGCGGCACGCTGCAAATTACCGGAACGAACAATTCCTATTCGGGCGGCACGGTCGTCGAAACCGGCTCGACGCTCGACGTCACGACGGCGAATCTGCCGGCCGCCAATCCCAACATCACCAACGCCGGCGGCATTGTCTTGTTCGATCAGGCGACGAGCGGAACTTACGCTGGCGTCATCAGCGACGGCCTGGAAATGGGAACCGGGCCGCTCATGTCCGGCACGCTGATCAAGGACGACAGCACCGGCGCCAACAGCGGCAACGTCACCCTTTCTGCGGTCCAGACCTTCACCGGCGAGACTTATGTCGAGGCCGGAACGTTGACGTTAGGCGCCGCCAATACGCTGGCGAACAGCAGCGGCGTCGACCTCGGCCGCGTCGGCGGCGGCGCCACGGCGACATTGGCGCTCGGCGCCAATAATACGATTCAGGCGCTGACCAGCGAAGCCAATAACACAACCTATGTGCAGCTCGGCGGCAATAATCTGACGATCTCGACCGCGTCCGGGACCAACGCCAGCTTCGGCGGCGTGATTTCCGGCGCCGGCGGCGTGACCGTTCAGGGCTCCGGCAGCCAGACCTTCACCGGCGCCAATGCTTACACGGGCGGAACCACGGTGGCGGGCGGAACGCTCGCGCTGAGCGGCGCCGGCACATTGGGCGCGACTACCGGAACCCTTGCTGTTTCGGGCGGCGTGCTCGATTTCGGCGGGTCGACGCAGACTACCGGCGCCTTGACCCTGACCGGCGGCGCGATCCAGAACGGCGGTCTCAACGCCTCCGCGTTCAATGTGCAGAATGGCGCGATCAGCGCGGTTCTCGGCGGCTCCGGCGTCCTGACCAAGAGCGGAGCCGGAACGGTCACGCTGAGCGCCGCCAATACCTATACCGGCGGCACGCTTATCCAGAGTGGCACGTTGCAATTGAGCGGCGCCGGCACGCTCGGCGCGACCAGCGGGACGCTCGGCGTTTCCGGCGGCGCGCTCGACCTCGGCGGCTCGACCCAAACCACCGGCGCTCTGACCCTGACCGGCGGCGCGATCCAGAACGGCACGCTCGACGCTTCCGCCTTCAATGTGCAAAGCGGCGCGATCAGCGCCATTCTGTCCGGCTCCGGCGCCTTGACCATGAGCGGAGCCGGAACCGTGACGCTGAGCGGCGCCAACACCTATACGGGCGGCACCAATGTGCAGGGCGGCACGCTGCAATTGAGCGGCTCGGGCACGCTCGGCGCATCGAGCGGCGCCTTGACCCTGTCGGGCGGCGTGCTCGATCTCGGCGGCGACAACCTGACCGTCGGTCTTTTGACCCTGTCGGGCGGCGCGATCCAGAATGGCTCGGTGAACAGCACGAGCGGCATCGCCTCGACCGGCGGTTCTATTTCCGGCCTTTCCGGCGCTATTGCGCTGACGGCTTCCGCCGGAACGACCACGCTCACCGGAACCAACGCCTATACCGGCGCGACGACGATTTCCGGCAGCGGAATTCTGCTCGCGGGCGCGGCGAATACGTTCAGCTCGGCGAGCGCGACCACGATTTAAGACAATGGCGTGTTGAATCTGGGCGGCTATGCGCAAACCGTGAACCAAGTGACGCTTGCCGGCGGCTCCATCGCCAACGGTTCGCTGACTTTCTCGACCTTGACCGCCCAGAGCGGCGCGATCTCCGCCAATCTGACTGGATCGGGCGCCCTCACCGTTTCGGGCCCCGATCAGGTGACCCTGAGCGGCGCCAATTCCTATACCGGCGGCACGTCGGTGACCGGCGGCACGTTGCAATTGAGCGGCGCCGGAACGCTCGGCGCCTCGACCGGAGCCTTGTCCGTCTCCGGCGGCGCGCTCGATCTCGGCGGAACGACGCAGACCACCGGCGCCTTGACCCTGACCGCGGGAACCATTCAGAACGGAACGCTCGACGCTTCGGCCTTCAATGTGCAAGGCGGCTCGATCAGCGCCGTTCTGTCGGGCTCCGGCGCGTTGACCATGAGCGGAACCGGAACCGTCACGCTGAGCGGCGCCAACACTTACACGGGCGTCACCACGGTGTCCGCTGGCACGTTGACGACGACGGGCGCGATAGCCGGCGGCGTGATCAACAGCGCCTATGTCAACGCCCAGGGCGTGATCGACGGCGCCATCCAAAACAACTCCGCTGCCTATTTCACACTGACCGGGGCCTTGACGGCCAACGCCGCCTTCACCAATGCGGGAACTTTAGCGGTCGGAGCCTATTCTTTCAGCGGCGTGACGACGCTCGACAACTCCGGCTCCGTGACCATCGGAAACGGCGGCGTGCTGACGGTTTCCAGCGGGATCGTCAACTCCGGTTCGATCGTCATCGCCCACGGCGGAACACTGAATGATGATTTGAGCAATAGCGGCACGGTGACCAATTCTGGCGCCTACGACGCCAATGTTTCGTCCAATACCGGGACTATAACCAACGCGCCCGGCGCGACCTGGACAGGTAATGTCGTGTCCAATTCTACCGGAGTGATCACCAATAACGGCGTTTGGGAAGGCAATGCGGTCAATACGGGTGGAACGCTCAACAACCAATCGGTTTGGACCGGCTCCGTCGCGAATAATTCGGGCGCCTTCACCAATTCCGGTTCGGTTTCGGGCGGCCTGACCAATGGCGGAACGGCGACCAACAGCGGCGCGATCAGCGGCGGCGTGACCAACACCGGCAATTTCACCAACGCAGCCAATGCGACCGTCAATGGCGGCTTGACCAATACCGGCACGGTCAACGCCGCCGGTCAGATCAACGGCAATATCGTCAACAGCGGCAATTTCTACGTCACCGGAACGCTGACCAGCAGCGGCGGCGCGTTTACGAGCTCTGGCGGCGTGGTCGAGGTGCAGTCCGGCGGCGTGTTGAACGCGGCGGCGCTCAATGTGACCGGCGGCGCCCTGAATCTTGACAGCGGCTCGACTCTCGACGCTTCGACGGTCGATATCGCCACCGGCGCCACCCTCAACGTGGCGTCCGGCGCGGTCGGCTTGGCCAATGCGGCCTATGTCAACACCGGCGCGTTGAACATTCAAAACGGCTCGGCGACCAATGTCTTCTCGGTCGGCGCCTATGTCGGCGCGACCGGCAGCGTCTTGAAGGTCGGCGTGAATCTTACCACCGGGACCGCCGATGAACTTAAGGTCGCCGGCGCAACGGGAACCACGCAGATCGTGTTGACCAACGTTTCGCCGCTCACGGCCCCCGTCTACAATTCGGCGGGCATACCGATCGTGGTTTCCGCGACGGCGATGAGCGCGAACGCCTTCACTTTGGCGAACGGCCCGATTCAGAAGGGCCTGTTCCAATATGACCTGGCGTATAATGCCGATCCGGCCTTCGTCCTGATCGGCGCGCCGACCGCCGACGCCTATTTTCTCGACACGGTAAAGACGGCGGCGCAATCGATCTTCGCCGACACGACGACGATCTGGACGGACCATCAAGCAAACCTGCGCGACATGCTGGCCGATCAGGTTGCGTCGCCGTCGGTCACAAAAGTGGTCAAGGGACCGCTCGAACCCGCCCAACCCGCTCCAATGCCGGGCCTTTGGGCGACGGCGACGGGCGACTGGGGCAGCCGCTCGGAAACCCAGACCTATAGCGATCTGAACAAAAACTATGCTTTTCAGAGCGGATACCAACAGAATACAGCCACGGTTCTCGGCGGCTTGGACGGCGCCGCGCAACATGTGTTCGGCGCGCGCGACACGTTGCTGATCGGCGCGACCGGCGGTTACATCCACTCGATCCAGAACTTTAAGGCGTCCACGGCGAGCGCGACATACGAAGGCGGCTCGTTCGGCGTTTCAGCGACATATTTGAACAACCAGTTTTTCGTCGACGCCTTGCTCAAGACGGACATCCTCAAGCTGCACTTCAGCGACGCCAATATCGCTTTTGGCGGATCGCAAACCTGGTCGAACATTCAGAATTACGGCGGCGTTATCGATGCGGGGTATCGCTTCGAATTCGCCCGGAGCGCCCTGCCCGGCAAGAGCTTCATCGAGCCGATGGCGACGCTCGCCTATGTCGCGACCCGCGTCGGCGGGCTGAACATGGGCGGCGCGCAGATCGCCTTTGGCGGCGAGGATTTGCTGCGCAGCCGCATCGGCCTGCGCGGCGGGGCGACCTTGATGGAGACCGACGCCTATCGCATCGACGGTTCGGCCAACCTCGGCTATTGGTCGCTTCTGGCCGGCGCGTCGAACGCTATGATCAACAGCGGCGGCTCGGCGCCTCTGTTGACCTTGACCGATCGCCAAGTGACGAATTACGGCGTTGTCGGCCTCAACGTCAATTACATCCCTTTGAAAGACAACTGGTCAGGTTTCATAAAGGGAGATTACCAGTTCGCGTCTGGTTTCAACGCCGGTTCGATCAAGGGCGGCCTCAACTACAATTTCTGATTGAGGCGGGTCGTCGGAAGACGGGACGGGATGCGCTATCCCTTGGCGCGCCCTCACCCTCTCTCTCCGCCACGGGGCGACCGACGGCGCAGGCGTGAGCACAACGAACAGGCAAAGCGCCGTCAACTCTAACAGGCTGCTGAAAAACCCCTTCCGTTTCAGCTTCGGTCGTGATTCCATCGCTTTGAGACAGGAGCGACGGAATGCGCGGGACGGACGAGGGATCAGGGCGGCTTTTCAGCTATGTCGATCTGGAGTCGCGCGTTCGGCGCGACCATCCGCTGCGCGTGATCCGCGAGATCGCCAACGCGGCGCTCGCGACACTGGCTGCGGATTTTTCGGAGCTTTACTCCAGGACGGGCCGGCCTTCGGTCGCGCCTGAACGGTTGCTGCGGGCGATGCTGCTGCAAGCCTTTTATTCGGTGCGCTCCGAGCGGCAATTGATGGAGCGTCTCGACACCGATTTGCTGTTTCGCTGGTTCGTCGGCCTTGGCGTCGACGATCCCGTGTGGGACGCGACGGTGTTTTCCAAGAACCGCGACCGCCTGCTCGACGGCGCGATAGCGGCTAAGTTTCTCGCCGCCGTCCTGGCGCAGCCTCGGGTCAAAAGGCTGATGTCGAGCGATCATTTTTCGGTCGACGGCACGCTGATCGAGGCTTGGGCTTCGATGAAGAGTTTCAAGCCCAAGGATGGCTCCGGCAACGAGCCGCCGCCCGATTCCGGCCGCAACGCCGAGGTGGATTTCAAGGGCGAGAAGCGCTCGAACGAGACCCATGCTTCGACCACCGATACGGAAGCCAGGCTTTATCGCAAGGGCGCCGGCATGGAGGCCAAGCTGGCTTTCCTCGGCCATGCGTTGATGGAGAACCGCGCCGGACTGATCGTCAACGCCTGCCTGACGCCAGCCGACGGACATGGCGAGCGCAACGCCGCGCTTGCGATGATCGAACCGCTCGCCAATCGCCCTGTTGGCATCACGCTTGGCGCCGACAAGGGTTATGACGTGCGCGTTTTCGTCAACGAACTGCGCGCGATGAACGTGCGCCCGCATGTGACGCAGAACACCAACGGACGGCGCTCCGCAATCGATGGCCGCACCACGCGCCACCCCGGTTATGCGGTGAGCCAGCGCATCCGAAAACGCATCGAGGAAGCCTTCGGCTGGATGAAGACCGTCGCCGGCCAGCGCAAAACCAAGTTTCGGGGCGTCGAGCGGGTCGGCTGGTCGTTTGCCTTCGCCGCCGCAGCCTACAACCTCATCCGATTGCCGAAATTGATCGAAGAAAGGGCGGGGTAAGGGGGAAGTGGCGCCGCCAAACGCTCGCCGACGCCGGATTCGGCAAAAAACAACGCTCAAATCGCCGACAAAAATCCGCGCCGGGCGATAGTAACCGACGAAATCGGGGCGTTTTTCAGCATCCTGCTAAATCAGTTGACGACGATCTTGTATTTCTCGCCGGGCTTCAGCGTCGTGTTTTCCAGACCGTTGATCAGCAGGAAATGCTCCAGCGGCCGATCGGAAAAAGCCATGCGGGCCGCGATCCGCTCGGCGGTTTCGCCCGGTCCCGCGGTAATGACGGCAAGCCGCAACGGGCGCGTCTGCGCCGCTTCATCGGGACCGATGCGGCGGAACGTGCCGATCGCCGTTTTGAATGTGTGATCGACATTCTCGTTCAACGCCTTGACCGCAAAAATGATGCGATAGACGTCGCCCTCATTGCGGATCACGGCGACGCGGAAATTCCATTCGCCCGCGCGCGCGTTGGCCAGAACGGCCGGTAGGCCGTTGATTTGCGTCGCCTCGATCGATGAGACAAGCAGACCGTCGATCCAGCCCGACGTCAGATAGGTTTCGAGCGCCGTCGTCTGCGGAACGCGCACGCTGTCGAGCCGTAAGGCCTGCGCGCCGCCGTCGGCGACGCCAAGCACCGCCTTCGACGAATTTTCCAGCACGAAGCCTTCCGGCGCGTCGAAGGCGAACCCAAGCCGAGGATGCACGAATTTGCGGCCGCGGATCGACCCTTCCGCCGGATCGTCGCCGAAAGCCATGCCGTCGATGGCGTCCAAATAAGGGCCGCGCGCGGCCTCGCCGCCTCCCGGCGCGCCGATCTGGCGCGCTTCGATCAGTGCGTGCTGGATGCGTTCGGGCGTCGAGGGATGGGTCGCCAGAATGTCCGGCTTGTCGCCGCCTTTTTGACCGATCAGAGAAGCGCGCAAAGCGCTGGAGCGCGCCAGCGAGGATAGAAAGCGGGCCGCGCCGTAGGGATCGTAGCCGGCGCGCCCGATGACCCGCACGCCGATCTGATCGGCGTCCAATTCCTGCTGGCGGGAAAAGCTGGCGAAAGACAAACGCGAACTCGCCTCCACCTCTTCGCCCTTCTGCCGACTCTGGATGACGTTGGCCGCCTGGGCGATCAGCGCGGCGCGCTTTTCCTGCTCGGCGCGCAAAAAGGCGTGACGGGCCGTGACATGGGCGATTTCATGCGCCATCACGGCGGCGACCTCCGACGTGTCGTTCGCCAACGCCAGCAGGCCGCGCGTCACGAAAAGGTCGCCGGACGGCAAGGCGAAGGCGTTGACGACAGCCGAATTGAGAATCGTCACCCGATAGGTCGGCCCCGGCGTCTCGCTGACGCTGGCGAGACGCGCGAGCACGTCGTTGAGATAGCGCTCCGCCGGAGCCCAGCGATATTCTCCGCCATAAAGCGCGACCAGACGCTTGCGTTCGGCGTCATTGGGCGTTTCGGCGCCAAGCGTTCGCGGCGCGGCGGCCGGCGCCGGCGGCGCGGCGGGCGCAAGCTCGCCCTGCTGCTCAAGCACGGCGCAAGCGGAAAGGGCAAGCAACAGACCAGGAACGAGCGCGCGACGAAGCGCTACGCGTCCGACGCCCGACGCTCTTGCTCGCGCATAGCTCGCCATCTTTCGCAAATTCGCCATGGGCTCAATCCGGCCCTTGTGAATCAGGTCGCGGAGCGTCGACAAGCGGGGATTGAAGGGGCGAATCCATCGCACCGGCCGGGGCGGAGGCGTCTTTCAAGTTCAAAATCTCTATTTGATCTGGCCGGTATAATTCTATTTGCGGCGACAAACGCACCTCCGCCAAACCTCGCAACCGCACCATCTTACCAACCAGCGCGGCGGGCGCCAAACCGGCTTTTTCGAATTTCGGCCAATTGCGTTTCGAAATCGTCGCCGACAGGGCGCCGCGCTTCGCCGACAAATTGAGGTAGAGGCGCTGGGCGACGCGCCCGACGCTGAAAACCTTGCCCTCGACGAGGATCAACGCGCCGGCCCGTGGGACGAAATCTTCGGGACGAGCGGGCGAAACGGGAAAAAACGCCGGATCGGCCCAAAGGCCGAGGCCAGCCGATCGCGCCGCCGCCTCGCTCTGGCGCAGGGCGTCCGCACAGGGGCCGCGCGCCAGGGCGGTCTGCGCCAGACCGCCGGAAATCAACGCCAATTCAAGGGAAACGGCGCCCTGGTCATTGACGAGAAAAATGCGGGCCGGCGTTCGCCCCCAGCGGTCCGGCGCGTCGACCGGCTCAAACAGCAATTGGCGGCCCGCAAGCCAGTTGGAGAGCTCGCGGGCGATATCTTTCGGCCGGCCGGGCGCCAGGGCGCTGGCGCGGGGCGGCTCGATCCCGGTCATTTTCAGCACCGGTCCCTCTTCAAGGCGAATTTCAAGCCGCTCGTCGACGCCGGCGGGCGTCGCCATTTGCGCCGCGGCGCTTGGATTTTCGCAATCGAGCGCCGCAGCCGAAAGCGGCGCCAGAACAATGGCCGCCGCCAGAAGGCGTCCCGCCGGTCGCATGTCTCGCCCCTTTCGCCGCTTCGTCCTGAACTATCATCTGTTCGAAATGAACGGGAGGTGAAAAGAGTAATTGTATGACATTCGCCGAACCGGCTAAATCTGGCGCGTTCGCAAGGTCTGGAGACGCGCCCTGACGAACCCTCTTGTTTAGAACCTCGCGGCCGCCGGCTACACGCGCGGCGTCCCGCCGCCATTTCGAAAAATGCGGATTCTCTTTTGCCGCGACTTGTTTTAGACAGGCGCATGCGGTCCCGTAGCTCAGCAGGATAGAGCAGCGGTTTCCTAAACCGAAGGCCACAGGTTCGAATCCTGTCGGGACCGCCAGTTAAATCAGATTCTTATAGATTATTTTGCTTTGCAAACATGGCGGGAATTCAATGCTGCCCCCGGTTGTTTGGATGGCGCCCCGACTGATCATCCCGCAGCGCGCCTAGCCGATATCGGCGCCACATTGCGGACTTGCCGCTCTCCGGGCGAACCGTCGACCTGTTGATTGTGGCGCGCCTCGATAGCGAATCGCGCCCCATTGGAAGAAAAAAAATCTTCAGCGATGCGGGAGTTGGGTTTTCAAGCATCGCGCTTTATGCCGGCGAACCGCGCCGACGGCGATCCTCGGCGCTAATCACAATTGGCGCGTACGGCTCAATTTGGGGAAATGTGGCGACGAATGAAGGGCATAGCATGCTCGACGCTGGCGCGGCCTTCCTCGATGGCTTCGCCCGCGCGATGGAATTCGAGAAAACCGATTCCTTTCAAGCGCGGCGCCAGCGTCACATGCGGGGGTTCGCCGGCGAGACGCGTACGCGTAATCTGATCCTGCATAATATTGATCGACGTCATCAGAACGTCGAAATATCCCGGCGTGGTTGGCGCCTCCGATATCAGATTCGGCAGAATTGCGCCGACCTGTTCACGCAAAGCGGCTGGGGCCCCGCCTAGAATACGCGTCACGAATTCCGGCGGAACGCCGCGCGCCCCAACTCCTTTGCGTTTATTAGCCGCAAATCCGCCGATGATGTCGCTGTTGAGATTGACGGATATGATGATATCGGCGCCGAGCGCGCGACAGAGCGAGGCGGGCACGGGATTGACGAGGCCGCCGTCAAGAAGCCATCGATCTCCCAAGCGAGCTGGGCTGAAAATGCCGGGTATCGAGATCGACGCGCGCACGGCGTCTTCGATGGGACCTTCCCGCAGCCAGATTTCGCGCCCGCTTTCAAGATCGGTCGCCACCGCCGCAAACGGCAGGGCGCATTTCTCGACGGGGCCGACGATATTCATCTTGCGCAGAAGCGCGACAATTTCCTGACCGCGAATGAGGCCGCCGCCGGAAACGCGAACATCGACGTAACGCGCGATTTCGCGCAAATTCAAAGATAGAGCGAATTCCTTCAGCGCCGGCAATACGCCGCAGACATAGGCCGCGCCGACCAAAGCGCCGATCGAGCACCCGCAGACGATGTCGGGATGCACGTCCGCGTCCGCAAGCGCCTCAATCACGCCGATATGCGACCAGCCCCGCGCCGATCCGCCTCCAAGCGCCAGGCCTATGCGAGGTTTGGGCATCAGAGTTCACCTTTATGATCGCGCGGCGATGGCGCGCGGCGATTGCTTCGGCGAAGGCCAAAGTAATTTATTCCAAGCCGAAGGTCCACGAACGCGGTTGGGGCAGAGACTGATCCATCGCAATGTTTATGGAGAGCGTGTTGTTCGCCTTGCCCGCGCGTGTGGTCGCGCGCTGACGGCCAGCCTGACGCGGCGCCCCTCGCCCCGAACCGATGAGGCCGCCACGGCATTCGCGCAGGGAGTGCTTTCCTTCGGTCCGCCAATGACGCTTGCCCGGCATTTTCGATTGAATTGAATTTTCGCATTGCTTCTTATCGGCATAAACATCGTCCGTTGAAGCGACCGCGGCGCGTCGAGTTTGGTCGCCGCTCTCACCTGTTCTCCAACCGACTGTAATCGAGCAATCCGCCGTCGCGCTGGTCCATCCGCCCCTCCGCCGCTTGTAGGCGGTCGCTAAAGTCCCAGAAGCGCGGATCGGTTCGCCTGACAGCGAAGCGCTCGCTCAGACGCCGGTAATCGTCCTCGGAGTTAAGGGTGGCGACCGCCTGGACGAACTCCGGCAATTCGTCATTTTTCAGCCGGAAGAGCGCGTTTGGATAAGCGCCGATCAGACCAGGAGCCACAGTGAGCGCATTTTCTTCCGGCGCCAGTTCGTTCTGTTCCAGCAACAGGTGGGTGACGTTGCGGTGGCCGGTGTCTTTCACCAAGGTGAAATAATGCGCTTCACCCTGCGCGTCGTTCACCTCAAGGTAGCTGAGCTCGGGCAGCAGGCCGAGACGGCCGCCTTTCAGGGCGGCGAGACGCTCCAGGCGCCCGCGAAGCGTCGCATCCTTCACCCCGGCGAGAGACAGGCTCGTATCGAGCGCGGGCCGCAAGCGCCGCTGGAGCATCCAGAAGAGCTCCCGTTCGGGATCGGCGTCGTGATAGGTGATCGCGCTGGCGACCGCCGGACCGATAACCAAAGCCCTCATGTGCTCCAGCGATTCTTTGGTGGCGTCGCGATACCATCGCGACAGCGCGTCGGCGCGCGCGCTCGCGGGCAGAAGGCCGATGAAATTGGCCTCGCCCTCCATACGCAGAAAATCCATATAGAGGCGGCTGTTGAGATTATGGGTGATGTTGCCGAACACGTCATATCCAGCGGCCAAAAGGTAATAAATTCGCTCCAGCAGCGTATAGTCGATCAACCAAGCGGTTTTTGGGGATGCGCCGACGAGCCCGCGAACGACCGTCGCGCTGTCGAAGTGCCGCATCACCGTCAGGGCGGCGTTGGAATTTGTTCCGTCTCCATCCCAGATCATATCGAGCCGGGGTCCGCCCTCGGCGGCGGCGATGGCGCGCAAGCTCACGGCGCGCGCCTCCTGATATCGCCGCTCCCGCGCGGCGTAGCGAATCCAGGTCGTCAAAAGCGGCGGACTGTTGCTGCCGTCCGCTGCGGGAAGAGCCATGGTTTCGAGAGACCGCAGCGCCACATCGTCGGCGTCTCTGCGCACCCCCGCGCCGGGCGCCAGAAAAAACACCCAGAACCGATCCTCGATGACGTTCAGCGCCGCCTATCCCCTGCACACTGGCCCCTTGATGAAGGTCATGACGAAATATTGCGCGTCGTCGAGGAGGAAACGATAGCGCGCCTCTTCCGGAATCGCGCGAAAGGTCGCCAAGCCGTTCGAGGCTTCCTGCGGCTCGTAGGCTGGCGCCTTGTCGACAGGATATTCAGGAACAAGGAATAAGGCCCTGTACCTTTCCATGCGCGCTCTATCCAGCCGATAGGGCATGTGCGTCTTGGCGACGATCGGCTCCAGGTCGCGCTGCAATCGATAAAAAAAAACGTCCGGCCCCTGGGGCGTCGAACGGACGTCGCGTCGCGATGACGGAAATTTTCTCGCCCGGCGGCGTCGCGCTGCGAACGAGACGGAAGGCGGCCCCTTCATTTGCCTCGCCTAAATAAAGATGGGCGAGAAAAAGATGTTCATACAAATAGCGGCTCATCAGCCGCTCTTTCGGCGTGTCTCCGTTTAAAAAGCGCTCCCATTCGGAAATTTCGGCTTCTTCCTGTTGGGAGAGAGGCGGCGGCCCTTCGTCTGGCGCGCCCTGTTCGATCCATTTGACGATCAGACCCTGATCGTCTGGATCGACGCCCGGCAAGCCAAACGGCATCCCAGCCTGGGGATGCGTTTTTTCATAGAGGTCGAAGGCCTCGATTTTCGGGCAAGTCTGATCGCGATTGACGCCATAATCGAGAACGTCCGGAGCAAGGCCGCCTGCCGGTTGCGGATGGGACCGCTTCAACGCAAGCGCCCGATAAATCAAACTCAAGTTTCGGTTTTGCTCAGGCGTGGCCCTGTATTCGTTAAGAACCGGCGAAAACCCCTTCGCTCGCCATTCCGACGCCTTCTGCGCGTCAACGAAAAGACGCGTCGGCTTCGCCTCAACCACGCGCGAGCCATTATAGACCTGTTCCGAACTGAGACCGCGTGCGACGCCCTCCCAATTTCCGAGCTTGAGTTGGCAAGGGGCGTCGTAACAGGCATGGCAGACGACGCAGCGCTTTTCCAGGATTGGCTTGATCTGTTTGCGGTAACTCACCAGCCCGGCCTGAGCGATCGGACTGTCGTAGCGCCGGAGATCGGCCTGACCGTGCTCGCTCCAAAATCGCAGAGCGTAGAACCCGACGGCAAGGGCGCCCACACAGAGGAAAAGGGCGGCAAGAACACCGAAACGGTGAAACCATTGAGGCATGAACAATTTCGATCGTTTGACTTTAGTGAACTGAGGCGCCGCTGACGATTTGCCGACAAAACGCCATCGCCTGCGCCGTGTTTGACCGCAAGCCCAACGATAGCCTGACGCTCGTCGATGATCTGTTGTTTCGGCGGGATTTTGCATGCAAAGCAGCTTTTTGGCAAACGGGGCCGCCGCTCGGCGCCGCGACCGCGCGCGCAGAGGCGTCCTGTTTCGCCTCCCTGCGTGGGCGAGGCTCGATCAGGTCTTCGCCACCATCGCTTCGATGAGCGAAGGGGCCAGGCGCAACATGAGCGGAAGCCAGCGGGCCTGTCCCGGGTAGACTTCCTTCACGCCTTTCGCCGCCGCCGACAGCGTCTGCTCGGCGACCTGGCGCGCCGACATTTTCGCGACCTGGCGATGCGCCACGGCCGGCGTGTCGACGACCGGCGGCGCGACTTCCGTCACCGTGATGTTTACGGGGGCCAATTGTCGTCGCAGCGACTTGGCCAGACTGTGAAGCGCGGCCTTGGACGCCGAATAGATCGGCGCGCGGGTCGCGGGCGCCAGCGCGTAGCCGGAACTGACGATGATGATCGCGGCGCGTCCAGCGCGGCGCAGCCCCGGCAGGAACCCGCTGATCAGGTGAATCGCGCCCTCAAAGTTGGAGCGGATCTCGGCGGTCAGGTCCTGGCCCTGAACGCTTTCGTTCAGGAAATCGATCTCTCGCAATCCGCCGGCGTTGCTGATCAGCAGATCGACCCTCGAGTGAGCGGACAGGACATCTTTGGCGAAGGCGCGCATGGCCGCCCCATCCGATACGTCGACCGCATGGCCCTCGACGCCAGGAAACTCGGCCTCAAGCTGTCCGAGCTTGGCCGGATCGCGCCCGCAAGTGACGATCACATAGCCCCGGGCGTGCAGAGCCGCCACGAAAGCTTTGCCTATGCCGGACGATCCGCCGCTTATCACGGCGACCGGAGGCGTCGGTGTCTTCATATCCTGTCCCATCTTGCCAAACCTTTTGTTGCGAAAACCTGTTCGCTCGCTCCCGAGCCGGCGTGATCGCGCGCTGTGGCAATGGGTGCGATCATGAGGCGATCTCGACCGCGAAAGCGTATTTCCCCAGCGCCTCGCGCAACCGCGCCTCGCCGCCGTCGACACGCACACAAGCCGTCACGCCCCGCACAGGATCCTGACGGAACTCAATCCGCGTGACGTCCACATCGACCGCCGCGGCTTCGGCGCGAATGACATCCTCGATTTCCCGCCGCAGCAGGTTGGGCTTGAAGATCTTCCCGACATTCGTCGTCGGCAGTTCGCTGACGATACGAACCGCCTTGGGCCATGCGGCGCGTTCGGGGATGTGCTGTCTGGCGAACTCGAGAAGGTCGTCCGGGCTTGCGCTCGCCCCGGGCTTCATCTGCACATAAGCGACGGGAACCTCGCCGGCGTGCGGGTCCGGGCGACCGATCGCGGCCGCGAGAGCGACGCCGGAATGGTGATGCAGCGGATCTTCGATGAGCTTCGGGTCGATGTTGTGACCGCCGCGGATGATCAGCTCCTTTTTGCGTCCGGTAAGCCAGAAATAGCCGTCCGCGTCCTGCCGGCCGAGATCGCCGGTATTCAGCCAGGTTTCTCCCTGCCGCTCGATCCAGAGTCCCTTGTTATGGGAGGGATCGAGATAGCCGGCGAATACATTCGGCCCACAGATGGCGATCACGCCGATCTCGTCGGCGTCCGCGTCGCGAAGGAACTTGCCGTCATCGTCGAGGATCAGCGCGCGCATGTCCTGATAGGGGTAACGGACGCCGATCGATCCGATGCGCGGCGGAGCGTCGAGCGGATTGCCGCTCGAAACGCAGGCGCCTTCGGTGAGGCCGTAGCCCTCGACGATGCGAACGCCCGTTTGGTCCTGAAACGACTTGAAGAGCTGCACCGGCATGGGCGCGGCGCCGCAAAGGGCGACGTCGAGACTGCCGATATTCCGCCCAGCGATCGGAACCTGAAGCAGCGCCGAGTAGACCGTAGGAACGCCGGAAAACATGTTGATCCGAAAATGCTCCACCAGCGCCCAAAAATTCTGGATCACGCCTTCGCCCCGATAGCCCTGCGGCGTGCCCATCACAACATGGGCGCCTTTCGACCAGGGCGTGAGTCCGGTCACCAATTGTCCGTTCACGTGGAAGAGCGGCAGGCCGCAGAAAATCGTCTTGCCGACGCCGAAGCGGCCTTCGCTGAACGTGGTCAGCGCCCAGGAGTCGAAGGCCTCCGAGAAATGGGTGCGACGGGCGATCTTGGGCGAGCCGGTGGTGCCGCCCGTGCAGAAATAGGAGGAGACGGCGCCAGGCGACGGGCCCTCGAAATTCAAGGCGTCGCCGCGCTCCCGGCTCAGTTCGCGGCGGAAGTCGAGCACGGGAGCCGCAAGCGCGGTCCGCGGACGGGGCGCGAGCAGGCGCAAGGCGACGCGCTGCAACGGCGAAACATAGGGCGCCATGTCGACGACGAGCACCGCGCTGAGGCGGGAGAGTCCCTCTGCCGCCTTCGTCGTCTTCTCCCACAGGTCGACGCCCGGCGTGGGCGCGAGCATTACAAGCACTTTCGGCTCGACCGCCTTCAATAGCCCGGCCATCTGTTCGGTCTCTTGCAGCGGGTTGATCGCGAAAGCGATTCCCGCGGCCTCGCCGCCCCAAATGGTCAAATGCGTTTCCGGCAGGTTCGGCAGGACAAAGGCGACAGCGTCGTCTCGCCCAACGCCCAACCGTCGAAAGAGGTTCGCGGCCTGTGTGATCTGCCGAAACAATTCTCGATGCGACCAAACCGTCGCCTGCTTGAATTGCTTCGTTTGAGCGAAGAACGTGAGGGCTGGCGCGTTAGGAGCGATCCCGGCGCCAGCCTCCAACATCGCGTAGGTGGTCGGCGGAACGCGCCGCTCCGACAGCGGCGTGCGCTCGATGTCCAGAATATCAGCGAGTGAGGCGATCGGCATCGTTCAAATCTTTCCGCTGTCGGTCGAAAACGCGTTCTGCATGGCGATCTCCGGTTCCAGTTCACTTTGATGATGTTATTCGTCGGCGACCGCCAGGGGCGGAAGCTCTGTGGTCGCGAGCGCGAAGACGACAGTTTCACAACCGTTCGTCAGCTTTGAACGGCGGGCGACATTTCTTCCGCCGTTTGGAGCCGTATCTCCCCCAAATATTGGCTTTCTCCGAGTTCGCATTGATGGTGCGCGGCGCCCAATCCGTGCTCGACATCGACGCGATAGACGCCGCCATTTTTGGGCAATAGGTCGAAACGAAAATCGCCGAAGATGTCGGTCGTCTTTTCCATAAGCTTCGCGCCGTCCTTAACCAGCGAGACTTTGGCGTTTTCGACGCATTCGATCCGCCCGTCAACGACGGCGCTGACGCTGCCGCCAATGAAGCAGCGCTCCCACAGATCCAAATCGCGGTACCAAACCCGCGGCTCGGCGCCGAGGCCTTCGTGCAGCCGCCGGAGCTTTTCGCTTTTCGCGCGCGCCTTCATCGCCGCGTCGTCGATCTTGACAGCCTCGAAAACATCGGTCGGACACACTTGCTGGCAGCGCGGTTCTTTCCATCCCGCATCGAGCAGATGCGCATCGAAAATCCAGGTCTGCGGAAGTTGAAGTTCTTCGTTCCAGACAATGGCGCCGTACGGGCACGATTTGGCGATATCCCGGCGACCGCGCGCTTTCGCCGGATCGATGATGACAATTCCGTCGTCACGCTTGGAAATCGCGTCGCCGCCGACTTTTTGGCAAGGCGGATTGTCGCAATGATTGCACATGACGGGCAGATAGACGGTCTCCACCATCGGCGCCGAGCCCTGCACGCGGCGGCGAATGCGGATTGTGCTGTCTCCCTCGGCGGCGGCCGCCGCCGCATAGCCCGGAAATTCGTTGCCGACATGTTCGTCGCGTTCGGCGATCACGCAATTATAGCAGTTCATGCAACGGCCGACGTTGATGATCAGGTTCCATTTGCTCATTGCCGCCCCCTCACGCTGCGTTTCTGGATTTGAACGCCTCGGCGTCCCGCCATTTTTCGACTTGCACGAGGCAGGAATTAGGAGCCATGGAGTGGGTGCCTTTTGTTTGCGGCCGATCGGGCGTGAGAATGTTCAGACAGCCGCCAATTTCGAGCGTTTCGCCGCCGAATTCGACCAGCTTGAATTCGGCGCTGGCTTCATAGGATTTCACCACGCCCGGCATGGTCATCGGAGCAATATCGGCCGCGCAGATCACCGCGCCGCGATCGTTGAAAACTTTGACCAGATCACGATGGCCTATGCCCCTGGCCTCGGCGTCGGTCGGATTGAGCCGGACCAGCCAGAATCTGTGGCCGGCGACCAACGCGCGATGGTCCTCGATCTGGTTGACCGCGCTGTTCTTGCCGTCGTTGTACGTGTGGAAACTGTAGCGACTGTGGGTCGCGATCATCTGGAGCGGGAAGCGCTCGACCAGTTCCGTTGTGCGCAAGCCTTCCCAAGAGGGAATATAGCGGTTGACTGCCGGGCGTTCTGGATTGTCCGCTGTATGACGCTTGAGCAGTTCCGGAACGAATTCAATCTTGCCGCTCGGCGTTTGCAGCCCCTTGCCGAATTCCTCCGCATATTGCGAAGGCAGCGGCAGGGGCTCGGGAATGTCTTTTTTTCGTCCCTCCGCGTACCAGCGCATATCGACGAGATTGAAAATTTTTGACCTTTCCGGCGGCACGACGAAATAACCCTTGCGGCAAAACGCCTTCCACGAAATTTTTTTCGGCAGGTCGGAGCCGTCGAACACGCGCTTGACCCAATCAAGATCACGCCCGCCCTCGGCGAACATCGAGCCTAGGCCGAGTTTGGCGAGAATCCCGCTGAAAATATCGTAATCGGAACGCGATTCGCCTAGCAGGCTGCTGAAAAACCCCTTCCGTTTCAGCTTCGGTCGTGATTCCATCGCTTTGAGACAGGAGCGACGGAATGCGCGGGACGGACGAGGGATCAGGGCGGCTTTTCAGCTATGTCGATCTGGAGTTGCGCGTTCGGCGCGACCATCCGCTGCGCGTGATCCGCGAGATCGCCAACGCGGCGCTCGCGACACTGGCTGCGGATTTTTCGGAGCTTTACTCCAGGACGGGCCGGCCTTCGGTCGCGCCTGAACGGTTGCTGCGGGCGATGCTGCTGCAAGCCTTTTATTCGGTGCGCTCCGAGCGGCAATTGATGGAGCGTCTCGACACCGATTTGCTGTTTCGCTGGTTCGTCGGCCTTGGCGTCGACGATCCCGTGTGGGACGCGACGGTGTTTTCCAAGAACCGCGACCGCCTGCTCGACGGCGCGATAGCGGCTAAGTTTCTCGCCGCCGTCCTGGCGCAGCCTCGGGTCAAAAGGCTGATGTCGAGCGATCATTTTTCGGTCGACGGCACGCTGATCGAGGCTTGGGCTTCGATGAAGAGTTTCAAGCCCAAGGATGGCTCCGGCAACGAGCCGCCGCCCGATTCCGGCCGCAACGCCGAGGTGGATTTCAAGGGCGAGAAGCGCTCGAACGAGACCCATGCTTCGACCACCGATACGGAAGCCAGGCTTTATCGCAAGGGCGCCGGCATGGAGGCCAAGCTGGCTTTCCTCGGCCATGCGTTGATGGAGAACCGCGCCGGACTGATCGTCAACGCCTGCCTGACGCCAGCCGACGGACATGGCGAGCGCAACGCCGCGCTTGCGATGATCGAACCGCTCGCCAATCGCCCTGTTGGCATCACGCTTGGCGCCGACAAGGGTTATGACGTGCGCGTTTTCGTCAACGAACTGCGCGCGATGAACGTGCGCCCGCATGTGACGCAGAACACCAACGGACGGCGCTCCGCAATCGATGGCCGCACCACGCGCCACCCCGGTTATGCGGTGAGCCAGCGCATCCGAAAACGCATCGAGGAAGCCTTCGGCTGGATGAAGACCGTCGCCGGCCAGCGCAAAACCAAGTTTCGGGGCGTCGAGCGGGTCGGCTGGTCGTTTGCCTTCGCCGCCGCAGCCTACAACCTCATCCGATTGCCGAAATTGATCGAAGAAAGGGCGGGGTAAGGGGGAAGTGGCGCCGCCAAACGCTCGCCGACGCCGGATTCGGCAAAAAACAACGCTCAAATCGCCGACAAAAATCCGCGCCGGGCGATAGTAACCGACGAAATCGGGGCGTTTTTCAGCATCCTGCTAGGGGCTCGATGCATTTGTGCTGGAGCGCGATGACGCGATGGTTGACCGTGCTATAGCCTTGGGGGGCATAGCCGCCGGGACTCGACCATTCGCCGATGTCCCAGCGCTCGAGCGACGTGCACGCGGGCAGGATGACGTCGGCGAATTGCGCCTCGCCCTCCATCCAGATCGATTGATTGACCACGAATTCGATGGAGTCGTGGCGATAGGCCTCCACCCAACGGCCCGATTTGGTGATGGTGCTGAAAGCTGATCCGCCATAGCGGTAGATCATGTGGATCGGTGTCAACGGCGGCGGCAAAATGTGCCAGATGGCGGCGTAAAAGTGTACCAGTCGGGTTGAGAGAAAAGGGCCGTAAAGCCCTGGAATTTGGCATTGCCGCGCGCATTGAGCCGCGCGGAGCGTAGCGAAGCGCGGCTCAATGCGCGCGGCGGCGATTCAGGGTTTGGGCTCAACGTCTCCTTCGCTGGTTGTTTTTGCGGCGAGGTTCGCCACATGGCCGGATCTGCGCTGGGTTTTCTTGCTGGCGGCGAGCCTGAAACTGTCGCCGTTCATTTCCAGGATGTGGACATGATGGGTCAGGCGATCGAGCAAGGCGCCGGTCAGCCGTTCCGAACCGAAGACCGAAGTCCATTCATCGAAGGGCAGATTGCTGGTCACCAGGGTGGCGCCGCGTTCGTAGCGTTGGCTGAAGACCTCGAAGAGCAACTCCGAACCGACCGCCGTGAACGGCACATAGCCCAATTCGTCGACGATCAGCAGCTTGACGGTGTTGAGGTGCTTTTGCAGCGCGCGCAACCGGCGTTCGTCGCGCGCTTCCATGAGTTCATGCACCAGGGCGGCGGCCGTCGTGAAGGCGACGCTGTGGCCCTTCTGGCAGGCGGCAAGCCCCAAGGCCAGGGCGATGTGAGTCTTTCCCGTGCCGGATGGCCCCAGTGCGATGCAATTTTGCCGCTTCTCGATCCATTCGCCGCGCGCCAACTCCAGCACCAGCGATTTGTTGAGCGACGGCTGGGCGACGAAGTCGAAAGTGTCGAGGCTCTTGACCTGAGAAAAGCGGGCCTGGCGAATCCGGCGCTCGACGTTGCGCCGTTCGCGGTCGATGCGTTCCAGTTCGCACAGACGAAGCAGATAGCGCGGGTAGTCGGCGCTGTCGCGCGCCGATTCCATCGCCACCTTCTCGTACTCGCGCGCAAAGGTGGGAAGCTTCAACGCCTTGAGATGATTGCCCAGCAGCACCTGCGGCGCGACGATCGTTGGGGAGGTCGGATCCTGCGGCGTCGTCATGGGGAAACTCCCGCGCTTGCCAGTCCTGGAGCGGCGTTGGCGAGAAGTCCGAGATAGGCGCTCGGATCTGTCGCGCCGACCGTGGCTGCTGGCAAATAAGGATAGAACGTCAGATCGAGCCGGACGGGCCGCTTCTCCAATTTGGCCAGCAGCAGCATTTTCACCGCGTCGAAGCTGATGGCGCCAAGACGCAGCGCCTCGGTCACAGCCTGTTCAACCTGATGCTGATGGAAGTCTTCCATCAATCGCAGCACCTGGATGAACTCGCGGCGCCCGGGATTGCCCATCCGCGCTTCCATCAGCCGGCGCAACCGATGAATGCATTCCCCAAGCGCCCAGCCGTCGAGCGGCGCCGCCTGGTCGAGCGCCTTGCTCTTGTGTTCCAGCAAAGCCAGATAATGCAGCGGGTTGTAAACAAAATCGGCCTTGTCGTAGCTGCGGACGTGGGTGGCGATCGTCTCGCCGCGGCAGGCGATCTCGACCCTGTCGACATATCCTTTCGCCAGGACCTCTTGATGGCCATAGCGCGTCGGAACCGAATAGTCGTTGCTGCGGTAACGCACCAGCGACAGGGAGGAAACGCGCGTGGCGATCTTGTGGCAGGCGTCATAGGGCGCAGCCGGCAAGTCCTTGAACGCGGCGAGGTCCGCCTGCATCCGCTCCGCGATCGTCGTGGTGTGGCCGCGCAACACCGCCGCCCGCCGCTTGACGCAGGCGTCGAGGAAGCGGGCGTTGAGCGCGGCAAAACTCTCCGCGACCGGCAGAGGCGTCATGAAATTGCGCCGGGCGTAACCGACCAACCCCTCCACCTTGCCCTTGTCGTTGCCTTTGCCCGGTCTGCCAAAGCGGTCGTTGAAGAGGTAATGGCTTTGAAGCTCCGCGAACATATGCGAGCGCAACCGCTGTCCGCCCTTGACGATCCGGGCGACCGCGAGCCGGGTGTTGTCGTATAAAATGGACTGCGGCATGCCGCCGAAAAACTCGAACGCCGCGACATGGCCATCGCAAAAAGCCTCCGCCGTTTCGGCGGGATAGGCTTTGACGAAGCAGCCGTCAGAGTGCGGCAGGTCCAAGCAAAGATAGTGGAAGCGGACCTTCTTGCCCGCGATATAGCCGTCCGCCTGGCCGAAATCCGCCTGGGCGTGGCCGGGACGATGGCTCAACGGCACGAACATCTCGCGGGCGCGCTGCATCGCCTGGGCGACATACTCGCGCACGATCGTGTATCCGCCGGAGAATCCTTCCTCGTCCCGCAGCCGGTCGAAAATCCGATGCGCGGTGTGGCGCTGCTTCTGATGAACGCTGCGATCATCGTCCAGAACCTTGTCGATCCACGCCATGTGTGGACCAAGCTTCTTGGAAGCAGGCCGTTCTCGCCGCTGATAGCCAGGCGGGATCGAAAACTGGAGCATCTTTGAGATTGTGTTGCGATGAACGCCAAATCGCTTCGCCGCTTCCCGGCGGCTCATGCCGTCCGTCAAAACGGCGCATCTGATCTTCGCATAGAGTTCCACTGTGAACATCCCTTCAGCCTCTCCATGCCAAGACATCGAGAAGGCTAGCAGGACCGGTACAATTTTGCGCCGCCCTCAAGGGCCAGCAAAAAGCCGGTTCAGTGGTACACTTTGCAGCCGCTCTTTATAGCAGGCTCAGATTGAAGGCTTTGTTCAGTCGCTGTCGATGAGCATTAACAAATTCATGCAGTTGCCGATAGGAATTGGCGCCGGCGACCATGCCCAGGATCGCATAGAGCACCACCGTCGCCAGTTCAAACCGAAGCCCTTCCCGTCGACGATGATCTGGAACCGAGCGCAAAATCTCCAGCAACGACACCGCCATACGACAACCTCCGATTCGGGTTGTCGCCTATAAATTCACACATTTTCGCTCGCTGGAATCCCCAAGCGCACTTAAAGTCTAGAGAACTGAACAGCCCTGGGACCCGCAACCACCGACAATCAAGACTCTTGAGGCTTGTTCCACCGGTTGTTGTCCTGAAAATCTGAACGTTTCTGTTGCCGATCGCGATGGTAAGGAACCCAAGTCGAATGGCTGGTCTACGATGATTAGCGGCCAAAGGCCCTATGTCCAAGATGCGCCAATAGGGAACATTGCCGAAAACGCCAGAATCAATGGGCGTGCGCATCGTTCGCTGGTCCGTTAGCAGGATGCTGAAAAACGCCCCGATTTCGTCGGTTACTATCGCCCGGCGCGGATTTTTGTCGGCGATTTGAGCGTTGTTTTTTGCCGAATCCGGCGTCGGCGAGCGTTTGGCGGCGCCACTTCCCCCTTACCCCGCCCTTTCTTCGATCAATTTCGGCAATCGGATGAGGTTGTAGGCTGCGGCGGCGAAGGCAAACGACCAGCCGACCCGCTCGACGCCCCGAAACTTGGTTTTGCGCTGGCCGGCGACGGTCTTCATCCAGCCGAAGGCTTCCTCGATGCGTTTTCGGATGCGCTGGCTCACCGCATAACCGGGGTGGCGCGTGGTGCGGCCATCGATTGCGGAGCGCCGTCCGTTGGTGTTCTGCGTCACATGCGGGCGCACGTTCATCGCGCGCAGTTCGTTGACGAAAACGCGCACGTCATAACCCTTGTCGGCGCCAAGCGTGATGCCAACAGGGCGATTGGCGAGCGGTTCGATCATCGCAAGCGCGGCGTTGCGCTCGCCATGTCCGTCGGCTGGCGTCAGGCAGGCGTTGACGATCAGTCCGGCGCGGTTCTCCATCAACGCATGGCCGAGGAAAGCCAGCTTGGCCTCCATGCCGGCGCCCTTGCGATAAAGCCTGGCTTCCGTATCGGTGGTCGAAGCATGGGTCTCGTTCGAGCGCTTCTCGCCCTTGAAATCCACCTCGGCGTTGCGGCCGGAATCGGGCGGCGGCTCGTTGCCGGAGCCATCCTTGGGCTTGAAACTCTTCATCGAAGCCCAAGCCTCGATCAGCGTGCCGTCGACCGAAAAATGATCGCTCGACATCAGCCTTTTGACCCGAGGCTGCGCCAGGACGGCGGCGAGAAACTTAGCCGCTATCGCGCCGTCGAGCAGGCGGTCGCGGTTCTTGGAAAACACCGTCGCGTCCCACACGGGATCGTCGACGCCAAGGCCGACGAACCAGCGAAACAGCAAATCGGTGTCGAGACGCTCCATCAATTGCCGCTCGGAGCGCACCGAATAAAAGGCTTGCAGCAGCATCGCCCGCAGCAACCGTTCAGGCGCGACCGAAGGCCGGCCCGTCCTGGAGTAAAGCTCCGAAAAATCCGCAGCCAGTGTCGCGAGCGCCGCGTTGGCGATCTCGCGGATCACGCGCAGCGGATGGTCGCGCCGAACGCGCAACTCCAGATCGACATAGCTGAAAAGCCGCCCTGATCCCTCGTCCGTCCCGCGCATTCCGTCGCTCCTGTCTCAAAGCGATGGAATCACGACCGAAGCTGAAACGGAAGGGGTTTTTCAGCAGCCTGTTAGAGGGCGCCGCAAATGCTTGCGGATCTTGTCCCTCCCCGGTACCTTGGCCTTATCGGCGGCCAGGAGCGCAACGATGAAACCGATGACGGTCGCAGTGACGGCGCTGGCCGGCGTCGCTTTGTTCGAGGCGGCGCTGGTTCCTGGCGTTTTGATTGGGGGCGCCGCCGTGCTGGCGCCACGGATTTTTCGCCGCTATTTCGGCAAGGCGCGTCGTTCCCAAGCCAGGGAGGCGGCAAGGGCGCGAAATCCCGGACTGGCGCTGCCCGCCCCGTCGCCCGAGGTCAAACGGGCGATTTTCAAGACCATCACGTTTCGCACCATCACCACTTCGCTGGATTTCACCTCGAACATCCTGGTGATCGGCGATCTCGCCGCCGCCGCGGGCCTGTCGGCCTATGGCTTGATCGCCGGGCCGCTGTTCTTCTTCGCCCATGAAATGCTCTGGGGCCGCATGGGGCCGGGGGGCGAGCAAATCGCGCTCCGTGTGCCTGCGGGCGTTCAGCCGCCGCTTGAGATGAAGGGCGAATTCAAGCTCAATCGCGCCCTGATCAAGACCGTGACCTATCGCGCCTTGGCCACCACCGCCGATTTTTCCGCCAATCTTTATGTAACGCGCGACATCGCCTCAGCGACCGGGTTGACGGCCTTTGGCTTTATTGTCGGCCCCTTCGTCTATTATTACCACGAGAAGGCCTGGGATCGCTACAGCCCGGAGCCGCCAGCCCGGGCCTGATTCCCCGCCTAATTCTCCTTGGGCTTGGGCGAGCGCCGCGCGACGCTCAAGCGCCGGTAATGTCCGCGCACAAAATCCTCGCCGTAAATCCGCTCCAGCCTGCGAATGGTGAAATGGCTCCAGGCGATTTCATTGAAATGGTTGGCGAAGACGACATTCAGCGCCGCGCCGCCGACGGCGCCGATCAGGGGCGCGGCGCTGGCGGCCGCGCGTTCCCAGACGGTGGCGGAAAAACGCGTCGTCACTTCCCCGACGAAAGCGGCCATGGCGGGGCCTGTGCTCGCCGCCGTGGTTGACGCCGTCGCCGCCCCGGCGGTGGCGGCGAGTGCGCGCTCGCCCAGCAGCGTCGAGACATCGCTGGCCAGTTTGCCGAGCAAGGCGCGGGAGGCGTAATAGCCGACCTCGGGGTCTCCGGACTTGTCGGCGCCGCCAAAGGCGAAAACCGCGACGCAGGCCAGTCGCGCCTCCAGGGTGGTCATATCCTCGCCCATGTGGCGCGCGATCGCCGCGATCGAGCGCAGCATCAGCAGCGTCGTCACCGGCAGCTCCAGCGGCAGTCCCGCGAGGCCGACCAGGCCGGACAGCGCGCCCGACAGGCCGGCGAAGGCGGCGGTCACGCGCGGCATGGGCTTCTTGCGGTCTTCGGGATCGAGCGATTTGATCGCGAGATCGAGGCCCTTGAGCACGGCCTTTTCGATCGCGTGATTGAGCGTCTTGACGACGGGTCCGGGAAGGCGGGCCAAAAACTTTTGCGCCGGCTGGCCCGCATGCTTGCCGATCAGCATCGCCATCCCCTGGCCTTCGGTAGTGTCTCAGTTTGAAATTTCTTCGGCGGTCTTTTTATAAGGGCCGCGCTTTTTGGCGGGCTGGTCGGCGTCCATCATTTCCACAATATCCGACCAGTTCATGACGGTTTTGGAAATTCCAGCCGCCATCGCAGGCGTAACCCGAAGCGTCTTGTGGATGCGAATCCAATTGTACCAGACTGCGTAGATCGCGACCATATGCGCATGGTTCTCAAACTTTTTCGAGAAAGCATTGGTCAGGCGGGTAAAGCGGCGATTGTGCATCCGCATGGTCAGGTTCTGGCGCTCGACATATGAAGTTGAGACGTGCGCCAGATCGGGCTTGCCCTCGATGGGCGTCTTTTTGATCCCGGTGCATTCGGCGGGGCTATAGCGGCCCTTCGCGCTTTCTGGCGCATTGCCATAAATCTTGATGAGCATGGCGTAATCAATGTCCGCGCCGAAAGCGCCTTCAACCGCCTCCAGATAGGCTTTGTGACCGTCCGAAGTAAGCTGGACGCGATTGGCGAGGCGTTCGGCCAGATCGCTGATGAACCAAGCAGCGCATTCGCCATCGCGCCCGCCAACAAAATGCGAAATGAGCAATTTCGTATCGGCCTCGATCGCGGTCCAGGTCCACGTGTCGCCAGCGCCGTCAATCGGGCTTTTCATGGCCGCAACGTTTTTCTGTTTTGCCGCCGTGAAAGACCAAATCTCGTCAACCTGAACCTTGCTCGCCTTCACGCCGCGCACCTTCACGTCGTGGAAGCCAGCGCAGAAGCGCCCGGCGTCCACAAGGAGCTTAGAAACCGTGTTGATGCTGGTATCCGTCAGGCGAGAGACGGAACGCATCGAAGCGCCCTCGCAAAGCATGGCGAGGATTTGGGCGCGGGTCTTGGTGTCGAGCTTGTTCATGCCCAACTTATATGAACTTTTTTGCTTAGCGTCAAGCATCAAAGCGCCGCAGCCAAATTCTGAATTTCCTTTTGGTAGCGGTCAACGGATGGGTTCACCTCCAACCTTTGACCGTCCACAACATATTTCTGCCCACTCTTCAGCATCGAGAGTGGTATTCTCTGTTTTCCGCTAATTCGTCCGCTGGAATGGAAATCATCCAGAAGGTAAAAACATGCAGTAATATCAGACTCTGAAAATAGCTCTGTATATCTAGATGCTATCTCAAGTGATTTCTGAACGAAATATTTCGTAGAACTATCTGGCGTGTTCTTTTTTTGCCTATTCCAGCCGCAATGCGTCATGACTATTGCGTGTACCTTTGGGTCGTGATTAATCCCTGCTTGAGAATTGAATTTGTGAAAATCCATTGCCTTATTTCGTAGCATCTCAAGAGTAAGGCTCAACGATTCAACAGAATTCTGATCAACACGAACAGGTATAATAAGGGCTTCGGCTGCTGCCCATGACAGATGTGTGGCACCGGCAAAGAATGGGCTTGTGTCTATTAATACTTTTTCTGCTTTTGCTATCGTATTTGTCTGCTCAACGATTCTTGAAATTGTTGTTAAAACCCTAGCGCTCGCATCCTTCTGGTATTGAGCGCCGAGTTGAGCGTATTGCGCAAGTTGGCTGTACAAAAGTGACGGGAATAAGAATAGCTCAGTTGACCCAGGCACCATGAAGCATGGCTTTCCGCCAGCGAACGACGGGCAATAGGGTTTTACAGAAAGAACAATATCGTTAAAGTCAAAATTTCCAGCATTCGTCATTTCGACCATTAGTGCGTCATAGAGCGTCTTATTGAAATCAGATATATGGTCGCCAAACATGTTTTGAGTAAAATTTTTCTGAGAGCACGTGTCAAGCAGCAGTGTTGAGCGACGCCTAGATAGCTCATAGGCCAGATTAAACGAGATTGTACTTTTACCTATCCCTCCTCTAAAGTTTGTCACGGCATAGCGTTGGAACTTCTTTGTCCTTACCGGGAGCATCTCCCCCTTAAGCACATTTTCTGCGCGGCTTATCACCACATCAATATCGTTGGACATGATCGCTCCTCAATCGAATCAAACGGGGTTGACCCCGGATGTGTCGATCAAGGTAGATGGTAGACATATTGGTGGTCAACACCATTGATAGACATATTTGAGATCAAGGTGCATGGCCGGCGCGGGGTTAGGTTTTCCCCCACCGCTTAGCTGCCGCCTTCTTCGCGATCGCCGCGCGCCGCTCAGGCGTCATGCCTTCGGCGCGTGCCTTCCCTCCCTTCTTGCCGAGGGAGACGGCGGCGGCGTTCTTGCCGTCGCTGGTGAGCGCTTCGGCTTCTTCGCCAGTGGCGATCCGCATAACGCGGACAGCATTCGCGATCACGTCGGCGGGGCGCCTCTCGCCTTTAGGACCAGTCGGCATAGGCGCTTTCCTTGTCGAAGGATTTCCATGATACCTCTCGCCCGTTCTGCAAAATGCGGGCGGCCGTCCCGTGTTCCCACGCGGCGACAAAATGAGGGTCGGTCGGGTCGGTCAACATTCTTTCCGCTTTTGCCTTCGCCGCCTTATCGTCGTCGGCCACAAAGGGGATCATCACCGATCCAATGTCTATCGGATCGGTTGGCGCGACACGGTTGATGGATTCCAAAACGTAAGCCAGCAAACGAACCTCCTGCTTTCCGCTAAGCATACCACGGAAATAGGCGCTGACGAGCGTTCGTCAAGGGCGGCAGATTTCAAACTGAGACACTACCTGGCCTTCCAGCCCCTTGACCGCGCGGGCCAGCGCCTTTTCATGTTCGCGCGCGAGCGCTTTTGCGGATAAGCGCCGGGTCATCCGATCCGCATGAGCGGGCGCAATCCGTTCATGCTGGCGAGAATGGCCGAGCCGTTGGAGATCAGCGCCGTCGTCGCCGGGCTGATGACGCCGCCCGGCAGCGCCAAGGCCAGCGCCAGCGTGTTGAGGCCGATGACCACGCCATAATTCTCGCGTATCAGGCCCATGGCGTCGCGGGAGATTTCCACGGCCTCCACCAGCTTCCACAGCGAATCCTCCATCAGCACGACATCGGCGGATTCCTGCGTGACTTCGGCGCCATATTTCATGGCGACGCCGACATCGGCGAAGCTCAAAGCCGGAGAATCATTGATGCCGTCGCCAACCATGGCGACCACCTTGCCCTGGGCCTGCAATTGCTGGATCGCCTCGGCCTTGTCGGCCGGCAACATGTCGGCGAAATGGCCGGTCAGACCGAGACGGCGGCTGACGGCGCGGGCGACCACGCCATTGTCGCCCGTTAGCATGATGGTGTTTTTCACGCCGGACGCGTGCAGGCGGGCGATGACGTCGCGACTTTCCGGACGCACCTTGTCGGCATAGGGAATGAGGCCGGCGAGCTTGCCGTCGGCGGCGACATAGAGGCAGGAATAGCCCTGTTCCTCCAGCGCCGCGCGGTCGCGCAGGGCCGGTTTGAAATCGATGTCGCTCTCGCGGAAAAAGCGCTCGTTGCCGACATGCAGATAATGGCCGTCGACCTGGCCTTCGACGCCGCGACCGAGATGATAGACCGGCTCGTCGCAGATCGGCGCATCGACGCCGATCTGGCGGGCGCGGTCGCGCAGCGCATCGGCGACGGGATGGCGCAGGCGGCTTTCCGCCGCCGCCGCCAGCCCGAGCAATCGGCGGCCGTCGATATGCTTCTGATAGGGCAGAACGTCGGCGACGGCGGGCGAGCCTTGCGTCAGCGTGCCGGTCTTGTCGAAGACGATGGTGTCGACTTCCGCCAGCCGCTCCATGTGGCGACCGCTCTTGATGATGATGCCGGAGCGCGCGGCGCGCGTCATCGACGACAGCACGGCGGTGGGCGCGGCGACGCGGATGCCGGTGCCGTAATCGACGATCACCAGCGACAGGAAGCGATCGAAATCCAGCGTCAGCGCGGCGGTGGCGCTGGCGAGGCCGAGCGTCGGCAGCACCAGCTTGTCGGCCATGACTTCGGCGTGATTCTGCATGCGCGTGTCGCCGACCGGCGCGGAATCGATCAGCCGCACGATCTGGCCGGCGGTGGTGTTGGCGCCGACGCGGGTGGCGCGGATGGTCAATTGCCCCTCGCGCAACACGGTGGCTGCGAAGGCGGCCTCGCCGACGCCGCGATTGACCGGCAGTCCCTCGCCAGTGATGGTTTTCTGGTCGATCAGCGCGTGTCCGTCGATGATTTCGCCATCGACCGGGATCATCTCGCCGGGATAGACGATAACGCGATCCTCGACCTGCACTTCGCGCGCGAGAACCGAGACGATCTCGTCTTCGCGTAAAACCCAGGCGCGCTTGTTCTCGAATTCCAGCAATTCACCTATGGCGCGTTTCGAGCCGGCGGCGGTGAGGTCGCGAATCCAGTCGCCGAGCTTGATCAGCCAGATGATGAGGCCGCCGGCGAGCTGATTGTGCTGGGACAGCGAGGCGCCGATGGCCAGGGTGTCGAGGAAATCGATGTTGAGGCGGCCCTCGCGGCGCCAGACGCGCCAGGCGCGCAGCGCGATGGGATAGCCGTTCCACACCATCAAAGGCACATTAAGCGCCAGCAGCAACGGATTGCCGGTCAAGGCCAGCCCCAGCGACAGAGTTGGCAGCGCGATTGGCAAACCCTTGCCCTGGCGCTCCTCGGCCAGCAACTCGCGCGCCGGATGCGTCGGCGCCTCGACCGGGCGCGGGGCCATGGCCATCGTCAGGCGCAAATCGTCCAGCGACATCAGCCGCAGCTTGCCGATCAGCAGCCGCAGCGCCGGCTCCATGGCCGGGTCGAAGGTGACGACAATGCTGGCGCAGTCGTAATTGACGCGGACGCTGAACACGCCGGCCTGCGCGCGAACGAACTCCAGCGCCTGCTCCGCCAGCGCCCTGTCGGCGCAGAGCTTGTGCGCGGCCAGACGCACCCGCCCGCGCATGAAGTGACGTATCGCGATTTCCATGCGCCGGACGGTCCCCGTTCTATCGAAGGCAGGTCAGGCCGCGGCCCCGGCCAGGGCGACCCTGTTGGCCTCATGCACCGTGTGATGTTGATGCAGCTGGACCATATGGTTGATGGAGAACACCACCAGCACCAGCCAGACCGGCGTCGCCGTGTGCAAACCCACCCCGGCGATGGTGCCGACGATGAGGCCCGCCGCGATCAGGATTTTCATGTCGACGTAATTATTGGTGTGCTTCTTGATCGCCTGGTCGAGCTTGGTGAAGAAATCGACAATCACCTTGGCGGTGTGCGAATGCTGCGCCAGGAACTCGGCCTCTTTCTCGATGAATTCGGAGACCTCGTCGATTTCGCTGTCCAGCGGACTATAGCCGCCCGCCCGTTCCTCCACATGCTGGTGGACGTCCATGGGGCGATCGGGGTTGTAGTTCAGCACCAGACTGCCGGTGGTCGCGTTCACCGAAACGCTTTCAACCCCCGCGACGTCCACGAAGGACCGGGCGATCGCCGCCATGGCCTCGGGGTCACCCTTGGCCGATGGAATCTTCATGCGCACGCGGCCATGAGTATGGTGCGCCACATGCAACTTGTGCTGCTTGTGGTCTTTTTTCTTTGCCGCCGGCGCGACGAGGCTGCCGGCGGTCTTCACTCCCGTAGCCGAGCTCATTGCAGCGGCGCGCCCGCTTCCTTGGTGGTCGCGACGGATTTGCCCTCGGCGTCCACCTCGGCGACGATATCCTGCACATGTTCCTGGGTTTCCGCGACGAATTCGCGGGTCTTCTGGCCGAAACGGTAAAAGCCGCGCACGGCGGACTTGAACATCGGCCCCATCGCCGAACCCATTTTCGGCGCCAGCCTGGGCGCCGCCATCGCGGCCACGCCGAGAATGAGGCCCGGCAACAGCGCGGCTTCGATCATGACGACGCCAATGCCGATCACGCCGACGGTGGCGACGGTGGCGACCAGGGTGGCCTCTTCAGCATCCGCCTCGGCGTCTTCGACCGCAGCCTCCAGATGCAACTCATGTTCCCCATCGGCGACATGATCGTCATGCGGGATTTCATCGTGCTGCTTTTTTGCCGGCGCCTTGACCATTTTCGTATCTCCGAAACTCAGCGCGCCGCATTCCTTACGGTGCAACCGCAGGATGAACGCTCGTAGCCTAAACTTGGTGGAACCTTCCACGCCAGACATGACAGCCGTATTACATCCACTTGACCTGCGCAATCACGCGCCTTCGCGAGTCCTTTCGCGCGAGGCTGACACTTGAGCGTCGCGTTGTCGTGTCAAACTTGTCCCGAACATCCATCGAGACCGCGCCCGCATGCCCCCGACACGCAAGACAGCCGGCCTCGTCCGAGCCGCGCGCGCCCTCGCCGCGGCGGCGATCCTCTGCCTGTGCGGCGCACAGGCGCGCGCGGAGGCCCCCCCGCGCAACGTCGAAGCGCCCCCGCTGAACGTGGCGGTCTATGATCTCGAGCCTTATGGCGGCGTCAACGCCGACGGCGCGTTCACAGGCGCGAGCGTCGACCTGTGGCGGCGCGTGGCCAAGATGGCGGACCTGCGCTACCGCTTCATCGCCGTAAAAAAGATCGACGCCATCCTGAGCGGATTGCGCGAGGGGAGCTATGATGTCGCCGTCGGCGCCATCACCATCACGCCCGAAAGATCGGCGCTCGTCGATTTCAGCTATCCCGGGCACCGGTCGGGCGTCGCTATCGCCACGCAGCGGCGTCTGGGCCAGTTCGAAGCCCTCTTTGCCTATGGCCTCGCCGCGATGGAGCTAAGCTCGCTTGTGGCCGCTGCGGCCGTGACCATGCTGCTGTTCGGCGTGCTCATGTGGTTCATCGAGCGTCCTGGAGCGCGCCATTCGCCTGACGATCCGGTGTCCTCGGTCGTGTCGCTTCGCGATGGCGTCTATTGGGCGGTCGTCACCATGACGACGGTCGGATACGGCGACAAGACGCCCAAGACGCCAGTCGGCCGGCTCGTCGCAATCTTCTGGATGCTCGGCAGCTTCGTGCTCATATCCCTGCTGTCGGCCACTCTCGTTTCGAAACTGACTGCGGAACGCGTCGAGGAGGCCATCAATCTGGTCGGCGCCGATTTGAGCGGCAAGCGGCTCACGGCGGCAGCGGCCTCGTCCGGCGCCGAATATCTTGAGACGCTCCAGCTGCCCTATACGAAGCGAGAGACCCTGCTTCAGGCGCTGCAAGCCTTGCATGACGGCGAAGCCGACGTGGCCGTGAACAGCGTCGGCGCCATGCGCCATCTGGTTTCCGCGCATTTCTCCAGGGACCTGCATGTGCAGCGGGAATTGCTCGCGCCCGCCTATATGGCTTTCGCGCTGCCCCAGAACAGCGCGCTGAAAAAGCCGATCGATCGCGCGCTGATGCGGGTCACCGCCAGTCCCGAATGGCGACAGGTGGAAGAAACCTATTTCCTTCATTGACCGGTCGGCAAATGTGCTGCGCAAACGGGTCGCTTGGCGATGTCGTCACCTTGTAACGCCCCGATGCTATCGGCAGGCGGGCGGGGTCACGCGCCGGGAGTTGGCGATGGACGAGTCAAATCAGCAGCAGAACCTGTTTCCGCCCGAACTCGCCGAGGGCTATGAGCGCTTCCTCAATGGCGACTTCAGGCGCGAACGCGAAAGCTTTCACGATCTCGCCGAAAAAGGCCAGCATCCGCAGACCCTTGTGATCGGGTGCTGCGATTCCCGCGTGATGCCCGAGGAGATCTTCGACGCCGCGCCCGGCGAAATTTTTGACGTTCGCAACATCGCCAATCTTGTTCCGCCGTTTGCCGGCGCGGCCACGCACATCAGCGCCTGGGCCGCGGTCGACTATGCCGTGACCGTGCTGAAGGTGACGAACATTATCGTGCTGGGCCACGGCAAATGCGGCGGCGTGCGCGCCTTTATCGATCGGAACACGCGCACCGACCTCGCCAGCCACGCCCACGATGCCCTTGCGCACTGGATTGGCCTCATCGCCCCAGCCGCCCAAAGTCTTGGTGAAGCGTCCGGAATGCCTTGCGAGGACTATGCCGAAAAGCTGGCGCAGGAATCGGTGCGACGCAGCCTCGAAAATCTGCGTGGCCATCCTGGACTTTCGCAACTCGAAATGAACGGCGCCCTGCGGCTCCATGGCGCGTTCTTCGACGTCGCCGATGCGCGTCTGTACGCGCTCGAAGAAACGGGAGACTTCGTGCAAATTGCCTCTGAGCGCCACCAGAAGGCGGTTGCCGGCGAATGACAAACCCGGTTGCTGGCGTTGTCGAGTTCTTGAGCGCCAAGCAATGTCGCTTCTTGGTTTTGCTCGGATTTCTCG
>CAVTNU010000039.1:0-2500 GCA_963736175.1 uncultured Alphaproteobacteria bacterium | reverse complement strand
TTTTGGGATTTCCACATCCTTTCCCACTTAGCTGCGAATTGGGGGCCTTAGCTGTTGGTCTGGGTTGTTTCCCTCTTCACGACGGACGTTAGCACCCGCCGTGTGTCTCCTGCGCATTGCTTCCAGGTATTCGGAGTTTGGTTAAGTTTGGTAAGTCTGTGGGACCCCCTAGCTCATCCAGTGCTCTACCCCCTGGAGCATAAGCGCAAGGCTCTACCTAAATAGATTTCGCGGAGAACCAGCTATTTCCCGGTTTGGTTGGCCTTTCACCCCTAACCACAAGTCATCGGAGTCTTTTTCAACAGACACCCGTTCGGTCCTCCAGTGCGTGTTACCGCACCTTCAACCTGCTCATGGCTAGATCACCGGGTTTCGGGTCTAAAGCAACGAACTGAACGCCCTATTCAAACTCGCTTTCGCTGCGCCTTCACCTATCGGCTTAAGCTTGCTCGTTACTTTAAGTCGCTGACCCATTATACAAAAGGTACGCAGTCACCCAGGACGAACCTTGGGCTCCTACTGTTTGTAGGCATCCGGTTTCAGGAACTGTTTCACTCCCCTCGTCGGGGTGCTTTTCACCTTTCCCTCACGGTACTTGTTCGCTATCGGTCGCTGAGGAGTACTTAGGCTTGGAGAGTGGTCTCCCCATGTTCAGACAGGATTGCACGTGTCCCGCCCTACTCAAGGCTGTAGGCTTTCTAAATCCGTACGGGGCTTTCACCCACTAAGGCCGACTTTTCCAAGTCGTTCCGGTTCGAAAACATACAACACTGGCCTGGTCCGCGTTCGCTCGCCACTACTAACGGAGTCTCGTTGATGTCCTTTCCTCCAGGTACTTAGATGTTTCAGTTCCCTGGGTTAGCTTTTGTTCCCTATGTATTCAGAAACAAATACCTTCTTGTGATTCCTGTTAGTCCAAAAGCAAGCCGCAAGACGCCTCGCGGCGCCCCTTTGGCTTGTCATCAATCCCAACGCCGTGCGGCGCCAGAAAAGACCTCTTGGAATAACAGGAATCGAAGGTGGGTTGCCCCATTCGGAAATCCTCGGATCAAAGCTCGTTCGCAGCTCCCCAAGGCTTATCGCAGCGTACCACGTCCTTCTTCGCCTCTCAGCGCCAAGGCATCCACCGAACGCCCTTATGACACTTGATTGCTCTCATTATCGACGCCCACCGCGCGCCCTCCCTCGGCAGAGAAGGTCACAGGCTGTTGTCGCCAACAGGGCTGTCGAATAGAAAAGACCATTATTGCTTCGAACGCACCCGAGAGCGCCGCGGTCAAGCCGCGCTCACATGTTCTGGATCTCGCTCACTCCCAACCCCTCGCGGGATCAAAAATAATCGGATGCGTTTCCTCTTCACGATGTTCGATAACCCGCCGCAAGCCGTAAAAGCTCGACAGCGAAACCTGTTCTTTAAGGACGAAAAGCCAAAGGGTCCGGCGTTCAACCGTCTGCGATCAACCGTCTGCGATCAACCGTCTGCGATCAACCGTCTGCGATCAACCGTCTGGTGGAGCCAGACGGGATCGAACCGACGACCTCATGCTTGCAAAGCACGCGCTCTCCCAACTGAGCTATGGCCCCATTTTCCGGCAAAGCGTTCGCCTCAGCCCGGAGCCGCGCTCAGCAAAGCCAAGATCGCGCGCAATAACAATGGTGGGCCTGGGAGGACTTGAACCTCCGACCTCACGCTTATCAAGCGCGCGCTCTAACCAACTGAGCTACAAGCCCGAAACCCTGCCTGATGACTTTGCCGGCCACGGCCTTGGCCGGCCGTGCGAAGCGACAAAAGACAAGATGGGCTCGTCCTTAAGGGAAGAAAGAGAGACGAAGACGGCGGCGTGTCCCGCTATGGTCGGTCTGACTAGACCGTTTGTTCAAAAGAGTTTCGATAAACGGAAAAGCCCGTTTGAGGAAACATCCTTAGAAAGGAGGTGATCCAGCCGCAGGTTCCCCTACGGCTACCTTGTTACGACTTCACCCCAGTCGCTGACCCTACCGTGGTCGCCTGCCTCCTTGCGGTTAGCGAAACGCCTTCGGGTAAAACCAACTCCCATGGTGTGACGGGCGGTGTGTACAAGGCCCGGGAACGTATTCACCGCAGCGTTCTGATCTGCGATTACTAGCGATTCCACCTTCATGCACTCGAGTTGCAGAGTGCAATCCGAACTGAGACGGCTTTTTGAGATTTGCAGAGGTCGCCCTTTTGCATCCCATTGTCACCGCCATTGTAGCACGTGTGTAGCCCAGCCTGTAAGGGCCATGAGGACTTGACGTCATCCACACCTTCCTCTCAGCTTATCACCGGCAGTCTCCCTAGAGTGCCCAACTGAATGATGGCAACTAAGGATGTGGGTTGCGCTCGTTGCGGGACTTAACCCAACATCTCACGACACGAGCTGACGACAGCCATGCAGCACCTGTGTTCCTGGCTCCGAAGAGAAAAATCCATCTCTGGAAACCGTCCAGGACATGTCAAAAGCTGGTAAGGTTCTGCGCG
>CAVTNU010000038.1:0-9392 GCA_963736175.1 uncultured Alphaproteobacteria bacterium | reverse complement strand
TGCGACCAGTTACGGTCTTTGCTAAGAGTAAGATGGGATATGGTGAGGAGGCCGAGGAAATCATGAGGAAGGGACTACCCGTCGCCATCCGCAACTTAGGTGAAAACCACCTTGGTGTGCTTGCCGGATGGGTACACTATTCGGAGATTCTCATGCGACTCAAGAGACTGGAAGAGGCTGAAGCTCACCTCCGTCGGGTCACGGAGCAGCGTCGGTATGCGGACGCGGCACGCAGTGACGGCGAGCACGTCGATCGCATTTACGCAATCTCCACCTTGATCGAGTGTCTGAGGCAGCAAGGTCGCTATGACGCCGCGCTGGTCGAGTGGGCGAGGATGGAGAGAGCCATCTTGCAGATCGGGGGCAAGGGACTCGGCCAAAAGCACCCATTCTACGCCCGCGCTAAGGCTAAACTTAGTGAGCTCGAGGCGCTCCGAGACGATGCTGCGGCGAGAGGAGCGAGTCTGTCTAATCAGCTGGTAGATATCGGTTACGAGGAATGAGCCGCGAGCAGTGGAAAGCCCTTGCTCGGGCGACGTCGGTCATTAACTGAGAAGACGCCTTGGGAACGTCACAGTCGAAGTCTCGAAAGATCCCGACAATATGGAACGTCAACTCAATATGACTAAAATATAACCATTAGACCGCGTGGCTCTTGCATTCTCGTGGTACCTCAAACGGGATCCCCTAACTCGCACTCAGACCGAAGCGGACTACATGTAAATCCGTTCTCATGTAGTAAGGCAAGCAGTGTCAACAAACCAGAGCCTGGTGTCTTTCGCTTGGGTGATAGAACCAAACTCCGACAACGCCTTCAGCAGGGCTGAGCGGTTGTTGTGCAGGAACAAGTAATACCATCGGGACTCGACTAACTCGGGAACGATTACCGCTACGTGGGTTTCGGGATGCGCTTGTTCGATTTCGAGCGCGTAGTTCACAATGGGCTTGACTATGAAGCGGTAGGGCGATTTCAGGACTACCAGTTCAGGGATGGGCAGGTTCGCAACTTTCGCCGGTTTTTCTACCAGGCGATCCCAGTTATTGCAAAGACTTTCGGGTCCTTCTCCGCAGTCGACGTGGATAACGCGAATCTCTTTGGAGAGCGTCCAGGCGAAGCGCAAGGCTCTTTCGGCGATTATGCTCCAGCGATCGACGGGGATGAGCACGATGGGTTGGCAGAGGTCGCGCGTATTGACGGGTTCTTCGGCGCTGGTTTCGGCCCAGACGCGCTCGTAGTGGTGGCGGATGCCGAACATCATGAGCATGAGAGCGGGGATGAGAACGACTGTGATCCATGCGCCATCCGTGAATTTTGCGAGCAGGACTACGCAGACGGTGATGCCGGTGGCGATGGCGCCGATGCCATTGACGAATATGTTTCGGCCCGCATGTTTGCCGCCGACGCGCTTCCAGTGCACGACCATTCCGGCTTGCGACAGGGTGAAGGCGAGGAAAGCGCCGACGGCGTAGAGCGGGATAGCAATTCGCCGCGCGGTCTGTGAGTTATATGTCGATACGACGGAGCCGGGTGTGACGGGTTTCATGGTTGCGCGGCCACCGGCCTATATTGCGTTCTGGCAATCGATTTCTGAATCTTTTGCAACAGACGCCAAGTTGCCTTCATTGGCCCGGCGGTGGACCCTTGATCGCCCAAGCCTTCGTGCGCGATCATCTGCCGCAATATATGATCGAGGGCCTTGGCGAACCGATTCTTGTTTCGACGCCAGAGCAGATCCTCGAGGCGATCAGGAACAGTTGAACACAGTTCCAAATTGAAGCCGAAAATGGTTTCGACATCGGGTGCAGAGCTTATTGATTTCGACTACATACGAAATTTGCCAAAACCATAGGCGCTGTCGAAATTTTCGGTCGAGCGCTTCGCTAAGGTCCACCGGCCTCCTGCGGTATAGTCCAATGAAACAACAAGATCGGGAGCTTGGTCGGCGCGGGTGCCGTTTCCCACGAACGAAACAGTTCACGGGGTGAGCGATAATCGCCAAGTGACCGACGAAACTGCTTAACGCCCAACAAAATTTCCCTGAAGCGCGGCCGTCGACGGAGCTGCGTCGACGTCGGGCGGGCGGCGGAAAACCTTGACGAACGGGGCCGATCATCCCTACCGTCCGGCCGAGGACTGGTCGGACGAAATGACGGAAAATCTATCGGAAGGGATGGCGCGCCGCGCCGAACGCCCGCTTTATCCAGAAAATATGGCGGGGCGCGGCGTCGTCACCTGCGCGGGCGGAACGTGCTATTTTACCTGCGCCTATGTTCTCGCCCGTGTTTTGCGCGAAACGCTGAACTGCCAACTTCCCTTCGAACTCTGGCATTTCGGCGGCGAGGAGCTGTCGCCGTTCATGCGCGAAGCTCTTACCGCGTTGAACGTGAACTTGGTCGAGCGCGACCGCCGTGCTTGAAAAGACGCCGGCCGATATTCGCGACGGCTGGCAGCTCAAGCCCTACGCCATACTCAACAGCCGATTCGAGGAAGTCCTTTTTCTCGACGCGGATCAGGTTCCCGCGCGCGATCCAACCATCGTCTTCGACTGGCCGGAATACCGGGACGCCGGCGCGGTGTTCTGGCCCGACATCATCGACCTGCGGGCCGACAATCCGATCTGGGCCGCGCTCGAACTGGCCGGCGAATCGTGTCCGTCCTACGAAAGCGGCCAGATGCTCATCGACAAACGCCGCCATTGGCGCGCGTTGCAGATGGCGCTCTATCTTAACGAACGCGCCGACGTCGTCCATCACATGATTTACGGCGACAAGGACACGTTTCTTGTCGCCTGGCGCGCGGCGCGGGCGCAGGCGGCGCTGGTTCCGCATCGGCCGTTCAACGATTATCGCATTCTGGTTCAGCGCGATTTCGACGGCGTCCCTCTGTTTCAGCACCGCACCGGGGCGAAATGGAGCTACCACGAACAGCAATACGAACTTTCCGGCTTCGTTCATCGCGACGCCTGCCTCGGCTTTCTCGCCGATCTGCGGCGCGTCTGGAACGGCCGAATGTTTTTCCCGCCCGACCGCTCCCTTGCGGCGCGGCAGGAGGAACGGCGGCTGGCGCAAACGCCGCCCGTCCGCCTGACGTTGCTCGGCGATCACGAAGTGACGCTCGATCTCCTTCCGGGCTGTCAGATTGGCGAAGGCCGCAGCGTCGATCGGCAGAACTGGTATGTCGTCGACGGCGAAAAGGGCTTCGAACTGATCATCCACGATTGCGATCGCCTCACGCATCGACTGCAATACGTTCGGAACGGCGTCTGGAGCGGTGAAAGGCTGGCGACGCCCGTCGCGGAAGTGCGGCTCGACGAAGCGCCGCGCGCGACGCCGGAACACGCGCCTTGCACGAATGGTCTGGTTCGCGCGCTGGTCGCGGCCAGCCGAGCCGCCACCGACGAAGAGAACGGCGAACTCGCTGCGGCGTTGCGTCTCCTGCTTCGCGCCGAACCCGGCGTTCGCGCCGAAATCGAGGCTTTGGCGCAGAGCGCGCCGGCGTTGCGCGCCATGATGGAATCAATTCTTGCTGGCGCCGAACACGCCAAGATCGGTTCGCCGGCATCGACTTGGCAAGTGATCCAAGCGGGCTATACGAGTCCGGGCGGCGCCGACCCGTGAACGGCCCTCGCCCGAAAGTTCTCATGCTGACGCCGACGACGCCCGCCCTGCAAGGGAATGGGCTGGCGATGCGGATGGGACTTTTTCTCGAAGCGCTCGCCCGCGTCGCCGACGTCGATCTCGTCGTCGTTCCAGTTTTCGGCGCGCATTCGCTGGCTTCGCCGATCTGGGCGCAAAGTCTGGCGAGGCAGGTGAGCGTCGTCGCGCTTCCCGAACAGGCCGACGCGCATTTCGAGCTGATCATGCGCGTCGCCGACGAAGGCGCTCGCGCCGCCGCTTTCGCCAAATACGGCCGGCCGAGCCTGATGGCGCGAATGACGCCCGCCTTTGTCGCCGGCCTCGCGGAGGCGTCATGCGGCGAGGCCTACGACATGATCCATGTCGGCCGCGCCTATTGCGCGCCCTTGGCGCTTGCGGTCGCGGGGCGGCGCAAAACGGCGCTCGCGCCGGTTCTGACGATCGATCTCGACGAAGACGACGCGGACGTCTTTCGCGCGCTCGCCTGTCGCGCCGCCCGCCAGGGACGAACCGGCGAACGGGCTTGGATGCAGACTGAGGCCGAGCATTTTCGGGCGCTTCAGGCGAGCGTCCTGGCGGCTTTCGATCGGGTTTTTGTGTCCTCGCCCGTCGACGGCGCCGCACTGCGCGCCC
This sequence comes from uncultured Alphaproteobacteria bacterium, assembly GCA_963736175.1. Classification (GTDB taxonomy): domain Bacteria; phylum Pseudomonadota; class Alphaproteobacteria; order Rhizobiales; family Beijerinckiaceae; genus Rhodoblastus. The sequence goes on along the minus strand of CAVTNU010000038.1, from coordinate 5,123 downwards.
GGCTGGCGCTCGACAATCTCGCCGTTCTGCCGAACGGCGTGGCTCCGCCAGCGACCCGGCCGCGCCGCGATGACGGCCGCACCTTGCTTTTCGTCGGCTCGCTCGGCTATGCGCCCAATTGCGACGCCCTGCGCTGGTTCGTCGCCGAAATCTGGCCGCGTCTGAGGCGTAAGAATCTGCGGCTGCGCGTCGTCGGCCCCAACGCGCCCGCCTCGTTGCGGCGGCTCGGTCGGCGTCGCGGCGCCGAAATGCTCGGATGGGTCGCCGATCTTCGCTCCGTCTACGAAACCGCCTCTCTGGTCATCGCGCCGCTGCGGATTGGCGCCGGCACACGCATCAAGCTGATTGAGGCCGCGATGGCGCGGACGCCGATTGTCTCGACTTCGCTGGGCGCGCGCGGGCTTGAGCTGCGCGACGGCCGGGACCTTTGGCTGGCCGACAGACCGGCCGCCTTCGCGGCGGCCATCGACGCCGCGCTTGACCATCCGGACGAGCGCGACCGGCGCGCCCGCAACGCGCGGGGCGCGGCGGCGCGCGCCTTTTTGCGTCCGGCGCTTGTGGCAAAGGCGGCGGCGGCCTTTCGCGCTCTTTTGTGATCGCAGACGGCTGTTGTAGGCTGCGCGCGAAAGGATAGACGAACATGTCGAGCAGCGCAGCGTTTTATAAACAGGTCGGCGGGTGCGAGGTCAGCCACATCCCCGACGGCTACATGGTTCATCAGGCCGAACCGGAGAAAGTGCATTACCTCAATCCCACTGCGGCCATCGTGTATGAATTATGCGACGGCGCGCAATCCGTGACGGCCATCGCCAACTTTCTCCAATCCAATTTTTCATTGCCTGAGCCGCCTGTCGCGGAGGTCCAGGATTGTATCGCAAGCCTGCTGGTGGAAGGCCTGATCGCGCCTTGCTGACGACAGTCGTCCGAACGCTCAAGAGCGAATTTCACGTTCACGCGCCGGACAAGGCGACGGCGGACGCGCTTGCGTTTATCGACGCGCGACCTGAGGTCGAGGGAGAGCCGCCACGGCGGGTGGACATCGCCGTCGAACCCGAACATGGCTTTTTGCGCATGATGTCGCCGGAGGGCGGATTGATTGAAGGCTCGACCAATTACCTGCTCGCCAATCTGCATCGCCTTCACTATGTCGCCTCGCGCTCCGAATACCCGGAGACGCCGATGGTGCACGGCGGCGCGGTCACGACTACGCAAGGACACGCCATCTTTGTCGGTGAAAAAGGCGCGGGCAAAACGACGTTGTTGCTGTATCTCGCTTCGCTCGGTTGGCCGGTCGCCGGCGACGAACACGTTTTGATCGACGGGTTCGGCACGGGAATTCCTCGGCCCCGGTCGCTGCGGGTGAAGGCTGGCTCGCTCGCCTGTCTCGATCCGGCGACAGCGGCGATGGTGCGCGCCAGTCCTTCGACGCTGGACTGGCACGGCGCGCCGATCTTCGCGGTTGAGCCGTCGCGATTCGGCCGCGGATGGCGAATCGGCCGGCGTTCAGTCCGACATGTCGTCTTTTTGCGCGCCAATCACGGCGGTCGGTCGCGAATCCGGCGCCTTGGACCCGACCCGTCGTTCGAAATTCTGCTCCAGAACAGCATCCTGCCGGAAACGGGCAAAGCCGCCGCGTTGGGTCGGCTGCGTATGTTGACAAGCGGCGCGAATTGCTGGGAGTTGTGGAACGGGCGCCTTGAAGACAGCAAAGATATACTTTATAGACTCCTGGACTTTCATTGAGGCTGCGTGGGGGCGATATGAACACCGACAACAACGGCAATCTTCCGGTCGAAATCGACGAAGCCAAGCGCGAAACATTGCGTAAATTGGCTCAGGCGGCTTGGACCGTCCCGCTTGTCGCGACCTTTTCGCTCAGCTCGCTGAACCTTTCGTCCGCGTGGGCGAACGGTAACGGTTCGTCGACCCATTCGTAATTGACGCCTTCTGACGCTTTTCGCTCGTCGCCGCGCATTAGCGCGGCGATGATCGTTCGCGACGAAGAAGGGTTTCTCGACGATTGCCTGAAATCCCTCGAAGGGGAAGTCGACGAAATTGTCATCGTTGACACGGGTTCGCGTGATCGCACGCGTGAAATCGCCTTGGCGCGCGGCGCCCGTTTGTTCGAGCGCGAGTGGACGGGCGACTTTTCCGCCGCCCGCAATTATGCGCTCGAGCGCGCGCAGGCGGACTGGATCCTTTACATCGACGCCGACGAGCGCCTTGAGACGCCCTATCCGGGCGCGTTGCGGGCGGCGCTCGACGACGAAGGCGCGGTAGCCTGCTGGGTCAAGTTCCAGCCGCGCGTCGCCTTCACGCCATACCGGGAATTGCGGCTGTTTCGCAGCGATCCGCGCATTCGTTTCCGCGGCGCGATCCACGAAAGCGTGTTGCCGGACATCAATCGCGTGATGTCGAGCGACGGGCTCGCAATGCGCGACGTCGATATCGGCATCCGCCACATCGGCTATGAAGGCGATCTTACCCACAAATTTCACCGCAATCTGCCTTTGTTGGATCTGGCGCTGGAAAAGGATCCAAAGCGGGTCTTTCTCTGGGTGGACAAGGCGCAAGCCCTCTCGGGCCTTGGCCGGCGCGATGAGGCGGCGCGGGCGTGCCGGACGGCGATCGCCCTCGCCGCCGCCGATAGCTCGCCAAAGCAGCGCAATGACGGCGCGCTCGCCTGGAGCCTCCTGATCGGCTTTTATCTCGACGACGACCCCAAACAAGCTGCGGCGCTGGCGGCTCGCGCGGTCGAAGCCTATCCCGATCACTACGGCCTCGTCCTGGCGCGCGCCAACGCGCTTTACGCGGCGGGCGAGGCGCAGGCCGCTCTGCCTTTCCTGCAACGCCTGATCGCCATCGATCCGCAAACCGTGTTCGACCCGCTGACGGCTTTCGACAAACGCATATTCGGCGAATGGGCCTACCAGTTGATGGGAGCGGCGTTCATGCGGTTGAACAGGATCGCCGAAGCCGGCGCCGCGTTCGCGCAGGCGGCGAGACTCAGCGGCGCGGAATAATCAATCCCGCCGGATTTTCGGCATGAGGCGGGCGACGACGCCAAGGCGCGCGGCGATGGCGAGGCGGCCCGGTTTCGGCTTGAGGCGGGCGAGGCGAGGGCCCGCCAGGCCGAGCGACAGGATGTCGCCATAGCCTGGATATTTGAAGCGGGCCGGATTGTCCCGGCGCTCCTTCATTGCGGTCCAGACGGCGGCGGCGTCGGGCGCGACAGCGAGGCCCGCCGGCAGCGGCATGGCCAGCAGGTCGGCGGCGGCGGCGATCCAGATGTCGAAGGCGGCGAGCGCGGCGCCGTCGCGCGCGGCGAGCACGAGCAGGTTCGCGCGCTCGCGTTCTGTCAACGCGCCGAAGCCAACGGCGAATTCGAACAGGCCTTTCAGGTCGATCGTTCCGCGCGCATAGCCGCTGTGGCCGAAATGATGGTGGACGAGTCCGTGCCAGAGGTGGTCGGAGGCCGTCATGATCCGGACGACGCCGTCTGGTCCGCGAAGGGTTTCGCAACGCGCCGCCAGTTCGCGCGTGCGCAGGAATTGTTCGGCGTAGGGGTTGCCGGCGCGCCGGTGGATCTCCACCCAGCCTGGCAGATCGTCGCGAAACAGCAGGTCGAAATGGTGGCGGTTCGGGCGCTCGACCGCGCCGGGCGCCGGCGCGTAGCCTTCGCGCTTCAGCAGGGCGTTGGCGTCGCGCGCCGCGTCGCCGGGCAGAAGAAGATCGAAATCGCGCATCGACCGCCAAGGCTCGACGCCGAGCCAGAGCGAACGGGCCCCTTTCATCAGGATCGGCTCGTAGCCGGCGCCGTTGAGCAATTTCACCAGCGCGCCCAGTGCGACGCGTTGCGCCGCTCGGCGCTCGGTATGGAAGGATTCCTGTTTCGCCAGAATTTCGGCCGGCGTCGCCATGCCCGGCGTTGGCGCGCGCGCCGCAGGCGGCGCCAGAACGCGCTCCTTGATGCGAAAGGTCAGCGCCGACGTCAGGCGCAATTGTTCGGCGCAAGCGAACAGCCGGTCCCACGCCCGCGCGTCCGACCATAAAAGCATGCGCAACGGCGTCAGGTCGGCCATGTTTGTCGACAAAGCCAGGCACCGCGCCAACAGGTCGACGTCCGCCGCGCGGGGCGTGGCGTGACTGTCCGGTTCGCTGTGGTCAGTCGGAGGCATGGATGATTTCCAGGTCAGGCAAGCCCCAGCATTGATAGCCCATATCGCGGGCCAGCATGGCCAGCCCTTCCGTCTCGATCTCGCCGGCGCCCCAAACCGGATGCGGATCGCGGATCGCGGTGTTGCGCAGGCCGTAACGGAAAGCCGGGAATATCAGGCCGTCGCGATGAAGGTCGGCCCGCACGAGCAGCATGCAGCCGCCAACCGAATCGAGCCGCACCGGCGCCGTCTGCCCGCGCATGTCGTGCATTGTGCGGCGCCCGCCGTCCGCCCAGGCGTTCAGATCGAACGTCTTGCCGCCGGGCTCGGTCACGCAATGAGGTTGAAGAATGGCGCGATCTTCGGCGATCAGGCGCTTGAGAATGTCAGGAGGATAATCGACGACGTCGACGTCGAGCCACAAAACCCATTCCTCGTCGCGCAACGCGCCGAAGAGCAGGTGATTGCGGCTGCGCGCCAGAACGGCGCGTCGGGCGATCTGCAAGGCCGGCTCCCATCGCGGCAGCCCGAGCGGCGTCTGAAAGCCGAAATTCTTGTTCAGCAGCGTCACGCGGCTGGCGCGTTGTTCGAGCCGCGGCCGCAGGCTTTCGAGGGCGGCCAAAGTGCCGTCCGAGCTGTCGCTTTCAAGCAGGCCGAGCGACAGGCTGGCGCGCGGCCAGTCCAGTCGTTCGAGCAGGCGCGCGTATCGCTCGAGATAGGCGCGCGCGTTCTTGACCGGCGTCAGCACCAGCGTCGACGGCGAGCGATCGACCGATTTCGTGGCGTCAATGTCGTTGGGTGTTGGCTCTGTCATGTCCGCCGCCCGATTCAAACGCGCCCGCAAGCTACTTGGTCGCCGCCTTTGCCAGTTTTTCCGACAGGGTGCTGCCGTCTGTATAGACAATATCGGCGATAGCCCAATCCTCGCCCTGCGGCAGGAGATGCAAAATCGCGCCGGAATTTTCC
>CAVTNU010000037.1:0-8590 GCA_963736175.1 uncultured Alphaproteobacteria bacterium | reverse complement strand
CGGGCCCATCGGATTCTCGTTCATGTTGATGCGGACCGCGTCCGGGTCCGCGGCGCGCTTGCCTCCTCCGCCTCCGCCCTTGCCGCGCCGCCCTCGCCCCGCCTGGTCCTGCTGTCCCAGCGCGAACTCTGGAAAATCGGAAGAACCGCCGAACTCCCAGGGCGATGCGCGCGATATTGCGCCGCGTGTATCCCCGGTCCAACAGCTCCTTCTCTACGTTTGGTTCAAGTGCCTATATCTGAAAATGTCTCCTGAGAATCTGAAAGGGAGCCGGAAGGCTCCTCCGGTTGAAAGGGAGAAACGATGAAGATGCACCGGGGAACTTGCAGCGCAAAAAGCTTCCCCAACCTGAGGGAGCCTTTCAAATGTGGGGCCCGCGCTCCATGGCGAGCCCCCTCATCGAACGATTTGTCCAAGAAACGCTCTGTCTAACCCTTCACCACCTGGGCCAGCACCGTGTTGAACTGGGTCATCTCCTCGTTGCTGCCCACGGTCACGCGGATCTGGTTGGGCCGGTGCCAACAAACGGTTCGCGCCGCCCAGAAGAATCTTGTTCTCCTGGAACTTCGCGTACATCTGCTCCGCCGTCATGCCCTTGATCGACATCATGAAGCAATTGCTCGACGATCCGTGGCAGGGCATCGAGGCCAAGTACCCGATCGAGGCCCGTTTCCACGGCCGCGTCACCAACATCACCGACTACGGCGCGTTCGTCGAGCTGGAGCCGGGGATCGAAGGTCTGATCCACGTTTCGGAAATGTCGTGGACCAAGAAGAACGCCCATCCCGGCAAGATCGTCTCGACCAGCCAGGAAGTCGACGTGCAGGTGCTGGAAGTCGATCCGGTCAAGCGCCGCATTTCGCTCGGCCTCAAGCAGACCTTGCAGAACCCCTGGGAGGCTTTCGCCGAGAAGCACCCGGTCGGCTCCGACGTCGAAGGCGAGGTCAAGAACAAGACCGAATTCGGTCTGTTCATCGGCCTCGACGGCGATGTCGACGGCATGGTCCATCTGTCCGACCTCGACTGGAACTCGTCCCGGCGAGCAGGTCATCGAGGAATACAAGAAGGGCGACGTCGTCAAGGCGCGGGTTCTTGACGTCGATGTCGAAAAGGAGCGCATTTCGCTCGGCGTCAAGCAACTTGGCGGCGATCCCTTCGTCTCGGCCAAAGCGCCTGGCGAAGAAGGCGAAGTGAAGAAGGGCGCGATCGTCACCTGCGAAGTGCTCGAAGTGAAGGAAGGTGGCCTCGAAGTCAAAATCACCGGCACCGACCTCACCGCCTTCGTCAAGCGCAACGAACTGGCGCGCGACCGCGCTGACCAGCGCCCCGAGCGCTTCGCCGTCGGCGAAAAGGTCGACGCGCGCGTCACCTTGTTCGACCGCAAGGCGCGCAAGATCTCGGTGTCGATCAAGGCGCTGGAAGTGGCCGAAGAGAAGGAGGCCATCGCTCAGTATGGCTCCGCCGACTCGGGCGCCTCGCTCGGCGACATTCTCGGCGCCGCCTTGAAGGCGCGCGAAACGCCGAAGAAATAAGACGTCTTTCGCAAAAGTCGGCAAAGCCCCGCGTGAACGTTTCACGCGGGGTTTTTTGTCTGACGCCAAGCTCCAACATGCCGCGGATTTTGACATATGCCTTTCGCGTTGGGCGTTGATTTCGGCACCACCAACAGCGTCATCGCTTTCGCCGACGCCGCCGGCGCTGTGCGCACGCTGTCCTGGCCAAGCGAAAGCGGGCCGACGCAGACCTTCCGCACCGCCTTGACGTTCTGGCGCGAAGGCCGCGGCCTTGGGCATGTCGCCGGACCGCAGGCGCTCGAGCGCGCGCTCGCCGGCCAGCCGGGCGAACGTTTCATCCAATCCTTCAAGACGCATCTGGGCGCGCGCGCCTTCACCGAAGCGCGGCTATTCGGCCAGAAGCTCACGCTGGAGGACATGACGGCGGCTTTTCTGCGCCACATGTTCGAGCCGCACGGCGGCGTCGCGCAAATCGGCAGCGCCTATGTCTGCGCCGGACGTCCGGTGGTTTTCGCCGGCGAGCGGCCGGACGAAGCGCTGGCGCAAGAAAGACTCGAACGAGCATACGCGCAGGCCGGCTTCGGCGCGCTCGACTTCGCCTATGAACCGCTCGGCGCCGCCTATTGGCATGCGCGCCGGCAGCAACGCGAGGAGACTGTGCTGGTCGCCGATTTCGGCGGCGGCACCAGCGACTTTTCAATCCTGCGCTTCGAGCGCGGCGCCGTTGGGCTGGAAGCGTTCCCGCTTGCGCACGGCGGCTGCGGGGTCGCCGGCGACAGTTTCGACTTCCGGCTGATCGACCACGCCATCTCGCCCCGGCTCGGCAAGGGAGCGAGCTACCGCTCGCTCGACAAGCTGTTGCCCCTGCCCGCCTATTTCCATGCGACCTTCGCCCAATGGAGCCAGATTTCCTGGCTGAACACGCCCAGGACGCTAAGCGAACTGCGCCATTTCGCGGCGGCGAGCGAACGCGGCGAAGAATTGGAAAATCTCGCCGCGCTGATCGAAATGAACCTGGGGTTCGCGCTCTATCAGACGGTCGGCGCCGTCAAGGCGGCGCTCTCCGGCGCGCCGACAGCGCCGCTGGTCTTCGACCAGTGCGGCGTGAAAATCGCAACGGAAGTGACCAGAGCCGATTTCGAAACCTGGATCGCGCCCGACCTCGCTCGCATCGAATTGGCGCTGGAGCAGACGCTGGCCCAGGCGAAATGCGACGAAGGGGCGATCGACGCCGTATTCATGACCGGCGGAACCTCATACGTGCCGGCGTTACGGAGCATGTTCGAACAAAGATTTGGCGCGCGCCGCCTGCATTTCGGCAACCCTTTCCAGTCGGTAGCGGCGGGGCTGGCGTTGCTGGCGGCGGACCGACGCCGTCGCGCCGAATAAGGCGCGCCGCTTTCGGATTGGCCATTGTCGTTTGCCGCGCTTGACCATAGATTCCCCCAAACCCGGGAGCCCCCATGTTCAGCGAACAGCAAGCCGAATATTTTCTGGACCGTAGGAATTTGCGCCGCAAAGTGACGTTCTGGCGCTTTGTCGCTTTCGGCGTCGTCACTCTGTCGATTCTCGCCGTCGGAATGAAATTCGGCGGCCCGACGTCGACGCTTTCTCCGCATATCGCTCGTTTCGACGTCAACGGCCTGATAACCGGCGACCGCGACACGCTCCAGCTCATCAAGGACATCGGCGAGTCCAAAGCCGCCGCCGTCATCGTCGATATTTCCAGCCCCGGCGGCACGGTGACCGGGTCCGAGCGCATCTACGACGAACTGCGCCGCCTCTCGGCCAAAAAGCCGGTGGTCGCCGTCGTCGGTTCGCTGGCGGCCTCCGGCGCCTACATCGCCGCTTTGGGCGCCGACCGTATTTTCGCCGGCAATAATTCGCTCGTCGGTTCGATCGGCGTCCTGTTCGAATTCCCCAATGTCGCGAAATTGCTGGACAACGTCGGCGTCAAGGTCGAGACGATCAAATCCTCGCCGCTGAAAGCCGCACCCAACGGCTTCGAGCCGACCAGCGATGCGGCGCGGGCGGCGATCAATAATCTCGTCGTGGATTCCTACGCCTGGTTCAAGGCGTTGGTGAAAGAGCGCCGCCAATTGACGGATGCGGAGTTGAACGCAGTCGCGGACGGGCGCGTGTTCACCGGACATCAGGGCATGCCGCTGAAACTGATCGACGCCATCGGTCAGGAGCGCGACGCGGTCGCCTGGCTGGAAAGCGAACGTGGCGTGGCCAAAGGACTGTCGGTGAAGGAGTGGAAGAAAAAGGGCGCGGTCAATAATCTGGGCCTCTTCAGTCTGGCTTCCGGTTTTGCCTCGGCTATGGGCTTCGAGCGTATCGCGCAAGCCCTGCAAACGGCGGGACATTCGTCACACGATGCGGCACTTGACGGTCTTTTGGCGATTTGGCAGGTTGACGCCACAAATTAACCGGACGCCGTGAACCTATTGAATTCAGGCGTGAATCCCCAGAGGCGCAGCCGTGATTAAATCCGAATTGGTTCAACGTATTGCCGACCGCAATCCCCATCTGTATCTCCGCGACGTCGAAAACATCGTCAATTCCATTCTCGACGAGATCACGGGCGCCCTCTCGCGCGGCGATCGCGTGGAATTGCGCGGCTTCGGCGCCTTCTCCGTCAAGCATCGCGGCGCTCGCGTCGGCCGCAATCCGCGCACCGGCGATCATGTCGCGGTGGAAGAAAAGTCCGTGCCCTTCTTCAAGACAGGCAAGGAATTGCGCGAACGCCTCAACGAAGGGCACTCGGCCTGACTTGAACTTGCGGGCGTTTTCATAGTTCCGCGAACGATGAAAACGCTCGCGCTGTTTCTGGCCCGGCAAGGCGCCGACAGGAAATCCGCGGCTTTTCGGACTGTTTTTGGCGTCACGGGGATGTGCGATGCGAACTTTTTTGAAATTGCTCGTACTCGCGCCTTTCGCCGTCATCGCGTTGGCCTTTGCGCTCGCCAACCGAGCCATGACAACCTTGTCGTTGGATCTTTTTGGCGGCGGCGACATCGCCGGGCCGGAAATCAGCGCGCCGCTCTTCGTCATTTTGATATTGGCGGTGATGTTCGGCGTCGTCCTAGGCGGCGCCTTCACCTGGCTGGGTCAGGGCCGCCACCGTCGCGCCGTTCGTCAGGCCAAAGCCGAGACGCAGGAATTGCAGGCGCAGAACGAAAATCTACGCGCTCGCCTTTTCGCCAAAACCGCCGCTGACACGCAAAATACGGCGACGGCGCAGAATACCCTGACAAAAATCGCTTCCTGAACCGAGTCAGGCGACGGAGCAGGATTTTTCTTCCGGCGGGTCCTCGGCCACACGGGCGGTGGCGAAGTAATGACCCTGCAAATACTCCACGCCCCATTCCCGCAGGATTTTCGCTGTTTCCGCGTCCTCGACCCACTCGGCCACGACGGCGATGCCGAGGTGGCGGGCCAGATCGATCAGCGTGCGCACAAAAAAGCGATCATCCGCCGAACGGGGAAGGTTTTGCACGAATGCGCCGTCGATTTTTAGAAGGTCGAAGCCGAGACGACGTAGGTTTCTAAATGACGTGTGGCCGGCGCCGAAATCATCCATGGCGACCTTTGCGCCACATTCTTTGATCGACGCGATGGCGCGTGCGGTCGCCTCGACATCCTCGATGGCGCAGGTCTCAGTGATTTCGATCGTCAAGCGCGACGCGACGCTGGGAGCGAGCGCAAAGGCGGATTTCAGCCGCAACGGCCATTCAGGATCGTGAACGGTGCGGCCGGACGCGTTGATTGAAAGCCGCAATTGCGGATCGGCGATCATTTTTTTAATCGACAGTTCCAGAATGCGCTGATCGATCAATTGAATCAGGCCAGACTTTTCCGCCGTTGGCAAGATCAGGCCGGGAGGAGTCAACTCGCCGTCGGAACGACGCAGCCTCATCAAGGCTTCATAAAAGGCCGGTTTGCCGTCGCTGGCGTTGACGATCGGCTGCAGGGCCAAAATCACCCTGCCCTGATTGAGGCCGGTCACGATTTCGTCAGCGACCTTCAGGGCGCGCATGCGCGAATCCTCACGCGCGAGCGAGGGTTCGTAGGCGGCAAAACGCGGCGCGCCCGGCTGACGGGCGAGATCGAGCGCCTCTTCGGCATGCTGAAACATGATATGCGCGGAACGGCCGTTGCGCGGTCCGACGACGCCGCCAATGCGCAAGGAGACGGGAATGGGACCGGCGGCGGTCTCGAACGGCTCCTGGGCGACGACATCAAGGAAACGCGTCGCGGCGGAGGTCATTTCCGCAGTATCGCAGTTATCCAGCACCAGCGCGAACTTGTTGCCGGCGTAGCGCGCCAGAACGTCGGTCTCGCGGCAATTGGCGCGCAGGCGTTTGGCCAAACTGGCGATGACCTGATCGGCGACGTCGTAACCATAGGTGCGGTTGAGCAGGAACAGATTTTCGACGCCCGCCAGCAGCACCGCGAAAGATTGCTGCTTCCGGCTCGCCGCATTGAAGAAAAATGCGGTCTGCTCCAACAAATTGGCGCGATTCAGGGCGCCCGTCAGCGTGTCGAACTTGGATTTGAACGCGAGTTGGCGCTCTTCCTTGTAGCGATCCGTGATGACCCGCACGAGGCCATGCGCGTGCGAGGGACGCCCATCGGGTCCGGCGAACCAGCGACCCGTGTCTTCAACCCAGACCGTCGCTAGACGTTGACCGCCGGGCGGCGCCAATCCGTAGCAAATCTGATAGGGGACGCCGAGGCCCGGATCGGCGTCGTTGGAGCGCAGGATCGCCTCGTAGCGGGAACTCTCGCTCTCCGGCGACAGGCTTTCGGCAAAGCGGCGTCCCGTGGCGAAATCCCCGATCGAGTTGACGCCGAGGACGCGCGCCGCGTTCGGCCCCCAGACGATGCGGTCGGAGGCGATGTTCCAATCGTAGACCGTTTCGCCGATCGAATCGAGAATGGCGCGCGGATCGGGACCGTCGAAATCTGCTTCCGTCTCGGCCGCGATTTCGTCGGCCGGCCTGTCGGGCGACGCTTCCACGCGGTTGTCGAGGGCGCGCTCAGGCGGACAAATGGATTGCGCCGGCGGATTAGCCGCCAAAGCGCGCGCCGCGGACGCCTTGCGCCAGATCGGCGTCGAGGGCGACGATTCGGCAAACGCCGGCGACACGGGGAGGGCTGGCGGCTCGCTCGACGCCGGCGTCGGCAAGGGCGCTTCTGGTTGGGCGAGGCGCGCCGTTTCACCCGGAAGAGGAGCCGTTTCCGGCGCGGGATCAATCGGATCGGCGGCGACTGCCGGCGCGGATTCAGGCTGAGTGTCCGTACTGGCAGGCGCCGGCGCGGACGCTTGCGATGTCTGACCGATCGGCCTTTTGTTCGAAAAATAGCGAAGCTGCACGTGCGGAATCCGAAAGCGCGAAGAAAACTTTGGAGCCACAATGCCCGTCGGCAAGTTAATTCCGAGTATAGGCCGACCGGAGAATTCCGTTACGAACGCGCCCGCGCCGCGCCAATTTTGCCGCGCGGACGGTCAGAAATTGTTCTTGCGCTCGCGCAATTCGGCGAAAACCGCCACCGGATCGGCCCCGCTCATGCCGATCGCTTGTTGCAGGGCCGGATTTTCGGCGCGCAGGAAGGGATTGGTCTCCAACTCCAATGCGACCGTCGTCGGGATCGTGAATTTTCCCTGCGCGCGCAATTGGTCGACCTCTTTGGCGCGCTCGGCCAGAATGACGTTGGCCGGATCGACGCTGAGGGCAAAACGGGCGTTGGCCTGGGTATATTCATGACCGCAATAGATCTGCGTCTCGCCAGGAAGTTCGGCGAGCTTCATCAGGGACTGAAACATGACCTCCATCGTCCCCTCGAAAACGCGCCCGCAACCCAAGGAAAATAGCGTGTCGCCAACGACAGCCACGTCGTCGTCGGCGAAATAATAGGCCAGATGCCCCAAAGTGTGCCCAGGCGTTTCGATAACCCTGACCCCGCCCGAGCCAAGACGCACTTCATCATCCTCGACAACCTTGAGATCGAGCGGCGGCAGCCGGGCGGCGTCCCGCGCCGCGCCGACGACCCGCGCGGCCGGAAATTTCTCCTTGAGCCCCGTTACGCCCTGAATGTGGTCGGCGTGATGATGCGTGAGGAAAATATCGGTGAGACGCCAGTTCTTGAGCGCAAGCGCCGCCAGAACGGCGCCGGCGTCCGGCGCGTCGAGCGAGGCGGTGGCGCCGGTGTCGGAATCATGGGCCAGAAGCCCGAAATTGTCAGTCAGGCAGGGAAATTGAAAAAAGTGGATCGCCATGACGCCTCCTGAAACCGCGAAAAGATTGAGCGCCCTTCCGAATGGACAGGCGCGAGCGATCGATCGCGCCGTCCAGCCGAATGATCTCGTTCGGAAAATAGGGCCGCTTTGGCGAAATATGCGCCAAAGCGGCGCATCGGCAAAGTGAAATGCAAGCGGCGGGCGAAGCTCCACCGAAGCGCGCCACGGTCGCGCGGGTCTATTCGGCGCCCGCCGCGATCGTTCCTTTTGCGCGGACTTGCGCTTTGCCGCCGATATGCCAATTCTAGCGCATGACTCTTGACGTTATCGATCTGCGCGCCTTTTACGCCAGTCCTTTGGGGGCGACGGCGCGACGCTCGATCGGACGCATCTTGCGTCTGCGCTGGCCGAACGTCGCCGGGCTAGCGGTGATGGGGCTTGGCTACGGCGCGCCCTATCTCGACGAATTCTCGGGCGAAGGCTATCGCACGCTGGCGTTCATGCCGGCCGAACAGGGCGTGATCAATTGGCCCTCCTACGGAGCGACGGCTTCCGTTCTCGTCGACTCGACCGCTTTGCCGCTGCCCGATGCCTGCGTCGATCGCGTCCTGCTGGCGCATGCGCTGGAGAACGCTGAGCACCCGCGCCAGCTGCTCGAGGAAATCTGGCGCATTTTGACGCCGGGCGGGCGCGTTATTGTCGTCGCCCCGCGCCGCGCCGGACTGTGGGCGCGCCTCGACACGACGCCCTTCGGCCACGGCCAACCTTTCTCGCGCGCGCAATTGCGCGATCTGCTGCGCGACAGCCTGTTCTCGCCGATTTTTTGGGA
>CAVTNU010000036.1:0-71695 GCA_963736175.1 uncultured Alphaproteobacteria bacterium | reverse complement strand
GAGCATTTCCCGGCTAACCTGAACCATAGCCATCATGTCTGAAATAGTTTGAGCATTCCGGCGGGCTGAACTCGTCGAGGATGACGCCGATGCGGTCCCACAGTTGATCGACGGTTCTTTCTTTGGCCATGCGCAGCAGGGCCTTGAGCTTGGCGAACATCATCTCGATGGGATTGAGATCGGGCGAATAGGGCGGCAGATACAGCAATCCTGCGCCGGTTTTTTCGATGATCGCTCGCACGCCGGCAACCTTGTGGGCCGGCAAGTTGTCCATGATGACGACGTCGCCTTGGAGCAGGGTTGGCGCGAGGTGCTGCTCCAGCCACGCCTGGAAGATCTCGCCGTTCATCGGCCGATCGACGACCAGGGGCGCGATGATCGCGTTATTGCGCAGTCCGGCGACGAACGTCGTTGTTTTCCAATGGCCATGCGGCGCGTAATCGACCAGGCGCTTGCCCTTTTGGCAGCGCCCGCGCGTTCGCGTCATCTGCGTGTTTGTGCCGGTTTCATCAATGAAAACAAGTCGGCCTGGATCAAGCGTCGGCTGCGCCCTTTTCCATTCTTCGCGCGCCTTCGCCACGTCTTCGCGATGCTGCTCGCTGGCGTGCAGCGTTTTTTTTATAGCTGAGTTTGTGGCGTTGAAAGAACCGCGCAATCGAGCTGTCCGTGGTTTTGAACTGAAGCTCATCCAGAAGACGGGCCTCGATCTCGGCCAGCGTCAAGTCGCTCTCGCGCGCAACCAGAGCCAAAAGCCAATCCGCATGCGCGTCCAGCGGCGATGGTCTCGCTTTCTTGCCAGGTTTTTCTGCAAAGCTGCCCGTCTCTTGAAAGCGCCTGAACCATTTTATCGCCGACGATTCAGAGACCAACAATTGCCGCCCCGCAGCTCGCCGCGACACGCCGCCTTCGACCAACGCAATCACACGCTTACGCAGATCGAAGGAATGGCCTCGCGACATCTTGCGCCCCCAAATCAGAGAGAAGCGCAGAATCGCTCATTCTTGAGCTTAAGGGAATCCCGCCGCAGCAAAAATGCGAGTCAAATCAACCGGGGAATGCTCTAGTTGACGAAAAGGCGGGCGCCGTGTTGCTGCCGGCGCGCGACGAGCCGCTGCAGGCGGCGATGTCGCTGGCCAACAACGGGCGGGCGCTGATCGCCAGCAATTTTTCGCCGGACGCGGAAGGGTTCGTGCGGATCGTCACGATCAACCGGGGCATGCCGGCGCAGGCGGCCGGCGCGCTCGTGCGCCGCCTCATCGAGATTGACACCTATCGCACATTGGCGCTGCTGGGCCTGCCGGAAGCGCAGCGGCTGGCGCCCGCGATCCGGCGGATCGAGGAAGAATTGCCGACGATCCTGCAGGCGATGAGAAAAAGCGGCGGGGTGGAGGCCAACCGTCGCCTGCTCGACGAACTGACCGGGCTGGCGGCCGAACTCGAGGCCGGGTCGGCGGGCAGTCTTTTTCGCTTCGGCGCGACCAGAGCCTATCATCAATTGGTGAAGCTGCGGCTGGAGGCGATCGACGAGACGACGACGCCTGACTATCGCAGTTGGAGCGGTTTCCTGTCGCGACGGCTCGATCCGGCGATCCAGACTTGTTTCAACACCGAGGAGAGGCAGGCCAACCTGTCGCGCAAACTGGCGCGCGCCGCGCAATTGCTGCGCACCAAAGTCGACACCGAACTCGAAGCGCAAAACGGCGACCTGCTGCGCCAGATGGGCGAGCGCGTGCATCTGCAAACACGCTTGCAGCAAACGGTGGAGGGCCTCTCGGTGGCGGCCATCACCTATTATATTTCAAGCGTGTTCATGCATGTGTTCGAGGGCGCTCACGCAGCGGGCCTGCATGTCGATCCGGCGGTGGCGACAGCCTGCGTCATTCCCTTCGTGCTGGTTTTCGTCGCATGGACGGTGCGCCGCATTCGCAAAAAACACTTCAGCGAATAGCGCCTCGCCGCAGAGGTGAAAGGCGCTAGTCCTTTTTCCAGACGAACAGCGAACTCAAGGTGAAATTCCACACCGAACCCATGATCACGCCCGCCAGCGCGGCGACGACGTCGATCGGATAGAGGTTGTGCAGCCATGTCGCCACGCCGACGTTGGCGAGCGCGCCGAACAGGCAGACCGCATAAAAATAGATCAGGCCGCGCAGCAGACGCGAAAAGCCGCGTAATTGGGCGTCGCGGTAGGTGATGGAATTATTGATGAAGAAGTTGGACGTCATGGCGACGAAGGTGGCGATCGCCTGCGCTGTCGTGAAGTCCAACCCGAACAGCACGCGACCCACTTTCAATGTCGCCAGATGAATGGCGACGCCGCTGGCGCCGACGAGGCCGAAAAAGATGAAGCGGACGGGAATACGGCCACCGCTGAACTTGTTGAGCATCAGGCCGAGAAAATCGAGGCCGACCTTGATATCGAACTTCGATTCGCCGGCCGTTCTTTCACGAAACTGATAGCCGACCTCTTCGATCTTCAAGCCCTTGGGCGAGGAGGCGACGATGTCGGCGAGGATTTTGAACCCGGATGGCGTGAGGTTTGGAGCGCAGGATTCGACGATTTCGCGTTTCAACATGAAAAACCCGCTCATCAGGTCGGAGAGGTTGGCGCGCAACGCTTTCTGGGCGAGACGCGTGGCGAAATGGCTGATGGCGGCTCGGTGCGCCGAAAGCCCCGTGCCGTCCGAACCGCCCTGGACATGACGCGAGCCGACGACGAGATCGGCGCCGTTTTTCAGTTTGGCCAGCATATCCGGCAGGATGCTTTCGTCGTGCTGGAGATCGGCGTCCATTACCGCGACGAAAGGCGAGGAGGAGGCCAGCATGCCTTCGATGCAGGCGCCGGCGAGGCCACGCCGGTTCACCCGCCGCAGGCAGCGGATGCGCGGATCGCTCCGGCTGATCGATTTGGCCAGCGCCGCAGTGCCGTCGGGGCTGTTGTCGTCGACGACGATCATTTCCCACGCCAATCCGGCCAGCGTGCGATCGACGCGACGAATCAGCTCCGGCAGATTGGCGCTTTCATTGAAGGTCGGGATGACCAGGGTCAGTTCGGTCAAGGGGCGGGCTTTCTTAAGTTCCGGTCATTCTGTTAAAGAGGACGCGCGCGACAGTCCAGCTTGACGCGCGCAACCTCGCGCCGTCCGTCGCAACATGCCTAACGAACGGCCAGGCTTTGTCTTCCAAGCAAGAACCTTGCCCGATTTGCTCATGCCGTCCGCCTCGCAACCGATGACCTCATTCGTGACGCCTTTGAAGACCCCGACGCCGGTCCAATCGACGCTCCTGCTGATCATAACAGCGCTGGCGTTAAGATTTGTTTTTGCCGCCTCGCTCGGTCTTGGCGTCGATGAAACCTATTCGGCCGCCACCGCGCGCGCATTCCAGTGGAGCACGTTCGATCATCCGCCGCTCGCCTGGTGGATGGCTTATGTCGGCGAACGCCTGTTGGGCGCGTCCGAACTCGCCGTGCGCACGCCCTTCATCTTGCTGTTTTGCCTCACAACCTGGCTGATGTACGCGCTGACCGCGCGTCTGTATGGCGCCTGGGCCGGATTCTGGGCGGCTTTCACGCTCAACCTTTCGCCGATTCTCGGCGTCGCCGACGCGTCCTTTGTCGTGCCGGACGCCCCGCTGTTGGCGGCGCTGCTGGCGGGCGCCTATTGTCTCGCGCGGGTTTTCTTTCCGCGGGGCGAAAAGGCCAACGGCTTATGGCTGCTTGCCGCCGGCTTTTGCGGCGGCCTGGCCATGCTGTCGAAATATCACGGCGTTTTCCTGTTTTTCGGGGCGGGGCTGTTCATGCTGACCAGCCCGGAGCATCGGCGTTGGCTCAAAACGCCGTGGCCCTTTCTCGGCGCGCTCGTCGCCCTGGCTGTGTTTTCCCCGGTCATCTACTGGAACGCCGAGCACGATTGGGTTTCCTTCCTGTTTCAAAGCAGCCGCACCGGCAAGAAGATGTTTCGTCCTCTGGCGACGCTCGTTTTAACCGGGGGCTATGCGCTCTGGCTGGCGCCATGGATTTTCGTTCCGCTGGTCGCTTTGTTGATCCAGGCGTTTCGGCGCGGAGCCGCCGCGCCGAAGGACTGGCTGCTCGTTCTGATCGGCGCGCCGCCGATAGCCCTGTTCACCCTGGTTTCGATCTGGTCGACGGACCGGGTGTTTCCGCATTGGGCGGCGCCGGGTTTTCTGATGCTGTTCCCCATGCTGGGCCGGGAAATCGCCGCGCGGATCGGCGATTGGCGGGTGCGCTGGGCGCTCGGCGTCGCCGCCGGCCTGATCGTCGCGCTGATTCTCGCCGTCGCCGCGCTGGCGTCCTTCGCGCCGCCGTCGATCGCCGGACCGCGTTCGCCGTTGATGGAGGCGCTGAGTTGGCGCGATCTCGGCCGGGAGCTGGAGATACGCGGTTTGCGCGACCGGCCGCGCCTGTTCATTGCGGCGATCAATTGGCGCGAGGCGGGCAAGATCGATTTCGCGCTCGGCGGCAGGCCGGAAGTCGTTTGTCTGTCTGACGAACCGCACGCATATGGAATCCTGCACCCAGCTGACGCCCATCGCGGCGAGGACGCGCTGTTCGTGGTCGATCGGCTGAAACCTGAAGAAGTCGTGACCTGGTATCGGTCGTTTTTCGATAAAATCGAACCGCTTGAGCCGGCGACCCTGTCATCGGCCGGCAAGCCCGCGCTCGAGCTCAAACTTTATCTGGGGCGCAATTTTCACATGCCGGACGGGCCGTTTTCATTGCGTCATTGACGGGCCGTTACAACCCGCGCGCGATCACCAGCCTCTGGATGTCGCTGGCGCCTTCATAAATCTGGCAGACGCGCACGTCGCGATAGATGCGCTCGACCGGGAAGTCGGCGAGATAGCCGTAGCCGCCGTGAATCTGAATGGCGTCGGAGCAGACCCTTTCCGCCATTTCGGACGCGAACAGCTTGGCCATCGAGGCCTGCGTCAGGCAGGGCAGGCCCTGTTCGCGCAACAGCGCCGCGTGCAGGACCAATTGCCGCGCCGCCTCGATCTGCGTCGCCATATCGGCGAGGCGGAAGGCGACCGCCTGATGTTCGATGATCGGCTTGCCGAAGGTCACGCGCTCTTTGGCGTAATCGCGCGCCGCCTCAAAGGCCGCGCGCGCCATGCCGACGGATTGCGCGGCGATGCCGACGCGTCCGCCTTCGAGATTGGACAGAGCGATCTTGTAGCCCTCGCCTTCGGCGCCGAGACGCAGTTCGACCGGAATTTTCATGGCGTCGAAAGCGATCTGGCAGGTGTCGGAGGAATGCTGGCCGAGTTTGTCCTCGACCCGTATCACCTTGTAGCCGGGCGTGTCCGTCGGCACGATGAAGGCGGTAAGGCCCTTCTTGCCCGCCGCCGGATCGGTGACGGCGAAGACGATGATGACCTGGCCGTTCTTGCCGGACGTGATGAATTGCTTGGCGCCGTCGAGGACGTAATGATCGCCTTCGCGCCGCGCCCGCGTTTTCAGGGCTGAGGCGTCAGATCCGGCCTGCGGTTCGGTCAAGGCGAAGCCGCCGATCCATTCGCCCGCCGCCAGTTTCGGCAGGAATTTCTTCTTTTGCGCCTCGTCGCCGAATTTCCGGATCGGCATGCAGCAGACCGAGTTATGCACGCTCAGAATGGTCGAGCAGGGACCGTCCCCGGCGGCGATTTCCTCAAGTACGGCGGCGTAGGCCAACGCGCCGACATCCGAGCCGCCATATTCGACCGGCGTCAGCATGCCTAAAAAGCCGAGATCGCCCATTTCCTTCAATTCCTGAGCGGGAAAGGCGTGCGCCGCGCTGCGCGCGCCGGCCCCCGGGGCCAGACGATCGCGCGCGAAGGCGCGCGCCATGTCGCGAATCTGACTCTGTTCTTCGTTCAGCAACATCGTCTGTCCTTTCTTCGCGGTTCAGCCGCGAAGCTTATGCGTATGCGCGGCGCGCAAATCTTTACGAGACCATTTCGAGCGCGACGGCGGTGGCTTCGCCGCCGCCGATGCACAGCGTCGCCATGCCGCGCTTGAGTTTGTATTTTTGCAGGGCGGCGAGCAAGGTCGCCATGATGCGCGCGCCCGAAGCGCCGATCGGATGGCCGAGGGCGCAGGCGCCGCCATGCACGTTGACCTTGTCATGCGGCAGATCGAGGTCGCGCATCGCCGCCATCGCCACGACGGCGAACGCCTCATTGATCTCGAACAGATCGACGTCCTTCAACGTCCAGCCCGTGCGCTCGGACAGGGTCTTCAAGGCGCCGATCGGCGCCGTGGCGAACAGGCCCGGCGCCTGCGCGTGCGTCGCATGGCCGATCATGCGCGCCAGCGGGCTCAGACCGCGTTTATGCGCTTCGCTCTCGCTCATCAGCACGAGCGCGGCGGCGCCGTCGGAAATGGATGAGGAATTGGCCGCCGTCACCGTGCCGTCCTTGCGGAAGGCGGGTTTCAGATTCGGGATTTTTTCGATCCTGGCCTTGCCCGGCTGTTCGTCGAAGGTGACGAGCGTTTCGCCCTTCGTCGTTTTGATCGCGACCGGCGTGATTTCGCCGGCGAAGGAGCCGTCGGCGATAGCCTTTTGCGCGCGCTTGAGCGAGGCGATGGCGTAATCGTCCTGCGCCTGGCGGGTGAACTGGTAGCTTTGCGCGCAATCCTCGGCGAAAGCTCCCATCAGGCGGCCCTTGTCATAGGCGTCCTCCAGCCCGTCAAGAAACATGTGGTCCTTGACGGCGCCGTGGCCCAGGCGATAGCCGGCGCGCGCCTTGTCGAGCAGATAGGGGGCGTTGGTCATGCTCTCCATGCCGCCGGCCACCGCGATCCTGGCGCTGCCCGCCTTGATCAAATCGTGCGCGAACATGGCGGCCTTCATGCCGGAGCCGCACATTTTGTTGACCGTCGTCGCGCCCGCCGCATAGGGCACGCCGGCGCCGATCGCCGCCTGGCGGGCGGGCGCCTGGCCTTGACCGGCCGGCAGGACGCAGCCGAACACGGTCTCTTCGACCTGATCGGGCGCGAGTCCGGCGCGCTCCAGCGCCGCTTTGATGGCGACGGCGCCGAGTTCGCTCGCTGTCACGTCCTTGAAGTCGCCCTGAAAGCCGCCCATGGGCGTGCGCGCGGCGCTGACGATGACGATAGGGTCCTGGGCCATGGGGGTGCTCCGGTTTTCGTTCAAATTAGCGCGCGGCCATGCGCAACGCGCCGTCGAGACGGATGACTTCGCCATTGAGCATGGTGTTTTCAATGGCGTGACGCACGAGCGCCGCGAATTCCTCCGGCCGCCCCAGGCGCGAGGGAAAAGGCACGCTCTTGCCGAGCGAATCCTGCACGTCCTGCGGCAATCCAGCCATCATCGGCGTGGCGAAGATGCCGGGCGCGATGGCGACGACGCGCACGCCGTAGCGCGACAGTTCGCGCGCAGCGGGCAAGGTGAGGCCGACGACGCCGGCCTTCGAGGCGGCGTAGGCGCACTGGCCGATCTGTCCCTCGAACGCGGCGATCGAAGCGGTGTTGACGATTATCCCGCGTTCGCCCTCGGCGCTCGGCTCGTTCTTGACCATGGCGTCGGCGCCAAGTCGCAGCATGTTGAACACGCCGACGAGATTGATGTTCATCGCGCGCGCGAAACTTTCGAGGCGGTGCGGGCCTTCCTTGCCGACGATTTTCTCCCCAGGCGCGACGCCGGCGCAATTGACGAGGCCGTCGAGACCGCCGAAATGTTGCAGGGCGGCGGCGAGCGCCGCCTTGCCGTCAGCCTCGCTGGTCACGTCGGCGGCGACGAAAAGCGCGTTGGCGCCGAGAGCGGCGGCGGCGGTTTGCCCGGCTTCCTTGTTCACATCGACGATGAGGACCTTGCCGCCCGCGTCGACCAGCATCCTGGCGACGGCGCCGCCAAGACCGGAGCCGGCGCCGGTGACAATGAAGCTCTTGCCCGTAATCTGCATGAATTTCGTTCCTTGAAGCGCGTCGCCGAAAATCGCTCGGATTCTCGGACGGACATAAGCGGTTGAACAAACGCGAAGCGCTACGCTTCGTTGGCTTCGGTCAGGGGGTTTCGGCGGGGAGCCCCTTTTCCTGATTGCGCAGGATGAAGCGCTGCAGCTTGCCGGACGGCGTTTTCGGCAATTGCGTCACGAACTCCACTTCGCGCGGATAGGCATGGGCGGAAAGCCTTTTGCGCACATGCTGGCGCAATTCCTCCGCCAGCGCTTCGCTGCCGACGAAGCCGGGCTTGAGCACGACGAAGGCCTTGACGATTTCGGTGCGTTCGGGATCCGGTTTGCCGACGGCGGCCGCCTCGACAACGGCGGGGTGTTCGATCAGCGCGCTTTCGACGTCGAACGGCCCAATGCGATAGCCGGACGACGTGATGATGTCGTCGGCGCGGCCGACAAAGCTGATATGGCCTTCGGGTTCGAGTTCGACGCGGTCGCCGGTGCGGTAATAGCCGTCGTGCATCGACGGCGTATCCTTGTGATAATAGCCCTTGAACCAGCACAGCGGCGAGGCCTTGAGGTCGACGGCGAGTTCGCCAGCGACATTGGCTCCCAGTTCCTGGCTGTTTTCATCGAGAACCACGGCGCGCCAGCCGCGCATCGACAGGCCGGCCGAACCCTGTCGAACGGAATGGTCCAACGCGTGATGGTTGCATACGACCATGCCGAGCTCCGTCTGGCCGTAATGGTCGTGAATGATCGCGCCGAGGTGTTCGGAAAACCAACGGATCACTTCCGGGTTGAGCGGCTCGCCGGCCGAGGACACCGCGCGTAATTGTCCCTTGATTTTCGCCGCCGGCTGCGGACCCGCCGCGATCAGCAGGCGATAGGCTGTCGGCGCGCCGGCCAGATTGGTGATTTTGTGGCTTTCGACGATGCGGTAGGAGCTTTCGACGGTGAACGGCCCGTCGTAGAAGGTGGTGGCGTGGCCAAGCAGCAGCGGGCCGGTGACGGCGTAATAGAGTCCGTAGGCCCAGCCCGGATCGGCGATATTCCAGAACTTGTCTTCCGAGCGCAAATCGACGGCGTCGGTCATGTAGACGCGAAAGGCCAGCAATGCGAAAATCGACACGGGCACGCCCTTGGGCAGGCCGGTGGTGCCGGACGTCGACATCAGCAGGAAAAGATCGTCGCGGTTGCGCATTACGGGCGAGAAATCGGGGCTTTGCTTGGCGAGTTCGGCGTGAAAGTCGAAATCGCCGGCCCTTACGCTCTCGTTTTTGTCCGGGCGCGTGAAAACGGCGATTTTCGGGGCGTTGGGAACGTCGTCAAATTTGGCGCGGTTGGCTGGATCCGTGACCACCAGTTTGCAGCCGGACGTGTCGAAACGCTGTTCGACCGCCTTGGGGCCGAAAGCGGTGAACAGCGGCTGATAGACCGCCCCGGCGCGCCAGGCTCCCAAAATGGCGATCAGCAGTTCCGGTGCGCGCGGCGCCATGGCGGCGACGACATCGCCGGGCTTTATCCCCTGCGCCACGAGAAAGCCGGCAAAACGCGCCGATAGTTCGCGCATTTGCGCGAATGTGTAGGAAGCGCGCCGCCCGTCCTGGCTCTCCCATTCCAGCGCGATTTTTGCCGGGTCGCCGGCGTGGCGGTCGCAACATTCGACGCAGACGTTAATGCCCTTGTCGAAGTCGCCGGCGAAGGCTTGCTCCAGCGCCTTGCTGTCGAAGGTGGCGTAGGCCGCCGCGTAATTTTTCGGGGAATCCTGATAGGCTGCGGACATGATAGCGTCTCCCGGCGCGTTTCCTTGGCGATGATTGTTGGAGGTTGGCCTCCTTGACGGCGATTGAACGACAAGATCGAATGGCCGTCCATGCTGTAATTGGCCAAATATCTTTAGCTCTTTTGCCATATGTCCGAAAAAAACGCTGAACGCAGAAGCATTTCCTGGAGTTTCGTCGAGGAGGCGCTGACCGCCGCGGCGGCCTGCGGCGCAGAGCCGCATGCCGTTCTTGCGGCCGCCGGCCTGCGGGGCCATGCGCATGCGCCCGTTTCGGCCGAAAGCTATGGCGCGTTATGGGCCGCGATCGCGGCGGCGACGAACGACGAGTTTTTCGGTCTTGGCGGGCGGGCGCTGCGGCCCGGCAGTTTCACGCTCCTTTGCCATTGCGTCGTTTCGGCGCGCACTTTGGCGCAGGCCCTGCCGCGCGCCTTGCGTTTTCTGAACTGCGCGCTCGATGATCCGATCGGCGAATGCGTCGTCGCCGACGGAATGGCGCAAATCGTCCTCAAGGACAAAGGCGCGCCGCGCTCGGCCTTCGCCTACCGCACCTATTGGATCATCCTGCATGGGATCATCTGCTGGCTGGCGGGGCGGCGCATGCCTCTGCGCCTCGTCGATTTCCGCTGCGCGGAGCCCGAGGAGGGGGCGGACTACCGGCTGTTTTTCGGCGCGCCGGTGCGTTTCGGGCAAATGTCTAGCCGCATCGCTTTCGACGCCGCCTTTCTGAAGCTGCCGATCCGCCGCACCGAGCGCGCGCTGAAGCAATTCCTGCGCGGCGCGCCCGCCAATCTGCTGATGCGCTACCGCTATGACGCGGGCTTGACGGCGGCGATCCGAACGCGCCTGCGCGAAACGCCGCCGGCGAACTGGCCGAAATTCGACACGCTCGCTCAACAGATGCGGATGCCGGTCTCCACCTTGCGTCATCGTCTCAAACAGGAGGGTCAGGTCTTCGCGCAGATCAAGGACGAGGCGCGCCGCGATCTCGCGATCGCCGCGCTGACGCAAAGAAGCGATGGCGTCGGCGATGTCGCCCTGCGGCTAGGCTATGGCGAGCCGAGCGCCTTTCATCGCGCTTTCCGTAAGTGGACGGGCAAAAGTCCCGGCGCTTTCCGCAGGGATTACGCGCGGGCCAGGGGCGCGGTCCCTCGCCGGGAGAAGGAAAATCCAGCTTGACGGCGGACGCCGCCTGCCGCATGAATGCGACATGTCGCGCCAAACCTGCCTTTGCCGGTTCATTATTGTCAGCTAGCTGCAAGCTGGCTGGCGCCGTCATGTCTCCTTGAACATTTCGCGAGATCGACGCCCCGGCCAGCGCCAGGGGTTTATTATGTCGGGTCTGAAACTTTACAACACGCTGTCGCGCGCCAAGGAGGATTTCGTCCCCCTCGATCCGGCGGCCGTGCGGCTCTATGTCTGCGGCCCGACGGTTTACGACTTCGCTCATATCGGCAACGCCCGCCCGCTCATCGTCTTCGACGTGCTCTATCGCCTGCTGCGCCATCTTTATCGACGCGAACACGTCAAATACGTGCGCAACATCACCGACGTCGACGACAAGATCAACGCCCGCGCGGCGGAGCGCAAGATCACCATCCGCGAACTGACCGAAGAGACCAATCGCGTCTTTCAGGAGGACGCGCGGGCGCTGGGCTGTCTTGCTCCGGACGTGCAGCCGCGCGCCACCGACCATATCGCCGAGATGATCCGGCTGATCGAATTGCTGATCGCGTCCGGCCACGCCTACGCGGCCGACGGCCACGTGTTGTTCGACGTTCCCTCGATGCCGGATTACGGCCGCCTGTCGCGCCGTCCGCTCGAGGACATGATCGCCGGCGCGCGGGTCGACGTCGCTCCCTATAAAAAGGGCGAGATGGATTTCGTGTTGTGGAAGCCTTCGAAGGACGGCGAGCCCGGTTGGGACAGTCCGTGGGGGCGCGGGCGCCCGGCTGGCATATCGAATGCTCGGCCATGGCGGAAAAGCATCTTGGCGAAGTGTTCGACATTCATGGCGGCGGCATCGATCTGGTTTTCCCCCACCATGAAAACGAGATCGCCCAGAGCCGCTGCGCCTTCGGCCATGACGTCATGGCGAACGTTTGGATGCACAACGGCTTTCTGCAGGTCGAAGGCGAGAAGATGTCGAAGAGCCTCGGCAATTTCATCACCATTCACGAACTGCTGCACACCGACAAATTCGGCGGGCGAAGCTGGAAGGGCGAAGTCTTGCGGCTGGCGATGCTGCGCGCGCACTACCGCCAGCCGATCGACTGGACGCTCAAGGCGCTCGAGGAAGCGGAAAAGACGCTGGCGCGCTGGTACGCGATCTTGCGCGCGCAGGGCGTCAGCGCCCAAAGCGCCGAGGAGGCGCCCGTGCGCCCGAGCTTCATGAACGCGCTGCTGGACGACCTTAACGTGGCGCGCGCCATCGCGGAATTGCACGGCATGGCCGCCAAGGCGGAGGGCGGGAAAACCCAGACGGGTCGTATCGAAGCCGAAAAGCTTTGCAAGGCGGCCGGCCTCATCGGTCTGTTGCAGGACGGTCCGGCGGCTTGGGCCCCGGCGGCTTCGTCGCGCGCGGTCGATAAAGCCAAAGTCGAGCGGCTGGTGGCCGAACGTCTGGAGGCGCGCAAAGCCAGGAATTTTGCCGAATCCGATCGTCTGCGCGACGCGCTCGCGGCCATGGGCGTGCAGCTCAAGGACGGCAAGGACGCGGCGACCGGCGAAGCGGTGACCACATGGGAGATTGTGGGATGAATGAAAAACTTTCACAAACGCCGCCGCTCTCGCCCGAAGCCGTGAAGGCGCCGGGCGACTGGCGGGCGGCGTTGCCTTTTCCGGCGCATTGGCTGACGTATATCGCCGTCAAGGCGGTTCTTCTGGTTCTGGCGACGGCGTTCGCCCTGTATTGGTATGGATTGTTCTGATGGGCCAAGCGGCCGTCCTCACCCTGCGCCCGGCTTTGCCGGCCGACGCGCCAAGGCTAGCCGATCTGTTTCGCGCCAGCGTCGAGATTCTCGGCGCTGAGGATTACAGCGCCCAGCAGATCGACGCCTGGGCCGGCGTCGCCGACGACGAGGCGGGTTTCGCCGCGAAATTATCGGCCGGCTTGACCATTGTCGCCGTGCAATCAGGCGTCATTGTCGGCTTCGCCAGCCTGAAGGGCGCGGACGTTGTCGATATGCTCTACGTCGATCCCGATCACGCGCGTCAGGGCGTCGGCGCCGCTTTGTGCGAGGCGCTGGAGCGACTGGCTGGCGCGCGCGGCGCCAAAAAGATTTCGGCCGACGCCTCGGACGCCGCCGAAGCCTTTTTCGCCCGGCGCGGCTATCAGGGACAGCAGCGCAACATGGTTTTTCTCGGCGACGAGGTGCTTGGCAATACGACCATGACCAAGACCCTCGCGCCCGCTCAATCCGGACCGGTGCAATGACCAAAGAACGTCTCAGCCTATTCGACACGACCCTACGCGACGGCGCGCAGACGACGGGCGTCGATTTCTCGCTGGAAGACAAAAAGCAGATCGCCGCGATGCTCGACGCGCTCGGCCTCGACTATGTCGAAGGCGGCTATCCCGGGGCCAATCCGCTCGACACGGAATTTTTTGCGCGGAAGCGCACCAAGAAAGCCCGTTTCGCCGCTTTCGGCATGACCAAAAGGGCAGGGCGCTCGGCCGCCAACGATCCGGGCGTCGCCGCTCTGCTCGACAGCGCCGCCGACACGATCACGTTTGTGGCCAAGGCCTGGGATTATCAGGTGCGCGTGGCGCTCGGCTGCACTTTGGAGGAAAACCTCGAAGGCATCAGCGAAAGCGTCAAGGCGGCGCTCGCTAGCGGACGCGAGGCGGTCGTCGATTGCGAGCATTTCTTCGACGGCTACAAGGAAAACCCCGCCTATGCGCTCGAATGCGCCAAGACGGCCTATGCGGCCGGCGCGCGCTGGATCGTGTTATGCGACACCAATGGCGGAACGCTGCCGCATGAGATCGAGGCCATCGTGGGCGCCGTCCGCGCCCATGTGCCAGGCGATCATCTGGGCGTGCACGCCCATAACGACACCGAACAGGCCGTGGCCAACTCCTTCGCCGCCGTTCGCGCCGGCGCGCGGCAGATCCAGGGTTCGCTCAACGGTCTGGGCGAGCGCTGCGGCAACGCCAATCTGTGTTCGATCATTCCCACGCTCCTGCTCAAGAGCGAGTTCGCCGAAAAATTCGAGATCGGCGTCAGCGTGGACAAGCTGCAGCAACTGACCAAAATCAGCCATACGCTGGACGAATTACTCAACCGCGCGCCGGATCGGCACGCCCCTTACGTCGGCGCTTCGGCCTTCGCCACCAAGGCCGGCATCCACGCCTCGGCCGTGATGAAAGACCCGCGCACCTACGAACACGTACCGCCGGAAAGCGTCGGCAACCGGCGCAGGGTGCTGGTGTCCGATCAGGCGGGCAAGTCGAACATTCTGGCCGAACTGGAGCGGATCGGCGTCGCCGTCGAGAAGAACGATCCGCGCGTGGTCAGGTTGCTGGACGAGGTTAAGGACAAGGAAGCCTTGGGCTATGCCTACGAGGCGGCCGACGCCAGTTTCGAATTGCTGGCGCGCCGGGTTATCGGCGGCGTGCCGGACTTTTTCGCGGTGGAGCGTTTTCGCGTCGACGTCGAACGTCGTCACAACGCCGAGGGCGAACTTGTCACCATGTCGGAAGCGGTGGTGAAAGTGTCGATCGACGGGCAGAGCCTGATTTCGGCGGCCGAGGGCAATGGTCCGGTCAACGCGCTTGATCTGGCGCTGCGCAAGGATCTCGGCAAATACCAAAAATATATCGAGGATCTCGAGCTGCTGGATTTTCGCGTACGCGTATTCCAGGGCGGCACCGACGCGGTGACGCGCGTGCTGATCGAATTCGGCGACAAGGATGGCGAGCGCTGGTCGACCGTCGGCGTTTCGGCCAATCTGATCGACGCGTCGTTTCAGGCTTTGCTCGACGCCATCAATTACAAACTGCTGAAGGCGGGGGCTGGAAAATAACCCGGCCCGCCGCCCGGCTTTCATCGGACGCAATGTCGATTTGCGCCGGCGCGGCGTAATTTGGCTGATCATCCGTCGCAAGCTTCTGTATACTTATTGCGAGCCGTCCGGCCTCGCCCTCGCGCTCTCAGGCGTCGGGCGAGCGCGCGGGAACGCCGACCTCGGGGCGCGAAACAATGCTGGATGTGCTTTCGATCACCCTGCCGATCTTTTGTTTGATCGCGCTCGGTTACGCATCGACGCGCTTTGCCGTGACCAGCCGCGCCGATATAGCCGCGTTGGGGCAGTTCGTCATCCGGTTCGCCTTGCCGGCGTTGATTTTTCGTTCGCTTTACCAGCGCTCTCCGGGCGAAATCGTCAATTGGGACTATCTGCTCGCTCTGTCGCTCGCCTCGCTTTTCGTGTTCGCCGTGGCGTTCGCCGCCGCGCGCGTTTTCGCCGGCGCCAGTGTGACCGCCAGCGCTATCCAGGCGCTTGGCTCCTCGCTGTCGAACTCCGGCTTTATCGGCTATCCGATCGTCTCGCTGTTTTTGGGGCCCACTATCGGCGCGGCGCTGGCGCTGCAAATGATCGTCGAAAACGCCGTGATCTTCCCGTTGGCCCTGGTCCTCGCCGAATTCGGCGAGCACAAGGGCAAGGGGATCGGCTCGATCCTCGTCCATCTGGCCGGCCGGCTCGCGAAAAACCCGCTGATTATCGCCATCCTTTGCGGTCTTGGCGCGGCTTTGACGGGCCTGAAGCCTCCTGTGGCGTTGAGCCGAACCATAGATCTGCTGGCGGGCGCGTCGGGCGCCGTCGCTCTGTTCGTCGTCGGCGGCGCCTTGTTCGGCCTGCGGCTCATGGGGATGGTCGGCGACATCAGCCGGATCGTCGCGGGCAAGCTGATCTTGCACCCGCTTGCCGTCGTCGCGGCGCTCAAGCTCACGCCCGCGCTCGATGGCGACATGAAGAAGGCGATGCTGATCTTCGCCGCCGCGCCGGTTTTCACCATCTTCCCGCTGATCGGGCGCCCTTATGGCCAGGAGCAGATCGGCGCCGCGGTGCTGATGACGGCGACGGTCTTGTCGTTTTTCACCATTTCGGCGTTGCTGGTTTTTCTTGGGCCTTAGAGCCTAAGGTCCTAGGGCGCTTTGGCGGCGGCGGCGGCGGGCGGCGGCGCGATCTCGACCGGCGCGCCGTCAACGAGATCGACGTTGGGGTTGAGGATCACCATATCGCCGGCCTTGACGCCCGAGCGGGCTTCGACCTGCGTTCCGAAATCGCGCGCGACGTCGATTTTACGCAAATGCGCGACGCCGTTCTCCACCACCGCCGTTTGCACGCCGTCGCGATTGAAGATGATGGCTTCGGCGGGAACGAGCAGGGCCGGCGTCTTGCGCGGAATGTTCAGTTCGACGGCGCAATAGGCGCCGGGCTCAAGCGCGCCGTCGGGGTTGGGCACGTCGATTTCGGCCAGCAAGGTGCGCGTGCCTTGCTGTAAGGCTTCGGCGATACGGGAGACCTTGCCGGTAAAATCCCGATCCGGCATCTCGGGAACGCGGATTTTCGCGTCGAGCCCGGGAGTCAGGCCGAAAGCCTGATCCTGCGGGACATTGACCTGCACCCGGATGACTGTGTTCTGCATCAGCGTGAACATCAATGTCGCGCCCGATTGCACCAGCGATCCCGTGTCGACGCGCCGCTGCGTCACCACGCCGTCGAACGGCGCCGTCACGCGCAGGTAATCTCTCTGCTGCTTGAGCGCGTCATATGCGTTGCGCTGGGCGTCGATGTTGGCCTGCGCCGCGTTGACGGCGGCTTTCTGCGCTTCCAAGCCGAGGCGGTCGGTGTCGCCTTGCTGCGCCGTCACCCATCCCTTTTTGACCAGAACGGCGGAGCGCGCGTTGGTGGCTTCCGCCAGCCTGGAATTGGCGTTGCTTTGCGCCAGCGCGGCCTGCGACTGCGCAAGAGTTGCTTGCGCCTGGGCGACCTGATGCTCAAGCTCGGGCGCGCTCAATTGCGCCAGAATCTCGCCGGCCTTGACGTGCTGGCCGATGTCGACATAGCGGCTCTCGATATAACCATTGGCGCGGGCGTAAATGTCGGCGGCGGCGAAGGCCTCCGTGGCGCCCGTCAGCGTGACCTTGATCGCTTGCGAACTGGCGCGCACCTGGGCGGCGTTCACGCGCGGCGTTAGGGTTCGGAATTGTTCGGCGGCCTTCGCTGTCTCATACCGACGCAAGGCTTCGCGGACGCCGCCAAGCGCCATCGCGGCGGCCAGCAAAGCCAGCGCGATCAGGCCCAGTCGCCTGGCTCCGGGGCTCAGCGTCGCGTCGATCGGAGGGGCGACGAAATGGGCGTGCGCATGCGGCCCATGATCGCTGGCATGGTCTCGCCCCTCGTCCGGCTTCGGCCTCGAACCGTCTTCCGTCATTGCAGCAATGTCTCCTCGAACACGCCATGGGCGCTCTTGCCGTCATTGTTCTTGCGCAATACGGCGAAAAGATAGGGCACGATCAACAGCGTCGTCGGCGTCGCGAACGCCAGGCCGCCAATCACCGCGCGCGCCAGCGCGGCGTTCTGTTCCTCGCCGCCGCCGCCGATCGCCATCGGGATCATGCCGACGATCATCGCCGCCGCCGTCATCAGCACTGGACGTATGCGGGTGTAGCCGGCGTCGATGGCGGCCTGAACGGACGTGCGTCCCAAAAGCTGCTGCTCGCGGGCGAAGGTGACAAGAAGGATCGAATTGGCCGAGGCGACGCCGACCGCCATGATCGCCCCCATCAGCGAGGGCACGTTGAGCGTCGTGCCGGAGACGAAGAGCATCGCCAGAATGCCGCAGAAAGTCGCCGGCAAAGCCAGAATGACGACGAACGGATCGGCGAAGTTCTGGTAGTTGACCACCATCAGCAGGTAGACCAGTACGGAGGCGAACAGCAGACCTACGCCCAGATTGTGGAAAGAGGAATTCATGCTGTCGATCTGGCCGACGACCTGGATCGTATTGCCCGGCTTCAACTGTCCCTTGAGGTCGGCGATGACTCGATCAATTTCCGTCGCGGCCGAGCCAAGATCGCGGCCCTGGAGATTGGCGAATATCTCATAGACCGGCTGGATATTGGTCTGGTTGGCGTTGGTCGGCGTCGATTCGCGCCGGAACGTCGCGACATTGCTCAACAGGCCGGTGTCGCCTTGGGCAGGTCCCGCCGCGAGGACGGGCGTGTTGCCCAAGTCGTTTAACGAGGCGACCTTGGGCTCGGGCGTCTGGACGGCGAGAAAATAGGGAATGCCGGATTTGGGGTCTGTCCAGAAATTGGGCGAGACCTGCACCGACGAACTGAGCGAGACGTTGAGGTTATTGGCGACAACGCCGGCGTTCAAACCGAGCTGCGCCGCCCTGGCGCGGTCGATCCTCGCCAGAAAGGCCGGCGCGTCCACTTCTTGCTGAAGGTGCGCGTCGACGACGCCAGGAATGGCGGCAAGACGTCTTTGCAGTTCGAGGGCGACGCGCAGATTATTGCCGCGGTCATAGCCGACCGTACGCACGTCGATCTGCGCCGGCAGACCGAAATTGAGAATTTGCGTCACCATGTCCGCGGCCTGGAAATAGAATACGGCCTGCGGGAAATCCTTGCGCAGGGCGACGCGCAGTTTGGCGACGTAATCCTGCGTTGGCGCGTGGCCCTCCTTCAGGGCGACGTAGATCTCGCCGTCGTTGACGCCGATGGTCGTGCCGTCCGCGAAAGCCAGATTATAAGATCTGGCGGGCAGACCGATATTGTCGACGATGAGTTCGCGATCCTGCGGCGGAATAATCTCGCGGATTTTCCCCTCGACCGCCGCGAACAGGGATTCCGTGGCGTCGATGCGGGTGCCGGCCGGCGCGCGCACATGCAGCTGGATCTGGCCGCCGTCGATGGCGGGGAAAAAGTCGCGGCCGATGAAAATATAAGAAAAAGCGCCGAGCAGCAGAACGCCGAGACAGGCGATCGGAATCAAGGAGCGGCTCCGCACCAGATAGGTCAAGGTTTCGACATAGCCGGCGCGCATGCGTTCGAAGCCCTGTTCGAACGCGTGATTGACGCGGCCGAACAGGTTTGACGGCGTTTGTCCGTGCGGCGCTTCATGCTTGAGCAGCAGGCCGATCGTTATCGGCGTCAAGGTGCGCGACAGGCCGTAAGAGGCGAGCATGGCGAAAACCACCGCCAAACCGAGCGGGGTGAACAGGAATTTTGCCGGTCCTTCGAGGAAGACGACGGAGGTGAAGACGCAGCAGATCGCCAGCGTTGAAACCAGGGTGGGAACGGCGATGCCGGCGGCGCCATGCAGGGTGGCGCGCGGCAATGGTTCGCCCTCTTCGGTCAGCAGGCGGTGCGTGTTCTCGATGGTGACGGTCGAATCGTCGACCAGAATGCCGACGGCCAGCGCCAGTCCGCCCAGGGTCATCGTATTGATCGTGTAGCCGAGGAAATGCAGGACGACCAGCGAGGTCAGGATCGACAGCGGGATCGAGATCATCACCACCAGAGTCGAGCGCCACGAGCCCAGAAACAGCAGGATCATCAGCGCCGTCAGTCCCGCCGCGATCAGACCCTCGCGCGCCACGCCGCGCACGGCTTCGCGCACGAACACCGATTGATCGAATAATTCGCCGATCTTCAGGCCGGGCGGGGCGGCGGCGCGCAGCGTGTCGAGCGCCCTGCGCACGCCGTTGACGACGTTAAGCGTCGAGGCGTTGCCATTCTTGATGATCGAGAGCAGCACCGAGCGCCGTCCGTTCTCGTGGACGATGTTCTGTTGCACGAGCCAGCCGTCGTGGACCTGGCCGACGTCCCGGACGAAAACGGTCGCGCCGTTGACCGTTTTGATCGGAATGTCGTTGAGTTCGTCGATGCTGGAAGGCGTGGCGTTGGTGCGCACGATGTATTGTGTATCGCCGATCTTGGCCGTTCCCGAGGGCACGGTGAGGTTCTGCGCATTGACGGCGTTGACCACGTCGATCGGCGTCAGGCCGCGCGCCGTCAACTTGGCCGGATCGAGATCGACCATGATCTGCCGGTATTTGCCGCCCGCGGGCGTCGGCAGGGTGACGCCGGGCACGGGCGCCAGCCCCTGACGCACGCGGTAGATGCCATAGTCGTAGAGCTGTTGTTCGCTCATCGTGTCGGAACTGAGAGCCAGTTGCAGCACCGGCACGGATGAGGCGTTGTATTGAACGATGACGGGCGGCTGGATGCCCGGCGGCATGATGGCGCGGATCGAATTGGTCGCGGCGACGATCTGCGAAATGGCGAGGTCGAGATTGACGTCGGACTGGAAATAGATCTTCTGCACCGACAGGCCGTTCAGCGTTTGCGCCTCCATGTTCTTGATGCCGTTGACATTCGAACTGATGGCGAATTGGCTGTAGGTGGTGACGCGCTGTTCCATTTCCGGCGTCGACAGGCCGGTGTACGTCCAGATCACGGTGACGACCGGGATATTGATTTCCGGGAAGATATCCGCCGGCATCGTGCGAATGGCGATCGCGCCGAGAAAGGCGATCAGCGCCGCCAGAACATAAAAAGTATGCGGAAATCGCAGCGCAAACCTGACTATGCCCATCTATTCGAGCCTGCCTATGCTGTTGTGAAAACCGAAACGCCGACGTCGAGGCGAAGTTTCAGGAGTTCATTGCCATTTGTCCGCCTGTTGGACACGACGAAATGGCGAAAGTCTCCCGGGTGCTAGATTTTTTGCTCGCACGAATCAGAATGAGCATTCTAGCTCTTTGTTTAGCAGTATATTTTATCCGAAAAGCCGCTCAACTTTTCGCGTGGCGCCTCCCAAGTCAATAAGAAACCCGCCGTCCAGGCAAGGTCTTTCGCCGCTGAAGCCTAATGCGCGACGTTAATGACTTTTTGGCGAACGCTGGCCGGCCGCATTTGCTTGCCAGACGATTGGTTCGGTCGCAATCTGGCGCCATCAAGGCGGGGCGTAAGGAGAAGCGCGCAAGATGGCGGCCAATGTGGAGGCGACGGATTTTCCTGAACAGAGTTTGCTCGCGCCGATGCTGGCGCGCGCCTATTTTCACGATTCATGGCGCGCCGAATTGCAAAATCCGGCGGCAAGCCCCAAGGCGATCTTCTGGCGCGCCGCGCAGACGACGCCAAAATGGGCGGAATTCTTGATGAGCCTGCGCAATCGTCTCGCCAGGCTGATCGGCCTCAAGGACGTCGGCGCCTTGAGCGCCGCCTCGCGCCGGCGTCCCGAAGATTACGGCGTTGGCGAGCGGTTTGGCATTTTCTCGATTTTTGCCGACACCCCGGACGAACTGGTGCTCGGCATCGATGACTCCCATCTCGACGTGCGCGTGTCGGTTCTTAAGCTCGCCAGCTCGCCTGGCGCCTTTACCGTCTCGACGTTGGTCGAAACGCATAATCTGCTCGGGAAGATCTACATGGCGCCGGTGGCTCCGATCCACGCTATCTTGGTTCGGCGCATGCTGGCGCGCGCGCGGGTCTAAGGTGATCGCGCCAACTTGCCGGCGCGGCGCGGCGAGGACACAATGATCCGGCCGGCGATCGGAGCGCGACGATTTGGGGGATGGCGTCGATAATGGTAAAAAAGGCGAAAAAACAGAAACTTGCGAACGGCTCCGACGTGTCGTCCGATGGCGCAGAGACGGCGAAGCGGTCCGCGAACGCGGGCGAAGCCAAGCCGCGCGCCGGCAAGAATGCTTTGACGCCGAAAAACATTCATGAGAGCGCGGCGATCAAAAAAAGGTCGGCCAAAAAGGCTTCCGCAAAAAAGGCGACGGGGAAAACTGGCGGCGGCCAGGCGAACGCCGCGGCGAAACCGCGTTCGAGCCTGGCTATTCCCGTGCCGTTGCGCCGCGCCCGCAGTCTCGCCGGCGATCTTTACCAAGCGGCCAGCCTCAATTTGTGGGCGCAAGCCATCTCCGGCGCGCAGGAGCCTGAAAAGGCCGAGTTGATCGCGTTGCAAGACTCCGTGTGCGACGCGGCCGATCTGTTCAGGACGGCGCGCACGGATAATCCCCGACATTTGCGGCTCTATTGGATCGCTTGCCTTGATCGCAAAGGCCTGCCCGCGACAACTCCGGTTTTTGTCACCGCCGCCAGCGAGGCGGAGGCGCTGCGTCTTTGGGACAACGCGTTCAAAGGCAAATACGGACGATGCAAGCCGCACGCCTTTCTCGCGCCGGAACTTGCGGACGCCGCGACGCTGCACCGCTGAAGTCCGGGTATTTGGAGGGGACATGCTGACATTGCATCTGATGGCGCTTGGCGTCTGGATCGGCTGCGTCGCGGTCGAAACCGCCTTCGAGCATCGGTTGAACGGCAAGCCGGAATGGACGCCGGCCGTCGCCGATCTGCACGTGCTTGTCGATCTGACGGTCGAAACGCCGGCGTTTCTGGCGGCGTTGGTCAGCGGCGTGCTGTTGCTACGAACCGGCGTCAACGCCTCGCAGTTGATGATTGGCGCCGGCCTGTTCGCCGTCGCGTTCAATATTTTCTGCGTCGGTTTCGTGCTGGCGCGCGCCAAAGCCTACCGGCTTGGCGAGGTCGAGCGCGCGCGAAAATGCGACCTTTGGCAGCATCGGCTGGGCGCTCTTGTCGTCGTCTTTATGGCGGCGGCTCTGGTCGGGGCCCTGACGCGGTTCTAGGGTATCGGTATTGATCAAGCGGTTTTTCGTCGACCATGGCGTTTTGACGCGCGAGAGACTATATCGCTTGCATGCGACACCTTGCTTCGACAGCCGCCGACGGAGATCGGCCCACGCCGGACACGCGAGCCGTCTTTAGACGACTTTGGCCCTATTTGTGGCCGGCGCGGCGGCGCGATCTGCGCTGGCGCATCGTCGGCGCGGTGGTTCTGATGGCGCTGGCCAAACTCGTGACTGTCGCCGTGCCCTATTCGTTCAAATGGGCCACGGACGCGCTGACGGGCGCCAACGCCGCTACGCCAAGCCTGCTGATCGTCGCAGGTCCGGTGGCGTTGACGGCGCTTTATGGCCTAATGCGTATCGTCATGGCTGGTCTGACGCAGGCGCGCGACGGCCTGTTCGCCGCCGTGACCATGCACGCCGTGCGCGGCCTCGCCAGCGATGTGTTTATCCATCTGCACCAGTTGTCGCTGCGTTATCATCTGGAGCGCAAGACGGGCGGCCTGACGCGGGTGCTTGAGCGCGGCCGCAACGCCATCGAGACGCTGGTGCGCATGGTGATGATCACCGGCCTGCCGACGGCGCTGGAATTTTCCCTCATTCTCGCCGTCTTGTTTATCCAGTTCGATTGGCTCTACGCGCTCGTCACCCTTGTCATGATCCTGGCCTACATGGCCTACACGACCAAGACGACGGATTGGCGGATCGACATTCGTCGGTCGATGAATGACAGCGATTCGGACGCCAACACCAAGGCTATGAACTCGCTTCTGAATTTCGAGACGGTGAAATATTTCGGCGCCGAGACGCGGGAGGCCGGGCGTTACGACAAGTCGATGGCGCGATACGAGCGCAACAGCGTTAAAAGCTACGTGTCGCTGGCCGTGCTCAATTTCGGCCAGGCGGCGATTTTCGCTATCGGCCTCGCCGCTGTGATGATCCTGTGCGTGCGCGACATTCAGGGCGGGCGCCACAGCATCGGCGATTTTGTCATGATCAACGCCATGATGATCCAGCTCTACCAGCCGCTGAATTTCATGGGCATGTTGTACCGCGAGGTGAAACAGGCGGTGATCGACGTCGAGATGATGTTCGGCATTCTCGACCAGCACGCCGAGATCGCCGACGCGCCGGACGCCGTTCCGCTCAAGGTGACGCGCGGCGCGGTGAAATTCGAGAACATCGTTTTCGCTTACGATCCGGCGCGGCCGATCCTGCGCGGCGTCGACTTCGAGGTTCCCGCCGGCCGGACCATCGCCATCGTCGGGCCGTCGGGCGCCGGCAAATCGACGCTGTCGCGACTGATTTTCCGCTTCTACGAGCCGCAGCAGGGCCGGATTCTGATCGACGGGCAGGACATAGCCCATGTGACGCAGAAATCGCTGCGCGACAACCTCGGCATGGTGCCGCAGGACACTGTGCTGTTCAACGATTCAATCCGCTACAACATCCGCTACGGTCGATGGGACGCCACGGACGAAGAAATTCTCGAAGCCGCGGCCCTCGCCCGGATCGACCGCTTCATCGAAAGCGCGCCCGGCGGTTTCAAGGCGCAAGTAGGCGAACGCGGCCTGAAATTGTCGGGCGGCGAAAAGCAGCGCGTCGCCATCGCACGCACGATCTTGAAAGGTCCTCCGATCCTCGTGCTCGACGAGGCGACCAGCGCGCTCGACACATTTACCGAGCGCGAAATCCAGACGGCGCTCGATCGCATTTCCAAGGATCGAACCACCATCGTCATCGCGCACCGGCTGTCGACGGTGGTCAACGCCGACGAAATCCTGGTTCTCGACCGCGGGACCATAGCCGAGCGCGGAACCCATGAAGCGCTGCTGGCGAAGGGCGGTCTCTACGCCGCGCTGTGGAGCCGTCAGCGCGAAGCCGACGAAGCGGAGGAAAAATTGCGTCGGGCCGAACAGGATCAGGATATCGACGACGAGATCAATTTCGCTGGCGCGGCGCAATAGCGAACGGTCGGGAAACCGCGTCTCAGGCGTAAATCTTGTCTCCGTTGGCGGCCAGCCACGCCCAGAAGCGCGCGAGGCTGACGCCGTCGCCGTCGGGGTTTTCAATCCTGACCAGCATTCGCCCCTGCCGCCATAAGCGCGCGGCGTCGGCGAAAGCGCTCGCCTCGGTCGGGCGCGCGATGGAGCCGCAAAGCCTCTTTAAAGGATCGCGAAAAAAGACGAGCCAGTCCGTCATCGCGCATTCCGAATCGTCGGCGTCCGATGCGGCGCCGACAGACGCTGACGCGACCATCGCGGCGATCGCCGGAACGGTTGGGTTCGTCGAAGCGGCGATATCGCGCGCCGCGAGCCAGAGCGCCTTGCTGAGCTTGATCGCGCCGGCGTCGAAAGCCAAGTCCGACATACGCAAGGCTTCTTTGAGCGCCCCCGACCCGTGGCGCGCGATCAAGTCTTCGGCGAGCTTCTCGGTCGTGGCCGGCGATATCCCGAACCAAGAGAATTTCATTGTTCCGACCCTTCTGGACCAGAGTAACTGGTGTAATTCGTTCAGGAAGGCGCAACCTATGCGCGGCGCGGCCAATGGCCAAGTGACGTCGGTAACACGTCCTAATGCGGCCAAAGATCGCATCGGCGATGGCGTCGACAATCGATCAAGATCGGTCGGAACAGGCGCAAGTGATTCCATATGAGAGCAACCTGCTCTAGGCCTGCAGGAAGCCGTCGCTGATCCGAACAGCCTGACCGCCGATCGAGGCGCTCGCCAGCGCGCCGCCGCTGATCTCAAGGGTCAACACGATATGGCTGGGTCGGCCCATCTCGAAGCCCTGTTCGATGACAATCGTGTGTTCGCCATCTTCCGGACGCTCGAAACGCGCAGCCACGGCGGCGAACGCGGCAGCCGCGGCTCCTGTGGCGGGGTCTTCCGGCACGCCGAGCGCCGGCGCGAACATGCGGGCGTGCACCGCATGCGCGGGATCGTGCGTTTCGCGCGTATAGACGAACACGGCCGGCTGGTTCAGACGGAAAGCGTCGACGAAACGTTCGGGTCGGGGACTAATTCGGGCGACGGCCGCAAGGCTGGCGACCGGAATGAAAGCCATCGGCACGCCGGCCGAACACAGGCAGGGCAGATGTCCGTCGAATCCGATGTCGGACGACGACAAGCCGAGCGCGTCGGCGATGTCGGCAAAGCCGCCAGTCTCGCCGAGAAATTGCGGCAGGCGCGGCAAGGCGAAAATCGCGCGCGGCGCGGCGGGTTTTTTCTGCGCGACTTCGCAGACGACAAGGCCGGCGTCCAGCTCCAACGCAATGCGGAAAGGCTGTTCGCCGAGCATGTCCGGCGCGCGGTTTTGCGCGATCAGGATCGCCGCGCCGATAGTCGGATGGCCGGCGAATGGAATTTCCGTCCGCGGCGTGAATATGCGCAGGCGCGCGGTATTCACGGGATCGCGGGGCCTTTGGACGAACACTGTTTCGGACAGGTTGAACTCGCGGGCGACAGCTTGCATACGCTCGGCGGGTAGCGCGTCGGCGTCCAGCACAACGGCCAGCGGATTGCCGGAAAAGGGCGCATCGGTGAAGACGTCGAGCGTAAAAAACGGCAGGCGCAAAGGCGTCCTCACGTTTCGGGCGCGGTCGGGCCGGCGGCGGTTTTCCGCGCTTCGTCGGCGGCGGCGAGCCTTTTATAGGCGCGCGCCGAAAACGGTATCAGGCTCAAATAGGCGAGCGACAGGAAGATCAACAATTCGACGGGAAAGGTGGCGAGCAGCACGAGAAACGCCGCGACGCCAAACAGCACGAAAATGAAATATTCGCGCGGCACGCGTCCGATCGTCTTGCCGGAATAATGGGGAATGCGGCTCGCCATGAGCAAGGCGATGACGAGGACGTAAACGATCTCCCACGCCGCCATCGCGCGCGTCAATTGCAGGTTGAGCGCCGTTTGCACGTAGAGCGGCAAGAGAACCGTCACCGCGCCGGCTGGCGCTGGCATGCCGGTAAAGAATTTTCCGGCCCACGCAGGCTTGTCCGGATCGTCGATCATCACATTGAACCGCGCCAGCCGCAGCGCTCCGGCGATGGCGAAGACCAGCACGGCGAACCATCCGACGCTTTTGATTTCGTGCAGGCTGGCCAGATAGAGGATCAGACCCGGCGCGACGCCAAAATCAATGAAATCGGCGAGCGAGTCCAGCTCCGCGCCGAAGCGCGACGCTCCTTTAAGGGCGCGGGCGATGCGCCCGTCGACGCCGTCAAGCACCGCCGCGACGAGGATGAGCAGGACCGAAATATCGAAACGCCCCTCGAAGGCGAACCGGATGGCGGTCAGACCGGCGCACAGCGCCAGCAGCGTGACGATATTGGGCACGACGAAGCGCAAGGGCAGACCGCGAAGGCCCCGCAATTGCGGGCGAACGCCCGACGTCGCTTGAGGAGAGTCCTCGTTCATGTTCAGCCGACCTTGTAATGACGCTCGGACTGCCCGTTCTGGTAGTCGGCCAGCACCGTTTCGCCGGCCACCGTTTTGGAGCCGAGGCCGACGAGGATGCGCGCGCCCGCGGGCATATAGACGTCGACGCGCGAGCCGAAACGGATCAGTCCGAAGCGGTCGCCGACGCCAAGACTCTGGCCTTCCTTGACGAAAGAAACGATGCGTCTGGCGATCAGGCCGGCGACCTGGACCACGCCGAACCGGCCCTGATTGGCTTCGATGATCAAGCCGTTGCGCTCGTTGTCCTCGCTCGCCTTGTCGAGGTCGGCGTTAACGAACAGGCCGGGCTTGTAAGCAATTTTGGCGATGCGGCCGGTCACCGGCGCGCGGTTCACGTGGCAGTCGAACACGCTCATGAACACGCAGACGCGCTGCATCGGATCGGTTCCGAGCCCCAGTTCCGGCGGCGGCGCGAAAGAGCCGATGGAGCAGACAACGCCGTCGGCGGGCGAAACGACCAGCCCGTCCGAGACCGGCGTGACGCGCGGCGGGTCGCGAAAAAAATAGGCACACCAGAGAGTTAGAATAAAGCCGATCCAGCCGAGCGGCCGCCACGGCCAGTCCAGCGCCAGCGCGGCGATGGCGAAGCCGGCGATGAAGACATAGCCCTCGGGATGGATGGGGACGATTTGTTTGCGGATGGAATCGATCATCGACATGGGAAAACCCGGCGCGAAGTGAAATGCGGCGCCCTTTTCGCACCAAATCGCGCCAAAGTCACGATGTTGCTGGTCAGCGGCGGCGGAAGCCGGCGTCTTTTCTCAAAACGTCACCACCGAGCGGATAGAGCGGCCGGAATGCATCAGATCAAACGCGTCGTTGATCCGCTCCAGCGGCAGGACGTGGGTGATCATCGGATCGATCTGGATTTTGCCGTCCATATACCAATCGACGATTTTCGGCACATCGGTGCGTCCGCGCGCGCCGCCGAAAGCCGTGCCCTTCCAGACGCGTCCGGTGACGAGCTGGAATGGCCGGGTGGCGATTTCCGCCCCCGCGCCGGCGACGCCGACGATAATGGACTGGCCCCAACCCTTGTGGCAGGCTTCCAAGGCCTGGCGCATCACTTTGACATTGCCGATGCACTCGAACGTGTAATCGGCGCCGCCGCCGGTCAGCTCCACCAGATGGGCGACGAGATCGCCGGAAATTTTCGACGGATTGACGAAATGCGTCATGCCGAAACGTTTGCCCCAGGCTTCGCGGTCGTCGTTGAGGTCGACGCCGACGATCATGTTGGCGCCGACCATTTTCAGGCCTTGCAGGACATTGAGGCCGATGCCGCCGAGGCCGAAAACGATCGCGTTGGCGCCAGGCTCGACCCGCGCCGTGTTGATCACCGCGCCGATGCCGGTGGTGACGCCGCAGCCGATGTAGCAGATCTTGTCGAAGGGCGCGTCGGAACGCACCTTGGCCAGGGCGATTTCCGGCACGATGGTGAAGTTGGAGAAGGTCGAGCAGCCCATATAGTGATGGACCTTGGCGCCCTTATAGGAAAACCGCGAACCGCCGTCCGGCATCACGCCCTGCCCCTGAGTGACGCGGATTTTCTGGCAGAGATTGGTCTTGCGCGACAGGCAATATTCGCACTCGCGGCATTCGGGCGTGTAGAGCGGAATGACGTGGTCGCCCTTTTTAAGCGTCGTCACGTTGGGGCCGATGTCGACGACGACGCCCGCGCCCTCGTGGCCCATGATCGCTGGAAAAAGCCCTTCGGGATCGGCGCCGGAAATGGTGAAGTCGTCGGTATGGCAGACGCCGCTGGCCTTGATCTCGACGAGGACCTCACCCTGCTTGGGGCCCTCGACGTCGACCTCGACGATTTCCAGCTTTTTCCCGGCTTCGAAGGCGACAGCGGCGCGACTTTTCATGACTTCCTCCCCCACATGCGTTGTTTTTCGCAAGCCTATGAGGCGGGCGCGAAGCTGTAAAGACACGCCGATTCTACGCAAACCCACGGTCTTGACGCCGCTGCGCGAAGCGGCGCGTGATGGACAGGTCGAAAACGCGGCCGGGCTGGAGCCGCAAAAAGACGACGACCAAACGGCGAACAGGAGACGTCGGCATGTCAGCACTTCTCGCCCCCAAGGTTCTCGCGCTGATCGGCGTTTTGCTTGTCGCCGCGTCGGCGCGGGCGCAGGAGGGCGGCGCGACAAAGCCGGACGTGTTTTTCATCGCTCCCGCCGACGGCTCCCTAGTCGACAATCCGGTGAGAATGCGCTTTGGCTTCAAGCGCGGGAACGCCGCGTCGACCGACGTCGCCAAGGAAAAATCCGGCCATTTTCATGTGATCGTCGACGCGCCGCCGCCAGATACGGACAAGCCGTTTCCCGTTGACGAGAATCACATTCGCTTTGGCGAGGGCCAGACCGAGGCCGAACTGACCTTGCCGCCCGGCAAACACAGGCTGCAATTGCTGCTCGACGATGGCGATCAAGCTCAGGGCCATCCGCCCGCGTTCAGCGCGCCGATCGCCATCACCGTACAAGACGCGCCCGCGCCCGGCGGTTACTAACCGCTCTCAATAATGCGGGGGAGGGGGCTCCGGCAGGTTGCGCGAGGGCGTCGTGTTTTGCCATTCTTCGCGGAGCCGGCCAATTTCGCGGGCCATCTGATCGATCTTGCGCCATTGCGCGGCGATCACGTCGTTTAGGTCGGTTACGACGCGGTCGAGATGGGCGACGTGGGTTTCCAGAGCGTCGAGCCGGGCGGCGGTCTGAGGATCGTGACTCATGTTCGCTCCTGAAGGTTATGCTCGTTTAGCCGGGATGCTTGCCGGCCGGCAAGCGTCGAATGCGCGCCAGCCAGCCCTGTGCGCAGCTTGATGGCGGCTCGCGAACCGGGCTCGCCCGCCAAGCGCGGCGCCGCGTCGCAGGCCGTCCTTTTGTTCCGGGCGCGCTTGACCCGACGATCAAGCTCGCTTATGAAAAGGCGAAATCTTTCAGGAAACGTGGCTCGTGCGCAATTTTCTTGTCGTAATTCCGGCGCCAGAAGCGGGACGGGCATAGCCCGGAACCCTGCCGCTGGCGCTTATCCGGGTCCCGAAAGGGGCCTTTTTTATTGTCCGCGCGGACCCGAGGATTGCAAAAAAAACGAGCGACTGGGACAAAGCGCGAAAACTGGAGCAGACCGATGTCGAAGATCATGACCGGCGCCGAAATGGTGGTGCAAGCCCTGCAGGACCAGGGCGTGACGACGCTTTTTGGCTATCCGGGCGGCGCGGTTCTTCCCATTTATGACGCCCTGTTCCATCAGGACAAGGTCCATCACGTTCTCGTTCGCCATGAACAGGGCGCGGCGCACGCCGCGGAAGGCTATGCCCGCTCGACCGGCAAGGTCGGCGCTTTGCTGGTCACGTCCGGTCCCGGCGCCACCAACGCCATCACCGGGTTGACCGACGCCTTGATGGATTCGATCCCGATTGTCTGCATCACCGGACAGGTGCCGACGCATCTGATCGGCTCCGACGCTTTTCAGGAATGCGATACGGTCGGCATCACCCGCCATTGCACCAAGCACAATTATCTCGTGCGCAAGATCGAGGATCTGCCGCGCATTCTGCACGAGGCCTTTTATATCGCCCGTTCCGGACGTCCCGGTCCGGTGGTGGTCGATATTCCCAAGGACGTGCAGTTCGCAACGGGAACCTATTCGGCGCCGAAGAACATCCAGCACAAGACCTACGCGCCGCAGGTCAAGCCCGAGATCGCCAAGATCAAACAAGCCGTGGCGATGATGGCGGCCGCCAAGAAGCCAATCTTCTATACCGGCGGCGGCGTCATCAACTCGGGACCTTTGGCCTCGACCCTGCTGCGCGAACTCGTCGCCCAGACCGATTTTCCCATCACCTCGACCTTGATGGGGCTCGGCGCCTATCCGGCTTCCGGCAAGAACTGGCTCGGCATGCTGGGCATGCACGGCTCCTACGAAGCCAATAACGCCATGCACGACTGCGATCTGATGATCGCCATCGGCGCGCGTTTCGACGACCGTATCACCGGCCGCCTCGACGCCTTTGCTCCGCACTCGAGGAAGATCCATATCGACATCGATCCGTCCTCGATCAACAAGAACGTCAAGGTCGATCTCGGCATCGTCGGCGATTGCGCCCATGCGCTCGACGATCTGGTGCGGCTGTGGCGCGCCGAGGCGCATCCGGTGGACAAAAAGGCGCATGCGGCCTGGTGGGCGCAGATCGACAAATGGCGCGCGCGCAACAGCTTCGGCTACAAGAAGTCGGATCAGGTGATCAAGCCGCAATACGCCATCGAG
This sequence comes from uncultured Alphaproteobacteria bacterium, assembly GCA_963736175.1. Classification (GTDB taxonomy): domain Bacteria; phylum Pseudomonadota; class Alphaproteobacteria; order Rhizobiales; family Beijerinckiaceae; genus Rhodoblastus. Next base: position 40,589 of record CAVTNU010000036.1, on the reverse strand, counting down.
CGGCTCTATGAGCTGACCAAGAACCGCAAGACCTACATCACCACCGAGGTCGGCCAGCATCAGATGTGGGCGGCCCAGCATTATCATTTCGAGGAGCCGAACCGCTGGATGACGTCCGGCGGCCTCGGCACGATGGGCTACGGCCTGCCCGCCGCGATCGGCACGCAACTCGCCCATCCCGACGCGCTCGTTATCGACATCGCTGGCGAAGCCTCGATTTTGATGAACATTCAGGAGCTCTCCACCGCTTCGCAATTCCGGTGCCCGGTGAAGATATTCATCCTCAACAACGAGTATATGGGCATGGTGCGCCAGTGGCAGGAGCTGCTGCACGGCGGGCGCTACTCCAGCTCCTACTCCGCCGCGCTGCCCGATTTCGTCAAGCTGGCGGAGGCGTACGGCATGCATGGCATTCGCTGTTCGGACCCCGCCAAGCTCGATGAGGCGATCCTGGAGATGATCGACAGTCCCAAGGCGGTCGTGTTCGATTGTCTGGTCGACAAGGCGGAGAACTGCCTGCCGATGATTCCCTCGGGCAAGGCGCATAATGAAATGATTCTGCCCGACGCTGACGGCGACATCGGTTCGGTCATCGACGACAAAGGCAAGATGCTGGTGTGATCTTGACGGCGCTTTCGCCGCCGCGCCGGCGCCGAATCTCCAATGGCGGGTCGAGCCGATCCGCCTCGGTCAATTCAACAGATGGAACGCCTTCCATGAACGCCCTATCTCCTCCCGCCGCGCCTTCGCCCTATTCCTCGTCCACCGGCAAGAGCCAGGTGGAGACGCATACGCTATCGGTGCTGGTCGATAACGAGCCGGGCGTGCTGGCGCGGGTCGTCGGCCTGTTTTCGGGACGCGGCTACAATATCGAGAGCCTTACGGTCGCCGAGGTGGCGCACGGCGAGCAATTGTCGCGCATCACCATCGTCACCAGCGGCGCGCCGGAAACGATCGAGCAGATTTCGCACCAGTTGGAGCGCATCGTGCCGATCCATCGGGTTACCGACCTGACGCTGTTTGGCGCCGCCATCGAGCGTGAGCTGGCGATGATCAAGGTGCGCGGCAAAGGCGAGAACCGCATGGAGGCGTTACGTGTCGCCGAAGCGTTCCGGGCCAAGGTGATCGACGCCACGTTGGAAAGTTTCATTTTCGAACTGACCGGCGCGCCGAAGAAGATCGACGATTTCGTCGAATTGATGCGGCCGATCGGCCTCGTTGAAGTTTCGCGCACCGGCGTGGCGGCGATTACGCGCGGACCGGCGGCGATGTAAGGGGCGCGGCCCGCTGGGCGATGAGTCGGCGGCGACGTCGTCGGGCTGGTAAAATCAACTCGACGTCCGCAAATCAGCAGCCTCTCTCTTCGCGGCAAGGTCGGCGAAAGCCGCTTCGGGCATATTCGCGTCGACTCGCCCGCGCAGCCTGCTTTTTTGCATCGAGCCAAATTTTGAACGAAGCCCCGAAACCAACCGTCGGAACGCCTGCGCTTGTGTCGGCGTTGACCTTTCGTCGCCGTCAGACGCGTGACGACAACGCGCTTTTGGCGTTGTTCAACGGCGACAGCTTTCAGCAATCGGCTTCGGTTACGACGCCTTTTGTTTCGCTGGTGGAAATGCGCCAATGGCTTGCCGGATTAGGCGCCGAAAATTGCGAGATTGTCGCCGAATGCGAAGGCGTATTCGCCGGGTTCGCCGGGATCTACGCGCTGGACGGTCGCCAAGATCATGTGGGCTGGTTTTTCCTCGGCGTCGACGAGCCCTTTCAGGGCCGCGGCGTCGGCGGCGAACTCTTGTCGCGGCTGATAGACGCCGCCGACGTGCTGATGGGGCTGACGCGCCTGCAATTGACGGTGTTCGTCGACAATGAGGCGGCGCTTCGGCTCTATCGCAAACACGATTTCGTTGTTGAAGGCCGCCATGCGGCGCTGGCGCGACGCGGCGAGGATTTCGTCGATGTCTATACAATGGCGAAAATTCTGCCCGGCGCATTGGGCGCGTCGGCGGGGGCGACGTATTTCGATCGGGTCAGACGTCTCAAATCCATCTGGTCCAATAGCTAAATTGCGATCGATTGACGCAGGGGCGTTTTATCAACTCTTCGACTAAATTGATTTGAAGCGACGGATTGGACAGCGACAGATGAGACAGGACGAGTCTTCCGGCCTTTTGCTTCGTTTCGCCCGCAACCGGTCGGGCAGCGTAATAGCGCTCTTCGCCGTTTTCGCGGTCATCGCTATCGCCCTGATTGGCTTTGTCCTCGACTACGGCCGCGCCATCAATGCGAAAGCCGTGCTCTCGCAAGCCGCAGACGCGGCGGCGCTGGCCGCCGCCGGCAAGGCCAGCCAGGATTTCGCCGCCAACATGTCGACGCAAACGGCGATCGACGACGCCCAAGCGGCCGCGCAGCAATTGTTTCTGGCGGACGCCGGCCCCTTGAACGCCTTGATGACCCAACCGATCGCCGTCAATATTCAACGCGCCGGTCAAACCATCAGCGCGTCGGTGACCTATCGGGCGTCGATACAAAATCTGTTCGGACGTCTGCTCACGATCAATTCGATGAATCTCGTCAATACGTCGACCGCTTCATTGACGTTAGGCCAATATCTCAACTTCTATCTCTTGCTCGACGTTTCCAGCTCGATGGGCATTCCCTCGACAAACAGCGAACAGACGCGTTTGGCCGCGGTCAACCCCGATTATCTCAATCTCTACCCCGGCGGCTGCACCTTTGCCTGCCATTTCACCGCCTATTCCGCTTGTACGGATCGCTTTGGCGCCACCACGATGTGCCAGGGCTTCAATCTGACACGGCCACCGCTGGTGAACGGCGTGCCGCAATTATGCGCGGCGCCGGGGCAGTCCAACTGCATCCAGTTGCGGCTGGACGCCGTCGCCAGCGCAGTGCAGCAATTGATGACGACGGCTACTCAGACGCAGCGACAGACCAATATTCCCAATCAATTCTCTGTCGGCCTTTATCCCTTTGTCGCTTGCATGTCGCCTTTGCAGGCGCTGACCGCCAATCTGAGCGCGGTGTCGACCGCCGCGCAAAATCTGCCTGATCTGATCGACAATGGCTATCCGGCGACATGCGATTCGAACGGTTTTGGCCAAGCGAGCGCCGCCAACGGCAATGGTTCATATGGCTTGCTGGGTTCTGGCGGCACGCATTTTGAAAATGCGCTGACGGCGATCAACGCGACGATCGTCAAAATCGGCGACGGTTCTAGCACGACGTCGCCAAAGCCCTTCGTCTTCCTTGTCACCGACGGCGCTCAGGACAACCAGGTGCAGCTTGGCGACGGAGCCTGGCAGGGCAGCAACAGCGCGACAACGCTCGATCCAAACTATTGCGCCGCGCTGAAAAATCGCGGCGTCACAGTTTCCGTGCTTTATGTTCCGTATGTGGCGATTCAAAATCCGACGACTTTCGCCAACAGCGAGGATTTCTACGCCAACGCCAATATTCCGAACATCCCGCCCGCCCTTCAGTCCTGCGCCTCGCCGGGCTTCTTCTTCACGGCGTCTTCGCCCGCCGACATCAATGCGGCGATGCAGGCCATGTTCAAGATGGCGGTCAGTTCTCTCCATCTGACGCACTAAAACGGGGGTGTTGATCGGCTCAAGACACCCGTTTCGATTTTCATTTCACCGCCGCTCCGCCGAAACGCCTCACCGTTTTTCGGGATTGCGTCTCGTTGCGTTTTAGGCGGTGGTCGCCCGCTTATTGCGGCGCGCCGGACTTGATCTCGATCGTCTTGCTCGTCGTTTTGTTCGACGGTTTCTTGATTTCCAGATGCAGCACGCCCTTGTCGTAATGAGCGCTGACCGCGTCGGCGGCGGGTTCGAACGGTAGAGCGATGGAGCGATGGAACGAGCCAAAGCTGCGTTCGACCACATGCCAGTCTTTCTCGTCCTTCTTGCTTTCCCAGTTTTTCTCGCCGGAAATCGTCAGACGGTTGCCGTCGACGGCGACCTTGATGTCCTTGTCTTCGACACCCGGAATTTCAAGCGTGGCTTCGATCGCCGTTTCGGTTTCAGCGACGTTCATCGCCGGAATGCCAGCGCCAAGCTGCGCCGTAGGCCAACGCTCCATCGGATTGGCGAATTCGCGACCCAATAAATCGCGGCGCAGGGCGCGGAAAGGATCCGTGGGAAATTCACGCGACCACAAATCAGGCAAAAGGCTTTTCATTGCCGTCATCCCTAAAAACGCTCATGAAACCTGCCCCTTGCAGGCTTCACGATAAATATAACGTCGAATGACCATGTCGCCATGACGAAGATCAACAATTTCAATAAATTATTGAATTAAAGGGGGAAACTGCTTTTCAGGGGTCAAAGGCCGGCGAAGTGGTCGCCAAGTCCGCTGTCTTTGCCGTGAGCTTGCGGGGCAAGTCGCGCGTTGGCGATCGCGGCGATGAATTGGTTTGATTTTTCTTCCGGTCCATCGGACTCGTTCTCGAAAACGATGTGCTGAATATCGATGGCGGCGCGCGCCGAATTAAGCAGGAGTTTGAAAAACACCGTCACCGCCATGTGGCGAAACTCCATGTCGAGCAGAATGGTAGGAACCGCGTCCCAGCGGACGTCGAGGTCCGCGGCCCAGCCGTAGCGCAGCGTTCCCGGCTTAAAATAGAGTTCGGCGGACGAATTGACCAGGTCTTCAAGATTTGCGCCGCGGTCGGCGTGGACATAGGCGATGAGGTCCAGGACATTGACCAGACGCAGTTCCGTCGCGACATCGGCGAGGCCTTCGGCCAGCGTCTTCTCAAAGGCGAATTCCTGTGCGTTACCATTCATATCGGACAACTTTCAAATTGGGCGCCTGGCGTCGCCGCCTTTGGAGTGCAGCAGATAGATCAGCTCGGCGACAACGCGATAGAATTCCGGCGGTATCATGCTGTCGACTTCGACACGATCGTACATGGACCTTGCGAGAGCCTTGTCTTCGATGACGGGAATATCGTTCTCCTCGGCAATCTCGCGGATTTTCAAGGCGATGAGATCTTGACCTTTCGCCACGACCTTCGGCGCGCCGCCCTCGGCTCGGACGTATCGCAGCGCGATCGCATAGTGAGTCGGGTTGGCGATCACCAAAGTGGCGGTGGGAACCGCGCTCATCATCCGTTTGCGCGAGCGCTCCAACGCCACCGAACGTAGCCGCGCCTTCACCAGCGGGTCGCCCTGCATCTGCTTCATTTCATCCTTGATGTCCTGCCGGCTCATGCGCAAGTCCCGCAGCCAGTGCAAGCGCGACCAGACCAGATCGCCGCCCGCCAGCACGAGCGTCACGATGCAGACCAGGGAAATAAGGCGTATGGCGAAGTCGAGGATATGATCGGGAAGTCCGGTGGGATCGGAGAAAATCGCCGCCGCCATGTGCGGGTATTCCGATTTCAGCAGAAAAAACACGATGAGGCCGACGCCGCTCACCTTGGTCAGATTTTTCAGAAATTCAGTGAAGCCCCGCATGCCGAAAATACGGGAAATTCCGGACGACAAGGAGATGCGCTCGGGATTTGGCATGATGCGGTCGACAACGAAGCGCGGCGCGTTCTGTCCGGCGGAGGCGGTGAGGCCGGCGACGATCAGGACAATGAAAATCGGCAACAGAAATTCGCCGCAAACGCTGGCGACGGCGTTCAGCAAACGGACCGCCTCGTTGGCGTCGGAAAATCGCCACTGGTAAGCGCGTTCAATCAGGCCTTTGAGTGCGGCGGCCAAGTGCAACGCGCCGTTGCGCAAAAACAGCGACAATACGAGAAGCATCGCGGCGAACCCCGCGAACGTATGCGCCTCCTTTGAAAAGGGGACATTGCCCTTCTCAAGCGAGTCCTGAATTTTCTTTTCTGTGGCTTCTTCTGTCTGGCTTTCTTTGTCGGGTGCGTCGCTCATCGAAAACCGCCAACACAGCTTATTCGAACAAGACGTTCGACTTTTCCGACCGGATCACGAATTCAATCGCGCGACGGGAGCGCGTCCAGTCAACGAAGGCCCCGCGCGCTCAGTCGAAGAGGGCTTCGCCCTCGCCGGCGCCATTGATCTCGATTTCGTTTTTCTCCGCCATCTCCAGCGCGAAGTCGGCGATGGCGCGACGCGCCTTGACGACGTCGCGTTGCGGCGCGGGACCGCTGGTGGCCAGTTCGCTCTCGACCATGCGGCGCGCCCTCGCGGCCATGGAAGACAGAATGAGTTCGCGAAAGCCCGCGTCCGTACCCTTGAGAGCCATCACCACTTGATCGGCCGGCACCCTGTCGAACAAGGTGGTGCGCGCCTTCGACGACAGTTTGGCGATATCGTCGAAGGTGAACAGCAGGCCGCGCAGAACTTCGGCGTCCTTGGGGCGCTCTTGCGACAGGCTGCTCAATACGTCTTCGATCTGTTCGCGGTCCATCTTATTGATGATGTCGGCGATGCGCGAATGGGTGTCGGAGCCGGTGTTGCGCGCCACGTTGAGCAGAAGGTCCTCGTGGATGGTCAACTCCAGCAGACGCAACATCGGATCCATGACCGGCTTGTGCGTCAGCATGCGCCGCATCAGTTCGTTGCGCAGATCGCGCGGCAGATGCACGATCACTTTCGCGGCGGTGGCGGGCGTGACCTTGGACAGAATGAGCGCGCAGGTTTGCGGATGCTCCTTGCCCAGATAGCTCGCTAGGGCGGATTCTGGAATGGTGGAGACGCGGTCCCACAGAGACTTGTTGGAATTGCCCAGTACGTCGGAGAGAATTTCGGCGGCTTCCTCCGGCGGTAGCGCGCCGGCGAGCAATTCTTGCGCCTCTCCGGCCGAGCCGATCAATTCCGCGCCGGTCTCGAAATTGTTGGAGAAATCGCCAATCAGGTGTTCGAGCGCGGGCGGGGAGAGCGAACCCAGCTCCGACGCCGCGCGGGTGATCTGGCGCAGTTCAAGCGAGTCGAATTTCTTGAGCAGACGTCCCGCCAGCGGCTTGTCCATCGCCAGCAGCAAGGCGGCGACCTTCTCGGCGCCCTTCAAATATCGCGGTTCGCCGCTGCTCGTAGAGCTGCTCGCGTTCATCGTGAACTTTCCATCAGGCGATTGTGTCATTGCTCGCGGCGCCAACGATTTCGGTCAAGGAAACACCGAAGCGAGAATTGTCGTCGTCGACCACGACGACCTCGCCTCGCGCGACGATGCGGCCGTTGACGACGACATTGACCGGTTCCCCGACTCTCTGGTCGAGAGAAACCACCGCGCCGCGACCCAGCTTCATCAGTTGCGAGACCGGCATTGTCGCCGAGCCAAGCACCACCTGGACGGTGACCGGAATGCGCAAAATGGCGTCCTGGCCAGGAAAACTGGCGGCGGGCGCCGCGCTCGCTTGCTGTGCGCCGGCTGCGGCATTGGCGACTTCAATATCTGTCATGACAAAACTCTCGTCTGGCGAAGCGTGGTTTCAGGAGAACGCAGAGCCTTCACTGTCCCTGGTTCATATTCAGCAAGACTTCCCAGGGCTCTTCCTCATGCTCCGCGCGCTCGTTGATGCACAGCGTATACACGCCGTTGGCCTGGCCGAGCTGGCAGAAAAACAGGGGCTGGCCCCGGGATTCGAGTTTCACTTTCGATAACGCGGACGCTTTGAGATGAAGCATGTCGCCGACGCGCAACGCGGCTATGTCTCCGAGCGTCATCGTCAATTCATCGAGAATGCCGGTCGCGACGATCTCCGTCCGCTTGAGCCCATTCTGCAATTGTTTCACCCAGCGCGGATCGCTGGTGGTTCCATCGCCCGTCAGGTCTCTGGTCAGCTTCTGGCGAATCGGTATCAACGCTTGTTGAGGTATGATGACGAACATCTGGCCGCCGACGTCAAGCGCCTGGATGAGGATTTTCGCGACCACGGCCAGAATGTTGCGTCGTCCCAGCATGGTGAAGTCCATGCGGGTTTCGATTCGCTCCAGGACGAATGTCGTCTCGACGACGTTTGAGAAGGCCGACTTCAACGCTTCGGAGGCGATTTCGAAAATGGTTTGGGCGACGCGCGTCTCCAGATTGGAGAAACCGCGGTCGTCCCCGAACGGGGCCTCGGTGGCGTCGCCGCCGAAAAGCACCTCCATCAGGGCGAAAATGCAGCGTCGATCCAGACCCACGACAAAGCGGGCGTCGAGTTCGGGCGTATAGAGAATCGCCGCAATCGAGCCGTCGTAGGCGTCCAGCACGTCCCAAACATGGTCCGTGCCGATGTTGTTGACAAAAAACGTCATCACCGCGGGCGAGAGCGGGCGCATGCCTTCCGCGCAGGACGCCGCCATCCGATCGAAGATGACGGTGAGCATCGGCATGCGCTCGATCGTCAGACCAGGATGGTCCAGAAGGCGGTCAGCTCCGGTCGCGTTCGCGCTTTCCGTGACACTCATCGATCAGGCCGCCTCTTTGTGGGCCGCGCCGGCGGTGGTCTCATTCTCGACCTCGTCGATGGTCGGACGCTCCTTGGCGGGAATGGTCTTGCGTCCGAATTCAACGGCGATCTGCGGCATGGAACCGTTCATATAAGCCAAAAGCGTCTGTTTGATGAGGGTAAATTGTCGAAGGGATTTCTGGCGGGAAATTTTGATCGAATTGGCCAACGGCGAGGCGACGCCGTAGGAGAGAAAAATGCCGCCGAACGTGCCGACCAGAGCCGCGCCGATAAGTCCGCCCAGAATTTCCGGCGACTGATCGAGAGCGCCCATGGCGTGAATGACGCCCAGAACCGCCGCGACGATGCCCAGCGCCGGCAAGCCGTCGCCGACGGTGGTCAGCGCCTGGTAGGGTTTCAGCTTGTCATGGGTGAGGGTCTGGATCTCCTCATCCATCAGGGCCTCGATCTCGAACGATCTGGCGCTGCCGATAATGATCAGCCGGCAATAGTCGCAAATGAAGCCGGTTAGCAGCTTGTTGGCCTGTACTTTCGGGAAGGCCGAGAAAATCGGCGATTTGTCGGGATTGTCGATATGGGTCTCCACCTCGCCGCGCGACTTGCCGCGCATTTCCCGCATCAAGGCGTGCAACAGCGCGAGCGTGTCGAGAAAATCGCGCTGTTTTGGACCTTTGCCGAGAATCGCCTCGACGATCGCCACGCCGGTGTCCTTGATCGTCGGGACCGGATTGGCGACGACAAAAATGCCCAACGCCGAACCGCCGATAATCAGAAACTCGTAGGGCTGATTCAGAGTGTGCAGATGGCCGCCAAGCGCCGCGAAGCCGCCGAGCATGCAGCCGACCGATATGAGCAGACCGATGACGAAATTCAAGTGAGTCTCTCCCGCACGCGTTGGATTGGGAGCTAGTCTTGCAAGCGCAGGCTTGCGCGAAGCTGATACGACCGGGTCAGCTTCACACAAGCCCTTTCGTCGAAGATCGTGAGGAAGATTTTAGGCAGATCGATTCGAATTGCCGCGCCGTTCTGGAGGGAGCGGCCGCGCGCGGCTCGGTCGAGAGTTGAGTGGACGAACAAACGATGCAGGACGGATTATATGTGGCTTTGTCTGGGCAGGTCGCTTTGCAGAAGCGCCTTGATACGATCGCCCATAACGTCGCCAATATGAATACCGCCGGCTTCCGCGCCGACGAAGTCTCCTTTTCCACCGTTCTGGCCAATACGGGCGACAACTCGACCGCTTTCGCCAGCACCGGAGCCAACTACATTTCGCGCAAGTTCGGCTCGATGTCCTCGACCGGCAATCCGCTCGACATAGCGGTGCGCGGCGATGGCTGGTTCGCGGTGCAGACGCCGGCTGGAACGGCTTACACGCGCGACGGCCGGATGCGGATGAGCGACAGCGGTTCGTTGGAAAGCCTCAACGGCTATCCGATCCTTGATGCGGGCGGGGCGCCGATACTCTTGAGTCCGAACGCCGGTCCGCCGGTCATTTCAGGCGACGGCATGATCAGCCAGGGCGGACAGGCTTCGGCCGCCGTTGGTTTGTTCACGATCGACGATTCGGCCCGGCTCGAACGCTATGACAATTCGTCGGTGATTCCGGACAAGCCGGCGACCCCCGTGCTCGATTTCTCTAACAGCGGCGTCGTGCAAGGTTATGTCGAGGGGGCCAACGTCAACCCGATCATGGAGATGAGCCGCATGATCGCCGTCACTCACGCGTTCGAGGGCGTCAGCACGGCGATCCAGTCGACGGAGAATTCATTGACGGACGCCATCAAAACGCTCGGGGCGACGTCCTGAACGAGGATCGCGCGCAGCCGATGAGGTCGGCTTCCCGCGCATAACGAAATAGTGGGTTTAACGGGGACAAAGTCTCGATGCAGGCTCTCAGACGACTGGAGGAGACCGTTTCGGATTGCTGCCAGAAGCTGGATATGGTCCGGCTCGGCGGAAGCGTGGTCGAGGTGACGCCGTCGGCCTTTCGTGTCGCGGGCCTTTCCCGCTTTGTCAAACTTGGCGATGTCGTGAGCGTCGAGAACGAGGGCCGCTCCTCGCCGGGCGAAGTGGTGCGTATCGACGGCTCCGGCGTGACGATCAAACCGTTCGACAATCGAATCGAAGCAGGCGTGGGCACGCTCGCCTTCCGCTCAAAATCCATGAGTCTCAATCCCCATGAATCCTGGAAGGGACGCGTGGTCAATGCGCTCGGCGTCGCTATCGACGATCTTGGGCCGCTCGAACAAGGCGAGCGCCCGATGCCGATCGAAGGCGAGCCCCCTCCCGCCATGCGCCGGGCGCGCGTGCAAAAGCCGTTGAAAAGCGGCATACGCGTCATCGACTTTTTTACTCCTCTTTGCGCCGGACAAAGGATCGGCGTCTTTGCCGGCTCGGGCGTCGGCAAATCGACTTTGCTGGCGATGCTGGCGGGCTCATCCGGATTTGATTCGGTCGTCATCGCTCTGGTTGGCGAACGCGGCCGTGAGGTTCGCGAATTTCTCGACGAGGCCCTGGGCGACAACAAAAAATTGGCGGTCACCGTCGTTTCCACGGCCGACGAAAGCGCGATGATGCGACGCATGGCGCCGAAGACCGCCTTGAGCATCGCCGAATATTTCCGCGATCGTGGCGATCAGGTTCTGCTGATGGTCGATTCGGTGACGCGATTTGCCCACGCTGCGCGCGATGTGGCTTTGGCCGCCGGCGAACCGGCTGTGGCGCGCGGCTACGCGCCGAGCGTTTTCAGCGAACTGCCCAAACTGCTGGAAAGAGCTGGGCCGGGCGAAGAAGGCGCAGGATCCATTACCGGCATTTTCGCTGTTCTGGTCGATGGCGACGACCACAATGATCCGGTCGCCGACAATATTCGAGGCACGCTTGACGGCCATATCGTTCTCGACCGAGCCATCGCCGATCAGGGCCGGTATCCAGCCGTCAATGTCCTGTCGTCGGTTTCCCGCCTTGCCCATAACGTCTGGACCAAGGAGCAGCGCGCGCTGGTGATGCGATTGCGCGCGATGGTGGCGCGATATGAATCCTCGCATGATCTGCGAATGATGGGCGGCTATCAAGCCGGCACAGATCCTTCAATGGATCAGGCGATCTCTTTCGTTCCGAAAATTTACGAGGCGATGATTTAAGGCGCCCATTCACCTCCGAGCGAAGACGCGTTCCGCGAACTCGCCAATGCGCTGCAGGCGGAAAATGTTCGAAATTGATCTCGACGAACACGAGCGCGCTTACGGACCTCAGCGACCCGCGTCGCCGCGCAGGAGCTGGCCTTGGAGCAAAACCTCGTCTTGGAGGTGGAGCAGCAAGCATACCGACGCCGCATTGGTCGGCTCAGGCGTGGCCTGCGCGCTATTTTCTGTTTGGTTTGCCGCCGACATGATCGGCGACAACAGCCGCACGCCGAAAATCAACGCGATGAATGATTTCGCGATTTTTGCGATGCCGAGCAAAAGAATAATCCAAGACGGCGTTCTGCTCGCGGAGCTCCCCAAAACGAGTCCCAACGATTCGCCGCCGAAACGTCCGGCCGAGGTCGCGTCCAATGTCGGGCTCGACGCTACGCCGACCGGCTCGCTGCCGCCCGCGCACAAGCCAGGCGTTTCGTCGAACGAAATCATTTCGCCGATTGCGCCGTCTTATCGCATTCTCGACGTCAACGACGGCCAGGCGTTCCTCGAAACGGAATTCGGCTTCCGCCATGTGCGCGCTGGCGACGCGCTGCCCGGACTTGGCGTCGTCAAATCGATCGCGAAGCGGGACGGTTCTTACGCTATCGTCACGGAAAACGGCACGATCGTTCAGAACATCGGCGGCGGAAAATCCGGCGCCGCGTCGACGAAAAAGCCGCAGCATATCGGGCGGTCGAGATAGGCCGTTCCATCCTCGCCCTGAGGATGCGTCGATCGACGCGCGCAGCTTGGCCGGCAATGGCGCCGGCAATCTAGAAAATTGCAAGACGGCCCTATCGACGCATTTGCTCGTAGCCAGAATTTACAAGCGTGAGCGCGACATCTCGTCCTATTTGGCGGGCAGGCCAAACAACGCATTCACGCGCTTGCCCATTTCCTCGATACCCAGGATTTCGTCGGCGCAGCCGCTTTCGATCACGGCGCGCGGCATGCCGAACACGGTTGAGGATATCTGGTCCTGGGCCAGAATATAACCGCCGTCCTTTTTCAAGCGGGAAAATCCGCGCGCGCCGTCATTGCCCATGCCTGTCAGCATGATGGCGAGCACATGACCGCCGCATGCGCTGGCCGCGCTTTCGGCCAGCAGATCGACGCTGGGCTTGTACAGGCTTTCGCCCTGGGGCGGCGATATTTTCGCGCGTCCGTTGGCCAGTCGGAACTGCATGCCGCCGGGTCCGACATAGGCCGTGCCGGCGACCAACGGCATATCATTGGCGGCTTCGACGACGTTGATCGCGCATGTCTCGGACAGCCACTTCGCCATAGCCGCGGTAAATTGCGTCGGCATGTGCTGGGCGACGACGATCGGCGCCGGGAAATTCTTCGGCAATTGCGATAGAAGCTTATGCAGCGCGCGGGGGCCGCCGGTGCTCGAGCCGATGACAACCAGACGAGCGTCGAGCCGCGCCGATCGGGCGGCGGGCTGCGGCGCGACCTTGAGCGCCGGTTGGACTATCTTCGTTTTGCTCGCGCGTCTCTCATTGACGACCGCGAACAATTTATCGTGCAGGTTGTCGAATCCCTGCGCCTTGGGAATGAAATCCACAGCGCCAAGTTGCAGGCACTGAATGGTCGTCTTGGCGCCCGCTTCCGTCTGGGCGCTGACCATGACCACCGGGATGTTGGTTTTGGCGAGTATTTGTCGCAGCGCCTCAATGCCGTTCATTTCCGGCATTTCCACGTCCATCGTGATGACGTCTGGCCGAAATTGCAGCGCTTTGGCGACAGCGTCGCGACCGTTGGCCGCGGTGTCGAGAACCTTCAAACGCTTGTCGCGTTCGATATGCCGAACGATGGCGTTGCGCATGAAATTCGAATCGTCGACGACCAGAACCCCAATTTGCTGCTGCAACGCGTTCTGTTTCAACATCCTGAATGCTTTCGTCGAATTCGGCGGTGACTCAAGCGATCGGCGCGCATGCAGCGCGTTTCGAAAGGCGCTGATTCGCCGAATATGCCATAATACTTTGTATCACCGCGTATTTTAACCCGGAAACGAGATCGATTTTCCAGGGGCTCGTTTTTGCTCGGTTGGGCGCTTAGGCGTTCCGATCGCACCGGAACAAGCGTTTCAACGTTAAATTCCACCGTATTGTTCTGTCGCGACAGCCCGCCGAGTTTTCGTGAAATTGCCCGGGACGGCGACCCCGAAGGTCTCTCATCGTCGCCAAAATGAAAGTCTATCGCGCCGACAACCGTTCCAGCGCCATTCGCATGCAGACTAATGACTCGCCGTTAACTAACCGCCGATATCAATAACAACGACTGCTTACGAATATATTAACGCAAAAAAACCAATGCTTGACGTGCGGCAAACGGGTCTTTGGCGCTTCGTACCCCAAAAAGGAGAACATCAGTCGCCGCATTGTAACACATTATTATCCGTTACCCGGTAATTTCCCCGAATGAAAAACCATTTTGGATAAACGCGGCAATGCGAAATGTGACGCCAACGTCGGAGCAGAGTCATTGTCAGGCGAGTGCGGAAGCCGGCGTTGACGGGGGCAGTCTCGTCAGCCCGCATTCAGGCCTCGCCAATGACTATTTGAATGTCTTCAACGAGATTCTTCTCCTGCTCGAATATCTACCAACAATGCCCGACATGGTCGATGAGGCCTTGGCCTGGCGCGCCCTGGGCTATCGCGAATATTTCGAGAAGTCGCAAATCGCTGGCAGCAAACAAGCGTTGCGCGCTTACGACAAGGTTGATCCAAGGCTGCGTGAAGCGTTCGAAAACCTGATTTTCAACATGTCGAAAACCGCGGCTTCGACATTGAAGGTCATCGCCGATCACGTTCAGTCGGACAATTTTCCACAGGCCGTGATCGAACCTTGCTCAAAGACGGCCGAACTTCTCCGCGCGGACCTCGATCGCGCCGCCGACCTTGTCAACAACGGCCGATTGCCGCGACTCAAAACTGCATAACGACAGACAGACAGCGTTCATAACTCATTCGGAAACACGTCAATGGATGAATTGCTCAAGGAATTCCTCGCCGAGTCGAACGAGCAGATCGAAGCGGCAAGCGCGCAAATCATCGCGTTCGAACACAATCCGAGCGATACGGCGCTGATCGGTTCGATCTTCCGACTCGTCCATACGATCAAGGGGACCTGCGGCTTCCTGGGACTTGATCGGTTGCAGCATCTGACCCACGCCGCGGAAAATCTGATCGGCTGTTTGCGCGAAGGCTCCACCGCGACGCTCGAAATTGTTTCGGCAATTCTAGCTTCGATCGATCGGATCAAGGAGATCCTCGACGGCCTGGAAACCGCCGAAGTCGAGCCGGAGGGCGACGATTCCGATCTGATTGACAATCTCGGAATATTGGTGGCCGCCTGCAAGGGCGGCACGTCCGCGCCGGCGAAAGCCGAGGCCGCGCCTGCGCCGACCGCGTCAGAGCCCGCGCCAGCCGCGCCCGCGCTGGTCGTGTCAGAGCCTGCCGCGCCAACCGCCGCCGCGCCCGATCCGACACCTGATCGCCGCGTCGGCGATCGTCGCTCTCCCGCGCCGAACGCCGAAGCGCATGATTCAGCCAACGGCGGCCGTCGGGCTGAGACGATCCGCATCAACTTGAATGTGCTCGAACGCATCATGAATCTGGTTTCCGAACTGGTTCTGACGCGTAATCAGTTGATTGAATTGACGCGCCCGCAGGAAGACGAATCGCTGAAGTCCCCCTTGCAAAGGCTGTCCTCGCTGACGTCCGATCTGCAGGACGCCGTTATGCGCGCGCGCATGCAGCCAGTGGAAAAGGTTTTCGCCAATCTGCCGCGCTTGATCCGCGACCTCGCCAATGATCTGCACAAGAAGATCAATTTGGTCACCGAGGGCGCCGACACCGAACTCGATCGCCAGTTGATCGAGCTGATCCGCGATCCGCTGACGCATATGGTCCGCAATTGTGCTGACCATGGCATCGAAACTCCAGAGGAGCGCGCTCGCGCCGGCAAGCCGGAAACGGGCACCATCAAAGTGTCGGCCGCCCATGAGGCGGGCCAGATCACCATCGAAATCGCTGACGACGGGCGCGGTCTGAATTTGCCGCGCATCCGCGAGAAGGCGCTGGCTCTCGGTTTGACCACCGCCCAGGATCTGGAGCGGATGAGCGAGGAAGAAGTTTCGCGCTTCATCTTTGCGCCGGGCTTCTCGACGGCGACACAGGTCACCAATGTTTCAGGACGCGGCGTCGGCATGGACGTCGTGCGCGAAAACATCGAAATGATCGGCGGTTCGATCGCCCTGGCGACCAACACCGGCATGGGATCGCGCATTTCGCTTAAGATCCCGTTGACTCTGGCGATCGCGCCCGCGCTGATCGTGGAGACCGGTGGGCATCGTATCGCCGTGCCGCAACACGCGGTCGTCGAGGCGGTGGGCATCGGCGAAGCCTCCGAATATAAGATCGAGACGGTGCAGGGCGCGCAGATCCTGCAGTTGCGCGATTCGGTCCTGCCGGTCACCAGCCTTTCGAAACTTCTGCAACTGCCGCCCAGTGAAAACGCGGCGAAAGAGGGCGAGCAACTGGCCGTCATCATGCGGGTCGGCGTCCAGACTTTCGGCGTCACCGTCGATGCGGTCGCCGATGTGCAGGAAATTGTCGTCAAGCCGCTCGGCGCTTCCTTGTCGCACCTGAAGGCCTTCTCGGGCCACACGATTCTCGGCGACGGCACGGTCGTGCTGATCATCGATCCCGCCGGCGTCAGCGCCGCTTTGGGTTTGGAACAATCGCGCGATCTCGGCAGCGCCGATGCGCAGGTCGTCGAAAGCGCGACGAACGAGGCGACGCGGCTTGTGCTGTTCCGCGCCGGCGGCGGCGTCGACAAGGTTCTGCCGCTCTCCGTCATCGCGCGGATCGAAACGGTCGCCGCCGGCGGCATCGAGCAGTCCAACGGCATGCTCATCATGCGCCATCAGGGCCGCCTGATGCCGGTCGTCGCCGTCTCGCCGGAAGTTTGCGTCAAGGAAGGCGACAATAATGTCTTCGTCATCGCTCCCAATGGCGAACCCTTCGGTCTGTTGATCGATGAGATCGTTGATATCATTCAGGCCGATCTCGACGTACAGATCGCCGGCGAATGCCCCGGTCTGATCGGCACAGCCGACATCGACAACAAGGTCGTCGAGCTTGTCGACATCGCCTATTTCGTCGAAATGGCGACGGGCTCCATGCATGCGAAGGCGGAAGGCCAGCGCAATGTTCTGTTGATCGAGCCTGCCGCCTTTTTCCGCGACATGATCGCCGCAACTTTGCAGGCGTCCGGCCGCAAGGTGACAAAGGCGGCGACTTCCGCCGAGGCGCTGGCGCTGGTTGCGGGTCCCGATCGGTTCGACGCGGTTCTGATCGCGGCCGATATGCCCGGCGCATCCGGGTTTGAACTGGCGGGATCGCTTCGCGCCGCGGGCCTGAAGGCGCCGACCATCGCGCTGGCCGCCCATCCCACGCCTGATGTCGCCGATGCGGCGGCCGCGGCGGGAATGGTCGGCGCGGTTGGCAAGTTCCACCGTCCGCGGATGCTGGAATTGATCGAGGATTGTGTATCGGATCATCGACGCGACAGCGGCGACGACGCGTATTTGGTTGGAGCGGCGGCATGACATTCCAGACCGGAGCTGAAACTCAGCAAGCCTCGTTGGCGGCGGCGAGCGCCGTTAACGGATATTTTTCAATTCGTGTCGAAGATGACATGTTCGGATTGCCGGTCACAAGCGTGCAGACCATCTTCAAGATTGGGGCTGTCACGGCGGTACCTGGCAGTTCGCCCGACATTATTGGTTTGGTTAACCTGCGAGGAAAGATTGTCACGGCCGTCAGCTTGAGGCGAAGGCTCGGCCTGCCGTCGGAAGGCAGCGGCGCCGGCTGTTTGGCCATCGGCATCGAGCACAAGAACGAATATTTCGCGCTTCTGGTCGATGAGGTTGGCGATCTCCTGACGTTGGACGAGACTACGCGAATCGCCGCGCCGCCGCATGTGGCGGGCCGACGCGCGAAGTTCGCCACGGGTTATAATCGGTTGGGTAGCAAGATTTTGCCGATTCTGAACGTCGAGGCGGTGTTCGATTTCGGCACCGAAAAACGATTGGCTGGTTGAGCAGCGCAACGAGGCCAAAGCCTTTATTCGATACGGAGCAATGCGATGAAACAGGTTCTGGTGGTTGACGACTCGCCGATGATTCGGCGAATCGCGAAAAAAATTCTGGAAGAACTGAACTTTACGACGGTCGAAGCCGAGGACGGCCAAAAGGCGCTCGTCGCCTGCACCAGCGGCATGCCGGACGGCATTCTTCTCGATTGGAACATGCCGGTGATGGATGGTCTGCAGTTCTTGCTGAACCTCCGGCAATTGCCGGGCGGCGGAACGCCGAAAGTGCTGTTCTGCACCACCGAAAGCGATGTGAAACACATCGAGCGGGCGATGCAGGCTGGCGCCGACGAATACATCATGAAGCCGTTCAACAAGCAGATCGTCAAGTCGAAGTTGGAAGAAGTCGGGCTGTGCTGAGCGCGCCGCGAGGAGCGAATGGGATTTGAATTGAGTGGCGAGCGGGCGATTAGCCCGTACGAGAGTTAGGCTTGCGCGCGCGAATGATCGAACGTGCAGGTTGATAAAAAAATCGAAAAGAGTTGGTCGCGTCATGTCATATTCCTTCGCCACGTTGCAGGCGTTTCTTCTCAAGTCGTCCGGCCTTTCGCTCGATAACGAGAAGAAATATCTGGTGGAAGGTCGATTGGCGCCGATCGCCAAACAGGCGGGCCTGTCCGGACTCGATGAACTCGTCAAAAGGCTGAGCATCGACGTCGAACTGGGCAAGCGCGTCACCGACGCAATGACCATCAACGAAACATTCTTCTTCCGGGATCGCGTTCCTTTCGAAGGTTTCAGAACGCTTATCCTGCCGGAATTGTTGCGCCGCCGCGCCGCCCAACGGCGTTTGCGCATTTGGTCGGCCGCCTGTTCGACTGGGCAGGAGCCCTATTCCCTGGCGATGATTCTCGATGAGGAAGCGCGGCGTTTGACGGGATGGACCGTCGAGATCATCGCCAGCGACATTTCGGAAACCGCGCTGAAGACGGCGAAGGCCGGCGTCTATTCGCACTTCGAAGCGCAGCGCGGCGTGCCGATGCCTCATCTGGTCAAATATTTCACGAAGCAAAAAGACCGTTGGGTGGTGAACGAAAACATCAAATCGCGCGTGTCGTTCCAGCAGATCAACCTGATGGACGATTTCAGCCGCCTTGGCGTTTTCGACATCATTTTCTGTCGAAATGTCCTGATCTATTTCGCGCCGCCGCAAAAACGCGACGTCTTGTCGCGCCTCGCCCGTTGCCTCGCGCCGGACGGCTATCTGACGCTCGGCGCGGCCGAGAGCGTCGTCGGCTATTCCCAGGAGTTCACGCCGCATCCGGAAAATCGCGTGATTTTAACGCGCAATTCGCCGCCCAGCGCGGCTGCCGCGTCGCCGCCGAAACTGGATTTGTCGCTGCGCGCGCGCCAAATGTTGGCGCGCTGACTTAAGCCCAAATAAACGCCCGTCGATCGCTCGGGGGCGAGACTCGCCCGGGTTTCCGTCAGCGTCGGCGCGCGCCATCGCTCGCCATATTGTGGCGCGCAGCCGAATATTTGCGAAATTCCCAGAAGTCCTTCTTGTGTCAACAGCCACGCACAAGGCCCGCTCGTTCTATTGAGGAGCGGCGCGCGACGCGGCGCGCCTTCGCCTGTCCGTATCTGCTCGGGCAGGCGGTCAATTCGAACGAAGAGACAGGGCTGACAATGAACACGATTTCGTCTTCACGGCGCGAAGCGCCATCGGAAACATTGTCGCCCGCGGTGTCGTCTCCACGGCTATCATCCGGCGAGGGGCTTTTTGGCCTCGCCACCCTTGTTCGGATGGCGTCGAACGGAGAAAATTTCGCGTCGCTGGTCTGCGGACTGCTGGACCGGCTGAACAAGGACCAAAACGACGCGGCGGCGTTCATGGACTTGTCGACGGTGGAGCAAATTCACGGCGCGAGAGAAAACCGGCTGGTCTTGCAGTCGCGCGCGTTGGAGCGTCGTCGCCATTTCACCCACATCGGCGCCGGGCAGGCCGAACGGCCGTTCCGTTTGTTGGCTTTGTGCGCGCCCGGCGATTTCATGGCCAATACGCCGCTCGAATTCCTGCTCGAAAATTCCGCCGTCGCGATCGAGATGTTGTTTATTTTGCCGAACGAGGATTTTCCCTCGCAAATTCCGGATCACGACGTCGCCTTCGTCGCCGTGGCCGAATCCGACGACAATCAGCCGATCCTCGCAAAAATTGGCGAAGTCCTGCCGAAATGGCCTAAGCCGGTGATCAATCCGGCGCAACAGATCGCCCGTTTGACGCGCGATGGCGCGTGGGCCTCGCTGCATGACGCCGCGGGCGTCGTCATGCCGGTCAATCGGCGACTTGAGCGCGCTGAGCTGCTGGCTCTGGCGCAGGATGCGGCGGCTCTCAAATCCCGTCTCGACGGCGTCGGGTACCCGATCATCGTCCGCCCAGTCGGTTCGCATGCCGGCGAAGGACTGGCGAAAATCGACAACGGCGAGGACTTGTCGGCCTATCTTGAGGGCCAATCGGCGCGGTCGCTCTATATCGCTCCCTTTGTCGACTATCGAGGGCGCGACGGCTTGTTCCGCAAGGTTCGGCTGGCTTTGATCGAGGGCGTTCCCTTTGTCGTCCACATGGCGATTTCGCCGAACTGGATGGTTCACTACCTCAATGCGGACATGCTCGAAAACGAGCGGAACCGCATTGAGGAAGCGCGTTTCATGGAGCTTTTCGACTCAGAATTCGCGACGCGCCACGCCGCGGCGTTGAGGGCGGTCGCGGAGCGCGTCGGAGTGGACTATCTGCTCATTGATTGCGCGGAAACGCTCGACGGGCAGTTGCTGATATTCGAGGTCGGTACGGCGATGATCGTTCATTCGCTCGATTCCGAGCAGACCTTTCCGTACAAGGGCGCGCATACGCGCAAATTGTTCAAGGCGTTCGAGCAGATGGTCCTGCGGCGTATCGAGCAGAAGCGCGGTCATTGACCAATCCGGCGTCGACGGCCGGGAAACTGGCCGTCGGAAGGTTAGCCATGCGCTGACGAAGCATTTCCAGCCTTGTTGCTCAACAATTCCTTAATCCAACTGACGCGCAACGCCAGCCTCGGACAAGATTGTTCGGTTAAGTTTGGTTCGCGCCAATTGTGACAGGAGTTCTCTAGCGTGTCCTCGATGGCCATATTTTCCCTGGCGTCGCAGCAATCGGACTGGTTGACCGTTCGCCAGTCGACGATCGCCGCGAACGTCGCCAACGCCAATACGCCAGGCTATCGGGCGGTGGACGTGCAACCCTTTTCCGCGGTCATGGCGCATACGCAATTGTCGATGGCCGCGACGAACCCCGGCCATATCGATTTCGAGCCGACGAGCGCGAACAGCGCTCCGGTTCGCCCCAAGGATTCCTGGCAGGTCACCTATTCGGGCAACTCCGTCAGTCTCGAACAGGAAATGATGAAGGCGGGCGAAGTCAACCGCGCCTATGCGATGAACGTCAATATCGTTCGTTCGTTTCACCAGATGTTGATGTCGACAGTGAAGAGCTAAATCGTGATTGATCCTATCTCAGCCTCGATCCATATCGCCAGCTCCGGGCTCGAGGCCCAATCTGTGCGCATGCGTATCGTTTCGGAAAACATCGCGAATTCCGAGTCGACGGGGACGACCCCGCGCGCCAATCCCTATTCGCGTAAGACGGTGACGTTTGAGAGCGCGCTTGATCGTGTTTCGGGCGAGGCGCTGGTCAAAATCAAGGACATCGGCTTCGATAAGTCGGCTTTCCGGGTCGAACATAATCCCGGCCATCCAGCGGCTGACGCCAGTGGCGACGTCAAACTGCCAAACGTCAATCTTCTCTACGAAATGGCGGACATGCGCGAAACCAATCGCTCTTACGAAGCCAACCTGCAAGTCATCAAGCAATCCCGCGAACTTCTGACTCAAACCATCGACCTGTTGAGGACGTGACATGATTCCTGCTCTCGCTGCTATCGCTATCGACGCCTTGGCCCCTTCCAGCGCCGCCACAGGCGCCGCCGCCGCCGCCGGCGCCACGAAATCTGTCGACTTTTCGCAAGTCATGTCGCAGGTGACGAGCGACGCCGTGCAATCGCTGAAGAGCGGTGAAGACGCGGCGGTCGCCGGACTTCAGGGCAAGGCCAATGTCAGGCAGGTTGTCGATTCCGTCATGTCGGCGGAACGCACCCTGCAAACGACCCTGGCTGTTCGCGACAAGGCCGTCGCCGCCTATCAGCAAATCAGCCAGATGGCGATCTGACGCGTCGATCGTGACGCGCGAACCGTCATATCGGTCCAAATTTCACTTACGGCGTTATCGACCCGAAACGTCACTTGTCCTTTCGTGTCGATATGCATCAGGAGTTGGTAAATGAGAGCCCTCGCCATCGCAGCCACCGGAATG
The DNA here is from genome assembly GCA_963736175.1 of uncultured Alphaproteobacteria bacterium. GTDB lineage: Bacteria > Pseudomonadota > Alphaproteobacteria > Rhizobiales > Beijerinckiaceae > Rhodoblastus. The sequence continues at coordinate 18,511 of CAVTNU010000036.1, read as the reverse complement.
AACGCGCAGACGCAAAGCCTTGAAGTGATCGCCAACAATATCGCCAACATCAACACGACGGCGTTCAAGCGCTCGCGCGCCGAATTCACTGACCTCATCTATCAGGCCGAACGCTTGCAAGGCGTTTCCAATCGCGGTCAGAACGCTGTCGTTCCCGAGGGCGCACAAATCGGCCTCGGCGTGCGCACGGCGGCGATCCGTCCGTTGGAAATTCAGGGATCGCTCACCAATACCGGCAATCAGCTCGATCTCGCCCTCAATGGCCGGGGCTGGTTCCAGGTGACTTCGCCCAACGGCCAGACGCTCTATACGCGCGCGGGGGCCTTCGCGACAAATGCGCAAGGCCAGGTCGTCACCTCAGATGGCTATACGATCATCCCGACCGTTGTCGTTCCCAACCAGACGACCGCCGTCACGGTCAGCCAATCGGGCGTTGTCAGCGCCACGGTCGCCAATCAGACCAACCCGCAGCAAATTGGCCAGCTCACCATCGCCAATTTTGTCAACGAACCGGGCCTCGAGGCCTTGGGCGGCAATCTGTTCCAGGAGACGGCGGCGTCCGGCGCGCCGGTCGTCGGCGTTCCGGGCGATCCAGGCTATGGCACGATTTCGCAAGGTTATCTGGAAGCCTCCAACGTCGATCCGGTGTCTGAAATCTCAAATATGATCGCCGCCCAGCGCGCCTATGAGATGAATTCGAAAGTGGTCGAAGCGGCCAGCTCCATGGCCGGAACCATCAGCAACTTGAGAACATCATGACGATAAACGGCTCGACGCGCGCTTCATGCATTGTCGCTTTGCTGGCGCTCGCATTCGGCGCAAGCGGCCTCTTCGCGCCTTCGGCGCTGGCGGAAGTGCGCGGCCTGCCGGTCCCGGCGAAGGTGATCTATCCCGGCGACATCATCGTCGACAACAGCCTCGTCGACACAGAGGACTACAAGAACGACGGCCTGCCTGGCCAGATCATCCAGGACCGCGCCGGATTGATCGGCAAGGTCGCGCGTCGCACCTTGCTTCCCGGCCGCCCGATTCCCTCCTTCGCCGTCGAGGATCCGAGCGCCGTGCGCGTTGGCGCCACGGTTCGGCTGATTTACGAAACGCCGGGACTAACGATCGTGACGAACGGCCAGTCCATGCAGAACGGCATCGTCGGACAGAGCGTCAGGGTCCGTAATCTGGACAGCGGTTTGATCGTGACCGGCAATATTCAGACGGACGGCTCTGTCAAAGTGAATGGCGGTTGAACATGCGAATTCTGTTTGCGCTCGCGCTGTGCCTCGTCAGCTCTTTGGCCGTCGCGGGCGTCAGGATCAAGGATATTTCCTCGGTTCAGGGCGTTCGCGACAATCAATTGATCGGCTACGGTCTGGTCATTGGCTTGCAGGGGACCGGCGACACGATCCAGAACGCTCCATTCACCGGCCAATCGTTGCAATCCATGATGGATCGCATGGGCGTCAACGTCCGCAGCGCCAATATGCGCACGCGCAACGTGGCGGCCGTTATCGTTACGGCCGACCTGCCGGCTTTCGCCGGATCCGGGTCGCGTCTTGACGTCACCGTTTCCTCGCTCGGCGACGCCCCCTCGCTGGTGGGCGGAACCTTGCTGATGACGCCGCTGTCGGGCGCCGATGGACAAGTCTATGCTACGGCGCAAGGCTCCGTCGCGGTCAGCGGCTTCGCCGCGGCCGGGCAGGCCGAGACTTTGACGCAGGGCGTGCCGACCGCCGGCCGTGTGCCCAACGGCGCTTTGGTCGAGCGCCAGATCGCCTCAGCCATGCCGGAGGACGTTCCTTTGACGCTTGAACTGCGCAATCCCGATTTCGGCACGGCGGTGCGGATCGCCAACGCGATCAACGCTTATGCGGTCAGTCATTTTGGCCGCCACGTCGCGCACGAAGAAAGCCCACGCGCGGTCCTGCTGCATAAGCCGCCGATGATCGGGGCGACGCGCTTCATCGCCGAACTCGGCGAGTTGCAGGTCGAGCCTGATACGCCAGCTCGCGTGGTTGTCGACGCGCGCTCCGGCACGGTGGTGATCGGTCAGGACGTGCAGATTTCGACGATCGCCGTCACGCAGGGGTCGTTGACCGTGCGCGTCACCGAGGAGCCGGAAGTCTCCCAACCCTTGCCCAAATCCAACGGCAAAACCACCGTCGTGCCGCGCACGCAGATCAAGGCGTCGCAAACGGGCGGCTCGGTGGCGGTCGTCGGCGGCGCCAGTCTGAGAACCCTGGTGCGCGGTTTGAATGAAATCGGATTGAAGCCGCCTGGAATCATCGCGATCTTGCAGGCGATCAAATCCGCCGGCGCCTTGCAGGCCGACCTCGTTATTCAGTAATTCAGTCCTAAAATTCGCGAGCGCCGCACGGTTCGACGAATCGCGCGGCGCTTTCATTTTGTCCGATCCGCAGGATCGACGGGCGCGCGACATACATGGCGTCGGCAAGGGCTTTCCTCATGTTGGCGGTTCGCGCGACCGTTCGTCAGCGCCGCACAAGTTTGCCGGTGCAGATTGTCGTTCGAAACGGGCGATGGCGTTGAGCTTTCGATGTCGTGACCAAGCAGGGTTGATCTCGGGCAAATGCGGCGATTAAGCAAAAAATCCGGCCTTCTTGCGTGCATCGCCGCGCTGTGGCTGGCTGTTTCAGGGCCCGCCGGCGCCAACGAAAACGCACCGCGCAATTCCGGCGCTTACAAGGCGCGCCATGCCGGCGTCATCGTCAAAGGCTTGCGCGCTCACCGCGCTCGCCGAGGCGTCGACATTTTAATTGATTCGATGGCGGTCTCCACCAACGCTGCGTCGAAACAACGCGAGCCGCCGCCCGAAGAGCGCGCCGACAAGGCGCGCGCCGCGGGCGAATCGCCGGCCGCCGCCAAGCCGCAAGAAGTGGCCAAACAGCCTGAATCGGCGCGGCCGCAAGAGGCGGCCAAGATTATCGAAGCGCCCAAGGGCGCGCCGTCGGCGCATGGCGGGGCGGGCGACGTGGATAATAGCGGCGTGAAGCAGTTTTGCACAAACGTTTCGGCTTCGGCGGCTGACGCGCGGCTGGCGTGGGAAAGCAAGCGCATTGCCGTCCTCGAGCAGGAACTGAAGACGAAAACCGACGAATTGACGGCGAAAACCGCGGAGCTCAACGTCTGGGTCGCCAAACGCGAAGCGTTCCTGAAAAAGGCTGATGACACGATTGTCGCCATTTATACGCGCATGAAGCCGGAATCGGCTTCTGCGCAAATCCAGGTGATGGACGATTCCACCGCGGCCGCCCTGCTGACCAAGCTGAATCCGCGCACCGCGAGCACGATCCTCAACGAAATGGAGCCGACGCGCGCAGCCAAGCTGACCGATCTGATGTCGAACGGCGGGCGCTCCGAGGAAGACGGAAAATCATGAGAATAGCAGGAACTGATGGGCTTGTGATCTGCGCGCTGGCGCTGGGTCTTTCGGGTTGCGGAGGCATGAAGGATTTTGGCAGGGAGCCTTCGATGTCGGCTGTCGGCAGCGGCCTGACGACGCAGCCGGATCTGGCTATTGGTTCGGTTGCGCCAGCTCGGCGCAACTCGACCTCGCTGTTCGACGACGGCGCCGCTAATCTCTTCACCGATCCGCGCGCCATGCGCGCCGGCGACGTGTTGACCGTGCGAATTTCCATCAATGACAAGGCGACTTTCGGCAATACAACCGATCGCTCGCTCACCGCCAACGAAAGCACCGGTTACAATTGGGACACGGCGATTGGCAACGCCTCAGGCACGATCAAGGGTCAGGCCGGAGCAAATTCCGCGAGCTCGACAAATGGAACGGGCAGCATCGATCGGTCGGAAAAAATCCAACTGTCGGTCGCCGCGACCATCACACGCGTATTGCCGAACGGCAATTTGCTGATTTCCGGCACGCAGGAGGTTCGCGTCAATTTCGAATTGCGCGTCCTCAACATCGCCGGCATCGTGCGGCCGCGCGACATTGCCAAGGACAATACGATTTCCTATGAGAAAATCGCCGAGGCTCGCATTTCGTATGGCGGCAAGGGGCGCATCAGCGATGTCCAGCAGCCCAATTGGCTGCAGCAGCTGATCGATACCTACAAGCCGATCTGATTTGTGGACGGCGGCGGAACGGTCGGGAATTTCTTCAACAGCCGCGGCTAGACGGAAAAGTCGACGACTTTTCGTGCGGCGGGCTTCAGGGCGCTGAAATGGCGGAGCAAAAACCAACGAGCGCAGCCGATGCGGGAAAAGGCGGCGGGGTTAGCGTCGGCCAGACCTTGCTCGCTTTGCTTATCGCCACGATCATCGCCGGCGGCGTCGGGGCCTTGCATGGCTTGCGGATAACGCCGGTGCTCGAACGCCAGCTCACGGCGGACGCCGAGGCGCGCGCCAGGGAGGAAAAATTGAACCCGGTGAGCGACAAAAGCATGCTCGATCTGCCGCCTGTCGTCACCAATCTGGCTTCGCCCGCCGACACTTGGATCAGACTCGAAGCTTCGATTCTTTATGACGGCAAGGCGATGCCCCATCCCGAGGCGCTGGTCGCGCAAATTTCCGGCGATTTCCTCGCCTTCCTGCGCACATTGACGCTCGAGCAAATTCAGGGTTCGTCGGGGCTTCAACATCTGCGCCAGGATCTCAACGAAAGAGTGGCGATTCGCACGGAAGGCAAGGTGCGCGAAGTTTTCGTTCGAACGTTGGTGATCCAATGAGACGTCTTGCGCTCTCCCTTTTCTTTCTGAGCTTTTTCATCGCCGACGGCGCGCTGGCGCAAAATGTCGATCTCGGCGCCGCGCTCAACAGCGCCACGGGCGGCGGCGGCGCCGCAACGGGCCGCATCGTCCAGATCGTGCTGCTGCTGACCGTCCTGTCGGTGGCGCCCGGCCTGCTCATCATGGTCACCAGCTTCACGCGTTTCGTCATCGCGCTGTCCTTTTTGCGTTCCGGCCTTGGCTTGCAAAGCACGCCGGCCAATCTGGTTCTGATCAGCCTGTCCTTGTTCATGACGTTGTTCGTCATGGCGCCGACTTTCGACAAGGCCTGGCAGGGCGGTCTGAAACCGCTGATGGACAATCAGATGTCGGAGCAGGAGGCTTTGCCGAAGGTCGCCGAACCGTTTCGGCAGTTCATGCTGGCGCAGGTGCGCGAGAAGGACCTTGCCCTGTTCGAGGATCTTTCGCGCGGCGCGTTTGCAGTTCAGGACCGCGCGACCGTCGATTTTCGCATTCTTATCCCGTCATTCATGATTTCGGAATTGCGACGCGGTTTTGAAATGGGCTTTCTAATCGCCCTGCCGTTCCTGGTGATCGACATGATCGTGGCGACGTTGACCATGTCGATGGGCATGATGATGCTGCCGCCCTCGGTCATCTCGCTGCCGGCGAAATTGATGTTTTTCGTGCTGATTGACGGCTGGAATATGCTGATCGGCAGTCTCGTGCGGTCGGTATCCTGATCCGGTCGCCGGGCGCTGGAGTCGTTGATCGACAATTTTTCAATCAGAAGTGGCAATTTTCTTCGCGGCTTGCGTGTGATGCAGCCGCACTGTTCGTTGGAAATCGGCGAAAAGTCCTGATTTGTCTGATGTTTCATCGAAATCATCAATCGTTAAACACGCCGCAACCCAGCTAAGGCGATTAAACATTCGGAAATGTTTCGCCGCTAGGGTTCGTTTAAGCCGGTGGGTTGAACAAGATCGCTCCTGTTCGAAGGCATGATGCCGTTCTCGCCGTTCCGGAATAGGCCCGGGATGTTCCAGGATCATGTTTTCACATCCCAAAGGAACAGGGTATCATGTCTTATCTTCTCACTAACTCGTCCGCCTTGACCGCGCTGCAGAATCTGACCTTGACGCAGCAGTCGCTGACGCAGACGCAGAGCCAGTTGTCGACCGGCCTCGCCGTCGCGAACGCTTCGGACAACTCCTCCTATTGGTCGATCGCGCAGACGATGAGCTCGGACAACGGAGCGTTGAGCTCGGTTGCTTCTTCCTTGAAGGTCAGCGCCCAGATGCTGAACACCTTCACCTCCGCCATCAACCAGTCGATCTCGGTCGTCAACAACATCAAGAACGATCTGGTCGAGGCGCAGAGCTCGGGCGCTAACCTGACCCAGATCGGCGCCGACATCACCAACCAGCAGAACCTGCTGGTCAACATCGGCAATTCGGCGACGTTCAACGGCCAGAACTGGCTGAACGGCAACTCCCAGAATGGCGCCGACGTCAACAGCGTCAGCATCGCCACCTCCTACACCAATTCGGGCGGCGTCTCCGCGCAGACCGAAACGCTGAGCTCGACCAACATTCAGCTGTTTGACACCAGCGGCGGCACGAACACCACCGCTTCGACCGTTTCCGGCGGCGTTCTCGCCACGGCCGGCACGAACGGCTACTCCGTGTTGGGCTCGGCGGGCGTGTCCGTCACCTCGACCACGACCCAGGCGGATCTCAACAAGATGTTGTCTGACGTCAACAACATCATCTCGAACATGGAAACCTCGGCCGCCACCGTCGGTTCAATCTCCAACGAGGTCACGACGCAGATGAACTTCGTCTCCTCCATGCAGACGAACCTCACCAACGGCGTGGGCGCTCTTGTTGACGCCGACATGAACCAGGTGTCGACCCGCCTGCAAGCTCTGCAGACCCAGCAGCAGCTTGGCGTTCAGTCTCTGTCGATCGCCAACCAGTCGAGCCAGATGATCCTCAAGCTGTTCCAGTAATAGCTTCCCGAATTGATATTGGATGGCCGCGTCTCGCGAGAGACGCGGCCATTTTCTTTGGCGCGCCGCAATTAGCGTCCGACAATTGCGCCACCATTAACGTTTCGGTAATAAAAACTAATGATTTCTTAAGTTTATTCTTTGCCAAACGCCGCCCTTGGCGCAGCGCAAACAACCCCCGCGCAAGCTTGCCCGTCGATGCTGTGCCTATGAACGCCGTCCATGCGTTGGACGCGGCGTTATCGAAAAGCGGCAAGACGTCTGGGTACGGGAATGAATTTTGCTGAACAAGCCGAGCGCCTTTGGGCGAACCTATTAGCGCTCGGGTCCAAGAGACTGGCGTTGTTGGCGTTTATCGGTCTGAGCGTGTTCGCCGTGACGGGCGTCGCGGGCTATTATCTCAGCCGCCCGACCAACGAGGTGCTCTATGCCGGCCTCGACAAGCAGGATGTATCGCGAATCGGTTCGGCCCTGAAAGAGGCGGGCGTCAATTTCGATATCAGCCCGGACGGGACGTCGGTTCTGGTTTCATACGGCGATACGGCGCATGCGCGCATGCTGCTGGCGGAAAAGGGACTCCCGCACGCCGGCGGCTCCGGGTACGAATTGTTCGACAAGATGGGCTCACTCGGCCTGACGTCCTTCATGCAGGAAATTACCAAGGTTCGCGCGATGGAGGGCGAACTGGCGCGCACCGTCCAGACCATGCGCGGCGTCAAAGCGGCGCGCGTTCACATCGTCATGCCGGACGAAGGTTCGTTCCGCCGCGCGCGCCAATCGCCCTCGGCCTCGGTCGTTTTGCGCACAGAATCCGCCGACGACGCGCAGATCGCCCAAGCCGTGCGCCATCTTGTCGCGGCGGCCATTCCTGGCATGACAATCGACGAAGTCACCGTTCTCAATGTTGACGGCCAATTGCTCGCTTCCGGTTCGGAGGGCGCCGATTCCGGCCCGAATAAAATGCTCACGCTCGAAAAAAGCCTGACGCAAGAGATTCAGAACAATATCCGCAAGACGCTCGCGCCGTATCTCAGCCTGCGCAATTTCCAGATCAGCGTCGCCGCGCGTCTGAACACGGATAAGAAGGAAACGACGCAGACGATCTTCGACCCGGAGTCGCGCGTTGAACGCTCGGTGCGCGTTATCAAGGAAACGCAGTCCTCGCAAAATACGTCGTCGCAAACGCCGACTTCGGCCGAACGCAATATTCCGCAAAGCAGCGGCGCCAACGGCTCCGGCAAGCAGGCCAATGAAGAAAATCTGAAAAAGGAGGAACTGACCAATTACGAGTTGTCCTCCAAAACGATTTCCACCAAAAGCGCCGGTTTCGAAGTTGAAAATCTTTCGGTCGCCGTTCTCGTCAACAAGGCGGGCGTCGCCGCCACGCTCGGCGATAAGGCCAACCCCGAGACGATCGCCGCGCGCATGGCGGAGATCGAGCAACTTGTCTCCACAGCCGCCGGCCTGCGCAAGGATCGCGGCGATACGATCAAGGTGGCGGCGGTAGAGTTTATCGATTCGGGCCGCGAGCTTGAGCCGATACCTTCGCCGTCGATCGTCGAAGCCTTGATGCGCCAGTCCGGCGCGATCATCAGCGCGGCTGCGGCGCTTGGCGTAGCGTTCTTGCTGATCTGGTTCGGTCTGCGCCCCGCCACGCGGGCTCTGCTCGAGCTGCCGATGGCCGGCGGCGCGCCGGCGTTGGCGCAACCGGGGGGCGGCGCCGTCGCCATGGCGCTGCGGGGGGAGGAGCCGGTCCTGCTTGCCGACGTTGGCCATGCTGCTCCGAACCTTGCCGATGAAGCCGTCGCCAAGCGGGTCAACGCGCCGCAGCAACGTCTCGAACAAATGGTTGAAGCGGATGAAGATCAAGCCGTCGCCATATTGAAACAATGGATTCGTCACGGAGAGCGGGTATGAAGCCGATTCCGATTGAACAATATCTGAAACGGCTCTCCAATGGCGAACCTGTCGCGCCGCGTGAACGCGCCAATCTTTTCCTGGCGCGCAATAACGCTTCGTCTTCGCAGTCCGCCGCCGCTACCGTTTCGCCTGCGTTCGCTTCGCGCAACAGCGCTTCGCGCCTGGAACCGGCGCGTCCCGAAACTTCGCGCCGCATCGAGGAAGCCCGCGCCGCCGGCTATCAGGAAGGGCATGCCGCCTGCGCGCGCGAGCAGGACGCAGCGCTCGCTGAAGAGCGCGACCGGTTGCGCGAAGAGTTGGAGCGCCAAAAAATCGAATGGGTTGAGCAGCAATCAGCGGCGATCTCAACCGCGATTTCGTCCGGTCTGGCCGAATTCGAGAAGGAGGCCGCGCTTGCGATCGTCAACATCCTCAAGCCATTTCTCATCGGCCAAATCATCAACAAAATCACCGACGCATTGACCGCCAATCTCAATGAACTGCTGGCGCGCAAGAGCGACTGCATGTTCCAGATCACCGGCCCGCAGAACTTGCTGGACGCATTGCGCGGCAAACTTTCGAGCGTCGGCGTCGCGATCGAATATACGCCAAGCGAGGGATTCGACGTGATCGTGCGCGCCGATCATACAACAATCGAAACGCAACTCGGCGCCTGGATGCAGGCGCTGCAAAACTTGCCAGGCTAGCGATCCAATGGACGACAAACACGCCGAAATCATCATTGTTCGTCGCCGTGCCGAGACGGAAGAGGAGCACCACGGCGGCGCGTGGAAAATCGCCTACGCCGATTTCGTTACGGCGATGATGGCGTTTTTTCTCGTCCTGTGGATCATCAATTCCACCAGCAAGGAAACGCAAACGATCATCGCGCGCTATTTCAACCCGGTGAAGATGGAAGATTTCTCCAAGGCCAAACGCGGCATTCGCGAGTCGAATGAAAAATCGGGTGAAACCGCAGATCCGAAGGAAAAGGAAGTCAAGGACAATGGCGGCGTGGCGACGCTGACAAGTTCGGAAGGCGCGACGAAGGCGCCTGAAAGCAAGGCCAAGGCGCCGGAGGTCAGATCGGCCGATGAGGGCGTCAAGGGCAAGGAGACGAGGGCGGTGAGCGAAGAGCGTCTGATGCACGAACCGATGGCCGCGCTCGAGCAGATTGCCGGAAAGGTTGAGCCGCGCAATCCGGCGTCCGGCAAGGACGGCTTGACCAACGAATTTTTCCGCGATCCGTTCATGCCGCAAGCGCCGGCGACCGCCAACCCGCCGGAAGAACAAAATCCGAATGCGCCGTCCGAACCGCACGCCGACGCCGCTTTGGCGAACGAAAGCGCGAACGTGGCGAACGCCGCAGATATGCCGCGCGTCGCGGAGGATTTGCAGCGCGATATCGCCAAGGCGATCAGCGTGGAAGCGGGAAAGAACGCGCCTCATCTGGAGGTCGCCGCGACGGACGAGGGCTTGCTCATTAGCCTGACGGATGAGTTGAACTTTGGCATGTTCGCGCTTGGCTCGGCTGAGCCCAATGCAAAATTGGTGCGCATCATGGACAAGATCGCGCAAAGCCTGAAGGACCGTCCGGGACAGATCGTGCTGCGAGGCCACACCGACGGGCGCGCATATAAATCAGGCAATTTCGAAAACTGGCGGTTGTCGTCGCAGCGCGCGCAAATGGCGCTTTACATGCTTTTGCGCGGTGGTCTGAGCGAGCAGCGGATCGATCATGTCGAAGGCTACGCCGACAAAAAGCTTAAGGTGAAGGACGATCCCGACGCCGCCGCCAATCGTCGGATCGAGATATTGCTCAGAAAGCCGGCCTCACGATGAGACGACTTGGCATGGTTCGAACGATTCGGTTGATTGCGACGGGCGTCTTCGCCGTTGTATTCGCTACGTGCGCCGCGGCGCACGAACCCGAGGCGCATGAAAAAGCCGATACGCCCATCGCGCTCGTGGTGGCGCCGGAGAAACCGGATTCGCCTGTCGCGCTTGTGCGCGCTTTGCAGGACGTTCAGGCGCGACTGGCCGCCGGCGATCGCGACGCCTATGCCGAACAGCCGAGGATGATGGCGAAGCTGGGCGAGGATTTCGCCAAGGCGCCGCCGGAGACATGGGAGGACCGCAAGAATGCGCGCGCGCTGATCGCGTATCTGGTGAGCGGTGGGCAACCGCAGCTGATGCGGCAAATTCTCGACGCCAAGCACTTCGCCAAGGAGGAGGAATCGCTCGCCAAGGGCGCGTTGGCCTATATGGAAGGCCGTGAAAAGGAAGCCAAGCGGTGGTTGGCGGATATCGATCCGCGCGACCTCGACTTGAGCCTCGGCGGCCATATCGCTTTCGTTCAATCCATGCTCTTCCCGCCGGCGGAAAAGGACAAGGCGATCGAACGTCTGGATCTGGCGCGCCTGTTGATGCCGGGCAGTCTGGTCGAGGAAGCGGCCTTGCGCCGCGAAGTCTCCTTGATCGGCGGATCGCGCGATCTAGCGAAATATGGGGCGCTGTCGCGCCAATATATGGATCGCTTTCGCTATTCGCCCTACGCCGACAACTTTTTCAAACAATTTTCACAAGCGGTGGCGCGCTTCAGTTTGACGATCGATGTGGCCGAGTTCGCCAATCTCGACGAATTGACACAAAACTTGACGCCCGACGCTCGTCGCGACGTCTATCTCACGATGGCGCGCGCGAGCGTGATGGCGGGGCGCAGCGCGGTCGGCGCTTTGGCGGCGGAAAAGGCTATGACCTTGTCGCAGGACGGGTCGGTCGATTTGGCGCGAGCTAAGCTTTATCGCGGGGCTGCGCTTGTTGCGAGCGAACGCTATGGGAACCAGACGCATTTGCTGGACAGCAGCGAAAAAGCCAAGCTGACGCGTGCGGACGCCGAATTATGTGAAGCGGTGGAGTTGGTCGCCAGGGATATTCGTGACGTCAATGACGATCCGTTCGACACGCCGCCGCCGCCCGCGCCCGCCAATGGAAAGGCCGCCGAGGCCGACGAGGCGATTAAAATCGCCGAAAACGCGCTCGAATCCGCCAACGAATCTCTGAAAAAGGCGTCGCCATGAATACGCTCGTTCTGCGCGCCCAGGATTTCGCGCCCACGCCTATAGTTTCATCGAAGTTTGCCGACGGGCAGAATGCCGGGTCGACGTCAACGTCTGCCGATTCGGGCGCATTCGACGACGCGCTCGCCAACGCAGGCGCTCAGCCCAATTCGTCGTTCGGTTCGTCGAGCCCTCCGTCGTCGTTGACGAATGCGCAGGCCGCCGACGCCTTCGACGCTGGCGCCGCCGCCAAATTGCGCCAAATGATCGATGGCTGGAGCGCCGGGGCCGGGTCGGACGGCGGCGCGCCAGCCGACGCGACGACGCATCCGGACGCCGCAGGCAAAGACGGAGAGGGTGGATCTAACGCCGCGACGACGGACAAGGCGCTGGCGCCTTTGGCGGCGCAGGACGCGTCATCGGCGCAAGACGTTCAGACTCTCACGCCGACGGCCGACGTTCCTGTCGGTTCGCTCGACACGGCGGTGATCGCCCAAGACACAACCTCATCCGTGGCCGCGCTCGCCGCCGCGCTAGCCCCCGCCGCCGCTCTAGCCCCCGCCGCCGCGCTGCTGGCCCCCGCATCCGGCGGCTTGGCGGCCAATTCGTTATCCAGTCTGGCAAGCCAGCAAGCGCCGTCGGCGAGCGCGTCGAACGTTGACCCCTCGGGGACAAGCGCGACATTGGCGCAAACGACGGGCGGATGGAGTTTGGGCGCGACGACGGTCGGCGGTTTCGGCGCTGGGATCGTCGATGCTGGCGCCGCGAACAACTTGCCCGTCAATTCCGCCATTCAGCTTGCGCCTTCGACGAATTTGCCTTCAGCCGACAATTCAGGAGCGGGGACGAGCGTCGCATTGGCGAAGACGTTCGGCGGCGCTGTCGATGCGCGCGCCCATATGACCGTCGCGATCAATGCGCCGTCCAGTTTTTCAAGCCGGCAAACGTTGACGACGACCGCGTCCGCCCCCAGCGCTGCGGGAGCGGCGAGCGTCGCGACATCGGCGTCAACGACCGCCGGATTCCTCGGCCCGCGCGCCAATGGCGCCGCCGCCGCCAATTCGCCTTCCACTCCACCCGGTCAGCTTTCGTGGTCGACTAACGCTTTGGCCGCGGGCGGCGCCAGCGTCGGGACGGATCAAGGCGCGGGGCGCGCGACGGACGGCAGGGGCGGCGGCGTCGCGCCGGCTGGCGGCGTCGACAACGCGCCCGTTATCAGCCGCGGCGCGGCGAATTCATCGTTGCTTCCGTCCGTTTCGCAGCCATTGACGGCGAACGCGCCAAATCTCGGCGTTTCAGGCGGCGGAGCCGACTGGGCGTGGCGACAAGCCGCCGGCGGCGCGTCCGCGCCGACCAAACTGAAATCAGACACGGCCAAAGACGGCGCTGGCGGTTCGGTCGCGTCGTCGACAGGCAATACGTCGACGCCCTTGACCGGGACCGATGCGCAGTCGGGCCAAAACGTGCTGCCGCCCCTGTTGGCGGGCGCTTACGCCGCCGCGACGCCGATAAGCGCGCCGGCTGGCTCCACGCCTGTCCAGGACGCTTCGCCGGTCAACAGCGACCAGACTCAGGCGGCGTCTTCGGCCGCCACGCTTGCCGCCGTCATCGACGCCGGCGTGTCGGTTCAAAGCGCCAGCGCCGAACAGAGCGCCGCGCTTTCCGCTTCCGCGTTGCTTACGGGAACAGCGGCGCCGAAAGCGAACGCCGCGCCGACCGATCGCGTTGCCTTCTCGCGCGCGTCGACCGGAGCGGTCTCCGCCAATGGACCCGCCATCACCGCCGACGTCGTGTCGCAGCGGGCCTTCTTGCCGCCGGTCGACTGGCGCGAAGCAGCGCAGCCGGCTAGTCCACCCACTTCAGACGTCGCCGGCGATTCGACCGTAACGGCGTCGAGCGCGACTGCTCAAGCCTCCGCGGGCGGCGCGGGTAAGACCAGCTCTCTACTTGCCGATCTGGGCGCCGTCGATGCCCAGCCGGTGGCCGTCGCAACGGCTTCGATATCCGACGATGCGCTCGGCGCTTCGGTTATGAGCCAATTATCGCAGGCGGTCGCCAACGCCCTCGGCGATACGGGAGCCTCCGACGGCGCGCAAGCGCCGGCCAATCAGCCGCAGAATACACCCGCTGGCGATCCCTCGAACCCATCGCCGCGCGCGGGTGGGGTGGCGCGGCAGTTGGAGATCACGCTCAATCCGGAAAATCTCGGTTCTGTCTCCGTCACGCTGAAGAGCGCCGGCGGCAGGGTGGAAATGTCGGTGAGCGCGGAGCAGCACAGCACCTTGCGCCTGATCGAAGACAACGCCGACAGCATGCAGGCGCGTCTGCATGAGGCTGGCGTCAATCTCGACTCGGTGCGCCTGACGACGTCTTCGGGCGGGGCGAACGCCAATTCCGGCGGCGGCGCCAACGGCTCGTCGGGGGGCGGCAATATGATGGGGGCTTCGTCTGGCGGCGACAACGGGGCTGCGGCCTCGGGGGCCGGCGGGCGATCCTTCGGCGAAAAATCTTCGAACGGGCAACGACAGCAGCAGGATATGCCGAATGATACGCAGATCAGCGGAACGGGCCCTGCGCCTACTATTAGCGGCGATGGCCTGTATCTTTAGCGGCTTCGCCGGCGCAGAGCCGGGTCATCTTTGCGAGCAGGAAATGGCGCGCGCCGCCCGCGCGCAGAATATTCCGCTTGGCGTTCTTTACTCGGTGGGACTCACGGAAACAGGCAGTCACGGCGTCCTGCAGCCTTACGCGATGAATATCGACGGCGAAGCCGTCGCCTCGACCAATCTGCATGAGGCGATCGGCCGCTTTCGGCTGGCGAGCAGCCGTGGCGCAAAATTCATCGATATCGGCTGCATGCAGATCAATCATCGTTTTCATTCGAAAAATTTCGCTTCGCTCGAAGACATGTTCGACGCAAGGCGCAATGTCGATTATGCGGCGCAATTCCTGAAACAGCTGCGCGCGCGTGAGAGTTCATGGACGATGGCGGTCGCCCGCTATAATGCGGGACCGGACAATAATCCGGCGCAGAAAAAATATGTTTGCGCCGTTATCGGCAATATGGTGCGCAGCGGCATGGGCGGCTGGACCGACAATGCGAGGCGGTTTTGCGGCCAATGATCGGATGTTTCGCGCCGGGCGCATTTTTTTCTGGCGCATCGATTATGCCGGCGGCGCCGGGCTTAATTATGCTGGCGGCGTTTGGCCTCGGTCAGGGCGTGGTCGATCATGGCGTTGGCGCTCGCCATTCTCTCTTCGGCTTGCGCGCGCTCATGCTCGCAACAATGGTCTGGATGATTTTCGCGCGCGAAACTGCGGCGACGGCGATTGATTTCTTCGACGCTCAGATCGGGCGTCAGTTGAAGCTCCTCGGCGACGCTGCGTTTGGGCTTTTTAGGCGGTTCCGCGCGGGCGGGCGCGTCGGGCGCATAGACTTGGCGAACGCGGGCGGCGTCGACATAGACCGCGTCGGGGAAATTGACGGCGCTCCAGGCCGCGCGGCGGAAACCGTCGCTTGCGGACGAGGCAAAAAAATCGTTGTTTTCGCGGACCTCATCGAGAATTTGCTCGAAAACATGGGTTTGCGGATCATTGATCTTGGCACGCATATAAACAACCGAACTCGCCGAACCGAATTAGTCTGAAGCTTGGCTCTCTAGGACCGGTTAACGATCGCCTTCTGGCGTCGCGCGAAAACGGCGCAACGGGCCTCGGATCGATGGAAACGGCTGCGATTTTAAGAAATTGAATTTGATTTATGCCCAGGCGTTTGCGGGCGCGCGTCCCGCCAAAAAACTAAGACGTTCAAGCGGCAGGGAAAATTTACGGACAAAAATCAAAATTCGCGAACTTGGCCGCCATTAACTCGAAATTAACCCTAATTCCACAACCTAGGCGAAGCAGAGGCGCGCCGCGCTCGACCCCAACGGGTTGAAAATCCGGTCGGGCGTTCTGCGCAGATTGGTTTGATTGCGTCGGGTTTTCGTAAAGCGTTTCCAAGGCGTGGGTTGTGTCGGGGCATAAAATACACGCAGTGCGTGTGCTGGCCGATACGCGATCCGCGAGAAATGTGAAGCAGAATTCGGCAGGGGGGTTCGATGTTTGTCATCGTCGATGATCGAGATATCGTGAAGTCGGGCTATACGACGAGTTTCGATCGTGAGGGCGTCGCCTCAACCGGGCTGCGGCCGGACGAGTTCAAGGAATGGGTGGTCGGCGCCAACAAGCCTGATCTCCAGGCCATTGAAGCCATTTTGATCGGCGATTGCAGCAATCGCCAAGTCTACCCGAAAATCATCCGGGAGCGTTGTCAGGTTCCCGTGATAGCGCTTAACGATTCCCAGTCGTTGGAACAAACGCTGGAGCTTTTCGCGGCCGGCGTCGACGACGTGATCCGCAAACCGGTGCATGTTCGCGAAATCATGGCGCGCGTCAGCGCGATCCGCCGCCGTAACGAGCCGCAGCCGGAATACAAGGTCATTGGCGAGATCCGCGTCTATTTCGACGGTCGCGATCCCGAAATCAAAGGCGAAGCTTTGCCCCTGCCGCGTCGCGAGCGCCGCATTCTCGAATATTTGGTGGCGAACCAGGGCAAGCGAGTCTCGAAAACGCAGATTTTCAACGCGATTTACGGCATCTTCGATGAAAATGTCGAAGAGGACGTGGTTGAAAGCCATTTGAGCAAGCTGCGCAAGAAGCTTCGCTACCGCCTTGGTTATGATCCGATCGATTCCAAGCGCTACCTCGGCTATTGCCTCACCCTCGTTTGAGGCCAACGCGCCGCTTCATCGCATGCGACAACCCGGACGAATTGGCGCAGCGCCGATCGCGCCGGGTTGCGCGCGTTCGAAACCCTTGACGGTATTTTTGCCGGCGGCGCCTCAATCGGGCATCGCGTAAAATTTGTTGCGCAGACTGGCGCGCTGCTTTTCGTTGAGCCGCACCGGCTCCTTCGAAAGGATGCGGGCGCCGAGAATTTCATTGCGCCGCCAGGCCGTCTGCGCCTGGACGACGATTTGCGATTCGTCGTCGTAGAAGCCGAAGATCGCCGGTATCGCCGTGTTTTTCATCAATCGCAACCTAATGCCGTCGAAAGAACGGTCCTGAATAGAACATTCGATCAAAAAGCGGTTGTTGGCGTCGAGAATTTTGCCGGAACGAAGCCTGGTTCTGCGTCGGTTCGTCGTGCGTTTGTCGATCAGGCTTCGCTCCGGCGTGATCGCCACCGTATAGGTCACCAACGGACGCTTTCTCGAAAAGCACTGCAGCGCGCCGCGTCGGAGCGATCCAAGCAGGCCGTTTCCGATCTTGACGGCGGTCAGAATATCTTCGGCCATGGCCCGTCCTCCGATCGCCGCCGTCGCGAAATCATTGATGATTCCTTTGCGTCCAAGTTTCGTTTCATCCAAGCAAGCCGGCGGTATTCAAGCGACGTCAGGCAGGCGGCGCCGTTCGGCGATCGCCGATCGAAAACGAGCCTTCTGCGTCGCGCTCAAGGGTTCGCCGATCTGGTCGCGGGCTCTGATGTCGGCGCTGGTCAGTCTGGCGACGACATGGGCGAAGGAGAGGTCGGGGCGTTCGGCATATTTGCGCCTGACCGTTTTCATCAGCTCATCGGCGGCGCGGCGCGCCTCGACGGTAAGGTTGGACTCGAGCGCGCAGGCCAGTTCCAGCATTGTTTTGCGCAAGATATCCGGACTTTCGTTCGAATCGCCGCAATTCGCCAATGTCAAAGATTCGCGCAGTCGGAGCATTGAATGTTCGTTCCTTCACATAGGCTTGCAAATATATTTGACGGGCCGGAGCAAGAGGCGTCCTCACCGCCGGACCATAGAAACAAGCCTTCCTTTAGCGAGCCTTGCGAAGCGGACGGGAAGCCTGCGTCAGGCTCTCTTGCGGGACGTCAGCTTCGCTCAAGTTAGATGTTTCACATTTCGCCGATGAGATTGGGAGATTCGCCTATGGCACAGGACACCTTGAACTCGCTTCGTGCGTTGCGCGAGGATTTGCGCCAGCGCTTGTTGCAAATGCCGGAATATCGCGCTCTCGTGTCGATGGATCGCACGATCGCCGAAGTTTGCGAGATTTTGCAAAATCCGGCCGCCGGGGCGGCCTTCGAATCGGAGGCGAAAACGGTGTTGGCGAAGGCGTCGACGCAAGAGCGGGAACGGGTGCTGGAACGGGACGAACCTGTGATGCAGACGCCGGTGATGCAAGCGCCGCCGCCCGCCAAGGCGACTGTCGTGCCGGAAAGCGTTCGTCAGAACGCGATCGCCTCGGCCTTCGTCGATTCGCTGAACGCCAAGCTGGAGCAGGGCGGCGCCCCCCGTCCATCCATCACGCCCTACTTGCCCACGCATCACGCCGTCGCGGGCTGAACGGCGCCATTTTTCCGCCGTCAGCCTTGCCTTTGAGTGAAATTTAACCAGTCCGTTATACGCTTCCGGCCGTTCGAAGGTTGGTGGCGTAAATGGTCAGGCGTGTCGTTCAGGAACTCGAAGCTATGCATTGCGCGTTGAGCGCCCCGTCGATCGCCGACGCGAGGCTAGAGGCGGCGCTGCTGAACTGTTTGCAGGAATTGCGCGGCATCGTCGCCAGCGCCGAAAAAGGCCGCAAAGGCCTTCCGGGTCTCTGTCTGCGCGTCGTCGAAGGCCAGGCCGCCGTGTCGCAAGACGCGTGATGGCGAGCGGCGCCCGCGAATTCATCATTACGGCTGAAGATCGGGCCATGCGGTTGGCCGCGGACGCGCGTTTTTAACCGTTCGCAGGCCTCCGCGGCGAATTGAAAAAACTGCGTGCGTCAGCCGGCGCCTAAAATTTTGACGATTGGATGAAAAAGTT
>CAVTNU010000035.1:0-73692 GCA_963736175.1 uncultured Alphaproteobacteria bacterium | reverse complement strand
ATACCTTAGGCTGGAGAGAAACGCAATAATTGCGTTTTCCCGCCTCGTTATTTGTGATTTTGCGCCACGTCGCGCCAATACGCGTATTAGAGCGGACGTTGCTTTGATCGTAATTGCCTGTATTCACGGGCGCGCCGCCGCCACAGGTCGCCCCCGGGGCGCCGCGGATCGACGAAGATTTAACCACTGCGTGCAAATTAGACGAGCCGCCGCCGTCGTCGATTTCCCGTCGCGGCGCATTGTCGCACAGTAACAGCACGTTATCTCCAGAGCCGAGGTAACTTGTTGCCGCGTCGCCATTTTTTGCTCTGATCCGGCGGGACCGTCCAGGCGCTTTATTGTGACTCAATTGCCACAGCCGCTCATTTCTTTTCCGCTTTCGTTCTGGCGACATCTTTTCGCTTGGGCCGCCCCTAGAAAGATAACAACCGAAGAACTGATTCTGGAATCGATTGATCATGGCGACAATGCGCAACCGTTCGATAAAGCTCCTTTCCACGACGAGCGCGCTGGCTCTGGCGCTGACGTCGGCCAGGGCGAACCCGACAGGGGGGCAAATCACCGCGGGCGCGGCGAATTTCGTCAATCCAGCGGTCGGTCAATTGCTGATCAACCAATCCAGCCGCAACGCCATCATCAATTGGCAGACCTTCTCGGTCGGTTCGGGCGAGTCGACGCAATTTCTGGTGCCGACCGGCGGCTCGACGCTGAACCGCGTCGTCACCGACAATCCCTCGGCGATCTACGGTTCGCTGTCCTCCAACGGCCAGCTGATTCTCGTCAATCCGGCCGGCATCGTCGTCGGGCCGAGCGGCACGATCAACACCGCCGGGCTGGTGCTGACCACCCGCAATATCTCGGACGCCAATTACCTCGCCGGCAATCTCGAATTCACCGGCAATTCGCCGGCCGCCGTCATCAATCAGGGTTCGATCACCTCGACCGGCGGCGGTAACGTCTATCTGATCGCGCGCCAGATCGCCAACACCGGAACCATCACCGCTCCCGGCGGCGTCGTCGGCATGTCGGGCGGAACCGACGTGCTGCTCGGCGCGACCGACACCGGCGCGAGCGGCATTCTCGTGCGGCCCTACGTCGCCGGCAAGAAGGTTACGACCAAGTCGATCGTCCAGCAGGTTGTGGCGGCCGGCGGCAACCATTACGCCCTGGCGGTGAACAATACCGGCGTCGTGCGCGCCACCCATGCGGTGCGCTCTGGCGGTCGCGTCTATCTCGCCGCCGACGCCACCGGCGCGCCGGTATACAAGACGGTTACGCGCCCCGTGTATAAGACCGTGACGAAAACCGTCACCAAAACGGTCACGACCACCGCGCCGGCGTCAAGCATTTACAATTCCGGCACGGTTGACGTGTCGTCGCCGACCGGCAAGGGCGGCTCGGTCGTTCTCGACGCGACCACGGTGCATCTGGCATCGACCTCGCTGATCAACGCCTCTGGCGCGACCGGCGGCGGCACGGTCCTCGTCGGCGGCGGCGAGCATGGCCAGAACGCCAACCTCGTCAACGCCCAGACCGTGATCGTCGACGCGGGGTCGCAGATCTACGCCGACGCCACGCAGTCGGGCGCCGGCGGCCAGGTCGTGCTGTGGTCGGACAAGTTGACGACCTTCGATGGCTATATTTCCGCCCAGGCGCTCGGCATGTCCGGCGACGGCGGCAATGTCGAGGTGTCGAGCGCGGGAGCGCTGGACTTCAACGGTCTTGTCAGCACCCAGTCCGTCAATGGCGCGGCAGGCAACCTGTTGCTCGATCCGGCCGCGATCATGATTTCGGACGCCGCGGACGCGGTAGGCAATATCAACGGCTCGACGCTTGCCAGCGAACTCGTCGGCGGCAACGTGACGATCAGCGCGGGCGCGATCACCGTGCAGGGTCCGGCCCATGTCATTTGGGCCAACGGTCCGGGAACCGCCGGCACGACGCTGACGCTGAGCGGGACGGCCTCCGTCACGGTCGACGCCTCGCTCGGCAACGTCATCATCCAGAACACGCAGCAGAGCCAGAGCGCGGCCTATCTGGCGACGCATCAGACCACCGTCAACGATTTCATTCAGGAACATAACGCCATCGTCATCGAGGCGCCGCTGATCGCGATCGGCAGCAACACGACGCAGGCCTACCAGATCGCCATCGGTTCTGAATTCGGCAATACGGTCCTGAACGGCGCGGCGATCGCCATTCAGTCGGGCTCGGTCGACGGCGCCTCGACGCAGATCGGCTTCGATCTGGCGGTGTTGCAGGGCTCCGGCCGCGCCGGCGGCGACTATAGCCGCGGCAACGATTACCAGCTCTATCACGCCACCAACGACACCAGCGATCCGGCCTATTACGCCGATGTCTGGGTCGAGCACGCCCATAACGGCGACATCACGCTCAATGGCGGATTGATCGCCATCACTTCGGGCATGGAGCCTCTCGCCGCGACCTCTTACATTTCCGGCAATTTCGTTCAGATCGGCAACGGCGGCAATCTCAACAACAATGTGGCCGGCGTTCTGTCGAGCGGCGATTCGACGCTCGGTAGCCCGACCAACACCTCCGGCTACGCCATTCTCGATTCCAACATCAACATCGCCGCCGCCACCTCGCTCATTCTGACCACCGGCGCCGGCGTTCCCGGCATGTCGGGCGCGCGCGCCTATGTGCAGATCGGCCACGGCGTCGATAACGACGTCACTGAGCAGCAGATCGTACAGGGCGACGTGTCCGGCAATATCAACATCGTTTCGCCCTCGGTCGAGGTTGGCGATCCCCTCGCGTTCTCGCCGTCGGTCAATCCGAGCCCCGTCAATCGGCTCGCTGGCACGGAAGTCGACGCGGTGCAGATTGGCTCGGGCGGCCACGCCACCTATAATGGCGTCGCGCTGCCGGCGACCTATGACACCTTCGGCAATCCGGTCGATCCGGTCGAAATCACCACTGGCCGGATTTCCGGCGTTATCACCATGGATTCGGCGGCCATCAGCGTCGGCGGCATTGAGACGCTTTACGGTCCCAGCCCGAACAATGCGCCGGTGTTCGCGATCGTCCGCCACGACCAGATCGGTCATGGCGCGACCGTTACCATCAACGTCTCCGACAACGGGACCGATCCGTCCTATGGCGCGATCCAGACCAATCTCGGCGCGATCGGCAACTTCCTCACCATCAACGGCGCCTATCGCAACGTCATCGACTTCAACAATCCTTACTACCAACTGACCAATTCGAGCGCGAGTTCAACTTCGACCGACCTGTCGAATCCGGGCAACCTCAACCCTTACGTCTATTACACGATCGACTACGCGATCGATAACAACGGCGCCGTCACGCGCACGATCACGGCGCATGACGTCCTGCCCGGCTCGGCCACGCTCTATAACGCGACCGGCCAGCTCAATACGGGACTCATCACTTATTACAATAACACCGCCTCCACCATCACCAGCCCCGACGGCACAAAGACGGCTTCGCTGAACGGTCTGCTGCGCAGCTTCGTCGGCACGCTGGTCGACGCCAACACCGGCACGACCTCGGCCCAAAGCGTCGGCGTCACGGGTACGCCCACGGCCGGCTATAAGGACGCGCCGACCGACGCTCCGGTCATCGTCACCAGCTACCAGACCGACGGCAACGGCAATCCAATCATCCTGCTGCCGATGGACAACGCGGCGGCGCTCCCGACGGGTTCGCTCGGCTTCAATCAGGCGCTGATCACCGCCGGCACCGACTACGCCACCAATTACCGCGCCTATATGCCGGTGACGGCGCAGACCGCCGCCTCGACGGTCTATGGCGCGACTGGTGGCAATTCGGTCGGCGTCAACGCCAATGTCTCCGACACCTCAGCCGCCAACGCGCTGACCGCTCAGACCACGATCAACAATTACGTCCAGACCGGCGCCGCCGCGCTCGATTCCAGCAGCAACGTCATCTATGGCGTGAAGGTTTACGGCGCCACGGCCGTGACCGCCGAATCGCTCGTCGCGCCGCGCAACGCCAACGCGGCGGCCGGCGTCGCCGATCCGACGCAGAGGTTCGTCGCCAATCCCGACGGCTACAATCTCGCCTATTCCTATGCCGACGGGCTGCTGACGCCGCGCATCAACTCCTACGCCTCTGGCTCGCCGGACATCGACATCAGCGCCGGCGCCGTCCTGGTGCAGCAGATTCTCATCGCCGGCAACCAAACCGGCAATGCGGTCGATCAGACGCAATTCGCCATCATCGGCAACGGCAACTGGGTCAGCGGCACGGCGCAGACTAGCGTTCAGCCCGTGGTCGCCACCAGTGGCGTACTGGCTGGCAGCTTTTACACCGTCGCCTCCAATCAGGACGCGAACGACGGAATCAACACCTCCTCGCGCGGCGACATCGTCGTCACCGAAGGCTATATCAGCGGCAATATCAATGTCGTGGCGACGGGCGCGGTGTCCGTTCTGGCCAACGCGACGTCCGGCAATAATGCCCTCATGAGCGACGCCGATCTGTTCGCCCGCATCGGCGACGGCAGCGTCTTCCTGTTTGCCACGGCCGGCTACGGCATGGCGGCGGGCTCCACGGGCACGGCGATCCTCTATCCCTCGCGCGGCGCCGATCTCACCATCAATTCGGCCGACATGCTCGGCGCTTCGACCTACGTTTACGGCGGCGGCGCGGTCGCGGTCACCGCGCTCGGCACCAACGGCAACCAATCGGCGTACACCAGCAACAGCCTGCAGGCGTCGATCGGCGACGGCGTCGCCGCGCTTCTGTCGACAGGCGCCGGCGGCGCCGGCGTCGCCAACGCGGACATCGGCATTCTCAACGATACGGCGACCGCCAGCGCGCGGGGCGGCGATATCACCTTCAATCGCGGCTCGATCTGGGACGGCATGATCGACGCCAATGGCGTCGTCGTCGGCGGCGCACTGGCGACGCCGATTTCCTCGGCGCTGTCGACCGGCTTCTCGTCCGGCTCGACGATCGGAACCTCGCCCAGCGACCCGCTGGCGCTGGCCGCCCCGATCAGCAACGCCGCCAATTCGCCGGCCATCACGTGGACGGTCGCCGACGACGTTTATTACACCAAGGCGGCGCCCTTCATCGGCCAGACCTACGCCACGATTCCCTATTATACGGTGACGGCGCGCACGGCGGGGCAATTGCCGAGCGCGTTCAGCACGGCCGGAACGTCGGTGGCCGCGGTCACGCCGACCATCTACAATTCCGATACGACGGTCGTTTCCACCGCCAGCGTCATCGCCACCGCCAGCAATGTTTTCGGCAATCAGGGTGAGATGAACAGCAGCGCTTCCTATGCGCGCATCGGTCAGAACGACATCCTGCAAGCGAACGCCGGCGCCGGCGGCTCGGGAACCGGCGCGGCGTCGGGCGGGCGCGGCGGCGACATCAATGTCACCCAGCGCATCGACTCGAACGACGCCAACGTTCTCGGCGGCAGCGATAGCTATCGCAATCTCAGCGGCGACTTCAACAATATCGGCACGAACGGTTCGGTCGTTCAGGACATCGCCAATGGCGAGCGCGGCAATGTCGTCATTTCCGCGCCGACCGTTACGGTGATCTCCAACATCACCAGCGGCAATCAGGGCACGGTCGACTACGTGTCGGCTGACGCGGCGATCGGCAATGGCGACGATTACATCCTGACCACCGCCGCCGGCGGCGCGGCGGGCGTCGGCAACACGTCGGGCCTCAATGTTCTCGATCCGGCCCAGGGCGGCGCGGGCGGCAACATCAACGTGCTGCTCGGCACGGCCAGACGCAGGGCAATATCGTCATAAACGGCGGGCCCAACGGGGCGCTGGCCGCGGTCACGGAAACGGCGAGCGTCGTCGAAGGCAACCAGGTCGCGGTCAATTTTAATCAGGGCGAAGCCAACATCGGCGATACCTTCCGCGTTTCCGCCAGCGCGGGCGCCGGCGGCGCCGGTTCGCCCGGCTCGTTCTCGGCCAACGTGCGCGGCGGCAATGGCGGCTCGGTCTATATCGAATCGCCGGTCATCGACAACCGTCTCGACACGGCGGCGCAATATGCCGCGCTCAATCTGACCGCCAATGGCAATTACGACCATCTCGGTACGTCGGACATCGACATTCTCGCTTCGGCCGTCACGCTGACGAACACCAATACACCCGGTAATCAGGCCGCCGATCTCGCCAACAATATCTATGTGGGAATCGGTTCGCGCGACCGGATTGCCGCCGTGGCGGGCGCTGGCGGCGCCGGCGGGTCCGCGCCGACCGGCTTCAACTACGGCTATCAGCCGGACGCCTCGGGCGGCGACGGCGGCGACGCGACCTCGGTCAGCGGTCTGGTCCGTTCGACGATCAACATCAACGCCTCGGCCGCCGTCACCCAGATCACCGCATTCGCTTCGAACATGAGCGCCGGCGGCTATAACCAGCAGGCCAACCAGATCGGTCAGGATCAGGACGTCTACACGAGCTCGGCGATCGCCGGCGCCGGCGGCGCGCTCCTCACCAGCGGCTCGATCGGCGGCATCACGATCAACGCCGAGCCGAACGGCGGCGCCAGCGGCGGCGTCCAGGCGCTTAATCTGCAGAGCGGAGCGCTCGCGACCGGCCTCGACAGCACGACGTCGAGCCTGACGGTCAAGATCATTCCGACCACTTCGACCGGCGCTCTCAACCGCGGCGGCGTCGACAACGCCGTCGATATCTTCGGCACGGTGGCCGGCAAGACGGTCTCGGCGCTCGGTCAGGCCTGGACAGTCGCCGATCTCGCGGCGCTCGGCCAGCAGACGGCCGGCGGCGCGACCTATGCGGTCAGCGGCTCGAAGACGGTTACCGGGACGATTCCGACCTGGGGAACCAACTACAATTCCAGCAATCCGACCGGCAATATCGCGGTCAACCTCAATGCCGGCGCGGTGATCCTCTACGACAAGAGCGGCAATCCGCAGTTCCTGTGGGACGCGACCGACAAGACCTTCGTCATGAACGCGGCGTTCAACGCCGGGACCAACTACAATAACGTCCTCGGCGCCGATTTGACCCGCGCCGGCGTCATCGACGTCATCACCTATCAGAACCAGCAGGTCGCCAACGCCTCGTTCGTCTCCGGCGGCGGCTCCTCGGCGCGCATCGACGTCGTCAACGTCAACGGCTCTGGCCAGTACGACCAGATCGGCGGGCGCAACCAATATTACGACAGCAACGGCGTCGCCTATAACGACCCGGCCTTCTACAACACGACGACCCAGGCCGGAAACGTCAACGCGGCTCCGATCAACGGCGTTCTCGACTATCCGCTGGTGGCGACGCAAACCGTCACCACGCCGCTGGCGGCGGGCGTCATCCGCAATCTCGCCGAACCTTATAATTATTCCGGCTCCACCAGCGTCGTGACGGCGGTGACGCCGGCCAACGCCACGAGTCTGTCCACCGCCGTCAACGCCAGCTATACGCTCGCCAATACGGCAAGTTCAGTGAGCACGACCTATACCGGCCTCGCCGGCTCCAACACCGCCGGCAGCGATTTATACCAATACGGCTACCAGACGGTCAGCTCCGACTTCTCGCGCTCCAACGGCGGGCGCGGCGGCGATTCGACCATCGCCACGGGCTACACGCTCGGCGCCGTCAACATCACCACCGCGGTGCTTTCGTCGACCGTCGTCGTGGGCGTCAATATGGGCGCCCAGGTGGACGACCGCTATTATACGCGCATCGGCAATGGCGGCGTTTATCTCGCCGACACCGCCGACACGGCTTTGCTGACATCCTGGCAGGCTGGCAAATTTTTCGGCCCGCTCGGCAGAGCCGACGCCTTCATGGCCCTCGCCACCGGCGACGCCGCCTCGCTCCTGCCGGTGGTCGGCTCGGTCGCCAATGGCGGCAATGGCGGAACAAACGCGATCGTCGCCAATGGCGGACGCGCTGGCGATGCGCTGATCGTGCTTGGCTCGGCCCGTCCGCTCACCAGCGCCGGCCTCGCCGGCGCGACCGAAATCGACGAACTCACCGGCGCCATCACCATCAATGCCAGCGTGGTGGCGGTGTCCGTCGCCCTGACCGACCAGCAGGCCGGTATGGGTGGAGATATCGCCATCGCCGCGATCGGCCATGGCGATCAGATTTTCGCCAACGCCAATGGCTCGCATCTCCCGCCGGCGCCCACCACGGCGGCGCTCGACACCACCGAACTGACGCCCTGGCGCGCCGGCTCGGCCATTCCGGGAACCGAACCGGCCGGCGACATCGGCGGCGTCGGCGGCGCCAATCCGGCCAATCTCATCACCGAAATCGCCTCGGGCGGACGCGGCGGCAACGCCACGATCAATCAGGGCCAGATCAAGGGCGTGATCACCATCAACGCGGCTTCGGTCGCCGTGACCACGGCGAACATCGACGCCAATCCGCAGACGCCCGGGCCGAACGACGACGACACTCTGGTGGCGCAGATCGGCCACGGCTCCTACGCCAGCGCGCTCGCCGGCAATGGCGCGGCGGGCGGCGACGCCCGCATGGAAGGATCGGGCGGCGCGGCCGGAAACGCGCTGGTTTCATTCGGCGCCATTATCGACACTGGAATCGACATCGCCACATCGGGCGCGATTACCGTGACCTCGGTGGCGACGGACACCTATTTCAACCACATCCTGCGTTCGCAGATCGGTCACGGCAATATCGGCTTCGCCACCGGCGGGTTCGGCGGGTCGGGCACGCTGCTCAGCACGGCCAGCCTGCACAACAATCCCTTCGGCTATGGCCAGGGAGAGAACGCGGAAATGCTGGTCAACGCTCCGGCGACCGTGTTCGAGGGCGAGAGCTACAACTCGTCCTCCGTCGCGCTGGTTCCGACGCTGACGCTGATCCATGCGGTGGAGACGACGACCAGCGCCAACCTCGCCAATGGCGTCGGCTCTTATCTGACTTCGGCGTTCTCCGCCGGCAGCCAGATCGGCGGCACGTTCAACGGCGGCGCCGGCGGCGCTGCGACTGTGTCCAGCGGCCTGATCAACAACGCCATCCTGCTGGAGATCGGCGGCGATCTGCTGATCACCACCAAGATTGGTGAAGTGCTCGGTACGACCGACACGATGTCCATGGACGATCATGTCCTGTCGACCGTCGGTTCCGGCAATTACGGTCTGGCTGTGTCGGGGGCCGGCGGCAACGCCGCGCAGACGACAAACGGCGCCAATACGCCGGTCAGCATGAACGGCGGCAATGGCGGCGACGCCACGGTGGCCTTCGGCGCCATCGGCCAGTCGGTCGACAATCGTTCCGGCAATGTTGACGGCGTGAACGCCCTCAATGGCGCGCCGATCGACATCGTCTTCACCAACGGCGGCGCGCTGACGCTCACCGCCATGACGGGCGATCAGGTCGTCTCGAGCCTCGATCCGCAGGACGATGCGCTGCGCGCCAACGCGGCTGTGATCGGCGCCAGCAATTTCTCCTACGCCGATTCCACTTATGCCGGCGCGACGGCGGCGGCTCTGCTGACCAACGACGGCGGCAACGCCAATCTCCTGTCGAGCGGCATCGGTTCGGCCAATGGCGGCAATGGCGGCAGCGCCCTCGCCACCGACGGCGGCATGTTCGGCGCGATCAACATCGGCGCCAATGTCGGGACCAATCCGAACGCCCCGATTTCGGTGGCCAATCCGCTCTTGGCTCTCGGCGTCGACCCGACCCAGCCGATTTCCGGCTCGAATACGGCGGCGACGAGCTTCTTGCCATCGGTGGTCTTGGTCAACGCCATCGAAACCACGGCGCTCGACATGGGGCGCGCCGACGCCAATATCGGCGACTACCGGCAGGCGCAGGCGCGCGCGGGTCTCGGCGATGGCGGCACTTTGTTCAGCGCGGTCGGCGGCGCCGGCGGCAATGTCAAGGATTACGCCATCTCGGAATACGACAATTTCGATCCGACGACGGGAACGTGGTACGGCGTCGGCCCCGGCACGGTCGCCGGTCCCTCGACCATCCAGGCCAATCAGCCCGACTGGTATCCGATCAACCAGCGCGCCACCGCGCTGGGCGGCAATGGCGGCTCGGCGACGGTGACGCTCGGCGAGATCGACAGCGACCTGAACGTCCAGGCGACGGCCTCGGTCACGGTCACGGCGCTCGAAACCATGCCCCCGACCCTGCCGGGCACGATCCCGGACATGGTGATGCTCGACGCCCGCATCGGCGCCAGCGACCGCACCAAGGCGGTGGCGGCCAATGGCGGCCTCGGCGGCACGGCCAATACCGCGCCGAACGGCTACCAATACGGGACGGTCGGGACCAACGTCCTGCCGATCGGCCTCGCCGACGACGCCTCCGGCAAGGCGATCAAGGCTGGCCTTGACGCTCTGGCCGCCAAGGGCGGCAATGGCGGCGCTGCGACGGTCAATTCCGGCGCGCAGATCGGCGCGATCACGGTGACCGCTCCGGTCATCGCCGTGACGGCGTTGCAGGACGCTGGCGCGCTCGGCAACGGCATCGCCCAGACGGCGCAGATCGGCAATTCCGATTACAATCTGCTGACGCTCGCCGGCGACGGCGGTCTGTCGATCGCCGGTCGCGGCGGCGACGGCGGCGCGGCCAGCCTGACGCAGGGCGGCTTCGGCGGCGACATCACGCTGACCGGAACCACCAGCATCGACATATCGGCGATCTCCAACTTAGGCATCGCCGGCGAGACCAGCGCCTTCGTCGGCGACCGCGAAACGGCGGGCACGACCCTGCTGCTTCCGAACCTCACCGGCGTCGTCAATCCGCTTCTTTTCGGCGGCGGCGTCTATGGCGGCCAGGGCGCGCTCGACGGCAACGGCGGCGCGGTGACCGTCGACCAGCTCGGCACACAGCAGCGGACCATCACCACCGCCGGCGTGACCGTCCTGAACGACCAGACCAACGACATCTACCTGCTATCGCGTACAACGACGACGACCACGACCAATGGGACGACGATCACCAAGGCGGTGAGCGGCGGCGCGATCACCGTCGACGCCGAGAGCTTGGCTCTCGACACGTCGCTGGTGACGGCCCATGTCGGCCATTACATCGGTCTCGCCCACGGCGGCGCCGGCAATGGCGCGGCGGGCGGCCCGGCCGCGCCTTACATCCTGGAGAACGGAACGGAAGTTCTCTCCGGCAAGGGCGGCGACCTGACGCTGAGCCAGGGCGCGATCATCGCCAACATCACGCTCGACGCCTATGGCGCGACGTCCGTGACCTCGGCTGCGGTGGTCGGCCTCAGCGCCAACGCCTATGTCGGCAATTACACGGTGATCGGCGCCAACTTGCCGAGCGCCGCCGACCCGACCGTCGGCCTGTCGACCTTGCCGGTGGTCATCACCTCCGGCAATGGCGCGGCGGTGGCGACCTCGCTCGCCAACACCAACACCACCGGCTCCAACGGAGCCTATCCGACCGCCGCCGGAACCGGCGACAGCGGAACGGTGACGGTCAATCAGGGCGCTCTCACCGGCTTCATCCTGATCCAGTCCGACGCCAGCAACGTCACGGTAGCCGCCACTTCGGCCGTCGGCACAGCGACGACGCTGATCGGCGCCGAACGCAGCCTCAACGTGGCCTCCGGCGTCGGCGGCTCGCTGGGCGGCGACGCGGGCAATGTCAGCATCGCGCGCGGCGACATCACCGGCGACATCACGCTGGTGACCTATGGCGGCAACACGACGACCGTTCAGTCGTTGGGCGCGGCGGGCTTGTCCAATGTGTTTGTCGGCGATCGCGAGATCGAGACGGCGACGGCCGGCGTCGGCGGCGCGGCGGTTGATGTGAGCGGCCTTATCGGCAGCCTCAACACCTTCGCGGGGAATGCGGCGCAGGATACGACGAACACCACGACGCCTTACACGTCCGGCAATGGCGACGTTGCCGGCGGCGCGCTCGACGATGCTCGACTGGCCGTGCGCCAGATGGAGCAGGCCA
The DNA here is from genome assembly GCA_963736175.1 of uncultured Alphaproteobacteria bacterium. Taxonomy (GTDB): domain Bacteria; phylum Pseudomonadota; class Alphaproteobacteria; order Rhizobiales; family Beijerinckiaceae; genus Rhodoblastus. Next base: position 61,774 of record CAVTNU010000035.1, on the reverse strand, counting down.
TCGCGGCGATGACCGAAGCGCAGACGAAGGCGACGGCGATCGGCGACACCGCTTCGGCGAGCGCCATCGGCGCGCAGATCACCACCGCCAAGGCGGCGCTGGTCGCGGCGGAAAACGCGAAGGACGCGGCGGGCGTCGCCAATTCGAACGCCCTGCCGAACAACAATAATTCGTCGGATACGACGATCAATCAGAAGGCCAACGCCGTCACCGCCGCGATCAAGACGATCGGGCAGGAGGCGACAATCGTCGCCAACGCCGCGCAAGCGGTCGCCAACACGGTGGTGACCAACGGCGCGAGCAAGGCGACGGCCGCGATCGGCCTGACCGATCCGGGCGCTGGCGGGTCGGTGACCTATGCCGGCAACGGCCTGATCAACTCGAAGGTCAATATCCTGGCGACCGCCTCGACGGCCGTCAGCGGCCTGAACGACCCGACCACCGGGCTGCCGGTCACTCTCAACGCGACGACCGCGGCGCCGGCGCAGAACGGCTCCATCGTGATCGGCTCCGACGGAGCCGGCGCGGTGACCGATGTGCAGATCGGAACCTCGCGCGTCATGACCAACGTCTCCGGCGACGGCGGCGCGACGGTCGGCACGCCGGGCGCGATCACGGTCGCCAACACGACGACCGGCGACATCAACGTCATCGGCGGCAATGTCGGCGTCGGCGCGCTGCTCGTGGGCAATGTCGCGCGGATCGGCGACAACGTGGCGGTGACCAACACGGCGGGCTCCGCCAACAGCGGCGCGCTCGTAACCGGCGGTGCGGTCTCCTCGACCTCGACCGTTGGCGTCGCTTCCGCCACCACCGCTACGGCGAACATCCAGATCGTCTCGCAGGTGAGCGACATCAACATCACGCCGGCCCTGGGTTCGATCCAGGTCGGGCATAACTCGACCAGCACGCAGAACGGCGTCGCCCAGTCGCCGCTGACGAGCCTGCAAACGACGACGGGGACGATCCACTTCGTCACCAAGAACAACCTCGCCATCACCACGGTGGCGTTGGGCAACGCGCAGGTCGGCGACTCGATCGACCAGAATGGCGGCCTGTTCGCCGCGCGCGCCGTGCCGAACGGCCAGGCCTCGTCGGAGACCCAGACAGTCAACGGCGCCATCGCCTTCGATGTCGCCAATAATCTGGCGCTCGATGGGTCCGCTGGCGGAAACTTACTGGTCGGTCATTCGAGCCCGAGCGACAACGTCCAGCTGACCGGCGCGGCGATCGCCAATTCGCAATCGCTCAACGGCGACATCACGATCAACGTCAACGTGCCGGTGAATGCGACCACAGCCGGCCTGAATGCTGTGACCGTGGCGAATATCGCCACTGGCGCGGCCGTTCCGGCCAACCTGATGCAGGGCGTGACGGCGGCGAAGGCCAATGGCGCCATCGCGACCGGCGGAACCACGGCGACCGGCGATACGGCCATCACTGGCCTCACCCCCGGCGCGAACTCCAACGTCCGCATCGGCAGCGCCTACACGACCAACGCCGACAATACGGTGCAGACGACCCACAACAACATCTGGCTGGCCACCGGCGCGGACCTCAATGTCACCAACGCGGCGATCGGTCCGGCCAATTACTATACCGACACGACGCGCTCGCGGATTGTCGGTCTGACGACGATCGGCGCGGCGCAGAACACGCCGGCCTTCAACCAGGACGGCAAAATTCCTGGCGCGATGACGTTCGACAACGCCACGATCAACTCCGGGTTCTCCAACACGGGTGGACAGCTTCGCTTCTTCATCCCGTCGCGTGAAAATCTGGTCACGACCGGAACGAACGTCTTCAACGACTCGGCGACGAAAGCCGACGTCGTGCCGGTGCGGCCTTCGAGCGACAAGTGGATATTCGCCCAGAGCGGCGGTCAGAATCACGAGAACGGCTTCCTGGAGATGTCGACGAGCGCTCGCTACTCGACGATTGGCACGGGCAATTACGCCTTCTACTTCAACGAGTACAGCGCTGCCGACTTCGCCTTCATGACGGACCCGTGGGATTGGGTGATGTTGCACGGCAATCTGCGCAGCGGCGATACCTGCGGCCTGCAGATGGGCGCGACCGGCACGCTCGGCGCGTTCGGGCGCAGCCCGCAGCCGGGCGACTTCGCCATCGGCTATCGCGACGGCTCGCGGCCCTATCCGCGCTCGCTCTCGGTCATCGCGCTCGCCAACAGCGTCGAGATGTTCGGCGACGCCGGCGCCGGCTTCGGCGGCGAATGCGACGGCCAGTCGGCGTCCGCCGATCAGGACCAGAACAACTACGATCAGCTACTCCGCCGCCGCCAAGTCAATCAGGCTGAGCAATCGGCCGAGCCTGTCGTCATCACGCAGGATCGACGCGCCGAGGCGGCGCCGATTATCGTCCCGGCCGAACCGGTCGTCGCTCCGGCCGCGCCGGCGCGGGCCGCCGACGCGGCGGGCGCCATTGTCAGGACGGTTCGAACTCGTTCGGGCCGAGCCCGTCATGCTGACGCTTCCCTCGGGACACGTTCAGATTCACGCCTTGAGTTTCGCGGCCAGCGGCCCGGCGCCCGTAATGAAAATGCAATGAGGTATATTTCGATGGTTTTCTCCCGTTACCGTATCAAGCCATCCCTCATTTCGGCGGGCGCGCTGGCGTTGGCGTTGGGCTGGGCGTTCGCGCCCACCAACGCTCTGGCTCAGGCTTCGAGCTCCCTGCAGCGCTATGCGCCGCCGGTGGTGAAGACCGGCGCCGACGGACGCATCACCACGGCGGAAGCCGAAACGATGCGGAGCGCCGCCGATCGCGCCCGCGTTCTGGTGCCGCAGCTCAGGGGACTGGTCTTCGTCGACAAGCCCGGCGCCGTGAAGAAGAAGGGCGCGCAGGCCAACGGCGTCGTCGTCGAGGCGGCGGCGGAGTTGGTTCCCGACAATGTGCGGGCGGCGGCCGAACGCTATCTGGGCGGCGCGGTAACGCTCGGCGCGCTCGACGATCTGACGCATGAACTGGTTCTGGCCTATCGCGGCGCCGACCGCCCTGTGGTCAACGTCGTTGTGCCGGAGCAGGAAATCAGCAATGGCGTGGTGCAGATCCTCGTCGTCGTCGGACGTCTCGACAAAGTGCGCGTCGAAGGCGCGACTGGGGCGAGCGCCGATGCGCTGACCGGCGAAATCCGTCTGGTTCGCGGCGAGCCGATCGACGAAGGCCAGGTGCTGGAGGATCTGCGCTATCTCAACCGCAATCCCTTCCGTCATGTCGACGCCATTTACCAGCCCGGCAAGGGTTACGGTCAGACGGATCTCGTACTTCAAGCGCTGGAGGACAAGCCCTGGACCGTTTACGCCGGCGCGGGCACCAACGGCGGCAGAGGCCCGCTTGGCGACGTGCGTCCCTATGTCGGGGCGATGGAGTACAACCAGCTCGGCCTCGGCGAAGTGATCGGCTATCAATACACCACCGATCCGCGGTTCTATCGTCTGCAGTCGCATATGGTGAGCCTCGCCCTGCCGTTGCCCGATCGCTGGCAGTTCCAGGCGATTTTCGGCTATAGCGGCACCAGAGCCAATCTGGAGGGCGGCGCCCTCAATCAGACCGGCAACAATACGATGTTCGGCGGCTATTTCACCGCGCCGCTGCCTCGGTTGGGCGGTTGGGCCCATGATTTCCGCTTCGGCGGCGAGTTCAAGGAAACCAACAACAACCTCGACTTCGGCGGAACCACCGTGGTCGCGGGGCGTCCGGAGATCGTTCAGGCCGTGGTCGGCTACGCCGGCGAAGGCGTGGCCTTGGGCACGAAGTTGCGCGCCGACCTCAATGTTTATGGCGCGCCGGGCGGCGTCGGCCCGGCCGACAACAACACGACGTTCCAATTGCTGCGCGCCAACGCCGGCGCCGAATATGTCTACGCCAAGGGTCATCTCGACGATCGTTGGGAAATCACCGGCGGCTGGCGTTTGCTCACCAGCTTGACGGGGCAATGGTCCTCCGCCAACCTGCTGCCCACCGAAGCCCTCATCATGGGCGGCATGGGTTCGGTGCGCGGCTTCGCCTTCCAGGACGCGCTCGTCGACTCCGGCGTGACCGCCAACGCCACCTTCTATACGCCGGGCGCCAATGTCCTGCGCAATCTGTCCGGCGATCCCAAGGGGCTGGTCGACGAACTGCGCGCCTATGTCTTCATCGATCACGGCAGCGGCTGGTATCACACGCCGCTTACCGGGCAGTCCGACTATATCGGGTTGACTGGCGCGGGTCTGGGCCTCGCCTACGAGGCGTCGAAATATGTCAATCTCGACGTCGGCTACGGCTGGCATCTGCAGGAAGTCGGGATGAATGACGGCGAACACGGCCGTTGGCACTTCCAGGCTGTCGCGCGCTTCTGATATTGAGCGTCGGGTTTCGATTCGTCGCAATCAGGCGTTCGCATCCAAGCCGGTCCGCTTCAAGGCCTTCGCCAGCGATGCGCGAGGGTCTTGCTTGTTGGCGGCGCCATCTTCACAACGCTATGAAGCGGTCGAACCGGACGCGCTTTTGCGGAAAACGAGGGTCCTATGGTTGAAGTCAAAATTTCGCGTATTTTAGGCTCATTCGCGCTTGGCGCCTGTTTGTCGGCTTTCGCCGGCGCCTCCGCGTTCGCGACCGAGCCGGATTCCTCCAGCCTCTCCTACCAGGATTGGACGGTTAATTGCGCCAATCCCACCATTCCCGCCGACCCGAAGGCCGCGCCCGCCGGCGCCCCGGTTTGCGAAATGGTGCAGAGCTTCATGGAAAAGGACAATCACCGTCTGGTGGCGCGCATCGCCATCGGTCGGCCGAAGGCCGGCGCGGACATGCGTTTGGTCATTCTCGCGCCCGTCGGCGTGTGGCTGCCTGACGGCGCGTCGCTGAACGTCTCCGACAAGGTGCAGGCCAAGGCGCCCTTCCTGCGCTGTTCGCCCGCCGCCTGTTTCGCCGAAATCGACGCAAAAAAGGACTTCCTCGAGGGCGCGAAAACGGCCGAGAAGATGACCCTGGTGTTTTCCGGCGGCGCCAATCAGCCGGTGACCATGAATGTGTCGACCAAGGGTTTCGCCGCCGCGCTCGCCGCGCTCGACAAGAAGTGACGAAGATTTGAAACGCCCCGTCCCGATGCGCGAGAGCGCGCGGGGCGGGGCTCTTTGTTTGACGATCGGCCACTAGAAAGCGTCTCATGTCCAAGCTCCCCATCTTCTATTCCTCGATTTCCATTCTCAATCGCGAGAAGGATCGCGCGCTCAAGGTTCTCGATGGCGGACGCTCGGTGACGTTCTCGCGCGGCGCGCATCTCGTTCCGGCGCTGGCGGAAGAATTTCCCGCCGCCAGCCGCGAATTGCCGATTGTTTTCGTGATGTCCGACAACCAGCCCAGCCCGGTTTTCGTTGTCGGCGTCGAACTTGCGAAGAACGCCTTCGTCACCGAGGACGGCAAATGGAACGCCCAATACATTCCCGCCTATCTCCGCCGTTATCCGTTCATCCAGGGCAATATCGAGGGCCAGACGTCGGTGATTTGCGTCGATGGCGGGTATCAGCAGCCGGAAGAGGGCGGCGAAGCGCTGTTCACTGAGGCGGGCGAAAACACCCCCTATCTCGATTCGGCGATTCAGTTCGTCGAGAATTACGCGCAGGCGGCGCTTCGGACCGAGGCTTTCGTCAACGCCCTGCGCGAGCACGATCTGTTGAAGGAGATCACGGTCGAGGTCAGAGGCGCCAACGCGGGCAATGTCGTGCTCCAGGGCTTCCTCGCCGTGAACGAGCAAAAACTTGCCGAACTCAGCGACGAAGCCTTCCTGGCCTTGCGCAAGTCGGGCGCGCTGCCCGCCATCTACGCTCATCTGCTGAGCCTTTCGGCCTTCTCGAATTTGCGCGAAAAAGCATCGACGCCTGTTTCGGCGGCGAAGGCCGACGCCTGAGCGGAACGGCGGCGCATATGGACGGGCGGCCGTTTCGGCGCGCCTTATACGAATGGCGCAAAGTGCGCGGCAGCCGTTGTTTCATTGATGGCGTCCTGACGATAGAATGTAAACTTCCAGGACGTCGGCGCGGAAACGGGCAGGGATGGTTTTTGTCACACGCTTAATGCGAAGCGAATTGCCGCCCTTGGCTAAAGCGCGTGTCTCGGGCAAAATCGTTCACGCGCTCTTCGCGCGGGCGCGCGACATTGGGCTCGATCTCGACGAACTGACCGCCGCCGCGGGTCTTCCGGGCGCGGCGCGCGATCAGGTTGGCGCTGTCTCCGTCCAGAGCTTTTTGGCCTTACTGGAAGCCGGCGCGAGTCTGTCGAACGATCCGTTGTTCGGCCTGCATTTTGGGCAGGAACTGCGCGTGACCGATGTTCCTGGCTATGGCTTGGCGCTTTGCGTCTGTCGGACGCTTGGCGATGCGCTTCAACTCGTCGTTCGTTTTGAATGCCTCGTTCACGATCTTGGACGAACGGAAATCTCGGAAAAGGACGGTGTCGTCCACTACCGCTGGCGGACCCCGTGGCTCGACCTTCAAGGCGGGCGCCATCTTATCGAATTCGCCGCAGCCGGATTATGCGCTCATGTGAACTGGATCGCGGGAAGGCAAGTGACAGCCATCGAAATTGCGTCGCCCTGCCCGCCGGCGCCAGGGGTCGCGGCGGCCGAATATGAAATGGTTTTCTGCTCGCCCGTCCGCTTTGGCGCGGAAGACGCCGGCATCAGGTTTTCCGCAAAGCTGCTCGATGAGCCGATACCGAACGCCGATATCGGCTTTTTCTCAACGCTGACGCATTTGGCCGAAAAGTGGCTGTTGGACAAGAGTCGGCAAGACGAGACGTCGACGATCGTTCCGTTGGCGCGCGAGAAGGTCAAGGCGGGATTTTTGAACGGCGGCGCAAGTCTTTCCCAGATCGCGGCGGCGCTGAAGCTGTCCGAACGCAGTTTGCAACGCCGGCTTTCGCAGGCCGAAGTCAGCTTCAGCGAGCTTGTCGACGAGACGCGTCGCGAACTTGTTCTCGCCTATATTCGCGACGACGAAATGCGGATTGCCGATATCGCGGCGCGCTTGGGTTTCGCTGACCAGAGCAGCTTCAATCATAAGTTCCGCGCCTGGTTTGGCACAACGCCGAAAATCATGCGCGAAAACCTGAAATCAGGCCGAGCCGCGCCATAACCGGCGTCGGCGAGGGCGTAAGTCCGCGCCGAACCTCGCCTTTCGCCCGTCTGTGAGCGGCGCTGTTGGCCTAATTGCACAGGCGCCTAAGGCGGACTTAAAATCAATAATTTAGGCGATGCGCTGAAAACGAACGGGCGAGCAGAAAGTCCTCCCGGCCAAACCAAAACTCACAGCCGCCGAATCATCGGACAATTCATTCAACACGAAAGCGAATTATAATTTTCGCGCGCGGCGGCGGCGACTGCGTCGGATACATTCGGCAAAGCCGCGATGCGCCTACGCGAGATGGCGATGAACGGCCCGTTGGCGGTTCGCGGGCGCCAAAAGCGGCTATCCAGACAAATTGAAAATCCGGATGGGGAACCGGCTTGGCCTCGACCCGAGCGCCGCCGCGCGCCGATGGTCGAACTTGTGCGGCCAGCAATTCGGGTCTAAGAGACCTCCCGTCATCGGTGCCTCGGGTCAAGCCGAGGTGAAACGGGAATGCGGTATGGGGATCTCCCCGAAGCCGCGACTGCCCCCGCAACTGTATGCGACAGGCCTTTTTCCAATCAGCCACTGGGAGCGATGCTTCTGGGAAGGCGGAAAAAGATGGCGTCGCGAGTCAGGAGACCGGCCGGTGATCCGATCAACCCCAACGCCGTCGGTGGGACGGCCGGAGGCGCCATGTTCACGCTGTCCAAGCGCCGCGTCGCCATTTTGGCGGGCGGTTCGCTATTCGTTATTTCCTCATCTCTAGCATTCGCCGCCGCCGACGACGCGCAGCCGCTCCCCCAAATCACCGTTACGGCGACGCGCACGGAACAGCCGCAATCGCAGTCGGGCAGCGCCATCACCGTCGTCAGCGCGGAGGAAATCGCCAAATACGGCTCCACGGGCTTGGGCGACGTTCTACGTGGGGTTCCGGGCCTCGACATAACCCAAACCGGCGGCGTGGGCTCGGCGACCTCCGTCTCCCTGCGCGGCTCCAGTCCGGGGCAAACCCTGGTCCTGATCGATGGCGTCCGGATTGGCGATCCCAGCGTCACCGATGGATCTGTCGATCTGGGTGGATTCACGACAAACAATATCGAGCGAATTGAGGTCTTGCGAGGCCCGCAATCGGCTCTTTACGGCTCCGACGCCATGGGCGGCGTCATCAATATCATCACGCGCCAGGGCCAAGGCGAGCCGCATGGTTCGGTGTCGGTCGAAGGCGGAAGCTACGGCACGGTTCATACCCGCGCGGACGCCTTCGGCAGGCAGGGCGACTGGTCCTACGCCTTTTCGATCGACGGCGTGCACACCGATGGTTTCCCCGGCTACGGCTATCGCGTCAAAGGACCGCTGACGATCGGAGACGGCGTCACGCCGCTGCCGCCGCTTCCCTCCATCGAGCCAGCCAACAAGGGCGGCGGCACGGCCAGGCTCGTTTATCATCCGACCGAGGACATCTCGGTCGAGGGGTCGTTCAACGGCTATGACAGCGGCATCCATTTCGACAATCCTTACGCTTACGTCGCTTCGGATGTCTTCAACGGCTTCAATCGCCAGAACGTCGCCTCCTTTCAGGGCTATCTGCGCGCCGACGTCGATGCTTTCGACAAGTTGCTCCACAATCGCCTGACCTTGTTCGGCAACGAGACGAACAGGGATATCTGGCAGACCGAGGGTTGTTACGATGCGAGCGGCAACAGTCTGAACTGCCGGACGGGCTACCGTGGCGGGCGTCAAGGCGTCGAATACCAGGGCGATTTGAAGCTTGGCGCGTTCGGCCTCGCGACGTTTGGCGCGAAGACCGAAACGGAGACGGCCAGGACAGCGCAGGAGCCCGATACGCCGGGCGCGTTCACGCCCTTGGACGCGTCGCAGACGACCAATTCCGTTTTCGCCCAGCACCAGTTCACGCTGTTCAATCGCCTCGACTTCACCTATGGCGGACGCATCGACGCGGTTCCAGGCAACCGCACGTTCGACACCTGGCGCTCGACTGTCGCCTATCGGATCGAGGAAACCGGCACGAAGCTGCGCGCCTCCGCGGGCACGGGCGCAAAGGTCGCCTCGCTCTATCAGCGCTTCAGCCAGTACGGCGATCCGTCTTTGAACCCCGAGCAGAGCGCCGGCTATGACGTCGGCGTTGACCAGAAGCTGTTGAACGGCCGCGTGACGGCGTCTGTCGGCTATTTCGAAAATAGCTATCGAAACCTGATCGATTACGGCTATGCCCCCACATGCACCAGCACGCAGGTCTTTGGCTGCTATTACAATGTCGGGCGCGCAAGGACGCAGGGGATCGAGCTGTCGGGCGAGGCCTCGGTCATTCCCGACGTCTTTCGCCTGCGCGCGAGCTACACCTATCTCGACGCGCGGGATCTGACGACGCAGCTCCAGCTTCTGCATCACCCGCGCGACAAGGGGTCGGTTTCGGCGATCTATACGGGCGTTCCGAAACTCGAACTCGAAGCGCGGGTTATCGTGGTCGGCGCGAACCCGGACTACGATTTCATCAATTATGACCGGGTTGTTCTGCCGGCCTATGCGAAAATCGATCTTTTCGCGAACTACAAATTGGATCACGGCGTTTCCCTATTCGGCCGGATTGAGAACCTCGGCAATGTCCGCTACGAAGAAGTCCTGAATTACGGCACGCCCGGCCGTTCCGTGTACGGCGGGGTCAAATACGAGTGGTGATGAGCATCGCCCTTGCCCTTGATCGCCCAAGGCGAGGCCGGCGTCCGGCGTCATAGAGCCTCAACTTTCGCGGCCCGCCCGCTCCTTTCAGTCCCACGGCGCATTTGGCGTCGATCTCAGGAGGTCAAACATGAATGCGTCTTCCAAGCCGGTCTATCTCCGTCCTGAATGGATTGGCGCGCTTCTGCTCGTCGCGGCGAGCGTGGCGCTCACTTTCGGTTTCGCCTGCGCCCTCCCGCTCGCGGCCTTCGCCGCGATGTCCGCCATGCTTTTCGATCGTCGCGCCGCCGTCGCCGCCGTCGTCGCCATCTGGCTGGTCAATCAGATTGTCGGCTTCGCCTGCCTGAACTATCCGATGGATGTGAGCACGTTCGCCTGGGGCGCCGTGTTCGGCGTCATCGCGTTGCTGTCGCTGGCCGCGGCTCAAGCCGTCCTGGCGCGTGGTCGCGGAGTCGCCGGCTCCGTCGCGGGTTTCGTTTCAGCTTTCGTCGTCTATGAAGCCTCGATCTACGCCGCGAGCCTCCTCAGCGGAACCGACGTGTCGCATTTCACGCCGGCCGACGTGACGCGCGTTTTCCTGATCAACGCCGCGGCGTTTGCCGCTTTCTTCGCGGTCAAGGCGCTTGTCGGGCGCACGGAGCTCGGCCGCAGACTCCAAGCCGGTCTTGCCTTGCGGCACGCCTGATATCGTCGATCGCGGCGGTTTCCGCCGCGTTCGCCGCAAGGCGGCGCGATGACCGCGCCATTCCGGATCGAATGCGCGCCGCCATTGTTGACGGCGCGTTTTTTTCGAGCCGCGAGCGATTTGGCGAATAAACCGTCATTCGGCTTCGGCGCCTGATCCCATAGTCAAAGTTGTTTTCAATGCGTCACGCTGCCGTCGGCGTCCAGGTCGGACGCCGCTTCCCAGTCCTCGCTCCAGATCGCTTCATGCGGAGCGGACCAGGGCCAAACCGCCGGCGTGAAGGATTTCAGGTTCCGGGGCGGTTCGAGAAACTGGCTCGGATAAAGGTTTATCAACGCGCGTTTTCGGACGCCGCCGCCCGCGCCGAGCGACAGGGAGCGCCGCCGCAGCCTCCGCACCGTCGCGATCTGGCGCAATCGCGCGATCCCGACTTTCCGCGCCTTGGCGTTGGACGCGTAATGCAGGTCCTCATAAAAGGCGATGCGATAGCGTTCCGACAGCCGATCGTAATCTTCGACGATCGCTTTCAGGATCGCGACGTGGTCGACATGGCCGCCAATGCCGGCGGGACAAAACAGCCAGGACCGCTCGGGCGATCCGCTTTCCGCCGCCAAACGCAGCAGTTCGGCTTGGATCGGCGCTTTGACGCGTTCAAGGTTTTCATCGAGCCGGTCGAGATCGAAAGAGCCATATCCCGCGGAGGAGCCGCAGGGGATGGCGAGGAACCGCGCCTCAAGTCCGCACGCCTGGCTAAACGCCCGGTCTTCCTGCATACGCGTTTGCGTGACGATTTCGGCGGAAGGCGGCCGTTGTCCCGGGCCAAGCGGAACATAGCCGGAAATCGGCAGCGCCGTGAGAAGAACGCCGCGTCGTCGTCGTTCGGCCAGACCGCCGAGCGAAAAACAGATGTCGTCCGAATGCGGCTGCAGATAAACGTCCATTACCCGTCCCTGGCGGACGTCGGCGCCGCCGCACCCTTCGTCGGATATGAGAGCGGGATCGTCCCGCTCGCCGCGCGCCGCTAATTCGGCGGCGTTTCGATGCCGGCGATGGCGTCGCTCATCAAGATTCGCATCAGAGCGGTCTGCCGGCTGTGGTCAGCCTTCGTCTTGACCCAGATGCTGTCGGGCTGTTCCTCGCCAATGGGCCGCAGCCAGTTGCTGCGGCGCTTGATGCAGACGAGCGGCAGCCGCCGCCTCTTCGCTTCGAGCGCCAACTGGATGTCGTTCGCGTCCGTATACAGCCATGTTCTGATGTCGAAATTCATGACGTCGGACAAAAAGGCGCACGTGCCGCAACCCAATTCGTCCATGACTTTGGATTTCGAATGGTGGAAGAAGAACGGGCTTCTGTGCAAGTCGGCGACATAGGACAGGAAGGGCGGCGTAAATTGGGTTCCATGCACGCCGACGACAGCGTCGCCGGAGCGTATGGCGAGCTGGTTGACCAGTCTTGCGACGTAGTTTGCCGGATAGCGGATATCGTCGTCGACAACGACGACGATCGACGGCGTGTCGAGAGCCTGCAAGACGAGAAATCGCCCCGAGGCGTGGAGATCGCCGGCTTCCTGCGAGCGCAGGATGACGATCTTGCTGTTGTTCAATAGGAAGTCGGGAACAGTTTCAAACCTGTCCAGAAAAACGTGCAGGCGATCGACTTGCGGCAATATTCTTTCGACGACCTGCTCAAACGATTCCAGCCGCGTTGGCATGGTGGCGATAGTCGCGACGCGCGGCATCGCCCGGATTTGCCGGTAGCGCCGCAACTTTTCGCGCAAGGTGTTGAGCATCGACAGTCTCGTTGCGCGGTCGTCGCGAAAAAACAGGATTGCGGGACGCGCCATGGGCGGCTCTCCAAATCCTCACCGAATTTCAAGTTTCCATTGAGTTCGGCGAACCTTGATACTTTGCCGAAGCAAGTCAAGCAAGCGTCGTCGCGTCTCCATAGGCGGCGACGTAGGACGCCGCCGCCAGCGCCAGACCCGCGGCGAAATCGTGGCTCGGCTCATAACCGAGCAGCGTTCTCGCCTTGGTCATGTCGGCCTGGCTGTGCAGCACGTCGCCGGCGCGGAATTCGCGGTACTGCGGCTGGGCGGTCAGCAAATGCGGAAAACGAGGGGCCAGCAGCCCGCGCAGTGCTTCGTGAAGCGCGTTCAGCGTCGTGCGTTCGCCGACCGCGACGTTGAAGACCTGATTGACCGCCGCGCGCGCCTCGACCGTGGCGGCGAGCAGGTTCATCTGAATTGCGTTGTCGACAAAGGTGAAGTCCCGGCTCGTCGCGCCATCGCCATTGATAAAGACGGGCTCGCCCTTGATCATGGCCTTCGTCCATTTCGGGATGATCGCCGCATAGGCGCCGTCGGGATCCTGGCGTGGGCCAAAGACATTGAAATAACGCAAACCGATCGAGTCGAAACCGTAACAGCGGGCGAATACGTCGGCATAAAGCTCGTTGACGACCTTGGTCACGGCATAGGGGCTCAACGGCCGCCCGATCGTCTCTTCGACCTTCGGCAGGTGCGGATGGTCGCCATATGTCGAACTCGAAGCGGCGTAGACAAATCGTTTGATTCCCGCCTCGCGCGCGGCGACCAGCATATTCAGGAAGCCGGAAATATTGGCGGCGTTGGTCGCGATCGGGTCGGACAGGCTGCGCGGCACCGATCCAATCGCAGCCTGATGCAGAGCATAATCGACGCCGACGCAGGCGCGCCGGCAATCGTCAAACGAGCAGATGTCGCCCTCGTTGAAGCGAAAGCGCCCCCATTGCGCCTCGCTCGTCAGGCGTCGGACGGCGTCGATATTGCGGCGCGATCCGGTTGAAAAATTGTCGAGCCCTATAACCGTCTGATCGAGCTTGAGCAGCGTTTCCAGCAAGTTCGATCCAATAAAGCCGGCAACCCCGGTCACCAGCCAGGTCTTCGGCGAATCTCGCAATCGATCCGTTGTGCGCGCATAAGGGTTCATCGCGGGACATTCATTTAGAGACGCAAGTTCGATTCGTCTGGCCGCAGGAGGTATTTCAGATCGTAGAGAACGTGCTCGGTCTTGCAAACCGCGCGGATCGCTTTCGCGCCCATCTCTCTGAATTTTTCATGCGCCACCGCAAGGACGACGGCGTCATAATGGCCGCGCCGCGGCTCGGCGATCGGCGTTAGGCCATATTGACGGCGCGCCTCCTCACCGTCGGCCCAGGGATCGAAAACGTCGACGCAAACATTATAGTCGCGCAGTTCGCGAACGATGTCGATGACGCGTGAGTTGCGTAGGTCGGCGCAATTTTCCTTGAACGTCAGACCCATGACCAGCACGCGGGCGCCTTCGACTTGAATGCGGCATTTGATCATCGCCTTGATAAGTTGCGATCCGACATAGGCGCCCATGCGGTCGTTCAGGCGCCGTCCGGCAAGGATGATTTCGGGGTGATAGCCAAGCGCCACCGCTTTGTGCGTCAGGTAATAAGGATCGACGCCGATGCAATGTCCGCCGACGAGACCCGGACGGAACGGCAGAAAATTCCACTTGGTGCCGGCGGCGCGCAAAACGGCTTCGGTGTCGAGGCCCATGCGGTTGAAGATGATCGCCAACTCGTTGACCAAGGCGATATTCAGGTCGCGTTGGGTGTTTTCGATCACTTTCGCGGCTTCGGCGACTTTGATGCTTTCGGCCTTGTACGTGCCGGCGGGAATGATTTGGCGGTAGAGCCAGTCAATCAGATCGGCGACCTCCGGCGTCGAGCCTGAAACGACTTTTATGATGTCGGCCAGTCGGCGCCGCTTGTCGCCCGGATTGATCCGTTCAGGGCTGTAGCCGAGATAAAAGTCCTGGTTGAAGACAAGACCGGATGTCCGCTCGAGCACGGGCGCGCAATCGTCCTCCGTCGCGCCGGGATAGACGGTCGACTCGTAGATCACGAGATCGCCCTTCTTCAGAACCTTGCCGACGGTCTCGGACGCAGCGATCAGCGCCGTCAGGTCGGGCCGTTTGTGCTCGTCGATCGGCGTCGGCACGGTGACGATGAAAACGTTGCAGCCGGCGAGGTCGTCGATCCGCGCGGTGAAGCGCAGGCCCGTGGCGGCGCGCAAGTCTTCTTCCGTGATCTCCAAAGTGGCGTCGCGTCCCGCCTCCAGCGCCGCGATGCGCGCGACGTCGACGTCGAATCCCACCACTTCGCGGCGTTTGCCGAACGCCGCCGCCAGCGGCAGCCCGACGTAGCCGAGGCCGATGACGGCCAGTTTCAAGTCTTCGAGATTGTTCATGGCGCTAACAGCTTTGTTCGCATGATGCGGATCGTGTCGGCGTTCTAGTGCAGGCCGTCACGCCGCGCCATCTCAGAGCCGTCCAAAAGGAGGCTTTCTTTGCGCAGGTCGTCGCCACTGTGTTTTTGGGACGGCGCAAGTAAACAGGCAGCCGACGCGGCCCTTCAACTCATCCGCCGCGCGCCGTGGCTGATCGCACCTTAGACTCTCTCGCTTTCGCATCCGTCGTTGCTCCCCTTCCAGAAGCGCCGCAATTAGCCTTTCGCCCGGATCGGCTTGCCTCCGAAGCAAACGCCGCTTGAATGCAGCGAGTTTGAATCGCTACACTCAACCGTTTTCATGTGAGGCGTCGCCGCGATCCCCCGTATAGGGAACCATCGTCACGAATAATTTATTAGTGAGGCATTGCAATTTCCGGTTTAAACGCGCCGACAGTTGTTTGAATGGCCGAACTGTTTCACGAATGATTTTCCTGTAAAAGGAAATATACCTGTTTTTTGCGTAAAACCGGCTGACGATGGTCGACGTCAGACGGTTATAATTCGGGTCTTCCGGGCAGAGACGGATTTGAATGCAAGCGGCGGGCGTCAGCTGGTAGGCGGCAAGCAGGCTGAACACTTTATGCTTGGGATCGAACAATTCATGATCGACGGGACCGGTCATCCGCGCATAGTTTTGCAGGAGCTTGCGGACGCCTTGTCTGGAAAGGATGTAGCCGGCCGCGCCAAGGTGGCGAGAATGTAGCGCGTGCAGCGTATATTCCGAGGGCGCGGGCAAGATTTCGGGGCCGAGTACGACGAGTTCGTCATGCGTTTCCAGTTTGACGATGTCCGCGTCTTTCGGAATCCAGTCGTCGGCGGTCAGCAACGACCGCAAGCTGTCGGCGAGGCGGACGTCGTCCTCGAAGACGGCGGCGTAGGTGTGCTCTTGTGCGACGATTTCCTTCCATGCGGCGAAATGGCTTAAAAAACAGCCGATTTCACCGGGCTCCAAAGAATAGTCTTCGTGTTCGGAAAGAAATATCGCGCGCTCGGCTTCGTTCAGCGCCCATCCGTCAACCGCCGCGATGCGATCGAACGTCACGCCGGCACGCCCGAAAACATCGCGCATCAAGGCAAGCCGATCGAAGCTGCGTTCAAGGTTCACGACATAGGCTGGAATTTTTTGGGTCGGAATTGTCGAACTCGCTTTTGCCGCTGCCAATTTCGAAAGCCGATATAGCTCGGACTTTACTCGGGTTTTGAGGTTGGCGCAAAACGAACCGGCATCAACATGGTTGGTTTTTTTCGCGAGAAACTACCAGATAGAACTATCGTCGCGCTATTGCTTTGCCTCTATCGATCAACCTGAGGCTAATTGACGCAAGACAAAAAAAGAATGTTGACGCTACGCGATATCAGCATGTTTTAGACGGTTTTCTGAACGATTTCAGCGGTCGCTGGTTAAGTTTTGGAGCCCGTTCAAATTGGAGATATTCGCGGCGACGCGCGCCGCCGGCGCGGTCGTTCCGCGCGGCCGCTCCGACCCGCTCGCCGACGTCCGCGTCGACCAAGCCGAACGCTTTGCGCGTTCAGGCGTTCTGTTGCAGCCGGCGCGCCTCGATCTCCTTGGCGCGGCTGATGGAGCTGGGCACGCCGCCGATGCCCCAGAAATCGGGGTTCGCCGAGGCGATATGAATGCGGATGCGGTTCTTGTCCGTTCCGAGCGCGCCGTGGATGATGGCGGAGATTTCCTCGATCATGCGATGGTGTTGCTCCTTGGGCCGGCCCTCCATCAACACCATCTGCACGAAGGGCATTTCGACGTCCTCACGCGCCGCGCGCGCGAGCGCCTGTTCAGCCGGCGCGCCGGCGACACCCCAAAGTCCGGGATCGTGCTCGGTGATCCAAACCAGGAGGCGGTCCTTTGGCGCTTCGAGAATGCGCGCCATCGCATCGGACGTTTCCGCGATGATCTGCTGCAGCACGAGCCGGGAATGGCCTTTGAGAAGATTGATGTGGGCTACGGGCATGGTGAACTCCCTTTGCTTGACGCCTGTGTGTTACGGCAGACCGCGTCGGCGTCCTGAATCGAGCATGAGCGTCGAGCCGGTCGCGGCGTCGGCTTCCTCATCGAGCAAAGTCGCGACCGCCCAGGCGACCTGTTTGGGCGTGGTGAAGGCGCCGAGCGAGGATTCGCGCTGCATTCCGGCCAGAACCTCGTCGAGGCTCACGCCGTCGCGCGCGGCGCGCGCTTGCGCGACATTGCGCAGGCGTTCGGTGTCTGCGGGTCCCGGCGCGATCACATGGCTGGTGACGCCGCGCGCGCCATAGGCCAGGCTCAATTGTCGCGACAGGCTGATCAAAGCGGCGTTGCCGACGCCGGCCGTCGCCGCGTAGGCGGTCGGCTCCAGCCCGTAATGGCCGCCGATGGCGACCAGCCGGGAATGTTTGACGAGACGCGAATCGACGGCTCGCGTCAGCCGCAAAAAGCCGCCGGCCTTGACGTTGACCGCCTGCGCCAGCGCGTCGGGGGGCGCCTCCATGACGCCGCCGGCCACCGGAACGCCGACGCTATGCACGATCATGCGCACCGTACGGTCGAGCGCCGCGGCGATGACAGCGATGGAGCCGTCTTCGGCGAGATCGGCGACGCAAGGCGTTATCGCGCTGTTTTCGCGCGCGAAGGCTGTGAGTTCGGTTTCGCGGCGCCCGACGATGATGACGTCAAGCCCGCGTTCGATCAGCTTGGCGACGATCGTCCGGCCGATGGCGCCGGCGCCGCCGGACACGACCGCCAATTCTTTCCGTGCTTTGGTTGAACGCATGGCGAGGCTCACCGGCTTGAAGGCAAAGTACGCGTCAGACGAAGCGGACGGAAACCTGACCAAGGTTCTGCGTGCGTAACTGCACATGATCGCCGGCGCGTACGGCGACAGCTTCCGTTATGCCGCCCGTCAGCACAAGCGATCCGGCCGGCAGGCCTTCGCCCCGTTTGCTGAGCAGATTGACGACCATCGCCACCGCCGAGGCCGGATGGCCGAGCACCGCGGCCCCGGCGCCGAAGGAGAACGGTTCGCCGTTCTTTTCCAGGACAATGCCGATCGTGCGCAGATCGATGTCCTCAACGTTGCGCGCGCGCCCGCCGAGAACAAAACGCGCCGAGGAGGAATTATCGGCGACGACGCTGGGAAAATCGAATTTGAAATTCTCGTAACGCGAGTCGATGATTTCCAGCGCCGGCAGGACGAAATCCGTCGCCGCCAGCACGGCGCCGATGTGGCAGCCAGGCCCCTCCAGCTCGCGTTTCAGCACGAAACCGATTTCAGGTTCGACGCGCGGATGAATCAGCGTGTTCGCTATCACTTCGCCGCCGTCGGGCGCCGCGAAATAATCGGCCAGAAAGCCATAGGACGGCTGGTCGACGCCGACCTGGCGCATTTTGGCGCGCGAGGTCAGACCGGCTTTCACGCCGACGATCCGATGGCCTCGGGCCTGTTTGCGCCGCCGGATTTCATGCTGAACGGCGTAGCCGTCGTCGGCGTCGATTTGCGGAAACTCAAGCGAGATCTGCGGAACGGCGGTCGCGTTCAGTTCGGCGTTTTCGAGATGTTCGGCGAGGCGCGCGATGAGCGCCGGTTCCAAAGCCATAATTCGCCCTCATTCAGGTTGAGTTGGCGCCGCCTCAGGCGAAGCGCACGGAACATTCGCCGAGGCCGCCGATCTCGACGCGCAGATGATCGCCTTTGGCGATCGGCGCCATAGCCGTCAACGAGCCGGATAAAATCACTTCGCCGGCCTTGAGCGGGATGCCGAGCGCGCCCAGCGTATTGGCGAGCCAGGCCACGGCGTTGGCTGGATGGCCGAGCGCCGCCGCGCCCGAGCCGGTGGCGAAAATATCGCCGTTGCGCTCAAGGATCATGCCGCACAGATCGAGATCGATCTTGCGCGGATCGCGCGCGCCGCCGCCCAGCGCGAACACGCCGCAGGAGGCGTTGTCGGCGACCGTGTCCTGGATCTTGATGTTCCATTTTTCGATGCGCGAATCGACGATCTCGAAACAAGGCATGACGCATTCGGTGGCGGCAAGGACTTCGGCGATGGTGACGCCGGGGCCGAGGATGTCGCGCTTCAAGATGAAGGCGATCTCGCCTTCGGCCTTCGGCTGGATCAGGCTGTCGAAGGGGATAACCTCGCCTTCATTGTAAATCATGCCCGACAGCAGCATGCCGAAATCGGGCTGGCGCACGCCGAGCATGTCTTGGACCGCGCGCGCCGTGGCGCCGACTTTCTTGCCGACAATCTTTTCGCCAGTCGCAAGGCGGCGTTTCACCATGCGCTCCTGCACGCGATAAGCGTCCTCGATCGCCAGATCGTGACCGCGGTCGCTCAACGGCGCGATGGGCGCGCGCGCGGCCCAGGCGGCGTGCAATTCATCGCCGAGCGCCAGGATGAGGGCGTCGCGCTCAGAGCTTGATGCAGACATTTTTCAGCTCGGTGTAAAATTCGAGAGAATGGACGCCGCCTTCGCGGCCGATGCCGGAGTTCTTCATGCCGCCGAACGCCGTGCGCAAATCGCGCAGAAACCAGGAATTGACCCAGACGACGCCGGCTTCGATCCGCGCCGAAACGCGGTGGGCGCGCGCCAAATCGCGAGTCCAGATCGAGGAGGAAAGGCCGTAACTGGTGGCGTTGGCCCGCTCCAGAACCTCCTCTTCCGTATCGAAGGGGGCGATATGGCAGCAGGGGCCGAAAATCTCCTCGACGCAGACGCTGGCGTCGTCGGCGAGCCCGGTCCAGATGGTCGGCTGCACCCAGGCGCCCTTGGCGAGTTCGCCCGGCATGTCAAGAACGCCTCCGCCCGTGATCACCGTCGCGCCTTCGGCGACGGCCCTTTTATAATAGGACAGCACCTTGTCGCGGTGCTCCAGCGAAATCAGCGGTCCCATGCCGGAGGCCGGATCGTTCGGCGGACCGACGCGCAACTTTTCCGCGGCCTGTTTCAGCGCCGCGACGAATGTCTCGAATATGGGCCGCTCGACGAAAACGCGCTCCGTGCCGAGGCAGACCTGACCGGTATTCATGAACGCCGAGCGCATGACGCCTTCGACGGCGGCGGCGATATCGGCGTCGGCGAAGATGACGGCCGGATTTTTGCCGCCCATTTCCAGCGACACCGGTCGCGCGCCGTCGGCGGCGGCTTTCATGATGGCGGCGCCGGTGCGCGTTTCGCCGGTGAAGGTGATGGCGGAAACGCCGGGATGCGTCGTCAGGAACTCGCCGGTCGAGCGCGGCCCGAATCCGTTGACGACATTGTACGCGCCGGCCGGAACGCCGACCTTGTTCATCACTTCGCCGAGCAGCGCCGCCGTCTGGGGCGTCTCCTCGGAGGGTTTGACGACGACGGCGTCGCCGCAGGCCATCGCCGGCCCGACCTTCCAGGTCATCAGCAGCAGCGGCGCGTTCCACGGACAAACGACGCCGACGACGCCGACCGGTCGGCGCAAGGCGTAATTGATGGCGCCGCGTCCGTCGGGCGTCGACATTTCGAAAAACTCCGTCGGCGCGTTTTTGACGACGTCCGCGAAGATTTTGAAATTGGCGGCGCCGCGCGCGCACATGTGTTTGGCGATCAAAGCGGGCATGCCGGTGTCGGCGATTTCCGCGGCGATGAAGTCGTCGGCGCGCGAAGTCATTTCATCGGCGACCGCATAGAGAAGATCGACGCGGTCGGTCGCCGTCAATTTGCCCCAGGCGCCTTTCATGGCCTTGCGCGCGGCCTCGACCGCGCGATCCACGTCCGCCAGGTCCGCCTCGGCGATCGTGGCGATGACGCGGTTGTCGAGCGGCGAGCGCTTCTCGAACGATTTGCCGCCGGAGCCGTCGACGAATTGTCCGTTGATGAAGTTCTTGACGTGGAGCATTGGCGGGCTTCGGCAGGTCTGGAGGACAATAGTGGCGTTTACGGCGCGCGTTTTGTCGCGCGCCGTAAATTCTGGCGTTTATACGCCGTCAGGCATAACGCTGGTCGGTTGTCGCCGATCAGGTGAATACCGTCAGGAAGGTCTCGTGCAGCTTGCGCTGCGGATAATCGAGGCCTTCGGGCAGGTGCGCAATCGGCCAAATCAGCGGCTTCATGTCGGGATAGGCGATATAGCCGCCCGAGAAGGTCTCGAAACGGTTACCGGAACGGTCCCAGGCGTAGATCGTCGCGCCGCGGGTAATGCCGTGGCGGGTCGGGCCAATGTCGACCTTGACGTCGTTCATCGACATGATGTCGCCGGCGCGCAGCACCTTGTCCCAGGTGTCGAGCCAGAAGGACACGTGATGCAGCTTGCCGTCCTCAGGCAGGCGCAGCAGCGCGATGTCGTGCGTCTTGTTCGAGCAGCTCAACCAGACGGCGGCCTCGGTCTTGCCGTCCTCGACGACGACGGATTCGACAAGATAGAAGCCGAGCGCGTCGATGAAGATGTCGCGCGAACCGTCGAGGTCGACGCCGCCGAGCAAGGCATGGTCAAGGCGCGTCGGCGCGATGCCGTGTTCGGACGCCGCGCACCAGGGCGCCGGGTTCATGTAGGGCAGGCCGTTGCCGACGTCTTTCTTGTCGGCGTAAAGCTCGATGATGTGCTTGGTCGGCAGCTCGAAACGCACGCGCTCGCCGGTCTCCAGCATATCGCCGGCGGCGACGCGCTCGGTCTTGACGCCGAAGGCTTTCAGATTGGATTCCAGCAGATCGAGCGTTGCGCGGTCGCGCACCTTGAAGCCGAAGAAATCAAGCCCCGGGTGGTCGGCCTGACGAAGGATGACGCTATTATGATCGCGCTCGTCCCAGCCCTTGAAATAGACGCGGCCCTGCTTGTCGCGGCCGGTTTCGACCAGACCAAGTACATCGCGATAAAACTTTGCGTCTTCTTCCAGGTTCAAGACGCGAATTTGCGCGTGTCCCGGTCTTAGTACTCCTGAGATAGCCATTTTTACTTCTCCCTACTTTGAACTTTGCATTGCATTATCAGCGCACCTGCCGACGATATTTTTTTGTAGCTTGCCGATCACCGACAAGCTCAGGTCCTCCAACGGTCGAGCGCAGCAGGCCAGCACGCGGTCGGCGGTCATGTCTTCATCGGAAATGTATTCGCGGCTCATCGGCCGCATTTGCCAATAGGCGCCTGAAAGGACCTGGATCTTGCAGACGCTGCACCCGCCACTGCGACAGCCCAAAGGAATGCCGCGCTTGCCAAGCCGCCGCATGCCTTCCAGAAGGCTTTCGTCGGTTCGACAGCGGTAGGTCTCGCCCGTTTCGGCGATTGTTACGGTCACAGTCTCGACGCAAGGCGCGGCCCCAGCAGCGCCGGACACATCGGCGCCGTCAGGCGCGAGCGCCTCCCGAACAATTTCCATCCCGACCTCGTGCGTTTTCCGCTTAACGTTTTTTGCTTTTTCGCGAGCGGATCATGCGAGAAGAATATCATTCGCAAAAATACTTTTATCGTCGCCACTCCATACGGAAATGGTATGACCATAGGGTGGGTTGGTTTTCGAAACGCGCGCCCGCAACGAGGCGCGTCGCGGAAGGGACGGGGAGGCCTTCGATGGAGCTTCGCCATCTGAAATACTTCGTCGCGGTGGCGAAGGAATTGAGCATAGGCCGCGCCGCCGTCGTCCTGAACATTTCGCAGCCGCCGCTGACGCGTCAAATTCAGCAGCTCGAGGAGGATCTGGGCGCCGTGTTGTTCGTGCGTTCGGTCAAAGGGGTCGAACTGACGGAGGCCGGCAAGACTTTATTTGTCGAAGCACAAAACATCCTCGCCCTTGTCGATCTTGCCGCCGAGCGCACGAAACGCGCCTCGCTGGGCCAGATCGGCCGGCTCGACGTCGGCATTTTCGGCTCCGGCATGTTCGACATCGTGCCGCGCGTTTTGCTGAGATTCCGCAACGCCTTTCCAGATGTCAAAATCGCCATGCACACCATGACGAAAGGCGAGCAGATCGAAGCCTTGCGGCAAAGGCGGATCACCATCGGCTTCAATCGGCTGGTGCCGAAATATCCCGACATCGCCTCGAAAGTGGTGATGTGGGAGCGTCTCCTGGTCGGCGTCCATGCTTCCAATCCGCTGTCGTCGCGAGAACAGATCGCCCTGATCGATCTAGCCGATCAGCCCCTGGTGCTGTTTCCCTCGGGCGCGCGCCCGAATTTCACCGATTTTGTCGGCTCGTTATGCCAGTCGCGGGGATTTTCGCCGCGCGTCGTGCAGGAGGTCGGCGACGCGGTCACCGGGGTCGCCTTGGTGGCGAGCGGCTTCGGCGTCTGCGTTGTTCCCGAGTCCCTCACCTATTTCAAGTCCTCGGGCGTGGTCTACGTGCCCTTGAAGGAGTTGCCGCCAACCATGCTCGACGTCAGTTGCCTCTATCTTCAAGGCGATAGCTCGCCGATTTTGCACGAATTTCTCGCCGTGCTCGAAAGCTTCCGCATCGAAAATGGCGTCACCGGCGAACCGCCGCTGCTTTGAGCGTTTAGCCGCGCGCTGGCGCACGACCTTTCGACGATACTCGCCGGGTATAGCTATCCGCGCCAATCGGTATTGGACGGCCTTTTTCGCCGCCAATATTTTGACGCCCGACAAACCCGAAGACCGGCTTCGACGCCGGCGTGCGGGACGTGGGAGCGGGACGACATGAAAAAAATCAAATGCGCTTTGATCGGTTCGGGCAATATCGGCGCCGATCTGATCTATAAAGTGCGGCGCAGCGAAGTTCTCGAGCCTGTCTGGATGGTCGGCATCGACCCGAAGTCCGAAGGGCTGGCGCGGGCAAGGGACATGGGGCTGAAGACGTCGGCGGATGGCGTCGACGGGCTTTTGCCGTACGTGCGGGCCGACGGAATTCAGATCGCCTTCGACGCCACCAGCGCCTATGTCCATCCTGAGAACAGCCGCAAGCTGAACGAGCTTGGCGTGATGATGATCGATCTGACGCCGGCCGCCATCGGCCCGTTGTGCGTGCCGCCGGTGAATTTGCGCGAACACGCCGCCAAGCTTGAAATGAACGTCAACATGATCTCTTGCGCCGGGCAGGCGACGATTCCGATCGTTCACGCGGTTTCGCGCATCCAGAGCGTCGATTACGCCGAGATCATCGCCAGCCTGGCTTCGAAGTCGGTCGGACCCGGCACGCGCGCCAATCTCGACGAGTTCACCCATACGACGTCGAACGCCATCTGCGTCGTCGGCGGCGCGCGGCGCGGCAAGGCGCTCGCCATCATCAACCCCGCCGAACCGCCGATGATCATGCGCAACACCATTTATTGCCTGACCGATGACGAGCCGGATCAGGCGCGCATCACGGAATCCATCCTGGCGATGATCGGCGAAGTGCAGAAATACGTGCCCGGCTATCGGCTGGTCAACGGACCGGTCTTCGACGGCAAGCGTGTCGCCGTCTTCATGGAGGTGGCCGGTCTTGGCGATTTTCTGCCGCGCTACGCCGGCAATCTCGACATCATGACCGCCGCGGCCACCCGCACGGCCGAAATGTTCGCCGAGGAAATCCTCTCCGGCAAAATCCAACTCTCGCCCTTGAAGGTCGCCTGATGAGCCAGTCCAACACTTTGCGCGGCCGCCGCGTCCTTATCCACGACATGAGCCTGCGCGACGGCATGCACGCCAAGCGCGAGCAGATGTCCATCGACCAGATGGTGCGGATCGCCACGGCGCTCGACGCGGCGGGCGTGCCGATGATGCAGGTCACGCACGGCGCGGGCCTCGGCGGCAATTCGATCCAGCACGGCTTCGCGCCCCATTCCAACGAGGCCTATATTTCGGCCGTCGCCGCGAAGCTGAAACAGGCCAAGATTTCGGTTCTTTTGATTCCGGGCCTCGGCACCATGCGCGAATTGCGGTCGGCCTATGATTGCGGCGCGCGCAGCGTCCATGTGGCGACCCATTGCACCGAAGCCGACACGGCGCCTCAGCACATCGCATTCGCCCGCAAGCTCGGCATGGACACCAGCGGCTTTTTGATGATGGCGCATCTCAATTCGCCCGAAGGCCTGGCGCAGCAGGGCAAGCAGATGGAATCCTACGGCGCGCAGACGGTCTATATCACCGATTCCGCCGGTTTCCTGCTTCCCGACGACGTGCGGGCGCGGGTCGCCGCCCTGCGCGACATTCTCAATCCGGAAACCGAGATCGGCTTTCACGGCCATCACAATCTCGGCATGGGGATCGCCAATTCCATCGCCGCGATCGAGGCGGGGGCGAGCCGTGTCGACGCGTCGTCGGCGGGCCTGGGCGCTGGCGCCGGCAATACGCCGACGGAGGTCTTCGTCGCCGTCTGCGACCGGATGGGCGTCGAAACGGGCTGCGACCTGTTCAAGCTGATGGACGTCGCCGAAGACGTCGTCACGCCGATGATGGATCATCTCGTGCGCATCGACCGCGACTCGCTGACGCTCGGTTTTGCTGGCGTCTACTCGACCTTCCTGCTGCACGCCAAGCGCGCCAGCGCCAAATATGGCGTACCGTCCAGGGATATTCTGGTCGAACTCGGCCGCAAGAAAATGATCGGCGGCCAGGAGGACATGATCGAGGACACAGCGCTCTCCATGGCGAAAGAGCAGGGCAGTCTGCCCGGCGCCGCCGCCTGAAAACCATCGCCGCCGACAAGTCCCGCGCGCCGCGCGTTCATTTGCCGCCGCGCCCGTTCGTGCGTTACGCTTGCAAGGCAAGGGTGGAGCGGCGCGGATGGGCTTTCGGATTCTATCGGCAGCGGCGTTGGGGATCGCCCTCGCGGCGGTTTCGTCGGCGAACGCAGCGGAGCCCGGCCCGTTCGTCACACGTTTGATGGGCCGTGCGCCGGGCGAAGGCAAGACCTTCGCCTGTTTCACCCGGGTCTATGACGACCGGCATCTGGTCGCCCATCCGCAACAGAATGTGGCGTCGTTGACCCTGCTCGCCGTGGCCTATTCGAGTTTGCAATACGGCTATCAGCTTCGCATCGGTCTGCGGTTTCGCGATCGCGCCGAGCCGCTGTCAACCGTTGCCGAATGCGGTGTCTCGAGGGCGCGCAATTCTTTGCGCCACGGGGCGATCTGCGCCGGCATCGGCGGGACGACGCGGCTCGCCATCGAAAACAGGCGGTCGATTCTGTTGCGGCTTCCGGTCGGCGCCAATCTGTGGCGTCCAGGTCCGCCGGGACAATCCACGGTGGACGACGCTTTCGGCGCCGACGACAAGCCGTTCCGCCTTTATCGCGCCGCCCTGTCGCATTGCGACGATCAGGCGATCGGCGTCGAGGAGAAAGCGCTGCTCGACCGCGGCCATTGACGCGCTTTAGCGTCCCAGCGTGAGATTATTGGTCAGGGCGCCGGAGGCGAAGGCGATGGCGATGGATTTTGGCGCTGACGGAAGGTCGCGCTATGAAGGGCGATGACTTTGGAAAATTCAATCGACGCGCAAACCGCGCCGCGCCGCGCCAATCTGCCGCTCTTCATCGGCGCGCGCTGCCTTTCGGTGTTGTCGGGGCAGATGCAGAGCGTCGCCGTCGGCTGGCATGTCTATTCGACCACCGGCAGCGCGCTCAGTCTCGGTCTGGTCGGTCTCGCGCAGTTTCTGCCGCTGGTCACGCTGTTCGCGTGGACCGGCCGCGCGGCCGATGTTTTCGATCGTCGCACGATCGCCAGCTTCAGCGTCCTTGGCCAAGCCCTTTGTTCGGCCGCGCTCTTCGCGCTCGCTCTGTTCGCGGCGCCGATCTGGCTGATTTACCCGGTTTTGTTCTGTATGGGGTCGGCCCGCGCATTTTCCGCGCCGGCCATGTCGTCGCTGCTGCCGGACATCGTCGAACGACCAAAGTTCTCCCGCGCCGTGGCGCTGTCGACCTCGGTCATGCAACTGGCGACGATCGCCGGTCCCGCCGCCGGCGGCCTCGTTTACGCCGTTACGGGCGCCTGGCAGTTTCTGGTTTGCGCGGCTTTGTTCGGTCTTTGCGCGCCCTTGGTCATGGCGATCGGGCGACCGCCGCCGAAAGACGATAGCGCGCGCGCAGATCGAGGCGCGCTGGCGGGCCTGCGCTATATCAAATCGAACCGCATGGTTCTCGGCGCGGTTTCGCTCGATCTTTTCGCGGTTCTGTTCGGCGGCGTCTCCGCGCTCTTGCCGATTTTCGCGCAGGACATTCTGCATGTCGGCCCGGCCGGTCTCGGCCTGTTGCGGGCGGGGCCGGCGGTCGGCGCGGCGCTGATCGGCTTTTTTCTCACCGTTCTGCCTATGCGGCGCGGCATTGGTCCGAAAATGTTCCTTTGCGTCGGCGGCTACGGCGTCGCGACGATCGTTTTCGCGCTGTCGCATTCTTTCTGGCTGTCGCTCGCGGCGATGGCCAGTCTCGGCGCTTTCGACGTAGTCAGCATGGTGGTGCGCCAGACGCTCGTGCAGATATCGACGCCGGCAGACATGCGCGGGCGGGTCAGCGCCGTGAGTTTTCTCGCGATCGGCGCGTCCAACGAGTTGGGCGAGTTCGAATCCGGCGTAGCCGCGGCGGCGTTGGGCGCGGTCGGCTCGGCTTTACTGGGCGGCGTCGCCACTCTGGCGATCGTCGGGCTGTGGGCGTGGGCGTTTCCGCAATTGCGCCAGGCGGACAGCATGGAAGGCTAGGCGGCTCAAGCGGCGTTCGCATTCGGGAGTTGTGCAATGATGTCGAGCAAGCGTGATTTTGTCCTTCTGGCGCCTAATCCTGCGCCGCCTGAGGTGACCGCGCGCCTCGAGGAGAAATTCGACGTGCAAAGGCTGTGGGAGGCGAGCGATCCCGAAGCGCATCTCGCGCGTATCGCCGGCGAGGTGCGCGCCATCGCGGCGAGTTTCGGCGAGCGGCGGTTGTCCGCTGACTTTCTCGGCCGTTTTCCCAAGCTGGAAATCGTCGCCAGTTTCGGCGTCGGCTACGACCATGTCGATGCGCGCTACGCCGGCGCGCATGGCATTGTCGTGACCAACACGCCGGGCGTGCTCGACGACGAAACCGCCGACGCCGCGATCGGCCTGTTGCTCTGCGCTGTGCGGCAATTGCCGCAGGCGGATCGCTTTCTGCGAAGAGGCGATTGGCTGAAAGGCGCTTTTCCGCTGACCGCCAGCCTGCGCGGACGCACGATGGGCGTTCTCGGCCTGGGACGGATCGGCAAGGCGATCGCGGCGAGAGCGCAGGCGTTCGGGTTGAATATTCTCTATCACAGCCGCCATATGCAGCCGGACTCGCCCTATCAATATGTCGCCACGCCGATCGAACTGGCCAGGCGCAGCGACATTTTGATGATCGCCGCGCCTGGCGGGCCGGCGACGCGTCACATCGTCGGCGCCGACACGCTTGAGGCCTTGGGACCGCAGGGCGTGCTGGTCAATATCGCGCGCGGCTCGCTGGTCGATCAGGACGCGCTTGTCGAAGCGCTCGAACAGGGCAAAATTCTCACTGCGGCGCTCGACGTGTTCGAGGACGAACCGAACGCGCCGGCGCGCCTGAAGGCGCTCGATCACGTTGTGCTGACGCCGCATGTCGGCTCCGGCTCGGCGAAGACGCGCGCGGCGATGTGGGCATTGGTCGTCGACAATCTTCTGGCCTATGTCGAAGGCGAAGGGCCGCTGACGCCAGTGGCGGAGACGCCTTGGCCGCGGAAACGGACTTGATCCGTTTCCGCAAGTATAGACCGGACTTTGACATGAGAATCTAAAGTATTATTTGGGCGGCCGGCGACCATCGCGTTCGCGCGGCGGCGAACGCGACGATGCGCCAGGGCTCGGGATTTGCCGATCGCGGCAGCGATCGGCAAGGCGCATTGTCGCCGCGCGACGCCGCCGGCTGACCCAATGGGGCTCGGGTCCGTCAGGAAAGCCAGGTCGGAATCGGGGCGTTTTCGGTCAGTGGAAGACGACGGACGCCGGCTCGAAGGCGCTCATCATTTCCTGCTGAATGCGGGCGATGCAACGGCGCAACATCTGCGATTCCGGGTGGTTTTGCCGAACCATGCTGACATAGTTCGTCGCCTCCTCAAGCCGCCGCATGTGCATGACGACGTTGGCGTCGCCCGAGCGGATGGCCTTTTCGGCGCGGTTGATCAAGCGCCCAAGCTTGCGGGCGATCGGTTCGGCCTGATGGCGGAGGAGGTCGCGGTAAAATCGGACCGCGTTTAGGGCGTTTTCCTGAATGCAGGAAATACGGATCGCGCCGCGCACGACGCGCGTGTCAACTTCTGCGAGCTTCATGCTCTGCTCCTATTGAGTTCCCTTCTTCATGAAGGCCCGTCATGGATAGCTGGGCGCTGGTAAAATTTTATTTAAAGAAATTCGAACTAGAGAAAAATCTTATACTGCATAAAGTCACTACATGCCCGGTTTGTATGACTTTCGTCAGGTTTTAATCGTTACATGAAATTAACCATTACGCTAGGGAAGGTCAAAAAATTAAGTTTTCATTAGCATTCGTCGCGCCACATGACGTAACGGAAGGTCATCTTCCCAAACGTGATCCGGACGCCTTGCGCAATGTGAGGCAAGACGGGCGCAAGCGAGAATGACAATGAAACGCGACCACATCCTTTTCGCCCTTCTGATTTTGCCGTCGCAGGCCGCGCAGGCGGCCGACTGGTATACCGGCGCGGCGACGGAGTCCGACTACGCCAAGTCGATCGTCATCGATATGTCGGCCGACGTCACCAAAAACTCGGCTTTCGGCGCGGCCACCGCCACCATGATCCTCAGTGGGCGCGCTGGGGAAACGGGCGCCAGGGCGAGGATCGAGGCGCTTGGCGGCGGCTTCAATTATGTCGACGGCGCCGGCGCGCATATCAGCGCCCGGCAGGAATCGGGTACGGCCTATGTCGGCTACGAATGGATTTCGCCCAATCTGACGATGGCCGCCTATGGCGGTCTGAACGCCCAATATACGCGATTTTCGGTGCAGGATCCGAGCAATCAGGCGGCCGGAACGCAGATCGGCGTCAAGGGTTCGGGCGAAATCTACGCAACGCCGACCCGCAACACGATGTTTAGCGCCTACGGCTCCTACGCCAGCGCCAACAACGCCTATTACGCGCGCATCAAATACGGCTGGAAAATCACCGATACCGTTTACGCAGGTCCCGAACTGACGCTGCTGGGCGATCGCTATTACGAGCAATGGCGCGCCGGCGTCCATTTCACCGGGTTTAGGATCGGCGCGTTGCAACTCGGCCTGTCCGGCGGCCTCGTCAACGACAGGGCGCTTGGTTCGGGCGCCTATGGATTGGCCGATGCGCGCATAGGTTTCTGAACGTTCGTTTCTTCTGGGAAGGAAAAAGCCATGAAGGCTTTTGTATCTGCCGTATCACTCGGCTTTGCCGGCCTCGCGGCCATGTTGCTCTTTTCGATTCCGGTGAGCGTCGACGCGCAGCTCGCTCTGGCGGGTTCTTTGCTCGTCGCGATGACTCTGATTTGGAAAGCGGGCCGCGGTCGCCTCGCCCATCAGCTTTTTTTGGCGTGCGGCGGCGTGATCGTCATGCGCTATCTGTACTGGCGCTTCACCAGCACGTTGCCGGCGCCGGACGATATGATTGGCTTCGCCTTCGGCGTTGTGCTGCTCGTCGCCGAAACCTACTGCGTCCTCATTCTCGCCAGCTCGCTGTTCGTCAATGTCGATCCGCTCAAGCGCGCGCCGGCGCCCCGTCTGGATGATAGCGCCTTGCCGAGCGTCGATGTTTTCGTTCCCTCCTATAGCGAGGACGAATCGCTTCTGGCGATGACCATCGCCGCCGCCAAGTCGATGGACTATCCAGCCGCCAAACTTAACGTGTGGCTGCTCGACGACGGCGGCACTGACCAGAAATGCAACGACCCCGACATCGCCAAATCGTCGCTCGCCAGGCTGCGTCGGCTGTCGCTGCAAAAGCTCTGCGTCGAACTCGGCGCCAATTATCTGACGCGCGCGCGCAACGAACACGCCAAGGCCGGCAACCTCAACAACGGCTTGGCTCATTCCAGCGCGGACATCGTCGTCGTGTTCGACGCCGACCACGCGCCGTTCCGTTCGTTTCTGCGCGAAACCATCGGCTATTTCGCCCAGGATCCGAAACTGTTCCTGGTGCAGACGCCGCATATTTTTCTCAATCCCGATCCGATCGAGAGGAATCTGCGCACGTTCGACCGCATGCCGTCCGAAGGCGAGCTTTTCTACGCGACGACACAGCGCGGCCTCGACAAATGGAACGGCTCGTTCTTCTGCGGCTCGGCCGCGCTGCTGCGCCGCTCCGCCTTGCGCGAAGCCGGCGGTTTTTCCGGGCAGACCATCACGGAGGATTGCGAGACCGCGTTGGAGCTGCACGCCAAGGGTTGGAATTCGATCTTTGTCGACAAGCCGCTGATCGCCGGTTTGCAGCCGGAGACCTTCGTGTCGTTCGTCGGTCAGCGCATGCGCTGGTGCCAGGGCATGGTGCAGATCTTCCTGCTGAAGAATCCCCTCTTCAAACGCGGGCTGACCGTCGCCCAGAAACTGTCCTACCTGTCCAATATCGGTTTCTGGTTCTTCCCTTTTCCGCGCCTCGTTTTCATGGCCTCGCCGCTGCTCTACATCTTCTTCGACGTCAAGATATTCGTGTCCAATCTCGACGAGGCGCTCGCCTATACGGCGACCTATATCGTCGCCAATCTCATGATCCAGAACTATCTGTTCGGCAGCTTGCGCTGGCCCTGGGTGTCGGAGCTCTATGAATACGTTCTGGGCGTTTTCCTGATGGGTTCGCTGGTTTCCGTCGTCTGCAATCCGCGCAAGCCGACCTTCAATGTGACGGCCAAGGGCGAGACGCTCGACAAGGATCACTTGTCGGAATTGTCCTGGCCGTTCTTTCTCATCTTCGCGACGCTGCTGACGGGTGAAGGCTTCGCCGCTTACCGCTATGTCAACGAGCCCGCCACGGCCGGTCTGATGGTTCTGGTCATCGCGTGGAACACATTCAATCTGCTCATCGCCGGCGCGGCTCTGGGCTCTGTCGCCGAGCGCAAGCAGGTCGACCGTTTCCCCCGGCTCGCTATCGCCCGCCACGGCCAACTTTGCGTCGATGGCGAATGGCTCGATGTCGCCATCACCAACGTCTCGGCCGGCGGTTGCGCAATCGAACCGCTGAAACCCTTCGCCTTCTCCGTCAAGCCCGACATGACGCGCGCGCGCTTGCGGATCAATGAGATTGCGCCATTCAAGAAAGATCCCGGCGCCTTGCCCGTGACCTTCCGACACGTTTCGGAGGCCAGCGCGCAAAGCGGCTACGGCCTCAGCTTCGACGTGCTGGAAACGCGCAGCTACTTCGCGCTGGCGGATTTGATGTATGGCGAAGCCGACGCTTTGTCGCGCTTTCTCAACCAGCGCCGTCGGCATAAATCGCTGCTCGCCGGCGTGAGCGAATTCCTGTGGTGGGGCGTCAGCGAACCCTGGCGCGCGCTGTCTTACGCGTTGGCGCCAAAGACCATCTCGGCGCCGGCCAAGCCGGCGCCGCTTCAGCCGCAGCCGATCGGAGCCTTGCAGCGGATGGTGGAAGTCGCCAGCCAGCAGATCGGCGTCGGCGGACAGTTGGCGTCCGGACAGTCGTTTCGGTCTCTGTGAAGCAGGGCAAAGGCAACATGCGCAATCTGTTTTTCGCCTCTTTCTGCTTCATCGCCCCGCTCGTTGCGGCGCCGGTCTCCTCATGCGCGCAAGGCGCGTTCGATTTCCGGCAGGCGAGCCAGTTGCGATCCTTCGATCTGCCGGCGCAGACCAATCCCGCGGCGGTCAGCGTCGGAGTTTTGCGTCATCTGCCGCTTGACGAGGAATCCAGCCGCCTGGAAGGCGAAAACGACGTCATGGCCTTTCCGTTGTTCGTCACGGCCCGGCAGGCGCAGGAAACGCTGAGCTTTCGCCTCGGCTACGTGTCGGCCGCGGCGGTCATGCCGGAAGCCTCAATCTTGTCGGTCAGTCTCAATGGCCGCGAGATCGGCCAAACGCACGTCGAAGCTTTCGACGGCGTCCGGACGATTGAGTTTCCGATGCCGGCCAAGCTTGCGCGCGTCGGATTCAACGAATTGAAAATCGAGGCGCGCCATCGTCACCGCGTCGACTGCTCGCTCGAGGCCGTCCATGAATTATGGACAAGAATCGATCCGGCGCGGAGCGGCCTCATGACGCCGGCCGACGCCAGCGCTCCGAATTCACCTGCCGAATTGTCGGCTTTGTCGACCGACGCACAGGGTCTTCTGCCGATCCGTGCGGTTATGGCGGCAAGAACGAGCCCGGCGACGATCGAGCGCATCATCCTGGCGAGCCAGGCGATCGCGCTCAATGGTCATTTCGAGCGCGCCGTCGTCGATCTTGGCGGTCTCGCCGAAGGCGAGGCGGGATTGAATCTGGCGCTAGGCGTCGCCGCCGATATCGCCAGTATTCCTGGACTCGAAAGTTTCGCCGGCGTTTCCGGGCCAAAGCTCGCCTTGCTCACAAACGCCGGGCGCGTCCGTCCGATCCTTGTCGTCACCGGCGCCAACGAAGACGACGTCAACAAGGCGCTGAATGAGTTCATCGGCTTGCGGACGCAGAACGGCGCCGGCTCGCGGGATTTCGCCGCGCTCCACAGCCGGCGCGTCGACGGCGAGACCAGGATCTCGTTTAAGGAGCTTGGGCTCGCCTCGCAGGAATTCGACGGCCGTTATTTCCGACGCGGGTTCGATATCGTCATGCCGGCCGATTTCTATCCGTCCGATTACGCCCATGCGAGCGTCAAGCTCGACGGCGCATACGCCGCTGGACTTGTCGATCCCCGCCTCGTCGTTTTCGTCAACGGCGCGATCGCCACGAGCGCGCCGCTGCCGAACGCCGCCGGGGAAGCGTTCAAAGGCAAGGAATTGCCGCTGCCGATCGGACGCTTCAGGCCAGGCCGCAACCATGTCGAAATCGTCGCGCAATTGCCGCTCGCCGCCGACAAGACTTGCGATCCGCTGGCTGCGCTCTCGGCCAAAAAGCGGTTCCTGCTGCTCGATTCGAGCGAATTCGTCCTGCCGCGCATCGCGCGCGTCGCCCGCGCGCCCGATCTGGGCGCCACGCTGGCGGACGGCTTCGCTTACGCCGGCGCCGCCAAGGCTCCAAAGCTCTATGTCGGCGCGCCGGACAAGGACAAGCTGTCCGCCGCGATTACCTTGGCGGTCAAAATGGCCGTTTCAGCGGGCCGTCCGATCGCCTTCCAGTTCACGGCGTTCGCGCCGGACGGCGACAGCGGAGCCGTGCTTGCCCTGGAGACGATCGAAGCGAGGACGCAGCCGGAAAGCCGCGCCGCGCCGTCGCCGGCTTCGGCGGCGACTACAGAGCAGGGCGATCTCTTCGACGCGTGGCGGCGCGATCTTGCCGGTCAGCCGTCCTGGCGCCAGCGGGTCGGCGATTTGCTGGCCCGCGGCGCGTCATGGTCGAGCGACGTTCTCGCGAGCCTGTCGATCGCGCCCGCGATGGAGTCCGCGACGGCGACCGCCTCCTCGTCGGCCTCTTCGCTGTCGGTCGCGCAGTCGCTGACGGGCGCCGCCGGGGATCGGCTTTGGACCAGCGTCAGCGCCGCCGACAGCGCCGCCCTGAAAGTTGGGGTCGTCAAGCTAACCGCATCGCAAGTCTGGCCGCGATTGTCCGGCGTCGCGACGCTGGCGATCGGCGCCGACGGCCAGGTTTTGACCGTCGCGCCGAAGACGCAGAAATTTTTCGCGACGCAGCCCATGTCCATCGCCAACGGCCGCCTTGTCGCGGCGGGTTTCCTGTCTTCCAATCGGGCGGCCTATGTCGGCGGTTCGAGTTTCATCGCCCTGATGCTCGCCGGCGCGACCGTCTGGCTAACGCGCAATATCGGCAGGAGGCCGGACCAATGAGAACTCTCGTCCTCCTGCTGGCTTGTCTGTCGATTCTGGCGGTCACGCCGCGCGTCAGGGCCGAACCGCCGCTCAAGCTGGACGCCCGCAATCTCGCTCTCGTCGGCGCGCTGAAAAATCCGGGGCAATGGGAAGCCTACAAACGGGCCTTCATCACCGCGCAGGGCCGCGTTGTCGATACCGGCAACGGCGATATCAGCCATTCGGAAGGGCAGGGCTATGGCATGCTGCTGGCGGTGGCGGCCAATGACCGCGCCGCCTTCGATCTGATCTGGGGCTGGACGCGCGCCAATTTGATGGTGCGTCCGGACGCCCTGTTCGCCTGGCGCTGGGAGGCCAACGCCCGGCCAGCGGTGGCCGACTTCAACGACGCCGCCGATGGCGACATCCTCATCGCCTGGGCTTTGAGCGAAGCGGGCGAGGCCTGGCGCGACGCCGCCTATCGCGTCGCCGCGAGACGCACCGCGACCGACGTCGCGCACAAGCTGATCGTTAAGGGCGCCGCGTCGGCGTCGCTGCTGTTGCCGGGGACGGTAGGCTTTTCCGCCAAGGATCGTCGCGACGGCCCTGTCGCCAATCTGTCCTATTGGGTGTTTCCCGCCTTCGCCCGGCTCAAGCTCGTGGCGCCCGAGGTCGATTGGGACGGGCTGACGCAAAGCGGCCTTGATCTGATCAGAAGCGCCCGCTTTGGCGCGACCAATCTGCCGGCCGACTGGATTTCGACGGCGAACGCTCTGCGTCCGGCGGAGAATTTTGCGCCGATTTTCGGCTACGACGCCATTCGCATTCCCCTTTATCTGGCCTGGGCGGGCGTTGGCGAACGCGACGACTACGCGCCATTCGCCGCCATCTGGCGCGGACGCGAACCGACCGTCGTCGAACTCTCCTCCGGCCGTTCGATCGAGCCGATGGGCGAGCCGGGCTATCGGGCCGTCGCCGCGCTGACTCAGTGCGTCATTTCCGGATCGCCCGTGAGCGGCGCGTTAAGCGCATCGCAAAGGGGCGAAAGCTATTATTCGGCGACCTTGCGGATGCTCGTTTTGGTCGCCGCGCAGATGAGATACGTCCCTTGTCAAAAATAGCACTCGCCCTCGCGATCACGCTTCTGAGCGCTCCGGCGGCCTTCGCCGCGGGACCGGATGAATCGGGATTGCGCTATTTCGCCTCGCGCGGCGAGCGCGCTCGCATCGAAGCCGAGATCAAGCGTCTCCAGCGTCTCTATCCGGATTGGCGCGTTCCCGAGCATCTCGACGACGTCGCGCAAGAGGGCGCCGACGAAAGCGATTTGTGGAAGCTTTACGCCGACGACAAGCTCGACGAACTGGCGCGCGCGATCGAAGCGCGCAAGGCCACCGATCCCAACTGGAAGCTGTCGTCGGACTTGAGCCGGAAATTCCACGCCAAGCAATTTCGTCAACGCGTCGCCGCCTTCATGAATGATGGGCAGTGGCGTGAGCTTGTCGCCTTCGCCGAGCAAAACGACAATCTCGACGGCGCGGAAATAGACCTGTTGTGGACGCTCGCGGAAGCCTATTGCAAGGTCAAGCAGAACGCCAAGGCGGTTGAGATCTATCGCGCCGTTCTCGAGTCCAACAACGACGGAGCGGTGCGTCTGGCGACGCTGCAAAAGGCGCTCGCCAATCTGCGCGTCGGCGAAGTTGAAAAACTCGTCGCAGGCCGCCCCGAGCGCGCCGCGTTGGAAATTCCGCTGACTCGCGCGCGCATCGCGGCCTTCCTGCATGAGGAGGAAGCGCAGGACGTTTCCGCCGCCGCTTTCGCGAATTTTCAGCGCGAGGCGCAAAGCGCCAGCGGCGCGAAAGACGCCGAACTGGTCGGCTGGTACTATCGCAAAAAGGGCGCGCAGAAGGATGCGCTCGACTGGTTCAAGCTGGCCATGGAGCGCGATGGCGACGCCATGAGCGCGCATGGTCTGGCCCTGACGCTGCTCGACCTTGGCTACCGGCGCGAAGCTGAGGACGTCGCCTACGCCTGGCGCGAGCCGCTCGTCAACAACATGATCTTGTATATTGATATCGTCGAGCGCGGCCTGACCGATCCCAGTCCGGCGCTCGTCGAGCCGCGGCGGCTCGAACGATTTGGCGCCGCGACGCAGGAAACGGCCTCGGCCGAGGGCGCGCAGGCGCTGGGCTGGTACGCCTACAACAATTGCAATTTTGTTCCGGCGCTGGAATGGTTCAAGCGCGCGATGGCCTGGGCGCCGCGGGAGACGACGGCACAGGGCTACGCCTTGACGCTGAAACGCCTCCATCGCGACAAAGACTATCTTGAGGTGGTCAATCGTTACGACGGCTTGTTCCCGCGCCTTGTCGAGATGGTCTTCAACAGGGACGCCGGCCCGAACGGGCCTGTCTGCGAAACGGCCGCAATCCCTCGCAATGCGGGCGCTCGCGCCGCCGTTCCGTTGCCCCGTTCGGCGATGGGCGTGCCAGGGGCCATGGAAACCTTCGGGCTTCCCGATCGCCGTCGCGCCGCAGAACGATTTGCGTTTCGCCGGCGTCGATTCGGCCGCGTCCGCCGCATCCGGCGTTTATGCGCCCGAGCCGGCGCATGGACCGTGGCCGCTGGTGGCGCGTCGTGTGCCGGGTGTTGGCGCAATGCCGTATGAGCAACTTGGTTTTTCGCTGTTGCCGGCGTGGAACGCCGCGGCTCCGTCCGGCCCGATCGGCGCCGCCGCCGCCGCGCCCAAAGGCGCTTCGCATGTTCAGGCTGTCGGCCTGGAAGGATTTCGCCCATGAGCCGTCTTCCCATCATGTTTGTTTTTCTCACCGGTCTTTCGGCTTGCTCGTCGCTGGACCGCGATTATGTCGCCTCTATTCCCGTCGGCGCGTCGGCGCCCCGCTCTCCCGCCGCCATCAAGGTTCCGGCCGCGCTGGGCGCTGTGAAAAACGTCGAGGATCGCCGCTACGCCAATGGGCTGGACGAGCGCATCGTTCTCGACAATGGCGAGGATGGCGACAATCGCATTGATGTCGCGTTTTTCAGAACTGACGGGACGGGCGCGGGCGCTGACAGGTTGACGGCGCAACGGCCGGCGCGCGCCGAAATCGAGGGCGAAATTGTCAGCCGTTTCCCCGGCGTCGGGATGCATATCGTGACGACGCCGCGGCGGAATGCGCGCGGTCCGATCGGCATGGCCGTCGGGCAATCGCAACAAGGCGTCAAATGTCTTTACGCGTGGCAATGGATCGATGAGGCGTCCTCAGGCGAACGCGGCGTCGTGGCGTCGCTGCGCGCGCGCTTGTGCAGCCGTCGGGCAAGTCTCGATCAAATGGCGGGCGCGCTTGAGGATATGGAGATATTCGCGCCGAAAGACCTCGCCGCCGACGTCAGTCTGGAATCTTTGGCGGCTCGGCCAGACGGCGCCGTCAGGCGCGCGGCTGGCGTCAAGGCGCCGATCAAACATCGCGCGAAAGCGCCGGATGTGGCGCATACGCCCGACGGCGCCATGGCGCCGCAGTCTGGTCCGCTTTATCTCGCGCCGGTCGCAGGGGACACGAGCCGTCCTGTCCCGGTCGGCGCGCCGACGCCGTCGATCGCGTTGCCCGACGCCGCCTTGCGGGGCCCCGCGAACGTCGGCGCGTCGGCTGGAATTTAATCCGGCGCGAAACCTAGGCGTCAGGCGCCCGGAGATTTAACAGTGGTTTATCTGGCGATGCCGCGCGCGCAGTTCGGCGATGGCGTGATCGAGTTCGGCGCGCTGGCGCTCCAATTGTTCGACCTGAGCCAGGATCAGGTCTGGATGCAGGTCAAAATCGCCGCGCGCCGATTGGTTGTCGGGCGAGGTCAAAAGGGCGCTGATTTCGGTGAGGGTGAAACCCAGTCTTTTGCCTTTTAGAATCATCTGCAGGCGAAGCCTGTCGCTGGCGAAATAGACGCGCCTGGCGCCCTCGCGGGTGGGCGTCAGCAGGCCCCGGTCCTCGTAAAAGCGCAAGGCGCGCAAGCTCACGCCGAATTCTTTCGCCAGATCGCCGATGGTATAGGACCGATGCTCCTCGCCTGACCAGCCGCCAGTCTTGTCCGGGCTTTCCGCCGCAATAGCATTGCCCTGCGTCATGTTCGCCTCCATCGGTCGATGAGAGACCTAAGCATAGGGATGGTTAGTGAAGGATAAAGAAATCGAACTTTTTGGTCGAAGACTTGACCATTGTTGTTAACGGCCGCCGGAGCGCTCGTCGCTGGCCGGGCGGGCGCTTGTCAATCCTTTCCGTCTCGGCGGACGAGCGATCGGGCCGGGCGGCGCAGGCCTGGAAAACGTCGACGATCGACCTGCGACCTTGCCTGCCGCCGCCGCGCGGGCTACCAGAACCGAGACGTTCGAGCGCGTTTAACGAACCGAATTGGTCAGAGGCGGCGCTTTCGCGCTCCCGGCCGTCCTCGGGGCAGGGAGTGCGACAGACAGATGCGGCGCTTGATTTTCGAGGAACCCTATTCGCGCTCGGCCACTGGGTCGCGGCGGCTTGCGGCGTTTTCCCTGTGCATGGCCGCGCTTGCGGCGGTCCTCGGCCATGTCGCGCGTTGGGACCCCTATATCCCCTTGATTTTGTTTCTGACTGCGCTGGCGCTTGGCGCCGGCGCCTTGACCCTGGCGCTGGTGAGCGCCGTTTCGATCTGGCGGACCGGACGGCGGGGCGTCGGCCGCATCTTCACGGCGCTATTCTTGCTGGCGATCCTTTGCGCCTATCCCGCCTATCTCGGTTATCAGGCCTTCAGCCTGCACGCTCGCGGCGATATTTCCACCGACTCGTCCGATCCGCCGTCTTTTCGCCGCTCGCACGCCGCGATAACCGGACGCGGCGGCTGGATTCCGGCAGAGGCCGGCGGCGACGGTCAAACGCGTCAGAGCGCCGATTTGCAGCCGATCGTGGTCGATCTGGAGGCCGACGAAACGTTTCGCCTCGCGCTGGAGACGGCGCAGGCGCTGCATTGGAAAATTCTCGAAGCGGTCCCGCCCGGTCCGCGCCTCGGACTTGGCCACATCGACGCGCTCGACCACAGTCTTGCGCTCAATTTGCCTGAAGCGGTCGCCATCCGCATTCGTCCGCTTGCCGGCCAGACCCGCGTCGATCTGCGTTCGGTGTCGCGTTATTTTCCCATCGATTTTGGTTCAAACACTGGACGGATCGACAAATTTTCCGACGCCTTGCAGGAGCGTATCGACGCTAGATGACCGATTTGACGCCGCGCTCTAAACTAGGCTGAAATGACTGGCCAGCGTTGGCGCGCCGTCGGCGACGACAAGCGCGCGCCCGCAAAGATCTTCGAGATGGGCCAGGGTCGACAGACTCGCCGCTCCTCTCAGCCGCGGATCGAGCCCTTCATAGACCTTATCGACGATCGCCTCGACGTTTCGCGCGCCGCCGGCCAGGCTCTTCAGGATCGAAACTTCGCGCGCGCGCCGGTGATTGATCAGCGCGCGCGCGAAACGTTGCGGCGCGCGCACCGCCGGCCCGTGGCCGGGCCAATAAATCGCGTCGTCGCGCTGCCGCAGTTTGTCGAGCGAAGCCATATAGGCCGCCATTTCGCCATCCGGCGGGGCGACGATGGAAGTCGACCACGCCATCACATGGTCGCCGGTGAACAGCGCCTTTTCTTCGATCAGCTCGAAGCACAAATGGTTCATCGTGTGGCCGGGCGTCGCCACCGCGCGCAGCGAAAAACCCTTGCTGGCAAGAACATCGCCGTCGCCCATCACAAGATCGGGCGCGTAGTCGAGATCGTTGGCGGCGTCCAGCTTGTGCGCCTCGCCCAGCGCCAGTTCGCGCGCGGCGACATGGGGACCGCAGCCGACGATCGTCGCGCCGGTCAATTGCCGCAGCGTCCTCGCCGCCGGCGAATGGTCCTTGTGCGTATGCGTCACGAGAATATGGGTCAGACGTTGGCCCTTGAGCGCGGCCAGCAACGCTTCGATATGGCCGGGCGTCTCGGGGCCGGGATCGATCAGCGCCGCCTCTTTATCGCCGACGAGATAGGAACAGGTGCCAGTGAAGGTGAACGGACCGGGATTGCCGGCGACGACGCGCCGCGCCAGCGGCGATATCTGCACGCACGCGCCCGCCGGCGCGTCGAAGGCGCGCTCGAAGACGATGTCGTCCTTGATCTCGCCGGCGGCGTTCGCCACGCCCTGACCTTGCATCGTTTCGTTCGCGCTCAAATTATCCTCTTTGGACTTGTTGCGAGCTGTTTTGGCTTCCTGCGCCGCATCCCATCATACGCCGCATAAAGCCTTTTTCGCGGCGTCGTATTCGCTTTTGAGGCGCGCGATCAATTCCGCCGTCGGCAGGACGTCGTGAATTTGTCCGACGCCCTGGCCGGCGCCCCAGATATCTTTCCACGCTTTGACCTTGTTCGAGCCGAAGCTCATGCTGTTCTTGTCAGCGCTCGGCAGATTGTCGGGATCGAGTCCGGCGGCGGCGATGGAGCCGCGCAGATAATTGCCGTTTACGCCGGTGAACAGCGACGAGTAGACGATGTCGGCGGCTGCGCTGTCGATCAGCATCTGTTTGTAGCGCTCGTCGGCGCGCGCTTCGTGGGTGGCGATAAATCTCGTGCCCATATAGGCGAAATCGGCGCCGATGGCTCTTGCCGCAAGAACGGCGCGGCCGGTGGACAGAGCGCCGGATAGAGCGATTGGTCCGTCCCAGAATTGCCGCACCTCCTGCACCAGCGCGAAAGGCGACTGCGTCCCGGCGTGGCCGCCGGCGCCCGCCGCCACCAGAATCAAACCGTCGACGCCCGCCTCAATGGCCTTTCGCGCGTGCCGGGCGTTGATGACGTCGTGAAAAACTACGCCGCCCCAGTCATGCACGCGCGGCGCAATTTCGGTTGGCGCCGAAAGCGAGGTGATGATCATCGGCGTGCGATATTTGGCGCAGACGTCCATGTCGTGTTCGAGACGGTCGTTGCTGCGATGGATGATCTGGTTGATCGCGTAAGGCGCGGCTTTCTGCGGCGGGTTTGTCGCGTCATGGGTGGCGAGTTCGCTGGAGATGCGCGAGAGCCAGTCGTCGATCTGGGCGGCCGGACGCGCGTTCAGGGCCGGCATCGAACCGACGACGCCGGCTTTGCACTGGGCGATGACAAGGTCCGGATTGGAGATGATGAACATTGGCGCGCCGATGACCGGCACGGACAGATGGCTCAACAGGGCGGGGACGGACATGGTTTCCTCGATTCTGGCCGTTTGGGCAGGGTTGTCGTGAAGCGAATATCTTGCGGGCGAGCCGCCGGGCGCCTTGGCCGAGGTCAGCCGTCGCCGCCGATGGCGTTGGAGCCGGCTTTGGGCGCCGCCGCCTTGAATACGCCGCTCGATTTGGCGACCGGGCCATTGGCCCCCGAAACGCTCGCCTCGGCGAACAAAATCGATTTGCCGGCGCGCGTCACGCGTCCTTCGGCGATCAGTTCGCCTTCGCCGGCGCTGAGGTAATTGACGTTCATTTCCAACGTCATCACGGGATATCCGGCGGCAAGGCGCGCCGCCGTGCCCATCGCCGTATCGAGCAAGGTCGCGATGACGCCGCCATGAGCGATGCCCATATTGTTGGTGTGATGGGGTTGGAGCTGCAGGCGCAGACGGGTGACGCCGCCTTCGCAACCCAAAGGCTCGAAGCCGCACAGGTCGGCAAAAGGAATATGCGCCCCAAAAATAGTCCCCATGTCGCCATTTCTCCATACCAAATATTCTAAAAATCGATTTGAGCTGTTGAGGGCAGACGCGGAAGAGGCTAACCTGTGTGGAGAATAAGGCAAGTGGCGTCTTGTCTCCGAGCGAACCGGAAGGCCCAATTCGACTTCGCCCCCTTAGGGAAAACGACAGGAGAACGCGTGATGAATCTCGATTACTCGCCGCAAGAAGAAGAGTTCCGCGCGTCGGTTCGCGCCTTCATCGCCCGCGCGCTGCCGCCCGAAACCGCGCACCGGATGCTGGCGGGCCAGTCCGTCACCGCCGAGGAGATAACCGCCTGGCAAAAGGCGCTGCACGCGCAGGGCTGGGGCGCGCCGAACTGGAGCACGGAATTCGGCGGCACAGGCTGGACCGCGGTCGAACAATTCATATTCGAGGAAGAGACGGCGGCGGCGGGCGCGCCGCGCACATTGCCGTTCGGCCTGAAAATGGTCGCGCCGGTCATTCAGGCGTTCGGCAACGAAGCGCAAAAGAAAAAATTTTTGCCCCGCATCGCTTCGGGCGAGGACTGGTGGTGCCAAGGTTATTCGGAGCCGGGGTCGGGCTCCGACCTCGCCTCATTGCGCACCAAGGCGGAGCGGGTCGGCGATTATTACGTCGTCAACGGCCAGAAGACCTGGAACACGCTTGGCCAGTACGCCGATTGGATTTTCTGCCTCGTGCGCACCGACGCCACAGTCAAGCCGCAGCTCGGCATCTCTTTCCTGCTGATCGACATGAAGTCGAAAGGTGTGAGCGTGCGCCCAATCAAGCTGGTCGAGGGCGGCGCCGAGGTCAATGAGATCTGGTTCGACAATGTCGAGGTTCCCGTCGAAAA
Organism: uncultured Alphaproteobacteria bacterium; assembly: GCA_963736175.1. Taxonomy (GTDB): domain Bacteria; phylum Pseudomonadota; class Alphaproteobacteria; order Rhizobiales; family Beijerinckiaceae; genus Rhodoblastus. The sequence goes on along the minus strand of CAVTNU010000035.1, from coordinate 18,654 downwards.
TCTCGTCGGCGAAGAAAACAAGGGATGGACCTATGCGAAATTCCTGCTCGGGCACGAGCGCGTCAATATCGCCGACGTAGGCGGTTCAAAACGCGAGTTGACTGAATTGAAGGAGGTCGCCGCGCACGAATTGAAAAATGGACGCCCGCTCAAGGACGATCCCTATTTTTCTCGTCGCATCGCCGAAATCGAAATCGCCCTGCAGATTCTCGAGGTCACCAATCTGCGCGTCGCCGCGGCGGGCAAGAGCTCCAGCGCCAATTCGGCTGCTTCGATCCTGAAAATCAGAGGTTCGGAAATCACGCAGGCGATCAGCGAACTGAAACTGGAGGCTTTCGGCCAGAACGCGCTCGCCTATGATTATGGCGTGGTTGTCGGCAAGCAGGCGACCAACGAATCCGATCCGACGGCGAATTCGGCCGCGCCGGCCGGCTATCTCAATCGCCGCAAGACGACAATCTACGGCGGGTCGAACGAAATTCAGAAAAATATCATCGCGCAAATGGTGCTGGGCCTGAGCTGACCGACCGCCCGCACTCTCGTCGCACTCAAGAAAACGGAAACGCTGTCCATGGACTTCCAACTGACCGAAGAGCAGCAATTGCTCGCCGACATGATCGATAAATTTGTGGCCGATCGCTATACGTTCGAAAAGCGTCGCGCCATTCTCGACAGCGAAGCAGGCTGGAGCCGCGGCCTCTGGGAGGAAATGGCGGGGCTGGGTCTGCTCGGCGTCAATGTGCCTGAGGAGCATGGCGGACTTGGCGGCGGCGCCGTCGAAACCATGCTGGTGATGGAGGCGTTCGGGCGCGCCCTCGTGCTTGAGCCCTATCTCGCCAGCGCGGTCGTCGCGCCGGCGCTGCTCAAAGGCGCTTCGGCTGAGGCGCAGGCGCGGCTGTTTCCGCCCCTGACGGCGGGCGAGACGATTCTCGCGCCGGCCCTTTACGAGCGCAATGCGCGCTACGAACTGCAGGCGGGCCGAACGCGCGCGCAACAGAACGGCCAGGGCTACACGCTCGACGGCGAGAAGGTCGCCGTCATTGGCGGCGGCGTGGCTGATGGCTTCATCGTTTCGGCGCGCGTCGGCGCGCAAGATTGCGGCTTGTTCTTGGTCGGGCGCGAAGCCGCTGGCCTGCACGTGTTGGGCGCGCGCGCCTATGATGGAAGTTCGATCGCGACGATCGTGCTGGACGGCGTCAAGGCGGCGCAAGACGATGTGATCCTCGCCAGCGGCGCGCTGGGGATCGTCGAAACCGCGGTTCAGCGCGGCGTCGCCGCAATAGCCGCCGAGGCGGTCGGCGCGATGAGCGCCTCCATCGCCTTGACGACGGATTACCTGCGCCAGCGCAAGCAGTTCGGCAAGGCGATCGGTTCGTTCCAGGCGTTGCAGCATAGCGCCGTCGATATGTTCGTCGCTTGCGAGGAAGGCCGCTCGGCGAGCGTTCTGGCGGCCGGTCGGGCCGCCTCGACCGACGAGCGCCAGCGCGTCAAGGCGATCTATGCGGCCAAGGCGACGATCGCCCGCTCAGCCCGCCTGGTCGGTCAGAAGTCCATTCAACTGCATGGCGGCATCGGCATGACGGACGAATACGCCGCCAGTCACTATTTCAAGCGCCTGACGGCGATCGAAGCGCTGTTCGGCGACTACGACTACGCCGCCAGCCGATTTGCGGAGGCCTAGAGCGCTCCGGCCAGCAAAGGCTTCAGCGCGGCGTCGCCGCGCTCGCCTGTGCGTCGGCGAGCGGGGCAACGGGGCTTGCCGAAGTCGGACTTGCGGGCGTCGGACTTGTCAACGCGGGGTTCGCCGCCGGCGTGGTGCTGGTCGGCGCGACAATCGTCGGCGCGGAGCGGTCCGCGCCAGCGTCGATCACCGCCTGAACATGACCGTCCGACTTGCGCGGTTCGGCGAGCTGCGCGCCGATGGAACGCACCACGTTCGGGACATTGGCGTAAGAATTGTGGCCGATCAGACCAGTCGACAGATCGGAAATGTCGAACACCTTGACGCCAAACTGTTCGATCATGTCGCGGTCTTTCGCTTCGCCGGGGTCGATCGCGCCCAGCCGCCGGTCGCCTTGCAGGCTGGCTGAAATTTGCAGCGCGCGATCGGACTTCGACACGAAAACCGAAAAATGCGACGGATCGAGCCGCGCAATCTGCTGACGGAACACCGACAGATCGATATCGGGGGCGGCCAGCATCACGTCGCCAAGCCGTCCGTTGAGGTCTGGCGATCCGGACAGCGCCGCCTCGCGCAAAGCTTCCATCGTCAGCCAGGTGCCCATCGAATGAGCGAGAATATGGATGCGTCCGACACCGGGCGTATCGGCGAGGTCATGCAGAAGCTTCAAATAGGCGTCGCGCGAGGCGCTGGCGCTTTCCTTGTCGGCGCCATAGGCGAACAGAGCCGATTTCGACGGCCAGGTGAACAGCACCGGAACGCCGCCGAAGCGCCCATCGGCGACAACCTGCGCCAGACGGAAACGGGCCTGTTCCAGCGACGTGTTGAAACCGTGAACATAGAGCAGAATGTCGCGGTTGACGCCGACGCGGCCAGACACATGGGCGGCGAGTTCGGCACGGAAAGCGTCCTCGTCGAGATTGCGGCGTCCGGTGACGACGAAGTGCTTTTCTGGATCGGCGCGGCCGAAGCTGGGGGCCTCGATCGTCCCCGCCTCATGGCCGGGCGGCACCGAGACGAAGGTCAGGGCGTAATGGGCGTTCGCGCCGCTGGTCAACTCGGTGGACCGGTCGTTCTTGCGCGTCGAGGCGATAAAAATCGGAACGCTGAGCGCCGGCGACCCGGCGCCGTGCGACCACAGGCCGCCCCCCGTGCTCACGGATTGCGCGACATTGGCGCTCATGTCCTCCAGTCCCGTCGACAGGCAGCCCGAAAGCAGCAGCGCGCCGCCGAGGCCAAGAGCGAACTTGGTCGCGCGGAAGGCGTTGCGGTTTGGCTGGATGGACAATGGAAAGGGTCCGCTCGCTGTGGCCGATTACTGGCGGCCCGCCAACAAAACCCTGAACGCTTAACGTCGGGTAAACGGCAGGGAAGACGGGCGGCCAAAGAAGTCGAACGCATGCGCGGCAAAGATGGCGAGATTGGGACGAGACGCCAGAAATTTCCGGGGTCTTGTGGCGTGCCGGCAATTGTCGGCTTGAACGCGCGACCACTTTCGGCAGAATGGGCGCGATAGCGCGAAAGGCCTTCGATTGCCGGCATTCGTTGATCATTTTATTCCCAAAGGTCGGTTGAAGCGCTTGTGGACCGCGCTGGGCGTCGGCTTGGCGATCTGGCTGGCGCTGGCCTATGTGGCGTTGCCCTACGCCTGGCGTCATTACGAGCATGAGCGGGGGCTCAGCCAGCGCGAAATGGTGACTCGCACCAAGCAGGGCATCGCCGGCGACGCCATAAATTTCGGCCTTGTCGGTTCGCAGGCCGACGTCTTTTGCGCATTTCGCGCCGCCGGCTGGTCGCCCGCCAACGCCGTGACCTTCGCCTCCAGCGTGAAAATCGTCGGCAGCGTTCTGTTCAAGAAACCGGATCCGGCGGCGCCGGTCAGTCCGCTGTTCTATGACGGGCGGGTCGAGGATCTCGCTTTCGAATTGCCTCAAGGCGCGAGCGCCGACCAACGCCATCACATTCGGTTGTGGCAGGTTCTCGATAGCGGGCAGGCGCAAAGGCCGGTATGGCTCGCCTCGGCCAGTTTCGATCGCGGCGTCGGCTTCAGCCACTATACTTTGCAGGTGACCCATCACATCGCCGCGGACATCGACGCCGAGCGCGATCTGGTCGGAAAATCGCTGGCGAGCGCCGGAGCTGTCGAGAATTTTTTCCAGATCAGCGGCGTCGGTCCGACCCTGTTCGGCCGCAACGGCGGCGGCGACCGCTATTTCACCGACGGCGAAATTTTGATGGCGAGCCTTGTCGAAGCGTGCCGGCTGCATCCCGGCGTCGCGCCAAAGACGCTCGACAATCCGCCGCTCGTCGATTTGAACGACGCGCTTTGGCGCAACCTCAGGCCGTTCATGCGACAGTGACGATTATTTGCCGGAGGGGTTCTGGTAATCCTCGGCCTTCACCTGCCGCGGGTCAGGATAAATGTCGGCGATGGGCAGAATTTTCGTTTGCGCGACCGAATCGACGCGGTTGAGTTCGTCCGGTCAATTCCACCAGCCGCCGCCCAAAGCCTGGAACAAAGCCGCCGTGTCGGAGTAACGCATCGCCTGCGCCTGAACGCGATTGACCACCGCGTTGAGATAGGTCTGTTCGGTCTGGAGGACGATGGCCTGGGCGACCTGCCCGATCTTGTATTGGGCGAGGGTGATTTTCAGGCTCTTTTCCGCCGCCCGCTCGGCCGCGAACGCGACCTTCAAGCCGTCGGCGTCATGCTGAATGGCGCGCAAGCTGTCAGCGACGTTCTGGAAGGCGTTGACCACCGTGCTTTTATATTGCTCGGCGGCCTGCGCGTAGGCGGCGTCGGCGCCCGCCTGACGGTGCATCAGCGCGCCGCCGTCGAAGACCGTCTGCGAAATCTCCGCGCCGAATGTCCAGAAATTATTGCCCGGCACGAACAGTCCGGCGATGGTCGTGGCGGTCGTGCCGGCGTTGCCGGTGATGGCCACATTCGGCAGACGATTGGCGACCGAGACGCCGACCAGAGCGGCGGCGGAATGCAGGTTTTCTTCCGCCGCGCGGATGTCCGGGCGCTGCTCGATCAATTTGGCTGGCAGGCTGACAGGCATTTTTTCCGGCAGACGCAGGCCGGACAATTCGAAAGTCTCCGAGATCGGCTGGCTCGGCAGGCCTCCGGTCAAAGCCGTGAGCAGGTCGCGCTGTTGCGCCAGCTCCTTTTCCAACACCGGCAGAGCAGCGAGCGCGGCGGCCAGAGCGGCTTCCTGCGCGGCGACGTCGGCCTCGGCCACTTGGCCGATCGCCTTCTCCTTCCTGATGACGATCAAAAGATCACTCATCGTCTTGATGGCTTTTTTGGTCGCGGCGAGCTGGCCGCGGAGCGAGGCCTCCTGCACGGCGCCGAGAACGACGTTCGAGGTCAGCGTCAGATAGGCCGCTTCCGTCTGGAATTTCTGCATGTCGGCTTGGGCCTGCAGGGATTCCACGGTGCGGCGGTTGAGGCCGAATACGTCCGGCGTATAGGAGATGTTCGCCTGCGGCGTGTAGAGACTATAAATCGAAGCGCCGTTGTTGAGCGTGGGCGCGATTGTTCCGGTCGCCTGCAAAGAGCGAAAGGCGTTAGGCGTGACGTTAACGGTCGGATAGAAGAAGCCCCTTTGCGCTTCGACCGCTTCCTTCGTCACTTTCAGGGCGGCGTCGGCCGCCTTGAGGTCGTGATTATTGGCGAGCGCTGTCTCGATCAGCCTGTTCAGAGCCTTGGAGTGGAAAAGGCTCCACCATTGGCCCGGAATGTCCATATCCTTGACGAAACGCTGCGCGTCACCGCCATGCACTCCGGCGCCGGACACGCCGTTCAGCGCCTCCGGCGTATAGCCGTTGACGTCAGGCGCCGCCGAGGCGATGAAATCCGGCCCCACGGCGCAGCCGGACAGCGTCAGCGTCAGCGCCAAAAGGAACGCGGCCGCGCTCGCCGCGCCACCGCGCGAAACGTTCAGGCCATGTCTAAGCGTTCCGGTCATTCTCTCGGCTCCGATCCGCCGGAAGATTGTTCATGCGCCAAAGGGGGCGGCTCGACAATGGTTCTGCGCCGCAAAAATTCGTCACGGCCAAGGAACCATTTGCGGATCGCTGGCGCGACGAGCAGCAACATGATCGGGCCGATCGTCATGCCGCCGACCACCACGGTCGCCAGCGGCTTTTGCACTTGGCTGCCAATTCCGGTGGAGATGGCGGCGGGAAACAGACCGACGCCGGCCGACAGGGCGGTCATCAGCATCGGCCGCATGCGCTGCTCGGCGCCGTGATAAACCGCCTCGACGACGTCCATGCCGCCGATCCGCAGTTCGCGGTAATAGGTGATGTTCAAAATCCCGTCCATCGCTGCTACGCCGAACAGCGAAATGAAGCCGATCGCGGCGGAAATCGAGAAAGTCAGGCCGGACGCATAGAGCGCGATGACGCCGCCACAAACGGCGAATGGAATGCCCGCCATCGCCAGCAAACTATCGCGCGTTGAATTGAACAGGCCATAGAGCATGACGAGGATGAGGGCGAATGTGATCGGCACCACGATCATCAGGCGCGCGCGGGCGTTTTCCAGATCCTCGAATTCGCCCGCCCAGACGATGCGATAACCGACGGGCAGCTTGACGGCCTTGGCGACGCGTTTCTGAGCTTCAGCCACGGCTCCCCCGAGGTCGCGACCGCGCACCGAGAACTTGATCGGAATATAGCGGGCGCCAAGCTCATGATAGATATAGGAGGCGCCGGTATCGAGCGCGATGTCGGCGACTTCGCTCAACGGCACATAGGCGACCTGATTGGCATTGCCGTTGGCGTAGCCGACCTTGATCGCCCTGATCGCATCGAGGTCCGTGCGGTTCTCGCGCAGCAGGCGCACAGCGACGCCGAACTGTCGGTCGCCCTCCAGCAGAGTCGTCGCGGTGACGCCGCCGAGGGCGGCTTGCACGACGGTATTGACGTCGCCGGTGTTCAAACCGTACCGCGCGGCTTTGGCGCGGTTGATCTTGATGTTCAGATTTGGCTGGCCCTGGACGTGGAAGATGCCGAGATCGGCGACGCCCGGCACCTTCGACATCTCGCTTTGGACCTGCGCCGCCAATTCTTCCAGCTTGATCAGATTTGGGCCGACGATCTTGACCGAATTCGCGCCTTTCACGCCGGACAGCGCCTCTTCGACGTTGTCCTGGATGTATTGCGAGAAATTGAAGCCGACACCCGGCATTTCGTCGGCGAATTCCTTCTGCAGTTCGGCCGTCAGTTTTTCTTTGGTCAGGCCCGCCGGCCATTCGTCGAACGGCTTGAGCGGCGCAAAAAGCTCGACATTGGAGAAGGGCGAGGCGTCCGAGCCGTTGTCGGGGCGGCCGTGTTGCGACACGACCGTTTCGATCTCGGGATGGCGCATCAAGACTTCGCGCATCTTGTTGGTCGCCGCCGAGCCGGCGTCGAGAGAAATGGTCGGCGGCAGCGAAGCGCGGATCCAGTAATTGCCTTCCTCCAGCGCCGGCAGGAATTCACTGCCGAGCCGTGTGGCGAATACGGCGCCGATGCAAAGGAAGAACAGGCCGAAGGCGATGACCAGGCCGGCGTTGTCCAGGGCGAAGCGCAGGATCGGCGAATAGATCGAGCGAATGGCGCGAACGACGATGGTCTCGGTTTCCTTGACGCGCGCCGCCAGAACCAGCGAGGCCATAACCGGCGTGACCGTGAAGGTGGCGATCAGCGCGCCCGCCAGCGCATAGGCGTATGTGCGCGCCATCGGGCCGAAAATCTGGCCCTCGACGCCCGTCATGGTGAACAGCGGCACGAAGGCCGTGACGGTGATCACGGCGGTGAAGAACACCGCCTTGTCGACTTGCAGCACGCTGATGAAGATCAGACGCAGACGGTTGGTCCAGCGCACGTTGTCGCTCTTTGTGCCGAACGCCGTCGGATTCTCGCCCCAATAGCCTTCGAACAGGTGCTGCAACAGCATCTGCCGGTCATTGCCGCGCAACTGGAAGTTTCGAAAGATGTTTTCAACGAGGATGACCGCCGAGTCGACGATAATGCCGAAATCGACGGCGCCGACCGACAGCAGATTGGCGTCCTGGCCTTGCGCGACAAGGATCATGATGGCGAAGAACAGGGCGAAGGGAATATTCGAGGCGACAATTATGGCGCTGCGCAGATCGCCAAGAAAGACCCATTGGATGAAAAACACCAGCAAGCAGCCGAAAACAAGGTTGTGCTCGACCGTATGCGTCGTCACGTTGACCAGGGAACCGCGGTCGTAATACGGCACGACCTTGACGCCGGGCGGCAGCGTGCCGTCGGTGTTGATCTTTTCAACTTCCGCTTTGACCTTGGGCAGAATGTCGTTGGTGTGCTGGGTGGCGCCCATCACGACGATGGCGGCGGCGATGTCGTCTTCCTCGTCATGCCCGGCGATGCCCAGCCGCGGCACATAGCCGACGCTGACGCGCGCGACATTCTTGATCTGGACGGGTACGCCGTTGGATTGCGAGAGAACGATACTTTCTATGTCCTCGGTCCGGTCGCCTTTGGTCAGGTCGTCGGCGCCGCCGCTGTCGATCAGGCCGAGGCCACGGATATTGACCGACTGCTGGCCTATGGTGATTTCGCGTCCGCCGACATTGATATTAGCCGCGCCGAGCGCCGAGATGATCTGAGGAATGGTTAGATTATAGGCTTCGAGCTTGGCCGGGTCGACCTCGACATGGAATTCCTTGGTCGTGCCGCCCCAGGCGTTGATCTGCACGACGCCGGGGATGGTCAAAAGACGGCGCGCCACCACCCAGTCCTCGATGGTGCGCAGATTGGTCAGGCCGAAATGCTCTGGGCCGGTGACCTGATAGCGGAAAATTTCGCCGGTCAGGCTGGACTGCTGAATTTGCGGAGCCTGATTGTTCGGCAGATTGACGTTCTGCTGCAAGGCGACCGCCGCCTGCGAATAGGCGAAATGATGTTCGATCCCATATTTGAAGGTGACGCGAACGAAGCTCAGCCCGTAGAAGGAGGTCGAGCGGATGCTCGCCACGCCGGGCGTCGCGTAAAGACCGATCTCCATGGGAATGGTGTAATATTTCTCCATTTCCTCGGCGGACAGGCCGGCGGCCTGGGCGGTGACTTCCAAGATCACCGGCGCGGGATTGGGATAGGCCTCGATATTCAGCTTGACGAAGGCGAAGACGCCCGCGGCAAGAAACACCACGACGCCGAGGACAACGATGGCGCGGCGCGTCAGGCTGAACGTGAGCAGGGCCTTGATCAAGGTCCGGCTCCGGCGCGAAGGCGTTTCTGCATGAGCATGGTTTGATCTTCAGTCAGAGGGGCTGGCGTTCAGAATATTGTCGACGAAAATGGCGCCGTCGACGATCACCGTTTCGCCATCCTGTAAGCCGTCCAAAATTTGCACGTCGCCATCCTGCAACAAGCCGGCCTTGATCAGTCGCTGCGAGAAATGGGTGTCGTCCTTGGCCACCCAGACGACCATCGAGCCGTCACCCTCACGCACGACGCCGGCGGCGGGAACGCTCAGCGACCGGATCGAGCGATCGGCGGTGATTTCGAAGGTCGCCGTCATGCCGGCGCGCAGCTTATGGCTGGGATCGTCGATCTGGGCGCGCGCCAACAGTCGATGCGTGTTGGGGTCGAGCGCGCCGCCGACGCGCGTCAGTTTGCCCTCGAACGGAACATCCGACGCCGCGGGAATTTTGGCCACCACCGCTTCGCCGACATTGATCGCGGGCGCGTCGCTTTCGGCGACATAGGCGTTCAGCCACATCGAGGCGTCGTCGCTGACGACGATCGGCGTTGGCGTCGCGCCGGGCTGCGCCAGCATGCCTGCGGATGCGATGCGCGAGGAGACGAGACCGTCGACCGGACTGCGAATAATCAGCGCGGGATCGACCTTGCGCTCCTTGGCGATCTGGTCGATTTCCGCGTCGGTCTTGCCAAACACAGTCATGGCGAGGCGCGCCGATTTATAGGCGCCGTCGGCCGTCTTCTGGTCCGAAATCGCCTGGTCGAGATCCTTTTGCGCCGTGCCGCCGATTTTCGTCGCGCCGCGCAAACGGGTCAGGTTGGCGTTGGTCAGATCCAGCACGCCGGCGGTCTGGATCAGCGTCGACTCGGCGGCTATCAGATCCGGGCTTTCCAGGCTGAACAGCGGCTGGCCGCGCGTCACCCGATCGCCGAGATTGACGAATACTTGCAGGATGCGGCCCTGATAGGGCGTGGAGACCTGCGCGGAAAGATCCTGGTTGAAATCGACATTGCCGACCGCCGACTTGACGACCCGGAAATCGCGCGTCGTGACCTTGTCGAGCTTGATCGTCCGCAATTGTTTTTCCGTCAGCTCCAGCGTTGGCGGCCCCGCTTCGGCAGGCGCTTCGGCGGCTTCCTGCGGAGGCGCGCCGAACGGCCAATGATTCTTGCCGCCGAGAAAATAATAGCCGGCCAAAACGACGCCGATCAGCAGGATCGGGCCGAGATAGGACCGGCGGATTTGCTTTTCGGGTTCCATCATCAACCTGCGTTCAACGGAGCACGACAAATCGCCCGAACGGACGCGCCCGCCATGCGCCGACGTGTTTCTGCCTTCCACCGCCCCGGATGGCCAATCTCACGGTTCGAAGGCCAGATGCAATCGGAATGGCGCGCCAATTAACGCTTTTCTTTCCGCCGTGGCTTTCGCATCACGTCGAAATCGCCGCGGGGAGGGGCCCGTTATGCGTGGTTATGGCCGGGAAACTCGAAAAATTAGCGTCAGATCTTCATCGATCCTGCGAAGATGACAACCGAATGACAAACGCGTTCAGGGCGAGAACGCAAAAAAACCGGCGGCCGCTTTGAAGCGGCGCGCCGGCTCATTTTATTCCGTCAAAAGGCGGAATCAGTAAGAATAGTACATGTCGAATTCGACCGGATGCGGCGTCATTTCCATGCGGTAGACGTCCTGCATCTTCAGATCGATATAGGCGTCGATGAAGTCGTCGTTGAACACGTCGCCGGCCTTGAGGAAGGCGCGGTCCTTGTCGAGATTGGCGAGGGCGTCGCGCAAGCTGCCGCAGACCGTCGGGATCTTCTTCAGCTCCTTCGGCGGCAAGTCGTAAAGATCCTTGTCCATGGCCGCGCCCGGATCGATCTTGTTGACGATGCCGTCAAGGCCGGCCATCAGCATGGCCGAGAAGGCGAGATAGGGGTTCGCCGTCGGATCGGGGAAACGGACCTCGACGCGCTTGGCCTTCGGGTTGTTGGTCCACGGAATACGGCAGGAGGCCGAACGGTTGCGCGCCGAATAGGCGAGCAGAACCGGCGCTTCAAAGCCCGGGACGAGACGCTTGTACGAGTTCGTCGAGGGATTGGTGAAAGCGTTCAGCGCCTTGGCGTGCTTGATGATGCCGCCGATGTAGTAGAGGCATTCCTGGCTGAGGTCGGCGTATTTATTGCCGGCCATCACCGGCTTGCCGGCTTTCCAGATCGACTGGTGCACGTGCATGCCCGAGCCGTTGTCGCCGTAGATCGGCTTCGGCATGAAGGTCGCGGTCTTGCCGTAGCTCTGCGCGACCTGATGGATGGCGTATTTGTAGATTTGGAGATGGTCGGCCATCGTGGTCAGCGTGCCGAACTTCATGCCGAGTTCGTGCTGCGCCGAGGCGACTTCGTGATGGTGCTTTTCGACCTTGACGCCCATGGCCGCCATGGCCGCGAGCATCTCGCCGCGCATGTCCTGCGCCGAGTTCGACCGGAGGAACCGGGAAATAGCCGCCCTTGGTGCGCACGCGGTGGCCGAGGTTGCCGCCTTCGTAGGGCGTGTCCTGGTTGGTCGGCAACTCGATCGAATCGAGGACGAAGCCGGTATTATAAGGATCGGCCTTGAAACGGACGTCGTCGAAGACGAAGAATTCGGCTTCCGGACCGAAATAGGCGGTGTCGCCGATACCGGAGGATTTGAGGAAGGCTTCGGCCTTCTTGGCGATGCCGCGCGGGTCGCGGTTGTAGGGCTCGCCGGTCATCGGTTCGAGCACGTCGCAGACGATCGAAAGGGTCGACGCGGCGAAGAAGGGGTCCAAAGCAGCCGTGGACGGATCGGGCATTAGTTTCATGTCGGATTCGTTGATCGCCTTCCAGCCGGCGATCGAGGAGCCGTCGAACATCATGCCTTCGGAGAACATTTCCTCATCGACGAGCGCGATATCGAAGGTCACGTGCTGCCACTTGCCGCGCGGGTCGGTGAAGCGCAGATCGACGTATTTAATGTCTTCGTCCTTGATTTTCTTCAGGACTTCGGCGGCAGTGCTCATTTCACGCCTCTCGTTGTTGGCTAATTCGAATTTGGGGTCGGAAAGTTCGGATGGGGCAGATCAAACAGACGCCGACATCCGAACTCCGGCGTCGACGCATATCCAACCGCGCGGAAAAGCAAGCAAAAGCCTTGCCACGATGGCCGCGCCGCGTTCGATTTCGGCCTGATGGGGGAACGGCCGGGCGCGTTTCGCCTGGCGTCTTTCGGCGTTCGTAAGAGTCGAAAATGGCTCAAAATTCCGGAAAGACGCTGTATTCGAGGCGACAGTCCGTGTTCTGGAGGATTGTTCGTTCGCGGAAAGACAACGACCCGTTGCGCGCGATGGCCCCCTGAATGTTTGGCTTAGCCCGCCTGGTGCTGCGCAATATATTCGCAGACTGCATATAACAGCGGCATTCCAGGCAAGCGTTTGAGCAGGTCCTGTTCGGATATTCGCTCATTCTGTCGGGCGGCGGTGTTTACGTCCGCGCTCGTTTGCCGCCCGTTCTTCGTGGGCCGGGCGGTCGCCGGCCCGTAACCCGGAACGACGCAAAAAAACGCGCCCGGTTTGATGCGGGCGCGTTTTCTTTAAGGTTCAAAAATTGTCGCCGACGCGCGGCCGGCGGCAATCAGATCATTTCAGATCCTTGGAGGTCAGGTCGAACGACAGGGTGGCGACGAAGCGCTGGTCGCCGAAGCTCGAGCGGTTCTGCGCGCCGTTCGACGGCAGATCGTAACCGCCGGCGCCCCAGAGCTGAGCCGCCGCGGCCCGCGACAGGTCGGTGCCCCAATAACGAAGATCGAGAGTGGCGAACTTCCAAGTGTAGCCCAGACCGACGTTCCAGGTGTCATAGCTCGGATATTGGCCGGGCGTGAAGCCCACGTTGGCAGCGCCAAAGCCGCCCGTATAGATGATCGAGTCGGTCTTGCCGCTGAAGAACTGACGGCCGAAGGCGCCGGAAATCGCGAAAGCCGAAAGATTGTCGGGCAACGTCCACTTGAAGTTGCCTTCCAAATATTCAGCGGGGCGCCGGAATTGGCGTAGCTCGGCGTGGCGGAGAAGTTGGCGCCGATGGTCAGCGAATCGGTGACGTTGTAGCTCGGCTTGATGTAGCCTTCTTCCCAGGTATAGGTGCGCGGCCAATAGGTCGCGGGCGTGTTGGGATAGCCGTAGACGATTCCGCCGACGTCGACGCTAAACTTGCCGAACGTGCCGCGCACGCCGGCGTCGCCGTCCCACTCCATCGAGGGATTGCCCCAGCTGAATCCGAGGAGGGTATTGCCGCCCGCAGCGCGCAGCGAACTCGAATCCGCATTGAAATTGATGCTCTCGCCGGACGTGCCGATATAGAGCTGCCAAGTGTCGTTGGCGTTGTAACGCAGCTCGCCATGCGCCGCGACGCTCGGGCCGTGCGCGGACTGGGTGATGCCGCGGAACATGTAATCGCTGGTGAGGCCGGCGCCGATATCATAATCCCAGGGGCTGGCGACGGGCGCGGCGGCGGGAGCCTTGGTGCTCGGGAGGTCGGCGGCGACCGCCGTACCGGCGGAAACGGCCATCGCGGCGGCGATCGCGGCGAGGGAGGTAAACTTCATTGACTTGCTCCAATATGCAAACTCGATGCAGCAAATTGGCCCGAAAGGTTCTATCAACTCAAGGATAAGACTTAGGCAAATGCCCAAGCATTGTGCAATTTTTCGTTCCCGTCACACTTCCTGCGCAAGTGTCGCAAATATGTGACATGTCGCGGCGGGTTATTCTGACGTGCGTCAGGGCGAAAGCCGCGCCAATCGCGCCAGACAGCCTTTCGCTATGCGCTCGCCTCGCCGCTTTTGCGCGACCCGATTCGCCTTTGGAGCCTTGAGGGCTTTGTCTTGGCGATTGGGTTGGCGCGGGAGAACGAAAAACGGCGCGGCTTCGGGGCCGCGCCGTTTTGTTTGGGGAAAGGCCGGCCGGAAGGCGGGCGCAGGACAGCGGCGGCGCGCAAGCGCCGCCGCGAGGGGTCTCAGTAGTTGTAGGCGCGCTCGCCGTGATCGGCGATGTCGAGGCCTTCGCGCTCCTGATCGGCCGTGGGACGCAGTCCGACGATCAGGTCGACGAGCTTGTACAGGATGGCCGAGCCGACGCCGGACCACACCAGGGTGGCGCCGACCGCCTTGGCCTGGACGATCACCTGGGCGAGCATGTCGTAGGTTCCGGCGTTATTGCCGGTGATGTTGGTGTAGTCGGTGAGGCCGACGCCGCCGAGATAGGGGGCGACGAGGATGCCGGTGCCGATGGCGCCGGTTATGCCGCCGATGCAGTGGACGCCGAACACGTCGAGCGCGTCGTCATAGCCGAACTTGCTCTTCACCGTCGAGACGAAGAACAGGCAGAGCGGCGAGACGATGAGGCCGAGAACCAGCGAACCCATCGGGCCGGCGTAGCCGGAGGCGGGGGTGACGGCGACGAGGCCGGCGACCGCGCCGGAGATCATGCCGAGCAGCGAGGGCTTGCCTTTGACCGCCCATTCCACCAGCAGCCAGGACAGCGCCGCGCCGGCGGTGGCGAGCATGGTGTTGACGAAGGCCAGAGCCGTCGTGCCGTTGGCCTCAAGGTTGGAGCCGGCGTTAAAGCCGAACCAGCCGACCCACAGCAGCGAGGCGCCGATCATGCTCATGGTCAGCGAATGGGGCGCCAGCACTTCCTTGCCGTAGCCGATGCGCTTGCCGATCATCAGCGCGCCGACCAGGCCCGCGATACCAGCGTTGATGTGGACGACCGTGCCGCCGGCGAAGTCGAGCGCGCCCCACTGGAACACCTTGCCGGCGTCGAGGTTGACCGCGTCGAGTTTGGCCTGCGCCGCCGCCTTGGCGGCGTCGCCGGAAGCCGCGGCCAGCGCCTTGGCGGCGTCGCCGATCGCGTCCGGGCCGGACCAGTACCAGACCATGTGGGCGATCGGGAAATAGATCACCGTCACCCACAACAGCACGAACAGCATCACCGCCGAGAACTTGATGCGTTCGGCGAAGGCGCCGACGATCAGCGCCGGGGTGATCATGGCGAAGGTCATCTGGAACACCATATAGGCCAGTTCCGGAATGACGACGCCGTTGGAGAAGGTCGGCGCGGTGGCGTTGGCGTCAACGCCGCTCAGGAAGGCCTTGGAGAAGCCGCCGACGAAATCGTTCAGCGCGCCGCCGTTGGTGAAGGTTTCCGAATAGCCGTAGAGCGCCCAAACGACGCCGACCAGCGACACGATGGCGAAGACCTGGGTGAGAACCGACAGCATGTTCTTGGTGCGCACCAGACCGCCGTAGAACAGGGCGAGGCCGGGGATCGACATCATCAGAACGAGGGCGCTGGAGATGAGCATCCAGGCAGTGTCGCCCTTGTTGGGCACGGGGGCGGCCGGCGCGGTGTCGGCCAGCGCGGCGCCGGCGCAAACGGCCAGTCCGGCAAGGCCAAGACCCAGCGCCAAAGCGGCGGTCTTGCGGGAGGGAATGAGGTTCATAGTCGGTCAACTCCTGACGAAAGGGAAAGGTTGGCTCACAAGGCGTCCGAATCGCGCTCGCCGGTGCGAATGCGGATCGCCTGATCGAGCGGGCTGACGAAAATCTTGCCGTCGCCGATCTGGCCGGTCTTGGCGACGGAAACGATGGCGTCGATCGCCTTGTCGACGAGATCGGCGGCGACGGCGATTTCCAGCTTCAATTTCGGCAGGAAGTTCACCGTATATTCGGCGCCGCGATAGATTTCCGTGTGGCCCTTCTGTCGGCCGTAACCTTTGACTTCGGTCACGGTCAGGCCGTGCACGCCGACGCCGGTGAGCGCCTCGCGCACCTCGTCCAACTTGAACGGCTTGATAATCGCTACAATATTTTTCATTTCGCCCCCCGATTGCCGCGGTGGAACAACCATCCGCAAAGGATCAGGCCGCAGGGCAGGACCCTGGCCGCCCATACCTAAACAAGGACCGTGCCAAAGTCGGATTTGGCTGAATCCTTACAAATTGTTTAATGAATCAGGCTGCGATTGATGCGCGTTGCTCTCGTTGCGCGCAGGGCGCCGCTTATTTATGCAGTTTTGCGCTGTGTTCTTGGGGGCTGCACGGTCGTCTCTCAGGCGGGCCTCCGTCGATGAATATTTCATCGGCAAACGTGGCCGGCGCCCGGTCTCGCGCCATCCCACGAAGGATATGTGGCCTTACGCCGCGCGAAATGGCAAAAGGGCGCAAATTCGTTTTCAGGAGACAGTCATGGCCGCGACCGACCAGACCGCGCCTTTCGTTGATGGTTTTCCCCAGGCCTCGCAAGAGCAATGGCGCAAGTTGGTAGACGGCGCGCTCAAGGGCGCGTCGTTCGAAAAGCTGATCGCCAAGACTTATGACGGCGTTGAAATCGCGCCGCTTTATCCGCGCGGCGGCCCCGCTCCGCGCGCCCTGCGCGCCGCGGGCGCGTCTGACGCCGCGGGCGCTTGGAAGGTGACGGCGCGGCTCGATCATCCCGATCCCAAGGCGGCCAACGCGCTGGCGTTGATCGATCTCGAAAACGGCGCGGACGGTCTGCATGTGGTTTTCGCCGGCTCGGCGGGCGGCTATGGATTCGGCTTGAGCGAACCGGACGCGCTTGAGGGCGCGCTCGAGGGCGTTCATCTCGACGCCGGCCTGCGTCTTGTCGTCGACAACGCGGCGCGGAGCGTGGCCGTGGCCGAAGCCCTTATGAGGCTGATCGAAAAGCGCCAATACGATCCCGCCGGGCTCGACATCTCCTTTGGCCTCGATCCTCTCGGTCAGGCGGCGATGAGCGGCCAGAACGCCGATTGGAGCGCCGGCGCGCCGCAATTTACCGCCTTCGCCAAAACGGCGGCGGGGCGCGGGTTGAAGGGCGGCGTGTTCAGCGCCGACGCGCGTCTCGTCCACGCCGCCGGCGGTTCGCAGGCGCAGGAGTTGGCGTTCGCGCTCGCCGCCGCCGTCGCCTATCTGCGCGCGCTGGACGGCGCGGGCCTCGATCTTGACGCCGCGCGCAAGCTAATCGATTTCCGCCTCGCCGCGGACGCCGATCAATTCCTGACCCTGGCCAAATTCCGCGCCCTCCGCCAGTTATGGGCGCAGGCGGAGGCGGCCTGCGGCTTGACGGTCGAACCGATCCGTGTGCACGCGGAGACCGCCTGGCGCATGATGAGCCGGCGCGATCCCTGGGTGAATCTCCTGCGCGAGACGGTCGCGGTGTTTTCGGCGGGCCTCGGCGGCGCCGATTCGATCTGCGCGCTGCCGTTCACCCAGGCCATCGGCCTGCCGGACGCTTTCGCGCGCCGGATCGCCCGCAACACGCAGCTGGTGCTCCTGGCGGAATCCAATCTCGCCAAGGTCGCCGATCCGGCCGCCGGATCGGGCGCCATCGAAGCGCTGACGTCGGAGCTCTGCCAGCGCGCCTGGGCGCTGTTCCAGAAAATCGAGGCCGGCGGAGGCCTGCCCAAGGCGCTCGCCGCCGGCGCCTTCCAGCAAGAGGTGCGCGACGTCGCCGCGCTGCGGGCGAAGAACATCGCCCGTCGCAAGGAGCCCTTGACCGGCGTCAGCGAATTCCCCGACATTCATGAAAAGCCGGTTTCCGTGCTTGTCGCCGCTCCCGCGGTCGCGCTTGTCGCCTCAGCGCCCGGCGCTCTCGCGCCGCATCGTCTCGCCGAGCCGTTCGAAGCCTTGCGCGATGCGGCCGACGCGGCCGCCGCCAGAGGCGCGCCGGCCAAAATCTTTCTCGCCAATCTCGGTCCCGTCGCCGCCTTCACGGCGCGGGCGACGTTCGCCAAGAATTTCTTCGAAGCGGGCGGCGTGGAGGCGCAAGGCGCCGACGGTTTCACCGACGCCGCCGAACTGGCGCGCGCGTTCAAGGCCAGCGGCGCCAAGCTTGCGGTGCTGTGCTCCTCCGACGCGCTTTATGCCGAAACGGCGGTTGAGGCGGCGAAAACGCTGAAGACGCAGGGCGCTGTCGTTTATCTCGCCGGCCGTCCCGGCGAACTCGAAGCGTCATTGCGCGAGGCCGGCGTGTCGGATTTCATCTTTGCCGGCAGCGACATGCTCGGGCAGTTGCGCGCGGCGCTCGCCGCCGCGTGAGGAGGCTTCGCAAGCTGCAATTCGCGTGACAATTTTTTGACGTCGGTCAAAAAAAATTTGAGAAATTCGGCTCGCGCGCTTGTCAATGGTCTTGCCACGTGCAAGCCAATCGGTCACACGGATTTTCAAGACATTGGCGATTTGGGTTGAGCGCGTTAGCATTGAACCGATTCGATCGACGTGATCCAACCATCTGTTTAACCGCATATTGTTGTCGACAAAGCCGTTCGGCTTTTCGCGATATGCCTCGGGGGAGAAGATTGCAGTGCGCGTTCGTTATTTCATGGCCGCCATCTTCCTGACGGCGATTTCCAGCGTTGCGGCGCGCGCCGCCGGCGCCGACGGCCATTGGCGCGTCGAAGTGACGACGACGGTGGGCAATTGCCAGAAATCGGCGGCAGGCGTCCTCACGCTCGCCAACAATCGCGTTGTCGGAATCGACAGCGGCGATATCGAGCCCTGGGGTTATGTCGACGAAGAAGGCGTTTTCGTCGGTCATTTCACCATGGGCGCAAAAGTCTTGCGCGCCAACGGCGCGGTCAAGGGCAATTTCGCCTCCGGTCCGTGGTCGTCGCCCACGGAATATTGCGGCGGCCGCTGGAGCGCGCAAAGGGTCGACT
>CAVTNU010000034.1:0-44777 GCA_963736175.1 uncultured Alphaproteobacteria bacterium | reverse complement strand
GCGAGATCAGCTTCGGCGAGATTGGTCCATTTTCGCCCGAGCCGCCCGGCCGTCCCGGTCCCCGCTTGCTCCGACGGCTCCCCGGCGCCCAGGGGTCCACATTCAGTTCGAAGATCGTGGCGTGGTGGACGAGGCGATCGACGGCGCTCAGCGTCATGACAGGATCGGGAAAGACCTTGTTCCATTTCCTGAACGGCTGGTTGGCGGGGTGATTAGCATGATCGCCGCTCTAGCGGGCGCTGATCAGTTCGAACAGGACGCTGGTTTGGGCCTGGTCCTTGGGACGTAGGCCAGATCGTCGAGGATCAGCAGGTCGAAGCGGTCGAGGCGGTCGATCGCGGCTTCGAGGCTGAGGTCGCGCCGGGCGATTTGCAGCTTCTGCACCAGGTCGGTGGTTCGGGTGAACAGAACCCGGTAGCCGTTTTCGATCAGCGAGGCAGGCGGAGGCGAGATGACTCTTGCCGCCGCCGGGCGGACCGAACAACAGGACGTTGGCGCCTTTGCCAGGCGTCGCCGGCGACGATCGCCATGACCTGAGCTTTCGAGATCATCGGCACGGCCTCGAAGGCGAAGAACTCAAGTGTTTTTCCGGGCAGGAGCTTTTGCCCGGAAAAACGCTTGAGACCTTCGCCTTCGAGGCCGTGCCGATGATCTCGAAAGCTCAGGTCATGGCGATCGTCGCCGGCGACGCCTGGCTCGGCAAAGGCGCCAACGTCCTGTTGTTCGGTCCGCCCGGCGGCGGCAAGAACGATCTCGCCTCCGCCATCGGCCTCGCCTTGATCGAAAACGGCTATCGGGTTCTGTTCACCCGAACCACCGACCTGGTGCAGAAGCTGCAAATCGCCCGGCGCGAACTCGGGCTCGAAGCCGCGATCGACCGCCTCGATCGCTTCGACCTGCTGATCCTCGACGATCTGGCCTACGTCACAAAGGACCAAGCCGAAACCAGCGTGCTGTTCGAACTGATCAGCGCCCGCTACGAACGGAGATCCATGTTGATCACCGCCAACCAGCCGTTCGGGGAATGGAACAAGGTCTTTCCCGATCCTGCCATGACGCTCGCCGCCGTCGATCGCCTCGTCCACCACGCCACGATCTTCGAACTGAATGTCGAAAGCTATCGTCGCCGCCAAGCCATCGAGCGAAAGCGGGGACCGGGACGCCCGGCGGCTCAGGCGACAATCGCCAATCTCGCCGAAGCTGATCTCGCTGATTGACGCGCCGCGACAATCAACGTCGAAAACCTCTTGCGCGCGACAATCAGCGCCGCCAATATCGGCGTCGCCGCGACACCAGATTCTCATCCAGATTGTCGCCCGCCTCTCACCCAATTTGTCGCGCTACAAACGCCCGAACAATGGAATGAACACATACGCCGGCATTGGCGGATCGAGAACTCCAGCCATTATGTACGCGATGTCACCTTCGCCGAGGACGCTTCACGCATTCGCAAGAACCCGGACATCGCCGCCCGCTTGCGCTCCTTCGCTTACAACCTGCTCAGGGCCGCAGGATGCGATAACATCAAAAACGCCAGATGGCGCGCAGCGCTCGACCTCAATCTCATACTCGACATGCCTGGACTGTATTGAGAACTGAACAGCCCTGCGTTCCCCCTGCCGGATATCGCGACGGGCGAAGGCGGCAACTATATTTTGCAGGCGTCCGATCCGATTAACATCGTCGGTTTCGAGGTGGTCGTCGACGGACAGAAGGTTACGCCTTCCGTGCAAGCGAAGGCCGTCAGCCTCGGCGTCGACGTAACCGCCCTGTTGCAAAAATACAACCTGCCTTTGACGTTAATCATGGCGGACGACGAGGCGCAGAAAAAATTCTACGACGACCTAAGCCGCCTTCCCGCGCCGGCGTTAGCCGAACTCCAGCGGTATGGCGTCATCTCGGTCTCGGATCAGGGGCCAGGCAAACCGCCCGACGTCAATCCGCAGTGGACTACCAATATCACATTCTATTGGCTGCAAAAATTTCCGGCCGGCAAAACCATAGAGATCACTCACAAATATCGTCCTGTGCCGCGCGTTTTCTTTACCTCCGTCGACGAACTCGCCAAGGGCGACTTGCACAAGAACTATTGCCCCAACAAAGCCTTTCTCGCCGACGCCAAATTCGCGGAGAAGGCCGGCGCGCTGCAAGGAACGGAGCTGCGCTATGTGCTCAAGACCGCGCGCAACTGGTCGGGGCCGATCGGCAAGTTCAATCTGACGATCGACAAGGAGGACGCCAGATTGCCGATAACAACTTGCTTTGACGGTCTGCAAGCGAAGAGTTTGACGCTGCTGACGGCGACGAAGGAAAATTTCTCGCCGGACGACGATCTCGACTTTCTTCTGCTCGAGACGATCAAATCGCAATAAGCAGCCCGTGTTTCCAAAGCGCGCAAAGCAAACTTCGATTCCTTGACTTGATGCAATGACCGTCATCGGAAACTGATTTAGTGTTGCTAATGTAGTTAGCAAACTGGAGTTTCGTTCGTTTGGGAAGGCTTCGCGATTAGGACTGGCGGGCGGTTTCGGCGACGCTGTCTTGGCGCGCGAAAGAACGGAGGGTCGACGGCAAGCGGGAGCGGTGATGTACCCGCGCCCCGGAGCAGGCGGCGGAGAAGCGTCCGCGCGCTTTACAAGGATCTCGCCAATATCCCCGGACGACCGAGGTAGGCGGCATGTTGGAATGGGTGCATTGAAAGGATATTTCCATGTCTAATCGCAGAATGTCCATACTCAAGAAATTCGCGTTGTTCGGCTTCGTCGCGAGTATTGTCACGGCCTCGCAAGTGGTCATGCCGTCCATCGCGTCGGCGCAGGAGGCCGCCTATATGTCTTGTAACGACCTTTGGTACGCGCGGAACAAGATTTACGCTCGCAACGGCTATTGCTTCAAGACCGCGCGCGCCCGTGAAGCCTTCGGTCCAGGCTGCTTTCCTCCCTTCGGCCAGTTGAGCGGCTGGGAGGCCGACCGCGTCAACGAGTTGCAAATGTGGGAGCAACGCAAAGGGTGCTGACCGACGCCGCTTGGCGAAGGTCAAGCTTCGTTGACCGCCGGTCGATAGGGCGCGCCGCAGGTTTCAGCGCGCGTGATGGTTCATCGGTCGGCTAAAACGAAAAACCGCCCAACTCCGGGAGTTGGGCGGTAGATGTTTGGCTGTGGGGAGCCGGCGTCGCGCTTCTGCCCGCTGGTTGAACGCGCGACCTTTGTGGTCGTTGTTAAAAACGAATTCGCGTCGCGCGCTCACCATCCGTACGTTCGCGCCAGCCAGCCGGCCACAGCCAGCAACACCAGAACGGTGGGGACGACATAGGGTGGGGTAAGCCATGCGGACATTTGATTGACTCCTTAAGTTTAGTGCACCGCTGAATTTTAGCGCGCCCTTGAGCGTCGAAATCTCGAACCCGGCGATCGCCGAACGCGGCTCTCAGCCCTGAGGCAGAACGCGGATCCCGGCGGGCGTCGGAGCACTTTCCGGATCGCCCTGCGATGGACCATCCTTGGGGCCGTCCTTGGCTTCTTTGGCCCGTTGGGCGTTTTCGTCGCGCTGCGCGACGAGGAGATCATGGACAATCTGAACGGTTGACGGAAGCGGAACGCGTCGGCCGAAACGCATGAGCTGAGCCATGGTGCAAACTCCGGTTGAGCGCGAATTCGTTGAATCGCGGCCGCGTTGAATACGCGGCGACAGATGATGGCGACGCCGTTACCAGCGCCGGCCGAAATAGCCGCCAAACCGGCTTCGCAATCCGCCGCCGCCTCGAACCAGCCGAATGACGAAGAGGAGCAAGACGGCCCCGATTGTCGCATTGGCGATCGAAGCGATCATCCCGGACCCGAGATGGACGCCAAGTTGAGGCAGCAGCAAGCCTCCGATGAAGGCTCCGACCACGCCGATCACCAGATCGCCGATGAGGCCTAGTCCCGTGCCTTGTACGAGATGGCCGGCCAGCCAGCCGGCGATGACGCCGACAACAAGTAAGATGAGCAGTCCTTCGCCTGACATGACGTTCTCGCCTTTATGCTGAAATAGCCCTCACCACAAATTGGCGGCTCTTACTGAGAAGCGGGGGGCAAAATAGACTCCCCGCCGCAAGCATGAACCGCCGGTCGTCGCTTAGGGTCGCCCGTTCAGCGATGGTGTCCGCCGTGACCGCCATGACCGCCGCCGTGGCCGCGTCCGCCGCCGCCCCAACCGCCGCCGCCGTGGCCGCGTCCGCCGCCGCCCCAACCGCCGCCGCCGTAATCGTAGCCGTAGCCATAGCCGCAATCATTGAAATAGCAGCCGTTGTTCAGCGCGCCGCCGAGGATCGCGCCAAAGACCGCCGCAGGGAAGGCTCCTCCGCCATGGCGGCGGTGATGGCGCTGCAACCGAACTTGCTCGATCTGCATATCCGGGTTCGATATTTGCAGTCTGGGCGGGTTAATCGGACCGGCCGGCGCCGTCGTGGTCGCAAGGATTGTTGCGGCCGCCGCGATCGCGGCCATGCGAATGAAACTCATCTGACCCTCCATGCGTCCAATGGAACGCGTTAGTTGTTGGACAATTGGCCCTGGCCTTAGCGGCCTTCTCTGCGGACCTTATGTTCGCGGATTTTGTCGAACTTCATTTTCTGATCGGCGTCGAGGCTGTTGTAAAAGGCGATCAGCTTCGGATTTTCCGCCCTCACCGCCTCCAGCCGATCCTCAAGGAACGCCTGATGAAAATTGAGCCTCCCCTCAAAGGTCGACGCGTCCGGCTTTTTCGCGCAGAGGCGGCTCGTGGCGGCCTCGACGGCTTTTTCGCGCGCAACCTGAAATTCCTTGAAAGCCGCTTTCTGAGCGTCGCTCAATTGCAGGCGCTCGGCCAGCTTGTCCGCGAATTCGCTTTCGTGCGCGGCCCTATCGGGATGCGGAGCGCAAACGCGCTCGACCTCGCTCCTGGACCCTCTCTCGCTGCTTTCCGCCGCTTGCGCCGGCCCGAAGGCTGGCGTGAAAGCCGCAACCGCAAGAACAAGAGCCGAAATGCTCAACTTTCTCATCTCACTCTCCTGGCCAGATCAATGTTTTGACCATCGGAGCTTAACCGCCAACACGTCCGCCGGGGCAGAATCGGAAACTACCTACGGGGCGCGCGACCGCGATCTGAAATCAAGCGCCCATCGCCTCGGAATCTACTCATATCCATGAGGCGATCCGCGGCGCGGCGCTCAATCGCCGGCCGCGACCGACAGACGCGCCAGCGCCGGCAGCGAGCTCACGCCGGTCCGTTTCATGATCGCGGCCCGATGGTTTTCGACCGTGCGCTGGCTGATGCCGAGATCGGCCGCGATGTTCTTGCTCGGGTGACCGGCGAGAACCAGCTCCATGATCTGTTTTTGCCGCTGCGTCAGTCCCTCGATATGATTCGCCGCGGCCTCCCGCCAGGCCACAAGCTTGCCGGCGTCCTGCGAATGCTCCAAAGCGCGATCGACGCTGGCCAGCAGCTCTTCCCGGCTGATTGGCTTTTCGATGAAATCCAACGCCCCGGCCTTCATGGCCTGGACAGCCATCGCCACGTCGGCTTTGCCGGTGACCATCACCGCCGGCAATCGACGCCCGTCGTCGTTCAGCCGTTTCAGCAATTCGAGCCCGCTCATCCCCGGCAGATAGGCGTCGATCAACAGGCAGGCTTCCCGGCCCGGTCGATAGGCTTCGAGAAACGCCTCGCAGTCGCCGAAATCCTCGACAGTCCGTCCGTCGTCCTCGAGAACGTTGCGAATGGCCTCGCGAATGTGGCTGTCGTCGTCGACGACGAAAATGACGGGCGGCCCGGGCGCTTTGGCCGTTTCGGCTTGATGTTGATGCGGCGCGCGCGCCGCCGGACGCTTTGGCGCGAGCGCGCTTTGAACGGCGAGCGTCACCTCGTCCAGTTTCACCGGCTTGTTGAGCAACACGCAGTCGGCCGCGGCGATGGCGCGCAATGTTTTGGTCGATATATCGCCGGTCAGAACGATCACCGGAACCTCGCGGTGGAGCTTTTCCCGAACCTTGGCGGCGACTTGGAGCCCGCTCATGCGGTTCGGCAGATTGAAGTCCACAAGAATCATATCGGGACGAAAATCTTCCCTCTCGACCAATTGCATCGCCTCGGCGCCATCGTAGGCGCGCGCCACGCGATGGCCTTCCTCTTTAAGAGAAAACGCAAGCAGTTCGCGCAATTCAGGATCGTCCTCGACGACCAGAATGGCGCCCTTGCGAGGCGCTTTCTGTTCGCTCGCGGGATCAATATCCTGAGGCGATGCGGATCGTTTCGGCGCCGCGATGAACGACGCCGAAACTTCAATGGCGAAGACGGAGCCGTTGCCGTGGTGCGAGCGCACGCGCACCCGGTGGCCAAGCAGATTGCCCATCCGCCGCACAATGGAGAGGCCAAGGCCAAGGCCGAGGCTGCGTTCACGCGCCTCGTTGCCGACCTGATGATACTCCTCGAAAATGGACTGAATTTCCTCCTCCGGAATGCCAATCCCGGTGTCCCAGACCTCGATGCTCAACTTCCCCTTGCGGCGCCGGCAGCCAAGCAGGATCCCGCCGCTCTTGGTGTATTTCAACGCATTCGAGAGCAGATTGCGCAGCATCTGTTCGAGCAGGCGCGGATCGCTGCAAATCGTCAGACTGCAGGGAACCACGCGCCAGCCGAGAGACTTCGCTTGCGCTTGATAGTTGAACTCGTCGTGCAATTTCACCAGCAGATCGTTGATCGGGAACTGCTCCAGCTCGGGGCGGACTACGCCCGCTTCGATCTGGTTGATATCGAGCAGCGCGTTGAGCATGCCCGTCATCGCCGCAAGAGTCTCGCCGATTCGCTCAACCAGATTGCGCGCCCGCGCGCCCTCGACCGCGCGCATCAAAAGCCCCTGCAGCAGCGCCAAGGTTTGCAGCGGCTGGCGCAGGTCGTGACTGGCGGCGGCGAGGAAACTGGACTTCGCCGTGTCGGCGGTTTCCGCCTTCCGTCTGGCCGCCTCCAGCGCGTCGCTGGCACCTTTGCGATCCGTGATGTCGGCGAAGGTGATAACCACGCCTTCCACCCCGCTGTTCCGCGTCCGATAGGGCAGGATGCGCCGCATGAACCAGGCGCCGCTGCGCGCTTCGATCTGGCGTTCGATCGGCAGATGCTTGGCCAGCACCGCTCGCGCGTCGGACAGCAGCGCGCTGTCCGCCGCCAGCGAGGCGAGGTCCGCCAGCGGCCGTCCGACGTCGCCGGGAATGACGTTGAACAGCGCTTTGGTCGCGGGCGTGAAAAAGCGGATGTTGAGATTCATGTCGAGGAAGATTGTCGCGACATCGGTGCTGTACAGCACATTTTGCAGATCGTCTGAAAGCCTTCGTTGCCGGTCGAGCGTTTCCTGAAGCTGGTCGTTGAGCGCCGTCAGCCCCTCGTTTGTCGACCGCAATTTCTCGTTGATGGAAAGCGCCTCCTCGTTGATCGCCTTCTGCTCCTCGCTCGATACTTCCAGATCACGTATGGCGCCCTGCAACTCGGTTCGCGTCGCCTCAAGTTCCAGCTCAAGCTCAGCGATGCGCGAAATGTCGCCCGACTTGGCCCCTTGATCGCGGTTGCGCGTATCTTTCGTTTCGTCGTGAATACAGATCAGCGCCAGCTCCTCGCCGTCGTTGAGGATCGACCGCGCCGATATGGCGAAGCGGAGCGCGTTGTCGTCGCGATCGACGCGGCTGCCGCCGACGGAGACCGGCGCGTTTTCATGGAAGACCCGCAGGATGATTGATCTGAGCTTGGCGCCCAGGCCCTTGCGCGCCACGACCGGGAATGCGGAGGACTCCTTTGCGGCCCCGGAGGCGGGCTCAGGCGCGGGCCCGACCGTCCGCGACGATCCTTCGCGCGATTTCAACCGAGACTTTTTTCTAGGCCGCGATTGAAGCTCTCGCATGCGAAATCCTTCTTCGAAACCAGCCGCGCAGACAGGAAGCGCCCACATTACCACTTATTCGCCGCCCTGTGGCGGCCTTTCTCGGAATGGCGGCGTGAGTAGTTTCCGAACCTCCTCGGCTTCGCGCGCGTCATCTAACCTGCCGCTTCAGAATGATTCTTCGCTGGCTCGGACGAACGGCCGCGCGGTGGCTGGAACGGAGCTTTATTCGGAATGACGCCATGAAAAAGCTCAGCGTGATGATCGTCGAAGACGATAGATTGATCGCCGACCTGCTCACTGAACTCATCGAAGCGTTTGGTCACAAGATTTGCGCCATCGAGTCCAGTGAGAGCGGCGCCGTCGCGGCCGCCGGACGTTTGAAGCCGGACCTGATGATCG
Organism: uncultured Alphaproteobacteria bacterium; assembly: GCA_963736175.1. Classification (GTDB taxonomy): domain Bacteria; phylum Pseudomonadota; class Alphaproteobacteria; order Rhizobiales; family Beijerinckiaceae; genus Rhodoblastus. The sequence goes on along the minus strand of CAVTNU010000034.1, from coordinate 36,489 downwards.
TCGACGTCCACCTACGGAACGGCAGCGGAATCAGCGCGGTTGAAACCATCACACGCGCCGTTCACGTTCCGCATATTTACGTCACCGGTGACGCCGGCGCGGTCAGGCGACTGAAGCCCGGCGCGACCGTGCTGCAAAAGCCCTATTTCGAACTCGATCTAGTTCTGGCCATCCAGTCCGCATTTGATGCGACGACGGCGCCCTGAACGGGTCGCTCCCGTCCGCCCGCGCACCACGTCTACTGCTGCGGGCCGGCGATCGAAGGGAGAGACGCATTGAGCATTTCTGTCGTCGCAGCCTGGTCCTGCGACTCCTTGCCCGCCAAGTCCTTGCCGACGACGGCGCCGCCCGCCAGAGCGAGGGCGACCACCGGATTGAGGCTGTCGACCATGGACGTTGGAATAAGGATCGTGGCGCCGCGCTCCTTGGTCGTCTCATAGATGATGTTCATGGCCCGCAATTGCAGCGCCGCCGGATGACCGTCATAGATGGTCGCGGCCTCGACGAATTTTCCGGCGATCGCCGCTTCCGCCGAACCAAGGATCACGCGCGCCTGCTTTTCCCGTTCGGCCTGGGCCTGGCGAGACATGGCGTCCTGCAGGGCGACCGGAATGGCGACGTCGCGAATCTCGACGGCCTTGACCGAAATGCCCCAGTCGGCGGTCTTGCGGCCGATTTCCTCGCGCAGCAAAGTGTCGGCGACGTCGCGTTCGGACAGCAGCGCCGACAGCATCGACGAGCCGATCATCTCGCGCAGCGAGGTCTGGGAGACGCGATCGATCGCCTCGCGATAATTGGTGATGTTCAACGCCGCCTTTTGCGCGTCATGGACAAACCAGAAGATGATGGCGTCGACATTGACCGGCACCGTGTCTTTCGTGAGCGCCTGTTCGGCGCTGAACGCGGTCGTCTGAATGCGCTCGTCGATGACGGCCACGACATTGTCGATCACGGGAATGATAAGGAACAATCCTGGTCCTTTGACCCCGCGCAACTTGCCCGCGCGCAGGATGACGAATTTCTCCCAGGTATTGGCCATCTTCAACGCCGCCGCGACAAGAATTGCGGCAATGAAGAACAGCGCCCCCCAGAACGACAGGCCAAGATAAGCCAGCCCCGCGCCTGCGGCCAAGCAGACGACGCTCAGAAACAATGTGATCGGATTCATAGTCGCGGGCTCCATGTTTCAACGCTGCTCGCCCTCCGCGCATTCCGGCGTCGCGTTGAGCGCATTCAGCGCCAAGGCGTCGTTCCGCGCGCCAACGGCGCGCGGAACGACGGACCACGAAATGATCCTGGTCCAGAATAGGCGAACGCGAAAGACTCGGAAACTACTCAATTCAGCTTCGGCATGGCGCTGGCGGCTCAGCGAGCAAAGGCTAATCGTCTCCTCCGCATAAGTGATTTCCGACGCTACCGCGCCGCGGCGCCATGTTCTAGGCTTTTTGACGACGCGGTCTTTAAGGAGGCCCTTGTGGGCGCGATCCTGCTTATCATCATCCTGCTCTTTCTGTTCGGCGGCGGCGGCGGATATTATGCACACAGCCGCTATGGCGGCGCCGGACTTGGCGGCGTGCTCGGCACGGTTCTGATCGTGCTCATCGTGCTCTGGCTCTTTGGCGGCATACATTGAAGCCGGCGGCCGCCAGCGCGTGCGGAGCGGGTCGATGCGCCTTGCCCCTCGCCGTGAAAGCCGCCGACACGCGATCGGTGCTCGACGCGATCACGGAAAAACCGGCGTCAAAGCCGGAATGAAGAAATCTTCGTTGATGAAAGGAGGCGACGGCGAAGAGCGCTCCGATGGGCGCCGATACTTCTCGAACGCATTTCTTGTCCCACATGGACTCCCCGCCTCTGTCGGGCGGAACAACTCTCGAAAGGAAATACCATGTTGAAGAAATTTTTTGCCGCGACAATCCTGACTTCCGCGCTCGCATTGGCTCCGCTCGCAGCGCTGGCCGAACCCGCGATGGCCGCGCCGCCAGCGGCTCCGGCGGCCAAACCGATGGCGATGGAGCATCACCATCACCACCACCATCATCATCATCATCACCACCATCACCACGACTGATTTAGCCTTCCGTGCGGGCGACGGGCGTTTGCCCGCCGCCCGTATCCGACCACGCCAAACCATGGACATATTCATGACCGTACACAATCATAGCGTCGTCTGGATTGACCATCGTGAAGCCCGTGTCTGTCATTTCAACGCGGAAGACGTGGATAGCCTTGTTGTGCGGCCGAACGATCCGCATGTTCACATCCATCACAAGGCGAACACGATCGGCAGCGGCCACGCGCCCGAGGACAAGGCGTTTCTCCAGGCGGTCGTCGACGCGATCGGCGGGTCCAAGGCCATATTGATCACCGGTCCCGGCGTGGCGAAAACAGCGCTGGTCAAACATATCGCCCGCCACGCTCCAGCTTTGATGGAGCATATCGCCGGGGTCGAGACTGTCGATCATCCGGCCGACAAGGTTCTGGTCGCTCACGCCCGCGCCTATTTCAAGGTCGCCGACCTGATGACTGCCCAGAAGTGAGGTTTCCGCCGGCAATCTGCGTTGGCGGCCAGCGCCCAGCAGGCGGAAAAGGCTTGCGCGTTCGCGATCGAGCGCCGATTTGATCGGCGCGACGGCCCAACCTTAATTGGCAAAATCGGGAATAGGTACTTTCCGATCCTGTTTCGTCGCGTCGACGGGCGATAATGTCGTGCGCATTGCGCATACGAGATGCTGGGACCCACTGAAAACGGCCAAGGTCGGGAGAACGGCAATGAACCTGCAAAGTACTAGGTGTAGAAGCAGCGCCTCGATTGTCGCCAAGGACAAGCCTCTGACGTCTATTGGAGCAAGGCATATGCTTCCATCCATTGACGATCTGGAACAATATTGCGTTTTTCTCGACTTTGACGGGACGATTGTCGAGATTGAGGACCGACCTGACGACGTGCGCATCGACGCCGCGACGCTGCGATTTATCGAACGATTGCGGGAGAAGGTTGGGCGGGCGCTGGCGCTCGTATCGGGAAGAGACATCCACGTCATCGATCGCCTGCTGTATCCCCTCGTGCTGCCTGTCGCCGGCGTCCATGGCCTGCAACGGCGCGACGCTTCCGGCCGACTGCACTCGCCAATTATCGACCAAAGCGTCGTGGACGCCATCGCTGGGCGACTGGAAGCCGCCTTCCTTTCCGAGCCGGGCGTTGTCATTGAACGGAAAACCGGCGCCGTGGCCATACACTTTCGGCTGCGGCCCGATTTCGAAAAAAAATGCCACGCCCTTGCCAGGAAAATCGTTCGCGGACGACCGGACCTGCACATGATCAAAGGGAAAATGGTTTGCGAAATCAGGCTGCACGGCAATGACAAGGGCGCCGTAATCGCCGCTTTCCTCGAAGAGCGGCCGTTCAAAGGCCGGAAGCCCATTTTCGCCGGCGACGACGCCACCGATGAAGCGGGATTTATCGCAGTAAACGCCCGAGATGGCGTCACGATCAAGATCGGCGAAGATCCCTCGGCGGCGGAATATCGGGCCGCAAACATCCTGGAATTGCGCAACTGGCTGGACGAACTCATGGGCGCGCCGGATGACCTCGCCGCGCCGCCAAAAACCGTCGACATGCAATGAACGACCTGGATCTCGGCGTCATCGGAAATTGCGCGGTCGCGGCGTTGATTGATCGGGACGCCCGGGTTGTCTGGTATTGTCTGCCGCGCTTTGATGGCGATCCGGTGTTTCATGGCCTGCTGGGAGCGCCGAAAGAAGCCCCCGACGACGGCGTATTCGCCATCGAACTCGAGGATCACGTTCACAGCGATCAACGTTACGTCGAAAACACCGCGGTGCTTGAGACCGAGTTGCACGGCAAACACGGGTCGCTCCGGATCAGCGATTTCTCGCCACGCTTTTTTTGGCGCGACCGCCTGTTCTATCCGCAGGCCATCGTGCGGAGACTGACGCCGATCGCTGGCAGCCCGCGCATAAAAATTCGACTGCGCCCGCGTTTCGACTATGGCGCCGTCGCGCCGATCCGCACCTATGGATCACATCATATTCGCTATGTCGGCCCGAACACGACCGTGCGCCTGACAACCGATGCGCCAATTGATTTCATTCGGGACGAGACATACTTCAATTTGCGCGGACCGCTCGATCTCATTCTTGGTCCAGATGAAACGCTGCAAGAAGGAGTCACCGAGACCGCGGCAAGATTGGAGGAGCGCACGCGCATTTATTGGCAAAACTGGACGCATCGCCTGGCGATCCCGTTCGAATGGCAAGACGCGGTCATTCGCGCCGCGCTGACGCTCAAGCTTTGCACTTATGAACCGACCGGCGCCATTGTCGCCGCGCTGACCACGAGCATTCCTGAAGGTCCCGGCACGCAGCGCAATTGGGACTATCGGTTCTGCTGGCTGCGCGACGCCTATTTTGTCGTCCGCGCGCTCAACCGGCTCGCCGCCGTGCGGAAAATGGAGAACTATTTCCGCTGGCTGATGAACGTCGTCGCGTCGCTGTACGAAACGGATATTCAGCCGGTCTATGGGATCGGCCTGGAAAGCGAGCTGTCCGAACGGATCGTTCCTGGGCTGCCCGGTTATCGCGGCATGGGACCGGTTCGCGTCGGCAACCAAGCCCACGAACATATGCAACATGACAATTGCGGCAACGTAATTCTCGGAGTTGCCCAGATGTTCCTCGACCGGCGCCTGATTTCGCCGCCGGGCCATGCGGATTTCCTGCGCCTCGAGGAGTTGGGCCGCAAGGCGCTGCAACTCTATGACAAGCCGGACGCCGGGATGTGGGAGTACCGCACGCGCGCCAGCATCCACACCACGTCCAGCCTGATGTGTTGGGCGGCGGCCGACCGATTGGCGCGAATTGCCGGCTATATCGGCGAAACGCCGCGCGCGAGCGACTGGCGCGCCGATGCGGACCGCATTAAGGAGGTCATCCTCGAACGCGCATGGTCGCACAAGCGCCAGACTTTCGTGGACTCCTTCGAAGGCGAATATCTCGACGCCGGCGTACTGCTTATGACCGAGGTCGGCTTCATCGATCCAAACGATCCGCGCATGACGTCGACCATGAAACAACTGGAGCGGGTTCTCGGGCGCGGGCCGCATATGATGCGCTATGAAGCGGCCGACGACTTTGGCATGCCCGAGACGGCTTTCAACACCTGCTCATTCTGGCGCATCGACGCTTTGGCGCGTATGGGCCGCGTTGGCGAGGCCCGGGAATATTTCGAAGAACTGCTGAAGCTTCGCAACCGGCTCGGGCTCATGTCCGAGGATGTCGATCCCGCAACCGGAGAAATGTGGGGCAATTATCCGCAAACCTATTCGCTGGTCGGAATCGTCAATTGCGCCATGCGCCTCACGCGCTCCTGGGAGACGGTCACATGACGCGGCTCGTCGTTGTCTCCAATCGCGTCGCTGATCCCGAAGCGGGGCAAGCAACCGGTGGGCTGGCGGTATGCTTGCTCGACGCGATGCGCGAACGCGGCGGGCTGTGGTTCGGCTGGAATGGCCAGCTTGTCGCCGACGAGAACGAAATCGGCCCGTCCTGTGTCAGGCAAGGCCGCTGCACGCTGATGACCATACCGCTGACCGAACGCGACCATCGTGAGTATTATCTTAGCTTTTCGAACGAAGTCCTGTGGCCGATCCATCATTATCGCCTCGATCTCGCGCAATTCACGCTTGAGGCCGGCGAAGGATACAGAAGGGTCAACGCGCTCTTCGCCGATGTCCTGACGCCTCATTTACGTCGCAGCGATCTCATCTGGGTGCATGACTATCATCTGATCCCGTTTGGAGCCGCGCTGCGCGCGCGCGGCGTCGGCAATGAAATCGGTTTTTTCCTACATATTCCGTTCCCTCCGCCTGAGGTGCTGACCGCCGCGCCAGAACATGAGTCGCTCGTGGGCACGCTGCTCGAATATGATCTGGTCGGTTTCCAGACGGTAGCCGACCGAGCGAATTTCTGTCGCTTCGTCTGCGAGTGCCTGGGCGGCGAAATGACCTCCTCCGACACGTTGCGCGTTTCAGGAAAACATTTGAAAACCGGGGTCTTTCCCGTCGGCATTGACGTCGACGCTTTCGTCGCCATGGCGCAAGATCCGGCGGCCAGAAGAAGAATTCAACGAACCGCGCGCCATAGCAAACGGCGAATTTACGCGATCGGCGTCGATCGCCTGGATTACAGCAAGGGGCTGCCGGAGAAATTTCGCGCCTTCAATCGCCTTCTCGAATCTTATCCCGACGGCAGCAAACCGGCGACTTTGATTCAGGTCGCATCGCCAACCCGCGACGATCTGAAGGCCTATATCGATATCCGCCACGACCTTGAGGCTCTGTCCGGCAAAATCAACGGAAATTTCGGCGACTTCGACTGGACGCCTTTGCGTTACATCCATCGTCCGGTCGCCCGCGAAATTCTTGCCGTACACTATCGCGCTAGTCGGATAGGACTTGTCACGCCATTGCGCGACGGCATGAATCTCGTCGCCAAAGAATATATCGCAGCGCAGGACGGCGCCGATCCCGGCGTTCTGATCCTGTCGCGCTTCGCGGGCGCCGCCGACGATCTCCAGGAAGCTTTGATCGTCAACCCCTATGACACCGACGAGGTCGCGCACGCCATGCGCCGCGCGATCGAGATGCGAAAGGAAGAACGTATCGAACGCCATCGCATGCTCATGAAACGCATTCGTCAGCACGACGCCTGCAACTGGATGCTCGGCTTTTTACGCGCGCTGCGATCGTGCCGCGGACGTCTGCGCGTCAAACCGACCGAGACGGCGTCTTTGACGATAGCGAAGAGGCCGGCTATACTTGCGGGCAGGTAAATATTTTCGTCGCCTCTGCTTAGGTAGATTCCGAGCCATCGTCAGCGCCGTTTTCGCGGCTGAATGCCTCCCTAAAACGACAATTGATCCGATACGGCCGTGATTCACCGCCTTTTATACACTTTACGGAGCACGCCAATGACCCTTTCCATCGCGCATCTCCAGCCAATCGTCGCCCTGATCGCCGGCATTGTCATTCTAGTCGCGCCACGGCTGCTCAATTACATCGTTGCGTTCTACTTGATCATCACAGGAATTGTCGGCCTCGGCTTGTTTCACTGAGAGCGAAGTTTGAGCTTTTGTTCGCGTCGCCAAGCCCCGGCGCGAACAATAGCCAAACTGTTTTGTCGGAATAATCGGGTCATCGCGCCGCGGCGAACGCCGACGCCGTTTTTTGACACGCGTACAGTGGAGACGACCGTGAACAAGACTGTTGAAAACGACGCAGGCGACGTGATCGCCGATCTGGCTGCTTTGCGCAGCGACGTGGCGCGTCTGGCGGAAAGGATCGGCGAGCTGGCGCAACATGGAAAGCAGGCCGCCAGCCACCACTTCAACGACGCCCTCGGCGAGGCTCAAGACAAGATCGTCGATTCGGCGACGAGGGCGCAAACGCAAATTCGCGCCGCTGGCGGCGATATCGAGGCGAGCATCGAACGCAATCCGATGACTGCTATGGCCATCGCATTCGGCATAGGAATTTGCTTCGGCTTGATGAGCCGCCCGCGGAGTTGATCGCAAATGATCGACAAAATTCTCGCCTTCATGCGCGCGGCGATCGAGCGGCGTCGGCGCGATTTCATGAGCAACTGCGCCACGATAGCGCTGGTGGCGATGTTCGGCTCGGCAAGCCTTGGTTTTGGCGTTTTTGCGGCCTATCTGTATTTGAGCAGCTTATTTGGCGGCGTGATTGCGGCGTTGATTTTTTGCGCGGCGTGCGCGGTGATCGTCATTGCGGTCCTGGGCGTATCGGCATGGCGGAAACGAAATGCACGCCTGCGTCGAACCGCCGCCGCGTCGCCAAACCCTTCGCCGGAAAGTCTGGCTTTGCTTGTTGAAAGCTTGCTGGCCACGGGCGTCCTGGGAGACCAGAAGAACCTTTTGGCGGCCACTCGACTGGGGGCGAAATTGAAGCCTTTGGAACTTGTCGCGCTGGCGCTCGTCGGCGGGTTTATCGTCTCGCGAAAGCTCGACAAATAGGCGATCCGGGCAAAATCCGCGGAGATGTTTTCGCGGGCTTAATCGTCACAAATGAGACGTGGTCGATGAGGGAACGCTGCGGCAAGCCGCGCCCCGACACGGCCATTTCGTCCGATTTGAGCTTAAGCGATCGGACTGGAGAACAATCTCGACAATTGTATTGCGCCGAGGCCGAATGCGCATAAGGCTTCCACAAGTAAATGGCGTCGATGCTTGTGGGCCGTCGAACCGACGGCTCCGCGAATATGAGACCAGGAATTTTAAGGACAAAATGAAACCCAATCAGAACTACCGCCAGCGCGGCCGCCAAACAAACAGTCGTCGCGAACCAAACCCGCTGTCTCATTCTTATGAGTCGAATGGACCGGACGTCAAAATTCGCGGAACCGCGCGGCACATAGCCGAGAAATATCTTCAATTGGCGCGTGACGCTCATACGGTGAGCAATCCTGTCGCCGCGGAGAACTATCTCCAGCACGCCGAGCACTATTTCCGGCTGATCGCCGCCGCGCAGGCCGCTCCGCTCCAACCCGGAGAAGCGCATTCCGAGGACTTCTCCGGCGAAAGCGACGAGCGCGGCCTGCCCGATCGTTTCGCATTGCCCGCGGAGCGAGCGCCCCCGCCGTTGGCTCCTTAGGCTTATTTCGCTTTGTCAGAGGCGTTGGCGCCGAGAACGGGAAGCCCGATCGAGATTCATCACGGGACATAGACGTCGACAGGCGCCTTAAGCGCGATCCGAACGGCGCCGTGGCAAGGCCGCAAGGCCGCAAGGCCGCCGGGCTGGTTGGTTGGCGCTTCCGAAACGCGAAAACCCCGCGTCTCTTTCGAGCAGCGGGGTTTTGATTTGGTTGCGGGGACCCGCAACAGGGCTGTTCAGTTCTCAATACAGTCCAGGCATGTCGAGTATGAGATTGAGGTCGAGCGCTGCGCGCCATCTGGCGTTTTTGATGTTATCGCATCCTGCGGCCCTGAGCAGGTTGTAAGCGAAGGAGCGCAAGCGGGCGGCGATGTCCGGGTTCTTGCGAATGCGTGAAGCGTCCTCGGCGAAGGTGACATCGCGTACATAATGGCTGGAGTTCTCGATCCGCCAATGCCGGCGTATGTGTTCATTCCATTGTTCGGGCGTTGGACCGCTGAGCGAGGAGACCCAGAAGACGATCTCGCTCGTCTGGCTCCAATACCCGGTTTTTGCGTCGCGTTTGGACACGGAGCGCTCCAACCGCAGGACGGTTTTGATCAGCGGTTCCCATGCCGCGCCGCGGAACCACGCCTTGGCCGGAAACACCGTCAGGTCCCGCGTTTCACAGCGATTGCGGCCTTTGGATTTGCTCGTCGCGGAGCCGCTTGGCTTGCGCCCCATCGATCCAAGTTCGAGCTGGCGGCGTAGTTTCGGCTGGTTGTCCTTGACCTGCGTGAGCAGATGGTTGCCCGAAGCGATCACGCGGGCAAATCCTTTTTTTGGCAATGCTCGGCGTCGAGCGTGAAGAGGCAGCCCTTCAGACCGAGCGCCTCGATCAATTCCGGCGCCGCCGGGATTTCGTTGCTTTTCTCGTCAACCATCAGATGGCCGAGTACGATTTGATCGGCCTGGCGCAGCGCCGACAGCATATGCGCGGCCTTTCGGTCGCAAAAGGCGTCGAAACTGCCGCGCAGGGTCTTGCCGTCAACGGCAATCGCCGTGGGCCCCTCGGGCGATGGCGGCGTTGGCAGCGACGCGGCATGGCGGCGAAACGCGTCCTCCAGAGCCGTTGAATTGATCCCTTGCAAGATCAGCCGCAAGCCCGAATAGGACGGCGCATAACGCAGGTGTCAACGGCGGCGGCAAAATGTGCCAGATGGCGGCGTAAAAGTGTACCAGTCGGGTTGAGAGAAAAGGGCCGTAAAGCCCTGGAATTTGGCATTGCCGCGCGCATTGAGCCGCGCGGAGCGTAGCGAAGCGCGGCTCAATGCGCGCGGCGGCGATTTAGGGTTTGGGCTCAACGTCTCCTTCGCTGGTTGTTTTTGCGGCGAGGTTCGCCACATGGCCGGATCTGCGCTGGGTTTTCTTGCTGGCGGCGAGCCTGAAACTGTCGCCGTTCATTTCCAGGATGTGGACATGATGGGTCAGGCGATCGAGCAAGGCGCCGGTCAGCCGTTCCGAACCGAAGACCGAAGTCCATTCATCGAAGGGCAGATTGCTGGTCACCAGGGTGGCGCCGCGTTCGTAGCGTTGGCTGAAGACCTCGAAGAGCAACTCCGAACCGACCGCCGTGAACGGCACATAGCCCAATTCGTCGACGATCAGCAGCTTGACGGTGTTGAGGTGCTTTTGCAGCGCGCGCAACCGGCGTTCGTCGCGCGCTTCCATGAGTTCATGCACCAGGGCGGCGGCCGTCGTGAAGGCGACGCTGTGGCCCTTCTGGCAGGCGGCAAGCCCCAAGGCCAGGGCGATGTGAGTCTTTCCCGTGCCGGATGGCCCCAGTGCGATGCAATTTTGCCGCTTCTCGATCCATTCGCCGCGCGCCAACTCCAGCACCAGCGATTTGTTGAGCGACGGCTGGGCGACGAAGTCGAAAGTGTCGAGGCTCTTGACCTGAGAAAAGCGGGCCTGGCGAATCCGGCGCTCGACGTTGCGCCGTTCGCGGTCGATGCGTTCCAGTTCGCACAGACGAAGCAGATAGCGCGGGTAGTCGGCGCTGTCGCGCGCCGATTCCATCGCCACCTTCTCGTACTCGCGCGCAAAGGTGGGAAGCTTCAACGCCTTGAGATGATTGCCCAGCAGCACCTGCGGCGCGACGATCGTTGGGGAGGTCGGATCCTGCGGCGTCGTCATGGGGAAACTCCCGCGCTTGCCAGTCCTGGAGCGGCGTTGGCGAGAAGTCCGAGATAGGCGCTCGGATCTGTCGCGCCGACCGTGGCTGCTGGCAAATAAGGATAGAACGTCAGATCGAGCCGGACGGGCCGCTTCTCCAATTTGGCCAGCAGCAGCATTTTCACCGCGTCGAAGCTGATGGCGCCAAGACGCAGCGCCTCGGTCACAGCCTGTTCAACCTGATGCTGATGGAAGTCTTCCATCAATCGCAGCACCTGGATGAACTCGCGGCGCCCGGGATTGCCCATCCGCGCTTCCATCAGCCGGCGCAACCGATGAATGCATTCCCCAAGCGCCCAGCCGTCGAGCGGCGCCGCCTGGTCGAGCGCCTTGCTCTTGTGTTCCAGCAAAGCCAGATAATGCAGCGGGTTGTAAACAAAATCGGCCTTGTCGTAGCTGCGGACGTGGGTGGCGATCGTCTCGCCGCGGCAGGCGATCTCGACCCTGTCGACATATCCTTTCGCCAGGACCTCTTGATGGCCATAGCGCGTCGGAACCGAATAGTCGTTGCTGCGGTAACGCACCAGCGACAGGGAGGAAACGCGCGTGGCGATCTTGTGGCAGGCGTCATAGGGCGCAGCCGGCAAGTCCTTGAACGCGGCGAGGTCCGCCTGCATCCGCTCCGCGATCGTCGTGGTGTGGCCGCGCAACACCGCCGCCCGCCGCTTGACGCAGGCGTCGAGGAAGCGGGCGTTGAGCGCGGCAAAACTCTCCGCGACCGGCAGAGGCGTCATGAAATTGCGCCGGGCGTAACCGACCAACCCCTCCACCTTGCCCTTGTCGTTGCCTTTGCCCGGTCTGCCAAAGCGGTCGTTGAAGAGGTAATGGCTTTGAAGCTCCGCGAACATATGCGAGCGCAACCGCTGTCCGCCCTTGACGATCCGGGCGACCGCGAGCCGGGTGTTGTCGTATAAAATGGACTGCGGCATGCCGCCGAAAAACTCGAACGCCGCGACATGGCCATCGCAAAAAGCCTCCGCCGTTTCGGCGGGATAGGCTTTGACGAAGCAGCCGTCAGAGTGCGGCAGGTCCAAGCAAAGATAGTGGAAGCGGACCTTCTTGCCCGCGATATAGCCGTCCGCCTGGCCGAAATCCGCCTGGGCGTGGCCGGGACGATGGCTCAACGGCACGAACATCTCGCGGGCGCGCTGCATCGCCTGGGCGACATACTCGCGCACGATCGTGTATCCGCCGGAGAATCCTTCCTCGTCCCGCAGCCGGTCGAAAATCCGATGCGCGGTGTGGCGCTGCTTCTGATGAACGCTGCGATCATCGTCCAGAACCTTGTCGATCCACGCCATGTGTGGACCAAGCTTCTTGGAAGCAGGCCGTTCTCGCCGCTGATAGCCAGGCGGGATCGAAAACTGGAGCATCTTTGAGATTGTGTTGCGATGAACGCCAAATCGCTTCGCCGCTTCCCGGCGGCTCATGCCGTCCGTCAAAACGGCGCATCTGATCTTCGCATAGAGTTCCACTGTGAACATCCCTTCAGCCTCTCCATGCCAAGACATCGAGAAGGCTAGCAGGACCGGTACAATTTTGCGCCGCCCTCAAGGGCCAGCAAAAAGCCGGTTCAGTGGTACACTTTGCAGCCGCTCTTTATAGTCGGATCAAATATTTCGATCTGCGCCCTCGCCAGCGATCAAGAAGACATCGCTCGCGCCTGTGCTGGCGGCATGCCGCATGAGGAGCGCGAAGTCTTTTTCAGCCAAACCGATCAGCAGGACAACCTGTTTCTCAGAGGCGCCGAGGCGTCTTTCATGGGCCGCTGCGTCGGCGTCGCCGATGTCGGGACACATTCTATTTTCACGATCAAAATCGCCGACGTAATTTCGAGTGATACCGTCGAACCGCTGCTCTATTTGGACGGCTCCTATGGCGTTTTCGATGCTCAGGATCGCGACGCGATCGCTTGACGCTTCGCCACGAAGCGATTTGCATGACGCTCCTTCCGACCAGCAATTGCTTGCCCCGAACGTCGGTAAAAGGAGGAGGGCGCCTTTCCTGTCCGGAGGGCTTGAGGCAATGGCCATGGTCGGCGCCCAAGAGGACATGATTGTCAACGTCGCGCTCGATATCCTGAAAAGCCGCGCCGCCGCGCAATACGCGTGCAAGGCGAGACCAAGCCATCGCGCCGCCAACTGTTCAAACGGCGACGGATTTTTTTGTTGTCGCTCTTAAGCTAAATCAAGCGGATTTGACGTATCGAAGCCTGTCTCACGGCGGCGCGAGCGCCGGCAATTCCGAGGAGGCCAGGCTGCGCGCCTCATGGCGCGGAAGCCCAAGGCTGACCAGCGTTAATTCGGCGGCGTCCGCTCCCGATTCGCGCCAGGTCTTGATGCCTTCGAGGACAAGAAAGATAGCGCCCAAAGTCGCTCCCGCGACAACGCTGACGGCCGAAGCGAGTTGTTCCCTTTGGATCGAGTAGCGCCCGCTCGCGATTCCAGCCTCCAAGTCTTTCATGGGCTGTTCATTCCAGAGATGTTGCAGCGAAATCACGCTGAAAGCGAACCGCGACAGAAAGCGCCCCCACGACGGCTCGTCATGAGCGCGCCGGACATAGAGTCGAATGCCAATCGCCAACCGCATCGCGGGATCGTCAACGCCATCATAACTGCTCACAACCCTATCATTCATCTCGCGAGCAAGATTTGCCGCGACATCATCAAATAATGTTTCTGGATTTGAAAAATTATTATAAATAGTTCCGCGCGCAACTCCTGCCGCTCGCGCGAGGTCTTTTATATTAACATGCGTTTCTCCACGCTCCGCGAAAAGTTGCATCGCAGCTTTGTAAATATTTTGCTGAGAATTACTCAATAATGTCATGTTTTAATCGTCCAGACGCAGCCTTCCTGCATATAACGCATTTGACATTCGTGATCAATATTAGACTTTCTGTGTGTGAAAATTTGTCACACTGTCTTGCAGCAGCCGAGAGGCAAGACGCCCTGTTGTTCCGGGGATACAACTCACATTTCCGTCGGAGCAGGTTAGGGTCAAGACCAACTCAGGGGTCGCGCAACTTGCCCACGGAAGGGGCTGTCATGGTTTGAAAAGTCTTTGAAAATTGACCCGATTGGATTGATCCGGGCGAGGCGCCGGATCTGGCCGCCCCGGCGTGGGCGCGGAAATTCGCCGCCGCCAAATCGGCGCGCGGCCATCCGAAAGCGGCGCGCCGAAAGTCTCGATCACGATCCGCGCGGATGATCCCGGTCGCGCAAAACCCGTTTTCAATGCTATGCATGCCCAAATCGTCTGCACGGCTACGGAATTTTGATGTCCTGGTTGGAATTATCTCCCGAGCAATGGACCGCGGTGGCGCTTTCGCTGCGCATCGCCAGCGCGGCGACGCTCGCCAGCCTGGCGCCCGGAATATTGGTGGCCTACGCTCTGGCGCGCTGGCGTTTTCCCGGCAAGGCGGCGCTCGACGCGCTGACGCATCTGCCGCTGGTTCTGCCGCCCGTCGTCACCGGCTTCGTCCTGCTGCTGCTGTTCGGACGCAAGGCGCCGATCGGCGCGTTTCTGGCGGACCATTTCGGTCTGGTCTTCGCCTTTCGCTGGACCGGCGCGGCGCTGGCGGCGGCTGTGATGGGCTTTCCCCTGCTGGTGCGCTCGATCCGCCTGTCGCTGGAGGCGATCGACCCGCGCCTCGAACGCGCCGCCGCCAGCCTCGGCGCGGCGCCGATCGCCGTGTTCTTCACGATCACCTTGCCGCTCGCCGCGCCGGGCGTGATCGTCGGCGCGCTGTTGTGCTTCGCCAAAGCCCTCGGCGAATTTGGCGCGACCATTACCTTCGTTTCGAACATTCCAGGCGAGACGCGCACCATCGCCGCGGAAATCTATGGCCTAACGCAAACGCCGGGCGGCGACGCCAGCGCGCTGCGTCTGGCGCTGGTCGCCACGGCGCTCGCCCTGGCGGCGCTGGCGCTGTCCGAATTCCTGCAAAGACGAGCAACACGTCTGGTGCGAGGGTCGGCATGATCGACATCGACGTCGTTCTGCGCCGCGAGAAATTCACGCTGCGCGTCGCCTTCCAAAGCGCCGAACGCTTGACCGCGCTGTTCGGCCCGTCCGGATCGGGCAAGTCGACGCTGATTGATCTGATCGCCGGGCTGGCGCGGCCGGATCGCGGGCGCATTGTCGTCGACGGCAGAACGCTGGTCGACGTCGAGGGGGGCGTGTGGGTCCCGCCGCACAAGAGACGCGTAGGTCTGGCGTTTCAGGACGATCTGCTGTTTCCCCATCTCAACGTCCTGCACAACCTGCGGTACGGGCGCCTGTTCGCGCCCCGCCACGCCAAGGCGCCGCCGCTGGGCAAGATCGTTGATATTCTGGGCATCGGCGCGCTGCTCAAACGCCGGCCCGGCGAACTTTCCGGCGGCGAGAAACAGCGGGTCGGCGTCGCGCGCGCGCTGCTGTCGGCGCCGCAAATCCTGTTGATGGATGAGCCTTTCGCCGCGCTCGACGAAGCGCGGCGAAAGGAGGCGATCGGGCTGATCGAAAGAGTGCGCGACGAATTCCCCGCGTCGATCGTCTATGTCTCGCACCAGACCGAGGAAGTGCTGCGGCTGGCCGCCAAGGTCGCGATCTTGCGCGAGGGCGCGCTCGTCGCGACCGGCGCTCCCGAGGATGTCTTTCTGCACGCGCGTTCGTCGCGCGAGGCCGGCCGCTTCGACCTTGTCTCACAATTGAACTGCCGCGTCGGCGCCTATGACGCGCGTTACGGCTTGACGCGCTGCGATCACCCGGCCGGTCCGGTCTTCATCGCCGGAAAATTCGACCCGCCCGGCAAGAGCCTGTCGCTCAACGTGCGCGCCGTCGACGTCGCCCTATCGCGCACGCCGCCGCAAGGCCTGTCGATCCGCACCGCGCTCAAGGCGCGCGTCGCCAGCATCGAGGTCGACGACGGCCCACTGGCGGTTGTTCTGCTGGAATTGCAGGGCCGGCAGGACACACAGGACGCCGCCGTCGCGGACCGGCTGTTCGTTAGCCTGACGCGCATGGCGGCCGATGCGCTGGAGCTGCGCCAGGACGCCGAGGTCTTTGCGCTGGTCAAGGCGGTGGCGTTGAACGAAGGCGTAAGCTAACGCGCGACTCGGTCGTCAAAAACCACGCGGCGCGACCGACGCCGCATTCCGTTCCCTGGCGCCTATCCCTTGCGCTCGGCGGACGTGGAAGCGTCTGTCCGCTTCAATTCGGAAATACGCTGGTTGAGGATTTGTATTGCTTCGGCGAGCAGACTCGCGCTGCGATTATCGAGATGTTCAACCTCGGGTAAAGCGTACAGCAGATACGAGACAAGGGCGTCGGCGGAGATCGACAGACTGGGCTCATCGTGTTTGTTATTTGCCGACACGGGATTGTCCTCCTTACGCCACGGCTTGATCCGATCCGGCCTCGCTCATAAGCGCGCCAATGACCGTTTGACGCACCTGTTTGCGTAGGATTTTGCTGGCGGCGTTGCGGGGAAGTCTGGCGACCCGAACGATCGCCTTCGGCATCTTGAACTTGGCCAGACCCGCGTCGGACAAATGCTGGCGCACCTGGTCCAACGTGAGTTCGACGTCGGCGGCTATGCACGCCACGACGATTTCGCCCCAATAGGCGTCGGGCGCGCCGACGACGCAGGCTTCCCTGACGCCCGGCAAGGCGCCAAGGAGGCGCTCGATCTCCTCGGGATAGACGCTCTCGGCGCCGGTGCGGATTACATCGTCCGCCCGACCGACCAACTCGATTCGGTCGTCTGGACACCGCACCGCCAGATCGCCGGTGTGGAACCAGCCTTCCCGCAACTTGGCGGCGTTCGTCTCCGGCGCGTTGAGATAACCCGAGAACATTGACGGCGAGGCGGCGTCGACGATGATTTCTCCGGTCTCGCCGACGCCGACCTCGTCGGCGGCCGCGCCGTTGGCGCGCACAATCCGGACGCGATGGTGAATGGCCATGTCGAACATGGTGGGAGCCTCGAACGGCGCGCGATTGTAAAAAGGCGCCATCATCTCGGTCGAGCCGTACAGGTTGAACATCGACGCCTTGCAGTCGCGGCGCAATTGTCCGAGCAACTGGCGCGACATGGTCGATCCGCCGTAGGCGAGCGTCGTCAGGGACTTCAGTTTTTGCGGGCGATATGTCGGGTCCGCGACGACCGCCTGAAACATCGTCGGCACCAGGAAGAGATAACTGATCCGATGACGTTCGACCTGATCGAGAACGGCTTTCGGATCGAATACCGAATGCACGTAGTAGGTTCCGCCAAATGCGATCGTCTGCATGAAAACGGCGAAAAAGCCTATGGCGTGAAACAGTGGCGCGACGCCCAAGGTCCGCAGTTCCCGGCCGCACTGAAGCCCGATCTGCGGCGCGAGGCAGATCAGGCGGGATTGAATCGAAGAGTGGGGAATAAGAACGCCCTTCGGATCGCCCGTCGTTCCTGACGTATAAAAGATGAAGGCGGCGTCGTCGGGCCGCGGCGCTTGCCGCGTCGGCAGGCTTGCGACCGGCGCCGAGCAGCGCGCCAGGGCGTTTTCGCAACCTGGATCGCCGACAGCGAAAAGCGCGCCGCCAGCGGGAAGCGACTTCGCCACCTCTTCGACGAGCTCCGGGTTCGCGCCGATGATCGCGCTGGTAATCCCGCCATCCTTGACAAGCGCGCCGATCTGGGCGGCCGGAAGCCGAAAATTCATCAGCGCGGCGACCGCGTCGAGCCGTTGCAACGCAAGCAGAATCAAGGCGTGTTCATAGGTGTTGGGCAGCGACACGGCGACCCGATCGCGCGGGCGAACGCCGCGTTGGAAAAGCCCGGCGGCGATCGCCTCGACCTCATCGAGAAGCTGCCTGTATGTCAACTTGCGCGCCGTGCGGTCGTCGACGATGGCCAGACGGGACGGAGAACGGTCGACCGCGAACCGGATGTGATCAAAAGCCGTGTGCATGGCGTTGTCCTGCATTGGCCCGGGCGGGCGGTTGTCTTCAGGCGGCGCGATTGATCAGCGGCCGTCTCAGGCCGTTGCGAACGAGCCTCTGGGCGTCGATCTGGTAGAATGCGGCGGTCGAACGGATCACATCGCGCGTGACGGGAAACGTCGCCGCGATCCACCATTCACCATTGATCAGCGTCGGCAATCCAAGCGGACGAAGCGGCCAGCCTTGTTGGTGAAGTCGCGGGAACCACCAGGCCTCGAACTGGAACGAGATCTCGCGAACGCCTTCCTCGAAAGCGTATTCAAGTCCAGCACACATGATTTCGCCAACGATGGGCGTGGCGAAGCGGCCGCTGGCCCGTTTTTCCTTGGCGGCGTAGATGCGGGTCCACTCGTAAATGTCGGAGGCGGAAGGGATGCCGCGAATGGACGCGAGTTCGGGGCAGACATCATGAAGAATCGAGTTTTTTGTAGTCGGATAAAGTCGCGATCCGCCGACGACTTTGTCCTTTTCTATCGCGAGAATGTAAATCGTATCTTCATCGTCGAACTGGTCGAATTCCATATCGTCGCGAACCTGAAGACCGACCCACTTCCTCTCTTTTATATAAACTTCATGTCTCAGAACATGCTGTTGGATGATCGCATCCTCATACAAATGACGATTTTCACTTGTAACGATATGTATCATCTTGCCATCCTCCAGAAAATACTGAAGGAAGGCTATGAGCCAAGTTTGAATTTGGCGACTATCAGAGTTTATAGGCGGATTTTCGCTATAATGAGATTTCGCGATATTGAATGGCCTTGACAACGGCCTGCATCTTGGTGTCAGGGCTGTTCAGTTCTCTAGACTTTAAGTGCGCTTGGGGATTCCAGCGAGCGAAAATGTGTGAATCTATAGGCGACAACCCGAATCGGAGGTTGTCGTATGGCGGTGTCGTTGCTGGAGATTTTGCGCTCGGTTCCAGATCATCGTCGACGGGAAGGGCTTCGGTTTGAACTGGCGACGGTGGTGCTCTATGCGATCCTGGGCATGGTCGCCGGCGCCAATTCCTATCGGCAACTGCATGAATTTGTTAATGCTCATCGACAGCGACTGAACAAAGCCTTCAATCTGAGCCTGCGTTATGCGCCGTCCTATTCGGGCTTGCGGCTGATCTTGCAAGGGATCGATTCAACGGCTCTGGAGGACGCGTTTCGCCGCCATGCCGCGTCGCTGCCAACGCCGCCATCGCCCGAGGGGCCCACGGCGATTGCCGTTGACGGCAAGACCCTGCGCGGCAGTTTCGACGCCTTTTGCGACCGAAAGGCCGCGCATATGCTGTCGGCGCTGCGCCAGGCCGATCAAATCGTACTCGGCCATCTGATGGTTGACGAGAAAAGCAACGAAATCCCGGCGGCGCCGGAATTGATCGAGGCGCTCGGTCTGAAGGGCTGCCTCTTCACGCTCGACGCCGAGCATTGCCAAAAAAAGGATTTGCCCGCGTGATCGCTTCGGGCAACCATCTGCTCACGCAGGTCAAGGACAACCAGCCGAAACTACGCCGCCAGCTCGAACTTGGATCGATGGGGCGCAAGCCAAGCGGCTCCGCGACGAGCAAATCCAAAGGCCGCAATCGCTGTGAAACGCGGGACCTGACGGTGTTTCCGGCCAAGGCGTGGTTCCGCGGCGCGGCATGGGAACCGCTGATCAAAACCGTCCTGCGGTTGGAGCGCTCCGTGTCCAAACGCGACGCAAAAACCGGGTATTGGAGCCAGACGAGCGAGATCGTCTTCTGGGTCTCCTCGCTCAGCGGTCCAACGCCCGAACAATGGAATGAACACATACGCCGGCATTGGCGGATCGAGAACTCCAGCCATTATGTACGCGATGTCACCTTCGCCGAGGACGCTTCACGCATTCGCAAGAACCCGGACATCGCCGCCCGCTTGCGCTCCTTCGCTTACAACCTGCTCAGGGCCGCAGGATGCGATAACATCAAAAACGCCAGATGGCGCGCAGCGCTCGACCTCAATCTCATACTCGACATGCCTGGACTGTATTGAGAACTGAACAGCCCTGGGTGCATAGATGCTTTAGGTCTCATATGAAGGCGGCCCAGGAAAGCCAAGATCAGCGACTACGATTCCAATAATAACGCATTTTTACTCTATGACGGCAACCGACCTCTAGGCTATTTCAGTAATAATTCTTTGCAGCCTAAACCACGGCATGTTTCATCGGCTTTTTCTTCGCTGATCCAACAAGCCGCGACCCAAACATCTAGCTTCTTTACATTGCTATAATGCATCTGTCCATCGAAGCGATTCTCGTTCGGAAAATTACAATTTTACATGTCAAGACAAAGCTTTTCGGCAAGGTCGAATTCACAACCGCAACAAATCCGAAAGCGCCCTCGCGATTGATCGCCGCCATGGTCGCCACGTCAGCGCCGACTGGCGCCCCGACGAATAGGCGTCGTCACTTCGCCGCGCCGCCATGTCGATTGCTTCTCACGCCCGACGACGCAGGCCGACTCCTAACAGGCTGCTGAAAAACCCCTTCCGTTTCAGCTTCGGTCGTGATTCCATCGCTTTGAGACAGGAGCGACGGAATGCGCGGGACGGACGAGGGATCAGGGCGGCTTTTCAGCTATGTCGATCTGGAGTCGCGCGTTCGGCGCGACCATCCGCTGCGCGTGATCCGCGAGATCGCCAACGCGGCGCTCGCGACACTGGCTGCGGATTTTTCGGAGCTTTACTCCAGGACGGGCCGGCCTTCGGTCGCGCCTGAACGGTTGCTGCGGGCGATGCTGCTGCAAGCCTTTTATTCGGTGCGCTCCGAGCGGCAATTGATGGAGCGTCTCGACACCGATTTGCTGTTTCGCTGGTTCGTCGGCCTTGGCGTCGACGATCCCGTGTGGGACGCGACGGTGTTTTCCAAGAACCGCGACCGCCTGCTCGACGGCGCGATAGCGGCTAAGTTTCTCGCCGCCGTCCTGGCGCAGCCTCGGGTCAAAAGGCTGATGTCGAGCGATCATTTTTCGGTCGACGGCACGCTGATCGAGGCTTGGGCTTCGATGAAGAGTTTCAAGCCCAAGGATGGCTCCGGCAACGAGCCGCCGCCCGATTCCGGCCGCAACGCCGAGGTGGATTTCAAGGGCGAGAAGCGCTCGAACGAGACCCATGCTTCGACCACCGATACGGAAGCCAGGCTTTATCGCAAGGGCGCCGGCATGGAGGCCAAGCTGGCTTTCCTCGGCCATGCGTTGATGGAGAACCGCGCCGGACTGATCGTCAACGCCTGCCTGACGCCAGCCGACGGACATGGCGAGCGCAACGCCGCGCTTGCGATGATCGAACCGCTCGCCAATCGCCCTGTTGGCATCACGCTTGGCGCCGACAAGGGTTATGACGTGCGCGTTTTCGTCAACGAACTGCGCGCGATGAACGTGCGCCCGCATGTGACGCAGAACACCAACGGACGGCGCTCCGCAATCGATGGCCGCACCACGCGCCACCCCGGTTATGCGGTGAGCCAGCGCATCCGAAAACGCATCGAGGAAGCCTTCGGCTGGATGAAGACCGTCGCCGGCCAGCGCAAAACCAAGTTTCGGGGCGTCGAGCGGGTCGGCTGGTCGTTTGCCTTCGCCGCCGCAGCCTACAACCTCATCCGATTGCCGAAATTGATCGAAGAAAGGGCGGGGTAAGGGGGAAGTGGCGCCGCCAAACGCTCGCCGACGCCGGATTCGGCAAAAAACAACGCTCAAATCGCCGACAAAAATCCGCGCCGGGCGATAGTAACCGACGAAATCGGGGCGTTTTTCAGCATCCTGCTAATTGAATACTTTAGGAAAGCAATTTCCTACTTATCCTGCGATCGGAACAATTCAGATTTCAACCCTAGACCGGGCGGCGCGACACGATATTGAACCCCGCGCGGCGAAACCGTCGAAAGGCGATGATTTTCAACCCACTGTTCGAACGATAGATGGCCCGGCGCCGTAAAGTTTGTTATTTTTTTATTTATTTTTATCTTACATTCCAAACGTGAAATCCGAGAGAAGATGGCGCCGATGATTCGTTCGAAATTGCCCCTGAACGCGCTGGCAAACTTGCTCAACCAGCATACCGCCCCAACCTTCGTGCTTGGCGAAGACGGCCGCGTGCTGATGTGGAACCGAGCCTGCGCCGCGCTGACCGGCGTCGACTCCGCAAGCGTCGTCGGCACCCGGGAGCACTGGCGAGGATTTTACGCCGCCGAGCGCCCATGCCTCGCTGATCTCGTTCTCAACGACACGATCGAAACGGCCCCGGATCTCTATGCCGCCTTTTCCGATTCCCGCATCGCGCCGGGCGCCATCTCCGTCGAAGGCTGGTGTGATATGCCGGGCGCGGGCCGTCGCGCCTATCTCGCCCTCGAAGCGGTTACCGTCTTTGACGACGCGGGCGCCAAAATAGGCGTCATCGAGACGATCCGCGATCTGACCAGCGCCAAGGACGCCGAATCGAGCCTGCGCGCGTTGGCCGGTCTCGATGGCCTGACCGGGCTCCCGAACCGCCGGACCTTCGACAGCGTTCTGGCCAAGGAATGGCGCCGCTCCCGACGTTCCGGCGATCCGATTTCGCTCCTGATGATCGATCTCGATAATTTCAAGCAATATAATGACAGCCTTGGTCACGCGTGCGGCGATCAATGCCTGACGGCGATCGGTAGGGTCATCACGGAAAACATTCAGCGGGTCGGCGATTTCTCGGCGCGCTTCGGCGGCGAGGAATTTGTCGTCGTCCTGCCCTCCACCGACGCGTCCGGCGCGACCACAGTCGCGGAAAACCTTCGCTCGTCGGTCGAAAGGAGGGCCATCCGCCACCCGAGAAACAGCGTCAGTCCCTATGTCACGACGTCGATCGGCGCCGCGACCATGGTTCCCGTACCGAATAAAAGCGCCGAGGAAGTCCTCCGCCTGGCCGATATGGCGCTCTATCAGGCCAAAGACCTCGGTCGAAATCGTGTTTGCGCCATAGATAACTGGGCTATCTAGTGGATAAAATCTGACGGAAAAGTCCTTTTCTGGATTCCCGTTTGTTGCGGCGCGTGCAAGTCTGCGCGATGCGCACGGGAATTTCCATCACAGTATCCACGTCGGATCGTCGTCGGCTTGAAACCTTGGTCCGGGATCGGAACACTGCCCAAAAGCATGCCTGGCGGGCGGAAATCATCTTGCTCAGCGCCGATGCGGTCGGCACGAGCGAAATCATGCGGCGAACCGGCAAGTCCAAGACTTGCGTCTGGCGGTGGCAGGAGCGGTTCATGGAGGAAGGTTTCGACGGACTCCTCCGTGACAAGACGCGGCCCTCCCGCATTGAGCCGCTCGGCGCTGACGTCGCCGAAAAGATCGTCGCTTTGACGCTCACGGATCCGCCCGGCGAAACAACGCACTGGACCGGCGCGATGATGGCCAAGGCCGTTGGCGTTTCGGTCAGTTCGGTTCAGCGCATCTGGCGCTCCCATGGCCTCCAGCCGCATCGTGTTCGCCAGTTCAAACTCTCCAACGACCCGAAGTTCGTCGACAAACTGCGCGACGTCGTCGGGCTGTACGTCGATCCGCCGGCACATGCGATTGTCCTGTCGGTCGATGAGAAAAGCCAAATTCAAGCACTCGACCGCACCCAACCGGGCCTGCCTTTGAAAAGGGGTCGCGCCGGAACCATGACCCACGATTACAAACGGCACGGCACGACGACGTTGTTCGCCGCGCTGAACGTTCTCGACGGCACGGTGATCGGCCGCAACATGCAGCGCCATCGCCACCAGGAGTTCATCCGCTTTCTCAACGCTATCGAGGCCGAAGTCCCGGCCGGCAAGGTTATCCACGTGATCCTCGACAATTACGCCGCTCATAAGCATCCCAAGGTGCGCCAATGGCTGGATCGGCATCCGCGCTGGACCTTCCACTTCACGCCCACCTCAGCGTCATGGATGAACGCCGTCGAAGGCTTTTTCGCCATTCTCACCAAGCGAAGACTGAAGCGCGGCGTGTTTCGTTCGATCACCGATCTTCAGGCCGCCATCAATCGCTTCCTGGAAGAGCATAATCAGCAATCGAAGCCGTTCCACTGGACCGCCGATCCAGACAAAATCATCGCCGCCGTCAGGCGCGGGCATCAAGCGTTAAATTCGATCCACTAGCCGCCGACTGGCGATCTGGACCCGCGACGCCGTACCGATCATTCACAAACATTCATGCAGACCCGATTCGCAGCCGCAAAGGCGTGACAAGAGGCAAGATATGGAGACCCTCGCTCGGTTGTTCGAACAATACCACGCGCTTTGTGTGCGCTTTCGCCGCGACGAACGCGGTTCAATCCTCATTTTGTTCGCATTCGCCGGCGTTGTGCTTGTAGCGATAGTCGGCGCGGCGATGGATTTGTCGCGCGCCTATTCGGCGCGACAGCGCCTGTCCGAAACAGCCAACCTGGCCTGCCAATACGCCGCCAGAAGCAGCGTGAATTCGACGGTGGCCTCCAATCCCAGCTCGAGCAACATCACCGGCTATAAAACGTCTGTAACGAATTTCGTCACGCAAGCGCTTGGCACGCAAAAGTTCGGCTGGACGCAGACGAACGCCACGCCCTTTTCCTGGTCGTCCGGCAATGCCGGAAATATCGCGCTTTCGGCCAATGTCCCCATGACGTTCATGAAGCTGTTCACGGTGTCGCAGATCACCGTCGGCGCCAACGCGCATTGCTTCGACACCATAGCCGCCATTTCGCAGCCAGTGTCCTCGACATCGGGCGCGGTCGTCGCTCAGGAGGGATTCGAAACCAGCGGCTGCTCGGGCGCTTGCTGGTACTTCTACGCGCCTGGCGCGACGCCTGGAAACACCCGGTCGACGCCGCTCAACACTTTCCCCGCCACGTCGACTTACACCAGCGCCAGCGGCGTCCATTGGTACGTCATGGGCTACTGCGTCGAGATCGACGCCATAAACACAATCTTTTCGAGCGCGCCGCAAGGAAGCCACTCCACAGAGCTCGATTGCGACAACGGCAGCGGCGCGGCTGGCAATTCGTCCATTTCCGCACAGGTCTATCTCGATGTCGGAACATATGAATTGCGCTGGAATTACGCGGCGCGCGTCGACTATCCCGATTACGATCCCGTCTACATATGCGGGAATCAGGGCAATGACGTGAATTGGGCGAATAGTACGAACTCGTCCGGCGGGCCCGTGGCGAACGCATTGCGCACCAATCAGATCAACGTCTACCTCGACTACAGCTCCAGCTCGAGTTCCTACGCCAATGGCGGCAGCGCCCCGCCGACCCATACGACGATTGTCGATAGCGAAACATTGGCCGGCTCCAATCTCATCGATATGTGCGTCTATTCCAACGGCTGGATTCAGCGCAGCGTGAAAATCACCACCTACCAAAAGGGCTATTATTGGCTGTCTTTCGCGGCGGACGGCCAGAACGACAGCTACGGCGGCAGTATCGACAATCTCATTCTATGCGTCACGGCGTGCACGGGCTCCGTGCAGGACAATTTCCCGGGCGCCTGGCAGGCGGCGAACAATGGCGGCGTCAATCCGACCTTGTTTCAGGATAAGTTCGAAAGTCCGGTTTATTCCGGATCGAATTACAACAATTCCGGAAACTTGAACAACAGCAACGCCAGTTTAAGCGGATGGCCCGACGCGTCCTCGTCTGGATGGATGGTCGCCCCCTATAACCAGGCCACTTATATCCGCTCCGGCGCCGGCCAAGGCGCTCAATCGGTCCAGCTTGACGGATGGAACAACGGCTCCATGACGACGACCAATCGCGCCATGAAGTCAGCCTTTCCTGCTTGTTCCGGGCTACTATCAGCTCTCGTACCTCTATAAGTCGGAAGCGCAGTTTTCCTCGCTGACCAGCGTCTATTGCGGGTCGACGCCGTCGACCGCCAATCTCACCCCCCTTTTGACCGGCTCCGCCGCCGGAACGGACGCGATTACCAGTAGCTCCGGTACGTGGAACCTCGACACCAATATCGTCGGCGTGTTCATGTCGCATGCCCAGCTCGCGACCAATCCCGGCAGCGTGTCCTTGAATGCGGCGGCGCCTTACGGAACTTCGGGCCTTGGAACCGCGCCGGCCACACCCGCGACGGCGTCCAACGCCGTCAGCTTGACGAGCTACAATAGCGGACAGGTCAACCCGCTGCTCGATATCTGCGGATACGCCTCCACCTGGCAATCGCGCAGCGCCAATATTTTCATTCAAAAGACCGGCTATTACTGGCTGACCTTTTCAGCCTTCGGAACCGCCGACGGCCGGGGCGGCGCTATCGACAATGTCGCGCTCACGTCTCTGGGCAGCCCATACATGTCGTCGCCGCCGGCCTCCGCGGTCACAATCCCCGTCCCCTATTCGCAACCGGGCGCCAGCGTCTCCTATACCGATTTCGCCATATCCGCGGACCCGACCGAGCCATGAGGAAAAGGTCGATAGCGCCCAGGGGCTTCTTGACGGACGACGACGCCAGCGCGGCCGTCGAATTCGCGATCATCGCGGCGCCGTTCGTGCTGTTGCTGCTGTTTGTCTTGCAGCTGGGCTATTATTACATGGTGCAGGCGGCGCTGAACACCGGGGTGGTTCGAACGGCCGACGCCCTGCGCATCGCAACCACCACCGGCGCCAGCCTGACCTTCCCCAATTCCACTCAACTGAAAAACAATGTCGCGACCAACGCCGGCGCGTTGGTTCAAAACAACGCCACGCTGGCGGTGGAAATTCAACCGCTGACGAATTTAAGCTCCGCCGCCACGCCGATCGTCGACGGAACCTATAATATCGGCGGAAGCACGAGCGTTCTGGCGCTGCGCGCCCAAGCGCAAGTGACGGCGCTGGCCCCGATGTTCACCTCGCTGCTCTATGTCCGCGCCAGCGCCATATTGAGGCGCCAGGGCACATGAGGCGCTGGCCGACGATACGTCGTCTTTGGCGATCGCGCCGCGCCAGCGCCGCGCTTGAATTCGCATTGGTGGCGCCATTGGTGATTGTGCTCGCCGCCGCGATCACGGAATTCGGCAACGCCTTCGCCGTCTACGACGCCGTCAACAAGCTTTCCTCGCAATACGCCTCTGTCTGGGCCGACTGCTACGACAATCCAGCCGGGACGTGCAACACGGAGCTTTCGACCTACACGTCGACGGCCTCGATCGGCAACGTCGCGCCGCAAATCAGCGCATCGGCGCTGACATTGCGCATGTTTCAATTCACGCTGAGCGCTTCTGGTCCAGTCACCGTCTCGGTTGTCTACGCCTACCCAGCGGCGGCGACCATGACGGCGGCGGAAACCACCGCGGCGAAGACTTTGGCGCTCGGCGCGTCGGGCGTGCTCGTCAACGCCTCATATACCTATACGTTGAAATATTTCCCGGCCGCGATGAGCGCGTTTCTCTCCTCGCACCTCACTGCGTCCTATCTCGTCGTGCAATTGAAATCGTAAAAGAACATCGATTTCTGAGCGCATTACAATGAGATGCGATCTTCTGCGGCTTGCGCGGCGATCAAGCCAACCCGCCTTTTCCCTGTCGTCCTGAACCGCCCGAAGGCCCTTCAACTCAGCGCGAATGAAGGGGCCGGCGCGCGACGATGATCGCCTCCATCCCGTCGGCGAAACGGTAGATCTCCGGCGTCATGCCTTCCGCCGCGAAGGCGGCGGCGATTTCGTCGGCCCGCAGCAGATGGTTGCCCTGCACATGTTCGGTGAGGTTTTGCAGGGCGAGACCCCGGCGCGCCGGCGCCCGCAGGGCGACGCGGTCGGCCGGCCAGTCCGGCTCCCAGATCACGGCCGCGCCGCCCGGGCGCAGATTGTCGCGCAAACGACGGATGAAGGTCGCCCCGCCCGCCTCCCAGACGTGATGCAACGCGCGGTTCATGGCGATGACGTCGGCGGGAGCGTCGAGCTTGAACGCATGCGCGTCGCCGCTTGCGAAGCGCAGCCGGTCGCCAAGCCCCTCGGCGGCGGCGAGGCGCGTCGCCTGCGCGATATTTTCGTCGAACCCGTCCAGCCCCAATCCCCGCACCGCGCCGCAGCGACGGGCGAGAGCGCGCAGATACCAGCCGTTGCCGCAGCCCAGATCGACGACCAGACCGCCGCGCGCGTTCACCTCCGCGAAAATCGGCGCGCCGGGACAAATGGTCTGTTCGAAGAAGCTGGCGAAACTCGCTTCAAGCATCGGGCCGAACCACGGCAGCAGGGTTTCGCGCTCCGCCATGACCTGCTCGCCGGGGCGCTCGCCGCTGCGCATCAGCCCCGCCGCCCGTTCGGCCATATGCATGTTCAGCATCGCCTGAGCAGCGATCGGCATCAATGTGTCCGGCGCGTCCGGCGCCATCGCCGCGCCTGTTTCGCCAAGACGGAAGCTGTCGCCCTCGGCCTCCAGATAGCCGAACGCGTAGGCGGCGTCGCACCAGCGCCGGACATAGGCGCCGTCCATGCCCGCCGCGTCTGCGAGCGCGTCTGGCGCGGCGCGATCAAGACGCTTCAATGTGGAGAAAAGCCCGTTGACCACGCCGATATAGGCGACGGCGAGGCTTTGAGCGCCCTGCGCCATCGTGCGAAATCGGCTTTTCATATCCGGATGTTTGTTTTCGACGGGCATCGTTCGCGCATCTCCTCATGGACCGGCGCACCATAGGCTCGCGCCGCGACGACGAGCAAGACTACTAGAGCATTCCCCGGTTGATTTGACTCGCATTTTTGCTGCGGCGGGATTCCCTTAAGCTCAAGAATGAGCGATTCTGCGCTTCTCTCTGATTTGGGGGCGCAAGATGTCGCGAGGCCATTCCTTCGATCTGCGTAAGCGTGTGATTGCGTTGGTCGAAGGCGGCGTGTCGCGGCGAGCTGCGGGGCGGCAATTGTTGGTCTCTAAATCGTCGGCGATAAAATGGTTCAGGCGCTTTCAAGAGACGGGCAGCTTTGCAGAAAAACCTGGCAAGAAAGCGAGACCATCGCCGCTGGACGCGCATGCGGATTGGCTTTTGGCTCTGGTTGCGCGCGAGAGCGACTTGACGCTGGCCGAGATCGAGGCCCGTCTTCTGGATGAGCTTCAGTTCAAAACCACGGACAGCTCGATTGCGCGGTTCTTTCAACGCCACAAACTCAGCTATAAAAAAAACGCTGCACGCCAGCGAGCAGCATCGCGAAGACGTGGCGAAGGCGCGCGAAGAATGGAAAAGGGCGCAGCCGACGCTTGATCCAGGCCGACTTGTTTTCATTGATGAAACCGGCACAAACACGCAGATGACGCGAACGCGCGGGCGCTGCCAAAAGGGCAAGCGCCTGGTCGATTACGCGCCGCATGGCCATTGGAAAACAACGACGTTCGTCGCCGGACTGCGCAATAACGCGATCATCGCGCCCCTGGTCGTCGATCGGCCGATGAACGGCGAGATCTTCCAGGCGTGGCTGGAGCAGCACCTCGCGCCAACCCTGCTCCAAGGCGACGTCGTCATCATGGACAACTTGCCGGCCCACAAGGTTGCCGGCGTGCGAGCGATCATCGAAAAAACCGGCGCAGGATTGCTGTATCTGCCGCCCTATTCGCCCGATCTCAATCCCATCGAGATGATGTTCGCCAAGCTCAAGGCCCTGCTGCGCATGGCCAAAGAAAGAACCGTCGATCAACTGTGGGACCGCATCGGCGTCATCCTCGACGAGTTCAGCCCGCCGGAATGCTCAAACTATTTCAGACATGATGGCTATGGTTCAGGTTAGCCGGGAAATGCTCTAGCGTCGATGGCCGCTTTTGCGCGCGCGGCGACAGGGGTTAAACTGCGACACGCGCAATGGCCGGCGCCACGCCCGTCGCAATGAAACTCGAGGATGTCCCATGGCGTTTGAAAAATATTTGCCGCCCGCGCTGTTCTGCCTTGCGTTGATGAACATCCAACCGCTGCCGGCGCAAGAGTCGACGGTCCAGCCGGCGGCCCGGCCGGCGCTCCATATCGACACGCCTGTCGCCGTAAAGGCCTCCAAAGTGGTGTTCAACATGGACCATCTGGCCTTCGCCGGGGATCAGCCGATCGGTCTGACGCATATGAAAACGCTGACGCAGGCGTACGAGGAGCGCCATATCCCTTTGGAGCTGATCGCGGTTTTCCACGGCGCCGCCGGTTACATGCTGCTCAACGACGACGCCTTTGATCGCGCCCGCAAATCGGAAAAAGGCAATCCCTACAAGGAGCAGATTTTCGCTTTGCAGCGGCGTGGCGTTCAGTTTGAGGAATGCGTGAATACGGCCAAAGCCAACGGCTGGACCAACGCCGATCTGCTTGCGGGCGTAAAAGTGAACGCGGGCGCCAACCTGCGCCTGATTCAACTCATGCAAGACGGATACGTCCAGCTTCATCCGTGAGGCGTAGATTTCAAGCGCGAGAGACGATCAGACGCAGCCTGTCGGCTTGGGCAGACCGCCGTATTTGGTGATCGGCTTCATCGGCCCTGTTTGCCAAAGCGCGAATATGTCCTTGTTGGTCATGCCGACATGCGCCGCGAATTTGCGAATTGGCGGAACGGACTGCGATTCCTCGTAATACTCGCGAGCCTTGAGCACCTGCTCCCACTTTTCGTCGGTCATCTCAAACCCGTCGGCTTCGGCCATGGCCTTGCCTATTTCCGGCGTCCAGGCGTCCATATCCGTCAAGTAGCCGTCGCCGTCGCGCGCTGGCGTGTCCATGATCGTTCCCCCCTGAATTTGGCTTGCCTGTCCGGCGACGCCGATTATTTAGAATTATTCTAATTTGAAAATACGTCAAACGCCAATGCGCTTTTTTTGCGGATTCGACTGAATAACCCGCCGTGTGATTTCGCGACGACGACGCCAACCGCGCGATCGCGCGGCGCCGCTCAGCTTCGCGAGGGCCAGGGCAGTCGGTTGAGCGGAGCCATGGAGGCGGCCATGTCGCGCGCGGCGGCAAGATGGGCGGGATTGTCCACATCGAAGATTTCCGTCGTCGCCGACATCACCAACCCGCCATTCGGCAAATGCTCGACCAGCACTGTCGGAGGCGGCGTGATCTGTTGGGCGAGCCAGGAACAGAGATATTGAATCCAGACTTTGCGAAAATATTTGGCTCCGCGGCTGCGTAGATAGAGCAGATTCGAATAGGCGGACGCCTGAACGGGCTCCCAGGCGTCCGCGATCGCCAGCACGGCGGCGCGCATGAGCCGATAGTCGACGATGTCTGGGTCGGGATTGTGACCAAAGGTCGCCATCGTGACCTTGTTGGGAAAGGTCGTCTCGGCGGTCGCGCCTGCGGTGCACTCGACCATGAAAGAGGCGCCTTTCACCTCATCCCGCGTAAACGCGCCGAAACGATAGCCGAATTGAGGAAGCAGATTCCCCGAGCCGTCCTTCTGCATGTTTGCGGCGACCTCCTCGGCGAAAAGGTCGCGTAACGTCTCGAAATTTCGTGGGCGACGATAGCTGCAGGCCCAACGGTGGAAAATGGGATCGATCTGCTCGAAGGCGTCGATCATGCGCACGAAGCGCGCGGCGAGTTCCTCGGGCGTCTCGGCGCGCGCTTCCCAATGGCCGTCGATGAAGTTCTGGATGAATTTGGTCATGAAAGCGTCTCGACGTTTGGATGAAAATCAAGATCTCTCGAAAAACTCGGCGTGCGGGTCAAAGGCTTTTCGCGCCTTTATTTCGGGTACAGGCGGCGAAGAACTGGTCCGCTCGGCGCGGCGTCGGGCGGCGCTTCACTTTCCGCCCGCTCTCTCCCGGCAATCAAATAGTCAACTGGCTGCGAGCCTAGCCGAAGCATTTCTTGTTGGCAAGAACAAAGCATGAACTTCAGCGGCGGTGTTTTTGCGCAATCTACGGCGGTTGACAATTTTTATTGTTCATGTTTTGTTCCTTTGATTGCATTTTTCGGATCCATTTTCACAATGAGAAATTTCACGCAGCAATTCGGATTGGCCCGCTCGTCGGATGAAGGCGTTCTACCCTATCTAAGCGCTCAGGGCGCCTTTCACGGGCAGGGCGTCGCGCTTCTCGAAAAGGACGCCTTCGGTCGTTGGCGTCCTCGCGCCCAGAGCGAACTCAAACCGATTCTATCCGCCGGCTATGGCTTTTCCGTCGACCTTTCCGCGCGCATGCACGGTTTGGCGGCTGTCGCCCAGGCGCTCAACAACAATCAGCCCTGCCGCGCGTCGCCGAATACCTCGAAGCCTACGTCCAAAGCCAAGGCTATTCGAATATCCAAATCATTCAAACACCCGCGAGGATGAAATGAGCTTCGATCTATTCGTCCAAGGTTTCCAAAACGGCCAACCATCCGAATTTTCCGCCGCCTCTATCGAAAAAGGCTTCGGCCCCTTCGCCGAAAGTCGGGAACCCAGTTGCTGGGTGCTTCGCTACCCGGATGGTGGAGTTTGCGAACTCTATATTAGATCTGAACAATTGGCAGTTAGCCATTTCATGATCGCTCGCCCCCAAGCAATCCCCTGTTTTGGAAAGTGCTTTTCGAAATTTTGCAACAAACGCCGAGTTGTCTCTATTGGCCCGGCGGCGGACCGGTCATCGCCCAGCTCTCTGTTCGAGATCACTTGCCCGCCGACATGATCGAAAGCCTAGGCGAGCCGGTTGTCGTGTCGACTCCTGAACAAATCTGCGAGGCCATTGAAAATAGCTGACGGAAAACACCTGCATCGACGCCGCAAGCAGGGCCGCGCTCGTGGTGTTCGCGGCTTTATCCAGAGTGGTGTGAGCTTTGGCGCGCCCAAGGGGAATCGAACCCCTGTTTTCGCCGTGAAAGGGCGACGTCCTAGACCGCTAGACGATGGGCGCGGGGCAGGAGCGCGAGCCGCGTCCTGCGAAAGTGGGCGGAGGTATAGCCGCGCCGTCCGCCTCTGTCCAGTTCCCCGCGCCGAGCTTTTTGCCTTTCGCGCCGGTCCGCCGACGCAAGACGCCAAAACGCGCGTTAAGAGCGCCCCGCCCGAACTGGCGCGACATCGATCAGGCGCGCCTGCACGCGCTCTTTCCCGCCCCAGCGGTCGATCGACAGATGGGCGGCCAGATGCGCCGGCCCGTCGCGCGCCGCCAGCAAGCCCGCCCCCAGCGGAGCGCCGACCGCCCGAAAGGCAATGGCGTCGAGATACGCCCCGTCCCCCGCCTGAGCGCGAACCCGCAGATGATCGGCGCCGACTTGCGTCACATTGACGATTCGGTGGGCGGGAAAGACAAACACCGGTTCCGGGCGCCCGAGCCGAACGGTCCGGCCTTTTCAATGTCGTTCACCAGCGCCGGCGTGCTCGCCGAGGCCGTCAGGGCGGCGTCGACCAGCAAGGCGCGGTCGGCCCGGGCGGCGGCGACCTTGTCGCGCATCGCCTCGTCGAGGAATATCTTGAAGGCGGCGAGCTTGCCGCGCTCGATGGTCAGGCCCGCCGCCATCGCGTGGCCGCCGCCCTTGACGAGATGGCCAGCCTCGACTCCGGCGCGCACCACCCGCCCCAGATCGACGCCGGAGATCGAACGGGCCGAACCTGTTCCCACGTCGCCGGTGAAGGCGATGGCGAAGGCCGGACGGCCAAACCTTTCTTTCAGGCGGGAGGCGACAAGGCCGACGACGCCCTGCGCCCAATCGTTCCCGGCGGTGACGATCGCCGCGCCCTGCTCGTCCGCGCCAAGGCCGGCGAGCGCCTGCGCCTCCGCCAGTTCCAGCATTTCCTTCTCGATCGCCTGCCGTTCGCGGTTGAGCCGGTCGAGTTCGGCCGCGATCCGGCCGGCCTCCGCGTCGTCGCGCGTCAGCATCAGCCTGGCGCCCAGAGCGGCGTCGCCGATGCGGCCGCCCGCATTGATGCGCGGGCCCAGCAGAAAACCAAGATGATAGGCGCGTGGCGGCCCATCGAGGCCGGCGGCGTCCATCAGCGCCCGCAACCCGATGCGGCCGCGCGTCCGCATCAGCGCCAGTCCCTTGACGACGAAGGCGCGGTTGAGCCCGATCAGCGGCGCGACGTCGGCGACGCTGGCCAGGGCGACGAGATCGAGGCCGGTGAGGAGATCGGGCTCGGGGCGCCGCGCGTTCCAGAAGCCGCGCTGGCGCAAGGCGCGGTTGAGGCCGACCAGCGTCAGAAACACGACGCCCGCCGCGCACAGCGCGCCCTGCCCGGACATGTCGTCCTGTCGGTTCGGATTGACGATGACGGCGTTCGGCAGAATTTCCGGCGCCTGGTGATGGTCGAGCACGATCGTATCGAGGCCGAGCCGGCGCGCGCGCTCCAGCGGCTCGAAACTGGTCGTGCCGCAGTCGACCGTGACAAGCAAACGCGCGCCGCGCGCCGCCAAAGCCTCGATCGCCTCGACATTGGGGCCATAACCTTCGAAAATACGATCGGGAATATGGATGATGTAGGGAACGCCGCAGGCTTCGAAAAATTCGCCGAGCAGAGCGGCCGAGCACGCGCCGTCGACGTCGTAGTCGCCGAATATCGCGACGGTCTCGCCGTTTTCGACCGCGCGAACAAGACGCTCGACCGCCTCCTGCATCGCCGTCAGCGAAAACGGTTCGGGCAATAAGGCGCGCAAAGTCGGATCGAGATAGGCTTCCGCCGCCGCCTGCGCGACGCCGCGGCCGGCCAGCACGCGCGCCAGTATATCGGTCAGCCCGAGTTGCTGCGTCATCGCCAAAGCGCGCGCCGCGCCCGCCTGATCGAGACGGGCGCGCCAGGGCCGGCCAAGGGCGCTGTCGTCAACGCCGAGAAACAGGCCGCCGTTCGCGTCCAGGCCTTGCATCGCGCCCCATAAGCCGTGTTGGCGTTCTACGGCGCTCTTCGCTGCGAGCGCGCCGTCATTCCCGCTCGATGCGGATCACTTGCGGCCGTTCGGTGACGTGGCCGTCCTCAACAATAGCCTTGAGCGCCTCACGCACAATCTGTTCCGTCGTCGCATAGGTGATCAGCACAACCGGCACGACCTCCGCCGTACGCTCGCCAGGCTGGCGACGCTGCACGATGCTTTCGAGCGAAATATTGCGCTCGGCCATCCTTGTGGCGATGGCCGCGGCGGAGCCAGGCCTGTTCTTGGCGGCAAGCCGGATGTAATAGCCGCCCTCGTGGCGCTGCATCGGCGAACGTTGCGCCTTGGCGAGCGCCGCGACCGGCAGGCCGAAAGGCGCCGACCGGACGCCCTTGGCGATGTCGGCGATGTCGGCGACCACCGCCGACGCGGTCGCCGCGCCGCCGGCGCCGGGACCGACCAGCGTCAACTCATGCACGGCGTCGGCGTCGATGGTGACGGCGTTGGTGACGCCCATCACCTGCGCGATAGAGGACGAACGCGGAACCATGGTGGGATGTACGCGCTGTTCGACGCCATGCGCGGTGCGCTGCGCCACGCCCAGCAGTTCGATGCGGTAGCCCAACTCCTCGGCCGCATGAAGATCGGCCAGGGTGATCTGCTCGATGCCCTCGACGCTGACGGCCTGCGAATCCACTTCGACGCCAAAGGCCAGCGAAGCCAGGATCGAGAGCTTGTGCGCCGTATCGAAGCCGCCGATGTCGAAGGTCGGATCGGCCTCGGCGTAGCCGAGCCTTTGCGCCTCGCTCAAGCATTGGTCGAAGGACAGGCCGTCGCGCTCCATGCGCGAGAGGATGTAATTGCATGTGCCGTTGAGAATGCCGTAGACGCGCTGGATGGAATTGCCGGCAAGGCCCTCGCGCAAGGTCTTGACGATCGGAATGCCGCCGGCCACCGAGGCCTCGAAGGCCAGCGCCGCGTGTTTCGCCTCGGCCAGCCGGGCCAAAGCCATGCCGTGTTTGGCGAGCAGCGCCTTGTTAGCGGTAACGACCGATTTTCCAGCGGACAGCGCCGCCTCGACGCTGGCGCGGGCGGGGCCTTCCTCGCCGCCGATCAGTTCGACGAACAGGTCGATTTCCCCCGCGCGCGCCAGTTCGAGCGGATTGTCGAACCATTTGGCCCCGGAAAAATCGACGCCGCGATCCTTGCCGGCGTCGTGGGCGCAGACGCCGGAGACGACGATGCGCCGGCCGGTGCGGGCGGCAAGGTCAAGCGCCTGCGCCGAAAGAAGGCGAACGACGGCGGCGCCGACAGTGCCAAGGCCGGCGATGCTGACGCGCAGGGGCTCAACCATGGTATCAAAATCTTGCCAATTCGCCGGCTAATTCGGGTGCTCGCGCCTTTCGCCCCTTTTCAGCCCGCCGATCAAGAAATGCGGCGGCCGATCTTTTGTCGCCGCGCGCGCCAAAAAAGAGTCCGGCCGCGGCGAATTTCGCGCTACAGAACACGCCACCGGCGTCGCCATCGACGATCGCCCTTGGCTGAAGGAGATCAGGTTCTGCGCATTCGACAATCCCTCGCCGCCGCGTTCGCGCTCCTCGCCCTGGCCGCGCCGGGCGATCGCCGGACAAGGTCGCCGCAAGGCGCGACCTGGGCGCGCGCGCTCTACGCCGACGAGATCGCCAGCTGCAGTCGGCGGCCCGCTGCAGGAAGCGGAAATTCGAAGGATTTCGCGCCCGATCTCGCCAGCGCCCTGCTCACTCATCCACCAATCGCCGCAGCGTGTTTTTCGTCGCCGACGCCCTGCCGGCCGGCGCCGTCGAATCCAGGCCACACGCTCCGTTGTCGGCCTGAGCGGACCGATCGTCTTCGTCAATTACAAGCTGG
>CAVTNU010000033.1:0-27249 GCA_963736175.1 uncultured Alphaproteobacteria bacterium | reverse complement strand
TTACGCCATCTATCGCGATTGGCTTGGCGAAAGTTGCCGGAAATTTGGCGTTGAGGTCTGGGCTTTTTGCCAGATGCCGAACCATGTTCACATGATCCTCACGCCGTCGGACGGCGAGGGGCTCTCGCTTGCGCTGAGCCGGGCGCATCGGTTGTATTCCGGCTTCGTCAACGCGCGCGCGCGAAGAACCGGGCATCTGTTTCAGGGCCGGTTTGGTTCGGTTCCCATGGACGAGGCGCATGTGCTTGCGGCCGCGCGTTATGTCGCGCTCAATCCGGTGCGCGCCAGGCTCGTCGATGACGCGCGCGACTGGCCGCATTCGAGCGTCGCGGCCCATCTGGCCGGGCGCGACGACGGCCTCGTAAAAGTTCGACCGCTGCTCGACCGGGTGGGGAATTTCGCCGATCTCATCGCAGGCGATCCCGACGCCGCCGATTTCGCTGTGCTCCGCCGCTCGGAACTGATCGGCCGTCCACTTGGCTCCGCCGCTTTCGTCGCGGAAGCTGAAGCCCTCCTCGGCCGTCGACTGACGCCGGGCAAGCGCGGGCGAAAATCGAGGACGGAGCCGGGAGATAATAGGTAAAGACGGGCGTGTCACCGTAATTCGGGAGATAATAGGTAAAGACGGGCCTGTCACCGTAATTTAGGTAAAGACGGGCCTGTCACCGTAATTGCGTGTCACCGTAATTACGGGCTCCGCCTGACCCGGATCGATTGGCCGCGTCTCATCGCCCTGGCGTGAACGTCTTGCCCGGCGTGGCGGGCGCGGTGCGCAACAATCGGCTGTCGGCCGTCGCCGCCGTACGATGGCGCGTGGCGCGCTGATAGTCGGGGTCGCGCAGCATGTCGATAAAGCCCTGCGCGGTGGCGTATTCGGCGACGAAAGCCAGGTCCCACGCTTCCTCGCCCGGCCCGATCAGCATCAATTCCGGCTTGGCCACCCAAACCTGACGGCCGCCGCAACGCGCAAAGATCGGTCCTGCTTCTTGCGAGTAGCGTTCATAGGCCTGCCAGCCCGACACCGCCGGCGCTGCGGCTTCCGGATCTCCTTGGGCGTAGACGGCGAGCGGGCGAAATCGCAGCAGATTGAGCATATGGATCGGCCGGTCGAGCGGCAGATCGAACATTTTCTTGAAATTTTCGCGCGTCGGATTGATGAACATATCCATGTTTTCAGGCGCCCATCAGTTTCATCATATGGGCGGCGACGGAGCGCGCCAGCCCTTCGAGATCATAACCGCCCTCGAGCAGCGAGACGAGCCGCCCACCGGCCTTTTTGTCGGCGAGGTCCATCAGCTTGCCGGTCGCCCAGGCGAAATCCGTTTCGACGAGATTGAGATTGCCAAGCGGGTCGCGCCGGTGCGCGTCGAATCCGGCGGAAACGATGATCAGATCGGGGCTGAACTGCTCGATGCGCGGCAGCACGGCGACCTCCATCGCCTCGCGGAATTGCGAGCCGTCGTCGCCGGCGCTCAACGGCGCGTTGACGATATTGTCGTACTCGCCCCGCTCGCTGACCGCGCCGGTGCCAGGGAAAAGCGGCATTTCATGGGTTGAGCAATACATGACGTTGGGGTCGGACCAGAAAATGTCCTGCGTTCCGTTGCCATGATGCACGTCGAAATCCATGATGGCGACGCGTTGGGCGCCATGCACGGCCATGGCGTGGCGCGCGGCGACAGCGGCGTTATTGAAAAAACAAAACCCCATCGGCGTGGCGCGTTCGGCGTGGTGGCCGGGCGGCCGCATGGCGACGAAAGCATTATCGACCTGGCGGACCATCACTTCGTCCACCGCCTGGCAGGCGCCGCCGATGGCGCGCATGGCCGCCTCGAATGTGCCCGGACTCATCGACGTGTCGCTGTCGAGCCGAGCGAAACCGTCGCGCGGCGAGGTTTCCTCCAGCGCCTGATAATAGGAAGCCGGATGCGCCCGCAGGACCTGTTCGCGCGTACCGCGCGGCGCCTGATCCCGGATAAGGGAGTGAAAGCGTTCGTGTTCGAGGATGCGTTCGATCACCCTAACTCGATCGGCACGCTCAGGATGGCCGGGCCCGTTATCGTGATCGAGACCGGCTGGATGGGACAGCAACAATGTATTCAAAGCGCGCTCACAACTTGAATCGGCTCGCGGGCGCGCCCCTGAGCATCACGCCGCAATTTTCGGCAGTTTCGCGCTATTGTGTCGATCTGTCCATTGCCGCTTGTAGCCGAAAAGCGAGGCGGCGTCCGCGCGAAAATCGATAACATTCGTTTAAACAATGCGCTAGGAAACATCACGACATTGCAACGACAGAGTTAGAGACATTGAATCTGATCTAAAGTCTTAAAAGCTTTTCCGGCGCGAACATAAGAATCAACTATACCGTGAGCGGCTAATCGCCGCAGCCTGTTTCGTGAGCATCTGTGGCTTTTACGCAACAGGCGTCCAGCAAAATCGCGCTTGCGCAAGTTCCAGAGGCGAGGTTTGATGACGCGGCGGCGATTTATGGTAATCAACACTGGCTCATTTTTCCAGCGCGTTGCGCAGCTCGAGGCCATTCTATGAATTTGAAGACTTTCGCCGGTCTCGCCATGACCGTTCTACTCGCAGGCTGTAACATGACGCATTCCCCCGATCCTTCGCTGTCGGCGAAGGACAGGGAATATCTGGCGATTGCTCCCAAGGCCGACGTCGACAGCCGGTACGATCGCTATATTGTCGAGGATCCGACTGGCGAAGCGCCGGGCACGATCACCATCAACACCAAGGAAAATTTCCTGTATTTCTCGCTGCCGCACAAGAAGGCGATCCGCTATGGCGTCGCCACCGGTTCGGAAGCCGCAGGCTGGACCGGCGTCGCCACGGTCGGCAAGAAGTCCGAATGGCCGCGCTGGATGCCGCCGTCCGACATGCTTGAACGCTGGCCGCACCTGAAGCCGACGGCCGAAGCCGGCGGTCTGCCGGGCGGCCCCGATAATCCGCTCGGTTCGCGCGCGCTTTACCTGTTCCAGGGCGACAAGGACACGATGTACCGCATCCACGGCACCAATGAGCCGGAAAAGATCGGACAGAAAGTCTCGTCGGGCTGCATCCGCATGCGCGACATCGACGCCATCGATCTTTACAATCGCGTCTCCGTCGGCGCGAAGGTCAATGTGCTCTGATTGAATTTTAGAAACTCAAAACGCCAAGTTCAGGGGCGCGCCATTGGCGCGCTCTTTTGTTTTTGCTGGTCTTAGTGAAGCAAACGCCACCCGTTTTCCCTCGGCTGCGGCGTCGCGGCGAACTCTTCAGCGCGTGGCGACGACAGGCGCGTCGGCGGTCAGAATGATCTCCACCAATTCGGGCGGCCGCATAAAGCGCATCGGCAATTGCGATTCGCCAAGGCCGGCGGAAATGACGAGATGGCGATCGTCCTTGACGATATGACCATAGACAAGATCGGAGCCGAAGCGCCTTTCGCCAGCCACCGGCCCGAACAGCGGCAAATTGACCTGACCGCCATGCGTGTGGCCGCACAACGTCAAAGCGACGCGCGGCGGCGTCGCTGAGAAGATCATCGGCTCGTGCGCCAGCATGATCAGCGGCGCGTTATCCGTCACCTTGGCGAGGGTTCCCGGCAGATCGTCGACGCCGTTGAAGTCGTCGTCGCCGCGCGGATTGGCGAGTTGATCGCCAAGACCGGCTATCCAGAACGGATGCTGGTTCTTGACGAGGGCGACAGCGTCGTTTTCGAGCAGGCGCACGCCCGCCTGCCGCAGGGCGCGCCGTATCGCCCGCGTCCCATCCGAGGGCAGACGGGGCAAGGCGCCATGCAACCAATCGTGATTGCCCAGGACCGCGTAGCAACCGAGCGGCGCCCGCAGATGGGCGAGCGCCTCGCCGATTTGCTGCGGCCCGACGGCGCCGGTGACGAAGTTATGCCCGCCGTTGAAATCGCCCAAAAGCGCCACGGCGTCGGGATTGAGGCTATTGGCCAACGCGCAGATATGGGCGATCCGCGCCGCGCTCATGAACGGCTCGCAGGCGTGGATGTCGGCGATGACCGCCAGCTTCAGCGTAAGCCCCGCGGGCCAGCCGGGCGGGCTGATGCGATAGCGTTGAACCTTGAGGATGAAGTTCGGCTCGACGCCGACGGCATAAGCGCCGCTCGCCCCGCCCAGAAGAGCCAAGCCGCCGGCGCCCGCGATGAAACTGCGACGATTGATAAAGCCCATGCCCCTGTCCGCAACGTCTCGCGAGCGTCTCTCGCAGCCCAACGTTGCGCAGAGCTTGCCGTCAGGCCGCTTTTACATCGACCTCAACAATGGCGGGATCATGATCGTCTTCGCAAAACAGCGCGATATCCTTAACGTCGGCCGGCGTCTGCAATTCCGCCGCCACGGCGAGAACTCCGATTTCGCGATAAAGCCGCGACAGAAGATCGCGCGCGTCTTCCCTTTTTGGCGCCTGCGCCGCCGCTGTAACAGCTTGATCGCTCATCATCTCTACTCACACGCTACGACAACGCGAAAATGCGTCCCTGGCCGACCGCCGGAAAACTTGCTCCAGACGGCGGACGACATCGTTAAACTTGCTCCAGAAGCGTAAAATCGCCGTTAAGACCGTTTTCCTTTTCCGTTCTGGAAAAGAGACAAGAGCCATGAATCCGTCGGCGCCGCGGCGATCGGGACTCCGAAAAAAGCGCCATATCGTCGATATCGCGCGCTTTTCGGAAGCCGATTTACAAAGGTTGACGCAATCCGTTCAGAGTAAATCCTCCGGCAGCCGGTAATCCTTGAAATCGGCGCGCAGTTTCAGCTTGTTGATCTTGCCGGTCGCCGTATGAGGAATCTCCGCGGCGAATTGAACGTCGTCCGGCATCTGCCATTTTGGCAGTTTGCCTTCCATGAATTTAAGAACGTCCTGCGGCGAGACTTCGACGCCCTCCTTGGGCACGACGACCAGCAGCGGCCGTTCGTCCCATTTGGGATGGGCGACGCCGATGACGGCCGCCTCGGCCACGCCGGGACAACCGACCGCCAGATTCTCCAATTCGATCGACGATATCCATTCGCCGCCCGATTTGATGACGTCCTTGGCGCGATCGGTAATCTGCATGTAGCCGTTGGCGTCGATGGTGGCGATGTCGCCGGTGTCGAAATAGCCCTCCTCGTCGAGGATGTTTTCGTTCTCGCGACGGAAATAGGCCTTCACCACAGCCGGCCCGCGCACTTTCAGGCAACCGAAGGTCTTGCCGTCCCAGGGCATGGCCTTGCCTTGATCGTCGGTGATCTTCATGTCGACGGTAAACGGCGCAAATCCCTGTTTCGCCTTGAGATCGTAAAGCGCCTCGCCGGTCAGATGCGACTGCGCGTATTTGATCGAACCCAATGTGCCGACCGGGCTCATCTCGGTCATGCCCCAGGCGTGGAACATCGTCGCGCCATAGACCTTCTCGAATTTCTCGATCATCGCGCGCGGCACCGCCGAGCCGCCGCACATGACGTGTTTGACCGTCGAAAGCCTCTTGTTTTCCTTCTCCATATAAGCCAGCAGCATCATCCAGACGGTGGGGACGCCCGCCGTCATGTCGACCTTTTCGCTTTCCAGCAATTCGTAGATGGAGGCGCCGTCGAGCTTGGCGCCGGGTAAGACCAGCTTGCCGCCCATCATCGGCACCGAAAAGACCAGCGACCAGGAATTGGCGTGGAACATCGGCACCACCGGCAGAACCGCGCCGTTGGAGGACAAGCCGAGAGCGTCCGGGCCGGTCAGCGCCAGCGAATGCAGCACGTTGGAGCGATGGGTGTAGAGCACGCCCTTGGGATCGCCGGTCGTGCCGGACGTGTAGCACAGCCCCGCCGCCGTGCGTTCGTCGAATTCCGGCCAGCGGAAATCGCTGTCGACCTCACTGATCCAGTCTTCGTAGGCGACGGCGTTTTTCAATTTCGTCGACGGCATATGCGCCGCGTCGGTCAAGACGATATAGCGTTCAATGGTGGGCAGCTTGTCGGCGATCGCCTCGAGCAGCGGCACGAAGGTCAAATCGACCATCATGATGCGATCCTGGGCGTGATTGACGATCCAGGCGATTTGTTCGGGGAACAGGCGCGGATTGACGGTGTGATAGATGGCGCCTACCCCGGAAATGCCGTACCAGGCCTCGATATGGCGCCAGGTGTTCCAGGCCAGCGTCGCTACCCGATCGCCCATCACGACGCCGTCCTTGATCAGGCGTTTGGCGACTTGTTTGGCGCGCTTATGCACCTGTTTGTAGTTGGTCCGGTGAATCGGACCCTCGACCGAACGGGTGACGATCTCGCGCTCGCCATGCTGGATGGCGGCGTGATCGATCACGCGATGGAGCAATAATGGCCAATCCTGCATCAGTCCGAGCATTTCTTCCTCCTCCTCATTAAACCTACGGGCGTTTTCGCCTCTGCGCTAAACTTAAACGCAAGAACCCGAATTTTGCACGAGGATTTCGCATGACGTTCGCCCAACACCCACCGCGTCGGCGTTTCGCGTCGCCGCCCGGCCTGTCCCTCCCTTGGCCCACCGACGCGCCTTGCCTGCTTTTGCTTCAAAGCT
This sequence comes from uncultured Alphaproteobacteria bacterium, assembly GCA_963736175.1. Taxonomy (GTDB): domain Bacteria; phylum Pseudomonadota; class Alphaproteobacteria; order Rhizobiales; family Beijerinckiaceae; genus Rhodoblastus. Next base: position 20,694 of record CAVTNU010000033.1, on the reverse strand, counting down.
TAGGCTGACAACCCCTGGAATCGAGTCGGACGAAAACGCAATGTCTGAGGAAATCGACGCCGTACGTGTCTGGTTCCGCCTGTTGCGGCAACAAACGCGTTTGCGCTTGGCGATCACGGCGCGATTGCGCGCGCTCGATCTTTCGGTTCCCCAATGCGACGTGCTCACCACTTTGACCGAGCGCGAAGGCGTCAGCCAGCAGGAGCTGGCCGGCCGCCTATACGTCACCAAGGGCAATATTTCCGGCCTGATTGATCGACTGGCGGCGGCGGGTCTGGTCGAGCGGCGCTCGCCGGAAGGCGATCGGCGCTCCCATGCCGTTTATCTGACGGCCGAAGGCCGCAAAATGGCGCAAAAAGGCATCGACATCCAGCGCGCTTTCGTCATGGAGACGTTCGGACGCATGAGCGCGGAGCGGCTCGCCCTTTATGAAAGTCTGCTGATCGAAACCCGCGAGTTGACGCGCGCCGCGCAACCGTCTCCGGAAAGCGCTGAAATTTGAGCGCGCCGCGGGCCGCAAACGATTTCTATTTCGCCTCGGCGCTCGAGTGGCGCGCCGCCTTGCGCGCCAGAGAAATTTCCGCCAGCGACCTGTTGGAAGGGATCTGGAGCCGCATCCTGGCTTTCAATCCGGCCATCAACGCCGTTGTCGCCCATGACATAGAAGCCGCCAGAGCAGCCGCCAAAGTCAGCGACGCGCGCCTTGCGAATGGACAGGCGCGCCCGCTCGAAGGTTTGCCGATCACCATCAAGGACAGCTTAGAGACGGCCGGCCTAGCCACGGTCTGCGGCGCTCCGGCGCTCGCCGATTACGTGCCGCAGGAAGACGCGGTAGCCGTGAGCCGCCTGCGAGCGGCCGGCGCCGTCATTGTCGGCAAGACCAACGTGCCGATCTTCACCGGCGATTTCCAAAGCTATAATCAGGTTTACGGAACGACCTGCAATCCCTGGAATCTAGACCTGACGCCCGGCGGCTCCTCGGGCGGAGCGGCGGCGGCGGTCGCCAGCGGCCTGTGCGCCTTCGAACTAGGCTCCGACGTCGGCGGCTCGATTCGCTGGCCGGCGCACGCCTGCGGCGTTTTCGGACTGAGGACGAGTTGGGCGCTGGCGCCATATTACGGCCACGTCCCGCCCTTGCCGACGATGCGCAGCAAAAACCCCGGAGAACTCGGCGTCGTCGGTCCGCTTGCGCGCTCCGCCGGGGATCTCGATCTGGTGTTGTCCGTCATCGCCGGGCCGATAAACGCGCAAGGCCCGGCCTTCTTGAAGCCCCCGCGCAACAAGACGCCGCGCGAACTGCGCGTGGCGCTTTGGCTCGACGAGCCGTTCGCGCCGGTCGACGAGGCCGTGCGCCGGGCCGTCGCGGCGGCGGCGGCAGCCCTTCGCGCGGCGGGCGCGCAAGTCGACGAAAAAGCGCGGCCGGCCTTTGCTTTCGCCGAAGCGTTCGAGATTTACGCCTATCTCAATTTCGCCATGACCGCCGCCGGCGCGCCACAAAAGGTCCGCGATCGGCTCGCCGCCGAAGCGGCGCAATTCGCCGAAGACGACCAGTCCCATCGCGCCATTCAGGCGCGCGCGGCCAAGCTGGACGCCTCGACCATGGCCACGCTCGCCGCGCGCCGCGCCGTCGTGAAGGCGGCCTTCGCCGACTTTTTCACACAATATGACGCAATTCTGTGTCCGCCCGCGCCAAGTCCGGCGTTTCCGCACGATCACAGCCGCGATTTTCATGCGCGCGTCATCGCGACCAGTGTCGGACCGCTGCCCTATTTCGACATCTTGAAATGGGCCAGCTTGGCCCCCGTCGCCAATCTGCCGGCCGCTGTCGCGCCTATCGGCCTCAGCGACGAGGGGCTGCCTTGCGGCGTTCAGATCATCTGCGCTTTCGAAGAAGACCGCAGCGCGGTCGCCATCGCCGCGATGTTCGAGGACATCTTCGGCGGTTTTCGTCCGCCGCCGAGATTCGCCGTTTAAACCGCCTTCGCGACGCAGGCGTGCGTGGTGGGAATCGCCGGCGCGCCGGACCATTCCGTGTGGGCGGGAATAGCCTCGCCCTTCATGACGATGGTGAGCGGCCCTAGGCGGGCAAAATCGCCGACATTGGTGTCGTAGAGCACCGTCGATCCCGCACCCACCGTCACGCCATAGCCGAGCTTGACGCGTCCGACCTTCATCACGCGATCTTCGTACAAATGCGTCTGCAACGCGCACAGCGCGTTGAGATTGCAAAAATCGCCGACTTCGACGCAATCGAATTCGGTTATGTCGGTCATGTCGAACATGCAGCCCTTGCCGATCTTGGCCCCGAGCAGACGCAGGAACCAAGGCAGAAAGGGCGTGCCGCGCAGATGCTCAAGCATGATCTTGCCGGCAAGGCCCCAATAGAGCACCGCGACCGCCTCGGTGCGCATCGCCCACCACGACCACATCGGCTTGATCGTCGGCTCATAACGCCCCATCGTCAGCCATTTGACCATGACGATCACGCCGGTCATGGCGATGGCGATGATCGTCGAGGCGACGACGAACTGCCAGGCGACTCGAAGATAATTGGCGTCGAGCACCGCCGGCCCGAACCATTCGATCGCCCAGGTGCCGAACGTGATGAACAGCATCGTCGGCAGCGAAATATGCACCGCCTCGAAAGCGGCGCGGGCGAATTTCTTCCAGCGCGGGGCCTCATAGGTCCAATTGGAGCCGCCGGCGTCGAATTTCTGGCGCACCGGCAATTTGATCGGCGGCGAGCCGAACCATGTGTCGTTCTCCGACAGAAGCTCATTGGCCGGCGGCTTGGACTTGATGCCGATCAGCGCGCCGTCCGGAATGATCGAGCCCGGCGGCAAGACGCCGTCGTTGCCAATGAAGACGCGCGAACCGGTCCTCAGCTTTTCAAGATGCATCCAGCCGCGCCGCACGTCCTCATCGCCGAGGATCACTTCGTCGGCGATGAAGCATTTCTCGCCGATTTCGACGAGATCGTAACGACCGGCCAGATTGGTCGAAATTTCCGAATCCTTGCCGATCTTAGCGCCCATCAATCGATACCAGGCGCGCATGTAGACCGTGGCGTAAAGCGAGGACAGCGTCTCCAATGTCACTTCGGTCGCCAGCGCCACCGCCCATTTGCGCAGGTAGAACCAGGAGAAGACCGAATAGATTCCCTCGCGCACGCGCGGCAACACGGTCCAGCGCACCAAAATAATGAACGCCACGGTCACCAGGACCATGACGAACGACGTCGGCCAGGCCATGACGGGAATGGCGGCCATGTAAAGCATGCGGTTGGTCGCCGCCAGCCCGAGATATTCGTCGATGCGGTCGAACACCCAGAAGGCCGGAAACAGCGGCAACAGGCCGACCGGCGGGATCGACAGCAGCATCAGCGTATATATGAAGGTTTGCGCGGTGCGTTTGAGCGGCCCCACCGTGGCGGGGGCGCGCAGCTTTTCCATGTCGACGAAACCGACGCGCCGTCCCGGCGAGCCGTCCCAAATTTCCCACGCGCCGACCTGCATATTGGGTCCTATCGCCGTGAGATCCTTCAATTCCGCGCCCTCGCCCAGCGCGGCGTCCTGCTCGATGACGCAGGACGAGCCGATATAGCAGTCGGCGCCGATTTCGATCGCGCCGACGATCATCTCCGCGCCTTCAAACGTGACGTTTGACAATTTCGTCCGCGAACCGACCGTCGTGCCGGCGCCGATCTTGATGAGATCGACGGCGCCGATTTCGACTTCGGAAATATTGCAATCCTCGCCGATCTTGGCGCCGAGCGAACTGAGGAAGACGCGCATCAAGGGCGAGCCCTGCAGCCATTTCAGATGGGTCAGGCCCAGCATGCGCTGCACCAGCCACCAGCGGAAATAATACTGGCCCCAAAGCGGATAACGTCCCGGTTTGAAATTGCCGATCACTAGCCATTTCGTGGCGATGGCCAGAATGACGGTGATGATGTTGACGATGACATAGACGCCGAGCAGCGACACGACTTCTTCGAGAAAGCTGGCGTCGGTGTCGGTGAGCAGCATGTAGCTGACGAAAATGCCAAGCCATTGCGCCGTCGACAACGCCAGGATGAACGGCAGCACGATCGCCTGCGCCAAGCCGCACAGAAAGCGGCGCAGGAAAGGCGGCGGCGTGAAGGACAGATCCTTTGGTCCGCCGCTGGCGGCGCCTTTCTCGTCGAGCAGCGCGGCGATCGCCCGCAGCGAGCGCGCGGCGTACATATCCTGCAAAGTGATTCCGGCGAGCGCATGCGTCTGGCGCACCAGCGAGACAAAGCGCGCGGCCAGCAGCGAATGGCCGCCCAGGTCGGTGAAGAAATCCGCGTCGAACGGGATGGCCTGCGGCGGCAGAACCTTTTTCGCCGCATCGAGCAATGCGGCTTCGGTCGGGCTTTGAGGATCCTCCTGCTCGTCGGCGGCGACGAGCGTGGTCAACGGCTCCTTCTTCAACTCATTGCGGTTGACTTTGCCGGACGACAGACGCGGCAGGATAGCGCGCATTTCGTAGCGCGCCGGCGCCATATAGGCCGGCAATTGCTCACGCAGCGACGCCCTGATCGTCTTCGGTTCGAGCGAAGCGTCCTTTTCCGGCACAAGAAAGGCGACGAGCTGATCGAGGCCGTCGTCGTGACGCAATACCACGGCGGCTTGCGATACGCCCGGCAGCGCCGATAATTTTGCTTCGATTTCGCCGAGTTCGACACGGAAGCCGCGGATCTTCACCTGATCGTCGATGCGGCCGCGAAAGGCGATCTTGCCGTCCGCCTCCATAACCACCGCGTCGCCTGAGCGGTAGAGAATGGGATCGACGCCGTCGCTGGCGAACGGATTGGCGATGAATTTTTCGGCCGTCAACGTGTCGCGCTTGAGATAGCCCTTGGCGACGCCGGGGCCGCCAATCAGCAATTCGCCCTCGACGCCGCGTTCGAGTAGGTTATTGGTTTCATCGGCGACATAGCAGGTATAATTGGGGATCGGTCCGCCTATGGTCACCGGCTCGTTCGGCCGGACCTCGGCGACCGTGGCGACGACCGTCGCTTCGGTCGGACCATAGGAATTGAAAATCGTGCGCCCCGGCTTGCACCAGCGATTGGCGAGCGCTGGCGGGCAGGCCTCCCCGCCAAGGATGATGACGCGCAAGCTGGCGATGTCGCGCGGCATCAGGGCCAGCAGTGTCGGCACCGTATCAAGCACGGTGACGCCGATCTCTTCCAACAGGTCGGGGAGGCGCTCCGCCTCGCCCATCACGACGGGCGTGGCGACGAACAAGGCGGCGCCGACGAGATAGGGAACCCAAATTTCCTCCATCGACAGATCGAAGGCGATGGAAGCGCCCTGAAACACTATGTCGTTCTTGGTTAAACCGTAGACGACGTTAGCGGCGCGCAAATAATGGCAGATGTTGCGACCGGTGATGACGATGCCTTTCGGCGTTCCGGTCGAACCCGACGTATAGATCATGTAGGCCGGGTGATCGGGGGTCGCGCCAAGCGCGCGCGCGTCAACGGGGCGCTGATCGTCATGGTTGATCAGATCCGCCTCGGCGAAAATCGGCGCGCTGACGGTTCCCTTCGCCTTTTCGGCGAAGGCCGCGTTGGTCAACAGACCTTTGGCCTGGGCGTCGACGAGACAGGTTTCGATGCGTTCGACCGGCGCGTCGGCGTCAAATGGCAGCCAGGCGGCGCCGGTTTTGGCGATGGCGATCTGACAAATCAGCAGTTCCGGCCCGCGCGGCCCCCACAGGCCTACGACGTCGCCAGGCGCTACGCCATTGCGCAGCAAACCGCGCGCCAGGGCGTTCGCCTCACGATCGACATCGGCGTAGGACAGCTTGCGTTCCAGCGTCGACATAGCGATCGCGGCCGGATTTGACGCGACGGAAGCGGCGAATATTTCGGACAAAATCTCGTCGCGCAACAGATCGGGCCGCACCGCGCCGCGCAAGAACGACGGCGCGCTCGCCGAGACGGGGGATACGCGTTCGTCTACGGCCGTCAAAATATCTGCATCGAATTGCGTCATTTCGCCAAAATCCTGCGCCGACGGCGCATCTCCTGTTGACCGAGGCGCGCGCCTCAGACCATCCCAGCTCCACAAATGCGGCAAACCTCCGTCCGCGACGGACGGAGCGGGCAGCCCATAGCACAGGATTACACGTTTGTCCTATCGGCCGCCGGGCGTGAACCTTCTGTGAACAACGGTAAAATCCGACGCCTGGGGCGATCCGCCTTTTTTCTTGCCGGATCAGACAAAGCGTTCGATGCTGGAGAAAATTTTCAAGGGAGTCCACCGTGTCGCAATCGCAAAAACCCGTCTGGTTCATCACCGGCTGCTCGACAGGATTTGGCCGGGAACTGGCGAAAATTCTGTTGGAGCGCGGTTACAGGGTCGTCGTCACCGCCCGCTCTGCCGATAAAGTCGCCGATATAACCGCGCCTTATCCTGAAACGGCGCTGGCGCTGGCGCTGAATGTCGACAAGCCCGATGAAATCGCCGCCTCCATCAGCGCCGCGAAGACGAAATTCGGACGAGTCGACGTCCTCGTCAACAACGCCGGATTTGGCTATCTGGCGGCTGTCGAAGAGGGCGAAGACGCGGAAATCCGAGCGATGTTCGAGACCAACGTGTTCGGCCTCGCCGCCATGACGCGCGCGGTCTTGCCGATCATGCGCGCGCAAAAAAGCGGCCATATCGTCAATATCTCGTCAATGGGCGGCGTCTGCGGATTTCCGGGCATCGGCTATTACAACGCGACGAAATTCGCGGTGGAGGGCCTCTCGGAAGCCTTGGCGGCGGAGGTCGCGCCGCTGGGCGTCAAGGTGCTGATTGTTGAGCCGGGACCGTTCCGCACCGACTGGGCCGGTCGCTCGTTGAAAACGCCGAAAACAGCCATCGACGACTACAAGGACACGGCCATCGCGCGCCGCCAGTCGACGCAGGGCTATTCGGGCACGCAGGCAGGCGATCCCGTGCGCGGCGTCAAGGCGATCATCGCCGCGGTCGAATCGGAAAAACCGCCGCTGCGGCTGGTTCTCGGGCGAATCGCCTTGCAGGCGATCCGAGGCAAAATCGACGCCTTCCGCGCCGAAATCGATGCAGGCGAGGCTAATTCGCTCGCGGCCGATTTCCCGCCCGAAGAAACGGCTCGCCGGGAGTGGCATTGATATTCGGCACTATTCGCATCCGTTCGAACTCAACGGCTTAGGCGTAAACGCCGAAGCGCGCGCAGGCGAAATCATGACCAAACCCATTGCGCCAACGCGGCTCTCGTCGACGATTCTGCTCGTACGCGAGCGTCGAGGCGAACTTGAAGTCTTCATGCTGGTGCGCCATCACCAGATCGATTTCGCCTCCGGCGCCTTCGTTTTTCCTGGTGGGGCGCTGGAGCCTGGCGACCGCGCCATCGCTGACGCCGCCGAACTTTGCGCTCCGCTCGCCGACGCCGAACAGCGCGCCTTGCGCGTCGCCGCGGTGCGTGAAACCTTCGAGGAATGCGGCATTCTGCTGGCGCGACCGCGCGGCGAAAGCGCGTTGGCTAGCGCTGCGCGCGTCAAATCTTTCGCGGACCGGCAAAAAGGCCTCGGTTTTGGCGCTGCGCTGGCCGCCGAGGGTCTGGAGCTGGCGATCGATCTCCTGATCCCCTTCGCTCATTGGATTACGCCGACAGCGCTGCCGAAGCGCTTTGACACTCATTTTTTTATCGCCGCCGCGCCCGATGGCCAGACGGCCGTGCACGACGGCGAAGAATCGGTTGATTCGGCTTGGATCAACCCGCTACGCGCCGTGCAGGAAGGCGAGGCCGGACGCTACACGATCATCCTGCCGACCCGCCTCAATCTGGAGATGCTGGCGCGCCAGAATACCGTCATCGGGGCGCTTGAAGCGGCCAGAACCCGCAAGATCGTCACAGTCGAACCTGTGGCGCGCCAAAAGGATGGAGGCTGGGAGCTGACCATCCCGCTTGAAGCCGATTATGGCGGCGACGTATTCATGTTGTGATCACGGCGGGACGACGCACGATCCATTCGTCGCGGCGGCGCATTCTTGACTTGGCTGGGCCGGCGCGCCTATTGCACGCCATGGCGAATGTTTCCTCCACACTGCGCGATCCCACGATAGGCATAATCGGACTTGGCGCCTTCGGGCGGCTGACGGTTCGCCATCTCGCGTCGTATTTTTCCCTTTCCGGTTACGATCCGGCGCTCGATCCGCTGCGCGATCATATCGACGGAATTAAGTTAGCCGACCTGGCGCAGACCTGCGCCTCCGACATCCTCATTCTGGCCGCCCCCGTTCCGCAACTCGAAAGCGTATGCGAGGCCATCGCTCCGCATTTGCGCGCGGACGCGTTGGTGATCGACGTCTGTTCGGTCAAGATCCTGCCGGCGCAGATCATGCGCGACCGCCTGCCGGCCCACGTCGAAATTCTCGGCACGCATCCGATGTTTGGCCCGCAAAGCGCCAGCGAGGGCATCAAAGGCCTGAAAATCGCCATTTGTCCCGTGCGCACGCGGCAAGCCCGCCGCGTCGCCGCTTTTTGTCGCAAGGTCTTGCGGCTCGACGCCATTTTAACAACGCCGGACGCACATGATCGCGACGCGGCGATGGTGCAGGGCCTGACCCATCTGATCGCCAAAGTTCTGGTCGAAATGGAGCCTTTGCCCCGACGCCTGACGACGGCGAGTTTCGATCTGCTGATCCGCGCCGTCGACATGGTGCGTTATGACGCCCCGGAAGTGTTTTACGCCATCGAACGCATGAACCCCTATACGTCCGACGTGCGGCGGCGCTTTTTCGCGCTGGCGGCTGAGCTCGACGAAAAACTGGAGCAGGCGTCCGAATCTGGCCCGCGTTAAATCCAGTCGAACCGCCCGTTGGCGAACACCAGCACCCGACCCTGCCAGATGTCGGCGAGCGGCGCGCGCTTTTCGTCGAGACCGCCAAGCAACGCCATCAGCGCGCGGGCGACGCCGCCATGCGAGACGACGATGGAGGGACCAGAGGTCTCCGCCAGCCATGGCGCCAGACGCTGCGCCAGCATGGCGTAGCTCTCCCCGCCGGGCGGAACGAAGTTCCATTTATCCCGTTCGCGGGCTTTCGCGAGGTCGGGCTCGGCGGCGCTGACCTGCGGCCAGGTCAGGCCTTCCCAGCGCCCGAAGGTCAGTTCGGTCAGACGCTCGTCGACTCTAGCGCCATGTTCCGGCAGCTTGAGTTCGGCGCGCGCCAGCGCCATGGTTTCCTTGGTGCGCCCGAGCGGTGAGGTCTGGAAGTCGACGCGCGCGGGATCGACGCCGTGTCCGGCGAGCAGCCGCGCCAGAACCCGTCCGGCGACGGCGGATTGCTGACGTCCGCGCGCGTTGATTGGAATGTCCATCTGGCCTTGCAAACGGCCTTCGACGTTCCAGTCGGTTTCCCCGTGCCGGATGAAGTAGAGCCGCGGCGACCCAGCGAGAGCGCGCGGAGGTTTGCTCATTCTTTGATGGTCAGGTCCGGCGCCGTTGGATTTTTCATGCCGACGACGTGATAGCCGCTGTCGACATGCAAAATTTCGCCCGTGACGCCGCGCGACATGGGCGACAGAAGGTAGACGGCGCTTTCGCCGACCTCCTCTATGGTGACAGTGCGACGCAATGGCGAATTATATTCGTTCCATTTAAGAATATAACGGAAATCGCCGATGCCGGAAGCCGCCAATGTCTTGATCGGCCCCGCGGAAATGGCGTTGACGCGGATCGCCTTCTCGCCGAGGTCGGCGGCCAGATAGCGCACGCTCGCCTCCAGCGCCGCCTTGGCGACGCCCATGACGTTGTAGTGAGGCATCCATTTTTCCGCGCCGTAATAGGTCAGCGTCAGCATGGATCCGCCGTTTTTCATCAGCTTCTCGGCGCGTTGGGCGACGGCGGTGAAGGAATAACAGGAAATCATCAGCGAGTTTTTGAAGTTTTCCTCGGACGTGTCGACATAGCGGCCGGTCAGTTCGTCCTTATCGGAGAAGGCGATGCAATGGACGACGAAATCGAGTTCGCCCCATAATTTGTCGACTTCGGCGAAGACCGCGTCGATCGAGGCGGCGTTGGTCACGTCGCATTCGCCGACCACATGAGCGCCCAATTCCTTCGCCAGCGGACGGACGCGCTTTTCCAAGGCCTCGCCTTGGAACGTCAGCGCAATCTCGGCTCCCGCATCGCGCGCGGCGCGGGCGATGCCATAAGCGATCGAACGATTGTTCGCCACTCCCATGACCAGACCGCGTTTGCCCGCAAGAATGCCCTTTTGGTCAAAAGCAGCGGCTTGATTGCCCTTTGTCATCGTCATTTCGACCCTAATTTTCTGGTGAACGGCCATTTAGCCTCCCCCGTCTGCCGAGGCAAGAGCGGGAGACGGCGGCGCGACGGACGCCATGCGATTCAAGACGATCGCCAAAGCGTCCGCAATGATCGGGCCGACGGACGCCAAATCGACGCCAGGCCCCGGATCGGCCCGGCGGAACGCGGATTACAGCGTAAAACTTCACAAACCGGTTTGCGGGGTCATAGTCAAAGCGCCGCAACCGGGTTAACATTTGTTAACAAATTTTTACCGCCGAAGGACGCCATTCTGGCAAAATCTGGCGGTGTGGGAGACGAATCGGTTGGACGCCCGCGCGATAATCGAACATTGCACGCCAGCCTTGCGCCGTTATGCGCGGGCGCTGACGGGGCGGGACCTGCGCGCGCGGGAGATCGCCGACGACCTCGTCCATGAATCCATTCTCGACGGATTGCGCCATTGCGGCCGATTTCAAGCTGAGGCGCGCGCCGGGGACCATAACGCCGCTGTGGGCTTGCGCGTACGGCTGTATAAAATGCTGACGCATTTGCATCGCCAACGCTGGATCGCCGCCTCGCCATTTTGCGACGAGCGCGTTGACGCTGCCGGCCGTCGCGCCTTCGAGCGCCTGCCGTTGGCCGAACGCGAAGCCCTGGCTCTGGTCGTCATTGAGGGATTTTCCTACACGCAGGCGTGCGAAATATTGGGCCTGACGCGCCAGGAAATCATCGCCTTGCTGGCGCGCGCCCGCAAAAGCGCGATCGAGGAAACCGCTCCCGTCCGCGCGCCCTATTTACGCCTTGTCAAATGACCCGCTCCGTCTTTGTCCCTGAAAGCGATCTGCACGCCTTCGTCGATGGCGAAATCGACCCGCAACGACGCGCGCACTTGGTCGCCTACCTTTCGCAAGATCCCGACGCCGCCAGCAAAGTCGACGCCTGGCGTGGACACGGCGAAAAGCTGCGCGCCGCTTTCGCGCCGGTCCTGGACGAACCGCTGCCCTTGTCGCTGAGCCTCACATTGACGCCGCCGGCCGCGGCAAACGCCGGCCCGACCAATTTTTCAACCGATCGCCGTCGCCGCGGCGGCCTGAAAATCGGCTTCGCGGCGGGGCTGATGCTTGGTCTGGCGCTCGGCGTTCACTTCGCGCCGATGCTCGACCAGAATCATTGGATGGCGCTGGAAACGCGTCTGGCCGCCCTGTGGCGGTAATTTCGCGCGTTTCCCGGGACGTCCCCTAACCCTGCTGCGACCAGAAATAATGCCATACGCCGTCGGCGCCGAAGCCGGCGCTTTGCATGAGCGGGCCGCCTTGCGGCCCGGCGGCGGCCAAGTCGGCGAAACGCACGCAGGACCATTGGGCCTGCAAAGCCCCCTCGTCCGGGTGGTCCGGCGGAACGACGGCGAAGCTCGGAAAAACGTAGGATTCGAACGGACCCTCAATGATCCGAACGAAGCTCTGATTCAACACATTACGCAAAATAACGAGGATTTCTCGTCCCTTGCCGTCGAAGGAGCGCGACTTCAGAATTTCGATGGGATCGGTCCCGACAGGACGTTTGACGCCGCGCTCGAACATCGGCCGCACTTCGTTCCAGTCGATGGGAATGCGCAAAGCTTCGATATCGCCGACGGCGCACGTGGCGAGGATTTTCTCACGTATCGCGGCGACGGGCCGCGGCAGGCGTGAAAAATCGTTGGAAGGCGCCGAAATCCGGCGCGCCAGGGCCGCGATCTTTGGAGTATCCGTCATAGGCTCGCCATGAGGAGCGTCCAATCGCGCGAAAATAGGGCGACGACGCGGCGACGACGTCAAAAACGCCGAAGAGGAAACGGGACACAGGGCTCGCTTTTCGCGAAAACAAGCCTGGACAAAAAGCTAGTGCCTGACGGCGACCGTGAATTCGCCGCTGCGAATGCGCTCGGGCAGACGACCGGCGAAATCGGCGACGGCCTCCTCGCCGTAGGTCTCAACCAATTCCTGCAGCGCCGCGAACAGCGCGGCGTGCGCGAAACTTTCGCTTTCTATCCCGGCCAGGATCGCTTCGGCGAACGCTTCGGTGACGTAAGCCAGCGCGGCGCGACGTTCGTCGTCAACGCTGGCGAGTTGGGGTTCGGGCGGGGAGAGTGAGAAGGTCATGTTGAAAGGACCTTAATGGGTCGAAGGCGCGCACGCGAGCCGGCTCTTACGAAAAGGTTAACGGCGCCGATTAAACAAGCGAAAAATGTCGCGATTCCGGGCCGTCAGTTGGGGCGATAATGTGTGGATATCTCATGAGCGATGCGGCCGCCCTCGTCGAGATAGCGCGTGATCGCCAATTGAGCGTTTGCCGTGCAGGCGCGATAATTGGCGGCGTAACCGTTGAATCCGCGATTGAAGGCGCCCGCCAGCCGCTCCTTGCGCGCCGGGTGGGGCGCTTCCGCCTCCATCAACGCCCGCATCTTGTCGCGAAACTGCGTTCCCGCGTCCTTTGCGTCGTTCTGACTGGCGTTTTCCGGGCAAAGTTCACGCAAATAGGAAAGCGCGCCCATAATTTCCGAAAGACGCATCAATTGCGGCTCGTACGGCGGCGGCGGCCCTTCGGGGACCAGCGCGGCGGATGGTTCGGCCTGATTCTTCGCGTTCGCGTCGAGTTCGCCGGCTTTTCCCGACCGGTAATGGTCGGCGAGCCTTCTACCAGTCTTGTGTTCGGATTTTTGACCCGGCTTGGCCTGATGGGGATGGGCCGCGCGCCGACGCTCCTGTGAACCCTCCCCCGGAATTAGCGCGCGCGGACGGACGGGGCGGTTGTCGAAAAACGGGAAGAAGAACTCCGCGCGCGCCGGCGGCCCGAGCCACAGCGCCGCCGACAACGCGACCGCCGGCGCGAATAGGACGCGGGCGCGGCGGACGAAACGGCGCTGAAATGGTGTCGGAACGGCGTTCTTCATGCGAATCACAAAAGCAGCGGCTCCATTCCCGCTCAAGGGATGACATTTATTCGATTGCCCGCGCGAATTCAGCCCCCCGCCTTATAAATCCGCTGCGCGGCCGCCAGTATATGGGGCAATTGGCTGGTGGTTGGAAGGCCCGCGAGATCGTCCGGCGCGCGCCAGACGATTTCGCCGGCTTCAGGACCGGGCGTTCCCTCGCCGTACAGCCACATCCCGACAAATGAGGCGATGACGAAATGATGGCGCACGCGCCCTGATTCGTCCTTGTCGATCACTTCGACATGGCGGTTGAAGCCGATGACGCGCGCCGTGACGCCGACTTCCTCGCGCAATTCCCGCAAGGCGGCCTCTTCCATCGTCTCGCCGGGCTCGACCAGACCGCCGGGCAGGGAGAAAACCCCCTTGAGCGGCGGCTCGACCCGCGAGGCCAGCAGCACCTTGCCCTCGCGGAAAACGGCGAGGCTGGCGGCCAGCAGCGGGCGCGGCGGATATTGGCGGGACGGTTCGCGCAATTTGTCGCCTCGCTCGCTTGGAGCCTTTCCGGCGTCGTCCAGAAAGACCCGATGTTCTTCGCTCAAGGATAGAGCCGCGTTTTGAGCCATTCGCCTTCCGGCTGAGGCCGCGTGAAGCGCACCCGGTCATGCAGTCGAAACGGCTTGTCGGCCCAGAATTCGATTTCCACCGGGCGGATGCGAAAGCCGCGCCAGTAAGGCGGGCGCGGCACGTCGCCGACAGCGAATTTGGCGGCGTAGCGCGCGACCGCCTTTTCCAGCGCGAACCGGCTCTCCAGCGGGCGCGATTGCTGACTCGCCCAGGCGCCGATGCGGCTGTCGCGCCGACGGGACTTGAAATAGGCGTCGGATTCGGCGTCCCCGACGTCCTCCACCGATCCGCGAAAGCGCACCTGCCGGCGCAGGGATTTCCAGTGCATGACGCCCGCCGCCTTGCGCGCGCCCAAGATTTCCTGGCCCTTGGCGCTTTCGGCGTTGGTGTAGAAGACGAAGCCGGCCGGCGAAAAATCCTTCAGCAGGACCATGCGGGCGTTGGGCAGGCCGTCGGCGTCGACGGTCGCCAGACACATGGCGTTGGGATCATTGGGCTCTTCGGCCTCGGCCGCCGCCAACCACTGGCCGAACAGCGCGAATGGCTCGGCGGCCGCCGTAAAGTCACTGTCCATTAACCCATCCGTCAGATGATGTGGCTTCAATCCGTCCCTGTCGCGTTCAAGTGCGTTGATGTCCAGATCGCCATGCCCATTTATAGGACAAGTCTCGTTGCGGCGACAGAGCGCGGCGGTGGTTTTGCGTTTCGGTTTGGCCTTTCTGGCGGCTCAGGCGCTTGGCGGCTGCGCGCTTACTCTGCCGGGCATGGGGACCGGCGTTGACGACGCCGCGACGGGTTCGATCAAGCCCTCCGCCGCGCGCGTGCTGACCAACAGTCTTTCGAAAGATCTCGACGAAGAGGATACGCGCCGCGCCATGGGCGCGCTGGCGATCGCCGTCGATCCCCAGGGCAATGGCGAAACGGTGCGTTGGGACAATCCGCAAAGCAAGGCGAGCGGGTCGTTCACGCCGGTCGCGCTGGCCTATCCGACGGCCCAATCGGTCTGCCGCGTCTTCCTCGCCAGGATCGAGGCGCCGTCGGCCAGCCAAAGCATCCAGGGCACCGCCTGCCGCGACAAGAAGGGCGAGTGGGCGATCACCGACACGCAACCCTGGAAAAAGTCCTGACGTCAGCCAATTCATCGTTCAAGCGCCGGATCGAAGCGATCCCGCCCTTGCGCGCGCGCGCGTTCGCGCCCAAATAGGGTGCGAGACATTTGCGCTCGCGCCATCCCGGGCGAACGCTTGAACTGGGCTCATCGATCAATGCGCGATCCATATCAAATTCTGGGCGTCGCCAAAGGCGCCGAGGCGGGGGAAATCAAGAAGGCCTACCGTAAGCTCGCCAAAAAGCACCACCCCGATCAAAACCCCAACGATCCCAAGGCGAAAGAGCGTTTCGCCGAGCTCAACGGCGCCTATGAGATTCTCGGCGACGAGAAGAAGCGCGGCCAGTTCGACCGCGGCGAGATCGACGCCGACGGCAAGCCGCGCGGCTTCGAAGGCTTTGGCCCGGGCGGACCAGGTTTCGGCGGCGGCGGCTTTCGTCGCGGCGGACCCGGCGCCGAACATTTCGAATTCAACTTCAGCAACGCCGGGCCTGGCGGCGCCGGACACGCGGGCGCGGCCGGCTTCGACGCGGCCGATCTTTTCGCCGATCTTTTCAGCGGCGCGCGCGGGCGCAAACGCGGACCGCAGCCGCAGGCCGCCCAGGGCGCCGACCTCAATCTCGAAACGAAGATTCCGCTCGAGACGGCGGTCAAGGGCGGCAAGGCGCGCGTCACCCTGCCGGGCGGGCGCACCCTGGAAATCTCCATTCCCGCCGGCATTGAGGACGGCAAGCAGATCCGCCTGAAGGGCCAGGGCCACGCCGGTCCCGCCGGCGGCCCGCACGGCGACGCGCTGGTCAGCGTGAAAATCGAGAAACACCCGTTTTTCAAGATCGACGGCCGCGATCTGCGCCTCGATCTACCGGTGACGCTCTACGAGGCGGTGCTGGGCGGCAAGGTCGAGGCGCCGACGCTCGACGGCAAGGTGGAGCTGACGCTGCCGGCCAACAGCAGTTCAGGCCGCACCCTGCGCCTGCGCGGCAAGGGCCTCCCGGCGGCGGGCGCGCAGGCGGCCGGCGATCTGCTGGTCGCCCTGCGCATCGT
Organism: uncultured Alphaproteobacteria bacterium; assembly: GCA_963736175.1. GTDB lineage: Bacteria > Pseudomonadota > Alphaproteobacteria > Rhizobiales > Beijerinckiaceae > Rhodoblastus. The sequence goes on along the minus strand of CAVTNU010000033.1, from coordinate 4,692 downwards.
CTTGCCCGAGGGCGGCGCGCCGGAGCTGGAGGAGCTGGCGAAGAAGCTGGCGAAGGACAAGCCCTATAATCCGCGCGAAAATCTGCGTTGATCGCGGACAAGGGAGGCGACTTCGGTACGTCGCGGCGGACTACCCAAGCCATCAAAACATGAGTACGGCGATTGGTGCGGGCGGCCGGACTTGAACCGGCACAGCCTTGCGGCCGAGGGATTTTAAGTCCCTTGCGTCTACCGATTTCGCCACGCCCGCGCCGTCCGCCTTATAAGCGCCGCCCGGGGCCGAGGCCAAGCGGGAATTTGCACGGCGGCCCCGTCCCGGCGGGAGGCGCCGCGCCGGTTCAATGAAAATCCCGGGATTTCGGCAAAAGCCTTACATTTCTGGGATGCCTCGCGCCATCCCGGCCGCCCTTGACCGGCGTTTGCGTCAAAAGCGCCAGATCGGCGGTGCGGTCGATCACCCGCCGAGCCAGCAGATGCACGACCCCGGCCCAGCTTCTTTGCACCCGGCCCTCGACCGCCATCAGCCGCGCCGCCATCGCCGGCCGGCGGTAGCGCTCGAACAGGCTGGAGAATAGCGCGACGTTGACGACCCCCGTTTCGTCCTCGAGCGTGATGAACACGACATTGCCCTGGCCGGGCCGCTGGCGCACCAGCACCAGCCCCGCCGTCTTGCGCCACAGGCCATCCTTGCAGGCCGCGAGCTCGCCGGCGCTGACGAATTTTTCGCGGGCGAATTGTTCGCGCAGAAACTGCATCGGGTGCCCCTTCAACGACAGCCGCGCCGTCTGATAATCGGCGACGACCTCTTCGCCGTCCGGCATCGACGCCAGCAAGGGATCCGGCTCGGCGCCCCATTCCTCGACGTCGGCGGCGGCGAACAAAGGCAGGGGCGCCGTTCCCGGCAGCCGCCGCGCCGCCCATAGCGCCGTGCGCCGGTCCAGTTTTTTGGCCGACGCCTCCGGCCAAAGAACTGGACCCACGCAGGAGGCGAAAGCGTCGGCGTCGGCCAGGATTTTCAGCGCGCGCGCATTGAGGCCGGTGCGCATGGCGCAGGATTCGATGCTGGGAAAACCCGCGCCGCGCGCCTCGACAAGGCGCCTCATCTCCGCCTCGATCAGACCGTTCGCCTGACGGAGCCCCAGACGCAAGGCCAGCGCGCCGTTTTCGGCGCGCTCCAGACTATTGTCCCAATCAGAAAAATTGACGTCGATGGCGCGTATCTCCACGCCATGTTCGCGCGCGTCGCGCACGATCTGCGCCGGCGCGTAAAAGCCCATCGGCTGCGCATTCAGCAAGGCGCAGGCGAAAACCGCCGGCCGCCGGCATTTCAGCCAGGCCGAAACATAGACCAGATGCGCGAAAGAGGCGGCGTGGCTTTCGGGAAAGCCGTAGGAGCCAAAGCCCTTGATCTGCTCGAAACAGCGCTGGGCGAAATCGGACTCGTAGCCGCGCGCCGTCATCCGCCCGACCATCATCTGCTCGAATTCGCCGATCGTTCCGAGATTGCGGAAGGTCGCCATGGCGCGGCGCAGACGGTTGACCTCGTCCTCGGTAAACTTCGCCGCGACCATGGCGAGCTTCATCGCCTGCTCCTGGAACAAGGGCACGCCCAAGGTCCTGCCGAGCACGCGATGCAGCTCGTCCGCCGGGCCATGCTCCGGCGCGGGCGAGGGGAAGGATACAGATTCGCGCCCCGCCCGGCGGCGCAGATAGGGGTGGACCATATCGCCCTGAATGGGGCCAGGGCGCACGATCGCCACTTCAATGACGAGATCGTAGAATTGGCGCGGCCGCAAATGCGGCAGCATGTTCATCTGCGCCCGGCTTTCCACCTGGAACACGCCGATGGAATCGCCGCGGCACAGCATGTCGTAGACGCCCTTGTCCTCACGCGGGACATCGGCGAGGCCGATATCCTCGCCCTCATGCCGGCGCAAAAGATCGAAGCCCTTGCGGATGCAGGTCAACATGCCAAGCGCCAGCACATCGACCTTCATCAGGCCGAGCGCGTCAATATCGTCCTTGTCCCATTCGATGAAAGTCCGCTCCGGCATCGCCGCGTTGCCGATCGGCACAAGCTCGTCGAGCCGCCCGCGCGTCAACACGAAACCGCCGACATGCTGCGACAGATGGCGCGGAAAGCCGATCATGCGGCGGGCGAAACGCAGCACCTGTTCGATGAGGGGATTTTCCGGATCGAGCCCCGCCTGACCAATATGGGCGGATGAAATTTTCTCGCCGTAAGCGCCCCATTGCAGCGAGCCAAGCGCCGCGATCATATCGTCCGACAGACCGAAGACCTTGCCGGCCTCGCGCAAGGCGCTACGCGGACGATAGCTGATGACGGCGGCGGCGAGCCCGGCGCGGGCGCGGCCGTATTTTTCGTAAATATGCTGGATGACTTCCTCACGCCGCTCATGTTCGAAATCAACGTCGATGTCGGGCGGTTCGCGCCGCGCCGTCGAGATGAAGCGGGCGAAGAGAAGATCGTGCTGGGCCGGATCGACGGCGGTAATGCCCAGCACATAACAAACCGCCGAATTCGCCGCCGAGCCGCGCCCCTGACATAAGATTCCGCGCGAGCGGGCGAACTGGACAATTTCATGGATGGTGAGGAAATAGGGCGCATAGGCCAGCTCGCCGATCATCTTCAATTCGCTGGCGAGAGCGTCCATGACCTTCCGCGGCGCGCCCTGTGGGTAGACCCCCGGCAGCGCCCGACGCGTCAATTCCTCCAGCCATTCTTGCGCGCTCCAGCCTTGCGGCGTCGGCTCGTCAGGATATTCATACGTCAGTTCGCGCAAATCGAAGTTCGCGCGCGCCAGAAAAACTTCCGTTTCGCGCGCCGCTTCCGGCGCGAGAGCGAACAGGCGCGCCATTTCGGCCGGCGCCTTCAAATGCCGTTCGGCGTTGACCTGCAATTTCCGGCCGGCCTGCGCCAGCCTCACATGTTCGCGGATACAGGTCAGAACGTCCTGTAGGTCGCGGTCCTGCGGGCTTGCGTAAAGCGCGTCGTTGATCGCCAGCAGCTTGACGCCTCGCGCGCCGGCCAGATCTTTCAAGCGCGTCAGACGGCGCCCGTCATTGCCCCGGCGCGGCATAGTGGCGCCGAGCCAGAGCCGATCCGGGGCGATCGCGCCAAGACGCGACAAAACATCGTCGAGCCCGGCCGGATTTTCCGGCGCGATGACGATGAAAAGCAGCCCCGCCGCGTCCCGCAAAAGGTCGTCGAAATAGAGAAGGCATTCGCCCTTTCGGGCGCGGCGCTTGCCCAGGGTGATGAGGCGGCACAAGCGCCCCCAGCCGCCGCGATTCTCCGGATAGGCGGCGATGTCGGGCGTCCCGTCGCAAAAGGCCAGGCGCGCGCCAGCCAGAAATTTGAACGTCTTCGCCCGCTCGGCGAAGGTCGCGTCAGCCGAGCGCGAAAACTCCGCCAAAGCGCTGTGCGCGCGCGCCACGCCGGCCGCCGAGTTGAGATCGCACAGGCCAAGACCGCGATAGCCAAGACGCAAGGCCTGTAAAATCAGATCGCGCGGATGCGAGGCGCCGCGCAGAAAGGAATAATTGCTGGCGCAAACCAGCTCGGCGTAACGAGCGTCCACAACCTTGCTCATGCGAAAAGCCCATGCATGAACCAGCGCGGCTCGCCCTCGCCGCTCTCGTAGAGGCCACGCCGGAACACCCAGAATCTGCGCCCTTGCGCATCCTCGATGCGAAAATAGTCGCGCGTTTGCCGTTCGCTGTCGTCCCGCCATTGCTCGTGCCATTGCGGCGACAGGCGCTCCGGCCCTTCGGCGCGGACGATGTCGTGCAAGACGCGGCGCCAGCGAAAGCGCGCCGGCGGTCCGTCTGGAACCTCGGCGAGCGTCTCGATCGGCTCGGGCGGATCGAAGAGCGTGAGCGGCCGCGCCGGCGGCGAGCCCAATTCAAGCGGGCGCCATGAACCGATCGGCGAAGGCTCGGCCAGGACGGCGGGCGCCAACAGGCTTTCACGCTCGGGCGCATGGGAATTGGCGCTGACGAAACGTAACACGCGCGCGCGGCCAAAACGCGCCGTCAAGCGATCGATCAATTCGCTCAAAGCCCGCTCGTCGTCGCCTTGCTCCTGTGTGGCGAAATCGTCCTGAGCAAAGGCCAGCGGCTCACAGACCAATACGCCCAGACGCAGGGCGTCGAAGCCAAAGCCCGGGTCGAGCGGATCGTTCAGGGCGTCGAATTTTTCCCTGAACAGGCGCGCCAGCATGCGCGGGTCGCGGCTTGGCCGCAAGGTTTCGACGACAAGGCGGCGAACGCTTCCGTCGGCGCGGAAGAAACTCGCCTCGAAAGCGCGTCCGCCCTGCCCGCGCTGCTCCAGAAGCTGGCGCGCCGCCGTGAGCAATTCGCCCAGAATGGCCTCGACCGGCGCAAGATGGGCGAGAGGCTCGAGGAAACGCCGCTCCACCATGCAATCGGGCGGCGGCCGCAACGGCTTTATGCGGATATCCTGTTGGCCAAAAAGACGCTCGAGCTTGCGAACGAAAGGGACGCCGAAACGCGCCGCCAGAACCTTGGGCGAGCGCGCCGCCACGTCGCCAATGTTTTTAAAGCCGGCCCGTTGCAGCGCCAGAGTCGTTTCATGATCGCGCTCCAGCGCCGCGATCGGCAAAGCGGCGATCGTCCGCCTTTCCGCGCCTGGCGGACAAATCCCGCCAG
>CAVTNU010000032.1:0-95014 GCA_963736175.1 uncultured Alphaproteobacteria bacterium | reverse complement strand
GTTCTCGCCAACGGCTCGATCAGCGAACTCGCCCATTGGCGCACGCTTTTGCGCGCTTATGGCGCGGACGGCGCCGACGCCGCCAGCGCCGCGTTGCGCAAGCAAACCGCCATCTTGCTCGGCCAATAGATCGTGACCGGCCTGCTCTCCGCCCTTCTGGGTTTTTTGGCCGCGAGCGCTTTCGCGCTTGCCGTTCTCGGGGTTCTTTACACGCTCGCCTGCGCGCTGGTCCTGCGTTTGTTCACGACGGCCCGCGCCGACGCGCGTTCTGGACTTTCCGCCGATCGCCGTTCTCAAGCCTTTGCATGGCGATGAGCCCGACCTGTTCGCGAACCTGATGTCATTTTGCGTTCAGGATTACCCGGCGCCGGCGCAAGTCCTGTTCGGCGCGCAAGACGCGCAAGATCCGGCTATCGCCGTGGCGCAAAGCGTCATCGCCGCCGCCAAGGCGCGACCCGGCCAGGCGCCGCGCGATTACCGCGTGATCGTCGACGGCGACGAATATGGAAGCAACCGCAAGGTCTCAAATCTGATCAACATGGCGCGATCGATCGACGGCGAAATCGTCGTGTTGGCCGACAGCGACATTGGCGTCGAGCCCGATTATCTGCGCCGCCTCGCGGCCGCCCTGGCGGCGCCGGGCGTCGGTCTGGTCACCTGCCTTTACCGCGGGCGGCCAAACGGCGGGCTCTGGGCGCGTCTTTGCGCGATGGGCGTCGACTACGCGTTTCTGCCCAACGCCTTTTTCGCCGCCGCCCTGAAACTCGCCCATCCGTGTTTTGGCGCCACCATCGCCCTGCGCAAATCGACGCTCGATGAGATCGGCGGCTTTCAGCTCGCCGCGGATCGGCTAGCCGACGATTACGCTCTGGGCGAGGCCGTGCGCAAGACAGGGCGAACAGTCGCCGTCGCGGATTTCGCCGTCGCCCACGGCGGCGCCGAAGCGAGCTTCGAAGCCCTTTGGCGGCAGGAAATACGCTGGGCGCGCACCATCAAGGCGATTGATCCGTTGGGCTATGGCGGATCGCTGCTCACCCATGCTTTCGCTCTCGCGGCGCTGGCCCTGATTTTGAGCGGCTTCGACCGGTCAGGCTGGTTCGTCCTCGCCGCCTCGATGGCGAGCCGGGCGCTCCTGCGCAGCGAAGTCGACAGGGCTTTCCCGGGCGAACCCGGTCCGCTTTGGCTGCTTCCGGCGCGCGATCTGTTGTCCTTCGCGATTTTTCTCGGCAGCTACGCTTCAGCCAATGTTTCCTGGCGCGGACGAACGCATCGGGCGGAACGGATCGGATAAAGAGCAATCCGCGCGGTAAGGCGACGATCGCTAAAAGTCCGTACGGCTGCGCAGCGCGGCGGCGAGAGTGCCTTCGTCGAGGTAATCCAATTCGCCGCCGACGGGCACGCCATGCGCGAGCCTCGTGCATTTGACCGACAGATGCGCGAGAATATCGGTGATGTAATGGGCCGTCGTCTGACCATCGACCGTTGCGTTGACCGCCAAAATGACTTCCTTGACCTCGCTCTCGGCGACGCGGCTCACCAGCCTGTCAAAATTGAGGTCGTTCGGACCGACGCCGTCGAGCGGCGACAGGACGCCGCCCAAAACATGATAGAGCGCGCGCATCGTCCCCACCCGCTCCAGCGCCCAAAGGTCGGCGACGGTTTCGACGACGACGATCGTCGATCGGTCGCGGCGCGAATCCGTACAAATGGCGCAGGGATCGGACGTATCGATATTGCCGCAGGACGAGCAGGTGAGGATGCGCTCCTTGGCGACCCGCATCGCTTCGCCAAGCGGCCCGAGCAATTCCTCGCGCTTGCGAATGAGATGCAAGGCCGCCCGCCGCGCCGAGCGCGGTCCCAGGCCCGGAAGACGGGCGAGCAATTGAATTAACCGCTCGATTTCAGGTCCGGCGACGCGTTCGGCCATATTTTATGAAAGCCTGGAAAGTTTCAGAAGGTTCGTGGCGAAGAAGCCGGAACTACCGCTCCGGCGATCAGTTTTCTCAAGCGTCCTCAGCCGACGGAGCGGCCGAACTTTTCCGGACGGCGGCTAGAACGGCAGCTTCATGCCCGGAGGGAGTTTCAGGCTGGCCGTCATCGCCTTCATTTTCTCCTCCACCAGCGCTTCGGCCTTGCGCCGCCCATCCTCATGCGCGGCGATCAAAAGGTCTTCGAGAATTTCCTTTTCTTCCGGCTTCAGCAGCGAATCATCGACGGAGACGCCCTTCAGCGCGCCTTTTGCCGTCATCGTCACCTTGACCAGACCGCCGCCGGAGCCGCCCTCGACTGTGATATTGTCCATCTCGGCTTGCATTTCGGCCATTTTGGCCTGCATCGCGCCAGCCTGTTTCATCAAACCCATGATGTCGACCATTTACAAATCCTCATCGTCCGTTTCATCGACATAAGCAACGTCTTCGCCGCCGGCTGTCGGCGCGCGGGCCGGTTCCGCGGAAGGCTCGACCTCGCCGACACGCACGGCGACGATGGCGGCGCCGGGAAATTGCTCCAGCGCGGCGCGCACCAAAGGATCGGACTGAACGCCGATACGCTGTTCCTCGTCGCGCGCCTGCGCCAACTCGTGCAGGGTCGGCGCGCCCGGCGCGGAGGAAATAGCGACCATCCAGCGCTGCGCCGTCCATTCCTGCAAGCGGCGCGTCAAATAATGCGCCAGTTGCGGCGAAGCGCCGCTCTTCAAGGAGAATTCGATGCGTCCTTCCTCAAAACGCACCAATGAGACGTCGCGCTCGAGCGCCACTTTCAGCTGGATGTCGCGCTGCGCGCCCACGAATGCGACCAACGCTTCGAAGCTCTGCAACCTGACGCGCGGCGCATCGGCGGGTTGCGCCGTCGTGCGAGCGACGGGCGCGGAGTTGGCTGGCGCGACGGCGGCCATGGCGCTCGACCCGCGTTGCATTGCGGACGCCGGAGCTCCTCCCTCGCCCGAACCGCCGGATCTCGGAACGGCTGGCGACGACGCCGGCGCGCCGGACAGGCGGCGCAGGATATCTTCTGGCGAAGGCAGATCGGCAGCGTAGGCCAAACGCACCAGCACCATATCGGCGGCGGCGAGCGGCCTTGGCGAGTCCTTAACCTCCTGCAGCCCCTTCAACAGCATCTGCCAGGCGCGCGACAACGCCGCCATCGACAGGCTCTGGGCGAATTGACCGCCGCGCAGCCGTTCGGCCTCGCTCACCGAAGGGTCCTTCGCGGCGGCGGGCGAAATTTTCAGCCGCGTGACGAAGTGGACGAACTCGGCCAACGCCGCCAAAATCTGGCCCGGATCGGCGCCGCAATCGTGCTGTTCCTTGAGCCCGGCCAAGGCGGACGCCATGTCGCCCTTCATCAGCGCCTCGAACAGGTCGATGATGCGCGTCTGGTCGGCCAGCCCCAACATCTGCCGCAGATTTTCGGCCGCGATCGGACCGGCGCCGGCGCCATGCGCGATAGCTTGGTCGAGCAGCGACAAAGAATCGCGTACCGAACCTTCCGCCGCGCGCGCGATCAGGGCGAGCGCGCCCTCCTCGATCTCGACGCCCTCCTTCGAGCAGACGCCGGCCAGATGGCGAGCCAGAACGTCGGCCTCGACGCGGCGCAGGTCGAAACGTTGGCAGCGCGAGCGCACCGTGACCGGGACTTTTTCGATTTCGGTGGTGGCGAACACAAACTTGACGTGCTCAGGCGGTTCTTCGAGCGTCTTCAGCAGGCCGTTGAACGCCTGTTTCGACAGCATGTGCACTTCGTCGATAATGTATACCTTGGTGCGCGCCATTACCGGGCGATAGCGTGCGCCGTCGATAATTTCGCGCACGTCGTCAATGCCGGTATGCGAAGCCGCGTCCATTTCAATCACGTCGACATGCCGCGATTCGATGATGGCCTGACAATGCACGCCCAACTCGTTCATGTGAATGGTCGGCGCGTCGACCGCCGGACGACCGTCTTTGGCGGGGAGCTGATAATTGAACGCCCGCGCCAGAATGCGCGCTGTCGTGGTCTTGCCCACGCCGCGCACGCCGGTCAGCATATACGCCTGATGGATGCGCCCAAGATCGAAGGCGTTGGACAGGGTGCGAACCATCGCCTCCTGACCGATCAGATCCTCGAAACTGGCGGGGCGATATTTGCGGGCGAGGACGCGGTAGGGCGTCGATTTTTCCGGCTTTGGCGGCGCGGCGTCGGCGAACAGGCCGGGACCATCGGGAGGCGCCAAACGATCGTTCTGGTCGGGATCGTCGTGCATCAGACCGCCGAAAATACGCGCGAGCCCCAAGCCGCGCGCCAATGAATGGAAAGTAGGAGGTTGGACGAAGACCCGCCCGGTCTCGTTAGGGCTGCTTCCTTCCGGACCTGACCCGGTTGGCGAGTGGAGCGTCCACCGCCAACCTCCCGCCGGATATTTGGACCATCAAGGACGATTGTGCAAGAGGGCGGGCGAACAAGGCGCGGCGACGCCCGAGTTTTCGCAGGCGCGTCAAGAATCGAAGCGGCGACTGCACGCGCGGTCGAAACCGCAAATACCGCGCATCGCCCGCTATTTGACGAGGCGCGGCGCGCCAGCTGTCGTGGTCGTCGTCGTTGTCGAAGCCGAAGCGATCGATTTTGCCCCCGGCGCGATGCTCCAGTTGTCGGTATCGAGAATCAGCTGGTTGAACACCATGGTCAGGCTTTCGCTGTTGACCGTCGACATCGAATTGAACGTGACATTGCGGCTTGGCAGATAGACCAGCCCGCTGAACTTATGCCCGGCCGAACCGTTGATCGTAAAGGACGACTGGGCGAGGCCGCTTGGCTCGAACATAAGGATATTGGCGTATGTTCCGCTCGTTGGCGCGGAAATGTTCATTGTCACGCCGCTATTGACCTGGATGTAGGAATTCTGATCGGCGAAATAGAAGGTGACGCCGCTCCCGCTGACCGTCCACCCGCTGTTGAGATTCCAGTTGGTGGACTCGAAGACATAAAGGCCCGGCTGCAAGGTCAGGGTTCCAGAGCCGTTGAAGTTGAAACCGCCGCAATAGACGCCTGGGCTCAAAGTGTTCGATCCCGAGTAATTCTGGCCGCTCACCGTGCACGTCGTGTTCGAAACGGTCGGCATGTTTCCCTTGAACGGATTGGCGGCGGTGGTGCAGCCCGTCGAGAGCCCGGCGACGGCGCCGCCATTCTCAATGACGTTGGTCCCATGCACGCAGATTTTCGCCACATTGAAATTGTCACCGCTGTTGAAGATCGCAGCCGGCGATCCGTTCGAGGCGACATCAATTTCGCAATTCGGCGCGTTAATGGTCACCGAGCTGTTGACCAGAAGGGCCTGACTGGCGTTCGGATCGAGGACCGAAAGGCAGACGGCGGCAGGTGTGGAAGTCGTCGATGTGGCGACGCCAGCCTTGGCCTGGACGGAAAACTGCATCTGGGTGAGGCCGACAATCCCCATCATGCTGGTGGGCAGGACAGCGTTCGCCGATCCGGACACGCTTCCGTCGGAATTGGTCACGAAACTCGGCGCACCGACAATGGTCGCATTGGACTGGGCGGCGGCGCCGGTGAAAAAGGTTCCGGCCGCCGCGGTCGACTTGGTGACGGCGAGAATGACCGCGCCGTCCATGGCGTCCTGCACCTGCACACGGGCGAAGGACAGCCTGCCGTAATCAATGGCGGCGCCCAGCATGGCGATGATCGGGAGCATCGCCAAAGCAAAAGTCAAAGCGACGTTGCCGCGCTCGTCGCCGCGCCAACGGCGCAGCGCAGCGCGTAACAAGAGTGTTGAAGCTCTTTGCATTCCGGGTGTCCTTTGACGTCAAACGATATAGTTCTGATACAAACCTATCCGAAACAGGTTTAAGATAAATTAAGTTAACACCATGCTTTATTACGTAATTATGCGTACTTTCATTAACAATTCCCAGCTCGATCTATCGATCGTTTCGACCTGAATGATCGTCCATACCGCTTCGAGGCTTGATCGGATGGCCTTGGCTGGTTACGCCTTGGGAAGCGTATCGCCCTGGAAGCCGTCATGCCCTTCGCCCTGGACGCAAAACTTGCCGCCGACACTCTGCCGATCGGCGACCTGCCGCTTTGCCGCGCCCTTTTGATGAACGACGCGCGCTATCCATGGATCATTCTCGTTCCACGCCGCGCGGCGACGACGGAAATCCACGAGCTGGACGCCGCGCGCCGCGCCGCCCTGATCGAGGAGACTGCCGGCGCCGCCAAAATTCTGAAACAGGTCTCCGGCGCCAAGAAGATCAATATTGGCGCGCTGGGCAATATCGTGACGCAATTGCACGTCCACGTGGTGGCGCGTTTTGTCGAGGATGAGGCCTGGCCCGGCCCGGTCTGGGGCCAAGGCGCCGCCCGGCCCTATTCGGCCGCAGCCGCCAAAACCCTGGTTGACGCGCTCGCCAAGGCGCTCGATGCTGGCCCCTGCGCCGTCTGAAAACGCAACTTTTTTTGAAAGCGCAATATGCCAGACGCCATCGATCTTTCCGTATTGACCGGTTTTGCCGACAACCGTCTCGACCGGTTGTCGGCGTTGCGCGACGACGCGGATGCTCTGAAGCGCCTTGCCGCCGATCCGGCGGCGCGAACCACGGCCTTCGTTCAGACAATGCCGATCTTGCGCGCGCAGGACGATGCGCTGCAGCCGTATTTCTCTCTGTCCGAAGCGAAAACGCTGGGCAAGGCGCTAGAAATCGTCCTGCTCGGCGCCGACGAGATCGGCCCCGTTTTCGCGGTCTTGCTGGACGATGACTCCGCGCGCGGGCCGACGCCGGAGGAACAGGCGGCCTTTCTCAATTCGCGCGTGCTGATCCTTCCTGACCGGCCAGAATTACAGGTCGCCGATTTGCGCGCGCTCGGCGGAAAAAAGTTGCTGCCGCCGCCGGTCCTGGGCGTGCTGGGCCAAGCCAAAGCCGTGCTGCATTGGCATGAAAATCACCGCTATTGCGCCCAATGCGGCGCTCCGACCGAAACGGTCGCCGCCGGCTGGCGGCGCGAGTGTCCCGCATGCGGCGCGCAGCACTTTCCGCGCACCGATCCAGTCGTCATCATGCATGTGGTCGATGGCGACGACTGCCTGCTGGGACGCCAGTCGCGCTTTCCGTCCGGCATGTATTCGTGTCTGGCCGGCTTCATCGAAAGCGGCGAGACGATCGAGGCCGCGGTGCGCCGCGAGATTTTCGAGGAAGCCGGCGTCAAAGTCGGCGCGGTGACTTACCTCGCTTCGCAACCTTGGCCGTTCCCGGCGTCCTTGATGATCGGCTGCCGCGCGCAGGCGCTCTCCCGCGACATCGTCATGGACCATGACGAACTGGAGGATTGCCGCTGGTTCTCAAAAGCCGAATTACGCACGATGATCGACAAGACGCATCCGCAATTGCTGTTCGCGCCGATGCGCGTGGCCATCGCCCGCACCCTGCTCGACATGTGGCTTGAGGAAAGATGATTGTGGCTGAGGCAAACAAAAGCGCACTCGTTCTTTTTTCCGGCGGCCAGGATTCGACAACCTGCCTCGCCTTCGCGCTCGACCGTTTCGACCGGGTCGAGACGGTCGGTTTCGACTATGGTCAGCGCCACCGCGTCGAGCTGGCGCAGCGGTCGACAATTCGCGCCAACCTGCTGGCGATCGCCCCGCAATGGGAGCGCCGGCTCGGCAACGATCACACCATCGATCTGGCCGCGCTCGGCCAGATTTCCGACACGTCGCTGACCGACGAACGGACGATCGCTTTCAACGCCAACGGCCTGCCCAATACGTTCGTGCCCGGCCGCAATTTGATCTTTCTGACCTTCGCGGCGGCCCTGGCTTATCGGCGCGGCCTGACCGTCATTGTCGGCGGCATGTGCGAAACGGATTTTTCCGGCTATCCCGATTGCCGCGACGACGCCGTCAAGGCGATGCAGATCGCGTTGAATATCGGCATGGAAAGCCGTTTCGTTCTGGAAACGCCGTTGATGTGGCTCGACAAGGCGCAAACCTGGACGCTGGCGCAAAAGCTCGGCGGCAATGCATTGGTCGATCTCATCGTCGAGGACACGCACACCTGCTATCTGGGCGAGCGCGGACGACGTCATAACTGGGGGTATGGCTGCGGAACTTGCCCCGCATGCAAGCTCAGGGCCGACGGTTTCGCGCGCTACAAGGCTGGATCGTAGGGAGCTACTGCGCCAATTTCTTCAAGGCGTCCTTAAACGGACAGAACACGGCGTCGGTCGTCACGTCGCCGGTAGCCTCAAGTTCGTTTTCGCAGCGCCGCCAATCGGGACACATGGCGCAATGCTGACGCAATAGCGCGCGCTTGACCTGCATCGAATGTTGGGCGCTGACCGATCTGGAGTAGGCCGCGTGGGTCTCGGGCTTGTTGAACGCCACGCCCTTGCGGCTCCAGGATTCGACGACTTTCCGAAATGCGGTGACAGACGCAGCGCTGAACATGAACGCATCCCCTAAAAAGGCGTCGGGCAAAGTGATCCAGAGCCTTGATGAAATCTTTGATCTATCGCAAAGACACTCGAAAACAACTCATAACGGCCACATTATCGTCACGGCGCGCCCAAGCTTGTCGTCCGCGCGCGGGTCTGGCTTAATCATTTTGGACGCCGGGCGCGTTTGAGGACACCGTAACGGCGCCTCCGCATGAGCCCTGGCGCCGTCGGTCGATCGAAGAGAACGCGTTCTAAACGCTGTCTCGGCTTGCCGAGGCGTCGGCGCAAAGGCGATAGCCGACGCCGGCTTCCGTCAACAGCAAGCGCGGCGCCTCCGGATTGGGTTCGATCTTGCCGCGCAACTGCCCGACGAAGACGCGCAAATATTGCGTATCGTCGCTATGCGCCGGTCCCCAGACGGCGGCCAGAATCTGGCGATGAGTGACGACCCGGCCGGCATGGCGCACCAAAACGGCCAGAAGGTCGTATTCTTTCGGCGTCAGTTTCAGCGGCTGGTCATCCTTACTGACCTGTCGCTTTTCAAGATTGACGCTCAAGCCCTCCGCCTCGAAATGGAGGGATTCCATACGGCCGCGCGCCGCGTGACGCATCGCCGCGCGCATACGCGCCATCAATTCGCCGATAGCGAACGGCTTTTCGACGTAATCGTCGGCGCCGAGATCGAGCGCGGCGATCTTTTCCGCTTCGCGATCACGCGCCGACAGCACGATGATCGGCGTTTGGGAGAATCGCCGCGCCTCGCGCAAGACGTCCTTGCCGTCCATATCGGCAAGGCCGAGGTCGAGCACGATGATGTCGGGCGCCGCCGAGGCGATGAGGCGCAGCGCTTCGGCGCCGCTCTCGGCGCTCAAGACGTCATAACCGCAGGCGTTGAGGGCGGGTTTGAGAAACCGCTGGATCGGCGCCTCGTCGTCGACGACCAGCACGCGCTTGTTCATCGTGTTTTCTCCGCCTTGATTTCCGCGACGGGAAAACGCACCACGATACGCGTGCCGCGACGCCTTATGGCCGGGCTTTGCGCTTCGATGCGCCCGCCCATCGCCTCGACAAGACCCTTGCAAATCGACAGACCCAGGCCGGTGCCGGCCTTGCGCCCGTCGGCGCGTCCGCCGCGATAGAATTTCTCGAAAATGCGTTCGAGATCGGCCGGCTTTATGCCGGGGCCTTCGTCGGTGACGGAAATCAACACGTCCGAACCTTCCTGCCGCGCATGAACTATGGCGCCAGCCTCGCCGCCGTATTTTTGGGCGTTGTCCAGCAAATTGAAAAGCACCTGCTCGAGCAGGCCCGCATCGCCACGAATGAAAGGCAGATCGCGGGCGATGCTGGTTTCGACGGGCATCGCGGGGAAGGACTTGCGGCTACGTTCGACTGCGGTGCGGATGACCTCCGCGGCGTCGAGAAAATCGCTGCGCGCTTTCATCGCGCCCGATTCGATGCGCGACATGTCGAGAAGATTGGCGACGAAACGCGTCAGTCTCGCCGCCTCCTCCTCGATGGAGGCGAGGAGGTCGCTTCTTTCGGCCGGCGGTATTTTGTCGCCCAGTTGACGCAGGGTCGTCACAGCGCCTGTTATAGAGGAAAGCGGCGTGCGCAGATCATGCGACAGCGAAGAGAGCAGCGTCGTGCGCAATTTCTCGTTATTTTCCAGCGCGGCCGCGCGCACGGCCTCGCCCACCAACACCGAACGGTCGATAGCGATGGCCGTTTGCTCCAGCATGGCGGTCAGCGCGCGTTCGTCTTCCGGCGAAATCGGATCGATCGGCGATTTCGGTTGGAAGCCGCAGACGCCGACCGCGCCGCGCGGCGTCGTAAGCGGACGAAACTGAAAAGGAAGGTTCGGCAAAGTGTCGGTGCGCCAGCCGGCGGCTTCGCGCTTGGAAAACGCCCAGCGCGCCGCGCTTATTTCGCCGGCGGAGAGATTGTCCAACGGCGGCCAGGCGGCGGCCAGACGCAGATCGCCCTCGTTCGGGATCAAAAATACGACATGCCCGCCTTGGGCTCGCTGCAAATGCGCGGCCGCCGCCCAGAGGGCGTCATCGAGTTTGGCGGCGGCGGATAGCTTGCGGGAAAAATCATAGAGCAATTCGGTGTTGTGGGCGCGCTGGCGCACCGCTTCGGCCTGATCGTGAACGCGCCCGGCGAGCGAGCCGGTCAGGATGGCGACAAGCAGGAAAACCAGCAGGGACAGCAATTCCTGCGGCTCGGCTACGGTGAACGTGTAGACCGGCGGGATAAAAAAGAAATTATAGGCCAGAAAGGACAGGAACGACGCCGCAATCGCCGACCAAAGGCCGAAACGCGCCGCGCAAGCCAGCACCGCAAGCAGGAAAACCATCGACAGGTTGGGCAAATTGAGCAGGGCGTTCAAGCCCTCGCCCACAGCGACCGCCAGCGCGACTGACGCCAGCGCAGCCGCCATGTCGGTCCACAGGCGTCTGGGCGCGACGGATCGAACGCGAAAACGGCCCGCCGACCGCGCCGGCGTCTGCGGCGCGCCGATGACCTGAATTGAAATGTCGGTGGAGCGGCGGACCATTTCATCGGCGAAGGTTCGGCCCGTCAACCGCCGCCAGACGGAGCTCTGCGCGCGGCTGACGACGATCTGGGTGATGTTCTCGCGACGCGCGTAGCGCAGGCACTCCTCGACGGCGTCATTGGCGGAAAGACGCACCGTTTCAGCGCCGAGGCGCTCGGCGAGACGGAATGCGTCGTCGACGCATTTGATCCGCGCCAGGTCGCTTTCTTCTTGCGATTCCGGGGAAACATGCACGACGATCCAGGAGGCGTTCAAACGCGTCGCCAGACGCGCGCCGGACCGCACGACCATTTCGCCCTGCGTATCGGCGCCGATGCAGACCAGCAAATGATCGGACGTATCCCAAGGCCCCTCGATGGCGTTCTGGCGCAACAGGCCGACCATCTGGTCGTCGACGCGATCGGCCGCGCCGCGCAGGGCGAGTTCGCGCAACGCCGTCAGGTTGCGCGGAGTGAAGAAATTCTGCGTCGCGCGTTTCGCCGTTTGCGGCAGATAGACCTTGCCTTCGTTCAGGCGCTGGATCAGTTCGTCCGGCGTAATGTCCACCAGAATGACGTCGTCGGCGCGCTTGAGCACGCGATCGGGCACCGTCTCGCGAACGACAACGCCGGTAACGCGGCTGACAACCTCGGCCAGACTTTCCAGATGCTGGATGTTGAGCGCGGTCCAAACGTCCAAGCCGGCGTCGAGCAATTCCTCGACGTCCTGCCAGCGCTTGGGATGACGGCTTTCCGGCGCGTTGGTGTGCGCCAATTCATCGACGACGATCAGCGCGGGACGTCGCTTCAAAGCGCTATCGACATCGAACTCGTCGAGCTTGCGCCCATTATAATCGATGATACGGCGCGGCAGGACTTCCAAGCCTTCGAGCAGCGCCGCCGTTTCGGCGCGCTGGTGCGTCTCGACGAGTCCGATGACGACGTCGACGCCTTCGCTCTTGAGTTGCCGCGCGCCCTGCAGCATGGCGAAAGTCTTTCCGACGCCGGGAGCGGCGCCGAGAAAGACCTTGAGTTTTCCTCGCCCCTCCCGTTTCGCCAACGCCAGCAGCGCATCGGGATCGGGACGGCGTTCCAGAGCGGGATCAGTCGCCATGCTTCATTGTAACGCATCCAGCGACAGATTCAGCAACAGAACGTTGACCCTCGGCTCACCAATCAAGCCCAAAAATCGCCCTTCGACATGCGCCGCGACGAGATCGCGCACCTTGCCATCGTCCAGTCCGCGCGCCTTAGCGACGGCCGGCGCCTGGAGCAGAGCGTTTTCCGGCGAAATATCCGGGTCCAGGCCGGAGGCCGACGTCGTCAGCGCGTCGGCCGGTATCGGGCCGGTCCAGCCGGCCTTGCGTTTGTCGTCGACGGCCGCCTTGACTCGGTCGATCAGCGTCTTGCTGGTCGGGCCGAGGTTGGAGGCGCCGGAATTGGCGGCGTTATAGGGCGCGTCGATGGTTTTGGTCGCGTCCTTGGGATCAGGCGTGTTGGTCGCCGAGGGACGCGGCTGGAAGTAACGATCCGAAGCGAAATTCTGGCCGATCAGCGCGGAGCCGACCACCTTGCCGTCGCGAACGATCAGCTCGCCGCCGGCCTGATTGGGGAAGATCACGGAGGCGATCCCCGTCAGGGCGAGCGGATAGGCGAGGCCGGTCAGGGCGGTGAACAGCACGATCAGGACGACGGCGGGACGAAGATATTGCATCATATTCTCCTCAAGCGAGGTGCAGAAGGGCGACGACGATGTCGATCGCCTTGATGCCGATGAAGGGCGCGACAAGGCCGCCGAGGCCATAGACCAGCAAGTTGCGGCGCAGCAGCGCTGCTGCGCCCACGGCGCGATAGGACACGCCTTTCAACGCCAGCGGGATCAGCAGGACGATGATGATGGCGTTGAATATCACCGCCGACAGGATCGCCGATCGCGGCGACGTCAGATGCATGACGTTGAGCGCGCCGAGCTCTGGATAGGTGGCGACGAACAGGGCCGGCAGGATGGCGAAATACTTAGCCACGTCGTTGGCGATCGAGAAGGTCGTCAACGAGCCGCGCGTCATCAGCAATTGCTTGCCGATTTCGACCACTTCGATCAGTTTTGTCGGATCGCTGTCGAGATCGACCATGTTGCCCGCCTCGCGCGCCGCCTGCGTGCCGGTCTGCATGGCGACGCCGACATCGGCCTGCGCCAGAGCCGGCGCGTCATTGGTGCCGTCGCCGCACATGGCGACGAGACGCCCGCCAGTCTGTTCCTTGCGAATCAGCCGAAGTTTGTCCTCGGGCGTCGCCTCGGCGAGAAAATCGTCGACGCCGGCTTCGGTCGCGATCGAGGCGGCCGTCAGCGGATTGTCGCCGGTTATCATCACAGTCTTGATGCCCATGGCGCGCAGCGCGGCGAACCGTTCGCGAATGCCGGGCTTAACCACGTCCTTGAGGTAGATAAGCCCGAGCAGCCGGCCGCTGTCGGCCACCGCCAGAGGCGTGCCGCCATTGCGGCCGATCCGCTCGACGCCCGCTTGAAATTCGGGCGGCGCGTCGCTGGCGTTCATGCCGATGAAACGAAAAACCAATTCCACCGCGCCCTTGCGCAAGGTGCGATCGAGCACATCGACGCCGGACAGGCGCGTCTGCGCGGTGAAGGCGATGACGTTAGGCTGAGCCCCGCCGAAATTCGGGTCGCTCAGGCCATATTCGGACTTAGCCAGCGCAACGATTGAACGGCCTTCCGGCGTTTCGTCGGCCAGACTCGCGTAAAGCGCGGCTTCCGCCAGAGCCTTGGCCGAGACGCCGGGCAAAGCGATGAATTCGCTCGCCATGCGGTTGCCGAACGTGATGGTGCCGGTCTTGTCGAGCAGCAACGTGTCTACGTCGCCAGCCGCCTCGACCGCGCGGCCGGACGTCGCCAGCACGTTGAAGCGCACCAGACGATCCATGCCCGCGATGCCGATCGCGGACAAGAGGCCGCCGATGGTCGTGGGAATCAATGTCACCAGCAGCGCCACCAGCACCACCACGCTGACCGCCGCGCCGGAATAGGAGGCAAAGCCCCAGAGCGTCACCACGGCGATCAGGAAGATCAGGGTCAGGCCGGCGAGCAGTACGGAAAGGGCCAACTCGTTGGGGGTCTTCTGGCGTTCGGCGCCTTCGACAAGGGCGATCATCCGATCGATGAAGGTCGAGCCGGGCGCGGCGGTAATGCGCACCTTGATCCAGTCGGACAGGACGGTGGTGCCGCCCGTGACGGCGCAGCGATCGCCGCCGGCCTCGCGGATGACAGGCGCGGATTTGCCGGTAATTGCGCTCTCGTTGACCGAGGCGACGCCTTCGATGATGTCGCCGTCTGACGGGATCAGGTCGCCGGCTTCGACGAGAACCACGTCGCCGACTTTCAGGTCGAGCGCCGGAACATTCTGACACACGGCGCTGAGATGAGCCTCGCCGGACGGGTCCATCAGCCGCTTGGCGATGGTGTCGGAGCGTGTGGCGCGCAGGGTGGCCGCCTGCGCCTTGCCGCGGCCTTCCGCGACCGCCTCGGCGAAAGTGGCGAACAGCACGGTGAACCACAGCCAGAGCGCGATCTGTCCGGAGAAGAAGGGTTCGCCGCCGCCCACAATCAACGAGCGCGCCCACAGGAAAGTCACCAGCGCCGCCACGACTTCGGTGACGAAAATCACCGGATTCGCCGCCAGATGATGGGGCGCGAGCTTTTTGAAGGCGTCCACGGACGCTTGGCCAAGGATGGCCGGATCAAACAGCGTCAACGCATGTTTTGCTTGGGATTTGGAGGACATGAAAGCAACTCCTCAGAAAGTCTTGCCGGCGAGCATCAGGAAGTGCTCGACGATGGGACCGAGGGCCATGGCGGGGAAATACTGCAGGCCGCCGACGATAAGAATCACGCCGATCAGCAGGCCGACGAACAGCGCGCTTTCGGTCGGGAAGGTGCCGGCGGAGGGCTGGGCCTTTTTCTTGGCGGCGACGGCCCCCGCGATCGCCATCACCGGCACGACATAACCGAACCGCCCCATGATCATGGCGATGGCGGTGGTGACGTTGAACCACGGCGTATTGGCGTTGAGACCCGCGAACGCCGAACCGTTGTTGCCTGTCGCCGAAGTGTAGGCGTAGAGAATTTCCGACAGACCGTGCGGACCGTTGTTGGCGAGGCTGGCGACGGCCACGGGCAGCACGACGGCGACCGAGGAAAAACCGAGGATGGCTATCGGCAGGATCAGCACCGCCAGCATGGCCAGCTTGATCTCACGGGCTTCGATCTTCTTGCCGAGAAATTCCGGCGTGCGGCCAACCATCAGACCGGCGATGAAGACCGACAGAATGGCGAAAACGACAAGGCCGTAAAGACCCGAACCGACGCCGCCAGGCAAAACTTCGCCAAGCTGGATCAAGAACAACGGAATCAGACCGCCGATCGGCGTCAGGGAATCGTGCATGGCGTTGACCGCGCCGCAAGATTCGCCAGTCGTCACCGCCGCGAACAGCGACGACATGGCGGCGCCGAAGCGGACCTCCTTGCCTTCCATATTGCCGGAGGACGGATCGAGGCCGAGCGCCGTCAGCAACGGATTGCCAGCCGTTTCGGCCCAATAGACGACGCCGGCGCCGACGACGAGCAGAATGCCGACCGCGTAGACAAGGGTCCAGCCCTGCCGCTCGGAGCCGACCATTTTTCCGAACGTGACCAGGAGCGCCGTCGAAACCGACATCATCGCCCAGATCTGCAGGATATTGGCGAAAGCATTGGGGTTTTCGAAGGGATGGGACGAATTGGCATTGAAAAAACCGCCGCCATTAGTGCCCATTTGCTTGATCGCCTCCTGGCCCGCCATGGGTCCGAGGGCGATTGTCTGCTTGGCGCCTTCCAGCGTCGTGGCGTCGACCGAGGCTTGCAGCGTTTGCGGCACACCCGAGGTTAGAAAGCCCAGAGCGATCAGCAAGGCCAACGGCAGCAGGATATAGAGCGTGCAGCGCGTGACATCGACCCAGAAATTGCCCAACGTCGAAGCGCTGGCGCGGGCGAAGGCGCGGGTCACCGCAATAGCCAGCGCGATGCCGGTGGCGGCGGAGAGGAAGTTATGCACGGTGAGGCCGGCCATTTGCGAGAAATGGCTCATCGTCGTCTCGCCGCTATAAGCCTGCCAATTGGTGTTGGTCAGGAAGCTGATCGCGGTGCTGAACGCGAGGTCGGGCGGGACGGCGTCAAAACCCTGCGGATTGAGCGGGAGATAGTTTTGTAGCCGCAGGATCGCGTAAAGCGAGACGAAGCCGGCGGCGGAAAAGGCCAGCATGGCCAAAGTGTAGGACAGCCAGCCCTGCTCGCGCTCCGGCGAGACGCCGGCGGCGGCGTAAAAGCCCCGCTCGACCGGGCCGAAGACCGGTGTCAGGAAGGTGCGCTCGCCGGAAAAGACGCGCGCCATATATAGCCCCAGCGGACGCGCGGTCAGCGCGACCAGGCCGAGGATTAGGCCGATTTCCAGCCATCCGGACAAAGTCATGGAAAGTCTCCCGCAGGGGAATTAGAAACGCTCGGGGTTCAACAGAGCGACGACGAGATAGACGCCCAGGCCCAGGGCGACGGCGAGGCCGAGCAAAGGTTCGAACATTGAAGTCTCCTTCAGGCGCGCGTCAGGGCTTTGGCGTAGAGCGCCGTCACGGCCATCAAAACGAGCCCAAGTCCGATGAAAGCAATATCCAGCATGATCAAGCATCCACTGTTGGCGACGCCCCCTTCTGCCACGGCCGCGTGTTATGATTCGATACGGAACACGGCGCTCGCGCATAAAGAACGCGTAAAGAAAGGCGAACAGGATGCGATGGCCGACGGTCGCGGTTGGTCATCGACGCAGATTGACAGCATACTGAAAGTACGTATGCTGAAAAAAACGAACCGGCGACGCCGGCAAGGGAGGAAAAATGACAGCCATTTCATTGGCGCGCCGCATCAGGCGCCGGAACCTGCTGGTTTTTTGTATGCGAAGCGGCGAATTTTGCCGCCGTGGCCTGCGACGCGGCGGCCGGAATTGAACGCGCCCTGACGTCGCGCCCGCGGATTGTGAACGCGCGACGGGTCTAAGCGTCTGACTGCATTTTTTTCGGCAAAGCTCAACGAAATTCCAGAACGCGATCCAAGCCAACTGCGAGGGAACCTCATGACGCAACAATCGGAAGACCTTCCCGTTCTCGTTATCGGCGGCGGCATCGGCGGCCTTGCCGCCGCGCTGGCGCTGGTGCGCCGAGGCTTCAAGGTCAAGGTGATGGAGCAGGCGGCCGAGATTGGCGAAATCGGCGCCGGCATCCAACTGGGACCGAACGCCTTTCACGCCTTCGACGCGCTCGGCGTCGGCGACAAGACCAGGGCTCGCGCGGTTTTCGTCGACGAAATGGTGATGCACGACGCCATCGACGGTTCGCTGGTCGGGCGCATTCCAACCGGCGAAGCGTTTCGCAAACGATTCGGCAATCCCTACGCGGTGATCCATCGCGTCGACATTCACTCTTCGCTGCTGGAAGGCGCGCAGGAAACCGGCGAGGTCGAGTTCCTCACCTCCACCCGCATCGAGCGCGTCGAACAGGACGCTTCGGGCGTCACCGCCTACGATCAGCATGGCGTCGGCCACCGCGGCCGCGCGCTGATCGGCGCCGATGGCGGCAGATCGATCGTGCGCGCGCAATATGTCAACGATCCCCCGCGCGTGACCGGCCACGTGGTCTATCGCTCGGTCGTGGATAGGAAGGATTTTCCCGCGGATCTTCAGTGGAACGCGGCAAGCATCTGGGTTGGCCCCAATTGCCACCTCGTCCATTATCCATTGCGCGGCGGCGCGCAATATAACGTCGTCGTCACCTTCCACAGCCGCAATAAGGAAGAATGGGGCGTCACCGAGGGCTCCAAGGAGGAAGTGCAAAGCTACTTCCAGGACATCGTCCCCCAGGCGCGGCAATTGATCGACCTACCCAAAACCTGGAAACGCTGGGCTACCGCCGACCGCGAGCCGATTGGCCAATGGACCTTCGGACTTGTCACGCTGCTGGGCGACGCGGCTCATCCCACCACCCAATATATGGCGCAGGGCGCTTGCATGGCGCTCGAGGACGCGGTGACGCTGGGCGAAGCCTTGCGCGTCAACGGCAATGATTTCGCCAAGGCGCTCGATCTCTACCAGCGCTCGCGCATCACGCGCACCGCGCGCATCGTCCTGTCCGGCCGCGAAATGGGCCGCATCTACCACGCCCAGGGCGTGGAGCGGCTAGTGCGCAATTCGCTATGGAAGGACCGCGCGCCCGAACGCTACTACGACGCCATGGAATGGCTTTACGGCTGGAACGTCGGCAATTGCCTCGCGCAGAATTGATCGCGCCGCGCTCGCCATCCAAGGAGAAACGCCATGACTGAACAAGGTCGCTTCGACGCGCTGGGCCGTCTTGAGGATCTGCCGCAAGACTACCGCGACGCGCTCACTAAACTCAATCTCGTGCCGCTCTGGCCGAGCCTGCGCGCCGTGCTTCCGCCGGGCGTTCCCACCCGCAAGACCAAACCGACGTTCTGGTCCTATCAGGATTTGCGCCCTCTCCTGCTCAAGGCCGGCGAGATGACGCCGATCGAGAAGGCCGAACGCCGCGTGCTGGTTTTGGCCAATCCCGGCCACGGTCTCGAGAAGATGCAGGCCAGCCCCTCCATCTATCTCGGCATGCAATTGCTGTTGCCGGGCGAACTCGCCCCGGCTCATCGCCATACGCCTAACGCCATTCGCATGATTGTCGAAGGCGAGAGCGCCTTTACTACGGTCGATGGCGAAAAATGCCGGATGAGCCGGGGCGATTTGATTTTGACCCCAACCGGCCTGTGGCACGAACACGGCCACGAGGGCGACAAGCCGGTGGTCTGGCTCGACGTGCTCGACCTGCCGCTGGTCTATGCGCTGGAGACCTCCTACCACATCGAAGGCTCGAGCCAGAACGTCCGTCCCGGCCACGGCCGCGCCGCCTATGCGCGCGGCGGTCTGGTTCCCGCGCCGCTGTTCGAGCGTTCCGACAAAACCTATCCGATGCTGCACTATCCCTGGACGCAGACCAAGGCGGCCTTGCTATCGCTGGCGGCGGACGAGGCGGAACTCGAGGCGGTGCAACTGGCTTACGTCAATCCGGAGACCGGCGGCGGACCGCAGAACATTCTCGGCTTCTATGCCCTGATGTTGCGTCCCGGTCAGCGCTTGCGCCTGCCGACGCGCTCGCCTTCCTGCGTCTTTCATCAGATCGAGGGCGCGGCGGAAGTGACGATCGAAGAACAAAAATTCACGCTGGCGGAAGCCGACACCTGCTGCGCCCCGGGTTATGTCGGCGTAAGCTTGCGCAATCTCTCGGCCGATCAACCGGCCTTCCTGTTCATCGCCGACGAGGCGCCCTTGCATCGTAAGCTCGGCGTCTATGAAGTACGTGGCTAAATCCGCGCTCTCGACGAAGCCGGCCCGGCTTCGTCACGTTTCCCATTAGCAAGGACGCTCGATGACCGATTATCTCTGGAGCCCGCCCGCCGTTCAATCGCTGCCCGTTCGCGGCAAAAGCGCGCGAGCGCCGATCAACCGCCTATTCTTTGTCGGCCGCAACTATCACGCCCACGCGGTGGAAATGGGCAAGCCGGTCGATAAATCGCAGGAGCGCCCGTTTTATTTCACCAAAGCGCCGCAGACGTTGACGTTGTCGGGCGCGACAATCGCCTATCCGCCGGAAACGAAGAATTTCCATCACGAAATGGAGCTCGTGGTGGTTATCGGCGCGCCGGGCTTTCGCGTCGCCGCGCAGGACGCGCATAAGCTGATCTACGGCTACGCCTGCGGCCTCGATATGACGCGCCGCGACTTGCAGCTCGTGGCGCGCGACAAGGGGCGTCCCTGGGATCTCGGCAAGGATGTCGAAGGTTGCTCGGTCGTCTCGGAAATCGCGTCCATGCCGGAAATCGTGCTGGAAAAAGGTCTGATCGAAATGTCGGTCAACGGCCAGACGCGGCAGAAATCCGATCTCGACAAGCTGATCTGGAGCCTTCGCGAAATCATCGCCGACCTGTCGCTTTATTATCATCTGGAGCCCGGCGACTTGATTTTCACCGGCACGCCCGAAGGCGTCGGCGCGGTTGTCACCGGCGACAAGATTGCCGGCAAGGTTGAAGGCGTCGGCGAGATTAGTCTGACCATCGGCCCGGCCGCCTGAAAATGCGCGCACCCGCAAGGGCGCGCGTCCCATCGGCGCCGAAAGCGCGAATGCTTTACGCGCGTAAAGTATATAGGTATTTATACCTACGAAATAAACGGCCTCTCTAAAGCGCTATACTTCGTGTATGCGGATATTAAGTTTTTATTTACCATAACCGTCAATATTAGCCGCTATAACGCGCGACAGTTAGTTGCATGTGGTTGACCTGAAAGGCTTTGAACTATGACGGACACCTTCAATCAGGATCATCAAATTCGTCTCGATTTCATGCAGATCGACAATTCGATACGCGCGCTCCTGTGCGAATTCTGGCCGTTCGTCAAAGAAAGCCTGCACGACGTTCTCGACGGTTTTTACGCCCATGTCGGCAAGACGCAGAGCCTCGCACGCCTCGTCGTCTCGGACGCCCCCCGGCTGAAATCCGCACAGGGCGAGCATTGGGAGAGACTGTTCTCCGGACGATTCGACCCCGCCTATTTCGACGGCGTGAAAAAGATCGGCCTCATACACAATAAGATCGGACTTGAACCACGCTGGTATATCGGCGGTTACGCCTTTGTGTTGCGCCGCCTTTCCGATCTCGCCGTCAAGACCTATCGTTGGAGGCCGCAGAAGCTGGCCGATGTTTTGCGCGCCGTCGAAAGCGCCGTCATGCTCGACATGGACGTGGCCATTTCCGTCTATCAGGAGGCGCTGATCGCCGACCGGATGGCGCGCACTGAAAAGCTCGAAGCCTTGCTTCACGCATTCGACGGCCAGGTTCAGGGATCGCTGGCCACCTTCGGCTCGGCTTCGACGCAATTGCATTCCACCGCCAAATCCATGGCCGCCATCGCCTCGCAGACACAGGGCCAATCGATGAGCGTCGCCGCCGGTGCCGAAGAGGCCCATGCAAATATACAGACCGTCGCCACCGCCGCCGAGCAACTCGCGCGTTCGGTCAGCGAAATCTCGCACCGCGTCACACAATCGTCCGGCGTTTCCGACGCCGCGGTCGCGGAAGCCGGACGCGCCAACGCCATCGTCCAGACGCTGACCGAAAACGCCCAGAAGATTACGGCGATCGTGCAGCTTATCAACGACATCGCCTCCAAGACCAATCTGCTAGCGCTCAACGCGACGATAGAGGCGGCGCGCGCTGGCGAAGCCGGCCGCGGCTTCGCCGTCGTCGCCAACGAGGTGAAGAATTTGGCGAGCCAGACCGGCAAAGCCACCGACGAGATCGGTTCGCAGATCGGGCAGATCCAGACCGCGAGCCAGGAAGCGGCCGGCGCCATCGAGGCGATCGTCGTCACCATCGGGAAAATCAGCTCGACGGCTTCGTTGATCGCGCGCGCGGTGAGCGAACAGGGCGGCGCGACCGACGAAATCGCCCATAGCGTGCACGAAGCGGCGATCGGTACGCGCGACGTGTCAGCTTCGATTCTCGGCGTCAGCATCGGCGTGCAGGAGACCGAACAGGCTGCGGGCGACGTGCTTCAGGCAGCCGCCAGTCTGTCGCGCCAATCATCGCAACTCAGCGCCAACGTCAGCGATTTTATCGCCGCCGCCAAGGCGATTTGATCTTTGCCGCAAGGTTGAAGACGTCGGCTCCATCCGACGAAACCGCCACGTCAATCCGACTGAAGATCGCCGAAATCCTGAAACCGGCCTAGAGCAGGTTGCTCTGGGAACATCGGCCGCCGCTTTGATATAGTCGTTTGCGCGCGCCCGGCGTTTGCCTTACGGCTGTCAAATCGTTTTTGACGGCATATTGAAGTTCGGATCGCGATGCATGGTCGTCGCGGGTTTCGCGGGCGCGGTCATGCGGCAAAATCGGGAATTCGGGCGGCGGTTTTGATTCCGTCAAAACGCATTTCGCTCGCAATCAGGGAGTGTGGCGCCGCGCTATGGACAAAACGAGCGATCTCACGACAATGCCGGGACATTTGATCCGGCGGGCGCACCAGATTTCCAGCGCGATTTTCATGGAGGAATGCGCCGAGCAAAATCTGACGCCGATCCAATTCGCCTGTCTGCAACAATTGTCCGGCCAGTCAGGCCTTGACGCGACGCGCGTGGCCGCCGCCATAGCCGTCGATCGCTCGACGCTCGGCGACGTGCTGGAGCGCATGGAAGGCCGCGACTGGATCGCCCGACGTCCCTCGCCGGAAGACCGCCGCATCAAGCTGCTCTATATCACCGCGAAGGGCGAGGCGCTGCTCGACGCCGTAGCGCCGGCCGTGGAGGCGACGCAACGTCGTTTGCTGGCGCCGCTCGCCGCCAGCGATCGCGACGTATTCATTCGTTTGCTCGCCCAATTGGTCGAGGGCAACAATGAATTGTCGCGCGCGCCGCTGGACGCCAAGGCGCGGACCTGACGACGCCAAAGAAAATCAGCGCGGCGCCAGCCGTAGCGCGCCGTCGAGGCGGATGACCTCGCCATTGAGCGAAAGGTTGCCGATGCAGGTCGCCACCAGATCGGCGAATTCGCTCGGCAGGCCTAAGCGCTTCGGGAACGGCACGGAGGCGCCGAGGCTCGCCTGCGCTTCCGGCGGCAAGGTCTGCATCAACGGCGTCGCGAACAGGCCGGGCGCGATGGCGAGTACGCGGACGCCATATTGCGCCAGTTCGCGCGCGGCCGGCAGCGTCAGCGCGACAATGCCGCCCTTGGACGCGGAATAGGCCGCCTGCCCAATCTGTCCCTCATAGGCCGCGACCGAGGCGGTCGAAACGATCACGCCGCGTTCGCCGTCCTGCAGGGGCGGCAATTTGGCCATTTCCGCGGCCGCCAGACGCAACATGTTGAAGGAGCCGATCAGGTTGACCTTGATGACGCGCTCGAAATCGGCGAGCGGCATCGGTCCGTCCTTGCCGACAATGCGCTTGCCCGCGCCGATGCCGGCGCAATTGATCAGAATGCGGGCGGGCCCGTGCGCCGCGCTCGCCGCCGCGACGGCGGCCGCGCCCTGATCGGGATCGGACACGTCGCAGGCGATGGCGAGGCCGCCGATGCGCGCCGCCACCGCCTCAGCATTGGCCTTGTTGAGATCGAGTACGGCGACTTTCGCGCCGGCCTGCGCCAACCGTTCGGCGACCGCCGCGCCAAGTCCGGAGCCGCCGCCGGTGACGATCGCGGCTTGTGATCTGGGATCCATGTCCGAGTCCTTCCGTTTCAGACGAGATTGAGCGCGCGGATGGCGTTCTGCTTGAGAACGAGATCGTGAATTTCCGGTTTGAAAGCGGCGCCCTTGAATTCGTTGATCCAGCGATCGGGCGAGATCAGCGGAAAATCGGAGCCGAACAGCATTTTGTGCTTGAGCTGGCCATTGGCGTATTGGACGAGCTGCGGCGGAAAATATTTCGGCATCCAGCCCGACAGATCGATGTAGACGTTGGGCTTGTGCAGGGCGATCGACAAAGCTTCGTCGGTCCACGGCCATGACGGATGCGCGATGATCAGCGTCATATCGGGAAAGTCGGCGGCGACATCGTCCATGTGAATGGGCTGCGAAAACTTCAGGCGCAGACCCCCGCCGCCGCGCATGCCGGTGCCCATGCCCGAATGGCCGCTGTGGAAAATCGCCGGCAGTTTGTATTCGGCAATCACCTCATAGAGCTTGTACGCCATGCGATCGTTGGGGAAGAAGCCCTGGCAGGTCGGGTGGAATTTGAAGCCGCGCACGACGCCGCCTTCGATCAGGTCGCGCGCCTCGCGCACGCCCATCATCCCCTTGTGCGGATCGATCGAGGCGAAGGCCATCATGATGTCGGCGTTGTCCTTCGCCGCGTCGACGATTTCCATATTCGGTATGCGGCGATTGCCGACCTGGAATTCGGAGTCCACCGTGAACATGATGAACCCGATTTTCCGCGCGCGGTAATAGTCGATGGTTTCCTGAATCGTCGGACGCTTGCCAACCTTGAAATATTTGTTCGCGGCGTCCACGAACGGCTGCCAATAGGCGTCTTCTGGCTGGCGACAAGACACTTCCGCGTGCGTATGCACGTCGATGGCGACTAGATCGTCGAGTTTCATGAGTTCATTCTCCTTGTGATCCGTTTTAACAATTTTCCTCGCGGCGCCGGCTGAAGCCGCGCTCGATCAATGCGCGCCGCCCAGCCCCAGATAGCCCTCGACGACCCGTGGATCCTTGGCGAGATCGGCGGCCTTTCCCTGCATTTTTATTTCGCCGAGCTCCATCAAGTAGGCGTAGTCGGCGAACTGCAGCGCGGCCCTGGCGTTCTGTTCGACCAACAGGATCGATACGCCGCGCGCCCGCAGGTCGGTGAGGATTTGAAAGATTTCCTTGACGATACGCGGCGCGAGCCCAAGGCTCGGCTCGTCGAGCATCAACACGCGCGGCCGGTTCATCAGGGCGCGCCCGATCGCCAGCATTTGCCGCTCGCCGCCGGACAGCGTCCCGGCCCTTTGGGTGAAGCGCTCCTCAAGACGCGGGAACAGTTTGAGGACGTCGACCAGCGTCCGCGCGCCTTCCGCGCGCGGACGGCCAAAGGCGCCCAGACGCAGGTTGTCGCCGACCGACATGGTGTGGAACAATTCGCGTTTTTCCGGCACGAGCGAAACGCCGGCGCGCACACGCGCCTCTACCTCGGCGTCGTCGAACGAGCGACCGTCGAAGGACACCGAACCCGCGCAAGCGAGCACGCCCATGATGGCGTTGAGCAAAGTGGATTTGCCGGCGCCGTTGGCGCCGATCACCGTCACGGCGGCGCCGGGCGCGATTTCGAGACTGGCCTCGCGAACGGCCTCGACCTTGCCATAACGGACGCAAAGATTTTGCGCTTGCAGGATCGGCCCGCTCATTCGATCCCCCCCAGATAGGCTTCCAGGACGGCCGGATTGACGCTGACGGACTTGGGATCGCCTTCGGCTATTTTCGTGCCAAAATCGAGCACGACCAGATGGTCGGTGAGCTTCATGACGAAATCCATGTCGTGCTCGACCAGCAGCACCGACACGCCATTCTCGCGCAATTTCGCCAACAGCGCGGCCAACTGCTGCTTCTCGCCGAAACGCAGACCGGCCGCCGGCTCGTCGAGCAACAACAGCGCTGGATCGAGACACAAAGCTCTGGCGATCTCGGCGATTCTTTGCTGGCCGAGGGCGAGCGCGCCGGCCGGCTTGTGCATGTCCTCGAGCAGACCGACGCGTTCGATCTGCGCCGCAGCCTCCTTGAAGATCCGCGCCTCCTCGGCGCGATCGAGACGCAGGAGAGCGGCGAAGGCGTTGGCCTTGCCGCGCAGATGCGCCCCCAGCGCGACATTTTCCAGCACGCTCATGTGCGGCGCGAGCTTCACGTGCTGAAACGTGCGCGCCACGCCGAGCCTGGCGATCTGCCGCGCCGCCTTGTTTTGAATCGGCTCGCCGAGATAGGCGATGTCGCCCATGCTCGCCCGGTCGACGCCGGTCAGCAGATTGAACGTGGTGCTCTTGCCCGCGCCGTTGGGGCCGATCAGCCCGACGATTTCGCCAGCCTTGACGGAAAAGCCGAGATTGCGGACGGCGACGAGGCCGCCGAAATACTTTTGCACATTTTTCGCCACCAGAAGTATGCGACCGGCTTCCGGCATAACGCGGCGGGGCAAGGGCTCGGCCCCAACGGCGATCTGTCGACGGCCGGGCGTCGGAAGAAACCGCAACAGCAGCGGGAAAAGGCCCTCGCGCGCCAGTTGCAGCACGCCGACGAGCAGAACGCCAAAGACGATGGTTTCGAAATTGCCGTCCGCGCCGATCAGCTTGGGCAGAACGCTCTGCAACTGATCCTTGAGCAGGATGACCAGAACGGCGCCGACGATAGCGCCCGGAACGTGGCCCGAGCCGCCCAACACCGCCATCAGCAGGTATTCGATGCCGACATTGACGCCGAATGGCGCCGGACTGACGGCGCGCTGCATGTGCGCGTAGAGCCAGCCCGAAACGCCCGCCAGCAACGCGGCGTAGACAAACACGATGAGCTTGATCCTCGCCGTGTTCACGCCGACCGACTCGGCGGCCAAGGTCCCACCGCGCAAGGCGCGCATGGCGCGTCCGACGCGGCTGTCGAGTAGGTTTTCACTCAGAACGACGGCGCTCAGCACGCATATCCAGATCGGATAGAATATGGCCTTCGCGCTGATAAAGGCGAACGAACCGATCTGCAACGGCGGCAGTCCGTTGATCCCGTCGAACCCGCCGAGATAGGCGCTGTTGCCAAACAGGTAGAAACAGCTGATGCCCCAGGCGATTGTTCCAAGCGGCAGAAAATGGCCGGACAGGCGCACCGTCACCAGCCCCAGCAGCAGCGCGACGAGGGCCGTCGTCAGCAAGTCGAACGGCAGCGCCTGCCAGGCCGTAAACCCGAACTTCGTAGTCAGGACGGCGCTCGTATAGGCGCTGACGCCGACGAAAGCCGCCTGCCCGAACGACGTCATACCGCCGACGCCGGTCAGCAGCACGAGGCCGATGGCCACCAGCGAGGCGAGGCCGATATAGCCGGCGAGCGTGATCCAGAATTGCGGCAGACCGGGAATGAACGGAAAAACGGCAAGCGCCGCGATGGCGGCGAGACGCCACGTCCAACGACTTGTCTTGACGCGCATCATTCGTCGTCCTCCGCGTGCCGTGCGCCAAGAGACCGCCAGAACAGGAAGGGAATGATCAGCAGGAAGACGATGACCTCCTTATAGGCGCTGGCGAAAAAGGCCGAATAGGCCTCCAGCAGGCCAACGAACAACGCCGCCGCCGCCGTCAGGGGATAGCTGACGAGGCCGGCGACGATGGCGGCGACAAAGCCCTTCAGACCGACGAGAAAGCCGGTGTCGTAATAAATGGTGGTCAGACCGCCGAACAGAATTCCGGAAATCGCGCCGATCGCGCCGGCGAGCAGAAAGGCGAATTGTCCCGTCGATCGCACCGGAACGCCCACCAACCGCGCGCCGAGCCGGTTGATCGCGGTGGCGCGCAGGGCCTTGCCTTGCAGGGTGTGTTCGAAAAACAGGTAAAGCGCCAGCAAGATCGCGCCGGTCACGGCAAGAACGCTGAGACTCTGACCCTTGACGTTGAGGGCGCCCAGATGAAACGAGCCCTCGATCAACGGCGTTATGCGAACGCCCTCGGCGCCAAAAAACAACAGGCCGAGACCGAGCATGGCGATATGCACGCCTATGGCGGCGATGAACAGGATCAGCACGCTGGCGTCGGCCAGCGGTTGAAAGGCGAGACGATAAATCAGCGGCCCCATCGGCGCGATCATCGCCAACGTCAGCGCGACATAAGCCGCCGGGCCCAATTTGAGCGGCGCCAGCCAATACGTCGCCGCCAGCAGCAACAGCGGAGCGACAAGGTCGCGCAAGGCCATTTTCACGATGGCCGCAAGAGTCAAGCGCGCGCGCTGGCGCACGAGATCGAACGCGAACGCGGTCGCCGCCAGGATCGCGAGCAGCATGACGGTAGCCGGCGTCTGACCCGCTTCAAGCGCGGCATAGGTCAGCGCGCCCCAGGCGACGAACTCGCCCTGCGGAATGAAAATTACACGCGTCACGGCGAACAACAGGACAAGCGTCACGCCAAGCAGCGCGTAGACCGCGCCATTGACGACGCCGTCCTGCGCCAAAAATAGTACGATGGTCGCACTCATGAAGACCGCAAATTCTCAATCGCGCGGAGCGGAAAACAATGCGGGAGCCGTCGCGCGCCGCAACCGGCGCGCGACAAAGGCTCCCGAACCCTATCGATCAAGGCAGCAACGTCCATTTGCCGTCCACGATCTTGACCAGCACGCGCGAACGCTTATCCAGGCCGGCGTGATCGGTCGGCGAGAAGTTGTAGACGCCGTGCGCGCCGACCAACTCCTTGGCCTTCTCCACCTGATCGCGCAAGGCGGAGCGAAACTCCTCGGTTCCCGGCTTGCCCTTTTCCAGCGCCGCCTTGACGCCCGACAACATGATGGTCGCGCAATCGGACAAATGCGCGCCAAAGCCGGCGAAGGGCGTTTTGTTGTTGGCTTCGTATTCCTTGATATAGGCGAGTCCCACCTGTTTCGAAGGATGCGAATCGGGCAGCAGGCTGGCGACGACAACCGGACCAGCCGGGAAAATCGTGCCTTCGACATCCTTGCCGCCGACGCGAACGAACTCCATCGTCGAAACGCCGTGGGTTTGGTAAATCTGCTTTGTGTAGCCCTGCTCGCGCAGGGTTTTCTGCGGCAGCACCGCAACCGTGCCCGAAGCGGCGATCAACACGGCATCGGGATTGGAGGCGGCAATTTTCAAGGCCTGCGCCGCGACGCTGGTGTCGGAGCGCTGGAACCGTTCGACATCCAATATCTGGACGCCCATTTGCGGCATGATCCTCTGCACTTCATTGAGCCAACCCTGGCCATAACCGTCGGTGTAGCCGAGGAAGGAAATGGTCTTGACGCCGTTGGCTACCATGTGTTCGGCGAGCGCCTGCGCCATGATGGCGTCGTTTTGCGGCGCCTTGAACGCCCAACGATGCTTTTCGTCGGCGGGTTCGACCACGGCTTTGGTCGGCACCATGCCGCAATACGGCGTTTTCGTCTCCGCAGCCACGTCGACCAGCGCTAAAGTCGCGGGCGTCGCCGATGAGCCGATGAGAATGTCGATCTTGTCCTCCGCGATCATCTTGCGCGCGTTGGCGACCGCCTTGGTCGGATCCGTGGCGTCGTCGAGGACGACGTATTCGACCTTCTGCCCGGCGACTTCCTTGGGCAGTTGCGCAACCGTATTTTTCTGCGGAATACCGAGAGCGGCGGCCGGACCCGTTTGCGAAACGGTGATGCCGACGTGAACCTGCGCCCAAGCGGGCAATGCGCCGCCGACGCTCAAAAGCGCGCCGACCGTCAGCGCACGAAAGGCAATATGCATGGCAATCCTCCCTTTTGTTGCTTCCTCGATGCCGGACTTACGCCGGTTTTTAACATTATTGTTATTCTACATAGCAATCGGTCCGCGTCAATAGTTCAAGCGTCGAAGGCTGCAAACAAGCTCTCCCGCTTAGCGCTGACAAAATATCGGAACACGATGTGCGTATCCGGCCAATAACACGCATTTGCGCGGCCGAACCGTCGCCAATTATCTAACCCCAGCGTCGCGCGTGGATCTAGCCGACCTGCAAATTGACCGCCTTCGGTCCCTTGCCCTTCTTATCAGGTTCGACCTCGAAGGTGATTTTCTGTCCCTCGTTCAATGAGGCCAATCCCGCCTGCTCGACAGCCGTGATATGCACGAAAATATCGCGCCCGCCGTCGTCCGGCTTGATAAAGCCATAGCCCTTGTCCGGATTGAAAAATTTCACAATTCCCTGCTGCGCCATAGCGCTTTCCTCTCGTCCTTGCCGCTTGGCCGACGGGGCGCGCGCCTGACGTTCAAACGCAGGCGCGAAGATTCGACCCCAACCCGAGCATCGAGCGGTCTGCAGGGGATAGTCTTGCCCGTTGCAGGCTTTTTATCGGCAAGACGACGCGTTGCGCCCGGCTGGGCCTGACGCAAAGAGCCCTCCGCAACGGCGAAGGCCCCCTGTATACCAAAGTTGGATCAAGCAAGCGCTTTTGGCAAGATGAACTTGACCTACTCGCGCGCGATCCACTCAATCTCGAATCGCGCGCCTGGGCCACGCGCCAGTCGCGCCGTCAGATAGGGCAGGATCGTCTTCGCTTCGCCCTCGAGCGTGAAGGGCGGGTTGACGATGATGAGACCCGTGCGCGCCAGCCCCTCGAACGAACGGGGCTCGCCGATTTGCAGGTCGACCCGCAGGATGTTCCTGATCCCGCTGTTGGCGAGCGCCCCGCAAAAAGCCGCGTCGACCGCCTGGTCCTTGACCGGGCGCCACAGCATATAGACGCCGCCAGGCCATTTGCGGTGGACATCCAACAGCACGTCGTACATGCGCTCGAATTCGTCACGGCGCTCGAAGGGCGGATCGATGAGCGCGAGGCCGCGCCGCTCCGGCGGCGGCGCGAAGGAAATAAGGCCGGCGTAACCGTCGACCTCGACGACCTTGCAGCGCCTATCGCGGCCAAGAGCGGCGCGCAGGCTTTGCGCCGTCGGCGGATGCAGTTCGCTGAAAATCGCCCGATCCTGGGCGCGCAGGATTTTCTGCGCGATGAGCGGCGATCCCGGATAGGCCCCGCCCTCGAAAACGCTTTCGCCCACAGCCTTGAGATAGGGAGAAAGCAGAGCGCGCGCCGCGGCGAATTCTCCCGTCTCTGGTTCTTTCAGACGGGCGACGCCCTCGCGCCACTCGCCCGCTCGCGCCGCCGCCTCGCTCGACAAGTCATAAAGCCCCGCGCCGGCGTGCGTATCGATGAAACGCAGCGGCGCGTCCTTGCCTTGCAGATAGACAAGCGCGCGCGCCAGCATCGCATGTTTCAACACGTCGGCGAAATTGCCGGCGTGATATTCGTGACGATAATTCATGACGACCTGGGTTCAAGCGGATCGCCCGAAAGCCGTTCAGACCTTTCGGGGATTTGCATTCGAGGCTGACTTGCGTCGCGCTGACGCGACACGATCATAGGGTCCGGCGCCTCATTGCGGCGCGGGAACAAGAATCGACTGGCTGAAGCAGCCCGACCGCGTCACTTGCGGACAAGGCCGAAAATCGCGCACGTCTTTGGAGAAGCAAATCCGAACTTCTTCGAGCGCGCCGCCTTTGCACGTCACCGCCATCATGCCCGGGCGCAGGCGCGGATTGGATTCAAGAAAGGCGCGCTGAATATCGTTCGGCGCCAGAGTCTGGTCCTGCTGCGGCGCATTGAAAGCCGCCGGAACGATAACCGCGTCGCGCGCGTCGCGCAGGTCGGTGAAATAATCGACCGGGCTTTTGCCCGAACAGGTTCCGTGCTTCCGCCATTCGTAACGCGCCAGACCCGGATCCGGGAACAAGCCGCGCGCGCTCGCCAGCGCCAGGCTCGAGACATAGCCGCCGGAAGCGCAGTCGGACGGAAAGCCGCGCTCGTACTGCGGCCAAAGCCCATGCACGACAAAACCAAGGCGCGCGCCCGACGCGCATTGATTGCGCGATTTGGCGGCGCCGCCGGTGGCGCAGAAGCCGGGCGACCAGGAAAGCGCCAAAACGTAGAAATCGAAATCGCCGGGGGCCGAAGCGCCACGCGGCCCGATACGGTCGCGTCCGCCATAACCGTAGCCGTAGCCGCCGTAGTTGCGCGCCGGCTGAGCGGGCGCGACAGCGGCGTCCGGCGCCTGCTGCGGCGAGTCTTGCGGAGCGTCTTGCGGCGCAGCGAGCGGCCGACGATCGGCGCAATTATCCAGAATACAGTCTGAAGCCGCGAAAGACGGCTGGCTGGAAAAAACCGAAGTCAGAATGGCCGTGGCGACAAAGGCCGGACGGACGGCTGGTCGAAACGAGAATTTCAAGATTTTCTCCCGTCATGTCATTATTGTTGCTTCAGGCCTCAGCGGCGATGAACATTCTATGGCCCGGCGGCTTTGCAGGCGGGCGCGAAGTTGTATTCGCGGTCAAGACCGACGACGCACCATTCAAGTCCGTAGCCGACGCCGATAAAACCGCCACCCTCGATCAGGTTATAAATGACGTCGCGTACGCGCCCGTCGCTGAAAACAGCTTGCGCCGCGCAATAGCGGCGTGGAATGAAATCGGCGCCGTTGCTGCGATAGCCGATCTCGCGGACTTGGCCGTAGGAAACGATTTCCAGCGGCGAATCCCAAAAACGCCACTCCCGGCGCGACACTCGCCAGGACATCAGATTAAGGACGCCGGAAGAATCGCAAGCCGGCAAGTCGCCGCTGTAGGGTATGGTCCGCTCTTCCGCTGGCGATAGCGGACGCGCTTGCGCCAATTCGACCGACAGGCAGCAAGCCGCCGCCGCCCAGAAAAAAACAAGCTTGCCCGCCGCGCCCATTGCAAGTCCTCTAGTAGGCTATGCGCCAGACGATGCGTCGGCGCGCATGCAGCGTCAAGCCTTTCCTGTCGGGCGTTTTCCGTCGTTATGGAAGTTGTCGGCCAAGTCCTTCGCGCCCGATGATTTTCGCCTTTTGAGACGCGCCGTCACCATCGCTCTGTCGCCCTCGCCCATCGCGCCCCAAGCGGCGATTTCCTCGATCGTGCGGGCGCAGCCCAGGCACAACCCGGTTTGCGGCTCGATCCGGCATACGCCGACGCAGGGGCTGGAAACCGGCGGCGGCGGACGCCCGCTCACGCGCCTGCGCCTGCTGCGAAGACTAAAAGAAAAAGAATTTCAGCGACTTGCTGCGTAGCGCCGGCGACGTCGCCGGTCTGGCCCTCGATCTGCCACCGTGCGAGCGCGACGACGCCGAGCGTTCCGGTGCTGACCACGATCGCCGCGACAAGGCAACGCCCGAAACCCGCCCCCGCCAGCGCCGGCGCGAAGGCGAAGAGCAACGCCAAACGAAAGGCCGCGGCCGCCTGCGTCATCGGCAATGTTCCGACAGCCCGCCCCGCTCCGTCCTGACGCGCAGGCGGCAAGAGAACCAGCGGAGCCAGACAGGCGGCGCGGGAGACGCCGGCGCCGGCGGCGAGAACCACCGCGGCGGCCAGCGCCCCATGCTGAGCCAAAGCCGCCAGCGCGCCGATGCGCAACAGCAGCGACAGGATCAGCGCGCAGGCGCCGAATGCGCCGATGGCGCTGTCGCGCATGATTTCGAGCTTGCCTTCGACGCTCGCGCCGCCGCCAAAGCCGTCGGCGACATCGGCCAACCCGTCTTCATGCATGGCGCCGCTTGCGGCGACGCCGGCGCCGACCGCCAAGCCCGCGGCCAGGAAGGACGGCAGGCCCAGCCCCAACATTACGCCAAGAACCGTGGCCCTCAAGACGCCGATCGTCAGGCCGGCGGCGGGGGCCATATAAATGGCGTCCGGCAACCGGGCCGCGTCATAGGGGCCGACCTCGCCGTCGCCTTGGGGCGCCGGCAAGCGCGAAAAGAAGCGCAAGCAATAAAGCCAGTCATGATAGTAGCGGCGAAAGAGCGACAAGCGGTCCATGGCTCTGCTTGCCTCGATCGGCGGTGTTTGTCCAGCGGCGCGCCCGTCGTGTCGACGCTCTTAAATTTCGCCTTTGTCGAGACTAAATTAAACGAACACATCGGTTGCTGGAACGTTCGGCGAAGCGCCAGCGTCCTCAACGCCTCGACAACAATAATTCACGTCGCCATTGACGCCGAGCCGCTCGCACGGCAAGTGGACGCTAGTTCATCAATCAAAAATGCGGCGCGACGGCGGTCCTTTAATGTTCTATGAGCCGAACCGGCGAGTTGAAACTATGAAGCCAAGGCGAAACCGAATCGTTGGGGCGTCGCTCGCGGGAGGACGCGCGGCTTTCAGCGTCCAGGTCTTCGTCAACTGGATCGGCGCCGGCCTATGCGCTTTTAGCCTGTTCTTCGCCGGAGCATGCGCCGCGCAAGAAACGGACCGCACGCTGCGCATCGCCAGCGAAGGCGCGCGACCACCTTATAATTATATCGAAAACAATGAGTTGACCGGATTCGAAATCGATCTGGCGCGCGACTTATGCCGACGTATGGAGGCTCGTTGCACGTTCCAGCGGCAAGATTGGGACGATCTGATCCCCGGATTGATCGACAAGAAATTTGACGCGGTGTTCGCCGCGCTAGAAATCACCGACGAGCGCGCCGAGCAAATCGCCTTTTCCCTGCCCTATGTGCGCATGCCCTCCGCTTTCGTGATAGCCGCCGAGCGTCCGCTGGATGGAGCTACGCCGAACAATCTCGCCGGCCGCAAGATCGGCGTCGAAGCCGACAGCCCCTATCAAGCTTATCTGGAGGCGAAATACAAAAATTCGGACATAAGGCCCTACGCCGGTTTAGAAGACAGCCTGCTCGATCTCGCCGAAGGGCGCCTCGACGCCGTTTTCGCCGGCAAGGAGGCCGCCGCCGATTTCTTGAAGAACCACAAGGAAGGCGCCTGCTGTCGCCTGCTGGCCGACACGCCGAGCGACCCAGCCTTTTTCGGCGAGGGGATTGGCGTCGGCCTGCGCCAGCAGGACGGCGAATTGCGCGCCGCCTTCGACAAAGCCTTGCAACAAAGTTTCGCGGACGGCGGATTCGAAAAAATCCGCGCCCGATATTTTCCGTATAAAATCCGTTGACCAACCTGCGTGAGGATAATCGCCTATGCCACTTTACGGTTTCGTCTGCCGCGATTGCGGCCAAAATTTTCAAACGCTGGTGCGCGGCGACGAACAGCCCGAATGTCCCGCCTGCGGTAAGGCCGATCTTGATCGGCAATTGTCTTTGATCGCCTCGCCGCCCAGGGAGAGCGACATGCCCGCGCCGGCCTGCGCCAATGGCGGGCCTGGGTTCGGCTGCGACGCGTGCGCCTGCAACCCTGGCGGGCTGGATTAAAAAAAATCAGATCGTCGTGAAACTTTTCGTCGCCTGGGGGCGTAAGCGCATTGGGTCCGATGTTGCGGACCCAGAAAAGGCTCTTGTCGCAAGAGCCGAAGCCTCAAGGAGTTTGCACCCATGAAGACGACGATCGTTTCCGGAGCCAGCCTCGCCGCCGCCGCTATCGCGCTCGCCATCAGCGGCGTCGCCGTTTCACCCGCGGCCGCCAAACACGCCAAAATGGCCGTGCATTGCATGGGAATCAATTCCTGCAAGGGAACCAGCGCCTGCAAGTCGGCCAGCAACGCCTGCAAGGGCCAGAACTCCTGCAAGGGCCAGGGCTGGCTGCCGAAGCATTCGGCCAGCGCCTGCACCAAGGCGGGCGGCACCGTCGGCTAAGCCACACTGCGGCTGGCGTGGGCCTCCCCTGCCCCGCGCCGGCCGCTTTTGTTTCTCCAAATGCGGCGACGCCAATGAAGAACGCGCAAGGCTTTGGCCTCGGGCTGCGGCCCGTCTATTATCCCGACATCATCGACGCCGACATAGACGTCGACTGGTTCGAGATCATTTCTGAAAATTTCATGGTTCCGGGCGGGCGTCCGCACGCCATGCTCGACAAGATCAGGGCCGACTATCCGATCCGCATGCATGGCGTGTCGCTGTCAATCGCCTCTAGCGATCCGCTCGATTACGACTATTTGCGCGATCTGAAAAATCTTATTGAGCGGGTCGAGCCGGCGCTTGTTTCCGATCATCTGTGCTGGACCGGCGTGCATGGCGTCAATCTGCACGATCTCCTGCCTATTCCCTATACGCGCGAGGCGCTCGGCCATGTGTGCGAGCGCATCTTGCGCGTGCAGGATTTTCTCGGCCGCCGCATCGCGATTGAAAACGCTTCGACCTATGTCGCTTTCGCCCAGGCCGATATGAGCGAAGCCGAATTCGTCGCCGCGATGGCGGCGCGCGCCGATTGCCTGCTGCTGCTCGACGTCAACAATGTCTATGTATCGAATTTCAACCACAGTCCGCGCAACGCCGCGCTGGACAATTCAAAGGCCTTCATCGACGCCGTGCCCGCGGCGCGCGTCGCCCAGATCCATATGGCCGGGCACAGCGATCTTGGCGAGCACAAGATCGACACGCACGACCATCCCATCTGCGAGGAGGTCTTCGCGCTTTATCGGCATGTCTGCGCCCGCGTCGGCCATGTTCCCACAATGATCGAGCGAGACGACGGCTTTCCGCCTTTTGCCGAGCTTTTGGACGAATTGCGGCGTTTGCGCGCCATCGCGGCGCACGCCTGCAAGACGCCGGAAATGGCCGATGCGCTATGAACCTGCGCGCGCTGCAATCGCAATTTCAACAAGGCGTTCTCGGCGCGAGCGAGGCGCCGGAAATTTTGACCGCCCTCAAACAACCGCCGCGCATCGACGCGCATGAAGCCTTCGCCGTCTACCGCGATGGCTATCGCCTGCGGCTGGCCGAATTCCTGTCCCACGATTATCCGGCGCTGCGGCGCTTTCTTGGCGACGCGGCTTTTGGCGCGCTCGTCGAGGCCTATATCGAAGACAAACCCTCGCCTTACCGCAACGCCCGTTGGTATGGCTCAAACCTGCCCGATTTCATACAAGAACGCGCGATCGACGAAGTCCGGGACTGGTCCCTCGCTTGCGCATTCGCCGATTTCGAACGCGCCTTGAATCTGGCTTTCGACAGCGCCGACAAGGCGCCGCTGGCGCTTGCCGCATTAGCCGCCGTCGCGCCGACGGACTGGCCGGAGTTGCGCTTCGAATTTCATCCAAGCGTGCGCCTTTGCCACGGGCCCGCCGGCATTGAAAATCTCTACGAAACATACGCCGCCGACCGGCAAGACGAACCGGACGGGAAGATCGAGACCATCGAGACGACGCAGGAAAAGAAAGCCGTCCTTGTGTGGCGCAAGGACCTGACCGTCGCCTATCGCCCGCTGGCTGACGACGAGCGCCTCGCGTTGATCGAAGCGCAAGCGGACAAAACATTTTCGCAGATTTGCGCGTTGCTCGCCTTTCAAGCCCACGCGCACGAACCGGAGGAGCAGAACGCCGTGGCGCAAACGGCGGCCAGCTTCCTCGCGCGATGGTTCGCCGACGGCCTCGTCTGCGCCTGCGGGCCATAACCGCTTTCAACTCTAACCCTTGAATCCGCGTCCCGAACGAGGCAGTTTGGCTCCATTCGGCGGCAAGGGACATCGTCATGGCGAAAGTTGCTTTTTTGGGTCTTGGCGTAATGGGCGCGCCGATGGCGGGCCACCTCAAAACGAAAGGCGGCCACGACCTCGTGGTCTACAACCGCACCAGCGCCAAGGCGGCGACGTTCGCCCAGAAAATTGGCGCTCGTACGGCGCCGACGCCGGCGCAGGCTGCGCAAGATTGCGATTTCATCTTCGCCTGTGTCGGCAATGACGACGATTTGCGCTCGGTGACGCTGGGCGAGAACGGCGCCTTCGCCGGCATGAAGCCGGAGGCGATCTTTATCGACCACACGACGGCTTCCGCCGACGTCGCGCGCGAGCTTTACGCCGCGGCGAGAACGCGCGACGCCCATTTCATCGATGCGCCGGTTTCCGGCGGTCAGGCCGGCGCCGAGAACGGCGTCTTGACGGTAATGTGCGGCGGCGACAGCGCGCCTTACGCCAAGGCCGAGCTGATCATCGCCGCTTTCGCGCGCGCCTGTCGTTTGATGGGGCCGTCGGGCGCCGGACAGCTCACCAAGATGGTCAACCAGATTTGCATCGGCGGTCTCGTCCAGGCCCTCGCCGAGGGCCTGCATTTCGCCCGGAAGGCCGGGCTGGA
Source organism: uncultured Alphaproteobacteria bacterium (assembly GCA_963736175.1). Lineage (GTDB taxonomy): Bacteria > Pseudomonadota > Alphaproteobacteria > Rhizobiales > Beijerinckiaceae > Rhodoblastus. The sequence continues at coordinate 57,641 of CAVTNU010000032.1, read as the reverse complement.
CGGCGAGGCGGTGATCGAGGTGATCGCCAAGGGCGCGGCGCAGTCCTGGCAGATGGAGAACCGGCACAAGACGATGCTGGCGCACAAATTCGACTTCGGCTTCGCCGTCGACTGGATGCGCAAGGATTTAGGCATTTGCCTTGAGGAAGCGCGGCGCAACGGCGCCAGCCTGCCGATCACCGCTCTGGTCGACCAGTATTACGAGCAGGTGCAGCGAATGGGCGGCGGACGCTGGGACACGTCGAGTTTGATCGCCCTGCTCGACAAATAGCCGTCGCGGATCATGACGAGGCGGCGACGTTTCAAAAAGACCGAGACGCTCGCCAGAATCGCTTCGGACAGCAAAACGTCATGCGCGCGCGCGCGCCTTTTTTTCGTGCTCGTTTTCAAGCCGCGCAACCAGATCCTGTTCGCTCATCGGCCGGGCGAAGTAGAATCCTTGCGCCAGCACGCAGCCACAAACGGCAAGGAAATCGGCCTGAGCGCGCGTCTCGACGCCCTCGGCCAGGACCTCGACTTTGAGAGAACGTCCAAGGCCTACGACCGTTGCGGCGATTTCCATGCTGGTCGGATCGCCGGGAATATCGGCGACGAAGCTGCGGTCGACTTTGAGGGTGTCGAAACTGAAACGTTTGAGATAGGTCAGCGACGAATAACCAGTGCCGAAATCGTCGATCGCGACCCTGAGCCCCAGGGCTTTCAGCGCCTTCAGCTTGATCTCGGCTTCACGATCCTTTTGCATCAGCGCCGTTTCGGTAATTTCGATTTCAAGGCAATGCGCCGGCAGGCCGGTTTCCGCCAGAATTGCCGATATGCGGTCGCAGAGGCCGGCGAATTCGAACTGGCGCGGCGATAAATTCACGGCGATGCGTTCGATCGGCAGGCCCTGATCAAGCCAGCCGCGCATCGTCGCGCAGGCGCTACGCAGCACGAAATCGCCCAGCGGCACAATGAGACCGGTCGCTTCGGCCAACGGTATGAAATCGTTCGGCGCGACGACGCCCGTCGGCGAACGCCAGCGCAGCAGCGCCTCGGCGGCGACGGTTCTGCCGCTCGCCATGTCGACGACCGGCTGATAGACAAGTTCGAACTCTCCGCGTTCGATCCCCCGCCTTACTCCGGTCTCCAGTTCGAGGCGGGCGTTGGCTTCCGCCGTCAACACGCCCGAATAGAACCAGAATGCGCTGCCGCCCATGCCTTTGGCCACATAGAGCGCCGAATCCGCCTGTTGGATAAGCGTTTCCGCCTGCGCGGCGTCACGCGGAAACAGACTGACGCCGATTGAAAGGCCGACATAGGCTTCCCGGCCGCAACTCAGGATGAACGGCTGTTCGGCGGCCTCGATCAGAGCGCGCGCCAGATCGCCGGTCTTGTTCTCGTCGGCGTCTTCAATGACGATGACGAATTCGTCGACGCCAAGACGCGCCAGAGTGTCGGTGGGATTGAGGAGCTTGTTCCAGCGCCCGGCGACGCTGTGGAGAATCTCGTCGCCCGCCGCGCGTCCCAGACTGTCGTTGACAGTCTTGAAACGATCGAGATCAAGGAACAGGACGGCGCCGGAGGTTTTCGTCGCGCCAGCGCGCAAAATCGATTGTTCGAGGCGCGACTGCAGCAACAAGCGATTGGGCAGGCCTGTCAGCGGATCGTAATGGGCAAGAAACGCCAGTCGGCTTTCCGATTGTTTGAGACGGGTGATGTCGGCGAACACGCCGACATAGTTGATGCCGGCGTCTTCGGTCCGCACCGTCGAAATGGTCAGCCACTGAGGATAGATTTCCCCGGCCTTGCGCTTGTTCCAGACTTCGCCCTGCCACTGGCCGGTCTGTTGGAGCTGGGCCCACATATCCTTGTAGAACTGGGCGTCCTGCCGCCCCGAGTGCAGGATGCTCATGCTCGAGCCCACGGCGTCCTGCTCGGAAAACCCGGTTATGGCTTGGAACGCCGGATTGACCGCTACGATTTTCGAACGCGCGTCGGTGACGACGACGCCTTCCTGCGTCGAGGCGAAAATCGCCGCCGCCAGTCTTTGGCTGACGGCCTGACGCTTGCTTCGCGTGACGTCGTTCATCGTGCCGACGATGCGGGCGATCTTGCTGTCGCGGTCGAACACCGGAAAGCCGCGCACCCGCATGTCGCGCCATTTTCCATCCTTGCGGCGCATCGACAGGTCGATGTCGAGTTCTCTGTCGACGCCGGCCCGCAGGCGGCGTAAAGCGGCCAGCGCGCGCCGCCTGTCCTTGGCCGCTATCCGCGCGCGCCATTCGCTCAGGCTTGCGGTGAATTCGTCTTCCTCATACCCGAGAAGCGATTTCCAGCGAGGCGAGAAATAAACCGTCCCCTTGTCGAAGCGAATGTCCCATAATCCTTCGTTGGCGCCTTTCATCGCCAGCGCGAAACGCTCCTCGCTTTCGCGCAAGGCCTCCTCGGCCATACGATGCGGAGTGACGTCCTCCATCACGGAAACGACCATTTCCGGCTCGCCACGTTCGTCGCGAACCAGACCGCTGGACAGCGCGACCCAGACGATCTCACCGGATTTGCTGATGAAACGACGCTGCGATTGCAGCGAGGACAACTGGCCGGTCGCCAAGGCTCGGAAATTTTTCACCAGCGGGCCGCGATCGTCCTCGTGCACGATATCGCGCAAGAACATCGCGCGCAATTCGTCGGCGGTGTACCCGAACAACTGGGTCGCGCGCTGGTTGAACCAGATCAGCCGGCCATCGCGCGCCAGGTAGAATAGCGCGACGGTGGTATTCTCGAGCGCGCGTCTGAATTTGGCGGCTTCGGCTTGGCGCGCCAGCGTCTCGGCAAGCTCGCATCGGGCGATTTCAAATTCGCGCTTCGCGCGTCGATCGTTGACCGCCAGAAAAATCAGGACAAACCCGACCAGGACGAGCAAGAGGATCAGCGACGTTTCCATACCGCCTCCTGCGAACCTGACATTCGGGGGGGTGTTTGGATCCTGCCGACGCCGCGTGCGTCCAGCGTCAGCCAACCGCTTGCCGCGCGATCGCGAAAGCGGCCTTGCGGCCTGACGCGGCGGGCGATTGGCGTATCAGCGTCATGTGCGGGAATGACCATGCGAAAATAAATTCCAGGCGCTCTCATCGACGTTATGAGAATGCGCCCGGGGCGTTAACGGAACCTTTTCAATCCGCCCCGCCCGAACGAAATATTCGCTCTAACTCAATGACATGGTTGACGTTACGGCGCCAAACGCTGACGTACGTCAACTCAATCGCCCGTTTCTCCCGCAAGCGCCATGTCGTCGCGATGGATCATTTCCGCGCGCCCGGGAAAGCCCAGAACCGTCTCGATCTGCCGTGAATTCAAGCCGAGGATTTTCGCCGCGTGAGCAGCGTCGTAGCCGACGAGGCCGCGGCCGATCTCGCCGCCTTCGGCGTCGCGGATAATGACGCAATCGCCGCGCGCGAACGCGCCGTCGGCGCGGCGCACGCCGGCCGGCAACAAACTGGCGCCGCCGACGAGCGCGCGCGCGGCGCCTTCATCGACATGCAGCGCGCCCTTCGGCTCAAGCGAACCGGCGATCCATTTCTTGCGCGCCTTGATCGGCGAGGACGCCGACAGGAACCACGTGCACGGCGCCCCTCGCCGATACGCGCCACCGGATGGGCCAGACGTCCATCGGCGATGGCCATATGGGCGCCGCCGGTGACGGCGATCTTGGCCGCCTCGATCTTGGTGCGCATGCCGCCGCGCGACAGTTCGGAGGCCGCGCCCCCCGCCATCGCCTCGATCTCGGCGGTGACGCGCGTCACCAACGGAATCAGTCTGGCGTCGGGATTGCCGGCCGGCGGGGCGTCATAAAGCCCCTCGACGTCCGACAGAAGGATGAGCAGATCGGCCGAGGCCATCGTGGCGACGCGAGCGGCGAGCCGATCATTGTCGCCATAGCGGATTTCCGTGGTGGCGACCGTGTCGTTTTCGTTGATGATCGGCGCCGCGCGCATATCGAGCAGGCGTCCGAGCGTTTCGCGCGCGTTGAGATAGCGGCGGCGCTCTTCCGTATCGCCGAATGTGACAAGAATCTGCCCGGCCACGATGCCGCGCGCGCCCAACGTTTCGGCCCAGGTGCGCGCAAGCGCGATCTGACCGACTGCGGCGGCGGCCTGGCTGTCTTCCAGCTTCAAGGCGCCCGGCGGCAATTTCAGCACGGCGCGGCCCAACGCCACCGAACCCGAAGAGACGACGAGCACGTCGGCGCCGCGCCGATGCAGGGCGGCCAGATCGTCGGCCAGCGAATTGAGCCAATCGCGTTTGACCTCGCCCTTCTGGCGATCGACCAGCAAGGATGAGCCGACCTTGACGACGATGCGGCGAAATTGGTCGAGCTTGGGCAAGGAAGGCTGGCTCATGCGGCGTGTCGTCCTGGTTGGCGCGTCATCGAAACTTCACGGCGTCCATCGCGGCTTTGGTTCGGCTTGCGCCGCCGCCGCGCGCGCCGACTCGACAATCGTCATCACGGCCCGCAACGCCTCGCTTACGCCGGTTCCCGCCACCGCCGAGATCTTTAGCGGCGACGCCGGTTTTTGTCCCGCCTCTGGCGCCGGGCCCGCCGTTTTGATGGCGCGCTTCAGCCGCTCGATCTGCTGCTTCAGAGCCGGCTCGTCGACCGCATCGACTTTCGACAGGCAGACGACTTCCGGCTTTCCGGCCAGCCCGTGGTCATAAGCCGACAATTCCGCGCGCACGGTCTTGTAAGCTTTGCCGGCGTGCTCGCCCGTCACGTCGACCAGATGCAGCAAAGCGCCGCATCGCTCGACATGGCCGAGGAAGCGGTCGCCGAGGCCATGTCCCTCATGCGCGCCCTCGATCAGGCCGGGAATATCGGCCAGCACCAGTTCGCGGCCGTCAACGCCGACGACGCCGAGGCCCGGATGCAATGTGGTGAAGGGATAATCGGCGATTTTCGGCCGGGCGGCCGAAACGGCGGCGAGAAAAGTCGACTTGCCGGCGTTGGGCAGGCCGATCAGGCCGACGTCGGCGATCAGCTTGAGCCGCAGGATGATGGTGCGCTCCTGGCCAGGGATGCCGGAATTGGCCCGGCGCGGCGCCCGGTTGGTGGAGGTGGTGAAATGCAGATTGCCGAAGCCGCCGTTGCCGCCGCTGCAGATCACCGCGCGCTGGCCGACCTCGGTCAGATCGGCGATGAGCGTTTCGCCGTCCTCCTCGAAAATCTGGGTACCGGCCGGAACCTTAAGCACCGCGTCGGCGCCGCGCCCGCCCGCCCGGTTCTTGCCCATGCCGTGACCGCCGGTCTTGGCCTTGAAATGTTGCTGGAAGCGATAGTCGATCAGCGTGTTCAGCCCGTCGACACATTCGGCCACCACATCGCCGCCGCGCCCGCCGTCGCCGCCGTCAGGACCGCCGAACTCGATGAATTTCTCGCGTCGGAACGAAACGCAGCCGCCGCCGCCGTCGCCCGAGCGGACATAGATTTTCGCGGTATCAAGAAATTTCATGATTTTGAATCCGGTCAGATGCGGGATGTAACGCCAATCCCGCCGGGCGACAACCGGCAAGGATCGGCAAGAGCGGCAAGGCGCGCGCCGACGGGCTCAGGCGGCGCGCGAGACGAAGCGCGGCAAGGCCGCAGTCCAAGCCTGACGCGTCAACTCCAGGCGGCGGCAGGCGACGTCGGCGCAACGGCCGGGCGGATCGGCCTCGGCGCCCTGATCGACAAAACCGGTCCGCGCCAATAGCGCGCGGGAGGCGTCGTTATCGGTCCGCGCGCTGGCGGCCAGAACGTTTTCGTTCGTCAGCCAGAAGAATGCGTCGACGATCGCCAACGCCGCCTCCGCGCCCAGTCCACGCCGCCAATAGGGCTTGCCGAGCCAGAAGCCCAGCCTGGCGCCGCGCGCGTCCGCTTCGACGCCGATCACACCGATCGCCGCCGCGCCGTCGGCCTTGTTGCCGATCGCCAGGGTCAGAGCCTGTCCGGCCGCATTGGCGCGGCGCGCGCCGTCGATGAACTCGACGGCGGACGGCAATTCGTATGGATGGGGAATGGCCGCGGTCATGCGCGCCACATCCCAGTCGCCGGCAAGGCTGGCGAGCGCCGACGCGTCGGCGCGGCGCGGCCAGCGCAGCCATAGGCGCTTTGTCTCCAGCAGGAAAACATCGTCACGGGTCAATTCGCTAAACATGACGCAATCCAAAGAAAAAGGGGAAACGGCGCCCCGTTTCCCCTTTTCTCGCCCTGCGGCGTGTGGATTGTCGCGGTTTGGTCTTTGCGCGCCGCTCCGCTTTACGCGGAGCTCTCCACCGGGGTTTGGGACCGGCGGAGATCTTAAGCTTTAAGACCTGTCGCCGTTATTCTGCTGCTTCGGCTTGAACCGGGACGACCGAAATGTAAGCTCGGCCGTCGCCCTTCTTTTTAAACTCGACGGCGCCGTCGAGGAGGGCGAAGAGGGTGTGGTCCTTGCCCATGCCGACATTGGCGCCGGCGTGCCACTTCGTGCCGCGTTGGCGTACGATGATGTTGCCGCCGCGCACTTTCTCGCCGCCGAATTTCTTGACGCCAAGGCGCCGGCCTTCCGAATCGCGACCATTGCGCGAGGAACCGCCTGCTTTCTTGTGAGCCATCTGTCCGCTCCGTAACCTTTTGCGCGTCTAACGCGCTGTAAAATCTCTAAGTCGCTTCAATCCCGCCGGCTTTCCAGAGCCTTGGGATCAGGCGACCACTTCGACGATGCGCACGATCGTCAGATCCTGACGATGGCCGCGCTTGCGCTTGGAGTTCTTGCGGCGGCGCTTCTTGAAGGAAATCGACTTGGCGCTGCGCGCCTGCTCGACGATTTCGCCCTTGACGGAGGCGCCGCTCAGAAAGGGCGCGCCAAATTGGGCGGCGCCGTCCTTCTCGACCAGCAGAACGTCGGAAAATGTAACGGTGTCGCCGGGGTTTCCAGCCAGCGACATGACGGTAATCTTTTCTTCGGCGGCGACGCGATACTGCTTGCCGCCGGTTTTGATGACTGCGAACATCGTTCTTCCTCGTGTTCGATCCGGCTCTACGGATTGCCCCGCGACCGGCTTCTTGGCAGTTGAAACAGCAAATTTTGCTGAACCAGCGAATGGTTTGACCGGAAGTCCGGCCTGATTGTCGCCTCGATCGGTGCGGCTAGCCGCCCGGCGCCAAGGCGCAAACAAAAAATCGCGGCGACAAGCCGCGACAAAAACCGCGTTTTCCTTACCCCAAACGCGCCAGCGCTGTCAATCGCTCGATCAAGCTTTAGCAAGCTTTTGGAGGCAAAACGCGCCGCCGATCCCTCCCCCGCTTGACGAACGCGTGCGCGACTGGCGGGGTAACGAGCCCAGATAACATGATTCCGGTCGACTCCGCGGCGAAATATCCGACCGACGCTCCAGAAATCCGCGGCTGGCCGGAAAACCGCCGAAAACTTGCCGACGCGCCCTTGCTTCCGGCCGCGCGCTCATGTTATCCCGCCGCCTCGCCACACGGAATGGGGCCAAGCCCGTCGTCGCGACCTTTGGAGAGGTGGCTGAGTGGTTGAAAGCACCGCACTCGAAATGCGGCATACGGGCAACTGTATCGGGGGTTCGAATCCCTCCCTCTCCGCCATCCCTGCTTTTCGCCTTAGATTATCCTATGATTGCTGGAAAAATAGCACGTTCACGCCGCCAACTGTGACCCAGCGGTGTGACCCGGATATGAGTCTCGTGAGCAATATCGTCCGTCGCGGCGTCCGAAAATCCCGAGCGTGAGCGCGCCAATCTCGAAACCTTATTGAGGACATTCCGGTCGCGCCATTCGACGCTGCCGCGGGACTGGCCTGCGGACCTATTCGCCTCGCCGCCCGCGACATCCGCGCGGACCATCTCGACAAGCTGATCGCCGCTGACGCCGACTCGCTCGGCGTAACCGTCATCACTAACAATCTTCGCGATTTCGCCAAATACCCTGGCATCGTTATTGAAAATTGGTTGACGCCGACATCCTGACGCCACCGCGCCTACATCTCGATGAACCGGAATCAACAGGATAAGCCACTAAACAATTGCAAATCAACACCAAGGCAGTCGTTCCCGTTTGGACTATCATCGCCGCGCGTCACATGTCGCGAGAAGCCCCACGCCAACGGCCCTCACGCCGTCAGCGTCGGTCGATCCCAAGACCCGGCGATTGTTCCCACTTCAAGTCCTGTCCTGGCGTCGCCTCCTTGAGATCGACGCCGGTCAGGCCGAGTCGTAGAGCTTCGCGGGCGAGCCAAGCGATCTTGCTCGCCGCCTCCGTGGGGGTAAGACCGTGGGCGTGGATATTGGACAGGCAGTTGCGCTCGCTATCGCGCCGCCCTGACGCCGGCGAAAATGTCAGATAGGCGCCAAGCAAATCAGCCGAACTCAGGCCCGGACGCTCGCCGATCAGCATGACCGCCAGCCGCGTCTGCATGGCCGAGCCGATTTGATCGGACAGCGCCACACGCGCGCCGCGCGCCAGAACGATGGGACCAAGCGTCAACCCCTGCAAACGCGGCGTCAGGGCCTTCACGACGGCGGCGGCGTGGGCGTCGCACGCCGCGGCGGACAATCCGTCGCCGACGATTAAGACAATATCGAATGGCCCAGCAGGCAATTTATCGGTTTCGTTTGGAGCAAGCATGCGTCCGAGATCAGGTCGCCGGAGATACACCGCGCGTTCGGGCGCGGCGCTCGAAACTTCGAGCGTCTCAAGCGGCGCGAGGCCCTTTGCGAGCCTTGGCCAATCCACCGCGCCATGCACTGCGTCGCGCGCCAGCGCGTGCGCCATCTGAAATTCGAGCAAGGCGCGTGTCGGCAGACTGTCGCCTGCGCGGCCAAGACCAATTCGCGCTCGCGTAAATTGCCGCAGACGGGTCCATGGCGAATTTTCGACGTCCATCTCAGCCCCCGTCTCGCGCGGCGATCAGCTTTTGCAGCGAAGGCGAGGAAGGCGGCAGATCGGGAACCCGTCCACTATTGTCCATGAGGCCTATGCTCTGCAGCCATCGCTCGAATTCCGGCGCCGGGCGCAGGCCGAGCAGATGACGCAGCCGCAGCACGTCATGGTGCGACAGGCTCTGGTAATTGAGCATGATGTCGTCGGCGCCCGGCACGGCGATCAGGAAATTCACGCCGGCGTTGGCGAGCAGCAGAGCCAGCACGTCCATGTCGTCCTGATCGGCTTCGGCATGATTGGTGTAACAAACATCGACGCCCATCGGCAGGCCGAGCAGCTTGCCGCAGAAATGGTCTTCAAGCCCCGCGCGGAAAATTTCCTTGGCGTCGTAGAGATATTCCGGTCCGATGAATCCAACGACCGTATTGACCAACAAGGGCGAAAAGGCGCGGGCGACAGCATAGGCTCGCGCTTCCACCGTTTGCTGGTCCACGCCGTGATGGGCGTCGCTCGACAGAGCCGCGCCCTGTCCGGTTTCGAAATACATGACATTCGATCCGACCGAGCCGCGCTTCAGCCCCTGCGCCGCCTCCTGCGCTTCCCGCAGAAGCGAGAGCGACACGCCAAAACCGGCGTTGGCCGCTTGCGTCCCGGCGATGGACTGAAAGACGAGATCGACGGGCGCGCTTTTTTCAATTGCCGCGATGGAGGTAGTGACATGCGAAAGCACGCAGGACTGCGCCGGCATGTCGAGTTTTTGGCGCAAGGCGTCAATCGTTTCGAGAATGCGGATCGTCGTCTCAACATTGTCGGTGGCGGGGTTGACGCCGATCACTGCGTCGCCCATCCCGAAGGCGAGGCCGTCCAAAGTCGCGGCGACGATGGCGGCTATGTCGTCGGTCGGATGGTTGGGCTGAAGGCGGGAGGCCAACCGCCCCTCAAGGCCGAGCGTGGTGCGAAAGGCGGTCACGACCCGCGCCTTCGCAGCGACGGCGATGAGATCGCCGTTGGTCATCAACTTCGAAACGGCCGCTGCCATATCGGGCGTCAGTCCCGGCGATATTCTTGCCAGTACGGCCGCGTCGGTCGCTTCGTCGAGAAGATATTCTCGGAATTCGCCGACCGTCATGGACGCCAGCGGCTCGAACGCGGCCGCGTCATGTGTGTCGACGATCAGCCGCGTCACTTCGTCCGCCTCATAGGGAACGAGGCATTCGTTCAAAAATGTCTTCAGCGGCAGTTCGGCCAGAGCAAAGCGCGCGGCGACGCGGCGGACTTGCGTCGGCGCGGCGAGGCCTGCAAGCTCGTCGCCGGAGCGACGCGGCGAGGCTTCCGCCAATAAGGCGCGCAGATCGGGAAAGACATGGCGTTCATTGCCATGAATATGCTTGTAGCCTGTCATGGGTAAGAGGCGCTCCTGCAGGCATCATGGCGCCAAGGCGCGTATCGCGCCAGCCTGGTTCGCCTTGCATTCCGCAATGCGCAAGGCGTTGTCCAGAAGACAGGCGATCGTCATGGGACCGACGGCCGCCTGGAACCGGCGTGATCGCGCCCGCAACCAGCGCGGCCTCGGCGAAGGCGACGTCACCGACCAGGCGGGTCTTTCCCTCGCCCTTTTCCGGCGCTGGAATGCGGTTGATTCCGACATTGATGACCGCCGCGCCAGGCTTGATCCAGTCGCCCTTGATCATTTCGGCGCGCCCCACGGCTGCGACCAGAATGTCGGCGCGGCGGCAGATGGCCGGAAGGTCGCGGCTGCGCGAATGGGCCACGGTCACGGTGCAATTGGCCTTCAGCAGCAATTGCGCCATCGGTTTGCCGACAATGTTCGAGCGGCCGACGACAACGGCTTCCAATCCTGAGAGGTCGCCGAGCGAATCTTTCAGCAGCATCATCGCGCCCGCGGGCGTACAAGGGACAACGCCCGCGCCGCCGGTCGCAAGCAATCCCGCATTGTCGACGGCCTCATCGACATGCATTTCCTGAACCGACCAATATATCGGGCGCGTCGGACATGCCCGTAAGTCCGACCGCCGCCTTCGCGACGAACGATGTCCACAATAGGAAGAGGCTTCAGCGAATGGCGGCGATGGCCCGATCAAACGATGTCGGCTTCAAGCCTTTCGGGAAGCGTCAACAACATGCATGGCGAGAAGAACAGGTCGCCTTTCCACGCCCCCCGCAGGGTTCGCGTGGCGACAATGACCCAGAACGCCGCAAGACAAAATACGAGCGCTCCGCCGGTCACCGAGAAAAAGCTGAGATGGGTGACCCGCGCCAGCGCCAGCGTGGACAGCGAATAGACGCCGAGCGGAAAGGTGAAACCCCACCAGCCGAGATTGAACGGCATTCCCGAGCGCAGATAAAAGGCCGTCTTCATCACGGCCAGCATCAGCCACCAGGCGCCGTAACCCCAAAGGACAAGCCCTCCGACGACGCCCAGTCCGAAGGCGACATCGCCAACCATCGGCAATCCGGCGGCGGCGAAAAGGTGCGGCGCGTCGCCGCCCAGCACCAGCAGGCCCAGGGCGCCCGTGCCGATCGGACCGAGGGCGAGCCATCCCGACGCCGCCATGTCGCGCCCCGGCAGGCTATGAACGATAAGGCGCAACAACAGAATGGTCAGAATGCTGAACGCCAGCGGAAACGACAGCGCCCAAAGCATGTAGCTGGCGATCAGTACGCTGAAGCCATCCGCGTCGGCCAGATGGGTCGCCAGCAGTCCGCCGCTGACCGAGGCCACTTCGCAGGCGACGATCGGCAGCAGCCAGACGGCCGTCATTTTCTCTATGCTGTGATCCTGGCGCGTGAACATGAAATAGGGGATCAGCAGGCCGCTGGCGACCGACATCGCGACGTCGCCCCACCAAAGAACGCGCGCGATTCCCACAGCGTCATCGCCGAGGAATTGCGGGCCAAAGGCCAGGAAGCCGTTGATGATGGTGGCGAGCCCCATGGGAATCGCGCCGAAGAACATCGACACGACGGAATGATGGAAAACCTTGCGGGCCTCATCGAAACAGAGCAGCCAGCGCGCGCCATACAGACAGCTGAACAGCGCGAACACCCCGATGTTGAGCAGCCACAGCGCGACGCCGATCTGGCGCAGCCCGGGGATGGCCAGCGGGAATTGGTTGAGCGCCAGGGCGAGAACCCCTGTTCCCATCGTCACTGTGAACCAGTTCGGGGTGAACTGGCGGATGATTTTGGGGACGTTGGCGTTCTCGTCCCGCCGGCGATCAATCGCCGCAATGCTTTCCGCCTCGGTCATTATGCTGGATTCCTTTTTGCGATCCGCACTCCCGCAATGATGGCGTTCTCTTTGCGACGCATCAGGGGAGCAGAAAAGTTCTTGAGAAGGCATCTCAGATTATGATTGATCTATCCAATAGATGTTTTGTATCTATCGATCTTGAAAGCAGATCGGTATTCGCTCGGCGGCGCCATGATGCGCCCCTGCGGATGGGGCGAGGCCAGCCTCGCGCGATAGGACGGAGGCCACGCCGCGATGACGCTCGATCAGCTCCGCATATTTGTCGCCGTCGCCGAGCGACAGCATATGACTCAGGCGGCGCAGGCCCTGAATCTCGCGCAATCCGCAGTCAGCCATGCGGTCGCGGCGCTGGAGGCGCACCACCGGACGCGGCTTTTTGACCGGGTGGGGCGTCGGATCGAACTGACTGAGGCCGGCTCCGTCCTTTTGACCGAGGCGCGCGGCATCCTGGCCAAGGTCGAGGCCGTGGACATGGCCCTTGGCGATTTCGGCGAACTAAAACGCGGCACGCTGTCCGTACAGGCCAGCCAGACCATTGCCAGCTATTGGCTTCCCCGGCATCTGGTCGCGTTCCACCAAAGCCACCCGCATGTCACCGTTCGACTGAAAATTGGCAATACCGCGCGGGTCGCCGCCGCCGTTGAGGATGGAACGGTGGAACTTGGTTTCGTCGAGGGCGCCGTCGCGACGGGGAGTCTCGTCTGTACGTCGGTGGCCCGGGACCAACTCATCATCATCGTCGGCCCGAATCATCCTTGGGCTTCGGGCGAACCGATCACGCCGTCCGATCTGCTCGATAGCGCTTGGGTGCTCCGGGAGACCGGTTCCGGCACCCGCTCCGCGTTTGAAGAGGCCCTCGCCCATTTCTCCATTTCGCCCGATCAGTTGCAGGTCGCAATGGAGCTCCCATCGAACGAATCGGTGCGCGCCGCCGTCGAGGCCGGTCTCGGCGCGACGGCCCTTTCGGCCTCGGTCGCGGCCTCGGGCCTTGAAGCCGGCTTGCTGCACGCTGCGAATTTTCACCTGCCGGATCGCGCCTTCTATCTGCTGCGTCACCACCGCCGCTACCAGACCCGCGCGGCCAGCGCCTTCATGAACTTGGCGCTTTCCCGTTCAGCGCCGTCTTCCGACAAGCCCGAAGCGGCGAGCGCGAATGAGTGACAACCTCGGACAGAACGGGCGAGGGATTGCAAAGTCTTCCGCTCCAGACCGACGAGGACGAAATCGCGGCTCATAAAGCTTCAGGGCCAAACGCCTTCGTCGACTTCTATGCTTCCGAGTCGTTGACGCGTCGCGCAATTTGCAAGATATCGATCGTCAAAGGGGCCAAAACTGGCAAAAATGAATACTTGCCACAGGCTCGAAAACCCCGCAACGCAGGGCTCTTAGGATAGTTCACGGGCGACTAATTGGTATGCGGCAATTTGACCGATTTTTCCGGCCATGACACTAGAACGTGTGTTTGTCTGGTGGAACTACTGCGTTGCGCCGCGGCGGGCGGCCGTCGCCTGAAAACAACACACTTTGGGCCTCATCTCCAGCCCGGTTGATTTGGCGCATTGCGCAATTTTCGCCCTCGCGCTCTGTTGCGGATCGTCTCGACGGCGATCGGAATTGTCTCCCGGTTCGGCCGGGGTTATGGGGCAAATTTGCTGGTGATTTGCGATGCGTGGCCAGTCCGCACGTTCGCGCTGGGTGGTTGTTCTGACCGCGACGATGGTTTGGATCGGCGCTTGGGCTCGTTCTCCGGCGCGAGCCGTTCAGCGTCGCCTGGAGGTCGTGCCGATAATTTTTGTGCCTGCCGACAACAAGGAGATTCAGGACAGCGAACTGCCCAATCTGATGTTGCAGATCTACCGTCATCTGGCGCTGGCCCAACGCCACTGGTTGAACGTACTCGGAACGGACACTTTCGCCGTTTCGCCTTTCGGCGCGGTTTATCATGGCAAACAACCGCACGCCTTTTATGATCCCTCGGCTCCGGTCGACGTTTCGAAGTCTGCCGGCCTGGCGCGCATACTGGTCGAAATCTTTCAGTTCAAAAATGACAATCGTATCGATTCCGTGTCGGTTTACCTCATCGTCTACGCGCGCCCAAAGTCCGGCGCCGATAGCGGCCCGATGATCGGCGGCGGCAGGACCTTTAACGGCAAGCCCAATTCCGGCGGCGGCGCGGTGCAGATGGAGCTCTCCTCCCTGCTCGCCGATCAACCTTACCCATTTCAGTCGACTGTCGTTCACGAGTTGGGCCACACATTCGGCCTGACCCATCCCGATTGCCACGGATATAGCCTGACCGAAAACCCATCGATGATGTCCTACAATTCGCGCCATCATTCGCACGGTCTGGTCGAGGGACAAGAATACGCCACCCTCAATCCGGAAGATTTTTTTGTCATCGGCGAAAATAAACTGGCCTTTCCGAACTTCCGCTATGTCGCGAACATTCACAACCCAAACCACAAGGCGCTGGCGAATATCGAGCAATGCTATCTGGGGCCGATGACCGAGGCGATCGGCGGCGATCCCGATCGAAAATTGCACGGCGTCGGCTATGAGCTGTTTTTCGATGGCAAGCGAGTCAGCGGTCCCGAGGCGTCGTTCATGTCTTCGAACGACGCCATGGCCAATTGCCAGGGGAACATCAACGAGAAGAGAGGGATTTCGATCGAGTGCCGTTACAACGGCAAACGCTTCGCGCCCTGACGATCGTTCGGCGACGCCAAAGCCGAGAGGCGCGCCTGAACGCGCGGGATTACAACCGGACGGATCGAAGCAGCGACAAAGGAGGCGGCGATGACAAAATTTTGGACGGCGGCTTTGCTTACGGTCTGCGTAGGTTTTTTGTCGCTACAAAACAGCGCCGCGCAAAATAGCCCGCAGCCCTATGATCCGGCGGTCGCCAACAGCATGCGCGCGCAGTGCAATTCGGACTGTTTCAAACGCGCCGACAGCTGCGCCGCGGACGCCCAGACGGCGCCTCAACCCGGCGTTTGCGACACCCGCGCGATAAGCTGCTTCGTCTCATGCGCGAAATGCGTCAAAGGCTACGCCGACTGCCGGACCAATCCGGCTGTCCCGGGCGACGTCATGGCCTGCATGGTGCGCGAAATCGCTTGCGGTTCCGAGGATCGAAAAGCGGCGGAGACAAGGACGGATCTGATCTCATTTTCCGGCGGTGACGGCGCGAGCCTGGATGGCGCCGTCGTGATCGCGGGCGCGCGCAACGAGAATGAGGGCGTTGTCGCCGAACTCTATTGGGCGACCCGACATCACCCCGGCTGGCGGAAGACCAGTCAGGCTCTGGCGAAGCGCGACGCGCGTCGTTACGACCAGATCAATTTCATCGCCCCTGACAATTCACAACACGCGCTCTATTTCGACATTACCGGCTTCTTCGGCAAGCTGTGAACGCACACCCGTCTCGGGAGAACCCAAATGAGCTGGAAACGAAAAACACTCGGCCTTGTCCTGTTTGCGCCGGCGCTCGCGTTGACAAGCGCAACCGGGTCGGCCGCCGACTTTGCACGGAAATATTGCGTCCAATCGTCGGGCCAATCGGAGCCGCAGGCGATACCGGATGAGCTTGCGCCGGCGGTGGCGAAAGCGTTCGAGGTCGACGTGGCGGAAGCGAAAGCAGCGAGCTTCTATCGCTGCGTCGACGGGCGCCTGTTGGCGTGCGCGATTGGTGCAAATCTGAACTGCGGCAAGGCGGACGCCAGTCGCGAGATGCCGGCGGCCTCGAATTTTTGTCGCAAAAATCCCGATTCCATCGGTATTCCCATGGCGATCACCGGACACGCGACGATTTACAATTGGCGCTGCGTCGGCCCATCCGCCATGGCGGAAGGCCCGGTCGTAAAGGTCGACGAACAGGGCTACGTAATCGATAACTGGAAACCGCTTTAGTTTCGCCGCCAAACGAGGGCCGCGATTCCGGCGTCAATTTTCATCGCCGTTCACCCTGAACGGCGGCTGTTAGGGAAGTTCCGATCAATCGACGACATTCCTGCAAGGATGACGACAATGACCTTGATATCCCGCGACCGGCTCCGCCTCCTTTTGCTGTCTGGTCTTGTCGCTTTGGCCCCGGCTGGCGCCATGGCGAATGATTCATCGGCTACGCTTGAGACCGGCAGTCTGGTGTATGTCTTTAATGGCAAGGTCGAAATGCAGCAGGAGGATCTCTTCCTCAGCCGCAGCATGGTGCGCGTTCACTACCTCTTCCACAACAAGTCGGATCAGGATGTGGAGACTTTAGTCGCCTTCCCCCTGCCAGACATTGCGACGGGCGAGGCTGGCAATTACGATATTCATGCTTCCGACCCGATCAATTTCATCGGTTTCGAGGTTACAGTCGACGGACAAAAGATCACGCCGTCGATCCAAGCCAAGGCGATGAGTCTCGGCGTCGACATAACGGACGCGCTGCTCAAATATCATCTGCCGCTGACAACGATCTTCGCCGACGACGACGCGCAGTCCAAGTTCTATGACAATCTGAATCGCCTTCCGGCGGCGACCCTGTCGGAACTCGTGCGCGTTGGCGCCGTTACGGTGACGGACCAGGGCGCCGGCTTGCCTCCCAACGTGGAGCCTAAATGGACGACCAACATCACCTTCTATTGGTTCCAGAAATTCCCGGCGGGCAAGACGATCGAAGTCACGCACAAATACAGGCCGGTTCCCTATAATTTCCTTACCAGCAGCGAGGAACTGGGCAATGCCGACACGCGCAAGAGCTATTGCCCCGAACCGGCGTTCCTCCGTGCGGCCAAAGCCTGGGACAAGACAGGCGGAGGCGGAATGAAGGGCGCGGGATTGCATTACATCGTCCACACGGCCCGCTATTGGTTCGGGTCGATCGGCCGCTTCAACCTGACGATCGACAAGGAAAATCCGAAATCGCTCGTCGCAAGCTGTTTCAAGGGTCTGCAATCAACCGGCCCGACGACCTTTGCCGCGAGCAGGGATAATTACTCCCCCGACGACGATCTCGGCGTATTGCTGGTCGACGCGGCCAAGACTGAGTGACGCTTCTCGCGCTTCATGGCGCGCAATGATCCAGAACCTAAATCGGCGATTGTCGAACATAGATGTCGGCGGGCAACAGATAGCCCCGTTCGATGCGGATGCGCTGCCCCTCAAGAGCCGCCAGCGGAAGGTCTTGCGCGTGAATGCTGTCACGTACGTGAAATCTTATGCCCGAGATCGGAAATGAGTCTGCCGTCTCGGACGCAACCGCTCATCGAGCGTGGCCAGGGCATGGACGCGTCGACCTTTCGCGGCGCGCTGACAATGAGAAGCGCGGCAAGCGCCATTGTCGTAGTCCGAACCTTTGCCGCCTTGCGCTCCACATCGATTCCCTCAACCCGCGATCCAGAAGGCTGCGTATATTCAAAATTCTATTCAAGCACGGATATGCGGCCTTGACCCACGACAATGCTGCCTATCGGTAAGTCCTGTCCAATCGCGCGAGAATATGTACGGAATTACGGCGGGGCGAGGCCGCGACAGCGCTCCGCTGTTTGGAGAAGCCAGCTTCGGAGTTTGCCATGAACCACAAGAACGCATTTCGCGCCGTTTTCTCGCTGATGGGATGTCTTCTTGCGACAGGCGCGGCGCTGGCGCAGGCTGGACCGCTCGACCGGCTGGTGAACGCCTACCCCGCCTTTCTGGAAAGTCACGACGCCACGACGATCCGCTGGAAGGACGGCGCCAGCATGCCCGTCTCGGACGGCCGCGCGAACAAGAGTTTCGAGGAGAAGCTGAAGAACCCCTCGCTGCTTGACCAGATGGAGCTTACCTATGTGAAGGGGCCTCTGGCGAAACCTCCGGGCCAGGAAGACGATCCGGGCCGCTTTCGCAACACCGCCTTTTTCGACAAAATGTATGGCGATTGTTCCAAGGGCCAGGTGGCGAAAAAGCTCGTGAAGGTGGCGTGGCTGCCGAAGTCCGGCGGCGGATCGGTGATGATCACGTCCGTCAACGGCGTAGCGGAACAATTGCGCGCGGTTTCAGCCGATCTCGACGCCCTGACGCCCGATCTCAGTGTCCGTCCGAAAAGAAGTTGAATCGCATGAGTCGGATGTGATTCATGGAAGGTAGCCTGATTCTGGAGGGGCTGCCGATGTGGACGAGCGAGAACCGCGCGCAATATAACCGCGACAAGTTGCGTTATCCCAGCGACCTGACCGACGCCGAATGGGAGCATATCGCGTCGTTGATACCGCCGGCCAAGCGCGGCGGGCGCAAGCGCACCGTCGATGTGCGTGAAGTCGTCAACGGCCTGATGTACGTGCTGAGCACGGGCTGCCAATGGCGATACGTGCCGAAGGATTTGCCGCCGCGCAGCACGCTGTTCGATTATTTCGATCTGTGGACGTGGAACGGCACGCTCGATCGCATCCACCACGCACTCTATGTGAAGTGTCGCGAGGCGATGGGGCGCGAAGCCAGCCCGACAGCTTGCGTGATCGACAGCCAGAGCGTCAAAAGCGCCGAAAAAGGGGGCGCTGCATCGATCCGAATGGCTACGACGCGGGGAAAAAGATCAAGGGCAAGAAGCGCCATATCCTCGTCGACACTTTAGGATTGCTGCTGCACGCGATTGTTCATCCCGCCGATATTCAGGACCGCGACGGCGGCAAATTGGTGTTGGCGACAATGTTCGGACTGCACCCATTCCTGCGCAAACTCTTCGCCGACGGCGGCTATCAAGGCCCAAAGTTCCGGGCGGCGCAAAAGAAGATTTTGCCGCTCCTGGTCACCGAGATCGTCAAGCGCTCCGATCAGGCGCAGGGTTTCGAGGTCCTCCCGCGCAGATGGGTGGTCGAGCGAACCTTCGCCTGGCTCGGAAGATGCCGCAGATTGGCGAAGGACTTCGAAAACCTGACGCGAAACGCCTTGGCGTTCATCCGCCTCGCGTCAATCCGCTTGATGATGCGAAAGCTATGTTTAAGCTCTTAAACTTCGCGGACAGACTCTCAAGAAATATGCTTTCCCGAGCGCGGGAACGTATAACTGCCGAACCGTCAAGGACACCGGCAACCGCAGCATGCACGCCTGGGGCGCGGCAATAGACTTGAACACCAAATATTCCGACTATTGGTTGTGGAGCAAAGGCGGCTATCGCAACCGCATACCGATGGAGATAGTCGAGGTTTTCGAAAAGCACGGGTTCATCTGGGGCGGAAAATGGGGACATTTCGATACGATGCATTTCGAATACCGTCCTGAGCTGCTCTAGCCAAACAGCATCGAAAGACCTACAGCTTTGCGCTGTCTAATTTGGAGCCATGACCATGCGGCTGATGCGCTTCCTCATCCTCACCGGTCTGCTGACATTGACAGGCCTGGCTACCGCCCGGGCGGAAAACTGGACCGTCTACGCCAACCCGCGGTTCGGCACATTCGCCGACTATCCGTCCGAGAGATTTCATGCGCTTCGCCCGCCCGAGAATGGCGACGGCCAGAGCTTTCAGGCGCGGGACGGGGCGACCCTGGCGATTTTCGGCGGCTACAATGTAGAAAACGCTTCGCCGGCCGCCTACGAGGCCTCTCTTCGCGCCGACGATGAATCCGGTTACGCCCACGTGACCTATCGAGCGAACGGCGATGACTGGCTCGTGCTTTCGGGCATTCGCGGCGATAATATTTTCTATGAAAAATACCTGTTCAAGGGCGACGTCATTCACGGCATGGTCTTGACCTATCCCCAGTCGCTCAAGCGCGATTACGACGCCATCGCGGCGCGCGTCGCGCGATCCCTGGGCGCCGGTAAGGTCGAGATGCAATGAGCCCGCTGGCTTTGCAAGACGCGCCTAATCTTTCGGCGATCTGTCCTTGATGTCGCCGGCGAGCGCTGGATCGACGCGACCGCGCAACGTGGCGATCGCGAGCCAAAGAAGATAGGCGCCGCCGAGCAACGCGAGAACGATCCTCGCCCAGTCGTCGCCGTTCAGAACGGCGTTCGCGAGCCCTTCGCCAAGCAGGGATACGCTGAGCGCCAATCCGTTGATGAGGGCGGCGGCGGCGATGAACAGAAGGCCGCCGACGACGCCCCAGGCGAGCAGCGGAACCAACCAGATCGTCGCCAACGCGAAGCACAGGACGAAGAAGGGCGCAAAGGCGCCGATTTCCAGATTGTCCGGCAGCCAGAAAAGCGGCGTAGCGGCGGCGACAGCCAGGGCGCTGCGCAACAGCAGGCGCGGCAGGGGACTGTTTTTCTGTAGGTTATCAGCTTGTTCGACGAGCATAGTTCGCACGAATTCGGCGACCGCGTCGTAATTGTCGTCGCGGCAGAACAGGATCAGCAGATTGCGCCATTGATTGTCGAGGACGATCGCGCGCCACTTCGGATAATAGACGGCCCGATCGATTCCTCGCCATGCGAACGATCGCCGCGACGTCGAGGCGCTCATCAACCCGGCGCCAGCCAGACCTGGATTGCCGGCGACGGCGCCCGCGACAATGGCGACTTTGCTCGCAGCTTTGGCGCGAGGGTCGACGACGGCGGCGGAAACGCCGTTCGCGTCGAGCACGAAAGCCATGCGCATGCGATTTCTGAAGAAGATCAGGGTGACCAACAGGATCAACAGGAACAGGCCAAAGGCGATCATCGCGACAAAGCCGATCATCGGCATGATTTGCGCCGCGCTTCCGGTGACGGCCATAAGGAATGCGAGAAGCGCGCTCATCAGCGCGAACACAAGCGCGAAGACCTTGACATACATGACCAGCATCAACGGATGCGTGGCGACGGGGACGTCCAAATCCCAGTTCAATGCTGACGGTGCTACGAGCGGTTTATCGCCTTCGGCGACGGCCTCGTTCATTGCCTGCCGCCCTCGGCGGCGATCGATCGAACCGACGCAGTCGGCGCCAGCCCCGCCTTCTCGCCCATTTCGCCAAAGAAATCCCAGAACCCCGGCTCGTCGGGTATGAGGGCGCTCACGTCCTTCAGGAGCCAATAGGACTTATCGTAAGAGCCTTGCCGCGCGTAAAGTCGTGCAAGCATCAGCCAGGTCGCCGGAAGAATTTGGTGTTTGGACGCGCCGGCGACCACCCGCTCGAATTCGCGAATCGCTTCCACGTCCCGCCCAAGACAATGCAGCGCAAGGGCATAATTGCCGCGCAAGACGATATTCTGAGGGGCGGTGAAAAGTCCTACGCGGAAGCAATGCTCCGCCTGCTCGTGATATCCCCTTGCCCCGGCGTCGACGCCGACCATATAGCAGAGCGCGTCGAGGAGCTGCTGGTAGGTTTCGCGCCCGTGCGGGTTCTCAGCCAAAAAACCGGCAAGCTCGTCGATCAGGCCGACGAGATCGACCTCGCCGCCTTGCGGCATGATCGCGTCAAGACGGTGCTGGCGCGCCGGTATGGGCAGGGACGCCAGTCCCAGTCGCCTCGCCGCCTCAGGGCTCAGTGCAACAAAGGTATAGTCGCTCATTGTCGCTCTTTCCCTGGATTGTTTCGACTTGCCATCATCTCGGCTTGAGCTTCTGCAGCGCCTCGAGAAGCCCGGCGGAGCGCTGGGTCACATCCTGAATCGTCGTGCCACGCTCGGCGAGTTTCGCCGCGACCTGCGCCGGCGATAGGCCCTGCTGCTGTGTCAGTTTCATCACGTCCATGTCTTCTATCAGCTTGTCGGGAATTTTAACGTCGAGGCCCTGCGCGGCGAGAGCTTTGGCGCGGCCCATCACTTGGCGGTCGAATTGTTTGGTCGCCTGGCGCATGCCTTCGGCGAGCGCCGTCTGGACCTCGGCGTCATGGCCCTCGGCTTCGAGGTCAGCCGCCTGTTGGTAAAGGTGTTCGGATTTGAATTGCGCCGCTTTCGCGACCTGTTCCGGATCAGAGAAATCCGCACCGGGCTTGCCAATGGCGACGCCGAGGTCCTTTTGTCCGCGCCCATAGGCTTCGGGATGCAGCCGGTCGGTAGCCACCTGGTCCAGCTTATGGGCGAATTCGTCCGGCGACAGGCCCGGATAGTGCTTGTCGGCGCCGGCTGCGTCATAAAAGCTCTTGTTGTAGATTTCCTTCAGATTCTCCGAGGGCACGTCGGTCAGCACGCCCTTGTCGCCGGCTTGAATGAACTCGCCGGGCCGAGAGGGATCGGCGACCCATGTGTCGCCGGTTTCGCGTACGCGCACCGTCACGTCGCGATCGGCGCCGACGGAAACGCCGGGCTTGGGATTGGTCGGCTTGACGATGACAATGTCCGGACGGCCGGTCTCGCGATTGTACCAGATGCCAGAGCCCGGCGGTTGCTCATAGAGGTTGTCGCGGTCCCAGCCCTTCTGATCACAGATCTCAGAGACGACACTGTCGTCGGTTTCCCGATAGACGGCGCCCATCTCCCGGTTGAAACTCCGCTTCAATTGATCGTCGCGCCTGTTGATCTCCCACAGAGCCTGTTTATCGCCCTGAATTTCCAGTGTGCTGCGACGCAACTCCTCGTCAGCGGCCGCCTGCGCCGCCGCGTCGCCGGATTTCGCCGCTTCCTCGGCCGCCTGTTGCGCCGCGAGAAAATCGTCGACCTTGGTCTTGCCTGCCGCGCGCGCGTCCTGCCATGCCTTTTCCGCGACGCTGAGGGCGTCGCCTGCGTCGGACGCGACTTCAGCAGCCTTAAAAGCATCCGATGCGGCGGAAATCGATTTGACGCCTTTCGCGACGTCGCCGGCGAGCGAAAGGTTCGCTGCGGCGTCCATCACGCCGAAAAGGTAGCGTCCGAGGCGCTCCGTCACCGGAACATTAGGATCGATCACCTTCTGCCAGTTTTCGGCTCCTAACAGGCTCTTGAGCGTATCGAGCGGATGCGACAGGGCATTTTCCGCCGCCTGCACGCCGGCGGCGCCGGCGCCCTGGTAGAAGCCTTCCACTTTCTTCGCCGCGTCCAGCGGATTCGTGACGATATCCTCGCCCGTCTGCTCCACCGCTTGCTCGACGGCGATCCAGTTGGTGGGATCCTTCAGTTGCGCGACCCCATCGCCGACCGCGTTGGCGAGCGTTTTGCCTCCGGCAATGGCGGCGTCCTTCAGTTGTCCAGGAATGTTGTGCAGATCCTGGCCAACGTTCTTCCAGAACCCATCGCGAATGTTCTTCCACGAATCGATATCGCCGGCGTCGCCTTGAGACTGGGCGGCCAACTGGCCTTCGATGATATTCTTGACCGACCGGACAAATCGCGCGCCGCGAGAAAGATCGTTTTCGATCGTCGCGGCCAGTTGTTCAGGAACGGCAAGGACGGATCCGCCCGACGGAATTTGGGTCGGCGCGCCGGTCGGAACGATCAGGCCGATATTGTCGCGCACGACATATTGCCCGCCCTGCGCCAATCCTTTCTGCTTCCATTCGTCGAAACCGTCGCCCGGCGATTGACCTTTGAGAAAATCGCCAAGCAGCTTGGCCAAATCGTTCGGACCCAAGCCGGTGAGCCCCGCGGCAAGCAGCGCGCCCAAGGACGCGATCAGACCGCCAAGGATCGCGGCCGCCGCCGCCGAGGTCGTCGCCGCGCTCGTCTTACCGACGCCAGACTGAATGGAGGCGGCGCCAGCAAAAGACGGCCCGTCGGAGGATTCATAGACATAGTGGTAGGCGAATTCGCTCTTTCCGATCCCGTAGAACTGGATAATGACATCGGCTTTTTCGCCGTTCGCTTTATGCGAAAGGGTGAAATCCAATATGTTGTTCGAGACAGCAGGATCGTTTTCAGTCGTGATCGCGACATCGTGCCTGGCGCTGAGCGCGGAGCCGCCTGCGAACGTCAGACGCAGGCTGGGAAAGTTGAAGGGAAACACTTGAAAGAGCGACGGATCGCGGGCGAATATTTTCGTTACATCGCCATTCCGGGTGACGCTCGCGCGAATTTTGACTTCCTTGTCCGGCGCGATGCGCGCCGGCGGAGGATCCCAAGTGAAACGATCGGACACCTCGCCGGCGTCGACGCCGATCTTGTACGTATCGTAGCAGGAAATCAGATCGACCGTGACGGAGGCGCCGCCGTTGTCGACATTCGGCGTCACCTTCGCGATACAGGGCGAATGTGGCTGGTCCGAGTCGACGATTTTTGAGGTGTTCCGCAGAACCCAAACGCCGTCGGCGGGCTGCGCGACGCCGTTCTGCTGATTGGCGCCGACGGTTTTGAGGTCCGACGAAGGATCCGGCTGAAACGCGTAGACATAATGAGCCTTGCCCTCAGGACCCGATCCGCCGAATTGGACGACGACATCCATTTTGGCGCCTGCGTCGAACAACTCGCCTCCCATCTGCTTGCTCGGAAGGACAATTTTCAGTGTTTTTGACGTCGTTTTCGGCGAATTATCTGTATTTTCAACGTTCGTATTCGTTGAAATAATTGCGAGTTCTTTTCCATATCGTAATGAATTAAGGTCTTCCGACGATACAATATTAAGTGAAGCGCCATCTTTCGTATTTTGCGAAATTGATGCGTTTATTGACACTTCCGCGTCGCCAACAATACGTTTTGGCAACGAGTCCCATTTGAAGGTCCAGGATACGACCTTGCCCGACGCCTGATACGACGTCGCGCCGGAGCCGTCGCACAGTTCATAATAGATATTTAGCGAGCCGCTCCCGTCGCTTATGGCTCCGTCGGAATAGCCGTAACATTTTTTACCGGGGTTTGTTCCTTCCATCTTCATGGACGCGCTTTGCTGCACCCAGACGCCGCTCGCCGCGCACTGGCCCACGCCACCGAACAACATGGCGGCGGCAATCGCAGTAAGGCCGCAGAGCGCGCCTCGAATTCTGACGCCGAACGCATCAAGCATGACCGCCGCTCCCCAGTGATTTCGGCAAGGCTTCAGCCTGTCGGGCGCGGACGATCAGGCCCAGCGTGTTGCCGATGGCGAGCCCCGTCCCCACCAGCGTCAGCACGGTCATGACAACCGGCGTCCGTCCCGTGAGAAGCGTCGCGCCCTGGTTGAACGACAGCGTCAACGCCCAGACCGCCAGATACCAGACCGTTCCGCACATGCGGATCTGCGCGCCATCGACGAACAACAAGGTCGTCAGCGACCAGGCCGCGCCGACAAGAGCGCCGCCCAGCACGGCGACGAAGACGATAGCCGACGACGGCAGCGCATGCGTGAGCGCGAGACTGACGAACGTGCTGACCAGCGTTACGACGAGTGACGCAAGCAGCGCGGCCGGGACGATTTCGCGCGCGCGGCGGAATGTCAACAGCATGACGGCGACCGAGAACAGCAGCATCGCGACGCCGACGAAAGCGATGAGCCGCATGAACGTCGTCAAGGGATTCGCGGTCAGCAAGCTGATCGCGGCCAGCGCCGCGACGCCGAGGCCGATCATGATCGCCACGCGGCGTATTTGCGCGCTCAGATTTTTCAATACCGAAACGAGCGTCAGATCGGTCATGGGCTGATTCCTTTCGACCTCTCGTCTGATTTCATCCGCGCAGAGCCAAACCGAGCGCCGCCAGCACGAGCAAGATTCCGGCTCCGAGCAACAGCAACATCAGTCGACGATTGTCGGCGTCAGCCGGCGCGACGCCGGGACTTGTCGGCTGCGGCGCCGGCCGCCGCGGCGTGTCCGCGACGGGCGCGCTGAAAGTCCTCGATGTTCGCGGCGACGAAAATTCGGGCTTTGCCTCGGGGACCGCGTCCGCCGAACGGCGCCGCCTCCATATCAATCTTCCGATATAGCCGGCGCCGACAAGGCTCAGGACGGCGAGCGCGCCGATCGCGGCGGAAAGAAGCTCCAGACCCCACGCGGTCGATTTCGGCGGCGCGGAATGCGCGGCCTTCGGCGGGACAGGCTTGACCGGAGGCGCGACCGGATGAGGAGGCGCGTTGAGGCCCGGCGGATTTACCGGAGCGACAGGAGGCGCGGCTTTTGGCGGCGGCGGCGGCGTTGGTTTGACGGGAGCAATGGGCGGCGGACTTAAGGGAGAGGCGGCCGATTGGGTCGGCGCGCCGCCGCTCACTGGATTTTCCGGAGAAACGGCGCCCGCGGGAGGGGAAGCCGTGGCGGGAAACCCGACCGTGGCGAGAATTGCTTCGCAAACCGGACCCGCCTGCGCCCAGAGCGCCTGGGGACTGCGACAGGTCATCGCGAAGAGTTCGCCGTGGGGAGAAACATCTCGCAGCACGACGCCAAAACCGCGCCACCCCACATCCGAGTCGATCCACTCGACGCGCGTCGCTTGATGATGAGCGACGATCGCGTCGCCCCGCGCTAAAACCTGCGTACCCGAAGCCTCGTCCGTCACATTCCTCGACCAGTTGAACGTGACCATCACGCCCGCGGCAGGGTTATTCGGCTGGTCGGTCAGCGTAAACGTCCAGTCGGGACGGGTCGCGTCCACTTGCGACAAAACTGGCGCGTAATTCGCCGGCGCTCGCATATTCGCGGGCGCTGCAAAGGTCACGCCGCCTGCGTCATATCCGCTCCATCCGGCCTCGAACGCCGACGCGCGCCCGGACGCGCCCACGAGGAAAATGGCTGCCACGAGGACACGACCAGCAAGGGAAAGCGAGCATGAATATCGTGCGGCGTTCATCTTCTACTGGCCCTTTCAAAGGACGGAAAAGAATGCCGGCGAAACGCTTATTTTCACAATGATTTGGCGCAAGGTTGAGCCGCGCCGGATGCGCGACTGGAGGCGGATGGGTTCGCCGGAACTGGCGTGCGCCCGACGCCGAGCCTCGACAAGCTCCGCGAGGATTTTCGCCTCTATGATCCGGCCCGCGGCCGCATCGGACACGATTTCGCGCGCGCATCACGACGCGCGGCTCATCGCCGCGCAAGTGGCCTCGCTGATCGATCGCTTGGGTCCCGCGCCATATCAGCACGATCCTTTGGCGCTTAGCAGGATGCTGAAAAACGCCCCGATTTCGTCGGTTACTATCGCCCGGCGCGGATTTTTGTCGGCGATTTGAGCGTTGTTTTTTGCCGAATCCGGCGTCGGCGAGCGTTTGGCGGCGCCACTTCCCCCTTACCCCGCCCTTTCTTCGATCAATTTCGGCAATCGGATGAGGTTGTAGGCTGCGGCGGCGAAGGCAAACGACCAGCCGACCCGCTCGACGCCCCGAAACTTGGTTTTGCGCTGGCCGGCGACGGTCTTCATCCAGCCGAAGGCTTCCTCGATGCGTTTTCGGATGCGCTGGCTCACCGCATAACCGGGGTGGCGCGTGGTGCGGCCATCGATTGCGGAGCGCCGTCCGTTGGTGTTCTGCGTCACATGCGGGCGCACGTTCATCGCGCGCAGTTCGTTGACGAAAACGCGCACGTCATAACCCTTGTCGGCGCCAAGCGTGATGCCAACAGGGCGATTGGCGAGCGGTTCGATCATCGCAAGCGCGGCGTTGCGCTCGCCATGTCCGTCGGCTGGCGTCAGGCAGGCGTTGACGATCAGTCCGGCGCGGTTCTCCATCAACGCATGGCCGAGGAAAGCCAGCTTGGCCTCCATGCCGGCGCCCTTGCGATAAAGCCTGGCTTCCGTATCGGTGGTCGAAGCATGGGTCTCGTTCGAGCGCTTCTCGCCCTTGAAATCCACCTCGGCGTTGCGGCCGGAATTGGGCGGCGGCTCGTTGCCGGAGCCATCCTTGGGCTTGAAACTCTTCATCGAAGCCCAAGCCTCGATCAGCGTGCCGTCGACCGAAAAATGATCGCTCGACATCAGCCTTTTGACCCGAGGCTGCGCCAGGACGGCGGCGAGAAACTTAGCCGCTATCGCGCCGTCGAGCAGGCGGTCGCGGTTCTTGGAAAACACCGTCGCGTCCCACACGGGATCGTCGACGCCAAGGCCGACGAACCAGCGAAACAGCAAATCGGTGTCGAGACGCTCCATCAATTGCCGCTCGGAGCGCACCGAATAAAAGGCTTGCAGCAGCATCGCCCGCAGCAACCGTTCAGGCGCGACCGAAGGCCGGCCCGTCCTGGAGTAAAGCTCCGAAAAATCCGCAGCCAGTGTCGCGAGCGCCGCGTTGGCGATCTCGCGGATCACGCGCAGCGGATGGTCGCGCCGAACGCGCGACTCCAGATCGACATAGCTGAAAAGCCGCCCTGATCCCTCGTCCGTCCCGCGCATTCCGTCGCTCCTGTCTCAAAGCGATGGAATCACGACCGAAGCTGAAACGGAAGGGGTTTTTCAGCAGCCTGCTAGGGCGCTGCGCAATCTTGCTGAGAGTCGATTTCGCGCAGATCAGGACATAGCCGGATATCGACACGAAATTGGAGCAAAAACGCGGGAAATGCGTTCGTTGGAAGCGGATTTTGACGCGAAAATCAGATCTCTTGCCGCGCGTCGTAGATTTTTTTCGTCGAAAAAGTTGCGATTAGGTTGGCTGCGGCGTTTCTGGCGCAACAAAAGCCCATAAAACCGCTAAATGAATTTCTATTTGTTGACCCGAATTGGTACGAAAACCGATACCCCGAAGTCGTCACCGCCAATACTGACACCGCCAGACATTATCTGAAATAAAATCTGGATGATCCTGAAACCAACCAAAATCCGCTCGGTCATTATGAGAGTCTGTCCGCGAAGTTTAAGAGCTTAAACATAGCTTTCGCATCATCAAGCGGATTGACGCGAGGCGGATGAACGCCAAGGCGTTTCGCGTCAGGTTTTCGAAGTCCTTCGCCAATCTGCGGCATCTTCCGAGCCAGGCGAAGGTTCGCTCGACCACCCATCTGCGCGGGAGGACCTCGAAACCCTGCGCCTGATCGGAGCGCTTGACGATCTCGGTGACCAGGAGCGGCAAAATCTTCTTTTGCGCCGCCCGGAACTTTGGGCCTTGATAGCCGCCGTCGGCGAAGAGTTTGCGCAGGAATGGGTGCAGTCCGAACATTGTCGCCAACACCAATTTGCCGCCGTCGCGGTCCTGAATATCGGCGGGATGAACAATCGCGTGCAGCAGCAATCCTAAAGTGTCGACGAGGATATGGCGCTTCTTGCCCTTGATCTTTTTCCCCGCGTCGTAGCCATTCGGATCGATGCAGCGCCCCCTTTTTCGGCGCTTTTGACGCTCTGGCTGTCGATCACGCAAGCTGTCGGGCTGGCTTCGCGCCCCATCGCCTCGCGACACTTCACATAGAGTGCGTGGTGGATGCGATCGAGCGTGCCGTTCCACGTCCACAGATCGAAATAATCGAACAGCGTGCTGCGCGGCGGCAAATCCTTCGGCACGTATCGCCATTGGCAGCCCGTGCTCAGCACGTACATCAGGCCGTTGACGACTTCACGCACATCGACGGTGCGCTTGCGCCCGCCGCGCTTGGCCGGCGGTATCAACGACGCGATATGCTCCCATTCGGCGTCGGTCAGGTCGCTGGGATAACGCAACTTGTCGCGGTTATATTGCGCGCGGTTCTCGCTCGTCCACATCGGCAGCCCCTCCAGAATCAGGCTACCTTCCATGAATCACATCCGACTCATGCGATTCAACTTCTTTTCGGACGGACACTGAGAGATAGAGGAAACGTCAGGAGCGGCGGGGTGGCGGCTTGTAGCCAAGCGATCCGTGACGACGCATAATCGGGCGCTCGCCGATCGCGGTCGACCGCCAACCGGCCGATGCGACATCGATCAACGGCGAGGTTAAACGGGAGTAGCCTATGGACAATCAGCTTTGGCTTAAATTCGATGATTATATCGCTGCGCGTCTCATCCCGCCCGATCCGGTTCTCGACGCCGCGCTCGCCGCGAACAGGGCCGCCGGCCTGCCGGCCATCGACGTGTCGCCGCAGCAAGGCAAGCTCCTGCAGCTCTTCGCCCGCATGGTCGGCGCCCGCCGCGTTCTCGAGATAGGCACGCTCGGCGGTTACTCGACCATCTGGCTTGCCCGCGCGCTTCCACCCGATGGCCTCATCGTGACGCTCGAAGCGCTGCCCGAACATGCGGCGACGGCGCGCAGCAACATCGAGCGCGCCGGCGTGAGCGGTAAGGTCGACCTGCGTCTCGGACCGGCTCTGGAGACTCTGCCCGTTCTGGCGAGCGAAAACGCCGGACCTTTCGACTTGATCTTCATCGACGCCGACAAGCGCAGCAATCCAGAATATCTGGCTTGGGCGCTCCGGCTCGCTCGCGTCGGCGCAGCCATCGTCGTCGACAATGTGGTACGCCGCGGCGCGGTCATCGACGCAAACAACGAGGATGTCGAGATACAAGGAATCCGACGCCTTTTCGACGCCCTGTCGAACGAGCCGCGTCTCAGCGCCACCGCGATCCAAACGGTCGGCCGCAAGGGCTGGGATGGTTTCATCCTCGCCGTGGTCGATCATCTCTAGCGAGCCAATGTCGTCGGCTCGACGGCGTCAGCTGTGCAGGGCCTCGTATTTTTGCAGCAATTCGTCATGCGACTCGGACCAATCCGGATTGGCGACGATGCAATTGGCGGGACAGACTAAACGGCATTGCGGCTCGTCATGCGCGCCGACGCATTCGGTGCAACGCAGCGCGTCGATGCTGAATGCCGGATCGCCTTGCGTGATCGCCTCGTTCGGACAAACGGGACGACAGGCGTCGCACGCCGTGCAATCCTCATTGATCATCAAAGCCATATCTTTGTCCTTCCCTCGCCGTTTGTTCAGGCGGCCTGTGCCTGTTCGGCCAGACGCTTGAGCTTCTCATGCCGAAACGCGCCCCAGAGCGCGGCGCCGAACGCGCCGGCGTAAATCGCGTCTGGATGGGTGTCGATCGGCGCATTGATCTTCTCCCGCGCCATCGCTTCCTTCATCGCGTCGACAAGTCCGAGGTCCAGAGCCAGGCCGCCTGTCATCTGGACGACGCCGTCCAGCCCGCCGACGGTCTTGAGCAGCTTGGCCAGACGATCGGCCATTGATTCATGAATGCCCTTGAGAATGTTCGGCCCGGTTATGCCGCGCGAGACCATGTTGATGACGTCGGTCTCCGCCAGCACGGCGCAGATGCCCGACACTTTCTCCGGGTTGTCCGCCTGTTGCGACAGAGCGCCGATCTCGTCCTGAGCGACGCCGAGATAGCGCGCAATGTTTTCCAGAAACTGGCCTGACCCCGAGGCGCATTGGCTGGTCATCTTGTAGTTCAGCACCTTGCCGCGCTCGTCGACGCGAATCGCGCGGCCATGCAGCGCGCCGACGTCGAGCACCGCGCGACAGTCTGGCCGCAGGTAAATCGCGCCGCGCGCGTGCGTCGTCATCGAGTAGAAATGTCCCGTATGGAAATGCAGCGCTTCGCCCTCGCCCGTCGTGGCGCAATAGGCGACATCCCCGCGGCGCAATCCGGCGTCGGCCAAAGCGTCGTCATAGGCCTGCGCTGCGATCTGCAACGGGTCGCGCTGGCGCACCCGCTCGACGCGTTTGGCGAGGCATATCTCCTTGTCCCCTTCAATGTCGAAGACGGCGACCTTGATCGCGCCGGATCCGACGTCAATTCCTGCTGTAATGGCCATTCTCGCGGTCCTTTCCTCAAGCGTCGACAGCGCGGCGGGCGAACTCGGCGGCGCCCAGAGCGCCGGTATAGATCGAGTCCGGATTGATGTTGATGGTGACGTCGCCGTAGTTCTCTTTGATCAGCTTGCGCAATTCGCGCACCGCCGCATCGTTCTTCGCCACGCCGCCGGTAAAAGTGAACTCGTCGGTGACGCCGCCAGACCGCGAAATGATCGAAATAGCGCGCAGGATGATGGCGCGATGCAGACCCGCCAGAATGTCTTCGCGCCGCTCGCCGAGCGACAGGCGATCACGCAACTCCGCGCCGGCGAACACCGTGCAGGTCGAATTGATGCGCGCCGGTCGGTTCGATTGCATGGCCAGCGGGCCAAGTTCATGCACGCCCATATTCATTTCGTCGGCGATATAGCCAAGATAGCGTCCGCAGCCGGCCGCGCAGCGATCGTTCATCTGAAAATTCGCGACGATGCCGGCGGCGTCGACTTGAATTCCCTTGGTGTCCTGCCCGCCGATGTCGAGCACCGTGCGCGTGCGCGGATACATCATATGCGCGCCAAGACCGTGACAGAGAATTTCCGAGCGGATGTGCTCCTTCGAAAAAGGCAAGGTGACGCGGCCATAGCCGGTGCCGACCAGATAGGTCTCCTCCAGTTCGAGCGCCAGCGTCTTCTCGATCGCGTCGGAAAGACCGGCCGCGCTTTGCGCCAAAGACCGCGTGTCAGCCAGCACGCGCGCCATCGCGCGGCGGAACTTGTCGTTCAGGTCGCCGGACGGCGGCCTGTTCTCGACGTCGATGATCGATTTGTCGTAAGCGTTGAGCAGCATGTCGTGCGGCGCGCCGCCTTCGCGCGCCACCGTTTCGGCGTGCACGTGGAAACGCGAACCGGCAATATCGCGGAAGAAATCGGATTTTCGCTTGGCCCCCGGCGTGAACAGCGCCGGCGCTTCCGCTCTCAAGCGAATGAAAATCTCGCGCAACGATTCCCGGAATTTGTCCGCGTCCCTGGCGAAGCGCTCGGTCTTGAGTTGTCCAAGGCAAGTTTCTTCGAGATCGGCGAGTTGTTCGAGAAATTGCACGAGGCGAAAGCCGCGCTCCAACGCGCTCAGGAAGTCCTCGACGCTTGTTCCCTCGCCGTCAAGCGCGCTGAGCGTGCGCCGAAACAGCGTGAACCGTCCGTCGACGCGCGCCTCTTCGCTGGCGACGCGCGCCGCCGTACCATAATTCGAACGTGAATTGGTGATGCCGCGGCCGATCACCTGCTGGTTTTCGTCAAGCACGACCGCCTTGGTTGTTGTTGAGCCGAGATCGATACCGATGAATGTGCGCATGGTGTCCTCTCACGCCGCGTTCGCGCCGGCGCGCTTCTGTTCGATCATTTGGAAATAGCTTTCGAGACGATTCTTGACATTGGCTGACGAAAAATAACGCGGATCGACGAGGTCCGTTTCGATGAAAGCGGCCGGCTTTCCAGTGCGTTTCTCGACTTCCCGCATGATCAGCAATTGCCCGGCGGAGAAGCTGTTGCAGCTCTTGATCGAGTTGATCAGAAGGCCGTCGGCCTCATATTCGTTGATATAATCGACCAGCATGTCGACGCGCATCGGCAGGTTGCGGTTGGTGTAGACGTTCAGACAATATTCGGCGAGCGATTCAAGCGGCCGGTCCGGATCGTGGCGGAACCCGTAGTCATACGTGCCGCCGACCTTCGTGTAGGACGACGCCACAACCACCGCGCCCTCGTCGTAGAACATTTTCCAGAATTGGCGGAAATGCGTGTAGTTCGGCGGCCCTTCGACGACGAGGCGATAGCGCTCGCCCTGCATGTCGCCGTCTGGCGTCACCGGTCCCTTGCCTTCGGCGAGGCGCGCCTCGATCTCCCGGCGCAGGAATTTGTAGTAGTCTATGGCGTCATCCGTGCCGCGAAAGGCGCCGAAGATCGGGCCGACGTAATAGATGCCGCCGAAATAGGCGTCGATCGGCGAAGGCTTGTTCTTACCGCTCTGCAAAATCCAGACATGGTCCTCCTCGGCGCGCGCCGACTTACGCAGATTTTCGCGTAGCCGATCGATGTCGAATTTCACGCCGGATACACGCTCAAGTGTCGGGATCACCTCCTGCTTGAGCTGCTTGACCATAT
Source organism: uncultured Alphaproteobacteria bacterium (assembly GCA_963736175.1). Classification (GTDB taxonomy): domain Bacteria; phylum Pseudomonadota; class Alphaproteobacteria; order Rhizobiales; family Beijerinckiaceae; genus Rhodoblastus. Next base: position 23,917 of record CAVTNU010000032.1, on the reverse strand, counting down.
ATTGCACCATGTCCGGCGTGATCTTGCCGTCGCCGAGATAGGGCGTGTGCAGCATGACGGTTTCGCACTGATACTGCTCGCGCAGGAGTTCGAACCACTTCATGAACGTGAAACAGCCGGTGTAGGACAGCAGCAGAACGTTGGGGTCCGGAAGCTTGCGGCCGTTCGGGCCGATATTGCCCTTCGCCATCATGCCGATGTCGGATTTCACGTAGGTGCAGACATCTTCCGAATGGCCGGCCTTCTCGGCTTCCATCACGTATCCGCCGCTTTGCTTGCGCAACCCGCTTTGAATGGCGTTGACCTCGGGCAGATTATTGACCATGTCGAAACACAGGATCAATTCGTTGAGGTTGCCCGGCACGAATGTCGAAACAACCTTCTCGCCGGTCTCGGGCGCATCGCATAAACGCTCATAGTGGCGCGCGAGCATTTCCTTCTGTTTCGCCATCGACGCGTCGCGAATGATTTCAACCGGCGCCGCCTTGGGTCTGGTGATGATCGTCATGCTCCGCTCCACAATTTGATCGAGTTGGCGAATGTCCCGGCCTGTTCGCGCACGGGCTGCATCTGGCCCGAGTTCTCCGCATATTTGAACGCGATGCTGGGAATATTGGCTTGTTTCAGAGCTTGCTGAAGCAACGGCCGGTCAAGCAGCGCCGGATCGCAAAAGCTCGGCATGGCGAAAATCACGCCTTCCGCGCGGTTGCGGCGCACGCTGTCGACCAGGAACAAGCCTTTCTTCGAAGCGTCGGGCTCGAATTTCGGCGAGGTCGAATTGGAATTATGCAGATAAGCGGCGACAAGATTGTCCAGCGGATCGCCGTCAAGCCGCACGTCCGACTTCTCCCAGCGGTTCACCAGCAGAAAATCGTCATCGACGATATAGCAGCCGGCAAGCTCAATCGATTTGATGAGATTGAGCGGCGGCTGCTCGCAGAAGGCGCCGGAAATGACGATGCGCGAGTTGTCCTTCATCGCCCGGCTCTGTTGGCTGGCTGCGGCGATATAGTCTTTCAGCAGCGCGTTATGATCCTCCACCGGAATCAACAGACCGGCGCGCATCAACAGATAGACCTCCGACGCCGGGGCGTTCCACGGACTTTCGGAGCGCAAGGCGTAGACCGCGCGAACGAGCCGGCGGTTCTCGTTGAACAGAGCGATCGAAGCGCGCAGCGCGTCGTCCTCGATCGGACGGCAGACAATATGCGCCAGCCATTCGCGCAGGTCGTTGAGCTCGCTGCGGTAGAAAACGCCGCCGACATCGTCTTCGAAGTTCTGCGGCAGATCGACGTAGCGGGCGCCGACGTTGGGAAACATCAGTTTCCACATGCCTGAGAGATTGCGGATCACATCGCAAATTGAGGGAAACAGCATGCCGTCGACGAAATCGATCCGGCCGGACACGCTGAGTTCTATGGTGGAGCGGGGGATGCGGCAGATATAGCTCTGATAGAAGGCGTCGCCATGGATGACTTCGAGCTGATCGCCGCCGCCCAGCACGGCGAGCGGCAAAGCGCCCGCGGCGTGAATCAGTTCGCGCGGAACGTAATACGGCATATAGCCGATTACCTTGCGGCCCGGGGCGGCGGCTTTCCAGCTCCGCGCCGCCTCGAAATTGAGGTCGGAAAAAAGCGCTTCGCACTGTTCCACGATTTTCGTCGTCGCCGGCGCAACTTGATCGAGCATATCATTGATCCTTCCAGCGGCTGGCGCGCTTTTCAATGAAAGCGTTGAGACCTTCGACAGCGTCGTGCGTCGCCATCAAGTCTTCGAGGTATAGCTTTTCGACGCGCGCCAACTTGGCGGCGACGCGCACGACAAGGTCGGCGCGCGTGGCGCGTGTGGCGAAACGCAGCGAACTGGCGCTCTTGCCGAGCAAATGGCGGTCAAAATAGTCCAGCGCGGCGGCTTCCGGATCCGCGGCGACGGCGGTGACGAGGCCGATATTCAGCGCCTCGCGTCCGTCTATGCTCCGGCCGGATAAAAGCAGGTCCTCGGCGGCGGCGAGGCCGACGCGCTCCGGCAACAAACAGGACGCCGCTGGCGCGAAAACGCCGATCTGGATTTCCGGCTGGCCGAACTTGGCGTCCGGCGTGGCGAACAGCAGATGCGCAGCGCTGACCAACTCGAGTCCGCCGCCGAGACATTGGCCCTTGATGGCCGCCAGTACGGGAACGCGCGAAGCGACAAGGCGAAGAATTAGTTTGTGAAAACCGTCGAGCATCGCCGCGCATTGATCGGGCAGATGCTCCTCGACGCTGGCGCCGAAACTGAAATGCGGTCCCGAAGCGTCGATAAGGACGCCACGCAATTCCGTGTTGTCGCCAAATTTTTCCAGCGCTTCGTCCAGCGCGGCGATCATGGCGGCGTCGAGAATATTCGCCTTCGGCCGATCGAGCCGCAGGCGCAATAGCTTTCCCTCGCGCTCGAACCAGACGTTGACCGGGGCGCTCATGCCGCCGGCCGCCCTGTCTTGGGAACGAGGTCCTCGATCATCGCCTCGGTCCAGGGCGCGCCTTGCGCGAGCGCCTGACGCAGGGCGACGAAATCGATCTCCCGATTGTCCTTGGGCCCTTCGTTGAAGGCGCGGAAACCGGCGCGCGCTTCATTCATCATATTGAGAGCCAGCCAGGCGCGGCTGTTTTCCTTATTGGCGTTCCAAGCGTTGAGTTTCGGTTTGCGCAATTCCTCGAAGCTCTTCGTCAGGCATTCCGGGAAGGTCAGCAACAGTTTGCCGCAGAGCGCCTCGACCTTTTCATCGAGCAGCGTGAGGTCGACCGTCCCGCGCGCCAACAGCGCCTTGGCGGCCTGAAGCGCCTCGCCGGTCTTCGGTTCGCCGTGGATGATGCGCCCGTGCGCGTCGAGGTAGCGTTCGGTTTCGACCAGCGGATTGGCGACGAATTCACCGTCCACCTTCAACGCCGGAACGATGTCGAGCACAACGCCGAGACGATAGGCCTTGTGCGCCGACCAGGGTTCGCAAAGCGTAGCCGATTCCATCGCCCGCTCGGCGCCGACCATCAGCGGCAGAAAATCAGTCGAGCCGCCAATCGCCGCCGATCCGTGCTTGGGTCCGGCCTGGCCGAATCGAGCCAGATCCTGAGCGATGGTGAAATCGCAAGCCATGCCGATTTCCTGGCCGCCGCCAATCCGCATGCCATTGACGCGACAGATCACCGGCTTGTCGCAGGCCAGAATTGTCGACACCATATCGTTGAACAGCCGCATATATTGGCGGTATTCCTGTGGGTTGCCGGCGTAATATTCGGCGTATTCCTTGGTGTTGCCGCCGGTGCAGAAGGCTTTGTCGCCGACGCCGGTGAACACCACGGCGACGACGTCGCGGGCGTTGGAGGCAGCGCGAAAGGCAAGGATCAGACCTTTGACGATTTCGGTCGTGTAGGAATTGAACTGACGCGGATTGTCGATGAAGATCCAGGCGTTGAAGAGGCCTTCGACCGTCTTGCCGTCCGGCGTGCGCGCCGGACGTTTTTCGAAGCGGACGCCGGGAACGACTTCGAACGGCACAATGTTGTGATCAACCAGTTGCTTGCTGGACATCGCGAATAACCCTGTCAGTTGTGGGGAACGAGAATGGCGCGCCGCGTCAGCTTGTGGGCGCGCGCCTCGGCGAAGACCGCGTTGATGTCGGCGAGCGGACGCAGCTCGACGAAGGGCGCCAGCGCGATCCTGCCGTCGAGAACGAGATCGATCGCGCCGGGATAAAGTTCGGGCGGGCAGCCCCAATTGCCGATGGCGCGGGCGTCGAAAGCCATCAGATTGGACAGGCGCAGTTCGACCTTGTCCATGGTGAAGCCGACGACGGCGAGCGTCGCGCCGAACGTCAATAGAGCGAAGGCGGTCGACTGCCCGACCGCGGTTCCGGAACATTCGAAAATCGTCCATTCCGTCGCCGGCAGATGATTGGCCTTGCAGAAGTCGACGATTTTCGTCTTGAGCCCTTTCGCGTCGTATTGGCGCGCGTTCAATGTCGCCGAAGCCCCATATTCGCCGATCATCGCCAATTTGGCGTCGTCGATATCAATGGCGACCACATGAGCGCCGAAAGCCTTGGCGATCTGGGCGCAATAGCCGCCTACCCCGCCGACGCCGACGACGATCGCGACGGAGCCCGGCTTCACGTCGGCGCGCAACACCGCCTGGTAGGGCGTCGTCACGGCGTCAGCGACGACGCTGACGTCAGCAAGACGCAGGCCGGCTTTGGCCAAACGCGCTTCGTCGACCGGACACAAACCGCGCGCCGGAACGACGATGTGGGAGGCGAAGCCGCCGTGAATGTCATTGCCGGGCATTTTCTGTCTGCGGCAGATGTTCGGTCGACCGCGCTTGCACGTATCGCATTCCCCGCAAGGCAAAACGGCCGGAACGACGACGGCCTTGCCCATCCAGTCTTCCGCGCCGGCGCCGGCGCCGACGACGCGGCCGGAGATTTCGTGCCCTAAGGTCAAAGGCAGGGATTTATTGGTGCGCACGCCATCATAGAAATAGCCAAGATCGGTGTGGCAGACGCCGCACCCTTCGATCGCGACCACGACTTCGCCGACGCCGGGCTCGGGGCGAAAGCTCTCCTCGACCATGGGCGCGCCGATGGCCGTCATCAGCCACCGGCGAGCGACGATCTGCTGGCTCATAGGCGTCTCCCAAATTTCATTGATTGCAGCATTTTGTTTTGTTGCCGCTTCCCCGATAATTTGGTAATTTAGTATTCAAATACCATTTTAGCAAGCGCCAAATGACGTCCGACCGCCCTATCGAAAATTCCGGACGGACCCGCGCAATAAAGAGGCCAACGCCATGCCGGAGCAGTCGCCCGCCACATTGTCGATCGCGCTGACCGGATCGGGCGGCGCGGGCGTGATGACGGCCGGGCAGACCCTGCTCGACGCCGCGACGAGTTGCGGTCTTTACGGTCTGCTGACGCGCTCCGCCGGTCCGCAAATTCGCGGCGGCGAGGCGGCGGCGATGCTACGCCTCGCCGCTCGGCCGGTGCAGTCGCACGGCGATCGGTTCGACGTGCTGGTGGCGCTGGATTTCGAGAATATCCAGCGTTTCGCCGCCGAATTGCCGCTCGACGAGAACAGTGTGATCATCGCCGATCCGGCTGCGGGCGACGTTCCGGCGTTTCTCGTCGCGACCGGAGCGCGGATCGCGCCGATCGCCATGGCGAAATTGGCTAAAACCATTCCCGGCGGACGCGCCGCCATGGTCGCGCTCGGCGCTTTGGCGCGCCTGATCGGGCTGCCGGAAACGTCGATCGTCGCGGCGGTCGCCGAATCGATCGGCAGAAAGAAGCCGGATGCGTTGGCCGCCAGTGAACGCGCCGTCCTGCACGGCGCCGCCGCCGCGCTCGAACTCCCGCCCGCGTTACTCGCCCCGGCGTTAAAGGCGCCCATACCCGCGACAGCGCCCGCCAACCGCTGGTCGATCACCGGCAATGAGGCGACCGGGTTCGGCGCGATCAAGGGCGGCGTCAAATTCGTCGCCGGCTATCCGATCACGCCTGCGACCGAAATTCTTGAATGGATGGCTCCGGCCTTGCAGCAATGCGGCGGCGTGCTGATGCAGGCGGAGGACGAACTGGCCTCGATCAACATGGTCATCGGCGCGAGTTTCGGCGGCGTTCCTTCGTTGACCGCCACGGCTGGGCCTGGCCTGTCGCTGATGATTGAATTGCTTGGCCTCGCCGTCGCCTCGGAAACGCCGTTGGTTGTCGTCGACGTGATGCGCGCCGGCCCGTCAACCGGCATTGCGACGAAATCGGAACAAAGCGATCTCAACATCGCTGTTTACGGCCTGCATGGCGACGCGCCACATCTTGTCGTCGCCCCGCTCGACGTCGAAGACTGCCTGTTGACGGCGCAATGGGCCGTCCATCTGTCGGAAGCGCTGCAGACGCCGGCGATCATGCTCTCCGACCAGTCGATCGGCCAGTCGCGCGTTGTCATCGACCGGCCGGCCGATGTGGTATTTTCCGGCGTCCGTCATGTCTATGACGGCGTGAGCGCCGGATACATCCGCTATGAGCCGACGCCGTCGGGCGTCTCGGCCATGGCGATTCCGGGCATGGACGGCGGCCAATATACGGCCGACGGACTCACGCACAACGCACGCGGCGCGCCCTCGAGTCAGGCGGACGACCATATTGCGCAATTGGACAAGCGGCGACGAAAGATCGAGAATTTCGATTACGGCGAGCATTGGGCCGTTATCGAGGGCGAGGGCGACATCGCCGTCATCACCTGGGGGTCGCCGACGGCGCCGATCCGCGAGGCGATCGCGGCGACGCGCGCCGAAGGCGCCGCGATCAAGCTCGTCGCCTTGCGCTTGATCGCGCCGGCGCAGCCGGCGAAGCTGAAAGACGCGTTGACCGGCGTTAAACGCCTGATCGTCATCGAGCAAAGCCATTCGGGTCAATTCTGGCGCTATCTGCGCGCGCATTACGAATTGCCGGCCGACGTGGTCCCGATTCATCGCTCCGGGCCGCTGCCGTTCAGGCCGAACGAAATCGGGCGGCGCCTCCAGAGCAGGATAACGCCATGAACATCACCGCCAACGAAGCGCGCGTTTTCAAGCCCGCCGACTACAAATCCGACGTCAAACCGGTCTGGTGCCCAGGCTGCGGCGATCATTCCGTGCTGATGGCCCTGCAACGCGCGATGGCCGAACTTGCGCTTGCGCCGAAGGACATCGCCGTGGTTTCCGGAATCGGCTGCTCCTCGCGTCTGCCGGCCTATACCAATTGCTATGGCTTCCATGGCGTGCACGGCCGCAGCCTCGCCACCGCATCTGGTCTCAAAGTAGCGCGGCCCGATCTGACCGTGATCGTCGCCAGCGGCGACGGCGACGGCTTTTCCATCGGCGGCAATCATTTCCTGCACGCCTGCCGGCGCAATATCGATCTGACCTATATCGTCATGGACAATCGCATCTACGGCATGACCAAGGGCCAGCCTTCGCCGACGACGGAGCCGGACTGGGACACGGCGATAGCTCCGGGGGGAACCGGTCTCAGTCCGTTCCATCCGCTGGTCATCGCCCTCGCCTCGGGCGCCAATTTCATCGCGCGCGGCTTTTCCGGCGATATTGGCGGCTGCGCCAGATTGATGGTCGAGGCGATCCGGACGCCCGGGTTCTCCTTCCTGCAAATCCTTAGTCCCTGCGTCACCTTCCGGCCAGACCAGCAGCGCGGATGGAAAGATCTCGTGCACACCGCCATCGTTCCCGAAACGGACGACCCCGGCCGCGCCGCGCGTCGTCTGATGACCGACGACGGGTTCAATATCGGCGTGCTCTACCGCGGCAAAAGGCCGCCCTATCAGCCTCGGCCCTTGGCGACTTTGCCGGCCGCGCATCTTGAGGCGGAGTTCTCTCGATGAATGCGCCGAACGATCCGGCCGAGCGATCTAGAGCAGGTTGCTCTGAATCCTGGGGCGTTGACGAATTCTTCGCGCGGGCGCTCGCCATCGAGATGGAGGCCGCCGAACGCTATGATCTGCTCGCCGATCAGATGGAGGCCCACAATAATTGCGCAATCGCCGAAATCTTCCGAAAGATGGCGCGGATTGAAGGCCGACATCACGACAAAATCGCCGGTATGGCGGAGGACGCTTCGACCGATCCGCGGCGCGCGCGCTTGTCCTGGACCGGCTCTTGCGGTCCCGAGGCGGTGGACTTCGAGGCGTTGCATTATCTGATGACGCCGCGCCAGGCGCTGCAACTGGCGCGCGCCGCCGAAGCGCGCGCCGTCGCGTTCTTCGAAACTGTCGAAGCCAACGCCGCCGACCGGAAGGTCAAAGCCCTCGCCGCGGACGTGGCCGAAGAGGAGCGCCAGCACGTGATTTGGGTCGATCGATGGCTGCAGCAATTCCCGCCGACCGGCGACGGCTGGGACGAAGATCCTGATCCGCCGGTATATTCTGAATAGTTCCAGCGACGCTCCGCTCGCCGGGTTGAGCGTCAAAATCTTGATTTGCATGGGGGAAAATGCAAGTAGGGTCGTTTCCGAGTTCCTGACGCCTCGATTTGATCGAAGTCAATAGAGAGTGACAAGGAATAGAATAGTGCAATGTCGCGTCGCGATGACGGCCGAAAAGCGGAGCTGTCGCGCTCGCAAGGACGGCGGAGTCAACCGCGACGATCCGAAAGGGAGGGCCATGTCTGGTGGATTTGCTCCCGGCTTCGTCCGGCGCGAAATGCAGTTGCGCAAATCGACGCAATGTCTTTTTCCGACCTCCCAGACGGTCGCAGAGGGTTTGGCGACGCGATGAACGTTCAAATCAGCAATATGACGGCCGGCTCGCCGCAGGAAACGACGGCGCCGTTAATGGGCAACGAGGCTATCGCGCGCGGCGCGTGGGAGGCCGGGGTGCGCGTCGCCGCCGGCTACCCCGGCACGCCATCGACGGAAATCCTTGAAAACCTGGCGCGTTACCCGGCCAGCGACCTCTATGCGGAATGGTCGACGAATGAAAAGGTGGCGCTCGACGTCGCTATTGGCGCGGCCCTGTCCGGCGTGCGCGCATTGGCCACGATGAAGCATGTCGGCCTCAACGTCGCCGCCGATTCCCTGATGTCCCAATCCTATATCGGCGCGCATGGCGGTCTGGTGCTGATCGTCTGCGACGACCCCGGCATCCATTCCTCACAGAACGAGCAGGATACGCGCTTGTTCGGGCGTTTCGCCGGCGTGCCGGTGCTCGAACCGTCGGACGCGCAGGAAGCTTACGACTTCACCAAATTGGCCTTCGAGATATCCGAGACCTTCGACACGCCGGTGATCGTGCGCTCGACCACGCGTCTGTCGCACACCCGTAGCTTGATCCGGATGGGGCAGCGTCTGCAGCCCGCGCCGAAAGGTTTCATCAACATGCCGGGAAAGACGGTGACCATTCCCGCCAATGCCCGCCGTCTGCATCCCAAGGTTATCGAGCGCGAAGGCAAAGTCGCGCAATTTTTCGAGAACGCGCCCTGGACGCGCTGGGAAAAAGGCGACACGCGCTTCGGCATCGTCACCGGCTCGACCGCGTATCTTTACGTGAAGGAGGTCGCGCCCGACGCCTCGATCCTCAAGCTCGGCGCGTCTTATCCCTTGCCTGAGGCCGCCATCCGCGCATTCGCTCAATCCGTCGACCGATTGTTGGTCGTCGAGGAGCTCGAGCCGGCGCTGGAAAAGGAAATCCGGGCGATGGGACTGCCCGCCGAAGGCAAGGCTTTCTTCCCGCGGGTCGGCGAATTGTCGCCCGAACTGGTGCGCGCGGGTCTCGCCGCGGCCGGTTTGATGGAGCCGGCGGCCGCGACGATTTCGCTCGATATCGAACCGATGGCGCGCCCGCCTGTCCTGTGCCCGGGTTGTCCCCATACCGCGAGCTATCTCGCGCTGCGCGGCGTCGGCGCGCGCGTCGCCGGCGACATCGGCTGCTATACGCTGGCCGCGGTCGAGCCGCTGCGCTCGATCGACACCACCGTTTGCATGGGCGCGAGCATCGCCAACGCCGTTGGCATGGCGAAGTCCGGCGCCGAGACGAAGCCTATCTTCGCGACCATCGGCGATTCGACTTTCCTGCACTCGGGCATCGCGCCGCTTATCGACGCCGTCTACAATAACGCCAACATCACCGTCGTGCTGCTCGACAATTCCATTACCGCCATGACCGGCGGCCAGGATCATCCGGGCACCGGCCGCACCTTGCGCGGCGAGCCGACGCATAAGGTCGATTACGAACAAATTTGCCGCGCCGTCGGCGTCACTTGGGTGCGCAAGGTCGACCCTTACGAAGTCGGCCGTCTCTACCAGACGATGCGCGAGGCCGCGGCGTTCAAGGGCGTGTCGGTGGTCATTTCCTCGCGCCCCTGCGTGCTCGATCCGGTGAAGATAAAGGGAGCGCCGCTCGCCGTCGCGGCCGCCGGCTGCGTCGCCTGCCAATCCTGCATGAATCTTGGCTGTCCCTCGATCACCTGGGCGGACGAAATGCTCGACGGCCACCACAAGGTCAAGATCGACCCGACAACCTGCATCGGCTGCACATTGTGCGCGCAGGTCTGCCCGTCCGACTGCATCCAGCCGGTGACGCCATGAACAAGATCGAAACCATTCCGGAAGCGGCGGCGTCAATGGCGGCCCCGAGAAATGCGCCGGCCGCGCGCAACATCATGATCGTCGGCGTCGGCGGCCAGGGCGTGCTGATGATCTCCAAGGTCATGGCCACTCTTGGCCAGAAACTCGGTTTGCAGGTCAAGCAGAGCGAAGTGCACGGCATGGCCAAGCGCGGCGGCATCGTGTTCAGCCACGTGCGCTATGGCGAGGAAGTGTGGTCGCCGACGATCGCCAAGGGCGACGCCGATGCGTTGATCGCCCTCGAATGGGCCGAAGGGTTGCGCTGGCTCGATCACCTTAAGCCTGAAGTCGGCGTTTTCATCGCCGATACGCGCCGCATCGTTCCGCCTTTCGCCTGCCGCAACCGCAAGGTCGGCGCCGCGCCCAATTATTCGCAGGAGACGCCCGCGGAAATCGTCGGCCGCGTCGCGCACGCCTACGCGCTTGACGCATCGGCGATCGCCGAAAAATGTGGCGATGCGCGCGCCGCCAATACGGTTCTGCTCGGCGTTCTGTCGGTGTCGCTCGAATATCCGATCGAGGACTGGCTTGCCGCGATCGATGGCCTTGTGCCGGCGAAGACGCGCGAAATCAACCGTAAGGCGTTCGAGATCGGACGCGCCTGGGCGCTCGAAGCCCGCGCCAATCCGGAGCTTCGCTTCGATCCCGCGATCACGCGCGCTCCCGCCTCGGAGCGCCAGCCAGACGTCGCGTTTCGCGTCGACATCAACGCCGCCTGGTGCAAGGGCTGCGACATCTGCGTCAAGCTTTGCCCGGAACGATGCCTCGGGCTTGGCCCGGAGCAAGTTGCGATTCTGAAGGATCCTAACGCCTGCACCGGCTGCCACGTTTGCGAATGGCTTTGTCCGGATTTCGCCATTTCCGTCCGCGCAGTCGCGCGCGAGCCCCAGAGCGCCTGAATGTCCCAGTCCCTAACCTCTTTGCACGGCAATCAAGCTTGCGCTCTTGCGGCCATCGCCGCCGGCTGCCGCTTCTTCGCCGGATATCCGATCACGCCATCGTCGGAAATCGCCGAACATATGTCTCGCGAATTGCCGCGCGTCGACGGCGTGTTCATCCAGATGGAAGATGAAATCGGCTCGCTCGCCGCGATTATCGGCGCTTCGCTCGGCGGCGCGAAAGCGATGACCGCCACTAGCGGCCCCGGATTCTCTTTGATGCAGGAGAACCTTGGCTACGCCGCGATGACCGAGACGCCTTGCGTCATCATCAATGTCATGCGCGGTGGACCGTCCACCGGCATGCCGACGCGGCCGGCGCAGGCTGATCTGATGCAAGTGCGTTGGGGCACGCACGGGGACCATCCGGTCATCGTCGTGACGCCGGATTCGGTGCAGGAGATCTATACGGAAACGATCCGCGCCTTCAACCTCTCCGAAGAGTTTCGCACGCCGGTGATCGTGCTGTATGACGCCGTGATCGCGCATTTGCTGGAGATGGTCGAGCTTCCGCCGAAAGAGGCGGTGTTGACGCTCGACCGCAAATGGACGGACCCGGCGCAGGCGGATTTCAAACCCTACGCCGACACGCCTGATCTCGTCCCCATCATGTCGCGCCCAGGCGACGGCCACCGCGTTCATGTGACTGGCCTGACCCACACCGCCGATGGTTTTCCGACGCAAAAGCCGGATCTCGCGGCGAAGGCGCAGCAACGCATTCTCGATAAGATCGAACGCAATCGCGCGCGCATCGAGAAAGTCGAAACGCTTGAAACGGGCGACGCCGAAATATTGATCGTTACGATCGGCATCACCGCGCGCGCCGCCCGCCGGGCGGTAAGGATGCTGCGCGCCGAAGGCGTGAAGGTCGGACTGCTGCGGCCGATCACGCTTTGGCCTTTCCCTGAAGGCGCTTTGCGCGAAGCAGCGGCCCACGCGCGGGCCGTGCTGGTTCCGGAAATGAACGCCGGTCAGCTTGTGCTGGAAATCGAACGGCTCGTTGACAACCACACTCGCGTCGCTGGCCTCAATCGTATCGACGGCGAACCGATTACGCCCGATGAAATCGCCGCCAAGGTCCGGGAGCTCGCCGCTCATGAATGAGATCGTTCGCCAACCCTTCGACATCAAGGACTATCTGCGGCTCGAAATGATGCCGCACTTCATGTGTCCCGGCTGCGGCCACGGCATCGCGCTGCGCGCCTTGCTTTGGGCCGTGCATGAATTGGATATCGACAAGAACAAGCTCGCCGTGGTCAGCGGCATCGGCTGTTCAGGACGCGTCGGCGCCTATATCGACGCCAACACCTATCACACCACGCACGGGCGCCCGCTCGCCTATGCGACCGGTCTCAAACTGGCGCGGCCGGATCTGACGGTCATCGTCATCACCGGCGACGGCGATTGTCTGGCCATCGGCGGCAATCATCTGATCCACGCCTGTCGACGCAATCTCGACATCACCTGCCTCATGCTCAACAACGAAGTCTATGGCATGACCGGCGGTCAGGTCTCGCCGATGACGGCGGCCGGACGCCTGACGACGACGACCCCCACCGGCAACGCCGAACCGTCCTTCGACGCCTGCAAGCTTGCCGAAGCGGCCGGCGCAAGCTTTGTCGGGCGCGAGGTGACGCGACAGGCGCCGGCGCTGAAGAACCTGATTGTCGCGGCGATCGAAAACGTCGGCTTTTCCTTTGTCGAAGTCCTGTCGGATTGCACCGAAATTTATGGACGCAAGAACGACCTCGGCGAATCGCCCGAGATGATCTTGAGTCAGAAAGCCGATATGCGCCCCGAGGCGTTCAGCGCCGTCGCCGACCAACCCTTCCGGCCCCATCGCATGAAGACCGGCGTGCTTTCTAGACGCGAACGACCCGAATACGGGCAGACCTACCGTGAACACGCCGCGCGCGAGCGCTCGAAGGCAGGACGTTGAACATGGAGCGCAAGGAAATTCGCTTCGCCGGCAGCGGCGGACAGGGCCTCATTCTCGGCGCCCATATTCTGTTTCGCGCGCTTGGTCTTGAGGGCCGGCGCGCCGCGCAGTCGCAAAGCTACGAGCCGACTTCGCGTGGCGGCTTCTGCTATTCCGACGTAATCGTCAGCGAAGATCAATCCGATTACCCGCTCGTCACCGGCCTCGACGCCATCGTCGGCCTGTCGCAGGTCGGCGTCGACCGCTCGCTGCCGCTGTTGAAGCGCGGGGCGCTCGTCGTCGTCGACGAGCGGCTGGCGCCGAAACGCGCCGCAAGGCGATTTCAGGCTGCACGCGCTGCCGATAAGCCAGAGGGCGATCGCGCTCGGCAGTCCGCGGATCGCCAATATCATCGCCCTCGCGGCGCTGGCGCGGCTTGCCGGACTGTGCGGACGGGAGACGCTCGAACAAGCGGTGCGCCTGGAAACGCCGAAAAAGTTCGCCGACCTGAATTTGGCCGCCGTTCAGGAAGGATTTATTCTGGAAGACGCCGCGCTGCCGACGCCAGCCTGAATAGGCGAAGTCGGCGCGCGCATGACGTCCCGTTATCGCGCAGCGCGCTGAGCGTAACTCGAAGAGCCTCCGGCGCGGCGGCGCGAATGAGCGGGCGTCGCCAACGGCGCGTCCACCCGCACACTTTTGGGCGAGCACGCCAATGAACCGGGCCGACGGCGCCGAAGCAAAAGACGATCTGTCCAACTGGATCGAGCGGCAATATCGGATTTGCGCCCACCTCATGCCGCGCGCGATCTCCGCCGTCGACATCGTCAAGGTTCGCCGCGGTTTCGGCCAGACGATCCACCCGACGCGCGGTTCGGTTCTGGCCTCGCCGGAGTTGAGCGCTTACGATCCCGATCCTGATTATTTTTTCCATTGGCTGCGCGATTCCGCGCTCGTCATGGACGCTTTGCGCGAATTGATCGAAGATCGGACTCTGGGTCTGGACGCTCTCGCCTATTTCAATGATTTCGTCGAGTTCAGTCTGGCTCTCGGCCGGCTCGACGGACGCGCGACGCTGCAACACGCCGATCGTCGCGCCGCCGTCGCCCCTGATTACCAGAAGTTCCTGCGCCCCGCCGAAGAGCTCTCACAATTATCTGGCGACCGCGTTCTCGGCGACGCGCGGTTTAATGCGGATGGAACGCTGGACGCAATCGGATGGTCGCGCCCGCAATATGACGGGCCGGCGTTGCGCGCGCTGACCGCGATGCGCTTTTGGCGGCAACAGGACTTGCATTCGCATCTGTCGCTCGCCAGCCTGCGCGCCCTCATTGAAACCGATCTCGACTGCACGATCCGGCATTGGCCGGAACCCTGTTTCGACCTCTGGGAAGAAAATATCCGGCGCCATTACTATACGCGCCTCGTGCAATATGCGGCGTTGAGCGACGGCGCCGCCTGGGCGCGGTCCGTCGGCGACGCAGGCCGCGCGCAAACCTGCCGCATGGCGGCGCGAGAAATTGAGAAGCAGTTCAATTCCTATTTCGACGCCGGCGCGGGTGCCTATCTTACGCCGCTGCGCGAAGAGGGAGTCCGGCGCGCTTACACGATGCGGCTCGACATAGCGGTAATCCTTGGCGTCATTCACGCCCACAGGAAGGAAGGCCCGCAAAGCGCGGCCAATCCGCGCATGCTCGCCACTCTGGTCAAACTCGAGCGGCTTTTCGAAAACGAATATCCGATCAACCATGGCCTCGGCGACGGTTACGCGCCCGCGATGGGACGTTACGCGGGCGACAAATATTTCAGCGGCGGAGCCTATTATTTCTCGACCCTCGGCGCGGCGCAGTTTTATTACCGCCTCGCCAACGCCGTCGCCACCGGCGCACAGATCGCCTTGACGCCCGAAAATCGACCAATTCTGGCGGCTCTTTCGAATGAGAAAACCGAAGCGCTCGGCTCCGCCGCGCTGGAGGGACGCCACCGAGCGCGTCTCGGCCAGACCTTGATCGACCGAGGCGACATGTTCATGGCGACGGTCCGGCGCTATACGCCGGAGTCCGGCGAGCTTTCCGAGCAGTTTTCGCAGATCGACGGTGCGCAAACCTCGGCGAAGAACCTCACATGGAGCTACGCCGCATTCATTACCGCCGTTTCGAGCCGAAGCGAGGCGATCGCCGTATTGACGGCGCGTTGAGGTTTTCTCGCTCGCGGCCCCTGATCGTCTTGCGTTCCGATTGAATGCGAACGAACGCCGTTGCCTTGTTTCGACGGACATTCAGATAGAAAAAGCGTTCCGTCATTCCGCGAAAATGTTCTATTGATTGGCGCAAATGGCCAAGGACTTGCGCTCATGACGCTGGAGCAGTTGCGAATTTTCGTCGCCGTCGCGACCCGCGAACATGTGACCCAGGCGGCGGCGGAGCTGAACCTTTCGCAATCGGCCGTGAGCGCCGCCGTCGCCGCGCTCGAACAGCGACACGACGTCAAACTCTTCGATCGATTGGGACGGCGAATTATTCTCACCGCCGCCGGACGAAGCTTTTTCGGCGTCGCCAAGGCGGTGCTGGCGAACGCTTTGGCGGCGGAGCAAGCTCTGGCCGATCTCGCGGGGCTGAAAGCCGGCGCCTTGTCGCTCGCGGCGAGCCAGACCATCGGTAATTACTGGCTGCCGCCCCGCCTCAACCATTTCGCCAAACGCTATCCCGGCGTTTCGGCGACATTGCGCATTGGCAATACGCGGGAGGTGGCGGCGATGGTCGGATGCGGCGACGTCGATCTCGGCTTCGTCGAAGGCGAAGTGGCGGATCCGACGCTTTTCGTCCGGACGATCGGCGAAGACGAACTCGTGGTTGTCGGTCCGCCGAACCATCCGCGGCCAACGGATCGTCCGAATGCGGAATGGCTGTCCGACCAACCCTGGGTTGCGCGCGAGAAAGAATTGGGCACGCGCGCGGCGTTCGAAGCCGCGCTGGAAACATTCGGGGTCAAACCGCACGAGCGGCGCATCACGCTTGAATTGCCGTCGAACGAAGCGGTGCGTTCGGCGGTTGAAGCGGGCGCCGGCCTGACGGTGATGTCGAAGCTTGTGGTCTGCGCTTCGATCAAGGCCGGTTCGCTGACCGCAATGTCTTTGGCCCTGCCACGACGGCGACTCTTTCTTCTGCGCCGCCGCGACCGCTACGTGTCGCAGGCGTCCCTCGCCTTCACGCAAATCGCCGAAACCTACCAGTGAGAGCCTGGATGATCGACGACCGCTCGCCTTTCGCCAGCGCTCCGGCTGCGATTGCGGCGCCTATTCAGGCTGTCGTCAGCGGCCCGTTGGCGGCTTTCCAGGCGGCGATTCCGCCGGCAAGATTGACGACGCCGGTATAGCCCATATCGACCAGTGTCTTCGCGGCCAGGGCGGAACGTCCGCCGGTGGCGCAATAAATGACGAGCCGTTGCGCGCTCGATAGTTCTCTTTTGTGCATCGGCGACTCCGGATCGGCCAGAAACTCGAGAAAGCCGCGGGGCGCGTGAAAAGCGCCGGGCGTTTTACCCAACGCGACCTCGTGCGATTCCCGAATATCGACGAACAGAACCGAGGGATCGTCGACGAGCCCAACGGCGTCATGCACAGATATTGTCTCGATAACGGCGTTGGCTTCCGCCAGCATTTGTTTGAAGCCTTTTTTCAACGGTGCCGTGGCGGTCATACGTATCTCCCTTTTTTAAGCCGTCCGAACAAGCAGGTCCGGCGTTATAGAACAAGAAAACCGTGATGTTTTTACTGGACGCCGCTAATGGCCGGCCTGACCCCGCGGCGCGCCGTCGACTGAAGCCGGCCGCGTCGTGCAAAAATTGTCAAACATCACGACAATGATTTTCTCGACATTGGAATCGGCCAAAGCGTAAAAAATCGTCTGTCCCGAGCGGCGAAAGGAGACGATTCGATCTTTTCGCATCAGCATCAGATGACGCGAAATGGTGGACTGGGGCGCGCCGACTGCTTCCGCGAGCATAGTGACGGATCGCTCCTGTCCGGCCAACGCGCAAACGATGCGCAGCCGAACGGGATTGGCGAGCGATTTCAAAAAATCGCTCACTTCCGTTGCCGCGTCGTTGAAGCGCTTGACATCCATAATGTGATAATTTCATATATGCGAATATGTGTCAACGAATGTTCCTCCAGCTTTTTGGAAAACCAATGCCCAAAGCTTGGCGCCCCGCGCGCGCTACATCGGCGTGCGCCCTGATTGCTCTGCTTCTCGTATCGGTTGCGCCCGCGACGTCGCAAGCCGGCGAATTCATCGTCGAAACGAAGTCCGCGCCGGACATCAAGGCGATGTTCGGGCAGGTGCAAAGCCGCGACATCGTGCCCGCGCGCGCGCGCATCGGCGGCACGATCATCAGCCGTTCGGTCGATGAAGGCGCGGAGGTCAAGGCCGGCGACGTGATCGCCGTTGTCGCCGACCCCAAACTGGCTTTGCAGGTTCAGTCGCTGGACGGACAATTACGCGGGCTCAACGCCCAGCTGGAGAACGCGACTGTCGCGTTCCAGCGGGCCGAAAGCCTTCTTCCGCGCGGGTTCATCACCAAGGCTGCTTATGACCAGGCCAAGACCAATGTCGACGTGCTGTCGCATCAGGTCGAGGCGATGAACGCGCAGCGCGCGGTGGTGAGCCAACAAAGCACGGAAGGCCAGGTGCTGGCGCCCAAGGCCGGACGGGTGCTGACGATGTCCGCCATCCCCGGCTCCGTTATCATGCCCGGCGAAGCGATCGCCCGCATCGCCGCCGGAGCCTATTATCTTCGCCTCAACCTACCTGAGCGACACGCCTCGCTGCTGGTCGTCGGCGCGCCGGTGTCGGTGGCGCCGCGCGGGTTGGATTTGGTTGACGCGGCCAGCGACAAGACGCGTAAAGGCCGGATCGTCAAAATATATCCCGAGATCGAAAACGGCCGCGTCACCGTCGACGCCGAAGTCGACGGACTCGGCGACTATTTCGTCGGCGAACGGGTCCAGGTCTATGCGCCGGTCGGTCAGAGGCAGGCGATGTTCATTCCGCGCGCGGCGATCATGACGCGCGCCGGCGTCGATTATGTTCGTCTGCTGCGGCCGGAAGGACCGCTCGACGTCGCGGTGGTTTTTAGCGACCCGCATGACGGCGACATGGTCGAAACGCTCACCGGCCTGCGCGCCGGCGACAAGGTTTTCACGCCATGACGGCTGGAATTGACGGGGCTCCCGAACCGGCCAAAAATCTCGGGATCGCGGGACGCCTGACGCGCGCGTTCATCGTTTCACCGCTTACTCCGCTCTTGCTGGTCGCCGCTCTGGCGCTCGGGTTGATCGCGCTGGTCACTTTGCCGCGCGAGGAAGAACCGCAGATTTCGGTACCCATGGTCGACATCATGGTGCGCGCCGACGGCCTCAAGGCCGAGGACGCGGTCAAACTTGTCGCCGAACCGCTGGAGACCATCGTCAAGAGCATCAACGGCGTCGAACACGTTTATTCCAAGACCTTCGACGATCAGGTCGTCGTCACGGTCCGCTTTCTTGTCGGAACGTCCACCGACGCCGCTATTCTGCGCGTTCACGACAAAGTGCGCGCCAATCTCGACAAAATTCCCACCGGCATTCCCGAGCCTCTGATCGTTGGACGCGGCATCGACGACGTCGCCATCGTGGTGCTGACGCTTGCGCCCAAACCCGAAGCGGCCGACCGCTGGACAGGCGACGCCCTGACCAATGTCGCGCGTGAATTGCGGGTGGAGTTGGCTAAGCTGGACGATGTCGGCCTGACCTATCTCGCCGGCGATCAGCCAGACGAAATCCGCGTCGAACCAGACCCAGCCAGTCTTGCGCGCTATGGCGTGACGCTGCAGCAATTGGAAGCGAAGGTCCATGGCGCCAACAGCGCCTTTCAGGCGGGACAAGTGCGCGACGGGGGCCTGCAGATTCCGGTCGTCGCGGGACGCACACTGCAAACTTTGCCCGAAATCGGCGACCTGTTGCTGACAACGCGCGACAACCGCCCGGTTTATGTGCGCGACGTCGCCAAGGTCGTCTTGGATACGGAGCCCAACGAAACGCGCGCCATGCATATTGTGAGGGGCTCGGGTTCGAATTTTTTCAGCACGCCGACCGTCTCCATCGCCATCGCCAAACGCGCCGGAGCGAACGCCGTTTCCATCGCCGAACGGATCGTGACGCAGCTTGAAGACTTGAAAGGAAACATCGTTCCCGGCGATGTCGAAGTCCAGGTCACCCGCAATTACGGCGAAACGGCCAATGACAAGGCCAACGAATTATTGTTCCATCTCGGCCTGGCGACAATATCGATCGTTCTGCTCGTGGCTTTTTCCATCGGCTGGCGCGAAGCCCTGGTGGTGGCCATCGTCATTCCCTCCACCATTCTCCTGACTTTGTTCGCCGCGAGAATCATGGGCTATACGCTCAACCGCGTAAGCCTGTTCGCTTTGATCTTTTCTATCGGCATCCTGGTCGACGACGCGATCGTCGTGATCGAAAACATCGCCCGTCACTGGGCGATGAACGACGGGCGCTCGCGCATCGACGCGGCCGTCGACGGGGTCGCGGAAGTCGGCAACCCAACCATTGTCGCCACGCTGACCGTCGTCGCGGCGTTGCTTCCGATGCTCTTCGTCTCTGGATTGATGGGTCCATATATGAGCCCCATTCCATCCAACGCCTCGGCGGCGATGGTTTTCTCCTTTTTCGTCGCGGTGATCCTCACGCCCTGGCTGATGCTGAAGATCGCCGGCAAGGCGCGCTTGCATCACGACGCCGATCAGGAAAACGGCGGCAAACTTGGCGCGCTCTACCGGCGCGTCGCCACGCCGATCCTGCAAACCAAGCAATCGGCCAAGCGGTTTCTGCTCATCGTCGGCGGCGCGACCCTGGCTTCGCTCAGCCTGTTCTACTTCAAGGCCGTGACCGTCAAACTGCTGCCCTTCGACAACAAGGCGGAAGTGGCCATCGTCGCCGATCTGCCGCGCGGCTCTTCAGTGGAGACGACCAACCGCATTCTGATGGAAGCCGTCGAACGGACGAAAGACATTCCCGAGATTCTGTCGTTCGAGACCTACGCCGGAACGGCGGCGCCATTCAATTTCAACGGTCTGGTGCGGCACTATTACATGCGCAGCACGCCCGAAGTCGGCGACATCCAGGTCAATCTCAAGCCGAAAGACCAACGCTCCCGCACCAGCCACGCAATCGCTCTGGAAATTCGCAAGCGTCTGATCGGAATTGAAACTCCCGATCACACGTCGATCAAGGTCGTCGAACCGCCGCCTGGGCCGCCGGTGCTGGCCACGCTGCTGGCGGAAATTTATGGCCCTGATGCGCCCACCCGACGCGCTGTCGCCGCCAAAGTGCGCAAGGCTTTCGAAAGCGCCCCCTTCATCGTCGACATCGACGATTCCTACGGCGTACAGGCGCAGCGCAAGCGCATCGAAATCGATTCTGACAGCCTTGAGTTTTTCGGCGTGCAGCAAAACGATGTTTTCGACACCTTGCGCCGGCTTTATGGCGACGAAGTCGTTGGCTATTCCCATCGCGGCGGCGGACGCCAGCCCCTGCCGATCCGCATGGCGCTCGGCAAGTACCAGCGCGTCGTCGGCGGAGGCGTCCTGACGACGCCGGTTCCGGCCAACGCGTTGCCGGGCAACCGCACCATCGTCGAGCTTGGCGATGTTGTGCGCGTATCGAGCGAAGCCTCGTCATTCCCGATTTTCCGGCATAACGGGCGCGCCGCCGAAATGGTTCAGGCCGAGCTGGCGGGCAGTTATGAAGCGCCGCTCTACGGCATGCTGGCGGTGGACGAGGCGCTGGACAAGATGGATTGGTCGGCGGACGCGCCGAAGCCGCGAATTATCATGCACGGCCAGCCGCTCGATGAGAGCAAGACATCGCTGCTCTGGGACGGCGAGTGGGAGGTGACCTGGGTGACCTTCCGCGACATGGGCGCGGCTTTCATGGCGGCGCTGGTCGGGATTTACATTCTCGTCGTCGCTCAATTCAAATCATTCAAATTGCCTTTAGTGATCCTGACGCCGATTCCGCTGACTTTCATCGGCATCATGCTGGGCCATTGGCTGTTCCACGCCGCGTTCACCGCCACTTCGATGATCGGATTTATTGCGCTGGCCGGCATTATCGTGCGCAATTCCATCCTTCTGGTCGATTTTGTCCGCCACACGGATAAGGCCAAGGGTCTGCGAGAAGTTCTCATCCAGGCGGGCGCGATCCGCTTCAAGCCGATTTGCTTACCGCGCTGGCGGCGATGATCGGCGCGGCGGTGATTTTGTCCGACCCGATCTTTCAAGGGCTGGCGATTTCGCTGTTGTTCGGCCTCGCCTCGTCGACGGCGCTGACGGTTCTGGTCATCCCCGCCATCTATGTCGTGTTGCGCGGCGGCCCCGAGTTTGACGCGCCGCGATAATATCTGGATTGAAAAGGGCAATGGGCGCGCCCGATGAAGGCGCGCCCAGGTTTATTTTGCGACCACGCTTTAGGCGAGACGCGGACGGAGGCTTACTTCAGTCCCATTTTTTTGAAGATCATCGCGGCCGGGCAAAACCCCGTGAACGCCGACTGAAAGAGATTGAGGCCGACGAAGGCCGTCAACAACAAAAACCAGGGTGAGACAAATTGGGCGAGCGCCAGGGAGATAAGCACCATCGCTCCGGCCAGAGCCATTACCGCGCTATTGACAGTCATAAACGTTTTCCCACGTTGAACATCAGATATATAGATATATACGAATGTTTCAATTGTTCCAGCGCTGATCGCGCGCCGAACCGTCGAGATCGCGTGCCCGCGCGTTAACGAGGCGTTTCAGCCGAAGGTCGGCTCAGGGAGTCCGCGCGAGCGCGTCAAGCGCTTGAGCAAGTCCACGGAAGGACATTGGAAGCTTGAATTCCTGGCCAACGCTGTCCTTGGAGACGATGCTGCCGGCGCCTTGCGCCGCGCGCAATTTGCGCAAATTGTCTTCTGTCAGCGCCACGCCTGCGAAACATCCGCCGGGAAGGCATTTACGCCAGGACAACTCGATCGCGTCTTGGTCCTTCCCATCGAGCAACAACTTCGGCGCGCTGGGAAAAGCCACATTGGCGGGCAGAGCCACCGTCAATTGAAGGGCTTCGCCCTTCTTTAACCGCCCGAAAGCGATCTGAGCGAAAGGCGCGGGCTGCCGTTCGATCTGAATCGTTTGAGCCACCTCGCAGAACAGTTGGCCGTCCTCGCTTGCGCCGTTACGTTGGCAGCGCAAAACCCAATCGCCGTAGCTCGCCTGCGTCGACTGCGGATCGCCGCCGACAGGCTGTTGCGCCGCCTCAACCTTACGCGCGGGGGCCGCTTTGGGCGGCTCGGGAATCTTTGCCGTTTCCGCCGACGCGAACATTTCAATCGCGCCGACGCCTAACGCCAGCGCAACAAACACCACGCCTAACGCTGGGGCTAATTTCATCGTCTTCCTCATTTCGAACATGAAACGGCCCCGTAACTTGCCCGATTCGCTGCTCCGAAGCCAACGGAATTCGCCTCTCCCGCGGAATATTGGCAGTTTTCGTTCGCCGCCGCTGGAGGCCCACTGCTTTGACCGATTGGTCCCGCACCCTGCCCTATTGTTCCAGTACTCAAGGTGTCGACGAACCGGTTGGGAGCGACCGTCGGATCCACCGGCGCGCCGCCGACCGTCAATTGGGCCCCGGCGAAACTCAGACTGTAGTTCGGCGAAGCCGTCAAACTTCCGATGGAAATCGGATATTGTCCCGGTTGCGACGTCACGGTCGCCGACGTGGCAAGCTGTCCGGACAACTGGTCGCCAGCGACGAGCCCGTTGCCGCCAATTTGGTACGTCAAGGCCGGGTTGGACGCGCCATATGCGCGCTCAAGCGCATCCGCTGTCACGATGATCGAGCGCGGCGTTACAGCCAAATACCCACCGATGTAGGCGATGGCGTAATTGCTCGAGGTCAGGCCCGAGGCCGTCAGGCTATAGGCGCCGGCGTTGACCGCCCCCTGCGCCGTCCCGCCATAGGCCAGCGTTCCGCCCAGAACCGAGGCCCCCTCGCCGTTGACGAAGCCGGCGTAGCTCACCCCGGCGCCGCCCGAATAGGCCAGACCGTCATAGGTCTTCGACGCGGCGTTCGCGCTCACCGTCAGGCCCGCCTGAGCGACGTTCAAGCTTCCCGCCTGATAGGCGATGGCGTAATTGCTCGAGGTCAGGCCCGAGGCCGTCAGGCTATAGGCGCCGGCGTTGACCGCCCCCTGCGCCGTCCCGCCATAGGCCAGCGTTCCGCCCAGAACCGAGGCCCCCTCGCCGTTGACGAAGCCGGCGTAGCTCACCCCGGCGCCGCCCGAATAGGCCAGGCCATCATAGGTCTTGGCGGCGGCGTTCGCCGTCACCGTCAGGCCCGCCTGAGCGACGTTCAAGCTTCCCGCCTGATAGGCGATGGCGTAATTGCTCGAGGTCAGGCCCGAGGCCGTCAGGCTATAGGCGCCGGCGTTGACCGCCCCCTGCGCCGCGCCGCCATAGGCCAGCGTTCCGCCCAGAACCGAGGCCCCCTCGCCGTTGACGAAGCCGGCGTAGCTCACCCCAGCGCCGCCCGAATAGGCCAGGCCGTCATAGGTCTTGGCGGCGGCGTTCGCGCTCACCGTCAGGCTCGCCTGAGCGACGTTC
Source organism: uncultured Alphaproteobacteria bacterium (assembly GCA_963736175.1). Classification (GTDB taxonomy): domain Bacteria; phylum Pseudomonadota; class Alphaproteobacteria; order Rhizobiales; family Beijerinckiaceae; genus Rhodoblastus. The sequence goes on along the minus strand of CAVTNU010000032.1, from coordinate 229 downwards.
AAGGCTCCCGCCTGATAGGCGATGGCGTAATTGCTCGAGGTCAGGCCCGAGGCCGTCAGGCTATAGGCGCCGGCGTTGACCGCCCCCTGCGCCGCGCCGCCATAGGCCAGCGTTCCGCCCAGAACCGAGGCCCCCTCGCCGTTGACGAAGCCGGCGTAGCTCACCCCAGCGCCGCCCGAATAGGCCAGGCCGTCATAGGTCTTGGCGGCGGCGTTCGCGCTCACCGTCA
>CAVTNU010000031.1:0-77266 GCA_963736175.1 uncultured Alphaproteobacteria bacterium | reverse complement strand
TTTGTCGCCTTTTCGTTACGGTACCGTATTGCTGAAGTTCCCTTCGCTCCGGGCCGCGCCGACGCGTCGCAGGAGCAGACCGATGTCAATTCTTTCGCCGTTCTCGAACCGAAAGCCGATGGGTTCCGCAACTATCTCAAGACGCATTACGCCGTTTCGGCGGAGGAGTTGCTGGTCGACAAGGCGCAGCTGCTGACGCTGACCGCGCCCGAGATGACGGTTCTCGTCGGCGGCCTGCGCGTCTTGAACGCTAATGTCGGACAGTCCCAGCACGGCGTGTTCACGCAGCGGCCCGAGACGCTCACCAATGACTTCTTCGTCAACCTGCTCGACATGGGCGTGACGTGGAAGGCGGCCTCGAACTCGCAAGATGTGTTCGAGGGACGCGATCGCGCGACGGGCCAAACGAAGTGGACGGCGACCCGCGCCGACCTCATCTTCGGTTCGAACTCTCAGCTCCGCGCCCTCGCGGAGGTCTATGCGTGCGACGACGCCGGGGCGACGTTCGTGCGCGACTTCGTCGCGGCGTGGAACAAGGTGATGAACGCCGACCGCTTCGACCTCGCCTGATCTTGCTGGATCAAGGCCAGGCAAATTCCACGAAACCGGCTGACCCGCTTCACGCGGGCGGGAGCCACAGACAAGAAATCAGGGCGGCGTTTCAAAATCACTTGAAACGCCGCCCTGATTGTCGTCAAAAACGCCCGTCTCGGCTTGTTTTTTGTCTGATACGTGCGGTTTCACGCCGCTAGGGTCACGCTGAGAGGGGCGCCGACGGACCTCCGACGACCACCTCGAGTCGGAAGCTACGTTCGGCCTTTGCCGAACGAATCGCCATTTCGGCGAGAATACGTCATTCTCCGGCGCCAGCGCCGACGGGCATCAAGTGGCCTGAAACAACAAGTCGGGATGCTCGTTTTAACTGGAACGTTTCGATCCGTTGGACGAAATCAACGTCGGAGCGACGCCGCATAGCGGATCGGCACGACGAACCAGAGTTGATCGTCGGCGACATCTTGCGGCGGCGGCGGGAAGGGCTCGGCCCGGCGCACGGTTGCGAGGGTTTCCGCGTCGAGGATGGTGGAGCCCGAACCTTGCAAAATCCGACTTTCGATCAGATGGCCCAGGCGATCAATGCGGAAAGCGAGGCGGGCAATGCCTGATTGGCCGGCGGCGTCGCGCGGATAGCGCTTCGATCGCTCCAGCTGGGCGACGAGCGATCGTTGCCAGTGCAAGGCCGCCGCCGAGGGAAGACGCGTCGCGCGGCCGGCGTCGGGCGCGGCCGGTTTTCCCGCGAACTCGGTTGCGGCGGGCGGCGCGGCGGCGGTCGAGGCTTCGACCGGTTGCTGTCGCTCCGCCTCTTTCATCTGTTCTTCGGGCGGCTTCGGCGGCGGGACGGGGTCGCTGGTATCAGGGCTTTGGACCGCCTCCTGAATGGGCGGCTCGTCCTGCCGGGGTTTTTCGCTCGCATCGATGCGCTCGCGCTGTTCCGTGTCCGGGGCTGGCGGACCAGGCGGCAAGTCTGTCTCCGTCAATGAAGGCGCGACGGGAATCGGCGCAAGTTCGATCAGAGCGACCGGCGATCCTGCATCCATATCGGTTTCTTCGTTGCGCTGGACCAGGGCCAGCACGATCAGTCCGTGCATGAGCAGCGCCGTAAAGGAGCATAGGGTCCAGCGAAAAATGTCCGGACGGGTCAAGGAAGCGTCATTTGTCGCGACCGCCGTCATGGCCGCGCGTCCGTTTCAAGTCCGACCAAGGCCAGCTTGAGATAGCCGGCCGCGCGCAATTCGTTCATCACCCGCATCAATGCGCCATAGGCGACTGTCCGATCGGCGCGCAGGAAGATGCGCCGCTGCTTGTCGCCTTCGCCCGCCTTGGCCAGCGCCGAACCCAGATCTTCGCGCGAAATAATTTGATCACCGATGGCCAAAGAAAGGTCGGCTTTCAGAGTGAGGAACAAGGGCTTGTTGGGTCGCGACTGCGGCTGCGCATGGGCGGCGGGCAGATCGACGGAAATGTCGACCGTCGCCAATGGCGCCGCGATCATGAAGATGATCAGCAGGACGAGGATGACGTCGATGAACGGCGTGACGTTGATCTCGTGCATTTCCGCCAGATCGTCGTCGCCATGGTCGAGACGGACGCTCATGGTTTACTCCGCCGCTTCCTTGTGGCGCAAGCCGATGGCCCGCGCGATTTCGGCGCGATCGAGATCGCGACTGGCGATCCGAAGGATTTCCGCGGCGCCGTCGGCGCAGAGCGCCTTGTAGCCGGCGATGCCGCGCGAAAACATATTGTAGACGACGACCGCTGGGATGGCGGCGAACAGGCCGAGCGCCGTGGCAAGCAGCGCTTCGGCTATACCCGGCGCGACAATGGCGAGGTTGGTGGTGTGCTCCTTCGAGATGCCGATAAAGCTGTTCATGATGCCCCAGACGGTGCCAAACAGGCCGACGAAAGGGGCGATGGCGCCGATCGTCGCCAACGCGCCCGTGCCGCGCATCATGCGGCGCCCCAAAGCCGCCTCGATCCGCTCCAGCCGTGAGACAAGCCGTTCCTTGATCGACGCCTTGTCGGTCAGGCCGCCCGACATTTCTATTTCGAGCAAAGCCGCTTGCGCCGCCGCCTCCAGCTGCGCCTGGCCGGCCAGCGCCCGAACGGTTTCGGCGAGGGAGTCGGATCGCGCCAACAAAGCGTTTTGGGCCGCCGCCAGCCGTTTGCCGGCCAATAGCTCCCAGCCCTTGGCCAAAGCCACCGTCCAGGTGATCAGCGAGGCAAGCGCCAGGCCGATCATTACCGCCTTCACGACGACATGGGCGGAGAGGAACATCCCCCAGGGCGACAGGTCCTTGGGCAGGAGCGAGGCGCTGGCCGAACCTGGCTCTTCCTGGTCCGGTTGGACCGTGGGTGCGGCGGAAGCCGCCATCGGCGCGCCCGCGCCGGGGACGGCCGTCGTCTGCGCCAGGGCGCCGAGCGACAAAGCGCCGGTCAGGACCAGAGTCGCGAAGAGGCGCGAAAGCGCGCGAGTGATGACGTTCATAGGCTCTTGATCCTCGTCCGGTTTGCGCTGCGCGATCACAGTTTCTGCGAAATGCCGACAAAAAAGCCGCGGCGCGGCCCATATTGCGGCGCAAACATGCCGATGCCGCTGCCGTCGCGGATTTCATAGATGGAATCGAACAGGTTCACGACGTCGAAGCGCAAGGTCGTCGGCTTGGCACCGTCAAGCCATTTGAACTCATGCGACAATCCGACATTGACCTGCGCATAGGCCGGCACCGTCGTCAGATTGGCGAACCCGTCGCGCAAGCCGCTGCCGAAAATCAGATCGGTGCTGAAGCGCGTGCCTTTCCACAGATAGGAGGCGCCGGCGGAACCGGTCCAGGTCTGCGAATGATCGGTCGGGATGTAGTGATTTTGCACGTAGTTATAGGTATCCAAATCGATCAAATACTGGTTCGACACGAATTGCGTGCCCATCTGACGGCCCAGCGCCACGTTGGCGTAAGCCTGAAAATCGCCGTCCTGATATTTGACCTTGGCCTCAACCCCGTCGTTCCAGCCCTTGGCGTAGTTGAAAGCGGTCAGAGTATAGGCCGCGCCGAACTGGCCGTCGTCGAGCAGGTCGGTCGCGGTCTTGTAATAGGCGTCGAGACCGAATGAGAACTTTCCGAATTTCTGATCGACGCCGACGTCATAGACATTCGACCGCTCCGGCTTGACTGGGTCGTTGATGTTGACCGTGGGCTGCTGGGTCGTGTTCTGGAACATCGCCAGATTGGTCGGCGCCGCAAGCGCCATTTCCGGCGGCGTGAAATAACGCGCAAAACCGGCATGAAAAGCGGTGTCCTCAAAAGGCTTGTAGGTCAGACTGACGCGCGGGCTCAATTGATTGGCGTCGGTATATTCAACCATCTGGTCGAAACGCAGACCGGTGTTCAAGGTCAACTGGCTGTTGATCTTCCATTCGTCCTGCGCATAGACGCCGAACAGCCAGCCGATCTTGCTGGTGTTATCCGGCGGCGTGGCGAAGGGCGGGCCATTGACATTGCGGCTCACATCGACCGGAAAAAGTGTCGAGGCGCTGTTCGCCTGCGCCACCTCGCCGCTGCCGGTAAAGCCAAAGCGCAAGGTGTGCTGCTCGTTGAGGCGGTAAGCTGTATCTTCGGCGATCCCGTTGAGGAAGGAACTGCGGTAAACCGTCGACGAGACGCCGTTAAACAGGAGATCGCCGATCGGATCGGGCGTGAAGGCGAGCGAGCTGTAACGCGCGAAGGCGGAAATCTGATAGTCGACAGCGCCGAGCGTCTGCTGGAACGCGACGACGTTGAAATAGTTCTGCTCCAACTGGTGTTCGTTGAGCTGAGAGGAGGTGAAGCCGTTCTGGCCAGGAAGGCTGAACGCCTGCGGCTGGCCCGGATTGTTCGGAATTTGATAATTGCCGACTGCGGTTCCACTGATGAAGCTGAGCCGTCCGCCATCGCCGAGCGAGGTCGACGCGTAACCGAAGAATTTGCCTTGGTCGGTATGGTCGTGGAGCGAAACCATGCTCGGCGCAGGATTTTCGATGCCGATATTGCTGGTCAAAAAGCGACCGGTAACGAAATATTGGGTGTCGCCGACCGTGCCGCCATATTCGAAGCTCGGCGTGAAATAGGCGAGGCTGCCGCCATAGACGCCGATCTTGCCGCCGCCATCGAAGGCGCCGCTCTTACTCGTGATGTCGACGACGCCAGATGTGTGTAGGCCATATTGCGCCGGCAGCGCGCCGTCGATCACCGCGACATTGCCGACAAAACCGCTGTCGATCACCTGGCCAAAGCCAGAGACGCCGTCAGGCAACAAGACGCCATTGATCCGATATTGCACATTGGCGTGTTCATTGCGCAGATGCAGCCCGCCGTTCGAGGCGGTGTCCTGAGAAATTCCAGGCGTTTGCAACAAGACCTTTTCGATTGGAGAGTCTTCGCCCCGCGGCAGGGCGGAGATTGTCGCCTGCCCGAGATCGGTTGAATTGGCGCCCGCGCGTGGCAAGATATTTTCACGCACCTTGTCCAGCGCCTCGATCTTGGCGGCGACGGCCTTCGCGGCGATTTGCTCGGGCGTCTCGCCCGGCGCGGATGGCGTTGGGGACGAAGGCGCGACGCGATGGATGGCCTGACGGACTCTTGGCCGCGGCGCCGGTTTATGCGCGACGACTTTTTTGACCGGCGCCGGCTTCGGCTGTTTCACCAAAACTTCGGGGAGAGGGGTTTGTGCAAAAGCGTGAGGATTGGCGCCGACTAGCGCCACGACCGAACCGCCCACCGACAGGAATTTCCGTAATCTCATCGTCGCCCTGCAAAATGTCGCTCGCCGCAGTTTTTGCCGACGGCATGTTATATTATAACGGTGTAATGTTATAATATACGAAATGTCAACACGGGGAGGTGCCGAACGCGGAGGGCCAATCAGGCATGGAAATGCGGCGGCGACGGCGCTTCCGCGCCAGCTTCCTTGCAGGCGTCGCACAAGCCTTCGATTTCGACCGTTTGCCGGAGCGGTCGGAACCCAACCCTGGCCGCCGCCTCCGCCAGCGCCTCATCGACCTTCGGGCTCTCGATTTCGTCGGCGCGGCCGCAGCGGCTGCAGATCAGCAGCATGCCGTGATGGTGGTGGCCGAGATGATCGCAGGGGGCGTAGGCGTTGGTGCTGGCGATCTTGAAGACAAAGCCGTTCTCGACAAGAAATTCAAGCGCACGATAGACAGTCGGCGGCGCAACGGTTTTCGCTTGGGCCCGAGACAGTTGGTCGAGTACCGCATAAGCTCCCAGCGGCGCCTTGGCGTGCGCCAAGAGTTCCAGTACTCGCCGCCGGGTGGGCGTAAGTTGAAGACCGCGTCGCGCGCAGATTTCTTCAACCTGCTTCACCCAGTTCCGGCGCTCGCCGGGCGACTTGGCGGTGCTAGCCACGGGTTCGCTCCTTGCTCAATTTGCTCTTGCTCAGCCTAAGCTTTATCGTCGCCCGCTACCGCAAAGCGCATTAGTCGCCTCTATACTAACCACGAAACTAAAGCCAGACATCAATGAAACAGTTCGGAAAGACTCGACCTGAGTATGGGTGATCGCCCTCACGGAGAACGACTCCTTTGGGCGGTTGTTTAATATGCCGGACGGCTTCGGCGATCGACGGCAAAGGGTTTTGGTTTTGTGAAAGCAGCGGGCGGGTTGGCGGCGAGCTTTTTTTGAATGCGCTGTCTTCGGCCGGTTGTTTCTTGCCGGGCTCTGCGCGGAAAAATTGGCCGCGCTCCAAAATTTGGCGCGTTCAAGGGCGTGGCTCGGCGTAGCGGCCCTACCGCACGCCGGTCGCCGGCCGTGTCATTTTGTCCATTTGAGCGGTCGTTTCAGATTGTCTGAAAGAATGGCGTTCGGGGATTTTATCGTCCAGTCGACGCCGTAGCGTTTGTTTTAGCGCGGAAGTTTCCAGATCGGCGGCGATTTTTTCGCGGCAATTTACCGACTGGAAAATCCTTTCCGAAGCGGCTATGAAGCACTCGTCAATTTATCGCCCCAATTTGCGCTGAAGAGCGTGGCGTTCGCTTTTCCGCATTTTGCGAATTGAGACGTCTGTCGCAGGGGGTTCGACGAATTCGCGGTCATGTTTCTCCGGAGACGCCGCAATTTCGCCGTAGGCGCTTGCGATGGCGTTGATGAACCTCCTTTCGGGGCGGTTTACGATTTGCTCATTCTCCGCATAGCGCGCAGGCCGCACTGTTGAAAGGAATACCGATGTCGTTTTCTCCCTCGCGCTTTGGCGCCGCGCTGATCGCTGGCTCCCTGGCTATTGGCGCCGGTCAGTTTGTCGGCGCGAATGAAGCCCTGGCGCAGGCAAAGCCGAAACCCGCCGCTCCTGCGGCGCCCGCCGCTGGTGCGCCCGCCGCGCCTCAGGGACCGATGCGCGTGCAGTTGACGCCCACCTCGCCGCAATGGAGCAAGGTCTGCTTCAAGGATCAGACGGGCACCAAGGAGCTTTGCTATACCTCGCGCGAATTCGGCGCTCAGCCGGATCAGCCGCCGGCGCTCGCCGTCGCCGTCTATGACGTCAAGGGCGAAGAAACCAAGCTCGTGCGCTTCCTGATGCCGGTCGGTTTGTCGTTGCGCCCAGGCTTCCGCTTTGCGGTCGATGACGGGCAGCCGTCCGAGGGCTATTACGAAGTCTGCTTCCCGAACGGCTGTTTCGCCGAGTCCAAGGTCAAGTCGCCCGTCGTGGACGCGATCAAGAAGGGCACGACGCTGCACGTCAACGTCAAGAATCAGGCGGCCGACGTGATTTTCGACATTCCGCTCGCCGGTTTCGCGCCTGCTTTCGACGGCCCGCCGATCGATCCGAAGATCATTCAGGAACAGCAGAAGAAGCTGGCCGAGCAATTGCAGAAGCGCGCCGACGAAGAGCGCAAGAAACTGCAGGAACAGCAGAACGCGGTTTCTGGCGCGCCGACGGCTCCGGCTGCGCCTGCCGCGCCGAAATAAGCCTTTCGGCGTTAAAGACAATAAAAACGCGGGCCGATCGGTCCGCGTTTTTTTTTCGCCGCGTCGGCGACCTATCGAAACAGCGCGCTTTAGTTCAGGCGCGAGGTTTTCTTGACATAAACGCCGGATTCGTCGCGGGCGAAAACCTGTTTGATCTGCGGGTGGCGCAAGGGCGCGCCGCTGGTGTCGACTTCGAGGTTTTGTTCCGAAACATAGGCGACATATTCGGTTTCGGAATTTTCGGCGTAGAGGTGGTAGAAGGGCTGATCTTTCGCCGGGCGCACGTCCTCGGGAATGGACAGCCACCATTCCTCGCTATTGGCGAACACTGGATCGACGTCGTAGATCACGCCGCGAAATGGGTATTTGCGGTGTTTGACGATCTGGCCGATGCCATATTTCGCGGCGCGCGGTTTCATAGGAGAGGGTTCGGTCCAATCGTTCCAAGGCCTACCCGCCAGCAAAACGGCTTTGCGATCAGGCGCATGAAAGGCCCGACCGGTCGGGCTTGCGGACGCCAGGGCGAGCGAAACTGCTACGCCTGGAGGATTTTCGAGTCAATATCGCCCTACAAACGGGGCGGCGGCGCGTGTTCTAATCGTACGGAACGGTCCATGCGGACAAATGGCGACACGCGCTTCGCTCAGAAGCCGTAAAGCGTCGCGAAATCCTTGTCCCGCGCGGCGACCTGGCGGGCGAGATCGACGATCACCTTGGCCTGTTTCCAGGTGGCGTCGTCCTGCATCTTGCCGTCAATCATGGCGACGCCGGAACCGTCCGGCATGGCCTCAAGGATGCGTTTGGCGAAGGCGACCTCCTTGGCGTCAGGCGAGAACACCTTTTTGGCGATGGCGACCTGATTGGGATGCAGCGACCATGCGCCGGCGCAGCCGAGCAGGAAGGCGTTGCGGAACTGGACTTCGCAGGCGGCGAGATCGGCGATGTCGCCGAACGGGCCGTAGAAGCTCTTGATGCCGGCCGAGGCGCAGGCGTCGACCATCTTGGCGACGGTGTAATGCCAGAGATCCTGCTGATAGACCGGGCGAACCGCCGAAGTATCGGCGCCGGGATCGGCCAGAACCTTGTATTCGGGATGGCCGCCGCCGACGCGCGTCGTTTTCATGGCGCGCGAGGCCGCAAGGTCGGCCGGACCAAGGCTCATGCCATGCATGCGCGGCGAGGCCAGCGCAATGTCCTCGACATTCTTCACCCCTTCGGCCGTCTCGAGAATGGCGTGAATGAGGATCGGCTTTTTGATGGCGTGGCGGGCCTCCAACTGGGCCAGCAACTGATCGAGATAGTGGATGTCCCACGGGCCCTCGACCTTGGGCAGCATGATGACGTCGAGCTTGTCGCCGATGGCGCCGACGATCTGGGTGACGTCATCGAGCAGCCAGGGCGAATTGAGGCAGTTGACGCGCGTCCACAGGCCGGTGGAGCCGAAATCATGCGCCTTGCCCATTTCGATGAAGCCGGCGCGCGCCGCTTCCTTGGCGTCCGCCGGGATGGCGTCCTCAAGATTGCCGAGAATGACGTCGACGGCGCCGATCATGTCGCCAATTTTGGCCCGCACCTTTTCCAGATGAGGCGGCACGAAATGAATCATGCGCTCGACCCGCACCGGCAATTCGCGGTAGGGCGCTGGCGCGCCAATGGCGAGCGGCTCGAAAAATTTGCGCGGACTTTTGCTCATGGCGGTCGTGCCCTCCTTTGCGACGCCCGATTTAGGATGAATCGCGCAAGCCCGCAATGCTTCTTCAGACGTCCTTGATCTCGACGCTTGCGGGGACGGAGTGGCTCGGTCACACTTGCATCCCATGCATCAGATCCATCCGAGCAAAGCGGATAATTCGCCTGTCGAGTTGCTGACGCCCGCCGAGATGGCGCAGGCGGACGCTTTGACCATAGCAGGCGGAATTGCCGGCGCGCGCTTGATGGAGCGCGCCGGCGCCGCCGTGGCGGCCGTGGCCGAGGCCATGGCCCAGCGGGCGGGAGGGCGGCGGATTATCGTCTATTGCGGACCTGGCAATAACGGCGGCGACGGCTATGTCGCCGCCCGCCTGTTGCGCGAACGCGGCTTTGACGTGGCGCTTGGCGCGCTGGGCGAGCCCGGAATGCTGCACGGCGACGCCGCGGGCGCAATGGCGCAATGGCGCGGGCAAACGCAACGCGCCAGCGACCTCGATCCCGCAGTCGCCGACGTGATCGTCGACGCCTTGTTCGGCGCCGGCCTGTCGCGTCCCTTGGACGGCGAGGCCGCCGCCTTGGTCGAGCGCGTCAACGCCAGCGCCGCCGGCAAGCTTGCGGTCGATACGCCCTCGGGGCTCGACGGCGCGAGCGGCGCGCTTGCCGGGCCGGCCGTTCGCGCCGACGAAACCGTGACCTTTTTCCGATTTAAGCCCGGACATGTCCTTTTGCCAGGTCGGCTCGCCTGCGGGCGCCTGCATCTGGCTGACATCGGCGTTGTGCCGAAGGTTCTGGAGACGATCGGGCCGAAAACCTTTCTCAATCGGCGTGAACTTTGGCTCAGCCATTTTCCGCGGCCCGAAATCAGCGGCCACAAATACGATAGAGGCCATCTTGTCGCCGTCTGCGGGCCGAAATGGCAGACGGGGGCGGCGCGTCTGGCCGCCCGCGCCGGTCTGCGCGCGGGCGCCGGCCTGGTGACGCTGGCCTGTTCCGACGATGCGCTGGCGGTCGTCGGCCCGCAATCGCTGGCGGTGATGACGCGACGCTGCGAGGGGCCGCTCGATCTGGCGCGGATTCTGTCCGATCGGCGCAAAAACGCCTGCGTTATCGGCCCCGGCCTTGGCGTCGGGGAGGGAACGCGCGCGCTGGTCGAGGCTGCGCTCGCGGCCGCGCCGGCCGGAACGGAGCGTCCGCTTGGCCTGGCGCTCGACGCCGACGCTCTCACCGTCTTCGCTCGCGATTGGAGGACGTTGCGACAGCGGATCGGCGCTAGCGGAGCACACGTCGCCATCACGCCGCACGACGGTGAGTTTGACCGTGTTTTCAATATATTAGATGGTAAATTTTGTATGAACGACGAGATGCTTCGTCTGATTCCTGAACAGGCCGCGCTCAACCTCCGCAAGAACCTTGTGATGTCTGGGCAACATGTTGAATTTACGGATAAACTATCAAAGGCTAGGGTCGCGGCCGCTTTGCTTGGCGCGGTCGTCGTGCATAAAGGCGCGGACACGGTCGTCGCCGCGCCCGACGGGCGCGCCGCCATCGCCGACAATGCGCCGCCCTGGCTGGCGACGGCGGGCGCCGGCGACGTGCTGAGCGGTCTGATCGGCGGCTTGCTGGCGCAATCCATGCCGGTTTTTGAAGCCTGCGCCTGCGCCGTCTGGATGCATGGCGAGGCCGCGGCGCTGTTTGGGCCCGGTCTGATCGCCGAAGACCTGTCGGAGATTTTGCCGCGCGTCGTCGCCGGTCTGATCGGCGAGGGGCGTTCGCGCCAAGCCGATTAGCACCGCGCATTCTTGCAATGTCGATTCTGCAAATTTCCCGACGCCGCCTGCTTTGGCGGGCCAGGGTCGATGTTTATTGTGCGGCCCAGTCGTTCCGTTGAACGGCTTGCAAAGAGAAGGAAATATCATGAGCGAACCGGTCGTCGCGCAAAAATTCCCCTACGCCACGGAAGTCGAGGCGGGAAAAACCTATTATTGGTGCTCGTGCGGCAAATCGGCCAAACAGCCGCTTTGCGACGGTTCGCATAAGGGTTCGCAATTCGTCCCCACGGCCTATACGCCTGAAAAGACCGGAACCGCCTATTTCTGCGGCTGCAAACATTCCGCTAACGGCGCGCTTTGCGACGGCTCGCACGCCAAGCTGTGACGACGGGCGCGCGGCGCCGTTGAATCGCGTTGCCATCGCTCTCCGGCCGACGTACAAAAGCGCCGGCCGGAACGCGAGTTGACGCCGGTATTGGTTTAAATTTTTATTGCAAATTTTTCAGGCGCGCGTCGATCGCCGCCGCTAAGACGCATTTCGAATGCGAAGGGTTCGCATTATGCAATTGGCCAACTATTTATTTTTTAACGCGGTCTGTGAACAGGCGCTGAATTTCTACACGCGTTGCGGTCTTGGCCGGGTTACGGAGCTCATGCGGTATGGCGTCGATGGGGCGCCGATCGCAAGCGAGGCCATGCGCGGCAAAATCATGCACGCGCGTTTCGAAGGCCCTGGCGTTCTGTTTTTTGCTTCCGACCACCACGAAGCCGAACCGATGCGGGGATCGGCGTATATACTTTTTTTGAACGATCTCGCGAGCGCCGATCGCATGTTCGCCCGCTTGTCGGAAGGCGGCGTCGTCACCGCGCCGCTCGCCGTCCAGCCGTGGGGCGACTATTTCAGCAAGTTCAGGGACCGGTTTGGCGTGCATTGGATGCTCGAATGCCCCGCGCGATGAACGCCGTTTGCGATCGCGTCTGATCGTGTCGGCGGGGCGAACGCCGCTGTCGGTTTCGTTGGCTCAGGTCACCTCGAACCAGGCGGCCAAGCCATTGCTCAAATGCTCATAAATTGCGCAATGGATCATCCATTTGCCCGGATTGTCGGCAATGAAGGCGACATGTTTGGTCCTCAACTCCGGCACGATGACGCTGTCGCGCCAATAGGGGTCCCAGCCGTCGTCGAGGTCGTGCAGCAGGCGCATGACGTGTCCATGCACGTGCATGTCGATCGGATAGAGCGATTTATTGGTAAAGCCCAGGCTTACGGCCGTTCCGCGCTTGACCGTGAACAGCGGCGGGCCGTCGGCGCCGTTCGAGGCGCGTCCGTTGATGGTCCAGATGCGGCGCGGGGCCTCGCCGCGCGGCGGCGCCGATCCGGCCGCCGGATGAGCCGGAGCGCCGCCGTCGATGACGAGTTCGAGCTTCTTGGCGTTCTGCAATTGGATTTCCGCCGGCAGCCGTGGGTTCTCCGGCGGCGTGACCGGGGCCGGCCGCTGCGGCGCCCGTTGTCCCTTGGTGCGGAACACGACGATCCGGCGGTCGGGCAATTCCGTTTCGCCGCGCAGGATCAGGGCGACGTCCGACCCTTCCGTCGCCGGCAGGTCGAGCATGACTTCAAAACGGGCGCCTGGCCCGATCGGCAGGGTGCGCCGCACCGGCTCGAACAGGCGGCAGAACTGGCCGTCTATGGCGAAAATCTGCGGCGCGGCGCCGTCAAAGGCGATCGCCATGATACGGGCGTTGGCGGCGTTGACGAGCCGCAGGCGCAATCGCGCGCCCGGTAAAAATTCCTGCATGAGCGGCGCGGCTTTCGAATTGACGCTGATTTCAGCGCCGAATCGCCCCTGGCGTAAGGCGTCAGCGGGATTGTCGAAGTCGCCGACGATCTGTCCGGAGGCGTCAAGCCGCCAGTCGGCGATGACGAGCAGCAGGTCGTGATCCACCGGCGGCGGCGTCGGTTCGTCGACGATCAGCGCCCCATAAAGCCCGCGCCCCATCTGTTCGCCGGCGAAGGGCGGGGCGAGCGGCTGATAGAGGTAGGTTCCCGGATCCGGCGCGACGAACGCGTAGTCGAAGCTTTCGCCGGGCGGAACCGGCTTTTGCGTCAGACCGGCGACGCCGTCCATGGCGTTGGCGATGCGCACGCCGCGCCAGTGCAGGGCGATGGGCTGGTCGAGCCGGTTGACTAGCCGCGCCTTGACCTCTTCGCCGGCCTTGACCCGCAGCAATGGGCCGGGAACCGCGCCGCCGAAGCCCCAGATCGCGGTTTTTCCCGCCGGCGCGGGCAGGAGCTGCAGAGCGCCTTTTTGCGCTTCAAGCGCGATATAGCCGTCGCCGGGCGGGGCGGCGGGGACAGCGGTTTGCGGACCGGCCGCCGCGTTTTGCGCTCGGGCGGGAATGGCGGAAAGGCTCAGGCAAAGCGAGCCCAGCAGGGTGCGGCGGTTCAAAAACATGAGAATTCCAGAAAGTGCGCCCGGCGATCGAACCCGCCTGTTTATACCGCGACGGGCGACGATTCGCCGCCCCGCCGGATTTTGTCTTACGGCTATTGTAATTTTTTTGTCGCGCAAACATTTGGTCATTGCTATAGAGCGCCACCCGAACGGGGGAACGCCGGGCGCCGAGCGTGCGGCGCCGGAATCGTTTTCGCGGGCGTGGCGGAACTGGTAGACGCGCCGGATTTAGGTTCCGGTGGTGAAAATCGTGGGGGTTCGAGTCCCTCCGCCCGCACCAGAACCACCCGCGCCTGACGGCGGAGGGCGCGTTGCTCGCCTGAGTTTTATCATTTCGCGGCGGCCCGAAAAGCGGTCGCCGACAAGTCCGAGAAGGTTTTTTGAAGATGCAAGTGACCGAGACGCTTTCACAAGGTCTGAAGCGGGAATTTCAGGTGGTGCTCGCCGCCGCCGAACTTGCCGAGAAGCTCGAGGCGCAGCTCGCCGACCTCAAGGACAAGGTCCGCATCAACGGCTTCCGTCCCGGCAAGGTGCCGTCTGGCCATCTCAAACGCCTTTATGGCAAGTCGATCATGGGCGACGTCGTGCAGAACGCCGTCAATGAAGCCAATCGCAAGATTGTCGAGGATAACGGCCTACGCCTGGCCACCGAGCCGAAGTTCGATTTTCCTGAAGACAAGGATCAGATGGAAAAGGTTCTCGAGGCGACCGGCGATCTGAATTTCTCGATCGCCTTCGAAGTGCTGCCGGCTTTCGAGATTGGCGCGTTCGACGATGTCGAGCTGGAGCGTCCCGTCGCCACGGTTTCCGACGACGAGGTTCAGCAGGGCCTCGACCGCCTGGCCGAGCGCAACCGTGTCTATAACGCGCGCGAAGACGGCGCCGCCGCGCAGAATGGCGACAAGCTGACGATCGATTTCGTCGGCAAGATCGGCGATGAGGCCTTCGACGGCGGAACCGCCGAAGGCGTCGACCTGACCCTCGGTTCGGGCTCCTTCATTCCCGGTTTCGAATCCCAGCTTGAAGGCGCCAAGGTCGGCGACGAGCGCAAGGTCGTCGTGACCTTCCCGGCCGATTATTCGGCGGCGCATCTGGCCGGCAAGGAGGCCGTGTTCGACGTCAAGGTGAAGACGGTCGCCACTCCAGCCGCCGTCGAAATCAATGACGAATTCGCCAAGGGCTTCGGCTTCGACTCGGTCGACAAGCTGCGCGAGGCGATCAAGAGCAATCTTCAGCGCGATTACGACCGCGCCTCGCGCGACAAGTTGAAGCGGGCGCTGCTTGACGCGCTTGACAAGAAATACAGCTTCGAATTGCCGCAGGGCCTGGTCGAACAGGAGTTCGGCGGCATCTGGAGCCAGGTCGAGGCCGAGCAGAAGGCGACCGGCAAGAGTTTCGCCGACGATGGCGCCACCGAAGAGTCCCAGCGCGCCGAATATCGCCGTATCGCAGAACGGCGCGTGCGTCTGGGTCTGGTCTTGGCCGAAGTCGGCGAAAAGGCCGGCGTGAAAGTGTCGGACGAGGAAGTGAACTCAGGGCATCGTTGAACGCGCCAGGGCCTACCCCGGCCAGGAACAGATGGTTTGGGATTATTACCGTAAGAATCCGCAGGCGACCGCGGAAATCCGCGCGCCGTTGTTCGAGGATAAAGTGGTCGACCACATCGTCGGCGCGGCCAAGGTGACCGACAAGAGCGTCACCCGCGACGAATTGCTCAAGGTCGAAGACGACGAGAAGGCCGTCTGATCTTCCGCCGCCGAACTCGTAAACGGCCCTCGGCTGACGCCGGGGGCCTTTTCAATTGACGCATCGGGTTTGCTTTACAACTTATTCACAGACCGGCGCGTAATTTCAGACGCCGGCTTGCGTAGGCGTTTTGGCTGTTTTTCGTTTCGTTCTCCGCTCGCCCATTGCCAGCGGCGGCGGGATAATTATGTTGGACGATGATCCAGCGGCCAAAACCGCCCTTCGAAATGGCTAGAACCGGCCAAAGGAACAAGATATATGCGCGATCCCATCGAGACTTACAGTCAGTACCTGATCCCGCAGGTAATCGAGAACACGCCGCGCGGCGAGCGTGGATTTGACATTTATTCCCGGTTGTTGCGCGAACGCATCGTGTTTTTGACCGGCGCGGTCGAAGACGGCATGGCTTCTGTCGTCATCGCCCAGCTGCTGTTCCTCGAGGCGGAAAACCCCAAGAAGGAAATTTCGCTCTATATCAATTCGCCCGGCGGCGTCGTCACGGCCGGTCTGGCGATTTACGACACGATTCAGTTCATCAAACCGAAGGTTTCGAACTCTTTGCGTCGGTCAGGCCGCCTCGATGGGTTCGCTGCTGTTGGCGGCGGGCGAGAAGGACATGCGCTTCGCCCTGCCGAACGCTCGCATCATGGTGCATCAGCCCTCCGGCGGCTTCCAGGGGCAGGCGTCCGACATCCTGCGCCATGCTGAAGACATAATGAAGATCAAGAAACGTCTGAATGATATCTACGTCCACCATACCGGCCAGGATTACGACACCATCGAGCGTACGCTCGATCGCGATCATTTCATGTCGGCGGACGAGGCCAAGGCTTTCGGTCTCATTGACCAGGTTCTGACCAAGCGGCCAGAGGCGGTCGAGGAAAAGAAATAGGCCGCTGGCGCGTAGCTTGCATGAGTTGCGCAGTGTCAGATTTTGGCGCAGCGCCGTTGCAATGCCGCGGCGCGCGCATAAGTTAGCCAAATGCGGCGCGCTATTGACGCGCCCATGAGCGCTTGAGGGCCGACCAGTTTAAGGAATGCGCTCTAGCGGTTTGTTTTAATGCGTATTCACGTTGGAAAAGTTGGGTGGCTTTTTCGGAATATGCTCAGGCGCAATGCGCGGCCAAGTGGGGACAAACAGGGATGTTCTTGTTCTGTTTCGCCGACCGTGATCAAATCGGACTTCCGTCTACGATTTCTTAGGCTGGAGCCGGTATCGATAAAAGAATCGACCGATTCGTAAAATACGGTCGTATGGAGAAGCCTATGAGCAAGATTGGCAGCAGCGACTCGAAGAACACGCTCTATTGCTCGTTCTGCGGCAAGAGCCAACACGAGGTCCGCAAGCTGATCGCCGGGCCGACCGTGTTCATTTGCGACGAATGCGTCGAATTGTGCATGGATATCATCCGCGAGGAGAACAAGTCGGCGCTGGTCAAGACGCGCGACGGCATTCCCACGCCGAAGGAGATCTGCAAGGTTCTCGACGATTACGTCATCGGCCAGTTCCAGGCCAAGCGCGTGCTGTCGGTTGCGGTGCATAACCATTACAAGCGCCTCAATCACGCCAGCAAGCACAGCGACGTCGAACTCGCCAAATCCAATATTCTGCTCGTTGGTCCAACCGGTTCGGGCAAGACGCTGCTGGCGCAGACGCTGGCGCGCATTCTCGACGTGCCCTTCACGATGGCCGACGCCACCACGCTGACCGAGGCCGGCTACGTCGGCGAGGACGTGGAAAATATCATCCTCAAGCTGTTGCAGGCGTCCGACTACAACGTCGAACGCGCCCAGCGCGGCATCGTCTACATCGACGAAATCGACAAGATTTCGCGCAAGTCCGACAATCCTTCGATCACGCGCGACGTGTCGGGCGAAGGCGTACAGCAGGCCTTGCTGAAAATCATGGAAGGCACGGTGGCTTCGGTGCCCCCGCAGGGCGGGCGCAAGCATCCGCAGCAGGAGTTCCTGCAGGTCGACACCACCAATATCCTGTTCATCTGCGGCGGCGCCTTCGCGGGTCTCGACAAGATCATCTCGGGGCGCGGCAAGGGCACGTCGATCGGCTTCGGCGCCAAGGTCGAGGGTCCGGACGAGCGTCGCACCGGCGAAATTTTCCGCAGCGTCGAACCAGAAGATCTGCTGCGTTTCGGTCTGATCCCCGAATTCGTCGGTCGTTTGCCGGTAATCGCGACGCTCGAGGACCTCGACGAGGACGCGCTGAAAAAGATTCTCACCGAGCCGAAGAACGCTCTGGTCAAGCAATATCAGCGTCTTTTCGAGATGGAGAACACCGAGCTGACCTTCCAGGACGAGGCGCTCAACGTCATCGCCCGCAAGGCGATCGATCGTAAGACCGGCGCGCGCGGGCTGCGCTCGATCATGGAGGGCATTTTGCTCGACACCATGTACGATCTTCCCGGCATGGACGACGTCGAGCAGGTCGTCATCGGCCCCGAGGTCGTCGAAGGCAAGGCGCGCCCGCTTTATATCTACGGCGAGAGCAAGGAAAAGAGCGGCGCCAGCGCCTGATTCGCCCCATTATTGGGCGCCGTCGCGACATCGCGTCGGCCCCTTTTTGCCGCGTCTTCCGGAAAAGCCTGACAAGCTTCAAGGAGTTTACCTGAGTTCAGCGGCGGGCCCGGTCGGCGGGACGCCGGCTCGTCTTGCGCCCGGCGTTTCGTGCGGCGCGAGGCGGTTTTGCGAAGGCGTCCGCCGCGTCCTTGGGAATGACAGTCGGATCTTTACGATCCGCTTGAAACCGGCTTAGGTCGATCCCATCTGGCAATAATACCCCCCAACGCCGCGGACGCTCGCGAGAGGTCAAGCGGCAAAGGCGGAGGCAAGAAGGCGTTCGCGAGTGGGCGCCGTCCTTGCATCGGCCTTGGTTTGACGATCGGCTCGAAACGCGTTCGACAGACCGCAAAAGACAGGACAACGAAATGACCAGCCAGAAGCGTGAACTACCCGCCGCCGGCGCGATCGACAGCTATCCGGTTTTGCCGTTGCGCGACATTGTCGTTTTTCCGCATATGATCGTTCCTTTGTTCGTTGGCCGCGAAAAGAGTATTCGCGCGCTTGAAGAGGTGATGAAGGCGGATAAGTTTATCCTGCTCGCTACTCAGCAGAACGCCGCGGAAGACGATCCCAAACCGGAGGCGATCTACACCGCCGGCGTTTTCGCCAATGTGCTGCAGTTGCTGAAATTGCCCGACGGCACGGTTAAGGTGCTGGTCGAGGGCGTGGCGCGCGCCAAGGTCGGACGCTACACGCGCACCGACGAATATTACGAGGCCGACGCCGAGATCACGCCGGAAGATCTGCATAATCCGGTCGAGATCGAAGCTCTGGCGCGTTCCGTCGCATCCGAATTTGAAGGCTACGTCAAGCTCAACAAGAAGGTCTCGCCCGAAGTCGTTTCGGCGGTGGCGCAGATCGAGGATTACGGCAAGCTGGCCGATACGGTCGCTTCCCATCTTGCGGTGAAAATCTCGGACAAGCAGGCCGTGCTGGAAATGGCTTCGGTCGCCAAACGTCTGGAAAAATGCCTCGCCTTGATGGAAAGCGAGATTTCGGTGCTGCAGGTCGAAAAGCGCATCCGCACGCGCGTCAAGCGCCAGATGGAGAAGACGCAGCGCGAGTATTACCTCAACGAGCAGATGAAGGCGATCCAGAAGGAGTTGGGCGACGAGGACGGCAAGGACGACCTCTCCGAGCTCGACGAGCGGATCAAGGCCACCAAACTGTCGAAGGAAGCGCGCGACAAAGCGCAAGCCGAATTGAAGAAGCTGCGGCAGATGTCGCCGATGTCTGCGGAAGCGACCGTGGTGCGCAATTACCTCGATTGGCTGCTGTCGATTCCGTGGAACAAGCGCTCCAAGGTTAAGAAGGATCTTGAGTCGGCGCAGAACCTGCTCGATTCGGAGCATTACGGCCTCGACAAAGTCAAGGACCGCATCATCGAGTATCTTGCGGTGCAGAGCCGCGCCAACAAGTTGACCGGGCCGATTCTCTGTCTGGTCGGACCGCCTGGCGTCGGCAAGACCTCGCTCGGCAAGTCGATCGCCAAGGCGACTGGACGCGAATTCGTGCGCATGTCGCTCGGCGGCGTGCGCGACGAAGCCGAGATTCGTGGCCACAGGCGCACCTATATCGGTTCGATGCCCGGCAAGATCATCCAGTCGATGCGTAAGGCGAAGACGTCCAATCCGCTGTTCTTGCTCGATGAAATCGACAAGATGGGCATGGACTTCCGTGGCGATCCGTCCTCGGCTCTGCTTGAGGTGCTCGATCCCGAGCAGAATCACAGCTTCAACGATCATTATCTTGAGGTCGATTACGATCTCTCGAACGTGATGTTCGTGACGACCGCGAATACGCTCAATATTCCGGCGCCGCTGATGGACCGCATGGAGATCATCCGCATCGCCGGCTACACCGAGGATGAAAAGGCCGAAATCGCCAGAAAACATCTGATCCCGGCCGCGATGAAAAAGCATGGCCTGGAACTGAAGGAATGGTCGATCGACGACAGCGGACTGACCAAGCTGATCCGCCGCTATACGCGGGAAGCCGGCGTGCGCAATCTCGAACGCGAAATTTCCAATCTGTCGCGCAAGGCGGTGAAGGAAATCCTTCTGTCGAAGAACAAGACCAAGAAGGTCGACGTCACCGAGAAGAACATTGAGGAATATCTCGGCGTGCCGCGTTATCGCTACGGCGAGGTCGAGAGCGAGGATCAGGTCGGCGTCGTGACCGGTCTGGCCTGGACGGAAGTCGGCGGCGAATTGCTGACCATTGAAGGCGTGATGATGCCGGGCAAGGGTCGCATGACCGTCACCGGCAATCTGCGTGAGGTGATGAAGGAATCGATCTCCGCGGCGGCCTCTTATGTCCGCTCGCGCGCCGTCGATTTCGGCGTCGAGCCGCCGATGTTCGACAAGCGCGACATCCATGTGCACGTGCCGGAAGGCGCGACGCCCAAGGACGGCCCTTCGGCCGGCGTGGCGATGGCTACCGCCATTGTCTCGATCATGACCGGCATTCCCGTGCGCCGCGACATCGCCATGACCGGCGAGATCACGTTGCGCGGACGCGTCCTGCCGATCGGCGGCTTGAAGGAAAAGCTTCTCGCTGCGCTGCGCGGCGGCTTGAAGAAGGTGATTATCCCGGAAGAAAACGCCAAGGACCTGGTCGATATTCCGGTCAGCGTCAAGAATGCGCTGGAGATCGTGCCGGTGTCGCGGATGGAGGAAGTGCTTCAGCACGCTCTCGTGCGCCAACCGACGCCGATCACCTGGGAAGAGGGCGCCGCAGCGAAGGTTGTCGCCGTTTCATCCGAAGACGATGGCCCCGGTTTGGTCGCCCATTAACGTCCGATCCAAGACGGTCGCGAGACCTTCTTGGCGAGGATCCTAGGCTGAGACAAAAAGTTAGAGCGTTCTTCTCGTTTCGCGATGAAGAACGCTCTATTTTTTATCTGGACATCCGTCGGCGCGTCGATAAAGCGCAAATTAAAACAGATAATTGTGATGATTATTTCAATCATGTGGAGCGCAAGCGTTTCAACGCGGCGCGCCGGCGGGCGGTTATCGTCTCTGGGGAGCCCACGTCGCGGGGATCGTCGTTCGATAGAGCGGCGGATGCGGCGTAACGCCGGAAATTTCACATTTGGTCGTCCGTGAACGGAGCATTTACCGCGCTTTTTTTGTTGCTGCATTGCGAAGGGCCATCCGTTTTAAGGTTTTTTTCGATAGCAAGCCGTTCACTCCCTTGCATTCTGGGCTGTTCCACGAGAAAGTCATGCCGCCGGACAACGGCGATTCGAACTATTGCCGCTGCAAGCGAACTAGGCGGACAGCGCTGCACCCTTGATCGTCATCGAACTGGGCCTGTAGCGTCCACCGTTTCGGAGCGCTTGCGCAAACAACAGGGACCATGGCCACATGACCAATAAAGCTGAATTGATCGAACATGTCGCCGAAGCGACTGAATCCTCGAAAGCCGCCGCTGCGGCTGCGATTGACGCCGTCATTGAAGGCATCAGCAAATCCTTGAAGAAGGGCGAAGAAGTTCGCCTGGTCGGATTTGGCACGTTTTCCGTGAAGAAGCGCGCCGCCGGCAAGGGCCGCAACCCGGCCACTGGCGAAGAGATCAAGATTCCTGCTTCCAAGAACGTCCGCTTCAAGGCTGGCGCTCAGTTGAAGGCGACGGTCAACAAAGCTAAGTGATCGCTGGCCGCGCCGGCGCATGATCGGCGCGTTGGCCTAGCAGTCCAGGAATTTGCCTCGCGCGTTTCGTTTGAAGCGCGCGAGCGCGTTTGATAAGCTGATCGCTGCTGTCCCGCTCGGGCGTGGCGGTTTGCACAACAGGTTTCGCGTGGGGCGTCGATACCGCGCGGCGGGCGGTTAGCTCAGTTGGTAGAGCGCCTGCTTTACACGCAGGATGTCGGCGGTTCGAGACCGTCACCGCCCACCAATTCGCCCGTGGCGCGGTTTTGGAGACGTCCATGTCCGTTTTTGGCTTGGGAATACGCGGATATGGATGGGCGCTGGCCTTCGCCGGGGCGGTCGTTCTTAATATGACGCTGGCGGTCGGCCGGCCTTCCGCTGGCGAGATGACGTTCCGCGTCGAATCGATGGGCGATCAGGCGAAATGCCATTCGCATTGTCCGCTGGCGATCGCCGCCGAAGGCGAAATCGTCGAGAGCACGCCGCAGACCTTCATCGATTTCATCCACGACAACGTCCGTTCGGGCAATTTGCGTTCAGTCGTTTTCATCAATTCGCAGGGCGGGCGGGTGCTCGCCTCGATGGAGCTGGGAACAGCGTTGCGCCGCCTCGGCGCCGCGGTTGTCGTGGCGCGGATCGATTCGCGGGGGGGCGTGACGCGGTTTTCGTCCGCACGCTGTCTTTCGGCCTGCGTCTACGCGCTGATGGGCGGCAAGGAGCGGGTGACGCCGCCGCAAAGCCTGGTGGCCATCCATCGGATGTTCGCCGATAAGTTTCGCATCGATCTTGCCGACGGCGTCGGCTATAAGCGCGTCCACGACGACGGCCCGATGGCGCGATTGCTGATGCGATATAGCGCGCGCATGGGAGTCAGCCGCGAATTGGTGCGCTACGCCGAGAGAACCTCGTCCGATTCCCTGCATTACGTGACCCGCGCCGAGATGGCGCGTTGGCGCCTGTGTCGCGCGAAATTGTGAGCTTTGGCGATTCTCGGTCCTTGAAACCGCCCATTTCGTGAGTCTAAATCGCGTTTGAACCCTTGACTTGGCGGGAGGCCTGCCTTATCCGGCAGTCCTCCGATCGGCGCGCAGCGTCGCTTTCGAGCGGGGGGAGTAGCTCAGTTGGTTAGAGCGCCGGCCTGTCACGCCGGAGGTCGCGGGTTCGAGCCCCGTCTCTCTCGCCATTTTTTGATCAATCCGCTGGAATAACGCGCACCGCTTTTGCCGCCGCTGCGCATTTGCCGCCCAAAAAGAAAGCGGACAGGCGGGCCACCCGAAAGTCGGATGGCGTTGGGCTATTGGAAGCCGAATTGATGGGGCTTCCATCTTGCGCCAGCCATCGCTGTGGGATACGGAACCCCGAGCGCGTTTTCCGCCCGAAGCATCGTTTTCGACGCGTGGCGCGAGGACGCGAAGAGTCTGGACCATGCCATGTCGAGCCTTCTGAACGATTATCTGCCGCTCGTGATATTCATTGCGTTGTCGGCGGCGATTACCGGGGTTCTGCTGATCGCCCCATTCATTCTGGCCTTCAAAGCGCCGGACCCTGAAAAGCTCTCGGCCTACGAATGCGGCTTCAACGCTTTCGACGACGCGCGCATGAAGTTCGACGTGCGATTCTATCTCGTCTCGCTGTTGTTCATCGTTTTCGACCTAGAAGTGGCGTTTCTGTTTCCCTGGGCGGCCGCGTTCAAGAGCGTCGGGCTTTTCGGCTTCTGGTCAATGATGGTGTTCCTGGGCGTGCTGACGGTCGGTTTCATCTATGAATGGAGAAAAGGGGCGCTCGAATGGGATTGATCTCTTCGCAGGGCGACCCGTTGACCGCGCCGGCGCCCAAGGGAATTCTCGATCCGCGCACCGGCAAGCCGCTCGGAGCGGATGATCCCTATTTCCTGACGATCAACGATCAACTGGCCGATAAGGGCTTCATCGTAACCAGCGTCGACGACTTGATCCATTGGGCGCGCACCGGATCGTTGATGTGGATGACCTTCGGTCTGGCATGCTGCGCCGTGGAAATGATGCAGCTTTCGATGCCGCGCTACGACGTGGAGCGATTCGGCTTCGCCCCGCGCGCCTCGCCGCGTCAGTCGGACGTGATGATCGTCGCCGGCACCTTGACCAATAAGATGGCTCCGGCCCTGCGCAAGGTCTACGACCAGATGCCCGAGCCGCGCTACGTGATTTCGATGGGTTCCTGCGCCAACGGCGGCGGCTATTATCACTTCTCCTATTCGGTGGTGCGCGGTTGCGACCGCGTCGTTCCGGTCGACATCTACGTGCCGGGCTGTCCGCCGTCGGCGGAGGCGCTGTTATACGGGATATTGCTGTTGCAGCGGAAAATCCGCCGCACGGGAACCATCGAACGGTAATTTTTGGCCTGTCGGGGCGGTTCGCCCGCTCGAAGGCATAGGGTGATGCTATGGTCAATGAGCAAGGCGTTGAAAGCGCATCCGCGACGGCGGCCGATCACGCGGCGTCGCTCAATGCGCAATTGAAGGCTTTGGCCGACACGGTCGCCGCCGGCCTTCCGGGCGCGATCGAGACTTCCCTCATCGCGTTCGACGAACTGACCTTGACGGTTGCGCGCGACAAATGGATCGAAGCGCTGACCTTACTGCGCGACGCCTGCGGATTCGTCAGCTTCATCGACTTGACGGGCGTCGATTGGCCGGCGCGCGAAGAGCGTTTCGACGTGGTCGTGCATCTCCTGGCGCCCAAGGCCAATCTGCGCGTGCGCGTCAAGACCAGAACAGACGAGGCCCGTCCCGTCCCGTCCGCGAGCGACCTCTGGCCGGCCGTTGATTGGTACGAACGCGAGGCTTACGACATGTATGGCGTGCTGTTCACCGGTCACCCGGATCTGCGGCGCATACTCACCGATTACGGCTTCGACGGCCATCCTTTGCGCAAGGATTTTCCAACAAGCGGCTACGTCGAAGTGCGCTACGACGACGAACAGAAGCGCGTCGTCTATGAGCCGGTGCGGCTTACTCAAGAATATCGGAGCTTCGACTTTCTCTCGCCCTGGGAAGGAACGGACTACGTCCTTCCAGGCGACGAAAAGGCGAACAAGCAGGGTTGATCGGGCCGGGACCGAAACAGATGAGCGAACAGAACCTGCGCAATTTCTCGATCAACTTCGGCCCGCAGCATCCTGCGGCGCACGGCGTGCTGCGCCTTGTGCTGGAGCTGGACGGCGAAGTGGTCGAACGCGTCGATCCGCATATCGGCCTGCTGCATCGCGGCACCGAAAAGCTTATGGAGTTGCGAACCTATCTGCAGAACGTGCCCTATTTCGATCGGCTCGACTATTGCGCGCCGATGAACCAGGAGCACGCCTTCTGTCTGGCCATCGAACGTCTTCTTGGCGTCGAGGCGCCACGCCGCGCGCAACTGATCCGCGTGCTGTACAGTGAAATCGGCCGCATCCTGTCGCATCTGCTCAACGTGACGACCCAAGCGATGGATGTCGGCGCCCTGACGCCGCCGCTCTGGGGCTTCGAGGAACGCGAAAAGCTGATGGTGTTCTACGAGCGCGCCAGCGGCGCGCGCATGCACGCCAATTATTTCCGTCCTGGCGGCGTCGCGACGGATTTGCCGGTCAAGTTGATCGAAGATATCGGCGCCTGGTGCGATCCCTTCCTGAAGGTCTGCGACGATCTCGAAGCGTTGTTCATCGAGAACCGCATCTTCAAGCAGCGCAACGTCGACATTGGCGTTGTCACGCTGGAAGAATGCTGGAAATGGGGCTTTTCCGGCCCTGTTCTGCGCGGCTCCGGTGTGGCCTGGGATTTGCGTCGCGCCCAACCCTACGAGTGCTACGAGGAGATGGATTTCGACATTCCCGTCGGCAAGCATGGCGACTGTTACGACCGCCAGGTCGTTCGCATGGAGGAAATGCGCCAGTCGATCAAGATCATCCGGCAGTGCGTCGAAAAATTGCTGGCCAATGGCGCCGAAGGCCCGGTGCGCATTGAAAACCACAAGGTCACCGCACCGCGCCGCGGCGAGATGAAGCGCTCGATGGAATCGTTGATTCATCACTTCAAGCTGTTCACCGAAGGTTTTCGCGTTCCGGCCGGCGAGGTTTATGCGGCGGTCGAGGCGCCCAAGGGCGAGTTCGGCGTCTATCTCGTCTCCGACGGCACGGACAAGCCGTACAAATGCAAGATTCGCGCGCCGGGTTTCGCGCATTTGCAGGCGATGGATTTTTTGAGCCGCGGCCACATGCTCGCCGACGTGTCGGCGATTTTGGGCGCGCAGGACATCGTGTTCGGGGAGGTGGATCGGTGACGCTGGGTCAATCTTTGCGCAAGAACGCGCATTTCCTGATTTCAGGCTTCACCTCCGCCATTCTGGTGCTTGGCCTGATGCGCTGGTCGGAAGATCAGCCCCTGATTCAGCCGGCCAGCGATGTTGGCGTTTTGATTGGCGCCGTTTTGGTGGCCGGCTTCATCGTCTTCAAAGATTTGCGCGCGCCTAACGGGAACAAGCAATCATGAGCGTCCGCCGCCTTTCCGAAAATCAACCGGCAAACTTCGAGTTCACGCCGGAAAATCGCGCCTGGCTCGACAAGCAGATCGCCAAATATCCGGCCGGGCGTCAGGCCTCCGCTGTAATTCCGGCGTTGTGGCAGGCGCAAAATCAGAATGACTACTGGCTGCCGCAAAAGGCCATCGAGAAGGTCGCCGACATCTTGGGTATGCCCTATATCCGCGTGCTGGAAATCGCCACTTTCTACACGATGTTCAATCTGGCGCCGGTCGGCAAATATTTCATCCAGCTTTGCGGCACCACGCCCTGCCAATTGCGCGGCGCCGACGAAATCATCAAAGTCTGCGAAACGCGCATCGGCCCGCAGCGCCATGTGACCGAAGACGGTTTGTTTTCCTGGCTTGAGGTCGAATGTCTGGGCGCGTGCTGCAATGCGCCGATGGTGCAGATCAACGACGATTATTACGAGGACCTGACGGCGGCGAACTTCGCCAAGCTGCTCGACGATCTCGCCGCGGGCCGGCCGGTGAAGAAAGGCTCGCAGACCGGGCGGGTCACATCCGAGCCTGAGGGCGGGTTGACCGCCCTGAAGTCATTATACGGCGCGGACGGGGTCAGCGGGCCGCTATCCGTTCCTCAGACCGGCAAGTGAGGGATTGAGGATGCTTGAGGACAAGGATCGCATCTTCCAGAACCTCTACGGGTTCGGCGACTGGGGTCTCGAAGGCGCGAAAAAGCGCGGCGCATGGGACAACACCAAGGGCCTGATCGAAAAGGGCAGGGACTGGATCATCAACGAGATGAAAGTGTCCGGCCTGCGCGGGCGCGGCGGGGCGGGTTTCCCCACCGGCTTGAAATGGTCGTTCATGCCCAAGCCGGATCCGGCGCGCCCGTCCTATCTCGTCGTCAACGCCGACGAGTCGGAGCCGGGCACCTGCAAGGACCGCGAGATCCTGCGCAACGATCCGCATCTGCTGATCGAGGGCTGCCTTGTCGCGTCTTTCGCGATGGGCGCCAGCGCGGCCTATATCTATTTGCGCGGCGAATATATTTTCGAGCGCGAACGGCTGCAGGCCGCGGTCGATCAGGCTTATGAGGCCAATCTTATCGGTCAGAACAACGTCCACGGCTATCCCTTCGAGCTTTATGTCCATCACGGCGCCGGCGCCTATATCTGCGGCGAAGAGACGGCGCTGCTGGAATTGCTTGAGGGCAAGAAGGGCATGCCGCGGCTGAAGCCGCCGTTCCCGGCCAACATGGGCCTTTATGGCAGCCCGACGACGGTCAACAACGTCGAATCCATCGCCGTCGCCCCGACCATTCTGCGGCGCGGCGCCGCATGGTTCGTCGGCTTCGGCGCCAAGAACAACGCGGGCACGAAGCTTTTCTGTATTTCCGGCCACGTCAACAAGCCGTGCAATATCGAAGAGGCGATGTCGATCCCGTTCCGTGAGCTGATCGACAGGCATTGCGGCGGCGTACGCGGCGGCTGGGACAATCTGCTGGCGGTGATCCCCGGCGGCTCGTCGGTGCGCTGCGTGCCGGCGGACCAGATCATCGATTGCCCGATGGACTTCGACTCGCTTGGCAAGTTGCGCTCCGGCCTCGGCACGGCGGCGGTCATCGTCATGGACAAGTCGACCGATATCATCCGCGCCATCGCCCGCCTGTCGCATTTCTACAAGCACGAGAGCTGCGGTCAGTGCACGCCTTGTCGCGAGGGCACGGGCTGGATGTACCGGGTGATGCAGCGCATGGTCGAGGGGCGCGCGCAAAAGCGCGAGATCGACATGCTGCTGGATGTCTCGAAACAGATCGAAGGCCATACGATTTGCGCGCTTGGCGACGCGGCCGCATGGCCGGTTCAGGGCCTGATCGCGCATTTCCGTGGCGAGATCGAAAAGCGCATCGATCAATACGCCGCCAATCCGCATTCCGATGCGGTGAAAACGGCGGCGGAATGAGTTTTCGTTTCGCCGGAAGCGGCGAAGCGAGGTTTGAATTTCGGACGGCGCCGGCAGTTTCGGCGTCGCCAACAGGCGAAAGACGAGCATAGATGACCAAGATCATCGTCGATGGCGTCGAGGCAGACGTTCCGCCGGAGTACACGTTGCTCCAGGCGTGCGAAGCGGCGGGCAAGGAAATTCCGCGCTTTTGCTTTCACGAGCGTCTGTCGGTCGCGGGCAATTGCCGCATGTGCCTGATCGAAGTGAAGGGCGGTCCGCCCAAGCCGACGGCGTCCTGCGCCATGTCGGTGAAGGATCTGCGGCCTGGCCCCAACGGCGAGCCGCCGGTGATGTTCACCAATTCGCCGATGGTGAAAAAGGCGCGCGAAGGCGTGATGGAGTTCCTGCTCATCAACCATCCGCTCGACTGTCCGATCTGCGATCAGGGCGGGGAATGCGACCTGCAGGATCAGGCTATGGCCTTCGGCGTCGATTCCTCGCGCTACGGCGAGAGCAAGCGCGCGGTCGAGAACAAATATATCGGGCCGCTGGTGAAGACCGAAATGACGCGCTGCATCCATTGCACGCGCTGCGTCCGCTTCACCGCCGAAGTGGCCGGCACGTCCGACATGGGCGCGATCGGCCGCGGCGAGGATATGGAGATCACCACCTATCTTCAGAGCGCCATGACGTCTGAACTGCAGGGCAACGTCACCGACCTTTGCCCGGTTGGCGCGCTCTTGCCCAAGCCGCAAAATTTCCGCGCCCGGCCGTGGGAATACAACAAAACGCCGTCGATCGACGTGATGGACGCGCTTGGCTCGGCCATCCGCATCGATACGCGCGGGCGTGAAGTCATGCGCATTCTGCCGCGGCTCAACGAGGCGGTGAACGAGGAATGGATTTCCGACAAGACGCGCCAGATCGTCGACGGCTTGAAAACGCAGCGTCTCGATCGCCCCTATCTGCGTGACGACGACAAATTGCGGCCGGCGAGCTGGGCCGAGGCATTCGCCGCCGTCGCCGCCAGGGTGAAGGCGACGGCCCCCGGGAAGATCGGCTTCATCGCCGGCGATCTGTGTTCGGTTGAAGAGCTTTTCGCCGCCAAATCGCTGGCCGAGAAGCTTGGCGTGAAGAATCTCGACGCCCGCCAGGACGGCGCCAGGCTCGATCCGGCGCTCGGGCGCGCCTCCTATATCTTCAACGCCGCGATTGAGGGGATCGATCAGGCCGACGCGCTGTTGATCGTCGGCTCGAACCCGCGCAGGGAAGCGCCCGTGCTCAACGCGCGCATCCGCCGGCGCTGGCGCAATGGCGCCTTTCCGGTCGGTGTGATCGGCGAGCCGGCCGATCTGACCTATGACTATGATTATCTCGGCGCGGGGTCCGACGTTTTGGCGGAAATCGCCGCTGGCAAAGGATTCGGCGAAGTTCTGGCCAAGGCCGAGCGGCCTCTGATTCTGGTCGGACAGGGCGCGTTGGCGCGCGAAGACGGCGCCGCCGTCCTGGCGCTCGCCGCCAAGCTTGGCGCGCCCAAGGGCGAGTGGACGGGCTTGAGCGTGCTGCATACCTCGGCCGCGCGCGTTGGCGCGCTCGATCTTGGTTTCGTTCCGGGGCAGGGCGGTCTCGACGCGCAGGCGCAGGCCAAAGCCGGCGCGCTCGATCTGATCTTCCTCCTCGGCGCCGACGAAATCGCCGTCGAACCGGGCGCTTTCGCCGTCTATATCGGCTCGCACGGCGACCGCGGCGCCCATCGCGCCGATGTGATTTTGCCTGGCGCCGCCTATACCGAGAAATCAGGAACCTACGTCAACACCGAAGGGCGGGTCCAGATGGGCGAACGCGCCGCCTTCCCACCGGGCGACGCCCGCGAGGATTGGGCTGTTCTCCGCGCGCTTTCCGACGCTGTCGGCCAGCGTCTGCCGTTCGATTCGCTGGCTCAATTGCGCAGCGCCCTCTACGCGGCGTTCCCGCATTTCGCCGCGCTCGACGCGATTGCGCCGGGCGACGCCAGCGGGCTTGCCGGCCTCGCCGCTTCGGCCGGCAAAACGGACGGCTCGGCTTTCGTCTCGACGGTGGGCGATTTTTACCTCACCAATGCGATTGCGCGCGCCTCCGCGGTCATGGCCGAATGTTCGGCGCTGGCGCGCGAGCGCGCTTCTGGGCGTCCCGTCGCCCAGGCGGCCGAATGAGGGATTGAAGCAAATGGAACTTTTTCTCTCCCTCCTCATCATGACCGCCAAGGCGCTCGGCCTGTTGGTCGCGGTTCTGATCTCGACGGCGGTGCTGATCTACGCCGAACGCAAAATCTGGGGCGCGGTGCATTTGCGGCGCGGCCCCAACGTCGTCGGTCCGTGGGGCGTGTTGCAGCCCTTCGCCGACTTCCTGAAATTCATCCTGAAAGAGCCTGTGATTCCGGCTGGCGCCAACAAGGGCGTGTTCGTGCTCGCGCCCTTTGTCCAGGCCTTGCTGGCGATGGCGGCATGGGCGGTGATTCCGGCCTCCGACGGCTGGGCGGTCGCCGATCTCAACGTCGGCGTCCTTTATATTTTCGCCATTTCCTCGCTCGGCGTCTATGGCGTCATCATGGCCGGCTGGGCGTCCAACTCGAAATATCCCTTCCTGTCGGCCTTGCGCGCGGCGGCGCAAATGGTGTCCTACGAAGTTTCGATCGGCTTCGTCATCGTCACCGTGCTGCTGTGCGCCGGCTCACTGAATCTGACGGAAATCGTGCGGGCGCAGGACACCAGATTCGGCCTTCTCGGCTGGTACTGGCTGCCCTTGTTTCCGATGTTCGTGATTTTCTTCATCTCGGCCCTCGCCGAGACGAACCGGCCGCCCTTCGATCTGGCGGAAGCCGAATCCGAACTCGTCGCCGGCTTTTCGGTCGAATATTCGTCCTCGCTGTTTCTGCTGCAATTCCTGTCGGAGTTGATCGCGGTGCTGACGATGTCGTCGTTGACGGCGATCCTGTTCCTCGGCGGGTGGCTTTCCCCGCTGCCCTTCGCGCCCTTCACCTATGTGCCCGGCGTGATTTGGTTCCTTTTGAAAGCCTGGTCGGTCGTGTTCATGTTCTCGATGGTGAAAGCTTTCGTTCCGCGCTATCGCTACGATCAGTTGATGCGTCTGGGTTGGAAAGTATTCTTGCCGATTTCGCTGGTTTCGGTGGTCGTTGTCGCGGGGGTCCTGCAATTTACAGGCCTCGCCGGCGGCGCGGCGCATTGAGAGGATAAGCCATGCAAATCGCTCAGTCCATCAAGGCCGTTTTCCTCAAGGAATTCGTCAGCGCCTTTTTTCTGGCGATGAGGTATTTCTTCGCGCCGAAGGCGACCCTGAACTACCCGCATGAGAAAAATCCGCAGTCGCCGCGCTATCGCGGCGAACATGCGCTGCGCCGTTATCCCAACGGCGAGGAGCGGTGCATCGCCTGCAAACTGTGCGAGGCGATCTGCCCTGCGCAGGCGATCACCATCGAAGCGGGACCGCGACGCAATGACGGCACCCGCCGCACGACGCGCTACGACATCGACATGACTAAGTGCATTTATTGCGGATTCTGTCAGGAGGCCTGTCCGGTCGACGCCATCGTCGAGGGGCCGAACGCCGAATTCGCCGTGGAGACGCGCGAGGAATTATTCTTCGACAAGCAAAGACTGCTCGACAACGGCGCGCGTTGGGAGCGGGAAATCGCCCGCAACATCGCGGCGGACGCGCCTTATCGCTGAATTCGCCGCGCGGCGTCGTCGCGCGGAGGAGCCTGATCAACGGCCGACCTCATCGGTTGAGGGAAAGCCAGGAACTAGACGCAGAGGCCCGCGCCACGCGCGGGTTTGGTAGGTGAGCCATGAATGTAGCCGCGGTCTTCTTCTATCTGTTTTCGATCGTCATGATCGCCTCGGCGGTCATGGTGATCGCGGCCAGGAATCCGGTTCATTCCGTGCTGTTTCTGATTCTCGCCTTCGTCAACGCCTCCGGGCTTTTTCTGCTGGCGGGCGCGGAATTCCTGGCGATGATCCTGGTTGTCGTCTATGTCGGCGCGGTGGCCGTGCTGTTCCTGTTCGTTGTGATGATGCTGGACGTCGATTTCACCGAGCTGAAGCAGGGCTTTCTGCAATATCTGCCGATCGGCGCGCTTGTCGGCGCCATCGTCGCCGTTGAACTGATCTTCGTCGTCGGCTCCTGGAGCGTCGCGCCGCACGCCATCTCGATGACGCCGACGCCGGCGAACATGACCAATACCGAAGCTTTGGGCCGGGTGCTCTACACTCAATACGCCTATCTATTCCAGGCGGCGGGTCTGGTGCTGCTGACGGCGATGATCGGCGCCATCGTGCTGACCCTGCATCACAAGCCCAATGTGCGCCGTCAGAACATCGCCCAGCAAAACGCGCGCACCAGGGCCGGCGCCATCGAACTCAAGAAAGCGCCCTCGCGGGCGGGTGTGTGAGGATCAACCATGGTCATCGGCCTTGAACATTACCTCATCGTCGCCGCTCTGCTGTTCACGCTCGGCGTCGCCGGCATTATCCTCAACCGCAAGAACATCATCATCATTTTGATGTCGGTGGAGTTGATCCTTTTGTCGGTCAACATCAACTTGGTGGCCTTTTCGGCCTTTCTCGGCGATCTCACCGGCCAAGTGTTCGCGCTCTTCATCCTCACCGTCGCAGCGGCGGAGGCGGCGATCGGTTTGGCCATTCTCGTCACCTACTACCGCAATCGCGGCTCGATCGCGGTCGAAGACATCAACATGATGAAGGGCTGAAGTTCGATGTATAGCGCTATCGTCTTCCTCCCGCTTCTGGGCTTTCTTATCGCCGGTCTGTTCGGCCAACGCCTGGGCGCGCGGCCCTCGGAGATCGTGACGACCTCGCTGCTGTTCGTCTCGGCTTTTCTGTCCTGGGTCGTCTTCATCGCCATCGGCTTCAATCACGAGCCGGTCAGCGCGCCGGTCGTCGCCAACTGGCTGACGTCGGGTTCGCTCAAGGTCGATTGGGCCTTGCGCGTCGACACCCTGACCGCGGTGATGCTGGTTGTGGTAACGACCGTCTCCAGCCTCGTGCACCTCTATTCCATCGGCTATATGCACGAAGATCCCTCGCGCCCGCGTTTCTTCGCCTATCTCTCGCTGTTCACGTTCGCCATGCTGATGCTGGTGACGGCGGATAATCTGGTGCAGATGTTCTTCGGTTGGGAAGGCGTCGGCCTCGCGTCCTATCTGCTGATCGGCTTCTGGTATGAGAAGCCCTCCGCCAATGCGGCGGCGATCAAGGCTTTCGTCGTCAATCGCGTCGGCGATTTCGGCTTTGCCCTCGGCATTTTCCTGATCTTCGTGTTGACCGGCTCGGTCAACTTCGACCAGATTTTCGCCGCCGCGCCCGGCCTCGCGAACAAGACGATCTACGTGTTCGGCGGGCGCTGGGACGCTTTGACCATCACCTGTCTGTTGCTGTTCATGGGCGCGATGGGCAAGTCGGCGCAGTTCCTGCTGCACACCTGGCTGCCGGACGCGATGGAAGGTCCCACACCGGTTTCCGCGCTGATCCACGCCGCGACGATGGTGACGGCCGGCGTCTTCATGGTGGCGCGCCTGTCGCCGTTGTTCGCGCTCGCGCCGGACGCCTCGATGGTGGTGACAATTGTCGGCGCGACCACGGCGTTCTTCGCCGCGACCGTCGGTCTGGTGCAGAACGACATCAAGCGCGTCATCGCCTATTCGACCTGTTCGCAGCTCGGCTATATGTTCGTCGGCCTGGGCGTCGGCGGTTATTCGCTCGGCATATTCCATCTGTTCACCCACGCTTTCTTCAAAGCGCTGCTGTTCCTGGGCGCCGGCTCCGTGATCCACGCCATGCATCACGAGCAGGACATGCGCAACATGGGCGGGCTGGCGAAGAAAATTCCGCTGACCTTCTGGGCGATGACGCTCGGCACGCTGGCGCTGACCGGCTTCCCGCTGACGGCCGGCTTCTTCTCCAAGGACGCCATTATCGAGGCCGCCTATACAGCCGGCGAGCATTCGAACGCGGGATCCTACGCCTTCGCCTTGACGGTGATCGCCGCTGGCCTGACTTCGTTTTATTCCTGGCGTCTGGTGTTCATGACCTTCTTCGGCGCGCCGCGTTGGGCGCAAGCCGGCCACGACGTGCACGCGTCGAGCGATCATGCTCATGACGACCACGCGCACGATAGCCACGCCCACGCTCTCGATCCGCATGAATCGCCGCGCTCCATGACCATTCCGCTGATCGTTCTGTCGATCGGCGCACTGATGGCCGGCCTCGCCTTCAAGGACTATTTCGTCGGCCACGAGGCTGAAGGATTCTGGCGCAATTCGGTGGTTTTCTCGGCCGAGCATGAAACGCCCGAATGGGTCGGCATGGCGCCGTTCCTGATGATGCTCGGCGGTTTCATCGTGTCGGCCTATATGTACGTGTTCTCGCCACAGACGCCTGTGCGCTTGGCGCAGCGCTTCCAGCCGCTTTATCAGTTCCTGCTCAACAAGTGGTATTTCGACGAGCTTTACGACTTCCTGTTCGTGCGTCCGGCCTTCTGGCTTGGCCGGCTTTTCTGGAAGGAAGGCGACGGAGCGATCATCGACCGGTACGGACCGGACGGCGTGGCGGCACGCGTGCTCGACGGCACGAGCTGGACGGTCCGGCTGCAGACCGGATACATCTATAATTACGCCTTTGCGATGCTGATCGGCGTTGCCGCGATCATCACCTATTATCTGGTTGGCGGGGTGCGCTGATGTTTGGCTTTGGCATTCTCTCCGGCCTGACCTTCCTTCCGCTGCTGGGCGCCTTGCTCATTCTGCTGGTTCCCGGCGACTCGGACGCCGCCAAGCGCAACGCCCGCTGGATCGCGCTGTGGACGACGCTGGTCGTCTTCGCCCTGTCGCTTTACGCATGGATGCACTTCGTCCCCGACACGGCGGATTTCCAGTTTGTCGAACAGAAGAGCTGGTTTGGCTCCGGCCTCACCTACAAGATGGGCGTGGACGGCATTTCCTTCCCCTTCGTCGTGCTGACAGCCTTCCTGATGCCGTTCTGCATCGCCGCCTCTTGGCAATCGATCGAATTCCGCGTCAAGGAATACATGGTCGCTTTCCTCGTGCTGGAAACGCTGATGATCGGCGTGTTCTGCGCGCTTGACGTGGTGCTGTTCTATCTGTTTTTCGAAGGCGGCCTCATTCCGATGTTCATCATCATCGGCGTATGGGGCGGCAAACGGCGCATCTACGCGAGCTTCAAGTTCTTCCTTTACACGCTTGTCGGCTCGCTGCTGATGCTGATCGCCATCATGGCGATGTACGCGCAAACCGGCACCACAGACATTACGGTCCTGCTGAAGTCGCATTTCGCCGCCGATATGCAGAAGTACCTGTGGCTGGCGTTCTTCGCCTCTTTCGCGGTGAAAATGCCGATGTGGCCGGTGCATACCTGGCTGCCCGACGCGCACGTCGAGGCGCCGACGGCCGGTTCGGTCATTCTGGCGGGCATTTTGCTGAAGATGGGCGGTTACGGCTTCATCCGCTTTTCCTTGCCGATGTTCCCCGACGCCTCGCATTATTTCGCGCCGATGGTCTACGCGCTTTCGGTCATCGCGATCATCTACACCTCGCTTGTGGCGCTGGTGCAGGAGGACATCAAAAAGCTGATCGCTTATTCCTCGGTGGCGCATATGGGTTTCGTCACCATGGGCCTGTTCGCCATGAACCAGCAGGCGGTGCAGGGCGCGGTGTTCCAGATGGTCTCGCACGGCATCGTCTCGGCCGCGCTGTTCTTGTGCGTCGGCGTCGTTTACGATCGGCTGCATACGCGCGAAATCGCCGCCTATGGCGGCGTCGTCAACCGTATGCCGCATTTCGCCGTGGCCTTCATGATCTTCACCATGGCCAATGTCGGCTTGCCGGGCACATCCGGGTTCATTGGCGAATTCCTGACTTTGATCGGAACCTTCCTGGCTAGCCCCTGGGTGACCTTTTTCGCCACCACCGGCGTCATCCTGTCGGCGGCCTATGCGCTCTATCTTTATTGGCGGGTGATTTTCGGCGCGCTGGAAAAGCCCAGCCTGCAATCACTGGCGGACATGTCGGGGCGCGAAATCGCCATCCTGGCGCCGCTGGCGCTGCTGACGATCTATTACGGCGTTCATCCCGCGCCCGTTCTGGACGCTTGCGCCGCATCGGTCGCTCAACTCGTCCAGGGCTATGACGCGGCGCTGGCGCTCACCAAAACAGCCGCCAATACCGCGGCGATTTCGCTGCATTGAGGCGTAGACAATGACCTCCCTTTCCTTCGCATTCGCCCATGCCCTTCCGGAGGCCATTCTTGCCGTCGGCGTCATTTTTCTGATCCTGTACGGCGCCGTTCGCGGCAAGGACTCCGACGGCCCGATGACGGAGCTCACGGTGGCGATCCTGACGCTGTCGGGTCTTTCCATCGTGCTCGGGTCGAAAGCGCACGGCGTGGTGTTCGACGGCGCCTATATCAACGACCGCTTCAGCCATTTCATGAAGATCCTGGTCCTGATCGGTTCGATCGTCACATTGATGCTGTCGCGCGATTTCCTGCGGCGCGCCGGCGTCGACAAGTTCGAATTCCCGATCCTGATCCTGCTGGCGACGCTCGGCATGCTGATGCTGGTCTCGGCTAACGGGCTGATCGCGCTTTATCTCGGACTTGAACTGATGTCGCTCGCGCTTTACGTCGTCGCCGCGTTTCATCGCGACGACCTGCGCGCCTCGGAAGCCGGCCTCAAATATTTCGTCCTCGGCGCGCTGTCCTCTGGCATGCTGCTTTATGGCGCCTCGTTGCTTTACGGCTTCGCCGGCACGGTTTCGTTCTCCGGCCTCGCCAATTCCATTCATGGCCACGTGTCGATCGGCGTGATCTTTGGTCTGGTGTTCTTGCTGGCGGGCCTCGCCTTCAAAATGTCGGTCGTGCCTTTCCACATGTGGACGCCCGACGTTTATGAGGGCGCGCCGACGCCCGTCACCGCCTTTTTTGCGTCGGCTCCGAAAATGGCCGCCGTCGCCATCACGACGCGCGTATTGATTTCGGCGTTTCCCGGCGCCTTGCATGAATGGCGGCAGGTCGTCGTGTTCATGGCTCTCGCCTCTATGGCGCTCGGCTCTTTCGCCGCAATCGGTCAGACCAATATCAAACGCATGATGGCCTATTCCTCCATCGGCCATATGGGCTTCGCGCTGGTCGGTCTCGCCGCCGGCACCGAAGCCGGCGTGCAGGGCGTTCTGTCCTATATGGCGATCTATCTGATCATGACCCTGGGCGCCTTCGCCGCCATTCTGTCGATGCGCGTCAACGGCAAGCCGGTCGAGCAGATCGCCGATCTCGCCGGCCTGTCCAAGACCAATGGCGCGATGGCCTTCTTCCTCGCCATGCTGATGTTCTCGCTGGCCGGCGTACCGCCGCTCGCGGGCTTTTTCGCCAAATGGTATGTGTTTGTCGCCGCCGTCGAAGCCAAGCTCTACTGGCTGGCGGTGATCGGCATCGTCACCAGCGCTGTGGCGGCCTTCTATTACCTGCGCATCGTCAAGGTGATGTATTTCGAGGACTCGGCGCCGACCTTCGACAAGCCGAGCCTCACCTTGCGCGCCGTCTGGACGGTGGCGGGCCTGGCGGTGCTGTTTTTCTGGGTCTATCCCGCGCCGGTGGTGGAAGCCGCGACCGCCGCCGCCAAGTCGTTGTTCTGATCCGTGCAACTCGGCTCCAGCGCGCGGTCCGCCGGTTTCGCGCTACAGGTTTTTCCCGCGCTTGGTTCGACCAATGACGAAGCCTTGGCGCAGGCGCGCTCCGGCGCCGGCGGGCGCCGGTGGGTCGTGGCGCGCGAGCAGACGGCGGGGCGGGGTCGTCACGGCCGCCTGTGGCGGTCTCCACCCGGCAACCTCTACGCCAGTCTGCTGCTGATCGATCCCTGTCCGGTCGAACGCGGTCCCGAAATCGGCTTCGTCGCCGGGGTGGCGCTGGCGAGCGCCTTGCGCGCGCTGTTGGGCGGCGATCAACGGCTGCAGTTGAAATGGCCCAACGACGCGCTCTATGGCGAAGCCAAATTGTCGGGCCTTCTGCTCGAAGCCGCGAAGCTGGAGGACGAGCGCTTCGCCTGCGTCGTCGGATTTGGCGTCAATTGCGGCGACAGCCCAAAGGATTTACCCTATCCGGCGACCTGTTTGCGCGAAATCGGCACCATGTTGTTCGATCCGGCCGATGTTCTGGCGGCCTTGTCCGACGCCATGGCGCATTGGCTTGCGGTTTGGGACGGCGGCTGGCATTTTGCCGATGTGCGCAAGGCCTGGCTGGCGCTGGCGCGCGGTATCGGCGCGCCGGTTAAGGTCATCCAGGGCGAACGCGAATTGACCGGCGTCTTTCAGACCATTGACGCGCGCGGCCGCATGTTGTTGCAAGGACCGGGCGGACGGCTCGATGTTATCGAAGCGGGCGACGTTCTGCTTCAGCCGCGAGGGATCGGGGCTACTTTATAATTTTTCGCCAAACCCGGGTTTCGTCCCGTGGCGACTTCAGACTTGCCGACGCGACTGGCGATAAAAACAAGAAGGGTTGGATATTTTAATGGTCAACGGTTCCGGCGAATTGGTTTTCGCGCCGCTCGGAGGTCTCGGCGAGATCGGCATGAACGCCGCGCTCTATGGTTTCGGGACGGCCAAGAGGCGCAGATGGATCATGGTCGATTGCGGCGTCGCATTCGCCGGTCCAGACCTGCCTGGCGTAGACCTTATTCTGCCTGACGTCGGCTTCATCGAAAAGCACAAGAAGGATCTGCTGGGCCTGATCATCACCCATGCGCACGAAGATCATGTCGGCGCGATAGCCTCGCTCTGGCCCAGGCTCGGCTGTCCCGTCTACGCCACGCGCTTCGCCGCCGGCCTGTTGCAGACGCGCCGGCTGGCCGAACCGGGCGCGCCGCAAGTGCCGCTGAACATCGTGGCGCAGGGATCGCGCCTCAGGCTCGATCCGTTCGAGATCGAATTCGTGCCGATGTCGCATTCGATTCCCGAAGCCAATCTGCTGGCGATCCGCACGCCGGCGGGGACGGTCGTTCACACGGGCGATTGGAAACTCGATCCGGCGCCCGGCCTTGGTCTGCCGACCGATGAGGCGCGCCTGCGCGCCATAGGCGACGAGGGCGTGCGCGCGCTCATCTGCAACTCGACGAATATTTTGCGCGAGGGCGAAAGCCCGTCCGAGGCGCAAGTGGCGCAAACGTTGCGGGAGCTGGTCGCGAAGGCGCGCGGGCGCGTTTTGGTTACGACCTTCGCGTCGAATGTCGCGCGTCTGCGCGCGGTCTGCGAGGCCGGACTGGCGGCCGGCCGGCAGATCATACTGGCCGGCCGGGCGATGGAGCGCGCCATCGCCGTGGCCCGCGACTGCGGCTATTTCGACGGCATTCCCGAACTTCTTCCGCTGAACAGTTTCGCGCGCGTCAGTCCCGAGCGCGCGCTCATTCTCGCCACCGGCAGTCAGGGCGAGAGCAACGCCGCGATGGCGCGGATCGTGCGGGACGAACATACGATCAAGCTCGCCGCCAATGATTGCGTGATTTTTTCCTCGCGCACCATTCCCGGCAACGAGCGCGAGGTGAACGCCATCGTCAACGCGCTGATCCTGCAAGGCGTCGACGTCATCACGGACCGCGACACGCTGGTGCATTGCTCGGGCCATCCGCGCCGGGGCGAAGTGGCCAAACTTTACGAATGGCTGCGCCCGCAGATCGCCGTTCCCGCTCACGGCGAAGCGCTGCATTTGCGCGTTCACGGCGAGTTCGCCCGCGCGCGCGGCGCCGAACATGTGATGGTCGCCCATAATGGCGACATGCTCGCGCTCGGCCCCGATGCGCCGGGTTTTCTGCCGAAGATCGAAACCGGGCGGCTTTACAGCGATGGCGAACTGGTGATCGCCGAGAAGGACGAATCGTTACGTGTGCGCCGGAAACTGGCGTTCGCCGGCGTTGTTTCGATTGCATTCGCGCTCGATGGACGCGGCGAATTGATGGGCGACCCGGACGTGGTGATCGCTGGACTGCCAACGCTTACGCGCGACAATAAGCCAATGGACGACCTCATCGACAAGGTATTGTTTGAAACATTGGACAATCTCCCGCGCGCCAAACGTCGCGATCCCGACGTCGCGGCCAGCGCTGTCGAGCGTGCGGTGCGCGCCGCCGTTTCCAACGCCTGGGGCAAGAAACCTCAGGTGCATGTGCTCGTGATCGAAATCTGAATCGGCGCCTCCGCCGCCGGCATTTTGCAAAGGGAGTAGACTATGATCGGCCGCCTCAACCATGTCGCTATCGCCGTCAAGGATCTTGCCGCCTCGAGCGCGACCTATCGCGACATCCTCGGCGCCAAGGTTTCCGCGCCGATCGCGCAGCCCGACCATGGCGTCATGGTGGTGTTCGTCGAATTGCCCAACACCAAGATCGAATTGCTGCATCCGCTCGGCGCCAACTCGCCGATCGCCAAGTTTCTGGAAAAGAATCCGGACGGCGGCATGCATCACGTTTGCTACGAGGTGGAGGATATTCTTGCCGCGCGCGACCGCCTCAAGGCCAGCGGCGCGCGGGTGATCGGCGACGGCAATCCGAAAATCGGCGCGCATGGCAAGCCGGTCCTGTTCCTGCACCCCAAGGATTTTTCGGGGACGTTGGTCGAAATCGAACAGGTCTGATCGCGAGCGCGCGGCGAGCGAAGTCCTGCAACGGGCGTTTCGGCTTTGTCGAAAAACCCGGCCGCGCGGACGCAGAGGGAACTCAAAGCGCCGCCAGCCCCGTCATTGCGCGGCGGCGGGAGGCGCTTCGAGTTCCGAGCCTTTGAACTGCGTCTTGTGCAGATGGAAATAGAGCTCGCCTTTAGCGAGCAATTCGTCCTGCGTTCCAAATTCGCGCACCTGTCCGCCCTCAATCACGCAGATCCGCTCCGCGTTGGCGATGGTGCTGAGACGGTGGGCGATGACCAGCGTCGTGCGCCCGGCGCACAGGCTTTTGAGCGCGTCCTGCACGGCGCGTTCGGATTCCGTGTCGAGCGCCGACGTAGCCTCGTCGAGCAGGATGATCGGCGCGTCCTTCAAAAAGGCGCGGGCGATGGCGATGCGCTGGCGCTGACCGCCGGATAATTGCGCGCCGTGCTCGCCGCAGGGCGAATCGTAGCCGCGTTCAAAGCCCATGATGAATTCGTGGGCGTGCGCGGCTTTGGCGGCGGCGACGATCTGATCTTCCGTGGCGCCGCGTCGTCCGGATGCGATATTATCGTGCACCGAACCTTTGAATAAAAACGTGTCCTGGCCGACGTAAGCCATGTGTCTGCGGACGGAGGCGCGCGAAAATTTCGCGATGTTTTCGCCGTCGATGAAAATGGCGCCGGATGTCGGTTCGTAAAACCGCGGCAGCATGCTCATCGTTGTGGTCTTGCCGCCGCCGGAGCGGCCGACCAGCGCCGTGGTCTGGCCTGGCTCGGCGACGAGATTGAGCCCGTCGAGAACGGCTTCGCCCTCACGATAGGAAAAGCGCACGTCGGAAAATTCTATCCGCC
Organism: uncultured Alphaproteobacteria bacterium; assembly: GCA_963736175.1. Taxonomy (GTDB): domain Bacteria; phylum Pseudomonadota; class Alphaproteobacteria; order Rhizobiales; family Beijerinckiaceae; genus Rhodoblastus. Next base: position 35,853 of record CAVTNU010000031.1, on the reverse strand, counting down.
CCGCCGTGACCTGCAATTCGGGCTCGTCGTTCGTTTCGCGTTCGGTCAATTCCTCGTCGAGGAATTCGTAGAGCATGCCGACGCCGGTCAGATTCTGCGTCAGATCGATATGCAGCCGCGCCACGCGCTTGGCCGGTTCGTAGGCCAGCAGCAGCGCGGTCAGGAAGGAAAAGAAACTGCCGGGTTGAGCGCCGCCGACGATGACGCTGTGGCCGCCATAGACGACCACGAGCGCGATTGTCAGACCGCCGAGCGTCTCCATCAGTGGGCTCGATTTGGCGCCAACGCGGGAAAGCTTGTTGGCGGCGCGCTCGAAACTCACAATCGAGGCCTGCTGGCGTTCGCGCATCAGCGGTTCGAGCGTGAACGCCTTGACGACGCGAATGCCTTGCGCCGTTTCCTGGAGCGTTTCGAGAATTTCGGAATAGCCCTGGAACTCGCGCATCACGACGCTCTTTACGCGGCTGCCGAGCGTGCGCACGCCGAACACCGCGCCGGGCATGATGACCAGCGCGAGCAAGGCCATCAACGGGTCCTGAATGAACATGTTGACGATCAGGCTCAGCATCGTCAGCACATCGCGGCCTAGCGCCGTGATGATGAGGCTGAGGACGGCGGACGCCGATCCCGCGATGAAGGATTGGCGGGCGATGAATTCCGTCGAATGGCGGGCGTCGAAAAAGCTCAGGTCCATAGCCAGCATCTTGTCGAAGATGCGTGTCTGGATCTCGGCGATGATGTTGTTGGCGATCCGCGCCATCGCCACTTGCTGGCCGTAGGTGGCGAGGCCTTTGGCGATATAAATGACGACGATGGCGCCGCCGATCGCCCACATCGCGTGGAGGTTCTTTTCGATAAATATCTTGTCGATGATCGGCTTCATGATCCATGCGGACAAGAACGTCGCGCCGGCGACTACCGCCATCATCGAAATCGCCAGAAAATAGCCCTTCGCGTGCTTGCGTCCCTGATCGCCGAAGAGTCGCAGAATTAGCTGCGAGTTCTTTGAACGGAATATTGGTAGCCTCAAACGATCGAGGGCGGACAGACCCATTTTCAGCTTTCTCGACGACGAAATTCCAGCTTCACAGTCAAAACCGGCGACAAATCTCGGCGAAAGCCGCGCTCGCGACGCGCTTTCGCTATTGGCGCCCTGTGTTAAAGGGAAAATAGGCGCTGTCAACGATCGGGCCGCCAGCGCCATGCGGGGATGTCGGCGTCACGTCAATTATTGTGTTTAATCAATATGATGAATGAAGTCAGGGGATATGGGGACCGAACAATTGAAACAGGCTGATGGCGAGTTCCGCGATAATCAGGAAAACGATTGTCGCCTCCATGCGTGAGGAGCGGTCCGCGTCGATAATATCGGTCAGCGCGCGAACCGTTTCGACGATCACGTCGATCTTGCGATGCAAGGTCTGGGCGCGCTCCTTCAGCTCATATTCGTCTTCAAGACGGGCGTAGAGCCTTTCGAGATCGGGACGGTCCCATAATACGTCTGGCTTGTCGTCGACGGCGACGCGGGCCGAAACGCGATGCTGCACTTGCAACGCCTGACCGATCAGCCGCAGCATCGCGCGCCGGCCGGGCGTCGGACGTCCCTGGGTGGCGAGATCGTTGGCGAGCGGTTCGATCTTGTCGAAAACGCCATTGACCTCGCGTTCGTCGCGCCCGAGCGCCACGCTTTTCGAAAGGGCGTCGGCGAGGACCAAAAAACGCTGATCGGAAAAATCCTTCATATAGATTGGGCCGCCCGGCGGGATTCTGTCTTCGGGTTCGGCGCCAACGTTCAAGAGCGCGATTTCGTCTTCCTTGCGCATGCGCGCGCCGACGATGCGGTCCTGCAATTTGGCGAGAATATCTTCCTCTTCGAGAGGCGTGAGACCCACGAGCACCGCCACGCCAGAGCGATATAGCGCAACGCGGCCGTTCTGGCCGACGCGAAAGGCCAAGGGCGAAGCTGAAATGGCGTCGTCGCGCTCAAGTCCGCCAGTGTCGATCCGATCGCCCAGCAACAGGACGCGGGCGGTCAGGCGTAAAGTGTTACTTTGTGTTTCGCTCATGATTCGATCTCTAAATATCGCATTATTTACAAACAAATTGCGACAATTTCAGCGTTTTCCGCGCAATGCGCTGCGCGGTGTCGGCATTTCTTGCGTCGACCCGGCGTATTGCCCGCCGCAGCGTCGAACGCGGTCGAAATTAGGAGCTCCGACAAGATGACGGCGCACGGTCTCAAGATGCTGGCTGCTCGACAAGGGACGTCGGCGCGCCCGGCGGACCGATCTGATCCTGCCGTTTTCGGCGAGCGCCGTGCGCTCTCGTCCGAATCGGAGTAAACCCCCGCATGTTGTTTGTCGCATAGTCTTGCCGGCGCCGCGAAATCCGCGCGTTTTTCTCAAAATATGCTCTAATGGCGGCGGTTGCGTGGATTGATTCTTTCACATTGCCGCCATTCGCGGGCGCCATGATGTTTGAATGACGCGTCGGCGTTATCGGGGGATATTGTCAGGATCGGCGACGCGTCGTTTATCGCGGCTTTTGACGCGGGAATCCAAAGGACGTTTTCGCCGTTCGTCCGGGTTCGGTCGGCCCAATGCGCCGATGGGCGCAACGCCGGAAGGCTTTTTTCTTACGCAAAGGACGCAGCATGAACGCGGTCAAAATGGTCCGCAACAAAACCTGGGCGGAGCTGAAAGTCGGCGATAGCGCGACGATCGAACGTATCTGCTCGGAACGCGATTTGTTTCTTTTTGCTCACGTGTCCGGCGCCACCAATCCACTAATGTTGCCGAACGAGGACGCCGACGCCCCGGCGCCCATCGCGCCGTCGATGTGGGTCGGTTCGCTGATTTCGGCCGTTTTGGGCAATCTTCTGCCAGGAGCCGGAACGCTCTACGATTCGCAAACGCTCGAATTCCTGCGCCGCGTTCATGTCGGCGACCGCCTCGTCGTGACGGTGACCTGCCGCGAAAAACGCGCCGACCCTTTGGCCATGTTCGACACTTCGGTCGTCGACGCTCAGGGCGCCGTCGTCTGCCGGGGCCAGGCGGTTGTCGAAGCGCCGCGTCGGAGTATCGAGACGCCGGTGCGCGAACTGCCCGGTCTGGTTCTGGAGCAACGCGATCATTTCGCCCATCTGTTGACGCTCGCCGCCCAACTGCCGCCGCTGCGGACGGCGGTGGTCTGCCCCGAAGACCGCAATTCGCTGGGCGGCGCGGCGCTGTCGTGCGAAAGCGGGTTGATGGAGCCGATCCTGGTCGGCGATCCGGCGCGCATCCATGAAGCCGCCAACGCCCTCGGCGTCGATATTTCGAAATGGACCCTCGTCCCGGAATCCGACCATCACGCCGCCGCCGCGCGCGCCGTCGCCCTGGTGCGCGCCGGCAAGGCGGACGCCATCATGAAAGGCGCGCTTCACACCGACGACATGTTGGCCGAAATCGTCAAGAAGGACGAGGGCTTGCGCGGCGTCCGCCGCCTCAGCCACGTCTTCGTGCTCGATGTCGCCTCGCGCGACGAACTCTTGTTCATCTCCGACGCCGCCATCAATATCGCGCCCGATCTGAACGCCAAGGTCGATATCGTCCAGAACGCCATCGATCTGGCGCGCGCCTGCGGCCTCGACCAGCCCAAGGTCGGGGTGCTTTCGGCGGTGGAGACGATCAATCCGAACATCGCCTCGACGCTCGATGCGGCGATCCTGTCGAAAATGGCGGAGCGCGGCCAGATCAGAGGCGGCGTCGTCGACGGGCCGCTGGCGATGGACAACGCCATCGACGTGGAGGCGGCGCGCACCAAAGGCATCACCTCTCTGGTCGCCGGCCACGCCAATGTGCTGATCGTGCCCAATCTCGAGTCCGGCAACATGCTGGCCAAGGAGCTGATTTTTGTTGTTCATGCGGAAGCGGCGGGTCTGGTGGTCGGCGCCAAGGTTCCAATCATGCTGACAAGCCGCGCCGACAATGATCGCGCGCGTCTGGCCTCGTGCGCGCTCGCCTGTCTCTATGGTTATTGGCGCAGCAAAGGCGAAGCGTTCAGGGGCGCGAACGCTTCGGCCAAGCCCGTCGCCGCCGAATAGCGGAGAAGCGCGCGATGACGAACGTCATTCTCACCATCAACGCCGGCTCCTCGTCGATCAAATTCGCCGCTTATGAACTGGCGTCGGGCGCGCTTGAGCTGATGGCTCTCGGCCTCATTGACGGCATTGGCGCGCGGGCGACGTTTTCCGCTCATCCGGTCGGCGCCGCGTCGACCGAATTTGTCTTTCATGAAAAGCATGGCGTCGTCAGCGACAAGGTTGCGCTTGGCGCCATTCTCGATTGGCTGCAGGAGCATGAGGCCGGCGCGCGCGTTCTTGCCGTCAGTCACAGGGTGGTGCATGGAGGGCCGAATTTTTCGCGGCCCATGCAGGTTGAAGCCGAAACGCTCGATATCTTGCGTCAGTTCACGCCTCTGGCGCCTTTGCATCAGCCGCACAACATCGCCGCGGTTGAGGCGGCCGTTCACGCTTTCCCCAGCGCCGCGCAGATTGCGTGTTTCGACACGGCGTTTCATCGCGTTCATCCCTATATCGCCGATATTTTCGCGCTGCCGCGCCGTTTCTATGAAGAGGGGGTGCGGCGTTATGGCTTTCACGGCCTTTCCTACGAATACATCACCCGGCGCATGCGGCTCGAGTCGCCGGTGCTGGCGATGGGCAAGGTCGTCATCGCCCATCTCGGCAACGGGGCCTCTCTTTGCGCCACGCACGATGGCCGCTCGATCGCCTCGACAATGGGATTCACCACCCTGGACGGCCTACCGATGGGCACGCGCTGCGGTCAAATTGATCCGGGCGTCGTGCTCTATCTGCTGACTGAAAAGCACATGAGCGCACAGGCGGTTTTCGATCTCCTGTACAAGGAGAGCGGCTTGAAAGGCATATCCGGCTTGTCGCAGGACATGCGCGCGCTCGAGGCCAGCGATTCGCCCGCGGCGAAGGACGCGATCGCCTATTTCGTCTGGCGCGTGCGTCGCGAGATCGGCTCCTTGGCCGCGGCTCTGGGCGGCGTCGACGCTGTGGTCTTCGCCGGCGGCATCGGCGAAAACGCCTGGCGCGTCCGCGAGTCGATCTTGCGCGATATGGATTGGATGGGACTTCGTCTTGATGTCGACGCCAACGCTAAAAACGCGCCGACAATCAGCGCTCCGGACAGTCGCGTCACGGCCCTGGTCATGCATACCGACGAAGAGCGCATGCTCGCGGAACACGCCGCGGAAACGCTTGGCCTGATCGGCCCTGCGGCTGTTTTGCGGGGAACGGATTTTTTGTGCAGAACGAGCATATAAACCGCGTTTCTTCAAGTCTTGCGCGGTTTGGGGCTTTCCCCGTCGCGTCACGCGCCGCGCCAAGGAATGGAATTTGAAATGGCGCAAGATCGATCTGATTTAATGGTGCGCGATTGCATGACCTCGCCGGTCTTCGCGGTCCATCCCGACGACCGTGCGAGCAAGGTCGCGCAATTGCTGCTCGATCACAAGATAAGCGGTTTGCCGGTCGTCGACGAGGAAGGCGCTCCGCTCGGTGTCGTCAGCGAGGCCGATTTTATCCGCGGCGACGAACGTCAGAAGGAACAAAAACGGGAAGCCTGGGTTCACCTTCTGACGGGCGGCCAGGGCTTGAGCGCCGACTATCTTGAGGCGATGGAGGCAAGCCTCGGGGCGGTCCGGCAAGTGATGCGCGCGCCCGCCATCTGTGTCGACGAGGCGACGCCGCTTGACGAAGCGGCGCAAAAAATCAGTCAATTCCAGATCAAGCGCCTGCCGGTGACGCGCGGCGGGCGCGTTGTCGGAATCATCACGCGCGCCGATTTGTTGCGCGCAATCGCCAACAGACCGGCCGAGGCCTTGCCAAAGGTCGAGTCGCCGCCGCCAATTCTCCCATTGGCCGCCAAACGCGCCAAGGCGCCAACGCCTGACGTTCCAAAGGCGTCGACGCAAAACGTCGCCGTGGATGCGGAGAATTTTCGCGAACTTGTCGCCGCCCATGAACGCGACTTGGAGGAATCGCACAGAAACGCCGACCGCGCGGCGCGCGAACGGCTGCTGGATGAGGTCGATTCCCTGTTGCGCGCAACGCTGAGCGAAGGCGAATGGCTCGCCATCCTCGAAAAGGCGCGGCGCGCCGCCGCCGACGGCGCCGGGGAATGCGTCATCATGCAATTTCCCGCGCTGCTCTGCACGGACGGCGGGCGCGCGGTCAATCTGCCCGATCCTGACTGGCCGGCGACTTTGCGCGGCAAAGCGGCGTTGTTGTTTCTGCGCTGGCGTGAGGAGTTGCGGCCGCGCGGTTTCAAGTTGTCGGCCCGGATGGGGAGCTTTCGCGGCGGCCTGCCGGGCGATGTCGAAATTTCGTTGGTCTGGGGGCGCTGAACGGAGCGCCGCCTAGCGTTAGTTATGATAAAATTGCATGCCAGGGCCGTTAAATTTGAGAGATGCGGCAAATCAGCATCGCTTGATCGAGATCATCTCTAATCCGACCCGGATTGCTTATTCACCGTCATCTTCATCGTTGCGCCGATAGCGAGCCCAGGCATGGCCTTTTCCGAACAGGTCGTTGAACGCATTCTCGACAAATACCGCCGCGATCCTCACTATCTCGTTCAGATTTTGCGGGATACGCAGGACGCGCTCGACTGGATTTCGCCACAGGCGCAAGCCTTCATCAGCGGCGAACTCGATATCACGCGCGGCCGCGTGGAGGCCGTCCTGCAGTTTTACGCCCATCTTTACGATCAGCCGCGCGGAAAATACCGGATCCTGTTTTCCGACAACATCACCGACCGGATGCTCGGCTCGCAGGCGCTGTTCGAGCATATGCTCAAACGGCTGAAGATCCGGAGCGGCGAGGTTTCGCCGGACGGACTGTTCAGCGTTGACCTGACGTCCTGCACCGGCATGTGCGATCAAGGTCCGGCGCTGCTCGTCAATAATCGCGCCATCCCGCGTCTGACGCCGCGCCATATCGACAATATCTGCGATCTCATCCGCGCTGGCGCGCCGCTCGCCGACTGGCCGTCGCATTATTTTCAGGTTGAGGACAATGTCCGCCGCGCCGATATGCTGCTCGGTTCGGCATACCGGCTTGGCGAAGCGACCCGCGCCGCCATCGCCCGGGGACCGGACGGCATGCTGGCGGAGATGCGCAAGTCAAATCTGCGCGGACGCGGCGGCGCAGGCTTCACCACCGCCGTCAAATGGGAGGCGTGCCGCAACGCGCCGGGCGCCGAACGCTATATCGTCTGCAACGCCGACGAAGGCGAGCCCGGCACGTTCAAGGACCGCGTGCTGCTGCAGAGCTTCGCCGGCCGCGTGTTCGAAGGCATGGCCATCGCCGGCTACACGGCTGGAGCGAAAAAGGGTTTGCTCTACTTGCGCGGCGAATATTGCTACCTGCAGGCGCCATTGCAAGCCAAGCTTGACGACATGCGGCGCGCGAATCTGCTCGGCGCGAACATCTGCGGCGTGGACGATTTCGATTTCGATATCGAAATTCACCTCGGCGCCGGGGCCTATATCTGCGGCGAAGAAACCGCGCTGATCGAATCGCTCGAAGGCAAGCCGGGACGTCCGCGCATTCGTCCGCCTTTCCCGGTTACCTGCGGCTATCGCGGCCAACCGACCGTCGTCAACAACGTCGAGACTCTGTGCAAGGCGACAGAAATAGCCTTACAGGGCGGAACGGCTTACGCCGGCCTCGGCACCAAGCAATCGACAGGCACGAAAATTCTTTCGGTCTCCGGCGATTGCCAGCGTCCCGGCCTCTATGAATATCCGTTCGGCGTGCGTGTCGCGCAGGTGCTGGAGGATTGCGGCGCGTCCGAAACGATCGCGGTGCAGGTCAGCGGCGCTTCGGGAACCTGCCTGACGCCGCAGGAGTTCGGTCGCCGCATCGCTTTCGAGGACGTGCCGACAGCCGGTTCGTTCATGATTTTCGGCAAGAACCGCGATCTGTTCGACGCGGCCCATAATTTCGCGCATTTCTTCGCCCACGAGAGTTGCGGTTTCTGTACGCCGTGCCGTGTCGGAACAGCGTTGATCAGCGCCATCATGGACAAGATCGCCGCCGGCCGCGGCGCCCGATACGAATTGAATGAACTGGCGCGGCTGCATGACATTCTGCGCACGTCGAGCCATTGCGGACTTGGTCAGACCGCCGCCAGCGCCCTTTACGACATCATGAAAAAATTCCCGCCGGTGTTCGAACGACGCTTGACGGCCAAGGATTTCGAACCGGACTTCGATCTCGAGGCCGCTTTGGCGAAAGCGCGCGAAATCGCGGGACGCGACGACGCCGAAGCGCATCTTGGAGCAGACGCATGAGTGAATTCGAGGCTCATCTCACGATCGACGGCGAGAAAGTGGCTTTCGAACCGGGACAGAGCATTCTGCAGGCGGCGCTGGCGGCCGGCGTCTTTATTCCGCATCTGTGCTTTCATCCGGAATTCGAGGCGCATGGCTCTTGCAAACTCTGCACGGTGACCGTCAATGGCCGCAACGGCTCCGCCTGCACGATCGCGGCCATGCCGGGCCAGGATGTGCAGAGCAACACGCCCGAACTCAATGGGCGCCGGCGCGTGCTGCTGCAAATGCTGTTCGTCGAGGGCAATCATTTCTGTCCAGGCTGCGAAAAGAGCGGCTCCTGTGAATTGCAGGCGCTCGCCTATGACATGGAAATGCTCAATCCGCATTTCGCGCATTTCTTTCCTAACCGCGAGGTCGATGCTTCGCATCCCGACATTCTGCTCGATTTCAACCGCTGCGTCATGTGCGAGCTCTGCGTGCGCGCCAGCCGCGACGTCGATGGCAAGGACGTTTTCGCGCTCGTCGGGCGCGGCAGGGATTCGCATATCGTCGTCAATTCGCCATCGGGCCGACTGGGCGATTCCGATTTCGCGTTGACAGACAAAGCCGCGCATGTTTGCCCGGTCGGAGCCATTTTGCCGAAGCGCGTCGGCTTCGCGACACCGATCGGCGAGCGCCTTTACGATCGTGATCCGATCGGCGCCAAATACGCCGTTCGCCTTCCCAGCAAGGCCAAGAAAGAGACCACGCCATGAATGCGCCTCTGCAACGCCCGCCGCGCAAGCTCAGGATCGCGACGGCCTCATTGAGCGGTTGCTTTGGCTGCCACATGTCGTTGCTCGACATCGACGAGCGTCTGCTCGATCTGATCGAGCTTGTCGAATTCGACCGCTCGCCGATCACCGACATCAAACATTGCGGCGCCTGCGATATCGGCCTGATCGAAGGCGGGGTGTGCAATAGCGAAAACATGCATGTTTTGCGCGAGCTGCGCGCTCATTGCAAAGTGCTGATCGCGGTCGGCGCCTGCGCCATCAACGGCGGTCTGCCGGCGCAGCGCAACCATCTCGACGTCGGCGATTTGTTGAAAAAGGTCTATGGCGACATGCCGGGCTTGCAATCTAACACGCCCAACGATCCGGAATTGCCGCTGCTGCTCGATAAAGTCTACCCAATCAATGAAATCGTGCGCGTCGACTATTTCATTCCCGGTTGCCCGCCTTCAGGCGACGCCTTGTGGAAATATCTGACCGATCTCATCGGCGGGCGCATGCCTCGCCTCGACTATCAACTTTTGCGCTTCGATTGACGGGACCGCTTTCATGTTCGCACTGGAAACCGCTGAGAACCCGCAAAAACTTCGTCGCATCGCCATCGATCCGGTGACGCGCGTCGAGGGTCACGGCAAGGTCACGATCCTGCTCGACGACGACAACAGGATTCATCAGGTCCGCCTGCATATCGTCGAATTTCGCGGCTTCGAGGCGTTTATCGAGGGGCGTCCCTATTGGGAGGTTCCGGTAACGGTGCAGCGCCTGTGCGGCATATGCCCGGTCAGCCACCAGCTTGCCGCGGTCAAGGCGATGGATCAGATCGCCGGTTATGGCGTTATGCCGCCAACCGCCGAAAAGCTGCGCCGGCTCATGCACTACGGCCAGATTCTGCAGTCGCACGCGGTGCATTTCTTTCACCTCGCTTCGCCCGATCTGCTGCTCGGCTTCGACAGCGATCTGACCAGACGCAATATCGTCGGCGTCGCCAATGATTTTCCGGACATCGCCAAACAGGGCGTGTTCACCCGCAAGTTCGGCCAGGAAGTCATTCGCCATATCTCGGGCAAGCGCATCCATGGCGTCGGCGCCATTCCCGGCGGCATGAACAAGGCGCTGACGCTTGTCGAACGCGATGAAATGCTCGCCGGCGTCGACCAGATCGTCGAATGGAGCCGCGGCGCCGTTCGCATGGTCGAAAATCTGCATCAGTCCAATCCGGGCTTCTACAAAACCTTCGGCGATTGTCGCGCCAATATGATGGGTCTGGTCGACGCGCACGGCGCGCTCGATCTTTATCATGGCGGATTGCGCGCCCTTGACGCCGATGGCGGGACCATTTTCGACCATGTCGATTACCGCGTCTATCAGGACAGGCTGCAGGAGGAGGTGAAGCCCTGGAGCTACATGAAGTTCCCGCATATCAAGACGCTCGGCGCCGACAGGGGCTGGTACAGGGTCGGGCCTCTCGCCCGCGTTCAGCTTTGCGACGTCATACCGACGCCGCTGGCCGAGGCGGAGCGGGTAACCTTCATGGCGTTGGGCGAAGGCAAACCGTCGCATGGCGCCTTGCTGTTCCATTGGGCGCGAATGATCGAAGCGCTGCACGCGGCCGAAGCGATCCGCGATCTGCTCAACGATCCCGACATTACCGGCGCGGAGCTGATGGCCGATAAAGGCGCGCGCCGGGGCGAGGCTGTCGGCGTAATCGAAGCGCCGCGCGGAACCTTGTTCCATCACTACCGCGTCAACGACGACGATTTGGTCACCTATTGCAACCTGATCGTCTCGACGACCAACAATAATCAGGCGATGAACGAGACCATCCGCACGGTGGCGAGTCAGTATCTCACCGGACGCGAGATCACCGAGGGCTTGCTCAACCATATCGAAGTGGCGATCCGCGCCTATGATCCGTGCCTGTCCTGCGCGACGCATGCGATCGGCCAAATGCCGCTGCAAGTCGATCTCGTCGACGCAAGCGGCGAACTGGTCAGCCGGGGCCGCAAGAATTTCGCGGAAGACCAAAGCTGACATGCGGCTCGTCGTGTTCGGCTGGGGAAATGTTTCGCGCGGCGACGACGGCGTCGGCCCATTGCTGCTGGCGCGCATCGAAGCAGCGGGCTGGAGCGACGCCACCGTGATCGAAGATTTTCAGCTTCAGCTCGAACACGCGCTGGATATCGGCGATCACCAACTCGTCTTGTTTGTCGACGCCGGCGTCGGCACGCCAGCGCCTTTCGCCTTTTCAGAGATCGCGTCGCGCGCCGGTATGACGCACACCAGCCACGCGCTTTCGCCGCAATCCGTTCTCGACGTCTATCGTCAGATCAGCGGCAAGGCGCCGCCGCCGGCCTTCCTGCTCAGCGTACGCGGCGAATGTTTCGACCTGGGCGCCGGTCTCAGCCGACTTGCGGGCGAACGCCTGGAAGCCGCCTGGGCTTTGCTGCAAAGGCTGAACGAACGGCGCTCGCTCGACGCGTGGCGCGCGATGACGTCCGAGCGTGATCGCGCCGAGCGGGATTGACCGCGCGAAGAGGCTCGTCGTCGATCGTTTGCCGCGATGCCGCCACAAGCGTCCGTTAGCTTGATCATGGTCAGGATTTTACGCACGGACGCAAAGCCACTGGCAAGCGGCGGCTCATTTGGTCCAAAGGCGCCCGGCGTCGGCAAAGCGCGATCGCAAAAAGGAGTTGGTCTGCTGGCCGGGTTCCTAGGGTGGGGCAAGCGCGGGGAGCGGGCGTCTTGGCTCCGTCGGAACATATCCCGCTCAAGATCGGGAGGCTGATATGGCGATGTTCATTTCGCGACGTTCGGCGGCTCTGGCCGTCGCCTTTTCCGCGTTGGCGGCCTCGGGCGCCTGGGCGGCGCCGAAGACCGTGACCGTCATGCTTTCGGGCGCGCAGGAAGTTCCCCCGGTCGCCTCGCCCGGCAAGGGCGCGCTCGCGCTCGCCTATGATCCTGAAACGCGTCAATTGTCATGGACGCTCGATTTCAGCGATCTCACCGGGCCGGCGACCATGGCGCATTTCCATGGACCGGCCGCGCCTGGCCAGAACGGTCCGGTCGCGCTTTGGATGGCGCCGAAGGGCGAGCCCACCGCCAGCCCTGTCAAAGGATCGGCGACGCTTTCGCCTGAACAGGCGAAGGAGTTTTCCGCTGGGCAGTGGTATGTCAATGTTCACACGTCGAACAATCCCTCGGGCGAAATCCGAGGTCTCATTCCGGCGATGAACTGACGCGCCGACTTAAAGAGAGCGCGCAGGAAGCCGCGATTGGCCAAGTGAAACGAAAGAGCCGCGCCGATGCGTCCATTGCCGCTCTCCAAGGTCTACCAATTGCTCGAACCGGGCCCCGTCGTGTTGTTGACCACCGCCATCGGCGGGCGGGCCAATGTGATGACGATGTCCTGGCATATGATGGTCGAATTCACGCCGCCGTTGATCGCCTGCGTCGTCAGCAACGCCGATTACAGCTTTGCCGCCCTGCGCAAGGCGCGTGAATGCGTGATCGCCATTCCCGCCGTCGCTTTGACGGACAAGGTCGTTCAGATCGGCAATTGCTCTGGGCGCGACGTCGACAAGTTCGCGCTCGTCGGCCTGACCGCGACGCCGTCGACATTGGTCAAGCCGCCGCGCATCAAGGAATGTTTCGCCAATATAGAATGCAAGGTCGTCGATACGCGGCTTGTGAACAAATACAACCTGTTTGTTCTTGAAGGCGTCAAAGCCTGGATCGATCCGACGCAGGCCGACGCCAAGACCATCCATCATCGTGGCTACGGAGAATTCGCGGTGGACGGCGAGATCATCGAGACGACCTCGCGCATGCCCTGAACGGGGCGCGGGGCAGGGCGCTTTACTCGCTCCTCGATTTGTCCGAACCTTCCGCCAAAGCGTCGCCGGCGCTTTTCTTTCCCTCTTGCCGATTGCGAATGGAGATTTGCGTGAATCGTATCACTCTCGAACGGGCCAACGCTCTCATCGCGGCGGCGTTCGCCAAAGGCCAGGCTCTCGGCCTGAAACCGCTGACGGTCGCTGTGCTCGACGCTGGCGGTCATCTCGTGAGCTTGCAGCGCCAGGACGGCGCGTCGAATTTGCGGCCGCAGATCGCCATCGGCAAAGCCAACGGCGCGCTGGCGCTTGGCGTATCCTCGCGTAAAATCGGCGAAATGGCTGGCGAGCGGCCGAGCTTTTTCGCGGCGCTGGGGCCGATCTGTCCGCAAGGCGTCGTTCCCGCCGCGGGCGGAATCATTCTGGTCGCTTCCGACGGCGCGCCGATCGGCGCGGTCGGGATCACCGGCGATACCTCGGACAATGACGAAGCTCGCGCGTTGGCCGGCGCCGCCGCCGCCGGATTCAAGACCGCATAGGAGCCGCCGCGCCCTGTCTCGATCGCGCGACGCGCCGCTTCCGGTTGGACAAGCGCTTAAACCAATATTCGCGCCGTTTCATCAATAGGCGCGGCGTTAAATAATGCTGCAATGCAATAAAAACCTTGGTCGATACTTGTTTTATTTGTAAAAATAGTTTTCACGCATAGAATGAGCAATTGCGCCGCGTTGAAGCAAGGCGTAGCCCTGATCCGGAGAGAGCGTCGCCAAGACATATTCAGCCGCGAAAATTTGCGAAAAGACAAAACGCGTGGGGAGAGAAACATGTTCCAGCAATTGCTGACGCCCGTCGGCGACAGTCTTGGTTTGTCTTTCGTCGTGGCGATCCTGCCGGTTCTGGCGGTGTTGATCCTACTCGGCGTGCTGCGGCGTCCCGCGTGGCAGGCCGCTCTGGCTGGTTTGATCGTCGGTCTGGTCATCGCCATTTTCGTCTGGCGGACGCCGCCCGATCTCGCCTTGAATTCCGTGCTGAACGGCGCTGTTTTCGCGCTGTGGCCGGTGATGTGGATCGTTCTGAACGCGCTGCTGCTCTATAATGTCGCGGTGCGATCCGGCCGTTTCGAGGCTTTTCGCAATTGGATGACGAACCATCTGCCGGACGACCGGCGCATCGTTCTGGTGGTGATCGGCTTTTGTTTCGGCGCGTTGCTTGAAGGCGTATCCGGCTTCGGCACGCCGGTGGCGATCACGTCTTCGCTGCTCATCATTTTCGGCTTCGCGCCGCTGGAGGCGCTGGTCTTTGTGTTGATTTTCAACACCGCGCCGGTGGCGTTCGGCGCGCTCGGCGTTCCCGTGACGGTGCTCGGCGCGGTAACGGGGCTGCCGGCGACGACGCTGGGCGCCATGATCGGGCGACAATTGCCGGTGATCGCCGTCATCCTGCCGTTTTACGTGATGGCGCTCTATGGCGGCCTGCGCTCGATCCGGGCGCTGTGGCCAATCCTTCTCGTCGCCGGCTGCAGTTTCGCCAGCGCGCAATTCATCGCCTCCAATTATCTCGATTATGCGCTGACCGACGTGCTGGCGGCGCTGGGTTCGCTGTTCTGCACGCTCGCGTTCGCGAAATTCTGGCGTCCGGCCGCTGATCCGGAATTCACCATCGCCCATGTCGCGGTCGAGAACTCGCGCGCCGATGTCGCCGCTTGGCAAGGGTGGGTTCCCTGGCTGCTCGTCTCGGCGATCGTGATCGTCTGGACGCATTTCAAGATCGCGGGTGTGGGCGAGCAGAAAATTCCTTGGCCGGGCCTGCATAACGCCATTTCGATCACGCTTTACAACAACAAGCCCTATGCCGCGATCTGGGCGTTCCAGCCGCTCGGCACCGGCACGGCGATCCTGCTGGCGGCGGTCGTCGCCGCGCTGATTTTTCGGCTTTCGCCGGCCGCCTTTTTCGGTTGCGTAGCGCAGACCCTCAAACAGGCTTGGCTGGCGGTGATCACCGTGATGCTGATCCTTGGCCTGGCCTACCTGATGAACTACTCCGGCATCGCCTATACGCTTGGCCAGGCGGTCGCCTCCAGCGGACATTTGTTCGTCCTGCTGTCGCCCTTCCTTGGCTGGGTCGCCGTGTTGCTGTCCGGAAGCGACACGTCGGGCAACGCGCTTTTCGGCAATCTGCAGGTGGTCGCTGCGCGTCAGCTCAACCTCAATCCGATCCTGTTCGCCGCGACAAACTCGTCTGGCGGCGTGATGGGCAAAATGGTTTCGCCGCAGAACATTGCAACCGGCGTCGCGGTCACCAATCTCAAGGGTCAGGAAGGGGTGGTCTTCGCCCGCACCTTCGGACACAGCATTGTGTTGACCTTGCTGCTCGGTCTGCTGGTCGCCGCGCAGCAATATCTCATCCCCTGGGTCATTCCAGGGGGAGGCGCGCCATGATCAAAATGCCGGCGCCCGATCGGGCCGTTCTGGCGCGGCGCGGCGAGATCGTCGCCGCTCTGCGCGGGATCGTGCCCGGCGAGGGCGTCATCGACGCCAAACATGAGCGTCGCGCCTTTGAATGCGACGCTCTGACCGCCTATCGGCAAATGCCGATGGTTGTGGTTCTGCCGGAAACGACGGCGCAGATCGTGGAGGTGATGCGCTATTGCTCGGCCCACGCCATCAAGATTGTGCCGCGCGGCGCGGGAACCTCGCTTTCCGGCGGCGCGCTGCCGCTGGAGGACGGCGTCCTTCTCGGCATGAGCAAATTCACCCGCATTCTCGACGTGGACGTCGCCAATCGCTGTGTGGTCGTGCAGCCCGGCGTGACCAATCTCGGCGTCACCCACGCCGTGCAGGCGCATGGCCTTTATTACGCGCCCGATCCGTCGAGCCAGATCGCCTGCACAATCGGCGGCAATGTCGCGGAAAATTCCGGCGGCGTGCACTGCCTGAAATACGGCCTGACCACCAACAACGTCATCGGCGTCGAACTGGTGACCGTAGAGGGGGAGGTCGTGCGCCTCGGCGGCAAGCATTTCGACGCTTCGGGTTACGACCTGCTCGGCGTCGTCGTCGGCTCGGAAGGCATGCTCGGCGTCGTCACCGAAGTCACGGTTCGGGTGCTGCCGACGCCGCCCGGGGCGCGGGCCCTGATGATCGGCTTCCCGAGCGTCGAAGGCGCGGGCCATTGCGTCGCCGCCGTCATCGCCGCAGGCATTATCCCCGGCGGTATGGAAATGATGGATCGGCTGGCGGTCGAGGCGGCCGAGGCTTTCGTGCACGCCGGCTATCCGCTCGATGTCGAGGCGCTGCTGATCGTCGAACTCGACGGCTGCGAGGCCGAGGTCGATCATCTTATCGCCGCCGTGGAGGCCATTGCGGCGCGTCATGGCGCGACGTCGTGCCGCGCCAGTCAGTCGGAGGCGGAGCGCCTGTTGTTCTGGGCCGGCCGCAAGGCCGCCTTTCCGGCGGCGGGGCGCATTTCGCCTGACTATCTCTGCATGGACGGCACGATTCCGCGCAAGCGAATCGGCGACGTCTTGCTGCGCATAAAACAGATGGAGTCCGAATATCGCCTGCGCGTCGCCAATGTGTTCCACGCCGGCGACGGCAATCTGCATCCGCTGATCCTCTACGACGCCAACCAGCCAGGCGAACTGGAGCGCGCGGAAAACTTCGGCCAGGACATTTTGCGGCTTTGCGTCGAGGTTGGCGGCGTTCTCACCGGCGAGCACGGCGTTGGCGTCGAAAAACGCGACCTGATGGACACGATGTTCAACGAAAGCGACCTGAATCAGCAACAGCGACTGAAATGCGCTTTCGACGACAAGGGTCTGCTCAATCCGGGAAAGGTCTTTCCGCAGCTTTGCCGCTGCGCCGAACTCGGCCGGATGCATGTTCGCGGCGGAAAGCTTCGTTTCCCCGATCTGCCCCGCTTCTGACCGGAATCGACGCATGGACTGTCTGAAACCATCGGATGCGGAACAAGCGGCGGAAATGATCGGCTGGGCCGCCGCCGAAAAAAAGTCGCTCGAAATTTACGCCGGCGGCAGCAAGCGGCGCCTGGGGCGTTCGACGCGCGCTGATCTGCCTTTCGATGCGTCGGGACTGACCGGCGTCATTGATTACGATCCAGCGGAACTCATTCTTTGCGCGCGCCCCGCGACGCCGATGGCGGAAATCGAAACGCTGCTCGCGCAACAAGGGCAGATGCTCGCCTTTGAGCCGCCGGACTGGCGCGGCCTGCTCGGCGGCGGCGGCGAGCCCACGCTCGGCGGCGTTCTGGCCTGCAATCTTGCCGGACCGCGTCGCGCGCGCGCCGGCGCCGCGCGCGATTTTTTCCTCGGCTTCTCTGCCGTCAACGGTCGCGGCGAGATTTACAAGGCGGGCGGCAAGGTGGTGAAAAACGTCACCGGCTTCGACATGTGCAAATTGATCGCGGGGTCATACGGCACTTTATCATTGTTGACCGAAACGACGTTGAAAGTCGCGCCGAGGCCGGAGGCGGCCTGCACGCTCCTGCTGTCGGGTCTGGCGGACGCCATCGCCATTCCGCTCCTGGCGCAGGCCCTCAACACGCCGCACGAAGTGTCCGGCGCCGCTCATCTGCCGGCGCCGATCGCTCGGCGCTCATGCGTCGCCGCCGCGGCGTCGACCGAGAGCGCGACCGCCCTGCGCCTTGAAGGACCGGCGCCGTCCATCGCTTTTCGCGCCGACGCGCTGGAGCAATTGCTCGGACGCGGCTTGCGCCTCGGCGCCGAGGAAACCGCCCTTTTCTGGCGTGAAATCGGCGAGGCGCGGCAGCTTCTACCAAACGGCGAGCGCTGCGTCTGGCGGCTCTGTCCGACGCCCAGCGCCGCTCCAGCCGTTGTTGCGCGAATTCGCGCTCGCTTCGCTTCGGCGGAGGCGATTTACGATTGGGGCGGCGGTCTGATCTGGCTCAGCCTCGATGTGGCCGAAGCCGAACCCGACGGCGGCGCGGCGTTTTTGCGCGGCGTAATCCGACAGGCCGGGGGCCACGCGTTGCTGGCCGTCGCCGCCGAGGGTTTGCGCACGAAAGTCGACGTGTTCGAGCCGGAGGAGGGCGCGCTGGCGGACCTGAGCCGGCGCGTGAAGGCGAATTTCGATCCTTTCGGCGTGTTGAATCCGGGCCGTATGCGGGCGGGGTATTAGCCCCATGCAGACGCATTTCACCATCGCCCAGCTGGCCGATTCCGACACCAGGGAAAGCGAAAAGATCCTGCGCGCCTGCGTGCATTGCGGCTTTTGCACCGCGACCTGTCCGACCTATGCGCTGCTCGGCGACGAACTCGACAGTCCGCGCGGGCGAATCTATCTCATCAAGGACATGCTGGAGAACGCTCGCCCGGCGACGGCCGACGTCGTCAGCCACATTGATCGGTGTCTCACTTGCCTGTCCTGCATGACGACCTGTCCCTCCGGCGTCAATTACATGCATCTGGTCGATCACGCCCGCCACCATATCGAACGAACCTTCGCGCGCCCCTTGCCGGACCGCATCCTTCGACAGGCGCTCGGTTTTGTCCTGCCGCGGCCGGCGCTGTTCCGGATGCTTCTGGCCGTCTCGCGCTTCGCCAAAATTCTCGCGCCGCTCTTGCCGGCGCGGCTGCAAGCGGGTCTGGCGCTCGCGCCCGATCGGCTGCCCAGGACTTCGCCGATGGATCGGCCACAGGTTTTCGCCGCCGTCGCGCCGCGCCGCCGCCGCGTCGCGCTGCTTGCCGGCTGTGCGCAAAAAACGCTGACGCCGCAAATCAATGAGGCGACGATCAGGCTGCTGGCGCGCCATGGCTGCGAGGTCGTGCTGGCGTCCGGCTCGGGCTGTTGCGGCGCGCTGACCCACCATCTCGGCCAGGACGCGCGCGAATTCGCGCGAAAAAATATCGAAGCCTGGTCGCGCGAGATCGCCGCCGACGGCCTCGACGCCATCGTCATCAACGCCTCGGGCTGCGGCACGACGGTCAAGGATTACGGTTTCATGTTCCGCGACGATTCCGCGCTCGCCGAACGCGCGCGAAAAATTTCGGCGCTGACGCGCGACATCACCGAAATCATGAGCGAGATCGGGTTGCAACAACCGAGCGCGCCGAGCGGACGCCGCGTCGCCTATCACAGCGCCTGCTCCTTGCAGCATGGCCAGGGCGTGCGGCAGGAGCCGAAGAGCTTGCTGACGCAGGCGGGGTTCGTCGTGCTCGACCCGCCCGAAGGACACTTGTGCTGTGGTTCGGCCGGCACTTACAATCTCCTGCAGCCGGAGATCGCGACGAAATTACGCGACCGGAAAGTCGCCAATATCGAGAGCGTCAGGCCGGATATGATCGCGGCGGGGAATATCGGCTGCATAACGCAGATCGCCGCCGGAACGGCGCTTCCCGTCGTTCACACCGTCGAATTGCTTGATTGGGCGACCGGCGGGCCGAAACCCGCCGCCGTTTTAACTTAGAGCATTTCCCGGCTAACCTGAACCATAGCCATCATGTCTGAAATAGTTTGAGCATTCCGGCGGGCTGAACTCGTCGAGGATGACGCCGATGCGGTCCCACAGTTGATCGACGGTTCTTTCTTTGGCCATGCGCAGCAGGGCCTTGAGCTTGGCGAACATCATCTCGATGGGATTGAGATCGGGCGAATAGGGCGGCAGATACAGCAATCCTGCGCCGGTTTTTTCGATGATCGCTCGCACGCCGGCAACCTTGTGGGCCGGCAAGTTGTCCATGATGACGACGTCGCCTTGGAGCAGGGTTGGCGCGAGGTGCTGCTCCAGCCACGCCTGGAAGATCTCGCCGTTCATCGGCCGATCGACGACCAGGGGCGCGATGATCGCGTTATTGCGCAGTCCGGCGACGAACGTCGTTGTTTTCCAATGGCCATGCGGCGCGTAATCGACCAGGCGCTTGCCCTTTTGGCAGCGCCCGCGCGTTCGCGTCATCTGCGTGTTTGTGCCGGTTTCATCAATGAAAACAAGTCGGCCTGGATCAAGCGTCGGCTGCGCCCTTTTCCATTCTTCGCGCGCCTTCGCCACGTCTTCGCGATGCTGCTCGCTGGCGTGCAGCGTTTTTTTTATAGCTGAGTTTGTGGCGTTGAAAGAACCGCGCAATCGAGCTGTCCGTGGTTTTGAACTGAAGCTCATCCAGAAGACGGGCCTCGATCTCGGCCAGCGTCAAGTCGCTCTCGCGCGCAACCAGAGCCAAAAGCCAATCCGCATGCGCGTCCAGCGGCGATGGTCTCGCTTTCTTGCCAGGTTTTTCTGCAAAGCTGCCCGTCTCTTGAAAGCGCCTGAACCATTTTATCGCCGACGATTCAGAGACCAACAATTGCCGCCCCGCAGCTCGCCGCGACACGCCGCCTTCGACCAACGCAATCACACGCTTACGCAGATCGAAGGAATGGCCTCGCGACATCTTGCGCCCCCAAATCAGAGAGAAGCGCAGAATTGCTCATTCTTGAGCTTAAGGGAATCCCGCCGCAGCAAAAATGCGAGTCAAATCAACCGGGGAATGCTCTAGCTCAGGCATGGGCCTTGGCTTCGCGCCGACGCGCGTGCAGCACCGGTTCGGTATAGCCGTTCGGCTGTTCCGCCCCCTTGAACACCAGGTCGCAGGCGGCCTGAAAAGCCACGCTGGCCGAAAAGTTCGGCGCCATCGGCCGATAATTCGGGTCGTCGGCGTTCTGGCGATCGACCACCGCCGCCATGCGCTGCAAGGTTTCGAGAACCTGCGCTTGGTCGCAGACGCCATGGCGCAGCCAGTTGGCGATGTGCTGGCTGGAGATGCGCAGGGTGGCGCGATCCTCCATCAGGCCGACGCCATGGATGTCCGGCACTTTCGAGCAACCGACGCCCTGATCGATCCAGCGCACGACATAGCCGAGGATGCCTTGTGCGTTATTGTCGAGCTCCTCGCGGATTTCCTCCGGCGACCAGTTGGGGCGGTCGGCCAGCGGCAAGGTGAGGATGGTTTCAAGCTTGGCCGGCGCGCGCGTCGCAATTTCGGCCTGCCGCCGCGCCACGTCGACATCGTGATAATGGGTGGCGTGCAGCGTCGCCGCGGTGGGGGAGGGCACCCAGGCGGTATTGGCGCCGGCGCGCGGATGGCCGACTTTGGTCGCCAGCATCTGCGCCATCATGTCGGGCATGGCCCACATGCCCTTGCCAATCTGCGCATGGCCCGGCAAGCCGGCGCGCAAACCGACATCGACATTGTTGTCCTCGTAGGCGGCGATCCAGGCCGAACTCTTCATGTCATTCTTGCGCACCATCGGACCGGCTTCCATCGAGGTGTGAATCTCGTCGCCGGTGCGGTCGAGGAATCCGGTGTTGATGAAGAACACGCGATCCTTGGCGGCGCGGATGCATTCGGCGAGATTGACGGTGGTGCGCCGTTCCTCGTCCATGATGCCCATCTTGATGGTGTTACGCTCAAGCCCAAGCAGATCCTCGACTTTCGAGAATGTCTCGCTGGCGAAGGCCACCTCGTCGGGACCATGCATCTTCGGCTTGACGATATAGACCGATCCGGCGCGGCTGTTGCGCAGACGCCCAAGCCCGCGAAGGTCGTAAAGCGCGATCAAGGTTGTGAACACGGCGTCGAGCAGTCCTTCCGGCGCCGCCTCGCGATCGATCAGGACAGCGTCGCTGGTCATCAGATGTCCGACGTTGCGCACCAGCAACAGCGCGCGTCCTGGCAGCGTCAAGGAGCCGCCATGCGGCGCGCTGTAACGGCGATCGGGCGCCATGCGGCGGTCCAGCGATTGATCGCCCTTGTCGAAACGCGCTTCCAGTTCGCCCGTCATCAGCCCGAGCCAATTGCGATAGGCCATTACCTTGTCTTCGGCGTCGACGGCGGCGATCGAATCCTCGCAATCCTGAATGCAGGTCAACGCCGCTTCCAAAACGATGTCGCTGATCCCCGCGGCGTCGGCCTTGCCGATCGGAAGCGCGCGGTCGATGCGGATTTCGACATGCAGTCCGTGGTGGACGAGCAGAATGCGCCCCGGCGCCGAAGGGGCGCCGGAGAATCCGGCGAAGACTGTCGGATCGGCTAGA
This sequence comes from uncultured Alphaproteobacteria bacterium, assembly GCA_963736175.1. Classification (GTDB taxonomy): domain Bacteria; phylum Pseudomonadota; class Alphaproteobacteria; order Rhizobiales; family Beijerinckiaceae; genus Rhodoblastus. Next base: position 13,856 of record CAVTNU010000031.1, on the reverse strand, counting down.
CAGACAACGCCGCCGGCGGCCATCTGCATGCGCAAGGAGCCGTGCTCGACGTAATAATGTTTCACATATTTGTGGGAGCCGTTGCGCAAGGGCGCGATCCGGTCGAGAAAATCGCGTCCCCACGCGATGACCAAGGCGCCGCGGGCGGGATCATAACCTTTGGCGGCCGGATTCGGCGGCGCCAGGGCGTCGGAGCCGTAAAGCGTATCGTAAAGCGAACCCCAGCGGGCGTTGGCGGCGTTCAGCGCATAGCGGGCGTTGGTGATCGGCACCACCAGTTGCGGCCCCGCCTGCGTCGATATTTCGGCGTCGACATTTTTCGTCGCCACCTGAAAATCGTCGCCCATGGGCGCGAGATAACCGATTGCGGCGAGAAAATCTTTGTAGTCGGCGGCGTCGAAAACCTGTCCGCGCTGCTCCTTGTGCCAGGCGTCGATCTGCGCCTGCAAGGCTTCGCGTCGGGCGAGCAAGGCGCGATTGCGCGGCGCCAGTTCGGTCAGAAAACGTTCGAAACCCGCCCAGAACTTAGCCGGTTCGACGCCAAGGCCGGGCAGAACCTCCCGGTCGACGAAGCGTTGCAGGACGGCGGCGACTTCGATTCGTCCTTGGTGGAAATTTTCAGACATGGGCGGACCCCGAGAAACTGGGCGTTGGTTGTAAGTTTGGGATCAGGCGCTGGCGTTCAACGGCGGACGCGGATCGATCTCATCGTCCTGGACGTCATGCGGACGAGGCGTCTCAGCCGACCAAAAAGGGGCATCGCAAATCTCCCTGGATTTTCTTTTTTGTACGCGACCTGGCGGACCGTCTCGCTTAGACGACATTATCATTCGGTCCGGCAAGGACGTCAAAGAAAGCCTTGCGGGTTTGCGAGGCGCTGAAAGCGGCCGCTTCGCATATCGCCGTCTGATCGGGCGATCACGCGCCTTATCCTATGCGCCGACGGTGCAGCGTGGCGAAAATCAGCACGACGAACGCGACGGCCTGATGCAATAGCCCGGCCCAAAGCGGAACCGCCAACAGCAGGGTGGCGACGCCGAGGCTCGCCTGAATCAGGATCAGGGCCAGCAACACCAGGGCGCGCCGCGCGGCGGGGCGGCCAAGATTGACGACGTGGGCCTGCGCCGAGTGAAAGATCGCCAACGCCAACAGCGTGTAGGCGCCCATGCGATGCAGGAATTGCACGGTCGTCGGATTGTCGATCAGATTGGCGGCCAGCGGCCGCAGATTGGTCAGATGATCGAGCGGCGGGATGAAATGCCCGTCCATCAGCGGCCAGGTGTTGTAGACCAGCCCGGCGCGCAAACCCGCGACCAGACCGCCCAGGCCGATCTGAACGAAGAGCAGGCCAAGGATCAGGTTGGCGCCAAGACGCAGGCGGGCGCTGGCCGACAAACGCCAGTCGCGCGCGCCCGGCCGCAGGCCGACCGCCGTCCAGACGATCGCCGCCAGCGTCGCGCTGGCGATCAGCAAATGCGCCGCGAGACGCTCTTGCGCTACCTCGACCCTGTTGATCAAGCCGGACGACACCATCCACCAGCCGACGAAGCCTTGCAGCCCGCCCAGCGCGAAAATGGCCAAAAGTCGCCAGCGCAGGGCGCCGACGACGCGCCCCTTGAGCCAGAACCAGATCAACGGCAAGGCGAAAGCCACGCCGATCAACCGGCCGAGCAGGCGATGGCTCCATTCCCAAAGGAAAATCGTCTTGAAATGGACGACGTCCATATCCGGAAACAATTCCTTATATTGCGGAATTATTTTGTATTTTTCGAACTCCGCCTGCCAATCCTCGGCGGAGAGAGGCGGCAGCGCGCCGGTCACCGGCTTCCATTCGGTGATGGACAGGCCCGATTCCGTCAGCCGCGTCGTCCCGCCGACCACGACCATCAGCACGATCAGCGCCGCGACGGACCATAGCCAGAGCCGCAACGAACGGGCGGCGTCCGGTGTGGCGGCGGCGACATGGTTCGATTTCGGCATGGCTTCCTAATTTCGGCGCGAGGGAAACGGAGAACCGCCGGTAGACCGAGATTTATCTGGTGGCGTCGACATTTGCGCGAATTCTGCATTGGTCGGCGGCTATTCGCAAGCCGGGCGCGGCCGGCGCGCCAGCAACTCGAAACCCCAGCCGGCGCAATGACCCAGGTGACCGCGTCGTAAAGAATTGGCGCCGGATACCTACGTATAAAGATTGTATATTCATAATCTCGAACATATTTATATTTCACGTTGCCAAAATTATATATCTATTTGTTTTTGCAAAGAATATCTTAGATTTTGGCCGATTTTAGCCCGAAATCAACCCGTTTTACTGACCTAAATCGCCAACACGACCCTTGCTATTGATCTAAATCAATGGTGTGCTTTTGCGGCTGTCGCTAGCATGTCAATCAAGGCATTATAAAAATGCAAGCATTCGGGGCCAGACGTCGGAAAACGATGCGGTCGCGGAGGCGTCGGGGGGGAAACCAATGCAGGCAAGATTCGCTGAGGCGAGTCGCGACGCAACTTTGCTTGCGCGCGCGCGTCAATTTACAAGAATTGGTCGTGCGTTTGACCATGTTTTACTTCTAAAACCACGCGTGATGTCGCTGGTCATCTTTACGGGCGCTGTCGGCTACCTGCTGGCGCCCGGTAAGATAGACTGGCTCAATCTCATCGCCGCCCTATCGGCGATGGCCGCCGGCGCCGGCGCCTGCGGCGCGCTCAATATGTGGTGGGATGCGGATATCGACGCCAATATGGCGCGCACGGCGATGCGTCCCATTCCGCGCGGCGCGGTCGCCCCTCGCGTCGCCCTGGCGATCGGGCTGATCCTCGCGGTGATGTCGGTGACGGCTATGGCCCTGCGGGTCAATCCGATCGCCGCCTTCCTCCTCGCCCTGACCATCGCCATCTACATTCCGTTCTATACGATGTGGATCAAGCGGCGCACGCCGCTTAACATCGTCTTGGGCGGCGCGGCCGGCGCCCTGCCGCCGGCCATTGGCTGGGCGGCGGCGGCTAACGAGGTCGGCCCCGGCCCGCTGGCGCTGTTCCTGTTGATATTTTTGTGGACGCCGCCGCATTTTTGGGCGCTGGCGCTTCGGCGCAGCGGCGATTACGCGCGGGTCGGCGTGCCGATGATGCCCAATGTCGCCGGCGCCGAGGCGACCTGCCGACAGATTCTCGTTTACAGCCTGTTGCTCGTCGCGGCTTCGTTCGCGCCGCTGGCGATTCCGAGCCTCGGTCTCGTCTACGCCCTTGTCGCCACCGCCCTCGACATCGCGCTGATTCAGCGCGCGACGAAACTCTACGCGCTGCGCAAAGGCCCGGAGCTGGCGCGGGGCAAGGCCGCGATGGGGCTGTTCGGGTTCTCAATCGTCTATCTGTTCGTTCTGTTCGTCGCCATGCTGATCCAGGCTTTGGCGTTCTGAGTTTCGCGTTCGTCGCGCGAAAGAATTTCGCAAACCGGTCCGGGCGGGCCGGCGGCAGTCAATTCCGAAGGAGATTTTCATGTCGGAACTAGCGCATGCATCTGACGACACGGCTGGCCACACGCATCACTGGGAGGTGAGTTGGGCGCCGATCGCCATCGCCTTCGGCTCAATGTTCCTCGTGCCGCTGACTTTCGCGGCGTTTCTAGTCTATCACATTTGGATTCTCGGCGTCGTTTGCGCCGGCATCGGCGCTCCGCTGCTTCTCGCGGGCATCGCCCGGTGGACTTACGAAGGCGCGGTGCACCCAAGCCCGACCGAAAGCATTGCGCCAGCCGGCGTCGCCTTCTTCATCTTCGGCGAAATCCTGATCTTTCTCGGGTTGTTCGCCGCCTACTGGACGTTGCGTCTGGGCGCCGGCGGATGGCCGCCGCCAGGCACCCCCGAAATCAGCAAGATTTTGCCGCTCGTCATGACAGTGATCCTGGTCACATCGAGCGTCACCTACCACATGGGCGAAGCGCGGTTGGAAGCGGGAGACCGCGCTGGTTTCCTCAAGTGGCTCGGACTCACGATCGTCATCGGCATCTTGTTCCTGTGCTGCACGACCTACGAATACAACCATCTCATCCACGAAGGGTTCGCACCGTGGACGAATGCGTATTCGGCGCCCTTCTACACGTTGACCGGCTTCCACGCTTCGCACGTGTTCCTCGGCTTGGCGACGTTCGTGACGCTGCTGTTCGCCGCCCTCCGAGGGAACCCCAACCACGGGTTCGTCAAAGTGGCCGGTATCTACTGGCACTTCGTCGACATCGTGTGGTTCTTCGTCGCCTCGCAAGTCTACTTTTGGTGATGAAGATGATGGGCTTGCCGATGTTCGCGTCAGCGAAACACACTGTGTGCAAGCTCGCTATCCTCGGGTCGCTTTTCGCACTCGGGGCTTCGGATGCGCGCGCTCAATTTTTCGCGCATCCGGAGTCCGTCGTGAACCCTGCGATTCTGCAAATCGACGAACGGGCGGTGCTCGGTCGTTCGTTCGATCCAGAAACGGAGTTGATCGACCAATACGGCCGGAATTTTCGCTGGCGCGATCTGGCGGGCAAACCGACGCTGCTCGTTCTCTCGTACTTCACCTGCGATGGGAGCTGTGGGCTGATCAACGCCAACCTGCACGATCTTTTGAAAGAGATTACGCGCTACAAGCCGGGCGCCGATTACAATCTTGTCACGCTGTCTTTCGATCATCGCGACAACAGCGAAACGGCGGGCGCCTTCCGCGACAAGCTTGGGCTCTCCGACGAACTGGCTTCGGCATGGACGTTCGCGACGTTCAAGAACGAAGCCGACGTGAAGGCGCAGACGGCGAAGATCGGTTTCAAGTTCTTCTGGTCGACGCAAGACGGTCTGTTTCTCCATCCGGGCGTGTTCCTGTTCTTTTCGCCCCAGGGAGCGCTCGACCGCGTTCTGTACCGCGAAGACATCGGCGCCAAAGACGTAGAGCTTGCGCTGTTGGACGCGCGGGAAGGAAAGTTCAGGCCGAGCGAGGTCGTCGATTACGCGTTTAGCCTTTGTTACAGCTATAGTTATCTGGACGGAAAATACAAAATAAGCATACCTTTGATCGTCGGCGTCGGAGCGCTGGCGATGGGGTTGCTGACTTTAGCCGGCTCCATCCTGTCTTTCAGGCTATGGCGGCAAAACCAACCCAGGAGGGCATGACATGCGGTTGCAAACGAAACTCGGAGCATTGTTGGTCGCGTTGTGCGGCGCGAGCCCGGGCATGGCGCTGGAGGCGAAGCCCGAATTCCCGGAATACGGGAAAACGATGAACGGGATCATCAGTCCGACGACCGCGTGGAACGAGACATGGACCGAAGTCCTCACCGACATCACGGTCATTGGCCTCATTTTCGCGGCGATCGCGGTCTATTTCCTCATCAGGTATCGGGCGACCAGTCCAGACGCCGTCGGTACGGCGACCAAAATGAGCGCGGGCAATCTGTTCGCCTGGGCGCTGGTGCCAGCCGCGCTGTTCATGGCCGACGACTTCCTGCTCGCCGCCAAAGGCTGGTCGTTGTGGAGCATCCAACGCACGGTCCCCGCGAACGCGCTCGAGGTGACGGTCACCGCGACGCAATGGGCGTTCGAATTCGACTACGGCAACGGCGTCAAGGACGACTCGCTGATGGTGCCGGTCGGCCAGCCGGTGGTCTTGCGCCTGTTGTCGCCTGACGTGATCCATTCCTTCGGGTTGGTCGAATACCGGCTCAAAGAAGATCTCGTTCCGGGCCGCATCAACCACATGTGGTTCTATCCCGACAAGCCGCTGGAGACGTTCGTCACCTGTATGGAATTCTGCGGCGACGGCCACGCCCGGATGAATGCGCCCGTGAAAGCGGTGCCGAAGGCCGAATTCGACGCTTGGCTGGCTTCTCATAGAAAGAGAGCCGACCTCACTGCTCCCAACACCTATGCGTCCGCGGCCGCCGCGCCGTCGCTCTAAATTATCGAGGGATACGATGACCGCCATCACCGATACGGCGCCCGCCGAGTCCGGGTTCAAACTCAGCGAATGGATTTTCACCACCGATCACAAGAGAATCGCCATTCTCTATCTGATCGGCACGTTGGCGGCGTTTCTTGTCGCCGGCCTGATGGCGATCGGCATCCGCCTGGAGCAGATGTCGACCGCCGAGAACGGCATCATGCAGTATTTCGTCGGCGATTTCAGCAAGAACATGACGACCGCCAGCGCCTACAACACCGCGCTTTATTTCCATGGCGCGGCGATGATCCTGGGCTTCCTGATCCCCGGTCTGACCGGTTTCGCCGCGAATTATCTCATCCCGATCATGATCGGCGCGCCCGACGTGGCCTTCCCGCGCATCAACGCGCTCAGCGTGTGGTTGTTCTGGGCCGGCATCATCGTCGCGCTGCTCACCTTCGTCATACCCGACAAGCCCGACATCATGTGGACCGGCTACGCGCCCTACGCGATCACATCGACCGGCAACACGGCGTTCTACGTGTTCACGGTTCATCTGATCGGCGTCTCGTCCATTCTCGCCGCGGTGAACTTCCTGGTCACGATCATCTATATGCGCGCGCCGGGCATGGGATGGAACCAGCTCAATATGTTCGTCTGGTCGTCCTTCACCGCCTTCATCATCCAGCTCATTTTCGTTCCCGTGCTGGCGGCGGCGGTGACCCTGCTGTTGTTCGACAAGTATCTCGGTACTGGCTACTTCGACGCGGCGCGCGGCGGCGATCCGCTGTTGTATGAGAACCTGTTCTGGTTCTACTCGCATCCGGCGGTCTACGTGATCTTCCTGCCGGCGATGGGCCTCCTCTATGAGATCGTCGCCACGCAGGCGAAGAACCCGATCTTCAACTACAAGGCCGCGGTTTATGGCGGCATGTGCGGCCTCGTCGTGATGAGCGGCGAAGTGTGGATTCATCACCTCTACGTCACCGGCATGCCGGATTGGCTTCGCATCGGCATGATGGTCACGACGTTGCTCATCTCGGTGCCGGTCGGCCTGATGGTGATCTCGCTGTGGGGGACGCTCTACAAGGGCTCCATCACGTATAATGTAGCGATGATGTATGCCGTGCTGTGCTTGGTTCTCATCCTGGTCGGCGGACTGACCGGCATCCCGCTCGCCATCACTTCGATGACGGTGCATCTGGCGAGGACGAGTTACGTCCACGCGCATTTCCACTTCATCATGGGCCTGATGGCGACCTATGCGGTGTTTGGCACGATCTACTTCTGGTTCCCGAAGATGACCGGAAGGACAGCCGATAACCCGATCGCGAAGATCGCTTTCTGGTTCAACTTCGTGGGAACGCAGGTGACGTTCTGGCCGCTGTTCATCATCGGCGTGCAGGGCATGCCGCGGCGCTACTACACCTACGAGTTGTTCCCGCAGTTCGTGCCCTATCATCAGGTTGCGACGGTTGGCGCGTTCATTACCGCTGTCGGCATCCTCCTGATGGTCGGCGGCTGGATCTATTCGGCCATCGCGGGGGAGAAGGTTTCGACCAACCCGTGGGGCTCCAAGTCGCTCGAATGGACGCACACCGAAAGCCCGCCCGGGCCCGGCAACTTCCTGAAGCCGGTGACGGTGAGCGCCGACTGGACGCCATACGACTACCACGCGACTTAGCCTCGAACCTTGGCGCACGCCCTCCCCACAAGGGGGCGTGCGTCTCTTTCGATCGAAACCAAGGCGAGGCGGCGAGCCTAATGAACGAGAAAGTCATGCGAGAACCCGGACGCAGGCCCAGCAAGTTGATTCTTGCGCTTTTTTTCGGCGCGTGGGCGGTGCTTATCTACGTGCTCATCATAACGAAGGCCATCCACATTGGTCCTTGAGGCCACGATGGCCGCGCTCGGCGAGCGCCGCGTGTCCGTGTGATCGTTTGACGTTCGTCGCCGTCCCTGGCTCGGCCTTCTTCGTGAAGGCCGAGCGATTGTTTCTCTACGACGCGGGTTTAGTTTTATGTCCAATACGGGCCAATCGATACCTTCCTCGGAGCTGAGCCTGAACGGCGCGTCGTCAACCACGCTGGCGGCGGTGCGGCGCGAGCTGATCGGCTGGGCGTGGTTGGCTGTCGGCGCGCTGGCGGTCGCCGGCGTCTTCGCCATTCTGCTCGCGGTCTCGCGTCTGCCCGGAATCGAGACGGTGTTTCCCTGGCCGCTTGGATTTTTCAGCAAAGGTCTGGTGATCCATGTCGTGTTCTCGCTGGTCATCTGGCTTCTGGGGATATTCGCCTTCCTCGTCACATTGGCGACGCTCGGCTTCGGCGAGGAAGACTTGCGCGCGGCGGCGCTGGGGCGGATCGGCCAGGGCCTCGTCGCGCTCGCCTTTCCGTGCCTTTTCGCGCCCGCCTTTCTCGATGCGACGCAACCGCAACTGACCAACTATATTCCGCTCATTCGCCATCCCGCCTACGATCTGGGGCTCGTGTTGCTGGCGCTCGGCGTGTTGGCGCCCGTGCTGCGCCTACTCATCGCCGCGCCGAGACGGAAGGGTCCGCTCGCGCCGCTCCAACTGGCGATGACCGCCGCGGGCTTCGTTTATGTCGTCGCGCTGGTCTGCTTTTCGCTTTCGGGCGTTCTCCTCGCGCGCGAGGGCTCGTTGCAGACGGCGCGCGAGCTGCTGTTCTGGGGCGGCGGCCATGTGCTCCAGTTCGTTTACGCGATCATGTTGGTGACGAACTGGTCGATTCTGGCGCGCCGCGGTTTCGGCGAAACGGTCGTGAACGCCGACGTCTTCCGCCGCAGCGTGCTGCTGATCATGATGTTTTCGATTCCGGCGCTGATGTTCTATCCCGCCTTCGAGACGTTTTCGTCCAAGCAGCACGACGCCTTCCGCTTTCTGCAATACGGGATCGTGCTGCCGACGCTGATGTTCGCGCTCTCGCTGCTGTCGAACGCGCGCGCGCTCCGTCCCATGGCGCAGTGGCCCTGGCGCGATCCGGCCTTCGTTGCGCTGGCGACTTCGCTCGCCTTGTTCGCGGTCGGCGGCGTGATGGGCATGCTCGTCACCGGTTCGGACACGCGCACGCCGGCGCATTATCACGACGTCATCACGGCGGTCAGCGTCTCCGGCATGGGCGTGCTGCTGACCTTCGGACTCGACGAGATGAAACGTCTGCCGGCGTCCGAGCGGGCGACGCGTATCATCGTCTTGCTTTATGGCGGCGGCCAGATCGTCGCCTCGATCGGCATGTTCATCGCCGGCGGTTACGGCGCGCCGCGCAAGTCGCCCACCAGCGCCGGCGCGCTCCCCGACGCCGCGGCGGCCGGCATGTTCCTGCACGGCGTCGGCGCGCTGATCGCCGTGATCGGCGGCGCCGCTTTCGTCGTCTTCGCGATCCGCGTGCTTCGGCGCGCGAATCCGGCGCAGGGGAGCGCTTGAGGCTGTGACCATACCGCGGCTGTCGCGAAGCGCTATGGCCAAGGCGGCGGTAGCAAGCTTTGCCGCCGCGTTGGCGCTTGCGGTCGTCGCCTGGCGCATTGCGCCGCCCGGCGGGGCGCATGGCTTGCAATTCCTGCCGCGCGGGACGCCGGCGCAACTGAGTTCGTTCATCGACGAAAAGGGCGCTCGGGTAACCATCGAAGCCTTCCGCGGCAGGGTTCTCATCCTCAACCTGTGGGCGCCCTGGTGCGGCGCCTGCCTGCTGGAGATGCCGGCGCTCGATCGTCTCGCGGGAAAATTGCCGCCGCAGGATTTTGTCATCTTTCCGGTGAGCCGCGACGGCCCCGGCGACACGGCGGCCGGTCGCGCCTTCTCCCGTCTCGGCCTTACGCATCTCAAATTCTACCGCGATCTCTCAGGCAAGCTCAGCGCCGAAATCGGCGCGCGCGGCCTGCCGACCACCCTGATCCTGGCTCCCGATGGCGCGCCTGTCGCCTATCGCGAAGGCTCCGCCGATTGGGACAGCGATGAAATGGTCGCCTATCTCCTGGGTCTGCGCGATCAGGCGTCGCGCTCAAGGTGAGCGAAGGCGCGTGGAGCGCTGTTTTGGCGTTCATACACGTCGCGGCGCGGCGTCCGGCGTGTCAAACAATGATTTTAATCTATTGGCCCCAACCGGAATGAGGTCCCGTTTCGCCACTGAGATACAGCAGAGCGTCGCCCGAGGGGTCAATGGCCGGAAACCCCTTAGAAAATATGGTGAGCGCGATGGGACTCGAACCCATGACCCTCTGATTAAAAGTCAGATGCTCTACAAAAATCATGGGGTCTGCCCGGGTTGCGCTCATCTCAAAAACTCCTATATAATCTGCCACACACAGACGATTCTTGTCAAAAACGGCGGAATTTCCTCAGGCATACAAATTTCGATGCAATCGCCCGAGTATCGCCCGAGAGAAAATGGCATGAAAACCAAGATAACCAAGGCGACCATCGCTTCCGCCGTCGAAAAATTCTGCCGAAGGGAAGACCTACGACCGGTCCGACATGGAGACACAAGGCCTCATTCTGCGTGTCGGCCCTCGTGGGGTCCGCTGGTCTCTGCGGGTCAATCTGCGCGGTAAACCGACACGCTGGGACCTCGGTCTGGCGACGCTTCATGACCCGGACACGTACAGGGCGGTCGCGCGCGAGGCGCGCGAGCTTTGCCGGCACGGAACCGATCCGACGGAACACATCAAGCGCAGGACCGGGGTCGCCATCGATCCAGTGATGCCGCTAAACGAGCCCGCGTCGACATGGACCTTCGATCAGGCGGTCGACGCCTTTCTTGAGGAAAAACGAAAGACACGGGCGATCGCTACGGTCGACGACTATTCCTGGAAGCTGAAGGACGAGAAGGAATGGAAGAAACTGCGCGATCGCCCCATCTGCGAAATTGATGACAGCGACGTTCAGCGGGTCCTGAACAAGATCGGGGATCGGGGCGCCTACACGTCGGCGGAAGGCATTCATCGCGTCGTCCGGGCGCTTGTTCAACTGGTGCGCCAAGCCCGGTCAGAAAAAGGCGTCGGGCGTCACCAAAGGACAGATCGCCGACGTTCAGCCGCCAGATCGCCCCCGCCTTACGGCCGCGAGGGCTCTGGAGATCGAGGATAGCGCCACCTCTTTGCCAACGCCCGAGGAGCTTGGGCGAATCGCAGCCATTGTCGATATGCGGGTCTTCCCTCTGCCGCTCAATACAGCGGTGGATTTGCTCTTGCGGACCGCGCAGCGGCGGTCGACGGTGGTCGCGATCGCTCAGTCAAACATGGAGGTGATCCGACAAGCCGAAGTTCCGAGCGTTCCGGTCGATGGCGAGTGGATCGCCTGGGTCGCCCCGCCGTATTTCATGAAAGGCCGCAAAGCCGTCCACCACAGCCCTTCAACGATGCCGCATCTTGTTCCGATCCCGGAAAGATTGCTTGGGCGGCTGGAGAAATGCAAGCGCGCCTCGACCGTCGTATCCGATTACTATTTCGCGCCAACACGCGTGCGCCGTGCTGGTCAGCCACCAAAATTTCCACATATGCACCCGTCGACCCTGAGCCACGCACTACTCAATTTGCCCGGCGTAATGTGCTCTTTGCACGATGTCCGGCGCGCATTTTTCACGCATGGGAAAGACTTTCTCGGCTTCGCCGACGGGGAGCCTGAAATCATTCTCGATCATGCCGAAGGCCGTGCGGACACCGTCGGCGGCCGTCATTACGACCGCCGCACGCATCTCGCCAGAAAGGTGGAGATGATGAAAGCCTGGAATGACTGGCTCGACAAACTCGCTGTGGAAGCGATCAAGGCCGATCCTCTCCTCCGCGATCGTGACAAGCTGCGAACCGAGATCGAAAGATTGGGCGGCCCCAAGGTCAAGCCAGAGCCGAAAAATCCGAAAAAACCCAAAGTGGCGAAGGCGACCGCAAAAGAAATCGGCGCGTCGCTGAGAGGCCTCGGGCGTGCGGCGGCTGCGCGCGGCTTTCATCCCGACATGTCTGATCCCGATCGGCCCAAGCCGTTTCAGGGCATTATCGACATGATGAAGGCGGACTTCGATAAGATGGACGCCGAAGAAGACAAGCGCAAAGCGGCGGAGCGCTCTGCGCGCGTCGCCGCGCGGCGGGGCCGGAAAAAACGTGTCTAACGGCCGACGACTGGAGTAATTGTAATCTTCATGCTACATATTTCCATAATATGAAGCGCGAAGGTCACATATGCCTACTCCTCATAATCCCCCTGCCGCAGTGCGGCGAGCGTTGCGCAAACTCGGCGCGGACATTCATGATGCCCGCCGCCGTCGACGGCTACCCATGGCGGTGGTCGCCGAACGCGCCTTCACGTCCCGCTCCACGCTTCAACGAGTTGAAGCAGGCGACACCAATGTCAGCATCGGCATTTACGCTGGGGTTTTGCATGCGCTCGGCCTGCTCGACGGCCTGAGCCAGATCGCCGACATCGGCAACGATAGCATTGGACAGGCCCTCGCCAGCGCCGAACTGCCCAAACACATCCATCTCAAGCGGCCAGCAGGATCATCTCGCGATGGCTGATTTCGAGATCCATATCGATCTGGCGGGACGCACACGGCGGATCGGGTTGGCGCGGAGCAATCGCGTTCGCGGCATGGAGACCATTCTCTTCGAATACGATAGCGCATGGTTGGGAGACCCTGACAAGTTCTCTCTGGAGCCGGCCCTTGCATTGGGGCGCGGCGCCTTCGCACCGCCCGCTGGCCTCGCAACGTTCGGTTCGATCGGTGATTCAGCGCCTGATACTTGGGGGCGCCGCCTGATGCAGCGAACTGAGCGGCACCTTGCCGATCGCGAAGGCCGCGCCGTCCGCACGCTCGCGGAAAGCGATTACCTTCTGGGCGTTGCCGACGAGACCCGGCTGGGCGCGCTGCGCTTCCGCTGGCTCGGAGAAGAAGCGTTCCAGGCGCCAATCCGTGCGGGTGTGCCGGCTCTGATCGAGCTTGGCCGCCTGCTCCAGATCACCGAGCGAATTCTTCGCGACGAGGAAACCGAGGAGGACCTCCAACTGATCTTCGCTCCCGGTTCCTCCCTGGGCGGCGCGCGCCCGAAGGCCTCGGTGATCGACCAGCACGGCCATCTCTCCATCGCCAAATTCCCGAAGGAGGCCGACGACTACAGCATGGAAACCTGGGAAGAGATCGCATTGCGCCTGGCGGGCCAGGCCGGCATCGCCACGCCCACGCATAGACTGATCGATGTCGCCGGAAAGAAAGTCATGCTGTCGCGCCGCTTCGATCGCGACGGCGCAATCCGCATCCCGTTTTTGTCGGCCATGGCGATGATGGGCGCTAAGGACGGGGAGCGAAGCAGTTACCCCGAAATTGTCGACGCTCTCGCGGAACATGGCGCGCATGGAAAAACCGACGCGCACGCCCTTTATCGGCGCGTCGTCTTCAACGTGCTGATCTCGAATGTCGACGACCACCTGCGCAACCACGGCTTCCTGTGGCTGGGCAAGGCGGGATGGTCGCTCTCTCCCGCCTATGATCTCAACCCGGTCCCGTCCGATCTCAAAGCACGGGTCTTGACGACCAATATCAATCTCGATGAGGGGACCTGTTCCCTTGACCTGTTGGAGGCCGCGTCCGAATTCTTCGCGCTGACGCTGCCGCAGGCCCGTTCAGTCATCAAGGAAGTCGCGACCGTAACGGCGAACTGGCGCCACACCGCGAAGGCGGTCGGCGCGCGCGCGGCCGAGATCAATCGCATGGCCAGCGCCTTCGAGCACGACGACCTGAAGCGAGCGCTGGCTCTGTAACGGCCGGCATTGATCGAATTACTACTTCCAGAACAATCAGCGATCGACAGCGCAAGGGTAAGGGGTGTGCCAGTCTGGTCATTACCCGACTTAATGATGGTCGACTGGAACCGGCTCTAACAGGATGCTGAATGAGGCACAGAGAAGATCAGATTTCGTCGAGCGCCAGAAGCACCGAGGCAATATA
>CAVTNU010000030.1:0-45266 GCA_963736175.1 uncultured Alphaproteobacteria bacterium | reverse complement strand
ATCTTTCCATAAGACGTCTATTTTGCAGAGTCGATCGCTCGGCATCGTCGCGCGCGGTTTTACGACGCTGGCGGACTGGCTACTGTCTCTAACGCCAGGGATTGAGAATTTTAACGCCCGTCGGGGCGAAGTCGGCGGTGTTGCGCGTCACGATCGTCATGCCATGGACAAGCGCGGTCGCGGCAATGAGGCCGTCACGTTCGGCGCACGGATCCGGCACATGAAGCTTGGCGCAACGGAGCGCCACAGCGGCGTCAATGGAAAGAATACGCCCTTCGAAGCTCGGCAGAATCTGGCCATCGAGCCAGGCGCGCAAAACCAGCCCTTGAGACTTGTCCCTGCGCTCGATCGACAGAACGCCGAGTTCCAGTTCAAGCACCGTGATGACTGAGATAAAAATGTCGGCAAGGGGTACCGACGAAGCCCAGGCCGACACTTTCGGGTCGGCTTTTTCAGGACGACGGAGTTCCGAAACGACGTTCGTATCAAGCACAAACATCAGGACAAATCCGCCGTGCGGTAAGGCTTGCGGAGACGCGGCGCGGTAAAGTCGAAATCGGGCGCATCCGGTTGCGCCACGGCCTCGCCAAGCGTCACCTGGCCGCCGGTCAGCTTGCGATAGTCTTCAATGCTCAGCAGCACATGCGCGGGCCGACCCCGATCGGTGATGAACACAGGCCCGGATTTCGTCGCCTTCTTGGCGCGGCTGGCGTCTTGATTGAATTCTCGACTCGAAAGGGTGGTGATGGGCATGAACGAGCCTCCTCATTTGTAGTTACGTTACTACAATTGGGAATCGAAATGCAAGGTTATAGCCCAACGAAAGATCTATTCCGCCGCCAGCGCGTTCGTCGCCGGGGCGTTTTCCGTCGGCGTTTTTTCCGCCTGTTGCGCCGCGAGCAGGGGTTCGATCAATTTTTCCGCGAGATAGCGCACCACCGGCGCCGCCAGCCCGTCGCCGCAGAGCTTGTAGGCGGCGCTGAAGCGGGCGGGAAGCTGGTATGTGTCCGGCAGGCCCATCAGTCGCGCCGCCTCGCGCGCGGTGAGGAGGCGCGAGGAAATCCGGTCGCCCTCGACCAGCAAAACGGACTGGCGCGAACTGCCGCCGGCCGGCGTGCGCAGGCAGCCGGCAAGGCCGTCGAACCGCACTTCGGCGCGCTGGACGCGCGCGCCGGTCTCGTCCCGCCGCATGCGCCGGTAGAGGGTTCCGACCTGCAATGTTTTCGTCGCCGCCATCGCGGCGATTTTCGCCCGGTGATGGTCCGCCATCAGGTCCAACAGCCGCTGCGTCTGCGCATGCGGTCGGCAGGGCGGGGCGGGCGCGGTTTCGATCAAATCGACAAGGTTTTGCCGGCGCGGCGGCGGCGCGGGCAGACGCCAGTCGATCCAGGCGCTCGCCGCCTTGGCGGACAATTGGCGTTTGGCCGCGAGCAGCGCCGGCGGCGACCATTGCGCCGACTTTGGCGCGGCGTGCAACGCGGCCGGCAGGACGAGATCGTCGCGCAGACAGAGGAAAAACACGCGCGGACGTGATTGCGGCAGGAACAATCGGGCGTCGACGACCAGCGCGCCGACCCGATAGCCGAGCTCTGTCATGGCTCCGACAAGGGCGGCGAAATCGCGCCCGTCACGCGCGGTCAGGACGCCCGGCACATTTTCCAGCATGATGACGCGGGGGGCGCGTCCGAGCTGTTTCACGCCCGCCATTTTTTCGTGGAACAGCCAGAAGGCCCCCGAGCGGGTGCGCCGGTTGTCGCCCGCCGCGCCAAGCCCCTGACCGGCGCCGGCCAGCGACAGATCCTGACAGGGAAAGGACGCCCAGGCGAGATCGGCCGTTCGCGGCAGCCGCGCGGGATCGACCTGCGCGACGTCGTCGGTAAAGAGATCGTCGGCGCCCCAGTTTTCCGCGTAGGCGGCGGTCTTCGCCGGATCGATGTCGTTGGCGAACAGACATTTCCAGCCGGAGCCGAGTCCGGCGCGGGCCATGCCGCCGCCGGCAAAAAATTCGTAGAAAGTGAATTGGCTGTTCATGTCCTGATTCGGCCCTGATTCGCCAGAAATCCCGCCGCGCGGAATCATAGGCACGGCTGACGAAAAAGGGCAAAGGCGGGTGAGGCGACGTCAGGCCCGGGCAACCGCCGAAGCCGCCTTGCCGCCTTTGCGCCCGGCGCCGCCTTTGGGCAAAGCGCCGGTCTCGTCATTCTTGGCGCAATAGGTCAGGAAAATGTCCTGCGCCGTAGCGAAATCGCTCAAGATGCATTCGAACGCGCGCCGTTCCGCCGTTTTCTTCGGCTCGCGCCCGTCGAACTGAATGATCGCGGCGCGCTCTTCATAGGCCTCGCGAACGTCTTCCGGACACAGGTCGAGAACGGCGCGCCAATCCGTGGGCAGCGGTTTGCGCGCGCCCTCGACCAGTCGCAAGCTTTTGAGCGGATTCATCAGCGGCCTCATGATTGATGTCGCCATTGTTCTTATTTTGTTCTCAGCAAAAAATCAAGCCGCGTTTTTTGGCGGCGGCCCGCCGCGCCGAGGCGACCGCGACGAATTGGCTTGTTCGCTCCGCTGGCGCGCTGGCGTTCGGACTTCCATATAGAAAAGCATGATCGGGAGGCTATCATGTCGACGCTCACCCTTTATATCGCCAAGGTTCTTGGCCTTTATCTGATCGCGATCGCCGTGGCGATGATGATTCATCGACGCGCCGTCGTCGCCGCAATCGACGCCTGGATCGTCCAGCCGCCGTTGATGCTGTTCATGGAAGTCATCACGCTCGGCATCGGTCTGGCGATGGTCGTCGGTCACCAGATCTGGTCGGGCGGCGCCTTGGCGCTGGTCGTCACATTGGCCGGCTGGTCGGCGTTGCTCAAGGGCGCGATTTTTCTGTTCGCCGGCCAGGAGCGTACGGTTCAATTGTACAAGGCGTTGCGTTTCGACAAATATTTCAACGCCTATATGGGCGTGTCGTTGGCGTTGGGGCTTTATCTGACCCTGGCCGCTTTCGCCGCCTGACGCCGATCAACGCGAGTGTGCAAGGCTTTTAGTTCCACTCGTCCGGCAGGACGGGAATCGGCACGATGGCGATGCCCTCTTCGAGCAGCGCGCGCGCCTCGTCCGGCGAGGCCTCGCCGCGAATTGAGCGCTCGGGCGTTTCACCGTCATGAATTCTGCGCGCTTCCTGCGGAAAGTCGGCGCCGACATCGACCGTGTGTTCGACAATTTTCGCGCGCATTTCGCGCATCATCTGGCGCAAACCCAGAGTTTTCTCGTCAACCAAGGCCACCGGGCGCGGCGCGCGAGCGGCGGCGGCGCGATCGCCGCGCGAGATCGCCGGCGCCATGATCGCCTTGCTGACTTTCAGCGAATGACAGATCGGGCAGGCGACCAGCCCGCGATCCGATTGGCTCTCATAGGCGTCGTTGCCGGGAAACCAGCTCTCGAATTCATGGTCGTTATCGCAAACCAACGAAAAGCGAATCATGGCGCAGCGCTTTCAACCGGCGAGCAAAGCGTCGAGCCTGCCCTCGTCCCGCAATTGATAGAGATCGTCACAACCCCCGATATGGGCGTCGCCGATGAAGATCTGCGGCACGGTGGAGCGACCGTGCGCGCGTTCCGCCATGCGTCTTTGCGCGCCGTAATCGCCGTCGATGGAAATTTCCTCAAACGCCGCGCCCTTGGCCGAGAGCAAGGCTTTGGCGCGGTGGCAGTAGGGACAGGTTGATTTGGTGTAGATTACAACTTTCGGCATGGACGGCTCTTGATGTCATTTCGTCGAACCTTGCCGGCGAACCCGCAAGGATCAATCGTTCGGCCTCTCTTATATCGGGGCTTCACGCGTCTGTCACAACCCGCGCGAAGACGAGCGCGTCGACGCGCGCCGCGCCGGCCCGCAGCAAAGTCCGCGCCGCCGCGTTGAGCGTTGCGCCGGACGTCGCCACGTCGTCGATCAACACCGCGTTTTTCGCCGCGAACGCCTGGCTTCTGGCCTCCGCCACCTTGAAGGCGCCTTGCAGGTTGAGCGCCCGCTGATTGCGCGAAAGTCCGACCTGCGACGCGGTCGCCTTGACGCGCAACAGGCCCATCGTTTCGACCGGGACGCCGCAATGGGTCGAAATCGCGTGCGCCAGGGCGGCCGCCTGATTGAATTTGCGCTGAAACAGCCGACCGCGATGGAGGGGAATCGGCACGAGCGCGTCGGCCTCGCCGAGGACGTCCTCGCCGGCGCGCGCCATCCAGCGGCCCATAGGCTTGGCCAGCTCGCCGCGGTCGCCGTATTTCAGGCGATGGACCAGGATGCGCGCCGGCCCGTCGTCGAAACACACGACGGCTCTGGCGCGCCGATAGACCGGGGGATCGGCGATCGCCTGCGGCGACAGCGCGCGCCCCACGCCTCCGGGCGACGGATCGGCGGCGAAATCGGCCGAAAACGGCGTGCCGAGCCGCTCGCAATAGGGCCGTTCGATGAACCGCATGCGGCTCCAGCAACGCGGACACAAGGCGGCCCCGTCGCCGACGCCGACGCGGCAAACCAGACAGGCGGGCGGATAAAGCAGATCGAGCGCGGCCGAACCCAATGGCTTCAGCCCGACTCGCCATCGCGCCAGGCGCGGGGCGAGCCAGAGCGCGGCTGAAGTGGAAATGGGGCGATCGCCGGACATGGTCGCAAGATTAGAGCGGTTCCCTGCCGGATTGAAGCATTCTGTTCGACTTTGGCGCGGCGATCCGGCAAATCGGGCGCCCGCCAAAGCCGAACCCGGGGGGGCGGGAATCGCTCTGAATCAGATCGGCGGACAAGCAAATCGGCGGTTTTCATCGGTTCATCAGAGCTGCGAGCAACCCCCGCGGCCGTCACAAAACTTTGGCGCCTGTGTGTTGTAACGGTCAAAGTCGTTCGCTTTGAGGATGTCAACCGTTGATGCACCCGCTTGAGGGCTTTGCCGCGCTAAAGTCGCAATTTCGCTGGCCAGCCGGCGCGCCCGGCGTCGGCAAGATCGGGAAAATCGTTCGCGATCTGAAAGGATTGGGACCGGTTCTCGGCCGCTCGGGCGCGCTCGAATTGCGTCTGGCGACTAGAAAATCGGAAATCCGCAAGGCGCAAAAGCTGCGCTACAAGGTGTTCTTCGAGGAAGGCGGCGCTGTCGCCGACCGCACCGCCGCCTTGATCCGGCGCGACATCTGCCGCTTCGATCGTTTGTGCGACCATCTCTTGGTCGTCGATCACGCCGCCCGCAATCGCTTCGGCAAGCAAAAGCCAAAGATCGTCGGGGCCTATCGGCTGCTGCGCCAGGACGTCGCCCAGGCGAATTTCGGCTTTTACAGCGCGCAAGAATTCGACATCGGCCCCTTGCTCGCTCGTCATCCGGAGTCGCGCTTCCTTGAGCTGGGACGCTCGTGCGTGCTGGCCGATTATCGCTCCAAACGCGTTATCGAAATGCTGTGGCGCGGCATCTGGGCCTATGTCCAGCACCATCGTATCGATGCGATGATCGGCTGCGCCAGTTTCGAAGGCGTCGATCCCGACGCTTTGGCGCGCCCCTTGAGCTTCCTGCATCACCACGCGCGCGCCGAGGAACAATGGGCCGCCCGCCCGCTGCCGCGCTATTTCACGCCGACCAACCGCATGGACGCGGCGGCGATCAACCTGCGCCAGGCGATGAACGATCTGCCGCCGCTTATCAAAGGCTATCTGCGCGTGGGCGCGAAATTCGGCGACGGGGCCGTTGTCGACCGCCAATTCGGCGTCACTGACGTTTTCGTGGTCATGCCGATCGCCGACATTGAAAAGCGATATATCGAGTATTTCGCCGATCCCGAATCCCGCGCCGCGTAAGCGAAAAAAACCCGCCAGCACGGCGGGTTTTTTTATTCGGCGAAGGCTCGCGCGTCTCAGGACGGACGCGCCGACGCTTCAGCCTGAGCCTGCTGCATGCGCTGAGCGTAGAGCGCGGCGAAATCGACCGGATCGAGATAGAGCGGCGGAAAGCCGCCGTTGCGGACGGCGTCGGCGACGATCTGCCGGGCGAAGGGGAACAGCAAACGCGGGCATTCGATCATGACGACCGCATGGGCCTGCTCGGCCGGAATGTTCACCAGACGGAAAACGCCGGCGTAGTTGAGTTCGAATTTGAACAGAACATCGGCGCCTTCGCCGGCCGAGCCTTCCATCAGCAATTGCACCTCAAAGTCCGCCTCGGCCAATTGCGTGGCGTTGACATTGACCTGGATGGACAGTTTGGGTCCCTTTTCCTGCGGCCCGAGCGAGCGGGGCGCGTTCGGATTTTCGAACGACAAGTCCTTGCAATATTGAATCAGGCAATTCAGCGCTGGCGCTGCGCCCGGTTGCGCGCCGTTGCCCGCGCCATTGGTCTCGGCCATAAAACCCTCCTGCGAATAGTCATGTCGCCGCGCCCGGCGGCGGCGAATGTCGAGCAGATCGCCCAAAGCAAGGGGGCGGTAGCATGAAATACGCGGTTCTCACAAGGCGTTCACGCAAAACGCCGGCGCGCAAAACCGTCAATCGGCGCGAAACCGCCGCCGCGCTGTCGACAAAATTCCAAAGTTAACCAAATTGTTATGATATCGGCGCCGCGAACGTCGAGGCTAGACGCGAAGATAATGTCATTGGTCTGAACAGGGCGATTTCGCAGGAATACATCAAAACGCCGCTGGATCAGGATAAGCGACGCGCCGACTATCGCCTGTCGGCCTCGCCTTGATCCTCGATCCTCGTCCATTCGCCCTGCGTCAGTTCGACAACGCCGTTGGACGTTCCGCGGCGCGCATCCTTGCCGGAAAACCGGGCGATCAGAAACTGACGAATCGATGGCGCCGCCAGTCCGAAGCCAACCAGGTCGGAGGCGAATCCCGGCAGGATCAGCAACAGCGAGGCGAGCGCGGCCAAGGTTCCGTCGAGCATCGCGCCTTCCAGCGCCGCCTCGCCCTCCACGGCGCGACGCAGGTGACGGGCCGCGCCGAAGCCGATTTCGCGCAGCAGCCCGAATCCGGCGACCGATGTCAGTAGGCCGAGCGCAATCGCGCCGCTCAGTCCGGCCAGATGAACGACCAGCGCGAAGGCGGCGATTTCGATCGCCAGCCAAAGGATGGCGATAAGGGTGAAAAACGGCGGACGACGCATCTTCTGTCCAATCTGGCGATGATTGTGCTTATATAGGACGCTGATCTAGCTTTTGTCGCGGCGCCCACCCAAATATTCGAGGCGCGCCGGCTTGCGCAGGCGTTTCATTGCCTCCGCGTTCGGGCGATATTAGGCGGACTGGCGTCCCGGCGCCGGCTGGCCGAGCCCGACGAACGGCGCGAAACGCCGTGAATCAAGGCCCAACGAGGATTTGGCCCAAAGATGCAATTAGACCCCGCCACAATCATCTTCGCGCTTCTCGCGGTTTTCGTTCTCTGGAAATTACGCGCGGTTCTCGGCGAACGCACAGGGACCGAGCGCCCGCCGTTCAATCCCTTCGCCGGCGCGCCGCAAAATCCCGTCGACGCGGGACCTGTCGGGGCCAACCCAAGCTTGGCGAATCCGGCGGGCGCTTCGCGCTGGACCGGTTTTGCCGAGGACGGCGACGCGGTCTGGCGCGGTCTGGACGCCATCGCGGCGGCGCAACCGGGCTTTTCGGCGAAGGCCTTTCTTGACGGCGCGCAAGGGGCCTATGAAATGGTGCTGCGCGCCTTCGCCGGCGGCGACCGCGCGGCGCTGCAACGGCTGGCTTCCCAGGAAGTCTTCGAAAGTTTCTCCAGAGCCCTCGACGAGCGCGAGGCCCGGGGCGAAAGTCAGGCGACCGCCTTTGTCGGGATGAACGGCATGCGCATCGCCGCCGCGCAGATCACCAACGGCGTGGCCTCGATCGCGGTGCGCTTCGACGCCAAGCTGATCACGGCCACCCGCGACAAATCGGGCGTGATCGTCGATGGCGATCCCGCCAATCCTGTCGACATCGTCGATCATTGGATTTTTGCGCGGCGCAACGACAGCCGCGATCCCAATTGGACCTTGATCGCGACAGCGCAAGGCCAGTGAGCGGCGCGGTGGCGGTTTGGCGCGAAAGCCCCGGTTTGAAACGGCGCGCGCGCCGATCGCCGGTCGCCGCCGGAACGACGTTGGCGACGATGATTTTCGGCTTGGCCGCGACGATGACGCAGACGCCGGGATTTGCCGAGCCAAACCGTGCTTATGCGCTCGAACCGGCGCGTTTTGACGATTTGCCGGGATTTGCCGAAGACTCTATTGGCGAAGCCTACAAAGCTTTTCTGCGCTCCTGCGCCGTCATGACGCAAAACGGCGCGCCCCTGCGCGGAGGCGTGGCCCCGCCCGCCGCCCTGAAGACAATCTGCCGCGCGGCGATGGCGGGCGAAGGCAAGGGCGATCCGCGCGGCTTTTTCCAGACGCGCTTTTCCGCCTTTCGCGTCCGCCCGAACACACAGAAAGCGGGATTTTTCACCGGCTATTACCAGCCGCAAACGCGCGGCTCGCTGACAAAAAGCAAGGATTTTTCCATCCCTGTTTATCCCCGTCCGGATGAGCTCGTCGCCCTGACGCCGCAGGAGACGAAAGGGACGCTCGCCGGATTGACGGCGGCGCGGCGCGGTCCTGACGGGCTTCTGCAGCCTTTTCCCGACCGGGCGGCGATCGACGACGGCGCGCTAAAAGGCCTGCGTCCGCTGGTTTATCTGAGCGATTCGGTCGAGCTTTTCCTGAGCCAGGTACAAGGCTCGGCGCGCGTCAGCCTCGACGACGGCCGGATCTTCAAGCTCACCTACGCCGGGCGCAACGGCTATCCCTACACGTCGATCGGCAAAATCCTGGTCGACCGCGGCGACGTGCCGCTGGCCGAAATGACGATGACCCGCCTGAAATCCTGGCTGCGGGAAAACGGCCTCTCGCCTGGCGCGCCAGGCGCGGCGTTGATGCGGCAAAACCGTTCCTATGTGTTTTTTTCCGGCGCCTTTGAAACGAAGAACGATCTCGGACCATTGGGCGCGCAGGGCGCGCCGTTGACGAAATTGCGTTCGGTCGCCGTCGACCGCTCGATCTGGCCCTATGGCACGCCGGTCTTTATCGACGCGCTGCTGCCTTGGCAAAGTCCGGCTCCGACCCCGTTTCGCCGTCTGGCCATCGCCCAGGACACCGGATCGGCCATTCTGGGACCGGCGCGCGCCGACATCTTTTTCGGCGCCGGACCGCAGGCGGGCGAACGCGCCGGTGAAATTCGCCACCCCGGCGATTTTTACGTTCTGCTGCCGCGGGAGCGCGCGGACCGATGAAAATTCAATCCGAAAAGGCGCGCCCGCGAATCCGCGCCCTAACAGAAGACGAAATCGCCCTGTGGCGGCATGTCGCCTCCGGGGTGACGCGCGCCAAAGGCGCGCGCCTGCCTTCGCTCGAAACGCCAGCAGCGAAGCCGGCGACGGCGGCGGCGGCGACGAGACCGCTCGGTTCGCCCGCGCCCGCCGCCAAGTCGCCGACGGCTCCGCCGCCGCCTCTGTTGACGTCGCTGGACAGGCGTTTGAAAAAACGTCTGCTGTCGGGCCGCACCAGCATCGACGATTCCCTCGACCTGCACGGCATGACGCAAATTCAGGCGCACAGGACTTTGCAGCGCTTCCTGCGGCGAGCCTTTGAATCGGACGCGCGCGTGGTTCTGGTCGTCACCGGCAAGGGCGATGGCTATTCGTATGATCCAGAGCGCGGCGTTTTGCGTCGCAATGTTCCTCACTGGCTGCACGCGGCGGACCTGCGGCCGATGGTTCTG
This sequence comes from uncultured Alphaproteobacteria bacterium, assembly GCA_963736175.1. GTDB lineage: Bacteria > Pseudomonadota > Alphaproteobacteria > Rhizobiales > Beijerinckiaceae > Rhodoblastus. The sequence continues at coordinate 35,499 of CAVTNU010000030.1, read as the reverse complement.
TCTTTCGAGGAAGCCGGCCGCGCCCATGGCGGCGCCGGCGCGATCTACGTACGGCTGCGCCGCCGCCGCGACAGGAGCGAGGACACGTGACGCCGTTCGGCCGCAAATTGCGCCTCTTGCGCCGGGAGCGCGGGATCACGATGAAAGCGATGGCCGCCGCCATCGGCGTTTCGCCCGCCTATCTGTCGGCGCTCGAACATGGTCGGCGCGGCGCCCCGACATGGAGTCTCGTGCAGCGAATCATTCAGTTTTTCAATGTTATCTGGGACGACGCCGAGGAATTGGCGCAACTGGCGCAAAGCTCCGACCCGCGCGTCAAGGTCGAAACCGCCGGCCTTTCGGCCGAAGCCACTCTCTTGGCCAATCTGCTGGCCCGCCGCATCGGCGCGCTTGATCAGCAAACCATCGCCGCCATGCTCGATCTGCTGAAGCCTTTCCCGAAGCTTTAGCGTTCCTACGAAAGACGCGGCGAAGACTGGCTTTCGCCGAGAACGCGCCGACCGGGCCCACCGCCGGCAAAAAATCGCCGCAACGACGCCAGGTTGAGGCTTGACCAACGCCGTCGCGATGGGCAAGAGGCGGGGTCCTTGAGGAATTGCGATGAATACGCACAAATTCGATGTGATCGGCCTTGGCAACGCCATCGTCGACGTCATCGCCCACGCCGATGACGATTTTCTGGCCGCTTGCGGCCTGCATAAAGGCGCGATGCAATTGATCGACGAGGAACGCGCCGATTTTCTTTACGCGCGTATGGGCGCGACGACGGTGATTTCCGGCGGCTCCGCCGCCAACACCATCGCCGGCGTGGCCAGTTTCGGCGCGCGCGGCGCCTTCATCGGCAAGGTGAAAGCCGATCCGACCGGCGCCGCCTTCGCGCACGACATCAAGGCGGTCGGCGTCCATTTCGAAACGGCGGCGGCGGCGGACGGACCCGCCACGGCGCGTTGTCTGGTGCTTGTGACGCCCGACGGCCAGCGCACAATGAGCACCTATCTCGGCGCGTGCCAGCAATTATCCTGCGGCGACCTTGACGCCGAGGCGATCAAGTCCTCGCAAATTCTCTATCTTGAAGGCTATTTGTGGGATCCGCCGGCGGCGAAACAGGCCTTTGTCGAAGCCGCGCGCATCGCCCACGCGGCGGGACGGCGCGTCGCGCTGACGCTGTCGGATTCGTTCTGTGTCGATCGCTACCGCGACGAATTCCTCGGGCTGATCCGCGACAAATCGATCGACGTCCTGTTCGCCAACGAAAGCGAGCTGCACGCTTTGTTTCAGACGGCTGATTTCGACACGGCGGTGGCCGCATTGCGTCAGGAACACGTATTGGCGGCGGTGACCCGTTCGGAAAAGGGCTCGATTGTCGTCGCCAACGGCGACATTCAGACGGCCCCCGCCTTCCCGATCGAGCGTCTGGCCGACACCACCGGGGCCGGCGACCTTTATGCGGCCGGCTTTCTGACAGGCCTTTGCCGGGGCGCCGATCTGGTCGACTGCGCCAGCCTCGGGTCGCTGGCGGCCAGCGAAATCATCCAGCATGTCGGCGCCCGCGCTGAACGCAAGCTGGCTGAGCTGGCGGCCGAATATGGCTTCGCCGTATAATCGGCGTCTCACAATTTGCGTAAGGCGACTTCCTCGATGCGATGACTCGAGCCCTTGGTGAGAACCAGGCTGGCTCTGGCGCGCGTCGGCAGGATGTTTTCATGCAGGTTGCGCAAATTGATGCGTTTCCAGATGCTGCGCGCCACTTCTTCGGCCTCGATATCGGATAAGTCGGCGTATTTCTTGAAGTATGACCGCGGGTCGCGGAAGGATGTCGAGCGCAACCGCATGAACCGCGCGACATACCATTTTTCCAGCAAATCCTCGTCGGCGTGAAGATAGACCGAGAAATCGAAAAAATCCGATACGAAAGGCTCTTCGCGTTCGTCGCGAGGCGGGCGATTGGGCAGCAGCACGTTGACGCCCTCGACAATCAAAATATCCGGCCGGTCGACCACGATCTTTTCATTGGGAATGACGTCATAGGTCAGATGCGAGTAGACGGGGCCTTCGACTTTCCGCTGTCCGGCCTTGATTTCGGACAGAAAGCGCAGCAGGGCGCGGCCATCGTAGCTTTCGGGAAATCCCTTGCGCTCCATCAGCCCCCCACGTTCGAGAACCTCGTTGGGATGGAGGAATCCGTCGGTGGTGATGAGATCAACCTTCGGCGTGTTGTGCCAACGCGACAACAAAGCCTGCAAAACGCGCGCGGTTGTCGACTTGCCGACCGCGACGGAGCCGGCGACGCCGATGATATAGGGAACCTTGCCGTCGGCGGCGCCCAGAAACCGCTGGGTCGCCTTGAACAGACCCTGCGCGGCGGCGACATAGAGCGCCAGCAGGCGCGAAAGGGGCAAATAGATCGCGACGACCTCCTCAATCGAGATCGGATCATTGATCGACTGCAGACGCGTGAGATCGTCGAGGGTCAGCGTCAGAGGCGTGTCGGCGCGCAGCTGCGCCCATTCGTCGCGGGTGAAATGCAAGTAGGGGGAAAGGTCGCGCCGTCCTGTCGCGCTCGCGCGTTCATGCACCTCGATCTCCTTGGGGCCTGCGTCGGCTTTCCCGCTGTAGAGCGCGTTCGGATTGGACCGGTTTTGTAAGTGCGCGTCAAACAATTGTTCGGCCAAATATTTTATGTCGTCCGAGAGGCCTTTTCCTGGTGTCCGGATTGATGCGTGCGCCGAGAAAGCTCTTCAAGCACATCCTGCAACGAAACGCCGCCGTCTTGAAGCAAGACCAATAGATGATAGAGCACGTCGGCCGCTTCGGCGCGGATCGCGACTTTGTCGCGTTGCATCGCCGCGATCGCGACTTCAAACGCCTCCTCGCCAAATTTCTTGGCGATTTTCGCCACGCCGGCGTCGAGCAGGCTGCGCGTATAGGATTGATCGGCGTCGGCGCGCGCGCGCGCGGCGATCAAACCGGCAAGATCGTCCAGTGAAAAAGCCGCCATCGCAGTCCTCTTGAGCTCCTGATGATAAACCCGCGGCGTTTGTCGGCAAACGCCCGGCGAAGCAATTGGCTACAGCCCGTTCGCGGAACCGGCTCCAGGCGAGCGCCGGTCAAGGCGCGCCGCAGCCGTCGAGCCGCATCGGCAGCCCGGCGTGCGCCATATAGGTTTTCGCTTCGGCGATGGTGAATTCGCCAAAATGGAAGATCGAGGCCGCCAGCACGGCGTTGGCGTGGCCCTCGCGAACGCCCTCAACCAGATGCTCCAGCGCTCCAACGCCGCCCGAGGCGATGACCGGCACCTTGACGGCGTCGGAAATCGTCCTGGTCAGTTCGATATCAAAGCCCTGTTTCGTGCCGTCGCGGTCCATCGAGGTCAACAGGATTTCACCGGCGCCAAGACTGGCGACTTCCTTCGCGTATTCGACGGCGTCAATGCCGGTCGGCCGACGGCCGCCATGGGTGAAAACTTCCCAGCGGCCGGGACCCGTTGATTTGGCGTCGACGGCGACGACGATACATTGGCTGCCGAATTTCTCGGCGCCCTGTCGCACGAAATCGCGATTATGAACCGCCGCGGTCATCACTGACACTTTATCCGCCCCGGCCAGCAGAAGATTGCGGATATCTTCGATCGTCCGCACGCCGCCGCCGACGGTGAGCGGCATGAAACAGGCCTCAGCCGTGCGCCGCACGACATCGAGAATGGCGCCGCGGTTTTCATGGCTGGCGGTAATATCGAGAAAACAAAGTTCGTCCGCGCCAGCGGCGTCGTATGCCATGGCGCTTTCCACCGGATCGCCCGCGTCGCGCAGATCGACGAAATTGACGCCTTTGACGACCCGGCCGTCCTTGACGTCGAGACAGGGGATGACGCGCGTCTTAAGCACTGGTCTGCTCCCTGGCGGCACGGATCAAGCACAGCGCCTGATTCGGATCGAGACGCCCGTCATAAAGGGCGCGGCCGGTGATGGCGCCCGCCAATTTGGCGCAATCGGGCGCCAGCAGGCGCTCGATATCGGCCAGCGAAGCCAATCCGCCCGAGGCGATGACGGGGATGGTCAAAGCGTCGGCCAGCGCCAGCGTCGCTTCGATGTTGAGGCCTTTGAGCACGCCGTCGCGGGAAATATCGGTGTAAACGATGGCCGCCACGCCCACGTCCTCGAATCTCTTGGAGAGTTCGATCGCCGAAAGTTTGGCGGTTTTGGCCCAGCCGTCGACCGCGACAAGGCCGTCGCGCGCGTCGACGCCGACAGCGACGCGGCCAGGAAACAGGCGCGCCGCCTCGCGCACGAGGTCGGGCTGGCGCACCGCCGCCGTGCCGATGATGACGCGCGTCACGCCCTTGGCCAGCCAACCTTCGATCGTGCGCATGTCGCGGATGCCGCCGCCGAGTTGCACCGGCATTTTCGTCAGCGCCGCCAGAATCGCGTCGACAGCGGCGGCGTTCATCGGCTTGCCGGCGAAAGCGCCGTCAAGGTCGACGACGTGAAGATATTCAAAGCCCTGACGCTCGAACGCCAAAGCCTGGGCCGCCGGATCGTCGTTGAAGACCGTCGCCTGCGCCATGTCGCCATGAATGAGACGAACGCATTCACCCTCTTTCAAATCGATCGCCGGAAACAGGATCACGGACGCCACCTCAAAAAATTGGAGATCAACGCCAATCCGAACGCCTGACTTTTTTCAGGGTGGAACTGGACGCCGGCAATATTGTCGCGGCCGACGATCGCCGTCAGTGGACCGCCATAATCGGCGGTGGCGACAACGTCGGCGGGGTTTTTTGCCTTGAGATGAAAGGAATGGACGAAATAGGCGTGCAACCCGTTCTCGCCCGTGGCTAATCCGCCCAGCAGCGGGTGGTCGGACGTCATGTTCAGCGTATTCCAGCCCATATGCGGGATTTTCAGCCGCGGATCATCGGGTTCTATGGCGACGACTTCGCCGGCGATCCAACCCAGCCCTTCGGCCGTTCCGTGTTCGCGTCCGCGTTCAGCCAGCAATTGCATGCCCACGCAAATGCCAAGAAATGGCGCGCCTTTGCTTTGCACCGCCTCGGTCAAGGCGCCAAGCATGCCATCGATCGCCAGCAGCCCGCGCCGGCAATCGGCGAATGCGCCGACGCCCGGCAAAACCACACGTTCCGCCTTGCGCACCATATCCGGGTCGGCTGTCACCAGGATCGGCTCGCGCGCGCCGATGTTCTGCGCGGCGCGCTCGAAGGCTTTGGCGGCGGAATGCAGATTGCCGGAGCCGTAATCAATAATGACGACGCTCATTTGGCCTCCCGATCGACGAACAACCCGAAAACATCGGCATTGTCGCCAGCCGAAGCGGCGATGCCCGGAACAGGCGCGGGCGCTAAGGCGCCCCACCTTGCCAGGAATTTGAGCGCGGCTTCTGTTTGATCGCGGCCGCTGACCATGTCGCACTGCGTCATCCCGGCCCGACGCCATTTGACGTGCAGAAACGTCTCCGCCTCCAGACCCAACCAAAAGCTCAGCGTCGCAAAGAGCAGCGCCGCCGCTTCGCCGTTCAACGCCCCGCTGACCAACGCGATCAACAGGGCGAGGACGATCGTTGTCCAAAGCCCCAAAACCGCCCATAGACGATGCCGCAAGGCCCAAAACGGCGTCCAGAACGCCGCCGCCTTGCTGAAATCCGCCGCGCGACAGGATCGCGCGTTCGGCTGCGAGCCGACCCGACTGATCCTGTGGCGAAAAGATCGAATAAACGCTCATTTTGGCACGACCTCAGCCCGACAACGCGCCTTTAGTGGACGGTATGCGATTTTGCTGGCGCGGATCAATGGCGACCGCCGCGCCTAACGCGCGAGCCACCGCCTTGAAACAGGTCTCGGCGATGTGGTGATTATTGACGCCGTAAAGCGTCTCCACATGCAGCGCAATCGCCGCATGTTGCGAAAAAGCCTGAAAGAATTCGCGCACCAGTTCGACGTCGAAGGCGCCGACCTTCGACGTGCTGAACGAGACTTTGAAGACAAGGAAAGGACGCCCCGACACGTCGACGGCGGCGCGGGTCAGGGTTTCGTCCATCGGCAAGTGAACGTCGGCGTAGCGAACAACGCCGCGTGAATCGCCCAGAGCCTTGCGAACGGCCTGCCCCAAGGCTATGCCGACATCCTCGACCGTGTGATGCTGATCGATATGCAGGTCGCCCTTTGCGGCGATTTCGATGTCGATCAGCGAATGGCGCGCCAACTGTTCCAGCATATGGTCGAAAAAACCGATCCCGGTGGAAATTTTCGACGTTCCGGCGCCGTCAAGATCGAGAACGACGCTTATATCGGTTTCCTTGGTCGAACGCTTAATCGTGGCCTGGCGCATGAGGAGCCTGCTTCAAAATTGTGCAGATGGCGTTTCTGCAAAGGGCTTCTAGCAAGTCGCTTGCCGTTTTGCCACTGTTGTCGCCATAGGGATAAGGGTTAAAACATGTCGCAACCCCAAAGCAACGCTCCTTCGATGCACGCAACCACAATTGTTCTGGTGCGCAAGGGCGGCAAGACCGTTATCGCCGGCGACGGACAGGTGAGCCTCGGCCAGACCATTATCAAAGGCAACGCCCGGAAGGTCAGGCGCCTCGCGAAAGGGCAGGTGATCGCCGGATTTGCGGGCGCCACGGCGGACGCTTTCACGCTGCTCGAACGGCTTGAAACCAAATTGGAGCAATTTCCGGCGCAGTTGCTGCGCGCCAGCGTCGAGCTAGCCAAGGATTGGCGCACCGATCGGTATCTGCGTCGGTTGGAAGCGATGATGCTGGTCGCCGACGCTGAAATCGCCCTGGTGTTGACCGGCACGGGCGATGTGCTCGAACCCGAACAGACAAAGGACAGCGGCGCCGTCGCGGCCATCGGCTCGGGCGGCAATTACGCCCTGGCCGCCGCGCGCGCGCTGCTGCCGATGCCGCTCGATGCCGAGGACATCGCCCGCAGGGCGCTGGAAATCGCGGCGGATATCTGCGTGTACACCAACCGCAATTTCGTCATCGAAACCATCGAGTCGCGTTGAAGCAGACGCTGACCTCGTTCAGGATATGGAAATGACAGACCTTTCACCGCGCGAAATCGTCTCCGAGCTTGATCGTTACATCATCGGCCAAAACAAGGCCAAGCGGGCCGTGGCGATCGCCCTGCGCAACCGTTGGCGTCGGTTGCGCCTGGAAGGGCCGATGCGCGATGAAGTCTTGCCAAAAAACATACTGATGATCGGCCCTACCGGTTGCGGTAAGACCGAAATCGCGCGCCGCCTGGCGCGGCTCGCCGACGCGCCGTTCCTTAAGGTCGAAGCCACTAAGTTCACCGAAGTCGGCTATGTCGGCCGCGACGTCGAGCAGATCGTGCGCGACCTCGTCGAGGTGGGCGTCGCCCTGGTCAAGGAAGCGCGGCGCAAGGATGTCGTCGCCAGGGCGCAACTGGCCGCCGAAGATCGCTTGCTTGACGCGCTGGTCGGCGCGGGCGCCTCGGCGGCCACGCGCGATTCCTTTCGCAAACGGCTGCGCGCCGGCGAATTGAACGACAAGGAGGTCGAAATCGAAGTCGCGTCCTCGCCGGGCGGCACGCCGATGTTCGAATTGCCTAACATGCCGGGCGCCTCCGTCGGCGCCATTTCGCTCGGCGACCTGTTCGGCAAGGGCTTTGGCGGCCGCGCCAAACCCAGACGGCTCCTGGTCAAAGACGCCCACGCGCCGCTGCTGGCCGAGGAAAGCGAGAAAATGCTCGATCAGGAGCAAATCGTTCAACAGGCGATCCGCGATGTCGAGAATAACGGCATCGTCTTTCTCGACGAAATCGACAAAATCTGTGCGCGCGAGGGTCGCAGCGGCGATGTTTCCCGGGAAGGCGTGCAACGCGATCTACTCCCGTTGATTGAGGGCACGAGCGTCGCCACCAAACATGGCGCGGTCAAAACCGATCACATTCTTTTCATCGCGTCTGGCGCCTTTCATATCGCCAAACCCTCCGATCTACTGCCCGAGCTGCAGGGCCGGCTGCCGATCCGCGTCGAACTGAACTCCTTGAACGAAGACGATTTCCGCCGCATTCTGACCGAGACGGAGGCCAGCCTCGTCAAACAATATGAGGCGCTGATGCGGACCGAGGGCGTCAACCTGACCTTTACGGCGGACGCCGTCGACGCTTTGGCTCGCATCGCGGTTCAGGTCAACGCCAGCGTCGAAAACATCGGCGCGCGGCGGTTGCAGACAGTCATGGAGCGCGTGCTCGACGACATCAGTTTCTCGGCGCCCGACAGCGGCGGCGCGGCGATCGAAATCGACGCTGAATATGTCGAAACGCGTCTGGGCGATGTTGCTCGCAACGCCGATCTCAGCCGCTATATCCTTTGAACGCGCCTTGCTCGGTGACGCAGGGTTCTGAACGGTGAAGGAGACGGTAACAACGTTAACCAGCTAACCAATGCGACGAGCAACGTCGATTTTAAATTGAATCGAATTGTAATTGACATGAATTTATGGAATCAATGCAAGGAGTTCCTGGGTTTTGGCTGCCAAAAGCTGGAGCAGTGTAGTGTTAAAGCGTAGCGTCTTGCTTTCGATCTTGTTGTTTTCGTTCTTTCTTGGCGCGGCGGGGCCGGCGAACGCCTCGGGTGGGCTGTTTGAGGCGCTTTTCGGGGCGCCGGAACGCGCGCCGACGGTCTACGCGCCCCGTCAACACAGTTCGTCGGTCGTCGCCAATCATCGCCGCCACCGGCATTCGCGCCATTACGTCCATCATAAGGCTAAACGTCTGGCGCATTTCGCCACGTATAGGATGCTCGACCTCGGCCCTCTGGCTAAAAATGATGGCGCGAAAGCTCAATTCGACGCCAGCGGCGAAAATCGGGGCCTTGTCGACGCCGCCGCGCCGAAAATCATCGCGGCTGTCTATAATCCCTGCTGCGCCAACGCCCAGCAGGCGATCGAAATGGTGGTGCATGATGAAACGCTGCGGCCCGGCGACGCCTATATGGCGGCGGACGGCGTTCATATCTATATGGGCCGGACGCGTGAGGATTCCGCCGGCGGACATTTCGTCGGCCTGAATCAGGCCGGGCGGCTCAAGGACGGCCTGCGCGCCCGTCTGACGGAACTTGAAAACCACAATGGCGGCGCGCTTACAGCAAACGGCAAGGCCGCTTCGTCCGCCGAAGCGAGGAACACCGCGGCCGCGTTGCGCGTGGAGGCGGTCAATCGCGCCAAGGACCCATTCATCGTCGATCCCCTTGGCCGCAAGGTCAGGTTTGTCGGCGGTTACGCTGGATCGAGCGTCTTAAATCACTGATTGTCGCGAAAGGCCGATCTGACAATGCGAGCTGACCGACAGCACGGTCCTTTGCGCGCGGCTTGTATTCAGGATGTCCCGACGCGGTATTGAAAACTATTGCCATGTGCGGAAGCGATTGCCATAAGCAGGGCGCTTTCGCTTGGACCGCCGTCCTGCACCGCAGGATCTGGCGAATCTCCTCTAAGTGTTCGTTTAATCGCATATCCTTGGCCGGCCGCATCGGCGCGTCGCGGGAATATGCCGTAACCGCGTCAGGCCGCTATGACTTCTTTTCCCGAGCGCGTTTTTTCCGGCATTCAGCCGACCGGCAATCTGCATCTGGGTAATTATCTCGGCGCGATCACCAAATTCGTGCCGTTGCAGAAAACGCACCCGTGCATCTATTGCGTGGTCGATTTGCACGCGATCACCGTGCCGCAGGATCCGGCTGAATTGGCTTCCGCGATCCGGCAGGTGGCGGCCGCCTATGTCGCCGCCGGCGTCGATCCCAAAACCAGCGTCATATTCAACCAAAGCCAGGTGTCCGAACACGCCGAGCTCGCCTGGGTGTTCAATTGCGTCGCCCGCCTCGGCTGGCTTAACCGCATGACGCAGTTCAAGGAAAAGGCTGGCAAGGACCGCGAAAACGTTTCGATCGGGCTTTACGCCTATCCGACTTTGATGGCTGCCGATATTCTGATCTACCGCGCCACGCATGTGCCGGTCGGCGAGGATCAGAAGCAGCATCTGGAATTGGCGCGCGATATCGCGCAGAAATTCAACAATGATTTTGCCGCCTCGATCAACGCCCATGGTTTCGGCGATATGTTTTTTCCGCTACCGGAACCGTTGATCCAGGGCCCGGCGACCAGGGTGATGAGCCTGCGCGACGGCTCGAAAAAGATGTCGAAATCGGATCCATCGGACTATTCGCGCATCAATATGTCCGACGACGCCGACGCCATCGCGCAGAAAATCCGTAAGGCCAAGACCGACGCCGAACCCTTGCCGTCCGAAATAGCCGGGCTCGCCAATCGTCCGGAAGCGGAGAACCTGATCGGCATTTTCGCGGCCTTGGCCGATCAAACGCGCGAACAGACGTTGGCGCAATTCGGTGGGGCGCAGTTTTCCGCCTTCAAAAACGCTTTGGTTGAACTGACCGTCGCGAAATTGGCGCCGATCAGCGTCGAAATGAAGAAAATTCAGGCCGATTCGACCTATGTCGACGCCATTTTGCGCGACGGCGCGGTGCGCGCCCGGGAAATCGCCAGCGTTAACATGAATCACGTCAAGGATATTCTCGGCTTCATTCGATGAAGAAGGCCGCGGCGCGCGACATGGCGACTTGCTGAGAATGTCAACGGCGCGCGCCGAGTGGATCGAAGCGCCGATCACATCCTAGCCGTTCTGGTCGCGCAAATAGCGCTTCCAAAGCGCTTGGTCGCCCAGTGTTTCGACAAAGGCGGCGTGCGCCGCCGCTTCGTCCTGGTTCAACGCCGCGGCCAGCGGAGCCGGTCGACGCGTCAAAAGATTTTCCGCTATGACGATCCGGACCTCGGTTTTTTCCGCGAGAACCAGACTGGCCTGTCGGCCGCCGGTCAATTCCCCATAGACTTCGGCTAGAATTTCCGAGTCGAGCAACGCGCCGTGTTTGACGCGGCGTGAATTATCAATGCCGTAGCGCGCGCAGAGGGCGTCGAGAGAATTGGCGGCGCCGGGATGTTTTTTGCGCGCCAGCGCCAAGGTGTCGACAACACGCGACATCGACAAACGCGGTCGGCCAATGGTCTCCAATTCCGCGTTGATGAAGCGCATATCGAATTCGGCATTGTGAATGACCAGCGGGTCATCTCCGATAAAGATCAGAAATTCATCGACAATATCGGCGAACAAAGGTTTGCCTTTGAGGAATTCGGCGGACAGGCCATGCACTTTGAACGCGGCTTCCGGCATGTCCCTTTGCGGATCGAGATAGCAATGGAAGTCGCGGCCTGATGGAATCGTGTTGAAAATTTCGATCGCGCCGATTTCAACCAGCCGATCGCCGCTTTTGGGGTCGAGGCCCGTAGTTTCGGTATCGAGAATGATCTCGCGTAATTTCACGACTGTCCCTCGACAAACGACATTGCGGCGATAATCGCCCGGACCTGACGCTCGGCGCTGGCGAAACCCCGGCCGGTGTCGACGACGAAATGCGCCAGACGCTTTTTTTGCGCATCCGGCATCTGCTTGGCGAGAATTTGTTTGAATTTTTCTTCGCTCATCCCAGCGCGCGCCAGCACGCGCTGCTTTTGCACGACGGCCGGGGCGCTGACGACAACGACGGCTTCAACCTCTTTCTGGCCGCCCAGCTCCAGCAGCAAAGGTATGTCGAGTACGGCGATCCGCTCCTTGGCGGCTCGGCAATCGCGCAAAAACGCGTCACGCTCCTGCCGCACCAAAGGGTGGATGATCGCTTCAAGCCGGGCCAGGGCGGCGGAATCATTCAACACCAGAGTCCCAAGTCGGCCGCGATCGACGACGCCATTGACGAGCGCGCCTGGAAAAGCCGCATCCACCGCCGCCGCCGCGCCGCCCGCATAGAGCGCGTGGACGGTCTTATCGGAATCGTGAACGGGTACGCCGGCGGCGCGAAACATGTCCGCGGTAGCCGATTTGCCCATGCCGATCGATCCGGTCAGACCAAGCACGATCATGTCGCAGTCCTGACGTCGGCTTCGATCAACGCGCGCAATTCGTCGGTCACCTGCGGCCGCACGCCAAACCAATGTTCGAAACCGGGCGCGGCCTGATGCAGCAACATGCCCAATCCGGTGGCGATTTTGCGCCCGCTTGCTCGGGCCTTCAGCAGGAGTTCGGTCTCAAGCGGCGCGTATACGATATCGGCGACAATCGCTTCATCCGGCAAAGCGGCTAAATCGATGTGCAAGGCGGGTTGACCCTTCATGCCAAGCGACGTCGTGTTGACCAGAAGATCCGCGCCCCGCAGGGCGTGGGGGGCCTCGTCCCAAGCGAGCGCCGACAGGCGGGCGTCGATCCACCCGGTCAGTTCATCGATCAGGCCTCGCGCCCGCGCGGGCGTGCGATTGACAAGGACGATGGCGTCGGCGCCCCGTTGCGCCAAACCCGCGACAATGGCGCGCGCCGCGCCGCCGGCCCCCAGAACCACGGTTTTCGTTAGTTTTCGATCCCATCCGGGCGTTTTTTCGTCGAGATTGGCGAGAAAACCCGCGACGTCGGTATTGTCGCCGAATAATTTGCCATCAGCGCGCCAGAGCGTGTTGACGGCGCCGAGATTGCGGGCAAGCGGGGTAATTTCGTCGCAAAATGTCACAACAGCCTGCTTATGCGGCACCGTCACATTGGCGCCGACCAAACCCTGCGCCGGCATTTGCGCCAAAAACGCCGCAAGCTCTCCCGGCGGGACCGCGAAGCGCAGATAGTCCCCTTCAAGTCCATAATGGCGCAGCCAATATTTATGAATGAGCGGCGAGCGCGAATGAGCGATCGGCCAGCCGATGACGCACGCTCTTTTTGCCGATTGGCCGTTCAAGTTCTGACCGCTCGCATCTTGGCTCATGCCAGCACATATCCCTGGGCCCGCAGCTCGGCCAGCAACGGCGCGAGCGGCAGGCCGAGAATGGTCGAATGATCGCCTTCGACCGACTGGAACAAATGGACGCCCAATCCCTCGATGGCGTATGCGCCGACATTTGCGCATATGCCCGCGCCGACGCTGCTCAGGTAAGCCGAAATAAAGGTTTCGCTCAAGGGCCGCATCGACATTTGCGCCTGTTCGATATGACTCCAGACGATTTTACCGCCTTGCGCCAGACAAAGGCCGGAATGAAGCTGATGGCGCGCGCCCGCCAACGCGCGCAGTTGATCGGCGGCCTGCCTCAAATTTTCCGATTTGTGAAAAATTCTGTCGCCGAGGCTTAGAGTCTGGTCGGCGCCAATGACCAGAGACTGCATGCGCTCGCCGCTGATCCGCAGCGCTTTGGCGTGGGCCAGCGCGCGCGCGACTTCGCTTGCCCCCGCGCCGTGGCTCTTAGCTTCAGCCTCCAGCACGCGCTCGTCGATATCGGCCGGCGCAATAACGAAAGGCAGGCCGGCGCTGCGCAGCAGATTTTGCCGGGAACGGCTGGCCGAGGCCAGAACAAGCGGCTCACCAGGGAGCCAAAGCGGATAGGCCAGGGAAGAGGTCATGCCTGCGCGATAAATTTCATCGTATGAGCGCGATAGAGATCGATGATGGCGGCCGCCGTTTCTTCAATCGAGCGACGGGACACATCGATTGTCGGCCAGCCGCGCTCGGCGAACAGTCGCCGCGATTTGGTGATTTCATCGGCGACAGAATCGCGATCGACATAGGGCGATTCCTGAGTCGCGTTGAGCGCCAACAAGCGATTCTGGCGGATTTGCACGATTCGGTCGGGGCTGGCAAAAAGGCCGATAATCAACGGCTTATGCAGATTTTCGACGACCGTGGGCAACGGCACGCCGGGTACGAGCGGAATATTGGCGGTTTTGACGCCGCGATTGGCCAGATAGATGCTGGTTGGCGTCTTTGAGGTGCGGCTGACGCCAAGTAAAATCACATCGGCTTGTTCGAGGTTCTCCGGCTGTTGCCCATCGTCGTGCAACATCGTGTAGTTCAAAGCGTCGATCCGCTTGAAATAATCGGTGTTCAATATGTGCTGAGCGCCGGGACGGGGCGTCGAGGCGGGTCCGAGATAGGATTGGAACAAGGCGAAGATCGGCGACAGCACCGATAGCGACAGCGATGAACAGTCGCGACTCGCCCGTTCGAGCGTTTCCGCCAGTTCGCGGTCGACCAAAGTGTAGAGCACGATTCCCGGCGCCGATTGAATTTCGGCAATCACGCGCTCCAGCTGCTCGGCGTTGCGGATCAGTGGATAAACGTGTTCGATGGTGGTGACGCCCTGGTATTGCGCGATCGCGGCGCGCGATACGGCGATCAGCGTTTCCCCGGTCGAATCGGACACAAGGTGGAGATGAAAATAGTTACGATGCACGGGCGCCCTATGATGAGGGGCTTTTGTGTCCCCCTGTGGATTGCTGTGCGCCGAAAGGATAAGTCGCCGACGCCTGCGTCAATGTCGCGCGTTTCGACTTTTTTCTCAACAGGCGTGGAGGAGTCGAAAAAATCCGATAATTTTTTTTTGATGCGGGAGAATCGGGGATAAGTGCGGGCGACGTGGCTCGGTCGGTTCGATCTATTTTGTTAAATCGTTAATAAAACGTTAATTTTGAGCGATCGAAAAGGCCGCTCGGAAAAAGCCCTGGTAATGGAAACGGGGGACAGATTGTGTGAAAATAGGAATGGGTTTAATGCGGGGGGCAATAAGAAGAATAAAAGAGTCTAGAATTAGGATTCTGTTTTGACCGAACTTCCTTCGAGCAGCGAACCCGCTATTTCGCAAAAACCCTTCATACGAACGCTGCAAGGCGAAATCGGCGACAATCCGCCAATATGGCTGATGCGACAGGCCGGTCGGTATTTGCCGGAATACCGTGAAATTCGCGCTAAGGCCGAAAGTTTCCTGAACTTCTGTTACAATCCAGTTTTGGCTGCGGAAGCGACTTTGCAGCCGATTCGCCGTTTTGGTTTCGACGCCGCGATCTTGTTCAGTGACATTCTGGTGGTTCCCGACGCGCTCGGTCAGAAAGTGTCGTTCGAGACGGGAGAAGGGCCGAAACTAGAGCCACTCAAGGACGAGCAGGACATAGATCGACTCAGCGAATTATCGGTTGATCGGTTGGCGCCGGTTTTCGAGACGATCGAGCGGGTCAAAGGGCAATTGCCGAAAGAGACGGCGTTTATCGGATTTTGCGGCGCGCCTTGGACGGTAGCGAGCTATATGATTGCGGGAAAGGGTACGCCGGATCAGGCGCCGGCGCGTTTATTCGCCTATCGTCATCCTGAAATATTTCAAAAATTGATCGATCGGTTGACGCGCGCCTCGATAGCATACCTATCGTTACAATTGGAGGCTGGTGTCGAAGCGGTGCAAATTTTCGATTCGTGGTCTGGCGTGTTGCCGACGGCGGAATTCGAGCGCTGGTGTCTCAATCCGATACGCGACATCGTCGCCGGCGTTCGGGGACGCCATCCGCATGCGAAGATCATCGCCTTTCCGCGTGGGGTCGGCAGTCACATCTCGACTTTTCTGGCGCAAACCGGCGCTGACGCGATCGGCTTGGACACCGCCGTCGATCCTATATGGGCGGACAGACATTTACCGCGGGCCAACGTCGTTCAGGGCAATCTCGATCCGCTCGCCTTGTTGGCTGGCGGCGCGGCGCAAGATCGGGCCGTTCAATCGATTAAGGAAGCCTTTAGCGGCAGACCGCATATTTTCAATCTGGGACATGGGATATTGCCGCCGACGCCAATCGAACATGTCGAGAGATTGTTGCGACAAATCAGAGTGTGATGCGATTGCCGGCGGATTTTTTGTTGTAGGGCGGTGCTGGAAATCAATCAGTTTGGAATTATTTTAGATCCAAGCGGGCGGTTTTCTTCCAGGGCCTTGTCAGGGCGCGCGAATCCGGCTATTCAAAAGATCCCTCCTCGCAATCGTTTGCCGATTCCACACAGCCCTGTGCGACGTTCAACAACAGGCTGGGCAATAGGCTCCAAGAGCCGAAAGATTTGCAACTCTCCAATTTACGAGAGCGCTTTTGCGCTGTTCAAGGACTATCCCTGATGCGGGAAATCAAACTCCAAGATTTAAAGGCTAAATCGGCAACGGAATTATTGGCTTTTGCGGAAGAGCACGAGGTCGAAAATGCTTCGATCATGCGCAAGCAAGAGTTGATGTTCGCGATTTTGAAGCAATTGGCGAGCCGCGATATCGAGATTATCGGCGAAGGCGTCGTCGAGGTGCTGCAAGACGGTTTCGGCTTTTTGCGTTCACCCGACGCCAATTATTTGGCCGGACCGGACGATATTTACGTTTCGCCGTCACAAATCCGGCGCTTCGGCTTGCGCACGGGCGATACGGTTGAAGGGCTGATCCGGAGTCCGAAGGAAGGCGAGCGTTATTTCGCTCTGCTGAAGGTCAATCTGATCAATTTTGAAGATCCGGAAAAGGGACGGCATAAGGTCCACTTCGACAATTTGACGCCGCTGTATCCGAACGAGCGTCTGAAGCTGGATATCGAGGATCCGACGCGCAAGGACCTTTCGGCGCGCGTCATTGACGTCGTCTCGCCGATCGGCAAAGGGCAACGCGCCCTGATCGTGGCGCCGCCGCGTACGGGCAAGACGGTCATCTTGCAAAACATCGCGCAGTCGATTACGACCAACCATCCGGAATGCTATTTGATCGTCTTGCTGATTGATGAGCGTCCGGAAGAAGTCACGGACATGCAGCGTTCGGTCAAGGGCGAAGTCGTTTCCTCGACCTTCGATGAACCGGCGGTTCGCCACGTGCAAGTGGCGGAGATGGTCATCGAAAAAGCCAAGCGGCTTGTGGAACACGGACGCGACGTGGTGATCCTGCTCGATTCGATCACGCGTTTGGGCCGCGCCTATAATACGGTCGTGCCTTCGTCCGGCAAGGTTTTGACCGGCGGCGTGGACGCCAACGCGCTGCAGCGACCGAAGCGGTTTTTTGGCGCGGCGCGCAATATCGAAGAAGGCGGTTCCTTGACGATTATCGCCACGGCGCTGATCGAAACGGGCTCGCGTATGGACGAAGTCATCTTCGAAGAGTTCAAAGGCACCGGCAATTCGGAAATTATTTTGGACCGCAAGGTTTCGGACAAGCGCGTATTCCCGGCGATCGACATCACGCGTTCGGGCACCCGCAAGGAAGAGCTCCTGGTGCCGCCGGATATTTTGAAAAAGATGTATGTTCTACGTCGCATTCTCAATCCGATGGGCACGGTCGATGCGATCGAATTCCTGTTGGGCAAATTGCGCGAGACGCCGAAAGGCAATGCGAGCTTCTTCGAATCGATGAATACCTGATCGGGTATCAGAACTCTCATTCGTGTTGTTTCACGTGAAACAACCGAAACGGTTTCGAGCGTCATAATCGATCAAACCAGCCCGCCCCAGTCAGCGCAGCGGAGGGCTCGATGGCCTTCGGCATAGAGCACAGACAGACGATTTTTGCTTTGGCGTCCGGTCGGGGTAAGGCCGGCATCGCCATCATTCGTGTTTCCGGGCCGCGGTCCGCCGCCGCGGTCAAGAGTTTGACAGGCTCCTTGCCGCCGCCGCGGCGGGCGACCGTTAAGCGCATCGCCAATCCGGCCGAGCGAAAGACGATCGATGACGGCGTAATTCTATGGTTTCCTGGTCCTCATAGTTTCACCGGCGAGGATTGCGCCGAATTTCAAGTTCACGGATCGCGACCGGTTGTGCAGGCGCTGTTGCAGGCGCTGGCGGAAGAACCGGATATGCGGCCGGCGCAAGCGGGCGAGTTCGCGCGGCGCGCCTTTTTGAACGGTCGTCTCGACCTGACTGAGGTCGAAGCGCTTGGCGATCTGATCGACGCCGAGACCGAACAGCAGCGGCGCCAGGCGGTTGGGCAGCTCGGCGGCAATTTGCGGCGCGCGGCGACAAGCTGGCGCGAGCGTTTGATCGAGGCGCTGGTGTTGATCGAAAGCGAACTGGATTTCGCCGACGAGGTCGATGCGCCGAAGCATGCGCGCGATAAAGTCGCGGCGCTGGCTTCAGGCGTCCGGCTGGCGATCGACGAACTGCTCATTCAGGGGCGATGCGGCGAAAGATTGCGCGAAGGTTTGGCGATCGTCATCGCCGGGCCCCCCAATGCTGGCAAGTCGACTTTGCTCAACGCGCTGGCGCAGCGGGACGTCGCGATCGTTTCGGAGAATCCGGGGACGACGCGCGATCTGATCGAGGTCCATCTTGATCTGGACGGTTTTCCCGTCACCTTGATCGACACCGCCGGCGTTCGGGAAGCGGAGGACGCGATCGAGCGTGAGGGGGTGAGGCGCGCTTTGGAGCGGGCCGGACATGCCGATCTGGTGCTTTGGCTGGATGAGAGCGGAATGATCGGGGCGCCCCCGCGCGATTTGCTCGTCATGAAGGCGCCGATCTGGCGCATCGCGTCGCAAATTGATCGTCGTCCGGGGCGAGTCGAAGCGGATTTGGGGCTGTCGGCGAAAACCGGCGAAAATATGCAGCTGTTGATCGAGAAGTTGACGGCGTTCGCGCGCGATGCGATGGGGGCGGGATCGGACCTGCTGATCACCCGGGTTCGTCATCGCGCCGCGCTCGAAGAGGCGCGGCAGGCGCTCAGTCAGATCGAGGATGGCGGCGGCCCGGCGGAGATTCTGGCTGAGGATCTGCGCCAAGCTTGCTATGCATTGGAAAGTCTGGTTGGAAAAGTCGGCGTCGAGGATGTGCTTGATGCGCTATTCTCGCAATTTTGTATCGGCAAATAGGGTTGGCGATGGCGCTGTTTCAGGCGTTGGACTTTGACGTGATCGTCATCGGCGCTGGTCATGCGGGCTGCGAGGCGGCCGCAGCCGCGGCGCGTTGTGGCGCGGGTACAGCGCTGGTTACGCACAAGATTGCGACGATCGGCGAAATGTCGTGCAATCCGGCGATTGGCGGTTTGGGCAAAGGTCATCTTGTCCGGGAAATCGATGCGCTCGATGGTTTGATGGGACGTGTGGCTGATCGCGCGGGCATTCAGTTCCGCTTGCTCAATCGCTCGAAAGGGCCGGCGGTTCGCGGACCGCGAGCGCAGGCGGACCGGCGGCTTTATCGCCTCGCGATGCAGGATGCTTTGACGCGGACGGAAAATCTGACGATCGTCGAAGGCAATGTTGTCGGGCTCGATCTCGGCGCCGACGGCCGGCGTTCAATCGCGCTGGAGGACGGGCGGCAGCTGTCGGCGTCCGCGGTCGTGCTGTCGAGCGGCACATTTTTGAACGGTCTTATTCATGTTGGCCTCAAACGGCAATCGGCCGGACGTATGGGCGATCCGCCGGCGCTGTTTCTGAGCGAACAGCTTCAGGCGCTTGGCCTGCGGATGGGTCGGTTGAAGACCGGAACGCCGCCGCGGCTTTCGCGGCGAAGCATCGATTGGCAAAGTCTCGAGCATCAAGCCGGCGACGTCGATCCGGAGTTCTTTTCGAGCCTGACGACGGCGCTCGCCAATCCACAAGTCGAATGCGCGATAACGGCGACGACGCAGGCCGGTCACGACGTGATTTTGAAGAACCTCGATCGGGCGCCGATTTACTCCGGTCAGATCGCCGGTCGAGGGCCGCGCTATTGTCCGTCGATTGAGGACAAGGTGGTCCGCTTCGGCGAACGTGAAAATCACCAGATTTTTTTGGAGCCGGAGGGACTTTCCGACGATACGATCTATCCGAACGGTGTGTCGACCTCTTTGCCGGAGGATGTGCAAGAGTCCTTTCTGCGCACCATTCCGGGCCTGGAGCAGGTCGAAATCCTGCGACCCGGTTATGCGATCGAATATGACTATGTCGATCCCCGCGAACTGGACGCCAGTCTCGAATTGAAAAGGATCCCCGGTCTGTTTTTGGCCGGGCAGATCAATGGCACCACGGGCTATGAAGAAGCCGCCGCGCAAGGTTTGCTCGCCGGGCTGAACGCGGCGGCGCGCGCAGGAGCCAAAGCGCCGGTGACTTTTGAACGGTCGGAGGCCTATCTCGGGGTTATGGTCGACGATCTCATCACGCAGGGCGTCTCGGAACCCTATCGAATGTTCACCTCGCGCGCCGAGTTTCGCTTGTCGCTGCGGTGCGACAACGCCGATTTGCGCCTGACGTCGAGGGGGATGGAAATCGGCTGTGTTGGCGAGGACCGGGCCCACGTCTTTAGGCGGAAGAAAGAATCGCTGATGGCGTTGCGGCGCGAGCTGGAGGAGAGGAGCGTCAGTCCGAACGAAGGCCTGCGCGCCGGGATAACGATCAATCGGGACGGCGTCCGACGTTCCGCCTTTGCGCTCCTGTCTTTTCCGAATACTGGCTTCGACCAGCTCGTCAATCTTTGGCCGGAACTAGGACGTTGGGACGCTAGGATTGCAGCGCAGATCGAAATCGACGCAAAATATTCCGTCTACCTTGATCGCCAGACCATTGCGGCGTCGATTTTGAAGCGGGATGAAAGCGTTTTGCTTGATCCTGAACTCGATTACGACGCTGTCCCGAGCTTGTCGAATGAAGTGCGGGCGAAATTGAAATTGGTCCGTCCCGGCACGATTGGACAGGCGTCGCGGATTGAAGGCATGACGCCAGCGGCGCTGGCGATCGTTTTGGCCTACGTGCGAAAATCCCAGCGCGAGAAAACAGGCGGGACATCTGCGTGAGCATAGGTCAGCCGGATTATTTCGATAGCGTTTCACGTGAAACACGGATGCGTCTCGAAATCTACGAGGACCTGCTGAAACGATGGCAGGGAGCGCTCAATCTCGTCGGTCCGGCGACGCTTGGCAATATCTGGCGCCGACATTTTCTTGATTCGGCGCAGCTCTTGAATTTGGCGCCGAAGTGGAAGACTTGGGTCGATCTCGGTTCGGGCGCCGGATTTCCGGGGCTGGTGATCGGGATTTTGCGTGCTGGCGGCCCCGAGGCGCAAGTGCATTTGATTGAATCCGATAAACGCAAAGCCGCGTTCATGCGAGAAGTTTCACGTGAAACAGGCGTCGATGCAATTATTCATCCCGCCCGTATTGAAGTGGTTCTGCCTGAGCTGGCGCGACAAACGGCGATCGACGTCGTTTCGGCGCGCGCCTTGGCGCCGCTCGAAAAACTGTTGATTTTGTCCGAGCCAGCCTTAGCGCGCGGCGCAATTGGGCTCTTTTTAAAGGGGAAAGCTGTTGATAGCGAATTGACCAAAGTCGTCGCGGACAGTAATCTATCGTTAAGCTTTGTGGATAGTCAGACGGAATCCGGCGCAAGAGTCGTCGTCGTCCGGCCACGTTCGCCAACCATTCCAAATTGAAAGCAGCGTCGATGGAATATTCCGAAACCATGCGCGTCATCGTGCTTGCCAATCAAAAGGGCGGCGTTGGAAAAACCACGACGGCGATCAATCTCGGCACGGCGCTCGCCGCGATTGGCGAAACCGTTCTGCTGATCGATCTCGATCCGCAGGGCAACGCCTCGACCGGTCTTGGCATCGATCGCAAGACGCGGAAAATTTCGACCTATGACGTGATGATCGGCGAGCACCGGTTGGACGAGGCTATTTTGCCGACGGCCGTTCCGCGCCTGTGGGTGGCGCCCTCGACGCTCGACCTGCTTGGCGTCGAATTGGCGATCTCGCGGGAAAAGGATCGCAATTATCGTTTGCGAAGCGCGATCAAGACGCTTTCGCAAAGCTCGCAATTGCCTAATGGCGAGGCGATCACCTATATCCTGATCGATTGCCCGCCATCGCTCAATCTTCTGACGATCAATGCGCTCGCCGCCTGCGACAGCGTTCTGGTGCCGCTGCAATGCGAGTTCTTCGCGCTCGAAGGCCTTTCGCAATTGCTGTCGACAGTCGATCAGGTCAAGCGCAGCCTCAATCCAAATCTTTCGATACATGGCGTCGTGCTGACCATGTTCGATCCCCGAAACAATCTGGCGGCGCAGGTCGTCGCCGATGTCCGGCAATTTCTCGGCGATAAAGTTTACGAAACCGTGATCCCGCGCAATGTCCGCGTCTCCGAGGCGCCGTCCTACGGCAAGCCGGTGCTGCTTTATGATCTCAAATGCGCCGGTTCACAGGCCTATCTCAAACTGGCCTCAGAGGTTATTCAGCGCGAGCGCGAATTGCGGGCGGCCTGAACGGTTCGGCCTTTCCGAACCCTTGTTCACGGCTGTCGCGGCGGAATAGGGGTCAACGGCATGATCCGGCAAACGCGGAGTTGTTCCGCGATATCACGCATCGATCAGGGCTTTGATACGCCCTTGGGGTTTCGTCAAAGAATCAGAAAACTTCGCGCCTCGGCGCCGGGGACAAATTGAAAAGATAGAGGCAAGAACAATGGCAGATGAAGCGCGCCCGCGTTTGGGGCGGGGGCTGGCGGCGTTAATTGGCGACGCGGCGGAAGAGCCGATGGAGACGGGCGCAGGCGCGCGCCCGCAAAAGCATGCGCCGATTGAGTTCTTACGTCCCAATCCGCGTAATCCGCGCAAGACCTTCGCGGAAACCGATCTTGACGAATTGGCCGATTCCATCCGCGAGCGCGGCATTGTCCAGCCGATTTTGGTTCGCGCGCTCGCCAATGTCGTCAACGCCTTCGAAATCATCGCCGGCGAACGGCGTTGGCGCGCCGCTCAGCGCGCCGGTCTGCACGAAGTGCCGATTGTCGTCATCGAGGCGGATGACGGCCAATCGCTCGAAATCGCCATCATCGAAAACGTCCAGCGCACCGATCTCAACGCGCTGGAAGAGGCGCTCGGCTACGAGCAATTGGCGCATGAATTCAATTACAATCAAACCGATCTGGCGAAAATCATCGGCAAGAGCCGCAGCCATGTGGCGAACACCATCCGCCTGCTGAAATTGCCGGATGAAGCCAAGAAATACGTCATTGACGGGCGGATTTCGGCCGGCCATGCGCGCGCGCTGCTTTCGGTCGCCAATCCCGAAAAGGTCGCACGGCAAATCGTCGAAGAAGGTCTGACCGTGCGCGACGTCGAACGCCTGACGCAAGAGGCCGAGACGTCGAAAACGCCGGCCAAGGCGCATAAGGCGCCAGCGGAAAAGGACGCCGACACGCGCGCCTTGGAAAAGACGCTGGCCGATGCGCTCGGCATGAGCGTCGCCATTGCCCACAAGGGCGAGGCGGGCGAGGTCAGGATCGCGTACAAATCTCTGGAACAGCTCGACGCGCTGGTTCGTCGTCTGCAGGCCTGAACGAAATTTTCAGGCTTCGCGCCCGGCGGCGCTGGCGATTGACAGCATCACGCGCAGGGTCCGCTCGCGCGCAAGGCGAGCGTCGCGCCGGACGCCGGCGATCGCGCCGGCCAAAGCACGCACGGCGCGTTCGGCCGCGCCGAGCGACCACTGGCGCAGTTGCGTCGCGGTCTCGACCTTGCGTTTGAAATTGCCAGTCGCGCGCATGAAATTCTGGTGCGCCTCGGCGAACGCGCCGCCCGAATCGATGTCGGCGCGGGCCCTGTGCAGCGCGATGGCGTACCGCAGACTCGTCGCCAGAAACATGTTCGGATCGACGCCGCTTTGCAACGCTCTGTCGATCGCCTCGTCGACGCGTTCGCGCACCCCGGAAAAGCTCAGGAAAATTGATTCATCGACGGCCAGCGCGCCCGCATCGACCATGATCGCCTCGACATGAGATACGGCGATTACGCCCGCGCCATGCGCATAAAGCATGAGTTTGTCTAGTTCCGAGCGAGTCGAAAGCCTGTCCTCGCCCAATGAATGCGCCAGGATCTCGCGCGCCGCGGGCTCGATCGAAAGCCCCGCGGCGCGCACTTCGTCGTCGATAAGACGCAGCACGTCCTTGAAGCTGTCGAGATTGCATTCGATGCTGACGCCAAGCGGATCAGCCTCGACCAGACGCCGCAGCGGCGCGTCGCGCTTCAAAGGGCCGGCTTCCAGAATGATAATGCAGTCGGGCGGGGGCGCTTTGAGCAAAGGCTCCAGCGCGGGAATCACGCTCTTGCCGCCGACATCGACGCGTATGGCGCGCCGCGCGCCGCCGAACATGCCGATGGAATTGGCTTCGTCGAGCAGTTTGAGCGGGTCCGCGGCGATCGAATCGCCTTCCATCGAGACCGTTTGAAACGGATCCCGGGGGTTTTCGACGAACTTTCCGACAATGGCGGCGCTCCGCTCGGCCACCAGGCCAGAATCCGCGCCATAGATCAGAAACAGAAACATTCGTCCGAAATCCCGCGCCAGGAAACGGTCAGCTTCCTGATGCGAAATCGCCGCCATAGCTCAACCGCGATTGGCGAGCGCGACAGCCAGGCGGATTCTGATCTGATCGGCCAAGACCTTGGCGTTGCGGATTTCGGCGTCGCGAGCGGCGCGCACATTTGACAAGCGCTGGCTGGTGCGATCGTAGGTGACGAGCTCCACGACGCGGCCTTCGGCGATTGCATTGCCGCCGCCGATCGGGGTCAATTTGTAATCGGCTTCGACAGTGATGCCGGCGCCTTCGGCGCGCCCGTTGAACGTATTGACCGTCGTCACCGAATTGCTTTCGCGCGGGGTCACGACAAGCCGATATTTTGGCGCCGGCGAACTTCCTGTGCCGTTCAGCGCGAATATCAGCTCATTGCCAAGGTAATGGCCGAGGCGTTGGGGAATCGGGTCGACCGTGATCGCCTGCAATTCGCTCGCGACCGAACCGCCGCTCGCCAACGGCCCGTATAGCGGCTGAACGCACCCGCTCAAGGCGATGGAACAACTGAACAGCCACAGGCGGGCGGCGGCCTTGGCGTTGACTTCAAACCACGACATTGACGATCCTTTGCGGAACTACAATGATTTTCCTTGGGGCTCGACCCTCAAGCACCCGTTGAACAGCTTCGAGGGCAAGAACGGCGGCCTCGATTTCCTTTTGACCTGCCTGCTTCGCAATGACGAGATCGGCCCTTTTCTTGCCATTGATCTGCACAGGCAAGCTTATCACATCCTCGACGACAAGCGAATGATCGGCTTTCGGCCAAGGCGCCTGCGCGACCAATTCGCGATGGCCAAGTTCGGCCCAGCACTCCTCGCCCAGATGCGGCATCATTGGGGCGAACAATTGAACAAGAATGTCTCCGGCTTCCTTGAACGCGAATTTCAGGTCCGGCGCGATTTCGGCGCTGGCGACCGTCCCGATCGCGGCGGAAAGCGCGTTGGCGAGTTCGTAAATATGCGCGACACAGCGATTGAATCGCAGGCGTCCCATATCCTCTTCGGTTTTGATGAGCGCCGAATGGGCGGCCTTGCGAACCGCGGCGGCTTGTTCAGCAACGGCCGTCACAGGCTGCGCGCCGGCGCCGATCGCGGCCAGTTCACCGACCAGCCGCCAAAGCCGTTGCACAAATTTACCGGCGCCCTGAACGCCTTCTTCCGTCCAGATCACGTCGCGATCCGGCGGCGAATCGGACAGAACGAACCAACGCGCCGTATCGGCGCCGAAACTCTCGATAATATCGTCCGGGTCGATGGTGTTGCGCTTCGACTTCGACATCTTCTCGATGGCGCCGATCTGCACCGGCTCGCCATTGTCGAGCCGAATCGCCCGTCTTTGCCCGTCGGCGGTTTCGAACCGCAATTCAGCCGGCGAGATCCACCCGCCGTCTGGGGCGCGATAGGTTTCGTGCACCACCATGCCCTGGGTGAACAGACCGGCGAAGGGCTCGCTGAGACCGATATGGCCTGTCGCGCGCATGGCCCGGGTGAAAAAACGCGAATAGAGCAAATGCAGGATCGCGTGCTCTATGCCGCCAATATATTGGTCGACCGGCAGCCAACGATCGACGTCCTCGCGCGTCGTCGGCGCTGTTTCGTTGAACGGATCGGTAAATCTGGCGAAATACCAGGATGAATCGACAAAGGTGTCCATCGTGTCGGTTTCACGCTGGGCGTTGCCGCCGCATTTCGGGCATTTCACGAATTTCCACGTCGGATGCCGGTCGAGCGGGTTGCCAGGCCGATCAAAGTTCACGTCCGCCGGCAGCTCCACCGGCAGGCTCGCGGCGTCGGCCGGAACAACGCCGCAAGCGGCGCAATGGATGATCGGGATCGGGCAGCCCCAGTAGCGCTGGCGCGAAACGCCCCAATCGCGCAATTTGTAATTGATCTGTCGCTTGCCGCGCGAGCGTCCATTCAACAGGTCGGCCTCAAGGCGAGCAACGATTTCACTTTTGGCCGCTTCGACGCTCAACCCGTCAAGAAAACGCGAATTGATCAGACGGCCGTCGCCGTCATACGCGGTAGCGCCGATGACGAAATCTTTCGCCTCGACGTCAGGCGGACAGATCACCGGCGTCACCCAGAGGTTGTAAGCCCTTGAAAAATCGAGGTCTCTCTGGTCATGCGCGGGGCAACCGAAGATCGCGCCGGAGCCATACTCCATCAAAACAAAATTCGCGACATAGACCGGCAACCGCCATCCGGCGTCAAAGGGATGAAGCGCGCGCAGCCCGGTGTCGAAGCCCTTTTTCTCCGCCGTCTCCAAATTGGCGACCGCCGTGCCGATGCGCCGGCATTCCTCAATGAAGGCCATCAGCTTGGGATTGTTCCGCGCCGCCGCCAAGGCCAGGGGATGATCCGGCGCCAGCGCAATGAACTTTGCGCCGAACAAGGTATCGGGCCGGGTCGTATAAACTTCGACTTCGGCGGCTGAACCCGCGCCTTCAATTTCGAAACGGACCATCGCGCCTTCGGAGCGGCCGATCCAGTTCTTCTGCATCAACCGGACTTTTTCGGGCCACCGTTCGAGCTGATCCAGCGAATCGAGCAGGTCCTCGGCGAAATCGGTGATTTTGAAAAACCACTGCGTCAATTCGCGCTGTTCGACCAACGCCCCCGAACGCCAGCCGCGACCGTCGATCACCTGTTCGTTCGCCAGCACGGTGTGATCGACCGGATCCCAATTGACCTTGGAGTTCTTGCGATAGACCAGCCCCTTGGCGAGCATGTCGAGAAACATGCGCTGCTGGTGTTTGTAATAGCTTGGATCACAGGTAGCGATTTCGCGCGACCAGTCGAGCGACAGCCCGAGCGATTTGAGCTGGGCGCGCATCGAGGCGATATTGGCGTAGGTCCATTGCGCCGGATGCGTCTTGTTTTGCATGGCGGCGTTTTCGGCGGGCATGCCGAAGGCGTCCCAACCCATCGGATGCAAAACCGAATAGCCGCGCGCGCGCATATGCCGCGCCACGACGTCGCCCATCGCGTAATTGCGCACATGGCCCATGTGAATGCGTCCCGACGGATAGGGAAACATTTCAAGGACATAATATTTCGGCCGACCGTCATCCGCGTCGACGCTAAAGACCTGCGCGTCGTGCCAGACTTTCTGCCATTTTGGCTCGGCTTCGCGCGCGTTATAGCGCTCCGTTCGCATTTTACGTTCCGCTCATCGCAATGGGAATTTGCCGCAATGAGCATGATTTCGCGGGGCTGGTCAACGATTTTGCCTTGATCAACGTCGAATCGATCAATAGTTCGAAATGATGACCGAAGGAAATTCCATGTCCCCGCCGAATTCAGAGGCCATTGAAAACGAGGTCGCCGGCTATCTGGCGATGGAGACGCGCATCGCCCGCGCTTGCGCCGATTATGGGCGCCGGCGCGAATCCGTGCATCTCGTCTGCGTTTCGAAAAATTTCGCCGCTCCACGCATCACGCCCGTCCTCGACGCCGGCCAGCGTCTATTCGGCGAAAATCGCGTGCAGGAGGCGCAGGCGAAATGGCCGATGTTGAAGGAACGCTATCCGGGTCTGGCGCTTCATCTCATCGGCCCTTTGCAGACCAACAAAGTCGGCGCCGCCGTCGCGCTGTTCGATGCGCTGCACAGCCTGGACCGGCCGACGTTGGCGCGGGCGCTCGCCGACGAGATGGCGCGCGTCGGCAAGACGCTGGAATTGTTCGTCCAGGTCAATATCGGCGACGAGCCGCAAAAGGCCGGCGTTTCGACGGATATGGCCGATGCGTTCATTCAGTCCTGTCCACGGGAGTTCGGCCTGGAGATTTCCGGGCTGATGTGCATTCCCCCCGTCGGCTCCCAAGCCTCGCCTTTTTTTGCCCAGCTGCGCAAAATCGCCGAACGCAACGGCGTCAAAAATCTTTCGATGGGCATGAGCGACGATTTCGAACTGGCGATTCAATTGGGCGCCACCCATGTTCGCGTCGGCTCGGCCATCTTCGGCGCCCGGCCGCCTGTCAGCGCGCTCTAACGCAAGACGCGGACGATCGCCGCCGGGTTGAGGCGAGGCAGCAGACGGCGCAAATCGGCTCGCCGCAGGGCGAGGCAACCGGCGGTAGGGCTCAGGTCGGCTTTCGCCAGATGCAGAAAAATCGCGCTGCCGCGGTCCAAAATTCTCGGCCGCATATTATAATCGAGCACGCCGATCAGATCATAGAGCCCGTCCGCGCGCCAAAGCCGTTCGCACGAACCGCGAAAGGGCAGCGCCACTGGCCGGTTATAGGCGAAAGACCGACTATCGTCGCACCATCCCTGATTCGGGCGGATCGGCTGTTTCGCCAAGGGCCGTCCGGCCAGGAACTCCGGCCGGCGCAGCCAATACCGAATTTTATGGCGGCCAAGCGGCGTGATCGCGTCGCCCTCGCGCTTTTTGACGCCGACGCCGCCCTTGCCGATCGCGCAGGGCAGCGCCAGGGCGCCGGCGATCAGCAGGCCGCGCGGCGCGTTCACGCGCCCCGGCGTTCGCGGTAGGGGCCGGACAGACACAATGTTCAAGCGACGGTCGCCGGGCGCGACCGCAAATTTTGGGCGCTGTGCGGCGGGAAAGGGCGGTCTGGTCTTCGTGCCTGTGCAATGAAGCGAATTGCCGCTACCGGTCATAGGATCCGCCCTCTATAATCATCGCCTGCAATTATTCGGGCCCCGGACCTCATAGGCAAGAACCAATAAGATGGACCGGGCGCCGCTCGGCGCCGCGCATGGACAAACGAGGGCGGACCGCCAAATAGGATGCGATATGACGCAGGTTCGCAAGATCCTGATAGCGGACGAGGACAAGGATTTTCGCACGACGCTCGCCGAGCAATTGTCGTTGCATCAGGAATTCGCCGTCCTGCAGACGGAAAAAGGCGCGAACGCCATCCTCACCAGCTGCGGCGCCGAACCGCCGGATCTGGTGATTATCGACAGCGGCCTTGCCGACCTCGACGGTCGCGAGGCGGTTCGGACGTTGCGTTCGCGCGGGTTTAAGAACCCGATCATCCTGCTCGCAAACCAGAACAGCGATGCTGAAGTCATGGCCGGTTTGGACGCCGGCGCGAACGACATCGTCGCCAAACCCTTGCGGTTTTCGGTTTTGCTGGCGCGTATCCGCGCGCATTTACGCCAGTCGGAGGCGGTGGAGGACGAAGTCCTGCAAATTGGCCCCTATCAGTTTCGCCCGCCAAAGAAGACGCTGACGAAGGATGCCGAGCAATTACGGCTGACCGAGAAGGAGACCGAAATTTTGCATTATCTTTTCCGCGCCGGCGCCGAGGGCGTCGCCCGCGAAATATTGCTGCGCGAAGTTTGGGGCTATAATGACAACGTCACGACCCATACGCTCGAAACCCACATTTATCGCTTGAGGCAAAAAATCGAGCGCGACCCCGCCAACGCCGAGCTTTTGCTCACCGAGGCGGGCGGCTATAGACTCAATCCGTAAACCGAGCGCCCGAACCTTTGCGGTTGGGCGCCGACAAAAGCCATTGGGGCGAACGCGCCTATGTCCCTCGAAATTGATATTCAATCGCTCGCCGACGCGCCGGTCTTATCGAAACTGGACAATGAGGCGTTGCGCCTCATCGCCTTTTCCGCCGAGACGCTGCGTTTGCGCGCTGGCGACCTGCTGTTTCGCCAGGGCGATGCGTCCGATGGCGGTTATGTCGTTGTGTCCGGCGCGGTTGCGCTCGTTGGATCCGGCCCCGGCGCCGTTGGAAAAATTGTCGGTCCCGGCGCGCTGATCGGCGAACTGGCGCTGCTGACGACGACCAAACGTCCGACGAACGCCGTCATCGACCAGGACGCCACCTTGCTAAAAATCTCGCGGGCGCTGTTTCAACGGGCCTTGGAAGAATCGCCGTCGAGCGCTGCGCGCCTGCGGCGAAGTCTGGCGCAGAAGCTGAAGCGCTTTTCGCAGGATCTCGAAACAACGCGTCAGAATTTTCTCGACTGACGCTCTTGCCGGCGCCTCGTTCGAAATATCCCCAGGTCTTCCGGATTTGCGCTGGGCGGCTCAAAACTCTAGCGTCAGCGTAACGGGCGCGTGGTCGGAGGGCCGCTCCCAGCCGCGCGCCTCCTTCAAAATATCGACGCTGGCGAGGGCGCCCTTGAGCGAGGGGCTGACCCAGATGTGATCAAGCCGCCGGCCCTTGTTGGCTTTAGCCCAATCCGGCGCGCGGTAGCTCCACCACGTGTAGAGTTTCTGGTCCGCCGGTGTGAAATGCCGCAGCGCGTCGACGAAGGGGCCGGCTTCCAGCAACGCCGTCAGCTTTTCCGTCTCGACCGGCGTATGGCTGACCACCGACAGCAGCGCCTTATGGCTCCATACGTCATGTTCGAGCGGCGCGACGTTGAAGTCGCCGACGAAGACGGCGTCGCCCGCCGCCAGAGCCTGATCCTGCGTCCAGGCGCGCATTTCGTCGAGAAAAGCCAGTTTATGCTCGAATTTCGGATTGACCAGCGGATCCGGCTCATCGCCGCCGGCCGGAACGTAAAAATTGTGCAGCCGGATCGCCCGCCCGCCGATCCGCACGGTTGCGGCGACGTGGCGCGCATCGCCTTTCTGGCAGAAGTCCCGCCGTTCGATCGTCTCCAAAGGCGCGCGCGAGACGAGCGCGACGCCGTGGTAGCCTTTTTGTCCGGCGACGGCCAAGTGCTCATAACCGAGCTTGCGAAAGTCGGCCGCCGGAAATTCGGCGTCCCGACACTTCGTCTCTTGCAGGCAGAGCACGTCCGGTTCGATCTTCTGGAGAAAATCGGCGATCAAAGGCAGCCGCAGCCGCACCGAATTGACGTTCCAACTGGTGATTTTCAGGGACAAGGGCGGCTCCGCCAAATCAAGTAAAAAGCCGTTCGATTTCGTCATCGAACGGCTTTGCGACACTCAGGTCTTGCCAGATTCGGACGGCTGCGACTATGGCGAATTTGTTTCGCCGTGGCTGTCAACGCCGTTGGCGAGCGGCGCAATGGCTTTGGCCAGCCTTTCGAGATCGACGGGCTTGGTCAGAAAATCGTCCAGTCCAGCTTCGCGCGCGGCCCGCCGGTCCTCGTCAAAGGCGTTGGCGGTCAAAGCGATCATGCGCAGCCTCATCGTCGCGCCGTTCCGCAGTTCGGCGGTGCGAATCAGCCGGGCGGCGGCGTGGCCGTCGACGCCCGGCATGCGTATATCCATCAACACCGCGTCGAAAGGCTTGCCGTTGTCGATCGAATCGCAGGCCAGTTGCACAGCCTCGGCGCCGTCCCTGGCGCGGATCGTCTCGGCGCCGAGCCGATGTAAATGCCGCTCGACCACCAGCGCGTTGATGTCATTGTCCTCGGCCAGCAGGACGCGCAATCCTTGCAGGCGGGCGTGGGGCTTGGCGTCCCGGCTGTCCGGGCGTTCTGTCGGCTGACCAGGAATATTTTCGCGCAGCCGTTCCTGCAAAGAATGCAGACGCACCGGCTTCACCAGCCAGCCGTCGAAATCCGGCGCGGCCGCTTCGCCGAAAGCGCGTCGCTCAAACGGTGAAAACAGAACCAGACTCCTGGCGACGCCGGAGGCGCGCGCCGCCGCGGCGAGCCGATGGGTCGTCGCCTCGCCCAGCGCGCAATCGACGATGACGAGGTCGGGTTTTCTCGTCTCTTTCCGCTCAAGAAACTCAAGGGCCTGGACTTCGCCCTCGGCCCGAAAAACCTCAGCCCCGGCCTCGATAAGCCGTTCAGCGAGAAAGGGACCGCCGAATGGCGAGGCGGCGACGATCAAGGCGCGTTTGCCTTCAAGGCGCGCGCCCGCCGGCGTCGGCGCCGGTTGATCGACGGCGACCAAGTTGACGGCGAACGCGAAAATCGAACCTTGCGGCCCCGTTCGCTCCAGCGTCAGGTCGCCGCCCATCAACGCCACCAGGCGATAGGAAATCGCCAGCCCAAGGCCGCTGCCTTCATGCCGGCGCGTCGACGAGTTGTCGCCCTGCTCGAACTCCTGAAAAATCGCCAGCCGTCGGTCGGGCGCTATTCCCGGTCCGGTGTCGGCGACGGCGAAACGCAGCCTGCCGTCGGATAAAAGCGCAACACGCAGGCCGACCCCGCCTTTTTCGGTGAATTTGACCGCATTGCCGGCGAGATTGATCAACACTTGCCGCAGCCGAGCGCCGTCGCCGATCAGACGGGAGGGCGCATCGGCGGCGATCGAACAGGCGATTTCAAGCCCTTTGCCTTGCGCGCGCGGGGCCAGCAGCTCGACGACGCCTTCGACCAGAGGCCGCAGATCGAATGGGCTTTCCTCCAACTCGAGCTTGCCGGCCTCGACTTTGGAAAAATCGAGGATTTCGTCGATGAGCGAGGACAAGGCCCTGCCCGAGGCGCGAATGGCGTCGAGATAAGAGGTCTGTTCACCGTCGAGCCGCGTCGCCGCCAGCAGCTCGGTCAGACCCAAAATTCCGTTCAACGGCGTGCGAACTTCATGGCTGACGGTCGCCAGAAATCGCGATTTCGCCTCATTAGCGGCTTCGGCGCGGCCGAGCGCGGCGGCGGCGGCCTTCAACTCCCAAACCTCGTCGCGCAATCGTTCGGATTCGTTAACGGCGTCGGCGCATTTCTTGTTCAACCGCCAAAACATGAGGACATAGGCGCCGCAGGCCCCCGCCAGAAAAAGAATGGTCGCCAGCAGGGACGAGGCCTGCGCGCCGTTCAGCCATTCCATGGTTCCAGCCGCTCCCTAAAAACACGAACCTCGCCTTTTTGCGAGGAACACGTCAGCAATAGCGGAGCGAGATTGAGATTTTGTTAGTTCACGCGGCGATCTGGCGTCGATCGCCGACCGAACGATAGGACAGCGCCTCCGCGAGGTGGCGACGATGAACAGGCTCGCATTGATCGAGATCCGCGATGGTCCGCGCCAGCTTCAAGACGCGGTGAAAAGCCCGCGCCGAAAGACGCATGCGTTCGGAGGCTTCGCGGATGAGCGAAAGGCCGGCTTGATCCAGTTTGGCGACCTGTTCAACCACGCCGGCGGGAGCGGCGGCGTTGGACGCGATTTTCGGCAAGCCGAGCCCCTGATAACGGCGTCTTTGCAGGGCTCTGGCGGCCGCCACGCGCGCGGCGACCTCCGCCGAGCCTTCGTCGGCCGGAGGAAGGATGAGATCAGCGGCGTTGACGGCTGGAACTTCAAGTTGGAGATCGATGCGGTCGAGCAGGGGCCCGGACAGGCGCGTTTGATAGTGCTCGGCGCAACGATCGGCCGCCCCGCGTCGGCATGAATGGCCGGGGTCGAGCGCATGGCCGCAGCGGCAGGGATTCATCGCCGCCACCAGTTGGAAACGCGCCGGATAGACGCAACGGTGGTTGGCCCGCGAAATGGCGACCTCTCCGGTTTCGAGCGGCTGGCGCAGCGAATCCAGCACCTGCGGCAAAAATTCCGGCAATTCGTCGAGAAACAGCACGCCATGATGCGCCAGCGAAATTTCGCCAGGCCGGGCGTGCGTTCCGCCGCCGACCAAAGCGGCCATCGACGCGGAATGATGGGGCGCGCGAAATGGCCGGCGATCGGTAAGCTCGCCGCCGGCCAGGGCGCCGGCGACCGAATGGATCATCGATACTTCAAGCAGCTCCTGTGGCGACAGGGGCGGAAGGATCGAGGGCAGGCGCGCCGCGAGCATGCTTTTGCCGGCGCCCGGCGGCCCGTTGAACAGAAGATTGTGGCCGCCCGCGGCGGCGATTTCGAGGGCGCGCTTGGCGCTTTCCTGCCCCTTGATATCGCGCAGATCGGGTTGGGCGCTGTTGAGCGCGCGAATCGCCGGCCTTGGCCGCGACAACGCCTGCGTTCCCTTGAAATGGTTGGCGAGCTGAATCAATGAGCGGGGCGCCAGAATGGCGATGTCGTTCGAGGCCCAGGCCGCCTCGGGGCCGCAGTCGGCCGGACAGATCAAACCGTGGCCGCGCGCGTTCGCCGCCACGGCCGCCGGTAAGACGCCGACGACCGGCGTCAGCGCTCCATCGAGCGCCAATTCGCCAAGGACGGTATAACCCTCGAGCGCGTCGGCGGGTATGGCGCCGATCGCCGCCATCACGCCGAGCGCGATCGGCAAGTCGTAATGGCTGCCTTCCTTCGGCAGATCGGCGGGGGCGAGGTTGACGGTGATGCGCTTGGCCGGCAACGCCAGCCCGGAGGCGACAAGAGCGGAGCGCACGCGCTCGCGCGATTCAGCGACCGCCTTGTCGCCGAGTCCGACGACATTGAAAACGATGTTGCCGCTGGAAATCTGGACCTGAACATCGACCGGGCGCGCTTCTATCCCTTCGAACGAAACAGTCGCCACGCGCACTACCATCGCTCGCCCCTCCAAGCCGCAGGGCGAAGTCTAGACAAAGGCGCCGCCGCCCGCAAGAACATTTGCAGAACATAACGGACGAAATCGAAAAGCCGCGCGGTTGTCGTTTGCTCGCCACATCCAAGGTTTCAACAAGGCGCTCCACTCGTTAGAATGGGCGGAGCTTTTGGAAATCGAGGTTTGTCATGGGCCTGAGTTGTTTGAGCCGGTCGTATTGCTCCATTCCGGCGTTGGCCGGGCTGCTGCTGGCGACGAGTTTGACGGCGCCGGCGCGCGCCGAGGATTGCGGCCGCGACGGCCAGGGCTTTTCCCAATGGCTGGAGCGATTCAAGGATCAGGCTGCGACGCAGGGCGTTTCGCGGGCGGCGATCGATCGCGGCCTGGCCGGCGTCTCATATAATGAAACTGTTGTTTCGCACGATCGCGGCCAAAAGGTCTTCACGCAAAGCTTTGAACAATTCTCCGGGCGCATGGTGAATGCGTTCCGCTTGCGCAAGGGCGCGCAGATTCTCACCAAGGACGCCGGACTTTTTTCGAGAATCGAAAATGATTATGGCGTTCCCGGGCCCATTCTCGTCGCCATCTGGGGGCTTGAGACCGATTTTGGCGCGTTCAACGGCGATTTTCCGACAATCGAATTAATCGCGACCCTGGCCTACGATTGCCGGCGTTCGGACATGTTCAGGGCGGAGCTGGTCGACGCGTTGAAACTGGTCGAGCGCGGCGATATCGATCCGACAACCGCCCAGGGCGCCTGGGCGGGCGAGATCGGGCAAACGCAATTCATGCCGTCATCCTACGGCAAATTCGCCGTCGATTACGACGGCAAAGGACGTCGCGATCTGATCCATTCGAAAGGCGACGTTCTCGCCTCCACCGCCAATTTTCTTAAGAGCTACGGCTGGCGCCGAGGCGAATCCGGGGCGAGGGGACGGCTAATTTCGAAGTCATTCGCGCCTGGAACAAATCGCCGGTCTATTCGAAGACCATCGCCTATTTCGCCCAAAAGCTGGCGGGGACGAAC
>CAVTNU010000029.1:0-190106 GCA_963736175.1 uncultured Alphaproteobacteria bacterium | reverse complement strand
CAACACAATCTCAAAGATGCTTCCGTTTCGATCCGCCTGGCTATCAGCGGCGAGAACGGCCTGCTTCCAAGAAGCTTGGTCCACACATGGCGTGGATCGACAAGGTTCTGGACGATGATCGCAGCGTTCATCAGAAGCAGCGCCACACCGCGCATCGGATTTTCGACCGGCTGCGGGACGAGGAAGGATTCTCCGGCGGATACACGATCGTGCGCGAGTATGTCGCCCAGGCGATGCAGCGCGCCCGCGAGATGTTCGTGCCGTTGAGCCATCGTCCCGGCCACGCCCAGGCGGATTTCGGCCAGGCGGACGGCTATATCGCGGGCAAGAAGGTCCGCTTCCACTATCTTTGCTTGGACCTGCCGCACTCTGACGGCTGCTTCGTCAAAGCCTATCCCGCCGAAACGGCGGAGGCTTTTTGCGATGGCCATGTCGCGGCGTTCGAGTTTTTCGGCGGCATGCCGCAGTCCATTTTATACGACAACACCCGGCTCGCGGTCGCCCGGATCGTCAAGGGCGGACAGCGGTTGCGCTCGCATATGTTCGCGGAGCTTCAAAGCCATTACCTCTTCAACGACCGCTTTGGCAGACCGGGCAAAGGCAACGACAAGGGCAAGGTGGAGGGGTTGGTCGGTTACGCCCGGCGCAATTTCATGACGCCTCTGCCGGTCGCGGAGAGTTTTGCCGCGCTCAACGCCCGCTTCCTCGACGCCTGCGTCAAGCGGCGGGCGGCGGTGTTGCGCGGCCACACCACGACGATCGCGGAGCGGATGCAGGCGGACCTCGCCGCGTTCAAGGACTTGCCGGCTGCGCCCTATGACGCCTGCCACAAGATCGCCACGCGCGTTTCCTCCCTGTCGCTGGTGCGTTACCGCAGCAACGACTATTCGGTTCCGACGCGCTATGGCCATCAAGAGGTCCTGGCGAAAGGATATGTCGACAGGGTCGAGATCGCCTGCCGCGGCGAGACGATCGCCACCCACGTCCGCAGCTACGACAAGGCCGATTTTGTTTACAACCCGCTGCATTATCTGGCTTTGCTGGAACACAAGAGCAAGGCGCTCGACCAGGCGGCGCCGCTCGACGGCTGGGCGCTTGGGGAATGCATTCATCGGTTGCGCCGGCTGATGGAAGCGCGGATGGGCAATCCCGGGCGCCGCGAGTTCATCCAGGTGCTGCGATTGATGGAAGACTTCCATCAGCATCAGGTTGAACAGGCTGTGACC
Organism: uncultured Alphaproteobacteria bacterium; assembly: GCA_963736175.1. Lineage (GTDB taxonomy): Bacteria > Pseudomonadota > Alphaproteobacteria > Rhizobiales > Beijerinckiaceae > Rhodoblastus. The sequence continues at coordinate 188,880 of CAVTNU010000029.1, read as the reverse complement.
GAGGCGCTGCGTCTTGGCGCCATCAGCTTCGACGCGGTGAAAATGCTGCTGCTGGCCAAATTGGAGAAGCGGCCCGTCCGGCTCGATCTGACGTTCTATCCTTATTTGCCAGCAGCCACGGTCGGCGCGACAGATCCGAGCGCCTATCTCGGACTTCTCGCCAACGCCGCTCCAGGACTGGCAAGCGCGGGAGTTTCCCCATGACGACGCCGCAGGATCCGACCTCCCCAACGATCGTCGCGCCGCAGGTGCTGCTGGGCAATCATCTCAAGGCGTTGAAGCTTCCCACCTTTGCGCGCGAGTACGAGAAGGTGGCGATGGAATCGGCGCGCGACAGCGCCGACTACCCGCGCTATCTGCTTCGTCTGTGCGAACTGGAACGCATCGACCGCGAACGGCGCAACGTCGAGCGCCGGATTCGCCAGGCCCGCTTTTCTCAGGTCAAGAGCCTCGACACTTTCGACTTCGTCGCCCAGCCGTCGCTCAACAAATCGCTGGTGCTGGAGTTGGCGCGCGGCGAATGGATCGAGAAGCGGCAAAATTGCATCGCACTGGGGCCATCCGGCACGGGAAAACTCACATCGCCCTGGCCTTGGGGCTTGCCGCCTGCCAGAAGGGCCACAGCGTCGCCTTCACGACGGCCGCCGCCCTGGTGCATGAACTCATGGAAGCGCGCGACGAACGCCGGTTGCGCGCGCTGCAAAAGCACCTCAACACCGTCAAGCTGCTGATCGTCGACGAATTGGGCTATGTGCCGTTCACGGCGGTCGGTTCGGAGTTGCTCTTCGAGGTCTTCAGCCAACGCTACGAACGCGGCGCCACCCTGGTGACCAGCAATCTGCCCTTCGATGAATGGACTTCGGTCTTCGGTTCGGAACGGCTGACCGGCGCCTTGCTCGATCGCCTGACCCATCATGTCCACATCCTGGAAATGAACGGCGACAGTTTCAGGCTCGCCGCCAGCAAGAAAACCCAGCGCAGATCCGGCCATGTGGCGAACCTCGCCGCAAAAACAACCAGCGAAGGAGACGTTGAGCCCAAACCCTAAATCGCCGCCGCGCGCATTGAGCCGCGCTTCGCTACGCTCCGCGCGGCTCAATGCGCGCGGCAATGCCAAATTCCAGGGCTTTACGGCCCTTTTCTCTCAACCCGACTGGTACACTTTTACGCCGCCATCTGGCACATTTTGCCGCCGCCGTTGACACCAGTCCTTGATGTTGACGAGCGTGTAGTTGAGCGGCGTGCCGTCGTCGCGGAAGAAGGCTTCGCGGTTGCGGAGCGCGCGCGCGGCCTCGTAGACGTCCGGTTTGACGATCTCGTCGAGAAGCCGTTGGAACTCGCCATCGGTGAGATTCACACGATTAAGGGCTTCGAATTTTTGCCTGAAGTTGGCTTCAAGCGTGGCGCGATCGCGAATGTCGGGGCGGTAGTCGTATTTGAGGGCCTGGAGCTTTGCGATCAGATCGTCTTCAAGGGCGCGTTCGAGATTGCTCATTGCCACCACAGGGGTTCAAATGTCGTCCAAGTCAGCATCGCCCTCGTCCTCACGATGGCGAGTGAGAATCACTTTCTACAAAAATGTTGCGGGCTTTGATACGTCACCGCCGCTCGTGCGGCAATAACCCTTGGCCTAAGCCGCATTTGGCGGGTCGAAGGACGTCAGTGATCTGGGTCAGTTCTCAGCGCGAATCAACGAACAGGCCAAGCGGCGAGACTTGACCGTTTGGCTGCGTCACCCGACGACGCGACCGCGCTTTTTCATCACCGCCAGCAGTTCTTCGACCATTTCCGCGTCGTTGTCGCCATTAAGCGAAATCGCTCCGATAACGGCGCCTTGGCGATGCGGATCTATCTTGCCGTAGGAAGTGAGCGTTGTGGCGATGTTTTCATGGCCGAGGTTCTGGCTCCAGGCTTTGATTTGCTCTGGCGTGCGGCAGACCTCCTGCATCAGATGGCCGAAAGTGTGACGGAAGGAATGCGGCGGAAAATACGGCAAGCCCGCCCTTCAAAAGCTTGGCGAAAAATCGCCCGCACCGGCGAGGCGTCGCGCCAATGCTGCGTCTCAATGCCGAAGGCCTCAAAACCCTTGTCCTGTCCTTGGCGAACCTTCGTTTTCGGGAAAGAGCGGATCATTGGGCGCGAACAGGTGCGCCTTGCGCAATTCGTCAATCCAATTGGCGACAATTTCGGTCAGGTCGTCGCCCAAAGGGAAGAAGTACGTATTGATGTTTTTGGCGAACTTGGTCGCCACGCGATCCGGCTCTTGGCGGACCAGCGGTGGCGATTTGCTCATATCAACGTGGCGCAGGCAAAGGGAAGCCATCGCGCGGTCGCGAATTCCCGTCAGAATCGCAAAGGCCATCAAAGCGCGGTTGCGGCGGTCGATCACGGTTTCGGTCGGCATGGCCGCGATCACGGCGCGAACTTGTTCAAGGCTCGGAAAGTCGCGAAGCTTGGGCGCCTTCGCCGTCGCGCTGTCTCTGTTCGAGGGGCTGAAATATTCGATGTCGGGAACATGGATTTTCGACTTGAAGCCGGGTTGCCACGCCAGCCAGGCGAAAAAATCCTTGAGGGCGGAAAGCGTACCGGTTTGCGTCGAATGGCTCAGGGCTTCGCCGCTGCGCAATCCGCTGGTTTCGGCAAGACGCTCCTTGAAGGCTATGGCCTGTTCGCGGCGAAAGGTCTTGAAGTCACGGGCGCCCGTATAATCCTCGAAGCGCGCCAGCGCCTTGCGGATGGCGTCCAGCGTCGCTTCGCTCTTGCCCCGTGCCTCCTTCAGGAAGCGCAGATAGTCCCGCTTGATCCGTTCATTTTGGGGGTTGAGTTTCGACATTGATCCGTTCCTTATTGAAGTCACTGTTCGCACTGGCATCCGGGCAATCCCTCAATCGCTCCGATCGCCATCGGCTCAATGTCGATCAGCAGCGGCGAATTTTGGCAGTTCGCCGCGCCGAACCGTCCGGTGCATCGCCGTTTCACAAACGCTGCAAAGGCCGGTCAGCTTGGCGATTTTTTCTGTATGACAGGTAGGCGTCGGCGATGTTGCCCCAAGGCTTGCGCGGTGCCCGGCAGCGGAAGCAGAAGAATTCTCGCCGGCCGCGCATTTTTGCCGCTTTGGCTTCCTGCTTTGCGGAAATGAACGCCTTCAGCGCCGCCGCCATGAACAAGGATGGGGCGGCGGTCATCGAATGGCCCTGAGGCCGTCCTTGAGCCAATGCCGGACAGTGTTGGGGTGAATGCCAAAGAGCTTGGCGATCTCGCCCGTGTCATAGCTGAACGTTGCTTGATCCGGTTGACCGGATAGCGCCGCCGCCGCATGCGGCTTTTTGTTGGACGTGAGCATCGGGTCGCCTCACGCGCTGACGGCGCGAGGCAATGCGTTCCGCCATCCAACGATCAATCTCGCCTTCCACCCATGCGACGCAACGCTCGGAAATCGAAACAGGCGCAGGAAAGCGGCCATCGCGAATGTAAGCATAAAGCGTGCTGCGGCTGAGGCCAGTACGCGCCTTGACCTGTTCAAGACGAATGAAAGAGGTCTTGAAGTCTTCATTTTCGGTGTTCATCGAATCTATCCGTGCTTTGTTGGACACGATAGGAAGATGAACGTGAGTCCGCGTTTCAAATAGCTAGGCGGCTGCAAGAAAACTGGCCCAGTGGATTGCCCGAAAAGCACCTACCCTTCGCGCCGCAAAACGGGGGCGCTGTTAGAAGGGTATGTCATCATCAAGCGGAAATATTGACTTAGGGGTGGGTGCCTTTGGCTTATCTCGCCTACCCCATTCGCCGGCCCCTCCCGAGGGTTTGCCAAAAGTCGTGGGCGGGCTTGGCGGCAAAGGGGTGGGACTGGCGCCGCCGTTTGGCTTCCAATTCGCAACTTTGCAGATTTCCTCAATGCCCAACTTGTTCGGGTTGCCATCCTTTCCGGTCAGGCCGTATTCGTTGGCATGTTTCCGAAGCCATATGTCCAGCGACTTTTTCGGTGACTTGCCAGCCAGCGCTCTCGGATCGGACGTTATTTCATTCCAAGCGCGCACGGCAGCCGCAAGTTTTGGAGCATAAAATTCGCCAGTTTTGTCGAACAACTTTTCTTTGTCATCAGATTTCGTAATAAAAAATCCGTCATCATAGTTTCGTACATATAGCCATTCCCGTAGGCTTTCGATTTCAATCGTCGATGTGTTCCAATTTATCGTATATTCATTGTATCCCTCCATGCGCTCCTCCCTAAAGTTGACTTTGGAGCTTTTTGCAGCAATTTTGAGGGCCGTCACGAATGCGGAAGTATCACTTTTTACTTCGCCAGGCCAGTCGGACGGGTCTTGATCGTCAAACTCCGAAGGATCATGACCCGCAAGCAACAATGAAATTTGATATACGGTCAGCTCCTCCGCGAGCTTCCAACGATTAATGCGATCTCATTTAGCGTGACCTGTTCGACCAGCGAAAATTGCAGCTTGCATCCTCCACTGGTATCCGACAACGTCCAGCTTGCTTGGAGAGCTATGCACAGGGTTTCGTGCGCAGCCTTCGCATGAGCATTGACGCGCTCGCATGAGACGCAGCGCAATAATTTGTTGGTATAAATGTTGGTATAAATATTTTTTTGAAATTATAATGCCATATTTATCAATTAGTTACGAGTCATATTCGATGCCGGCCAGGGCACCAAAAAGCCGGTTTAGCGAAACAACCGAACGCCAACCGAGCCGCCGACGGCGCGGTTCAACTTCGCCGCTCTGTCCGCGTCCTTCGGCCGTCGCCGCTGAATAACCCGATCACGGCTGAATGTTCACGTCCTCCGCCGGCAGGCTGAAACCGCGGCGGCGGTGATCATATTCGAAGATTTCGGCGAAACGTCCCCAATCGATAACGGCGGCCAAGGTCTGCTCGGCGTCGTGGGCGGTCAGGTGATCCTCGAGCTCCGGCGAAAAGCGCTGGCGCGGCGCCGCATGGCCCGGCCGATCCGACAGGACATGGCGAATATGCGCGGCGAGCGGCACGTTGCGCAGGAGATGTTCGGAAAACAGGCGTTTGCGGCCGTCCGCCAAATCGCGCGCGAAAATATTGCCGGGCAAGGTCAGATGCAGCGAGCCGTCGCGCATTTCGGCGAAGCCGAGTATCTGCGCGGCCTCCGCCACCGGCAGCAATCGGTCCACATCCAGATGCAGCCGCTCCGCCAGCGCGCGCAGGTCGGCCTTTTCGTCGAAGGGCGGGTCGGCCAGCATTTCCAGCAGCCCGACGATGCGATGGCAGGAGACGAACGGCAGGCGCATGCCCAGGCCCGCCAGCGCCGACTTGCCCTTGCCGTCGACGGCGGCGGCGCGGCCGGCGGTCATGCGCGCGTAAATATCGTCGACGATTTCACGAAAGACCGGCGACAGGCGCTCGCGCGGACGCGGCAGCGGCACTTCGATCTCGGCGGCGATGCGGCCGGGATCGGGGGCCAGCACGACGATGCGGTCGGCGAGAAAGACAGCCTCTTCGATATTGTGGGTGACCAGCATCACCGATTTGATCGCCAGCTTGCCCTCGGTCCACAGATCGATGAAATCCGAGCGCAGCGTCTCGGCGGTCAGCACGTCGAGCGCGGAAAAGGGCTCGTCCATCAGCAGAATCGTCGGATCGACGACGAGGGCGCGGGCGAAGCCGACGCGCTGGCGCATGCCGCCGGAAAGTTCGCGCGGATAGGCGCTCTCGAAACCGTCGAGACCGATCATGTCGATCGCCGCCAGGGCTTTTTTTTGCGCCTCGTCTTCCGCCATGCCGAGCGCGTCGAGGCCGGCCATGACGTTTTCGAGCACGGTCAGCCAGGGAAACAGCGCGAAGGTCTGGAAGACCATGGCGATGCCCTTCGCCGGCCGATCGACGGCCTTGCCCTGAAAGACGACGGCGCCGGACGTCGGCGCGATCAAGCCGGCGGCGATGCGCAGCAATGTCGACTTGCCGCAGCCGGAGCGCCCAAGAACGCCGACGATTTCGCCCTCGCGCAGGCTTATGCCGATGTCGTCGAGCACGACCGAGGAGCCGCCGCCCGGCCGCGCGAAGGCATGGTGGATATGGGACAGCTCAAGCACGGTTTTCGACACGACGTCTGGCTTTGTAACGGTCTCAAGCATTTTTGCCCCTCAATCCAGCCGCAACCGGCGTTCGCCATAAGCGTAAAGCCGGCGCCAGAGAACGCGGTTGAAGAAAATGACGTAAGCCGACATGACGGCGATGCCGAGCACGATGCGCGGATAATCAGCGGCGGCCGTCATGTCCGCGATATAGGCGCCAAGCCCGTGCGCGGCGAGATGCGTCTGGCCCCAGGAGACGGATTCGGCGACGATGCTGGCGTTCCACGAGCCGCCCGACGCGGTGAGCGCGCCGGTGACGAAATAGGGGAAAATCCCCGGCAGGATCACTTTGCGCCACCATTGCCAGCCGCGAATCTGGAAATTATCGGCGGCCTCGAGAAAATCGGTCGGATAGGCGGTCGTTCCGGCGATGACGTTGAACAGAATGTACCATTGCGTTCCCAGGATCATCAGCAGGCTCAGCCAGATATCCGGGTTCAGATCGAACCGGACGACGACAATGACGACAAAGGGAAACAGCAGGTTGGCGGGAAAAGCGGCGAGAAATTGCGCCAGCGGCTGAATCTTTTCCGCCAGACGCGGTTTCAGGCCGATCAGCACGCCGAGCGGCACCCAGATCAGCGAACTCAAGACGATCAGCGCGGCGACGCGCAACAAGGTGTAGAAGCCGAGCCGCAATACGGTGAGGACGTCGGCCCATCCCAATGTCGCCGCGACGTAGCGCACAACGACGGCGGCCGCGCCCAGCGCCATCGCTGCGACGGCTAAATTCCACAGACGATCGGCGACCCGACCGCCAGCGGAAACCTGCGTGACGATTGGGCGGGGCACGGTCGCGTTGAGAAAAGGGGCGCGAAGAATCCGGCGCGTCGCGTCGCTGAACGGCCGGCGCGCCCACTGCAGCAGCCGGGCGCGCTGCAGGACGCTGAGAAACCAGGAATGCGGCGTAGTCTGCGCGGCCGATTGCTCGAAGCGAAAATGATCGGCCCAGACAACCAGGGGCCGGAACATCAATTGATCGTATAGCAGGATCACGACGGTCATCGCCCCCAGCGCCCAGCCGATCGCGCCGAGATTTTTCTGCTCGATCGCCATGGCCACATAGGAGCCGATTCCCGGCAGGACGACCTGCTTGTCGCCGACGCTGATCGCCTCGGAGGCGACGACGAAGAACCAGCCGCCGGACATGCTCATCATCATGTTCCAGACCAGGCCGGGCACGGCGAAGGGCGCTTCGAGGCGCCAGAACCGTTGCCAGGAGGAGAAGCGAAAGGCGCGGCTCGCCTCGTCGAGATCATGCGGTATGGTGCGCAGCGACTGGTAGAAGCTGAACGCCATGTTCCAGGCTTGGCTGGTGAAGACCGCGAAGATCGAGGCGAATTCCGCGCCGAGCACGCTGCCTGGAAACAGGTTCATGAAAAAAATGACGGTGAAGGAAATATAGCCGAGGATCGGCACCGATTGCAGGACGTCGAGAATCGGAATGAGGATGACTTCGGCCCGCTTGCTTTTCGCCGCCAAAGTTCCGTAGGTCAAAGTGAACAACAAGGACACCGCCAGCGCCGCGAGCATCCGCAAAACGGTGCGCACGGCGTATCCGGGCAGGAAAGCCGGCTCGAGCGAGATCGGCGTCGCCTGCATCGCCGCGAGCGGCGCGAAAGTCCCTCTCGCGGCGATCGCCAGCAGCACGAAAACGACGAAGATCAACGGGAATGCGACAAAATCCCAACGATTGGGCGCGGCGAGCTTCGCCGGATGGATGAGCGTGTGAGAAACGTCCATGCTCGTCATGACTCCGGCCGTGGCCGCGTAAGTAAGCTCATCCAGCATTCACGCAAGACGAGACGCTGTCGAGACTGTTCTTGGCGTTTCAATATCCAGGCGACCATTTTTGTCCGGCCATCGAGCGCCTCGATCGCGATCCTTCTCGCGGTTGGGAAAGGAAATCGAGGAACAGAAGAGCGAAGCTTTTCATCGGCCGATCGTCAAACAATGAACCCGCCCCGCGCGCCGACAAGGACGCGGCCGGGGCCAGAAATCCGGCGCCGCCGGCCTGATCGAAATCTTAACAATTTGGTGACGAAAAAATTCTCAAAAAACCTCGCCAAACCCGCAATTTCCGCTTGCCAAGCGCGCAAAAATCCATATTCATCCCCTTGCCCAAATCGCACGTGCCTGTGGTCGTGTGTCGGTTGGCGGGGATCCGGACAAGAGGCCGGCAAACCGCCTGAAAAACAAACCGGCAGCCGGAGGCGAACCGGCGAACTCCGCCTGAGCGGAGGATCGCGACTTAAAGCAACGACGGACCGGGCTTTTTCGTCTCTGTCGACCCTCCAAAGGTCGGCTTACCGAAGAGGCTAGTCTTTCTTGCCGGGCGTGCGGAACGGGACTTCCCATTCCAATCGAAGGCCGCTGAAACCCTTGGTTAGCTTTTAGCTTTCCGAGTTTCTCGCGTCCACGGCGCAGCACCCGATCGAGGGGCGAGCGGCTTTGTCCGCTTCCTTTCGATCCCGGATGGCGTTTAAATCACGCGTTGCGCGTCTCCATCGCGCGCGCGCGGAATTTCATTCGGCCGTCCACGAAGCCTTTGTTTCTCTGGCGCGCTGCCCGCGCCCTTCGAAGGGATGCCGCGATGACCGATCGTATCCAGGAGTTCCTGCGCAACCGACGTGAAGACGGCCCATGCCTGGTCGTCGACCTCGACGTTGTGCGCGACAATTATCACACCTTCGCCAAGGCCTTGCCGGACACGCGCGTTTTCTACGCCGTCAAAGCCAATCCGGCGCCAGAAGTGCTCGATCTGCTGGCCCGTCTGGGTTCATGCTTCGACTGCGCCTCCGTCGTCGAGATCGAGCAGGCGATGGCCGCCGGCGCCAGCCCCGAGCGCATCTCGTTCGGCAACACCATCAAGAAGGAGCGCGACATCGCGCGCGCCTACGCGCTGGGCGTGCGCCTGTTCGCCGTCGACTGCGAGGCCGAAGTCGAGAAGATCGCCCGCGCCGCTCCTCACGCCAGAGTGTTCTGCCGCATGTTGTGCGACGGCGCCGGCGCCGAATGGCCCTTGTCGCGCAAATTCGGCTGCGCCCCGGAAATGGCGCCGCGCGTGCTTGAACTGGCGCACAGCCGTGGCCTTGAAGCTTACGGTCTGTCCTTCCATGTCGGCTCGCAGCAGCGCAACCCGCGCATGTGGAACAACGCCCTGAAATCGGCCGCTGGCGTGTTCCGCGAATTGGCCGAGCGCGGCGTTCATCTGCAGATGGTCAATCTCGGCGGCGGCTTTCCGACCAAATACCTCAAGCGCGTGCCGGCGGTGCGCGCTTATGGCGAGGCGATTTTCCGGTCGCTGCGCAAGCATTTCGGCAATCGCATCCCCGAAACGATTATCGAGCCGGGCCGCGGCATGGTCGGCAACGCCGGCGTCATCGAAGCCGAAGTCGTGCTGATTTCGAAAAAGGCCGACGACGACAAGGTCAAGTGGGTCTATCTCGATATCGGCAAGTTCAACGGCCTCGCCGAAACCATGGACGAGATGATCCGCTACCCGATCCGCACCGCGCATGACGGCGACGCCATGGAGCCTTGCGTGATCGCCGGCCCAACCTGCGATTCGGTCGACGTGCTCTATGAGAAGGAGCCCTATCTCCTTCCCGTCAGCCTGGAGATCGGCGCCAAGGTGCTGATCGAGGGAACGGGCGCCTATACGACGACCTATTCGGCCGTCGGCTTCAACGGCTTTCCGCCATTGAAATCCTACGTGATCTGAACGTTTCGGCTTCCTTCGCCAACTTACGAAATCGCTCGCGTCGCCTTTGCCCGGCGACGCGCTTGCCCGTCGTCCCGTACGGCCTGCGCCCGAACAGCGCATGGCGCGAGGGTTGTCCCTGCCCAACGGAGGGCGATGATGACCGAGATTATCAAGCGTAACGCGCCGCAACAATTTCAGGAACGCCAAGAGTTCCGCGAGTTCCGCGCCCGCCCGACCATCGCGCGGGAAACCGAGGCCGATGTCGCCGCGCGCGAAAACCTGCTGGACCGCGCCTTCGGCGCCGAACGCCGGCGCAAGACCTGTGAACGGCTGCGTGAAGGTCGTCTGCCGGCGCCCGGGCTGGCCTTCGCCGCCCACTGTGACGGAAAACTCGTCGGCACTTTGCGCTTCTGGTCGATCGAAGCCGGACCGGGACGGCCGGCGCTGTTGCTCGGTCCGATCGCCGTCGATCCGGCGCTGCGCTCGCGCGGCCTTGGCGCGCGCATGATCGAACAGGGCCTGCGCCGCGCCGCCGCCCTCGGCCATCATGCGGTCCTGCTGGTCGGCGACGAACCTTACTATCGTCGTTTTGGTTTTCGCCGCGACGGCGCGCGCGCGCTGGATCCGCCCGGGCCCGTCGACCTTGAGCGTTTTCTCGCTCTTGAACTGCGGGCCGGCGCGCTGTCAGGCGCGCAGGGCTTGGTGCGTCCGACCGGCGCCCCCGACGTCGCGACCGCCGGACGCCGCTGGCGTCAAGCGGCTTAAGCGAAAGCGGCCCGAAAACTGCTTCGGCGGATTGGCCCTTTAGCTCTTTGTCGTAAAGCTGACATGTCCGACGCCCAAAAAGTTGCGCGCGCCTTGCAAATTCTCACCAAGGCGCGCGACGCCCGCTCCGATCCGCAAACCGCGACGCGCGCCGTCGAGGAAGCGTTGCAGCTGGCTCCCGACGATCTGGGGGTGCGCATGGGCGCTTATAAATTCCATCTCTACAACCATTCTCTGGACGTCGCCGCGCTGCACGCCGAATGGCTCCTGCGCCATTTCGCGCGGGATCTCGGCGTGGGGGCGGACTGGCGCGCGGTGCGCCCGCAAGACGCCGATTTTTCGACGTTGGAGATCAAACCGCGCCGCTATCTGCAATCGCTGATCGCCTGGGGTTATTGCCGCGCGCGCCTCGGCGATCTCGCCGGCGGTCGGGAGGCCTTGGTCAAGGCGGCGACGCTCGACCAGGACGACAAATTCGGTGCGGCGCGCTTGATCGCCGCGCTCGATCGCGGCGTTCAGCCGCAGGACGAAGACGAGTAAAGCGACGCCGCCTATTTCGCTTGACCAACAAGCCTGTCTTTGCAACTAGAGCGCCAACGACCGATCGGTCCAATTCCCTTTTTTCCCTCAGGAGAGCCGCCGAATGTCAGCTTCGACGACCAATTGGCCTGTTCACGGCCACATTTCCGGACCCATCGTGATCATCGGCTTCGGTTCGATCGGCAAGGGCGTCCTGCCGCTCATCGAACGCCATTTCACTTTTGACAAAAGCCGCCTCGCCGTTATCGATCCGATCGACGCCGACCGCGCCCTGGTCGACGAACGCGGCCTTGAATTCGTCAATCTCGGCCTGACGAAGGACAATTACCGGGATGTCCTGACACCCTTGCTGACGCGCGGCGGCGGTCAGGGCTTTTGCGTCAACGTTTCGGTCGACACGTCCTCGCTGGCGATCATGGAATTGTGCCGCGAAATCGGCGCGCTGTACATCGACACCGTGATCGAGCCCTGGGCCGGGTTTTATTTCGACGCGCATCTGGGACCGGAAGCGCGCTCGAACTACGCCTTGCGCGAAGGCCTGCTGGCGGCGCGACGGAAATCGCCGGGTGGAACGACCGCCATTTCCTGCTGCGGCGCCAATCCCGGCATGGTGTCCTGGTTCGTCAAACAGGCGCTGAGCAATCTGGCCGCTGATCTCGGCGACCGCGCGCCCGAGCCGAGAACCCGGCAGGAATGGGCCGACCTCGCGCGGCGCCTGGGCGTCAAAGGCGTCCATATCGCCGAACGCGACACCCAACGCGCCAAGAATCCAAAACCGCAAGGCGTGTTCGTCAACACCTGGTCGGTCGAAGGCTTTGTCTCGGAAGGCGTGCAGCCGGCCGAACTGGGCTGGGGCACGCATGAAAAATGGACGCCGGCCAACGGCCGCGCCCATAAGGACGGCTGCGGCGCGGCCATCTATCTGTTGCAGCCTGGCGCCAATACGCGGGTGCGCAGCTGGACGCCGACCGCGGGTCCGCAATACGGCTTCCTGGTCACGCACAACGAGTCGATTTCCATCGCCGATTATCTGACCGTCTTCGACGACAAGGGCGCGGCGCTTTATCGGCCGACCTGCCATTACGCCTATCATCCGGCGAACGACGCCGTGCTGTCCCTGCACGAAATGTTCGGCCAGGCCGCCGTGCGCCAGGAGCGCCAGCATATTCTGACCGAGAATGAAATCGTCGACGGAATCGACGAACTGGGCGTCCTGCTGTTTGGGCACGCCAAGGGCGCCTATTGGTACGGCTCGCAATTGTCGATCGAGGAGACGCGACGGATCGCGCCCTACCAAAACGCCACCGGCCTGCAGGTCACCTCCGCCGTGCTGGCCGGCATGGTCTATGCACTGGAAAATCCCGAAAGCGGCATTCTCGAAGCCGACGAGATGGATTACCGGCGCTGCCTCGAAATCCAGACGCCCTATCTGGGACCGGTGATCGGCGCCTATACCGACTGGACGCCGCTGACCGACCGTCCCGGGTTCTTCCCCGAAGACCTTGACGAAAGCGATCCCTGGCAGTTCCGCAACATTTTGGAGCGGTAGGCCCGGCGGCGGCCGCAGCCAAGCCCGGGGGCGCTACGGCGGCCGGCTCAACGCCAAAATCGATCGGCCCGCAGAAAGGCTTTCCAAGCCTTCTTCAATTCGGCGTCGACGACCTCGGCGTCGCGGCCGCACCATCCCATCACGATTCCCGCCGCGCGCGCCACTTTGGGGTCCTGCGCCTCCGGCAGCGCGTTCAAGATCCGCTCGACGCTGGCGGCGTCGTTATGGATGCCGAGCAGATCCTGCAGGCGCGCCAGCGTCTGGACATAGGCGCGGAATTCGCGGCCAGCGCCGAAAAGCACGCCGAAGAACTCCGCCGCGTAGCGGATTTTCTTCAACGCGATGCGCACCTGATGACGCTCGGCGTCGGGCAGGGCGACGAGATTTCGCCCGCGTTTGGCCGCGCGTTTGCGCATTCGCGTCAAGGTTTCCGCGGCGAAAGTTTTGGCGGATGACGCCAGTTGCTCGCGCTGCTCGTCGGTGAGGGCGCCGCGCCAGCCTCGGCGCGCCAGGAAGCCTTGCAGACGCAAGACAAACACCGACGTTTCCGGCGCGTCGACCAGAGCCTTGGCCTCGGCGTAAGCCGCCGCGCGGCGGCCTTCGATCGCCGCCGACAGGGGCCCCAGCCGCGTCTGCCCGCCAAATCGCGGGCCTGGGCCGCTGACGACAAGATCGCGGAAGGCGTCGTATTCGCGGGCCGCGCCCAACCCCGTGGCGATACGCTTCGCCGTCGCGCGGAACGCCGCGAATTCGGCGCAAGGCGCGGCGCGGTTGAACATCGCCAGGACGACGCGCAGGCGACGCAGCGCCACGCGCATCTGATGAATTGACCCTGGACTGTCGCCGTTGCGCAAGGGCTCCCAGTTGGAAACGAATTGCGCGACGGCGGCGACGGCCACGGCGACGAACGCGTCGTCGAGCGTGACGTCGACGGGAAAGTCGAGCGCGCCCGCCTTCACTTCCTGCGCTTCTTCGGCGCCGATGAGCCGGAAGGCGCGCTGCGCCTTGCTCACCACGTCGAGACGCAAGGGCAGCGATTGCGCCAATTGCGCGCCCAGTTCGTAAAGATCGGCCGGTTCGCCCGATTTGAGCTCCAGTTCGAGCTCCCTGATCGGCCAACGCCGTTTGCCGGCGAAAATGTCGCCTTCGTCGAAAGCGGCCTCGATACACGAGGCTCCAAATACAAGCTGGCGAACGCGGCGCTTGATCCGCGTCTTGAACTGCGGACGCAATGGCCGATCCGCGATAATCTGCCGCAGCGCTCCGGCGACGGCCTCATCGAACAGATTGACGTCCGGTCGCGGGCCCGGCGCGACAATCTCGATTTCGCCACGCGCGAAAGGACCTTCGGCCTCGGGCGCCGCCCATTTGAGCCCCATCAGCGGCGCGTCCGCTCCGCAGCTGCGAACGCGCAGAACCATCCGGCGCGTCTTCAGGTCGCGACCTGGCGTATCGAAATAGACCGAGGCGAGGCCCGCTTGCGTCGCGTCCGGCTCGGCGGACGCGAGCAGTTCGGATTCGCGCGCAAGCGAAAGCCCCGCCGAATCGGTGGTGAATTTGAGTTCCAGTTCGCGCTCGTTCGAATTCATGCGACATTCGATGGCTGGATGGAGCGCCAAGAAATCGACCGCAGGACTCGCATCGGCGTCTCGCCGCAAGAACCCAGCCTGTCGATCTAAGGTTTTCGCCCGGTCTTGACCTATAGGTCAAGGCGCTGGCGGCCGTTTCTTCGCGGGGCGTCGCGGCCGGCGGTCATTCCGCCGCGACGCGCTCGCTCGCCGCATCCGCGCGCAGACGCCGGAGCAAAGCGGTCTGCTCAGCCCAGACCGCCTCGAGGGAGCGCATCTTGACGTGGCCATAGCCGCGAATTTTCTCCGGCGTCGACGCCAACGCCAGCGCAAGGGCGTGATTGGCGCCATTAAGCCTTCCGCCGATTTCATCAAGCAAGGCTTCGTATTCGCCGATCAGGGCGCGCTCCCGCCGACGCTCCTCGGCGCGCCCGAAAATATCGAACGGCCCGCCGCGCAAGACCTTCAGCCGCGCCAGTAGGCGTAAAACCGGAAATATCCAGGGGCCGAAACTTGTTTTTCTCGGCGCGCCGCGCGCATCCTTTTTCGCCAGGAAGGGCGGCGCCAGGACAAGCTCCAGCCGCAATTCGCCTTCGAACGCCCGTTCGAGCTGGGCGGCGAAACCGCCGTCGGTATAAAGCCGGGCGACTTCATATTCGTCCTTATACGCCATCAGCTTATGAAGATTTCTGGCGACCGCCTTGGCCAGCCCGGTTCTTCCCGGCGCCTGGACGCGTTCAATCGCGGCGATTTTCTCGACACAGGCGGCGTAGCGGCGGGCGTAGGCCTTGTCCTGATATTGCCGCAAATCGTCGACCCGCCGGGCGACCAACGTGTCGAGACTTTGCGGCGCGTCCGGCGCGAACGCGGGGCCGCGCAAAGCCGTGAGGCTTTCCGGCTTGGCCACAAGCATGCGCCCGAGCGCGAAGGCGCGCAGATTCATCGGCGCCGCTTCGCCGTTGAGTTCGATCGCCCGCGTCAAAGCGGCGCGCGACAGCGGCAAATAGCCTTTCTGGAAGGCGTAGCCGAGCATCAGCATGTTGGCGCCGAGCGAGGAGCCGAGCATCTGGATGGCGAGAGCGCTGGCGTCGAAAAAATCGACCCGGCCGCCGGCGTGATCGCGGATCGTTTGCTTGATGCGCTCGACTGGCAGCCGAAAGTCGGCGCTGCGCGTAAAGTCGCCGGGATAGACTTCCGCGGAATTGACCACAACCGCCGTGTGGCCCGCCTCGACGGCGGCCAGCGCCTTTTTCGAGCCGGAAACGACAAGGTCGCCGCCGAGCAGCAGATCGGCCTCGCCAGCGGCGACGCGGATGGCGTGTATGTCTTCGCGCCGCCGCGCCAGTTTGACGTGGCTGAACACTTCGCCGCCCTTTTGCGCCAGCCCGGCCATGTCGATCATGCCGCAGCCCTTGCCTTCAAGGTGGGCGGCCATGCCGATGATCGCGCCGATGGTGACCACCCCTGTCCCGCCGACGCCGGTGACGAGAATTTCGTAAACGCGTTCGCCAAGCTCCGGCGCGACCGGTTCGGGGATGGCGTCGACGGACGCGCCGATCGCGATTGGCGCCGCCTTGCGCGGACGCGCGCCGTGCGCAACGACAAAGCTCGGGCAAAAGCCGTTGAGACAGGAAAAGTCCTTGTTGCAATTGGTCTGGTCTATTCTGCGTTTGCGCCCGAACTCCGTCTCCAACGGTTGAATGGCGACGCAGTTGGAGGCGACGCCGCAATCGCCGCAGCCTTCGCAGACGCGCTCGTTGATCAGCACGCGTCGGTCGGGATCGGGATAGGCGCCGCGTTTGCGGCGGCGGCGTTTTTCCGCCGCGCAGGTCTGATCGTAGATGAGGACGGTGACGCCTGCGATCTCCTGCAACTCGCGCTGCGCGGCGTCCAGCTCCTCGCGCGGGCGGATAGTCAGACCTTTCGGCCAGTCGACGTCGGCCCGATATTTTTGCGGCTCGGCGGTAACGACGATGATCCGCTTGACCCCTTCGGCGGCGCACTGGCGAGCAATATCGTCGACCTTGAGCGAACCTTCCAACGCCTGTCCGCCGGTCATGGCGACGGCGTCGTTGAACAGGATCTTATAGGTGATGCTGGTGTTCTCAACGCAGGCGAAACGCAGCGCCAGAAGGCCCGAATGGCTGAAGGTGCCGTCGCCGAGATTTTGAAACACATGTTTGCGCGTGGAAAAATGCGCCTCGCCGACCCAATTGGCGCCTTCGCCGCCCATCTGGGTGACGCCCTCGGTCGAACGATCCATCCATTGCGCCATGAAATGGCAGCCGATGCCGGCGTAGGCGCGCGCGCCTTCCGGCACGCGGGTCGAGGTATTGTGCGGACAGCCCGCGCAAAAATGCGGAATGCGGCTCGCCGCCGGAACCGTCTCGGCCAAGGCCTTTTGCGCCGCTTCAAGACGGGCGACGCGCGCGGACAGTTCTTCGCTTTGATGATAGTTGAGCAGGCGTCGGCCGATGGCGATGGCTATTTCGTTGGTGTCCAGCGCGCCCTTGACCGGGAACAGCCAGTCTCCCCGCTCGTCCTTCTTGCCGACGCAGCGCGCCTGCCAGGGCGTGCCGTATAATTCCTCGCGCAATTGCACTTCGATCAGGGAACGCTTCTCCTCGACCACGACGATCAGGTCGAGATCATGGGCGAAGGCGCGCAACCCTTCCGGCTCCAGCGGCCAGACGCAACCGATCTTATAGAGCCGCAAACCCAGCGCGTTGGCTCTGGCTTCGTTTATGCCCAGATCGTCAAGCGCCTGGCGCACATCGAGATAGGACTTGCCGACCGTGATGACGCCGAGTTTCGGACGCGCGCCGCCGTCGGTGACGATCCTGTTCAGACCGTTGGCGCGAACGAAGGCGAGTATGGCGTCGCGCTTGAAGTCCTGCATGCGGGCTTCTTGCGCCAGCGCCGGATCGCGCGGGCGGATGTTGAGTCCGCCCTCGGGCATGACAAAGTCGGTCGGCGTGACGATCCTGACCCGTTCGAGCGAACCGTCGATCGAAGCCGTCGAATTCGATCGTGTCCTTCATCGCCTTGAGGCCGACCCAGACGCCGGCGTAGCGCGACAAGGCCCAGCCGTGGAGACCGAAATCGAGCATTTCCTGCAGGCCTGCCGGATGCAGCACCGGCATCATCACATCGACCAGATGGAAGTCGGACTGATGCGCCGTCGTCGAGCTTTCGGCGGTGTGATCGTCGCCCATCAGCGCCAGAACGCCGCCAAAGGGCGATGTCCCGGCGAGATTGGCGTGACGGAACACGTCGCCGCAACGGTCGACCCCCGGCCCCTTGCCGTACCAGATCGAAAATACCCCATCATACCGGCCTTCGCCGCGCATTTGCGCCTGCTGCGCGCCCCATATGGCGGTGGCGGCCAGATCCTCGTTCAGACCGGGCGTGAAACGAATGTCGTTTTCATCGAACAGTTTCCTGGCGCGGATCATTTGATGATCGACGCCGCCGAGCGGCGAACCGCGATAGCCGGCGACAAAGCCGGCGGTGTTCAGCCCGGCTCGACGGTCGCGCTCCTTCTGCATCAGCAGAAGCCGCACCAGCGCCTGTACGCCGGATACGAAAATAATCGACTGTTGAAGATCGTATTTGTCGTCGAGGCTGACCGCTTTCAGCGGCGCGCGAACATTTCCGACCGAACCAACAGCGTCTTGCCGCATGGGTTCCTCCCTCGGATTGAACCTGGCGCGAATCGCCTTTGTTATTATTTGGTTGTGGCGAACGTAACACGCCAGTGCGCGCTCGAGAAAAGCTGACGCGCGAGAAGCGTCGGCGTCAAGTGCGCAACCGATAGCCGGTCTTGAAAATCCATAGCGCCAGCCCGATGCAAATCGCCAGGAAACTCAAGGTCATCGACACCGAAATCCAGACCGCCACGTCGGACTTGCCGTAGAACGCCCAGCGCAAGCCGTTGACCAGATAGACCACCGGATTGATCAAAGCGATCTCGCGCCAAAGCGGTGGCAGCATGTCGATCGAATAGAACGTGCCGCCCAGAAACGTCAGCGGCGAAATGATCATCAGCGGCACGATCTGCAGCTTTTCGAACCCGTCCGCCCAGACGCCGAGAAGGAAGCCGAACAGCGAAAAGGCGATCGAAATCAAAACCAGAAACGCCGCCGTCCAGAACGGGTGGACGATTTCGTAAGGCACGAACAGGCGCGCGGTGACGAGAATGATGGCGCCCAGAATGATCGATTTCGTCGCCGCCGCTCCGACATAGCCGACCAACACTTCCAGCGCCGACACGGGCGCCGACAAAATTTCGTAGATCGTGCCGGTGAAGCGCGGCAGATAGATGCCGAACGAAGCGTTGGAAATGCTTTCGTTCAGAAGCGTCAGCATCATCAGCCCAGGTATGATGAAGGCGCCGTAGGCGACGCCGTTCACCGCGCTCATGCGCGAACCGATGGCCGAGCCGAAGACGATGAAATAGAGCGAAGTCGAAAGCACCGGCGAGGCAATGCTCTGAAACAGAGTACGCCAGGCGCGCCCCATTTCGAACCGATAGATCGCCCATACGCCGTAGAGGTTCATGTTTTCAGGCCCACCAGATCGACGAAAATATCTTCCAGCGTCGAGGGCGTCATGTCGATCGATTTGAAATCGATCTGTTCGGCGGACAGATACTTGACGAGATCGGCGAGGCCGTTGTCCTTGGCCTCGTCGCCCGTGAGCGCGAAGGACAAACTCAGACCGTTGGCGGACAACTCCAGCGTCCGGCCGCGGAACGCGGTCGGCGGCGCGTTGAGTTTGCGGTTGAGGCCAACCGCCACCTTGGTCTGACCGAGCCTGCGCATCAAGGCCAGCTTGTCCTCGACCAGAATGATTTCGCCCTTGTCGATCACCCCGATCCGATCGGCCATTTCTTCGGCCTCCTCGATATAATGGGTGGTCAAGATGATGGTGACGCCCGCCTCGCGCAGACGCCGGACGATGGCCCACATGTCGCGCCGCAGCTCGACGTCGACGCCGGCGGTCGGCTCGTCGAGAAACAAGATCTCCGGCTCGTGCGCCAGCGCCTTGGCGATCAGGAGGCGCCGCTTCATGCCGCCCGACAGAGCGGACACGCGCGCGTCCTTTTTATCCCATAGCGAAAGATCGCGCAGAATCCGCTCGACGAGCGCCGGATCGGACGGCTTGCCGAACAATCCGCGCGAAAAGTTGACGGTGTCCCAGACGTTGTCGAACAGATTGATCGACAGTTCCTGCGGCGCCAAACCGATTTTGCGGCGCGCCGCGCGATAATCGCGGACGATGTCGGCGCCGTCGACCCGCACCGAACCGGAGGTCGGGCGAACAAGGCCGCAGACAATGCCGATCAGCGTGGTCTTGCCGGCGCCGTTGGGGCCGAGCAAGGCGAAAATCTCGCCGCGCAGAATCGTCAGATCAACAGACTTAAGGGCGTTGTAGCCGCTGTCGTAAACCTTGTTCAGGCCTGAAACGACGAGGATGGGATCCAAGGAGCAAGCCCTTTGTTCGTCACGCGAGAACCTGGTGGAATTCGACGCCAGACTATCGCGTTTACGCATGCGCGGGCAAATGGCTCGACACAACGCCGGCGTCTTGTCAAATAACGCAGCCCGTCTCGAATTAAATGAGGTCGGATGAACGTATACGTGAGCGGCTAGAGCAGTTCGATCCGATAATTCTCGACGACTGTATTGGCGAGCAATTGCTCGCTCGCCGCCTTGAGCGCGGCTTCAGCCTTGGCTTTATCGCCCTCGGCCATTTCGATGTCGAAAATCTTGCCCTGACGCACCGCTGCGACGCCTTCGACGCCGAGGGATTTCAAGGCGCCTTCGATGGCCTTGCCCTGCGGATCGAGAACGCCGTTTTTCAATGTGACGATCACGCGGGCTTTCATGGCGTAGGGCTCCGAAAGATGTTCATGGCGAGGAAGGAGGAGGAGCGTCAACCCCCTTGGGGATCGAGCGGAATTCGAATGCGGCCTCGCTCATGCGAGCGAGACCGTTCAAAACGTCACTGAACCAGTTTGGGGCCGCCGGTATGCGGCTTTTCATTTTCCTGCATGATGCCGAGGCGGCGCGCGACTTCCGAATAGGCTTCGACGAGACCGCCGAGGTCGCGCCGGAACCGGTCCTTGTCGAGCTTATCGTTGGACTTGATGTCCCACAGTCGACAGGAGTCGGGTGAAATCTCGTCAGCGACGACAATGCGCATCATGTCGCCTTCCCACAGGCGGCCACACTCCATCTTGAAGTCGACGAGACGGATGCCGACGCCCAGGAACAGGCCGGTGAGGAAATCGTTGACGCGGATGGCCAAGGCCATGATGTCGTCGATTTCCTGCGGATTGGCCCAGCCGAAGGCGGTGATGTGCTCTTCCGACACCATCGGATCGTTGAGCGCGTCATTCTTGTAGTAGAATTCGATGATCGAGCGCGGCAATTGCGTGCCTTCCTCGATCCCGAGCCGGGTCGACAGCGAACCGGCGGCGACATTTCTGACGACGACTTCGAGCGGTACGATCTCGACTTCGCGGATCAATTGCTCGCGCATATTAAGGCGGCGGATGAAATGCGTCGGCACGCCAATATCGTTGAGATTCTGGAAGATATATTCCGAAATCCGGTTGTTCAGCACGCCCTTGCCGTCGATCACTTCATGCTTTTTGGCGTTGAAGGCGGTGGCGTCGTCCTTGAAATGCTGAACAAGCGTACCGGGCTCAGGGCCTTCATAAAGCACCTTGCCCTTGCCTTCGTAGATGCGACGGCGGCGGTTCATCAAATTCTACCGATCTGTTAGAAAACCTATGGGATGGCGGACCAATGACGTTACACGCCGCTCGACGCGGTCTCTGTCTTGCAAAAAGCCCGCGCAGCGCGAGGCATTTGGAGAAATGGGCGCCGTTTAACTAGGGTCGTACTCCGTTCGCGCGCTTTAGACAACCCGTATCGCGCGTCTCGACGGTTCGGGCCGGTCCGCACGCCCCGGACACCGCAAGCCATACGACGAAGGAACATGCATTTTTGCTGATTTTGCGGCGACGGCCGACTTTGCATCGACGCCCCGGCCGATTATATGAGCTTACGATGGCCGGCGCGGCTGACTTGGCAAGGAGACGGTAAATGAGCACTTTCGACAAGCGCGAAGACGGCTTTGAGAAAAAATTCGCGCATGACGAGGAGCTGCAGTTTAGGGTTCTGGCTCGCCGCAATAAGCTGATCGGCCTGTGGGCCGCCGAGAAGCTGGGTAAAGCGGGCGCGCAGGCCGAAGCCTACGCCAGCGCGCTGGTTGCGACGGAGGTGGACGTCGGCTCCGATCAGGCGGTGATCGCCAAAATCCGCAAGGATTTCGACATGGCCGGGGTAGCCCAATCCGATCATCAGATCGCCCGTACGCTCGAGGAATTGACCGCCAAGGCGCGAAAAGACGTCGAGAAAGCCTAAGCGGGAGAAATTTGTTAGGGTTCTTGCGGGAAATTGGAAAAATGACCCGCAAGGCGACTTCGAACAAACCTCAGCAGCATGCAATCGGACGGCGGCGGGCCGCGCCTGACGCCGATGTTTCGCTGGCCTTTCCCGGCGCTTCTCCCGCTCTTGGCGCCGCGGCGCAGGCATGGCTGGCGCGACTGGCGGGCGAGAAGCGCGTCTCGCCGCTGACGAGCGAGGCCTATGCCCGCGATCTGCGGCAATTCATCGGTTTTCTCGCGCAACGATTCGCTCGCCCAATCGAGATAGGCGCGCTCGAAACGCTGAAACCCGCCGATTTGCGCGCCTTTATGGCGCAGCGGCGGCTGGCCGAGGTCTCAAGCCGCTCGCTGTTGCGACAATTGGCTGGGCTGCGCTCATTCGCGCGCCATCTGGAGCGCGAAGGCCAGGCCAAGATAAACGTTTTCAATACCATACGTTCACCGAAACTCGGGCGGACCCTGCCCAAGGCGCTGCCGGTTTCCGCCGCGCTGGAGTTGACCAGCGGCGAAGCGCTCGCCGATGAGCAGGCGCCTTGGATCGCCGCGCGCGATCACGCCGTGCTGTGCCTGCTTTACGGGGCGGGCCTGCGCATTTCCGAGGCGCTGTCGATCAAGCGCTCCGCCGCGCCGGTCAAGGGCGTCGACGCGCTGACCGTTCTCGGCAAGGGCGGCAAGACGCGCGCCGTGCCGATCATCGCGCCGGCGCAAGAGGCCGTTGAGGCCTATCTGGCGATTTGCCCGCATCATCTGAGCGCCGAAGGCCCGCTGTTCGTCGGCGCCCGAGGCGGACCTTTGTCGGCGCGCGTGATCCAGCTGGCGGTGGAGCGCCTGCGCGGCGCGCTTGGCCTGCCCGTCAGCGTCACGCCGCATGCTCTGCGCCATTCCTTCGCCACCCATCTCCTGGGGCGCGGCGGCGACTTGCGGACGATCCAGGAATTGCTCGGCCATGCCTCGCTGTCGACGACGCAGATCTATACGGCGATCGACAAGCAAAGACTGCTGGAGGCATACCGTTCCGCCCATCCGCGCGCCTAGAGCATGTTGTTGTCAGGTGGAACCACCTGCGTTGTGCTGCGGCGAGCCGATCCGCCAGGAGGCGCGCGCGGCGCGATGTGGGCGCATCGGGCAAGCGCGTCGACGCGGCGGGCGGCCGTCGCAGCGCAACCCGAAGGGCCGGCCGCTTTTGCCTCATGGGTTCGTCGAACGGCTTGGCCGTGTCCCCGACACGGCCTTCGCCGTTCTCCTGCCCCTGAGGCAAAAGCAATCGGCGCAGATGATTCCACCTGACAACAACATGCTCTAATCGATGCACGAAAGCGCGCTCGGCAAGTACGATGGCTAAAGCTCGTCGGGAGCGTCGAAGCCGAAGGCGACGCGCCCGCGCTTCTCGCCGCCGAAATTTTCTTCGGCCTGACGAACCTGCTGTCCGCCCAGCCGCGTGTAGAAATCGATAGCGCGGCGGTTGTCCGCCAAAGCCCATACGAGCGTCGAGTCGAGGCCATGATCGGCGAGATCGGCGCGCGCGGCCGCAAACAGCCGCGGCCCGAAGCCCAGGCCTTGAAAGGCCGGCGCCAGATAAAGTTCGAACAGTTCGCCGTCGTAGGGAAGATTGGGAACCCGGTTGCGGCCGTAGCTGACATAGCCGCCGATCACGTCGTCGAATTCGAGCACCAGAATGCGGGTGCCGCGCACCACCGCCTTGCGCCACCAATCGGGACCGCGCCGGGCGATCATCTGTTCGAGAACAAGACCCGGAATGAGTCCGCGATAGGCCTCGCGCCACGCCGCGTCATGCGTGGCGGCGATCTTGGCGGCGTCGCCCGGCTGTGCGCGACGTATCGTGATCAGAGCCTGGGTCATAAAGCGATGTTAGGCCCGCCGCCCTGCGTCCGGCAAGACCCTTACGCAATTTTAACTCGCGTCAACGCAGCGTCGGAGCCAAGGCGACATAAGAACCGTCGATCGTCGGCGGCGAGGATGCGGCGACCGAGCGCGCCGGTTCGTTCGCCTTCTTGGCGATCGCCTTCGACTTGGCCGCCACGGTCTGCGCCGGTTTGGACGCGGCGGTTTTGTTGAGTGTCGACGGCGCGGCGGCCTTGGCGACCGCGATAGGCTTGCTGCGCGCCACAGCATTGGCAAGCGTCGCCTGAACTCTTGCCGCCGGAAGCCTGCGCTGCGGGAGCGGGCGCTGCGACCGGCGCCGGAGCGGGCGGCGCCGCGGCGGGTTGATCGCCCCCGCGCAGCATGCCGATCAGCGAGGAAACGCTCGAAAAGCCGCTCTCCGCCGGAGCCGGCGCGGCGGCGCCTTGAGCGATTTGCGTCGGCGCCGCGACAGGGGGGGCGGCGGCGATTTTCGGCGATGAGGATTGCGCGCCGGGCGGCAATTTCCGACCGCGCTCATTGAGGGCGATCTCGACGGGGCCGGCGGCGAGCGCCTCGGGCCGGCTGACGTCGGCGATACGATTGGCGAAAACCGGATTTTGGCCGCCGTCCTGATAGACGAGCCGCACCGGCTGCACGCCCTGCACAGTCAATTGCGCGACTTCGGCGTCGTCGGCGCGCTCGCGTTCGGCGACGCGCGCGGCGACATCGACGTCCTGTTTCAGCGCCGGGCAAGCGCCCTCGGGATCGAGCGGCGATCCATCGGCGGCGGCGGCGTTGAACACATAATGGCGATTGCAGACATTCACCGCCACTTCGCGCTTGGTCACCTCAAAATTATCGGCGCCGCGTTTGATCTCTTTCCAGAACGGCATGTTCGGATCGAGCCGATGCTTGGCCAGAATTCTGCGGCGTCATTTTGAACGGGAAGGATTGCATCTGGATCGCCCGCTGCCCGCCGGCGAAGGCTTCGCGGGCGATGGCGTAGATTTCGGCGATCTGTTGGTCGGTCATCGAAAAACAGCCCGAGGACGAGCAGGCGCCGTGCACCATGATCGATCCGCCCTCATGGCCGAGCGCCCTGTCGTAGGCGTTGGGATAGCCGACGTTGAAGGACAGGTAATAGGCCGAACGCGGATTCATCTGCCCCGGCGTGATCGTGTAGAAGCCTTCCGGCACCTGGCGGTCGCCTTCGCGCTTTTTGGGGCCGAGCTGGCCCGACCAGCGGCACATTGGGAATGTCTTGAGATAGACATACGAGCCGTCCGGACGCATTTTCCAGACTTCGAATTCGGCTTCTTTCTTGTAGGCGCGAATCAAAACCGGCGCTTCTTTGGTGACGCCCTTTTGCGCCATCAGCTTCAGCGTCTCGTCCGGCAAAGATTGCGTCGCCCGCGCCACAAAGCCTTGGTCCTCGCAGCCGGCGAGAGCGCCGGCGGCGATCCCGGCGGCGGCCAGACAGGCAAGGCGAATACGGAAGGACAGGCGCATCAGCGTAAATTCCCGATCGTCTCTGATAGGGTTCGGCGCGCCTTCGTTGCGCGCCGAACGTTGATATCGCAATCGCCCGACTTTGACTTGCTGAAAGTCGAGGCGCCCGCCCGTCCGGCGCTCCCTGTCGGGTTGGCCGCGGACGGATATTTCGGCGTCAATTCATAAGGCTTACAACCATTAAGCTTACACAATTGCTAAAATCGCCGGGCGACATTGCCGCATAAGGTGAAGAAATTGCTAACGGTCTTGCCGCAGCCGGGAAAATCGGCCCGCGTTAAATCTTCCGGCCCATGGCGAGGAACTTCTCCGCCCGCGCCGCCCGGATGGCGTCCGGCTCCATGCCGGCGAAACCGGCCAGCGCCTTTTCGACCGCCGCGCCGGTCGCCTGGATGATGACGTCCGGATCGCGGTGCGCGCCGCCGACCGGCTCGGCGATGATGGCGTCGATGATGCCGAATTTGAGCAGATCCTGGGCCGTTATCTTCATATTGGTCGCCGCGTCCTGCGCGCGCGTCGAATCGCGCCACAGGATCGAGGCCGAAGCCTCGGGCGAGGCGACCGTATAGATCGAATTTTCCAGCATCAGCACCTTGTTGCAGGAAGCGATGGCGACCGCGCCGCCCGATCCGCCCTCCCCGACGACCACCGCCACATTGGGCACGCCCAGCGTCAGTGATTTTTCGGTCGAACGGGCGATGGCCTCGGCCTGTCCGCGTTCTTCGGCGTCGACGCCGGGAAAGGCCCCGGCGGTGTCGACCAGGCAAACCACCGGCAGCCCGAACCGGTCCGCCAGATCCATGATGCGGACGGCCTTGCGATAGCCCTCGGGCCGGGCCATGCCGAAATTATGGTACAGGCGCGATTTGGTGTCGAAGCCTTTTTCCTGACCGATCAAGGCGATCGGCTGGCCGTTCAGGCGCCCGAAACCGCAGACAATGGCGTGATCCTCGCCAAAGGCGCGGTCGCCGGCGAGCGGCGTGAAATCGGCGATCAGGCCTTTGACGTAATCGCAAAAATGCGGACGCTGGGGATGGCGCGCCACCTGCGTCTTCTGCCAGGGCGTCAGATTGGCGTAGATATCCGCCAACGATTTGGCCGCCTTGGCCTGGAGCTTCGTCAGCTCCTCGCCGATCGGCGGCTGCTGGCCTTTGGCCGCGAGGGCGCGAAGGTCTTCGACCCTGGCCTCAAGCTCGGCGACGGGCTTTTCGAAATCGAGATAGCTTCGCATGGGGCCGGATGTCTATGGCGCAAAGCCGGGTTGCCGAAGCCGCCAGCCTTGAGGCGGACGGCCGGCGGACCCTCTACACTTCGCACCGCCAAGTCAAGTGCGCGGATCAACGGCGGCGCGCGAACCAAGCCAAGCGCGCCGCGTCTTCCCGTGCGACAATTCCGCGCGGCCGACTACGCCTTGCCGTTTCCGAGCACCTTGGCCACCGGGCTGCGGCGCAGGCGGAAGGCGTCCGGCATGCGCGAGCCGAGCAGCGGACGCAGATAGAGCCGGAAGGCGTCGGTCACGTCGGTGCCGCTGGCGGAGAGGAATTCGTCCTCCATGACGCGGGTCTTGCCGGCGACGGCTTCAAGCGGCAGCAGTTCGTAATCGACCGAATAATAGCCGACGCGCTTGATCGCCACCGAACCGTCGCGGTCGCCCCACATGGCGAATTGCACCGCTTTTTCGCCAACCTCGCGCGCCTCGCGCTGATCGACGTCGGAGACGCAGCCGCTGAAGGAGCGTTGCAGGTAGCCGAACGTGTCGCCGCGCACGCGCTTGATGCCGAGCTTGGCCTTGATCTCCTCGCACAGCAGGTCGGCCAGCGCGCCGGTGCCGGACAACTGGACGTTGCCGTGCGCGTCATGCTCGACCTGTTCGGCCAGCTTGGTGATGATCGGCTCGCCGCTGGCGTCGTGTATGCCTTCCGATACGGCCATGACGCAACGGCCGTAACGGTCGTAGGTGGCCTTCACGTCGCTGAGGAACTTGTCGATCTCGAACACGCGCTCCGGCACATAGATGAGATGGGGGCCGTCATCCGGGAATTTCTTGCCGAGCGCCGAGGCGGCGGTGAGGAAGCCGGCGTGACGGCCCATCACGACGCCGCAATAGACGCCCGGCAGCGCCGCGTTGTCGAGGTTGGCGCCGGCGAAAGCCTGGGCGACGAAGCGCGCCGCCGAGGGAAAGCCCGGGGTATGGTCGTTGCCGACCAGATCGTTGTCGATCGTCTTCGGAATATGGATGCAGCGCAGCGGATAATTGGCCTTTTTCGCCTCCTCGGAGACGATGCGCACCGTGTCGGACGAATCATTGCCGCCGATATAGAAGAACGCGCCGATTTCATGCGCCTGCAAGACCTTGAAAATCTCGTGGCAATATTTGGCGTCCGGCTTGTCGCGGGTCGAGCCCAGCGCCGAGGACGGCGTGTTGGCGACCATTTCCAGATTGTGGGTGGTTTCCTGGGTGAGATCGATCAGATCTTCGTTGACGATGCCGCGCACGCCATTATGGGCGCCATAAACGCGTTGTATCGAATGAAATCTGCGCGATTCCAGCACGACGCCGGCCAAAGACTGATTGATGACGGCCGTGGGGCCGCCGCCCTGAGCGACCAGAACCTTGGTAGGCGTCATGGATATATCCTTTCGTATGAATATGTGCGCGCCTTTCTATCGCGCGCCTTGAAAAAGGAAAGCGGATTCTTTCGCGGCCCAGCGGCCGAAATCGAGCGGCGGCGGGCCGCGACTTCTTGATTTGTTCGGCCCAGTTGGCGAAATAGGCGGGCTGCCGGATTTTAGCTGAGGCGCGCCGAGGGCGAGAGGAGCCAGATTCGAGCCGATGAACGAATTGCGCGCGCCCCCGCCCCCGCACGTCAGGCTTGCGCCCGGCATGGAAATCGACGGCTTTCGCCTGATCGAAAAGCTGCATGTCGGCGGCATGGCCAGCCTATGGCGGGCCGAACGGCCGGATCTCGATCGCCCGGTGGTCGTCAAGGCGCCGACCATTCTCGACGGCGAAGACGCCACCACCATCGTCGGCTTCGAGATGGAGCAGATGATCCTGCCGCTGCTCAAGGGGCCGCATGCGCCGCGCTACATCGCCTCTGGCGGCTTCGACGCGCAGCCCTATATCGCGATGGAGCTGATCGAGGGCGCCTCGCTGTTGCGCGAGGTCGACAAGGCGCCGCTTTCGCCCGAGGCGATCGCCGACATCGGCGTCGGCGTCGCGCAGGCGCTCGACGCCCTGCATCGCCAGCATGTCCTGCATCTCGACATCAAGCCGTCCAATATCATGCGCCGCGCGGACGGCGTTTTCGCGCTGGTCGACTACGGCCTGTCGCGCCATCAATTGCTGCCCGATCTGCTGGCCGAGGAATTTCGCATTCCCATCGGCACCGGCCCCTATCTGTCGCCCGAACAGATCGCCGGCGACCGGTCCGATCCGCGCAGCGACATCTTCGCGCTCGGCGTCGTGCTGTATTACCTGCTGACCGGCGCGCGGCCGTTCGGCTATCCGCGCCGGCGCCGGACGCTGCGCCGCCGGCTGTGGCGCGACCCCACGCCGCCGCGCGCGCTCAACGCCGCCTGTCCGCCCTGGCTGCAGGAGGTGATTCTGCGCTGCCTGGAGCCGAACGCCGGCAAGCGCTATCCGAGCGCCGCGCAACTGGCCTTCGACCTCGCCCATCCCGAACAGATCGAGCTTGGACGCCGCGCCGCGAAAATGCGGGCGGACGGATTTTTCACCGCGCGGGCGCGCTGGTGGCGCATGATCATTCGCAAGCCGGGCGCGCGCGGCGGCAAGGCGGCGCGGCCCGCTGCGGCGCCGATCGTCATGGCGGCGGTCGACCTGTCCGAAGGCGCCGAGCAGCTGGCCGAGACGCTGCGCGAGGCGACGGCGCGCGCCATGCGGACGGCGCCGGAGGCGCGGCTAGCCTGCGTCAACGTCATGCGCTCGTCCCGTCTGGCGATCAATTACGCGCTCGACGAACAGGGCCGCAACATTCACGTGCGCCGGCTGGTCGAACTGCGGCAATGGGCGCGCCCGCTCAAGCTGGCGCCGGAGCAATTGACCGTGCATGTGCTCGAAAGCGCCGATCCCGGCGCGGCGCTGCTCGATTTCGCCAGTTCCAACCGCGTCGATCAGATCCTTATCGGCGCGCGCGCGCCGACCAATCCGCGCGCCCAATTGGGCGCCGTCGCCGCCAAGGTCGCCGCCGGCGCCCTGTGCAGCGTCACGCTGGCCCGCGCGCCGCCGCCGGCCGGGGCCGAAAGCGCCGAGGGCGAAGAGGATGCGACCGAGCCGACCGAGGGCTTCGGCGCCTAGCTCTAGCTGTGCGCACATGTCGGGAGCGAGAAAGCCACGGCGCCGGTCGTTTTCGTTCCTTCTCCCCGCGTGCGGGAATCAGGCGGAAAACCGCGACGCTGGTCATTAGCGTCCCTTCTCCCCGTTTACGGAGAGAAGGTCAGGATGAGGGGCAAGGCTTTGGCCCCGATGATTCCGGCACGCCCACGAAATTGCACGACTTCGACGACATTGCGCCTCCTTTCCCCCGCCCCTCACCCCCGCCCTCTCCCCGCGTAGCCCGTCGAAAGACGGGCGTTCTTGCGAACGCCCTATTGCGGGGAGAGGGCGTGGAGCCCCACCGCCGATCGTTAGCGTCCCTTCTCCCCGCGTGCGGGAGAAGGACAGGATGAGGGGCAGGAGATTGGCCTCGATGATTCCGGCGAGCCGACGAAATCGCGCCACCACGACGACATTGCGCTTTTTGGCGGCGCGCTTTTGCCCTATCTATCCCGTTGTCGCCAGCCGGCGACAAATTGTGATCCACAACAGGAGGCTTGGCCATGAATCGCATCGACCGGCGTCTGCCGCCTCCCGGACCGGCCGAACTGCTCTATCTCGATGGCGACTACAAGGTGCGCCGCGCCGGCGCCTATGTCGTCTGCGCCGCCACCGGCCAGAAAATCGCGCTGGAAGAGCTGCGCTACTGGAACGTCGACCGGCAGGAGCCCTACGCCGGACCCGAGGCCAAAATGGCGCGGTTGAAGGCGCTGGCGGAAAAGGCGGACAACGAGCCCGCCTGAACCGCGCCGACCAGGAAAATTGTTGGAAACGCTGAAGCCGCTTTGGCGCCCGACAGCCCGGTCCGGCTTCCTTGACAAGGCGATCGCGCGCGGCCTATATCCCCGGCGCAACGTGCGACGCCGGCGACGGCGCGCATTGGGGCGGAGTAGCTCAGCCGGCTAGAGCAGAGGAATCATAATCCTTGTGTCGGGGGTTCGAGTCCCTCCTCCGCTACCACTTCCCCACTGTCCGACCCGGAGACATGGGTGACAACCCCGGCCCAATGGGTAGTCGAGGGGCGGCAAAGGTTTCCGCTCCAGATCGACGAAGCCGGACTTTCGGCTCAACATTTCGACAAAACATCAAAAATTTTGGAATGGCCGTCAAAATGCGCGGTCTCATTGCGCATAAAAATAATTGCATGTTTATTGCAATATGCTTGCATTTAGAAATATATCGGCGTAAAAACGCCGTATGAACACGTTGTCCTCCGCCGCCTTCGCCGCCGTCATGCATCTCCTGCATGTTCACGCCCGCCTTGAGGAGCGGTTTTCCGCCGAACTTGGGGCCGTTCACGGCCTCGCCCTCAAGGAAGCCCTGCTGCTGATGCATTTGCAACGCGCGCCGCGCGAGCGCCTCAGCCGCGTCGATCTCGCCAAACGGCTCAACGCCAGCCCCTCGACCATCACCCGCATGACCATTCCGCTCGAAAAGCTGGGCTTCGTCGGCCGGGAGGCCGACGCCCGCGACGCCCGGCTGGCCTATGTCGTTCTCAGCGAGGCGGGCCGGCAGGCGGCGGCCAACGCCAGCGCGACGCTCGAACGGATGTCCGCCGAGGTCTTTCAGGACCGCTGGACCGCGCAGGAGATCGAGCGCCTCGCCGACTTGCTCGGCCGCATGACCGCCGGCCAGCTCGGCAATCTCGTTTAAGCAGGACAGAGTAGCCGCGCGCCAGACGCCGGCGCCGCCGCGGCGCGTTCAACCGGCGGCCGGCAAGCCCGGAATCGCCACGCCGAAAGTCTGCAGAATGAGCACGACGTTGAGCGTCAGCACGACGCCGGTTCCCACCAGCGCCGCGAGGTTGGTCAGCCGGCTGTTGACGAAGGGGCCCATGACGTCGGCGCGCCGCGTGAAGATCGCCAGCGCGATCATCGGCAGCGGCAGCGCGATCGACAGCACCACCTGACTGACCACCAGCGCCTGCGTCGCGTTGACGCCGAGCGCCGCGACGACGAAGGCGGGCGCCATGGTGATCAACCGCCGCGCCCGGATCGGAATGCGAAAGCCGACGAACCCCTGCATGATCATCTGGCCGGCCATCGTGCCGACGGTCGAACTCGACAGGCCGGAGATGATCAGCGAGGCGAGGAACACGCCGGCCGCCCCGGCGCCGAGCAGCGGCGTCAGGGTGTGATAGGCGGTTTCGATCTCCGCCACATCGGCGTGGCCGGCATGGAAGGCGCTTGAGGCCATCATCACCATCGCCATGTTGACGAGCCCGGCGAAGGCCAGCGCAATGACGACCTCGCGATTGGAAAAGCGCAGCACGCGGCGCCGCTCAGTGTCGTTGCGAACGGGCGTGCGCGCCTGCGTCAGGCCGGAATGCAGGAACAGCGCGTGCGGCATAACGGTCGCGCCGACAATGCCCGTGGCGATAAACAGCGCCTCGGAGTCGGCGATCTGCGGCAACAGCGTATGCGTCGCGGCAGCGGTCCAGTCGATCGGCGCCAGCGCCATTTCGGCGGCGTAGCAGACGCCGATGAGGGTGACCAGGGCGCCGATGACCAGCTCCATCGGCCGGAAGCCGAGACCCTCGATCGTCAGCACGCCATAGGCGATGATCGCGGTCGCGGTCATGCCGGCGATCAGCGGCATGTGAAACAGCAACGACAGGCCGATCGCGCCGCCGAGAAATTCGGCGAGGTCGGTCGCCATGGCGGCGATCTCGCTGACGATCCACATCGCCCAGACGACCGGCGCCGGAAACGCGTCGCGGCACAATTCGGCGAGGTTGCGGCCGGTGGCGATGCCGACCTTGGCCGACAGCGCCTGAAACAGCATGGCGATCAGATTGGCCAGAAGGACGACCCAGAGCAGCCCGTAGCCGTATTTCGCGCCTGCCTGAATATTGGTGGCGAAATTGCCGGGGTCCATATAGGCGACAGAGGCGATCACCGCCGGACCGGCGAAGGCCAGATGGGCGCGCAGGCCGCCGCCGCGACCCGCCGCCAGCGCCCGCGTCGTCGCGACGGTGCGCGCCGTCAATGATCCCGTTTTCAGAGCGATTTCACTATGCATCGACCAATCCAGCCTTGGAGCCAAAATGTAGCCTTGGCTACATTAAATATGGCGGCCTTGTTTTTAGATGTCAATGTTCATAGTGTAGTTAAGGTAACAATTTGATCGCCATGATCATTGCGACCGCGTCGACGGCGGGCGGGCGGCGCCAATTTACGGGGGCGGCATGTCGGAAACGGCGGGAGAAGACCAAGCCGAACAGAGCGCTCCAGCGCTGCCGGCCGAACAGACTCAGGCGCGCCGGTTCGGCAAGGCCCGCTCGGCCCAATCGGGCGCGCTGCATGAGGACTACGTCGAATTGATCGCCGATCTGCTGGCGAGCGGCGGCGAGGCGCGACCGACCGACATCGCCCGCCGCCTCGGCGTCTCGCACGCCACCGCGATCAAGACCATCGCGCGATTGAAACGCGACGGGCTGGCCACCGGTCTGCCCTATCGCGGCGTGTTCCTGACGAAACAGGGGCAGGCTCTGGCCGAACGGGTCAAGTCGCGACACCGCCTGGTGGTCGACGTGCTGCTGGCGCTCGGCGTGCCTTTGGAGGCGGCGGAAGCCGACGCCGAGGGGATCGAGCATTTCGTTTCCGAGACGACGCGGCAGGCGCTGGTCGAATTCCTGCGCGCGCGCGGCGCGGGGCCGACGGCCTGAACGAAAGCGCCCTATTCGCCGGCGACGACCCGGCCGCCGTCGACGACAATGGCCTGACCGGTCATAAATGCGCCCGCCTGCGAGGCCAGGAAAACCGCGGCGCCAGCGATATCGTCCGGCGCGCCGATGCGGCGCAGCGGCGTGCTGGCGATGAACGCGTCGACCTTGTCCGGATTTTCCAGCAGCGCGCGCGAAAAATCGGTCTTGATGAGACCGGGGGCGATGCAATTGACGCGGATATTATGCTTACCGAACTCGGCGGCGAGATTGCGCGCCAGTTGAAAGTCCGCCGCCTTGGAGATGCAATAGGCGCCAAGCGTTTCCGACGCCTTGAGGCCGCCGATCGACGAGACGATGACGATCGCCCCGTCCTTCTTGGCGATCATCGTCGGCGCCGCCATCTGGATCAGCCAATGGTTGGCCAGCACATTGTTGTCCAAAATCTTGCGGAACTGCTCGTCCTTGATACCGCTCATCGGGCCGAAATAGGGATTGGAGGCGGCGTTGCAGACGAGAATGTCGAGGCCGCCGAGCTGGCGCAACGTCTCGTCGACGAGATGGGCGAGATCCTCCTTCACCGAAATATTGGCCGGAATGGCGATCGCCGCGCCGGCGCCGTAAGTTTGCGTCAATTCATCGACGACGGCGGCGCAGGCTTCGGCCTTGCGCGAGGAAATCACCACGCGCGCGCCATGTTGGCACAGGCGCTCGGCGATGGCGCGGCCGATGCCGCGCGACGAGCCGGTGACGATCGCAACGCGTCCCTTGAGATCGAATAATGTCATCGCCTGTTCCTCGCCCGTTTCACCGCCCGCCGACTTGGGCGTCAGCGGCGGCTGTTTGAAAAATTGATTGCGCTACAATTAAAACGACCGTTTTTTCAAATCAAGAGGGAAGCGGCGACGAGCGCAGCGCCGAGAGGTAGTTTAAGCATTCTGATTTGTGCCTATATCTATTGAAAAATATTGCATTTATTCCTTCCAGACCCCGCCTCCGTCGGCGTTCAGCAACTTTGGTGAAAATATTTTAAAACGACCGTTTGACATTTTTTGCAAAGAAAATAGTCTGAGCCCACCTGCGTCGGCGACCAACCCGGTCGCGCCCGGCGACAGCGAGAGACGCGGTGCGGCGAGGACGGGAACAGAGGCGATGCATAGTCCGAGCGCCTTGCAAGACGACGCCGATATCCGCGGCACGCAGGAGCGCATCTTTCTGGCCGCCGAGACCTTGTTCGCCGAGCGCGGCTTCGACGGCGTGTCGGTGCGCGACATTACCCACGAAGCCGGCGTCAATCTGTCGGCGGTGAGCTATCATTTCGACTCCAAGATCGGACTTTTCCTGGCGATCTTCCGCCGGCGAACCCGCGAGCTGAACGGCGAACGCCTGAACATGCTGCGCGAGGCGGACCGGCGAACGAACGGCGCGCCCACCTTGCGCGACATCGTGCGCGCCTTGCTGGGGCCGCCGATCCTGTGGCGCGATCCGGCGACCGGGAAGGATACGGCCTCGCGTTTCATCGCCAGGGCGATGGTGGAGGTGACGCCGGAAGTCCGCGTCATTCTCGAAACCGACGTGTCGCATTTACGCCGCTTCATCCTGCCCCTGGCGCGCAATCTGCCGCTTTTTTCCGAGGCGCAGGTCTGCTGGGCGCTGCATTTCGCCGTCTCGACGCTGCATCACTGCTCCGACATCTATTACAAACGCATCGCCGTACTGTCCGACGGGCAGTGCGAGACGTCCGACGTGCGCGAGATTCTCGAACTCGCCGTTCGGTTCGCCGTCGGCGGCATCGAAAACATCGGCGGGCGCGACGACGCGGCCGGCCGGCAAGATCACGACGTTTGAAGCGCTTGAACCCGCACAGGTGACGACATGAATTTCGAATTTTCGATAAAAGGCCAGGAAATGCAGGCGCGGGTGCGCGATTTTTTCGATCGCTACGTTTTGCCCGCGCATCCGCGCTACCGCATGGAGGTCGCCGAAGGCTTCAATCCGCCGCCGGTGGTCGAGGAGCTCAAGGAGATCGCCTACGCCGAAGGGCTTTGGAACATGTTCCTGCCGCATCTTCGCCCCGACGAGCCGGGAACGCGGCTGACCAATCTCGAATACGCGCCGCTCGCCGAGATCATGGGCAAGCTGCATTGGGCGTCCGAAGTGTTCAATTGTTCGGCGCCCGACACCGGCAACATGGAGCTTCTGCACATGTTCGCCACGGCGCGGCAGCGCAAGGACTGGCTGGAGCCGCTGCTGGAAGGCAAAATCCGCTCCTGCTTCGCGATGACCGAGCCCGATTCCTCATCGTCCGACGCGTCCAACATCTGCACCCGCATCGAAACCGACGGCAACGACTACGTCATCAACGGGCGCAAATGGTTCATCACCGGCGCCGGCGATCCGCGTTGCCGCCTCGCCATCGTCATGGGCGTCACCGATCCCGACGGCGACAAGCATCGCCAACAGAGCATGATCCTGACGCCGCTCGATACGCATGGCGTCACCGTCACGCGCAACATCTCCGTGATGAACCATCTCGCCGTCGAGGGTCATTGCGAGATCGTCTTCCGCAATGTCCGCGTGCCGCGCGAAAACCTGCTTGGCGAGGAAGGCTCCGGTTTCGCCCTCGCCCAGGCGCGGCTCGGTCCGGGACGCATCCACCATTGCATGCGCACCATCGGCCAATGCGAACTGGCGCTCGACCTGATGTGCGCGCGGGCGCAGGAGCGCAAGACCTTCGGCAAATATCTGCACGAACACGGCGTCGTCGCCGAATGGATCGCCCTGTCGCGCTGCGAGATCGAACAGGCGCGCCTGCTGGTGCTCAAAACCGCCTGGATGATCGACCATCTCGGCGCCAAGGCGGCGGCTGGCGAAATCTCGATGATCAAGGCGGTGGCGCCGCGCATGCAGACGCAAATTCTCGATCGCGCCATGCAGACTTTCGGCGCCGCCGGCCTGTCGCCGGACACGCCCCTGGCCGATCTGTGGACGATGGGCCGCGCCCTGCGCTTCGCCGACGGGCCGGACGAGGTGCATCTGCGCGCCATCGCCCGCCGCGAACTCAAACGCAGCCGCGAGAATTTCGCCGCCGCCGCCGCGTTCCTGACGCCGCCGCTGTGAGCGCCGCGCGGTGAGTTGATGCGGGCCAATTTGAAAAACGACCGACAAAAACAGGCGTGGGAAAAACGGGAGATGAAATGACCCAGGAAAAGCCAGGCCGGCTCGCCGGCAAGATCGCCTTCATCACCGGCGCCGCCTCGGGCATCGGCAAGGCCGCAGCGCGGATGTTTCTCGCCGAAGGCGCCAAGCTCGTGCTGACCGACCGCAACAGCGCCGGCCTGCCCTCGGGCGACGATATTCTGGCGTTCGAACAGGACGTGACCGACGAAGCCGCGTGGCGAAGCGCCGTCGACGCCGCCCTGGCCCGTTTCGGCCGGCTCGACATTCTGGTCAATTCGGCCGGAATCGCTATCACCGGCAATATCGAGACGGCGAGCCTCGAGGATTTTCGCAAG
This sequence comes from uncultured Alphaproteobacteria bacterium, assembly GCA_963736175.1. Lineage (GTDB taxonomy): Bacteria > Pseudomonadota > Alphaproteobacteria > Rhizobiales > Beijerinckiaceae > Rhodoblastus. Next base: position 152,287 of record CAVTNU010000029.1, on the reverse strand, counting down.
GTCAACGCCGTCAATGTCGAAGGAACTTTTCTGGGCTGCCGCGAGGCGGTGCGCGCCATGAAGGCGTCGGGCGGCGGCTCGATCGTCAACCTGTCCTCGGTCGCCGGCATTATCGGCGACGCCCAATCGGCCGCCTATTGCGCCAGCAAGGGCGCCGTGCGCGTGCTGACCAAATCCATCGCCTTGCATTGCGCCCGCGCCGGCTATCAAATCCGCTGCAACTCGGTGCACCCGGCCTTCACCGAAACGCCGATGGTCGAAGCCCTGATCGGCCGCGCCAAAGATCAGGACAGGCTGCGGCAGGGCTTGAACCGGGCGATTCCGATCGGCCGCATGGGGCGGGCGGAAGAAATCGCCGCGGCGATCCTTTATCTCGCCAGCGACGAATCCTCGTTCACGACAGGCGCGGAAATCGTCGTCGACGGCGGCCTGACCGCCCAATGACGGGCGGTCGGCGATTTTCGCCGCGGCGCTTTCGCCTTTCGCGATCCGACAAAACGACCCATATTGACCATCAAACCAAAGGAGCCTTTGCATGCGTGAAGCCGTTATTGTTTCCACCGCCAGAACGCCGATTGGCAAAGCCTATCGCGGCGCTTTCAACGACACCCAGGCGCAGACGCTCGGCGGCCACGCCATCGCGGCGGCGGTCGAGCGCGCCAAGATCGAGGGCGGCGAGGTCGACGACGTGATTATGGGCGCGGCCCTGCAGCAGGGTTCGACCGCCGGCAATATCGCGCGTCAGGCGGCGTTGCGCGCCGGCCTGCCCAACAGCGTCGCCGGCATGTCGGTCGACCGTCAATGCGCCTCCGGCATGATGGCCATCGCCATCGCCGCCAAGCAGATCGTCCAGGACGGCATGCAGATCGCCGTCGGCGGCGGGCTGGAATCCGTTTCGCTGGTGCAAAACGACAAGATGAACCATTACCGCGCCCATGACCCGTGGCTGCTGGCGCATAATGACGCGGTCTACATGTCGATGCTGGAAACCGCGGAAGTCGTCGCCCGGCGCTATGGGATATCGCGCGAGAAACAGGACGAGTTCGGCCTGCAATCGCAAACGCGCGCCGCCGCTTCGCAGGCGCTCGGGCGCTTCGACGCGGAAATCGTTCCCCTACCCACCAGCATGAAGGTCGTCGACAAGGCCTCCAGCGCGGTCAGCGACAAGGCCGTGACGCTCGCGCATGACGAGGGCATTCGCGCCGACACCACCCTGGCCGGTCTTTCCGGCCTCAAGCCGGTCTTCGGCGGCGGCCGGCATTTGAAGGAGCATGGCTCGTTCATCACCGCCGGCAACGCCTCGCAATTGTCCGACGGGGCCAGCGCCTGCGTTTTGATGGAGGGCAAGCTGGCGCAACAGCGCAATCTAACGCCGCTTGGCGTCTATCGCGGCATCGCCGTCGCCGGCTGCGACCCCGATGAAATGGGCGTCGGCCCGGTTTTCGCCGTGCCCAAACTGCTCAAGGCGCATGGGCTGAAGGTCGACGATATCGGCCTGTGGGAGCTGAACGAGGCCTTCGCCGTGCAGGTGCTCTATTGCCGCGACAAACTTGGCATCGACAACGACAAGCTCAATGTCGACGGCGGCGCCATCGCGGTCGGCCATCCCTATGGCATGAGCGGCTCGCGCCTCGTCGGCCACGCGCTGATCGAGGGCAAGCGGCGCGGCGTCAAATATGTCGTGGTGACCATGTGCGTCGGCGGCGGCATGGGCGCCGCCGGCTTGTTCGAAGTGGCCTGACGCCGACCGAAACGGCGCAGGCGGCAATACAAGAAATGGCGGGCGTTTTGATTCTATCGATACGCCCGCTTCGACCGCTCAACGCGCGTCGGCCCCAAGATCGGCCCTAGGATCGGCCCTAGGATCGGCCCGCAAATCGAGGCAATCGAGATCGACCCCTTCCTGGCGCGCGCGCAGGGCGATGCGGCCGATCAGCCGCGCGTAAACGCCTTTGGGCCGGCGCGGATCGCGCGCCTTGGGATTGGGCAGCGCGCCCGCCAGCAACACCGCTTCGCGCCTGTCGAGCGCCGCCGCGGATTTATGAAAATAACGCCGCGCCGCCGCTTCGGCGCCGAACACGCCCTCGCCCCATTCGGCGACGTTCAGGTAGACTTCCAGAATGCGTCGCTTCGGCCAGACGAGATCGAGCGCCAGCGTCAGCGGAATTTCGATCGCCTTGCGCAGGACCGAGTGCGACGGCCACAAAAACAAATTCTTGACCGTCTGCATATCGAGCGTCGAGGCGCCGCGCGCCGAGGCGCCGTCGCCGAAATCGCTCGCCGCCGCCTCCAGCTGGCCCCAATCGACGCCGCTATGCCGGCAAAAGCGGGCGTCCTCGGCGACGATCACCGCCCGCAGCAGATCCGGCGATATCCGCTCCAGCGGCCGATAGTCGCGCGCCACCGGACGCAATGTCGCGTAACGGGCCGCCATCAGGGTCGAAACCGGCGGGACAAACCGATCGATCACGACCAGTCCGGCGATCAAAGCCAGACAGGCCAAAAGGACACGCGCCGCCAAGGCGCGCGCCGCCGAAAAAAATTGCGCGACGGACTTGCTCATCGAGCAAAAGCCTTGACCGATTGCGCGGCATCGGGCAAGCGGGCGGGCGGACCTTTTGGCAATTCTCGCCTTGAATCCATTTCCGACCGGTGGAGCCTTGCTTGGCCAAAGAATTACTTTCGCGCGCCTTCGCCGAGAGGCTGCGCCTTGTCGCAGAACAGACCGAGCAAACGCTCGACGATCTGCTCGCCCCCAGCCTCCTGCCCGGCGAGATCGCGCGTCCGACGCGCCTGCTGGAGGCCATGCGCTACGGATCGCTCGGCGGCGGCAAGCGCCTGCGGCCGTTCTTGCTGGTCGAAACGGCGCGTCTTTTCGGTGCCGACGGCGAAGGCGCGTTGCGCGCCGCCTGCGCGCTTGAAATGATCCATTGCTACTCGCTCATTCACGACGATCTGCCGGCCATGGACGACGACGATCTGCGCCGCGGCCGTCCGACCGTGCACAAGGCCTTCGACGAAGCCGTCGCCATTCTCGCCGGCGACGGCTTGCTGACCTACGCCTTCGACGTGCTCGCTGACGTCAGGACGCACAAGGACGCGGCCGTGCGCGTCGATCTGGTGCTGATGCTGGCGCGCGCCGCCGGCGTCGGCGGCATGGTCGGCGGCCAGGCGCTCGATCTTGAAGCCGAACGCCGGACCGAGCCGCATACGACCGAATTCGTCGCCCTGATGCAATCGATGAAGACCGGCGCGCTGTTGCGCCACGCGGTCGAAGCCGGCGGACGGCTGGGCGGCGCCGACGCAGCGCAGGCCAAAGCGCTATCGGCCTTTGGCGCGGCGCTCGGCGCGGCCTTTCAGGTCGCCGACGATATTCTCGACGCCGAGGGCGACGAAAAGGCGCTCGGCAAGCGCGCCGGCAAGGACGCCGGGCGCAACAAGGCGACGCTGGTCGCCGCGCTCGGCATGGCGCGCGCCAAGGAAAGGCGCGACGCTCTGGCGCAGGAGGCGGTCAAAGCCCTTACCGATGGCGGCTTTGGCGAAAAGGCGGCGTTATTGGCCGAGGCCGCCCGTTTCGCCGTGTCGCGCAAATCCTGAATCAAGTCGAGAGCCAGGCCCGGACAATGACCGACTCCTTCAGACATCTGCCCAAGCCGTTGCGCGTCCTGCGCGCGCGGCCGCGGTTGTTCGTCTGCGCGGTGATCGGCGTCGCGCTGGGGCTGGCGCTGCCGTCCGACTGGCGCGTCGTCACCCGCGCCCTGCTCGGCTGGAATGTCGGCGTCTGGCTCTATCTCGCGGCCGCCGGGCTGATGATCGTGCGCTCCGAACATCACGTCATCTCGCGCCGCGCCGCGATGCAGGACGAGGGGCGGTTCGTCATTCTGGCGATGGCGGCGCTCGCCGCCACCGTGTCGATCGGCGCGATTTTCGCGCAGCTGGCCATCGTCAAGGAATTGCCCGCGTCGCAGAAAGCTCTGCATATCGCCCTGGCGAGCGCGACGATCATCGGCGCCTGGCTGTTCATCCACCTGACCTTCGCCTTGCATTACGCGCATGAATATTTTCGCGCGTGCGCCAAGGACACGCTGAAGACGGCGGACGGGCGCGGCGGCATCCTGATTCCGGGCAACCAGGCGCCCGACTATCCCGATTTTCTATATTTTTCCTATGTGATCGGCGTCGCCTGCGCCACCGCCGACATTTCCGTCACATCCCAGACGATGCGCCGTCTGGCGCTCGTGCACAGCGTTTTTTCCTTTTTCTTCAACAACGCCGTGCTGGCTATGACGATCAATATCGGCGCGGGCTTCATCGGCGGCTGAACGGCGTCAGCGCGCCGATCACTCCGCCGCCTTGGCCGCGCCGCCATATCGTCTGGCGACATAATCCTCGACGATCTGCTGAAATTCCCGGGCGATGCCTTCGCCACGCAGCGTCATCGCCTTCTTGCCGTCGATGAAGACCGGCGCGGCGGGGGTCTCGCCGGTGCCCGGCAGGGAAATGCCGATGTCGGCATGTTTGGACTCGCCCGGCCCGTTGACGATACAGCCCATAACCGCAACGTTGAGATTTTCGACGCCCGAATATTTCGCGCGCCACACCGGCATTTGCGCGACAATATGGTTCTGGATGTCGCGCGCCAGCTCCTGAAACACCGTCGAGGTGGTGCGCCCGCAGCCCGGACAGGCGGCGACCAGCGGCACGAACGTGCGAAAGCCCATGGTTTGCAGGATCTCCTGCGCCACCTTGACTTCCAGCGTGCGGTCGCCGCCCGGCTCCGGCGTCAGCGAGACGCGGATCGTGTCGCCGACGCCTTCCTGCAACAATACGCCGAGGGCGGCCGAAGAGGCGACAATGCCCTTCGAGCCCATGCCGGCTTCCGTCAAGCCCAGATGCAGAGCGTAATCGGAGCGGCTCGCCACCATGCGATAGACCGAAATCAGATCCTGCACGGCCGAAACCTTGGCCGACAGGATGATGCGATCACGCTTCAGACCGATCTCCTCGGCACGCTCGGCCGAAAGCAGGGCGGACCGGACCAGCGCCTCCCGGGTCACCGCGCGCGCGTCGACCGGGCGCGCCGACTTGGAGTTTTCGTCCATCAACAGGGTGAGCATCTCCTGATCGAGCGAACCCCAGTTGGCGCCGATGCGCACGGCCTTGTCGTGTTTGGCGGCCAATTCGACGATCGACGCGAATTGCTTGTCCTTCTTGTCCTTGAAGCCGACATTGCCGGGATTGATCCGGTATTTGTCGAGCGCTTGCGCGCATTCCGGATGATCGGCCAGCAACTTGTGGCCGATATAATGGAAATCGCCGACGAGCGGCGTGAATATCCCCATTTGCGCCAGCCGATCGCGGATTTTCGGCACGGCGGCGGCGGCTTCGTCGCGGTCGACGGTTATGCGGACAAGCTCGGACCCCTGCTGGGCGAGCGCGGCGACCTGACGAGCCGTCCCCTCGACATCGGCCGTGTCGGTATTGGTCATCGACTGGACGACGATCGGCGCGTGGCCGCCGACGATGACGGCGTGATCGCCCGATCCGACCCGCACGCCAACGCTCTTGCCGCGCGGATGCGGATGGGCGGGAATTTCGGTCTCGACGAGAGCGGGAAAACGGTGCGTCATGGCGTCCTGGCTATTGGTTTGGCGCTCCACTTTAGCCGATTGGCGCGTCCAAGGCCATCGGCGCCGGCAGCCTCCTTTCGCAATTGCGAACATTACGCAGATGCAAAAACGGCGCGGCGCGCTATAATTCATTCCAGAGTCTAGTTATTGTCATCACAATTTGGAGAAATTCATGTCGCTTGCCGCCAAAACCGCTGTCGTCACCGGGTCCACGTCCGGCATTGGACTGGCCATCGCCCGCGCTTTTGCCAAGGAAGGCTGCAATATCGTCATCAACGGCTTCGGCGAGGCCGCCGCCATCGAAACGGAGCGCGCCGGCATCGAAAAGGAGTTCGGCGTCAAGGCGATCTACGACGGCGCCGACATGACTAAAGGCGCCGAAATCGCCGCGATGATCGCCAACGCCGAAAAGACGTTCGGCTCGGTCGACATCCTGATCAACAACGCCGGCATCCAGTTTGTCGCGCCGATCGAAAATTTCCCGGACGACAAGTGGGACCAGATCATCGCCATCAACCTGTCCTCGGCCTTTCACGCCATCAAGGCGGCGACGCCCGGCATGAAGGCGCGCAAATGGGGGCGCGTCATTTCCACCGCCTCGGCCCATTCGCTCGTCGCCTCGCCGTTCAAGGCCGCCTACGTCTCGGCCAAGCACGGCATCGCCGGCCTCACCAAGACCGTCGCGCTGGAGCTGGCGACCTTCGGCGTCACGGTCAACTGCATCTCGCCCGGCTATGTCTGGACGCCGCTGGTCGAAAAGCAGATTCCCGACACGATGAAAGCGCGCAATCTCACCAAGGAGCAGGTCATCAACGACGTCCTGCTGGCGGCCCAGCCGACCAAGCAATTCGTCACCGTCGATCAGGTCGCCGCGCTCATGGTTTACCTTTGCTCGGACGCCGCCGCGCAGATCACCGGCGCCAATCTGTCGATGGACGGCGGCTGGACAGCCGCCTGAGTTCGAAAATTCGCCACCCCACATCCTTGCGGGAAGCCCGCGGCGCGCCAGCGCTCCGGGCTTCGTGACGCGCAGACAAGGCAGGCCATGCCCGGCAAAGTCAAATCCCCCGCCGCGCCCGCGCGCAAGACGATCAATCTCGCCTTGCAGGGCGGCGGCGCGCATGGCGCCTTCACCTGGGGCGTGCTCGACCGCCTGCTGGAGGACGGGCGTTTCGACTTCGACGGGGTGAGCGGCTCCAGCGCCGGCGCGATGAACGCCATCAATCTCGCCGAAGGCATGCGCAAGAACGGCTTCGAGGGCGCGCGCGAACAGCTTGCGACATTCTGGCGCTCGGCCAGCATCGACGGCAATCTGTCGGATATGCAGCGCACGGCGTTCGACGGCCTCTTGAATTTCTGGGGGGCGACGCCCGCCGCCGATCTGATCGAAAAGACCGCGAGCCTGTTTTCGCCCTATCAGTTCAATCCGCTCGACATCAATCCGCTGCGCGATGTTCTCACCCGGCAGATCGATTTCGAGGCGCTGCGCAACACCGACCATTTCAAGCTTTTCATCGCCGCAACCAATGTCTATTCCGGCAAGGTGCGCGTGTTCCGCCGACCCGAGATGACCATCGATATGCTGATGGCCTCCGCCTGCCTGCCGACCGTTTTCAAAGCCGTCATCATTGATAACGAGCCCTATTGGGACGGCGGATTCATGGGCAATCCGGTCTTGTTCCCGTTTTTCACCGAAACCGACGCGCAGGATATCGTGCTGGTGCAGATCAATCCGATCGAGCGTCGGCAAACGCCCAGCGACGCCGCCGAAATCATGGGACGGATGAACGAGATCACCTTCAACGCGCCGTTGCTGCAGGAGTTTCGCGCCATCGATTTCGTCGCCAGACTGATCGACGCCGGTCGCCTCGAAGGCTCCCACTACAAGAAGATCCGCCTGCATGTGATCGAGGCGCAGGATGAGTTGAACCAATTCGGCGCGGCGTCGAAAATGGTCCCGGATTTCGACTTCTTCAAACAATTATTCGCGATCGGTCGACGCGCCGCTGACAAATTTCTGCAGGGGCATTTCGAAGATATTGGCGTCAAGGGCACGCTCGATCTGAAAGAGGCGTTGACCTAACGCCTCGACGAGATCGCCCCGCCCGCGCTGGCGAGCGCGCCTTCCCGCAATTCGCAGACCAGCAGGCGCGCCGGATCGACAGGACCGGGAAAAACGAATTTGCCATGCGGCGCACGCTTGAAGCCGAGCCGCGCATAATAGGGTTCGTCGCCGACCAGCAGCACCAGGCCGTGACCGGCCGCTTTGGCCGCTTCAAGCGATTTTTGCACCAGCGCCTCGCCAAGCCCGCGCGAGCGGAACGCCGTCTCCACCGTCAGCGGCCCGAGCAGGAGGCCAGGCGTTTCGCCGAGCAGAATCGGCGTCATCGTATTGGCGCCGACCAGCATGCCGCCAATCCGCGCGAGAAACGACAGGCTCCAGTCCGGATCTGCGCCTTCGCGCAGACGATAGGCGGTCTTGGCGAACCGTCCGGGACCGAAGGCGCGTTCGTCGAGCTTGCGAACCGCAGGCAGGTCGGCGGGCGTGAGCGGAAAATAGTCGAGCGACAGATCGGTCATGGCGGTCAATTCGAATGCCCTGGAGCGGGAAGCGTTTCGACGAAATCGAAACGCCCGCTCCGCATGTTGTTTCACCGCATGATCTTGCCCAAGAGGTCCAGCGCCTTGTTGGGATCATGCTTGAGCCCTGCCCGTCGCAAGGCCCGCCCGCCTCGTCGAAGCGGACTTTCGCGCCGCTCTAACAGATGCGGACGCGCGCGTCGATAGAGACGCGACGCCTCAGGCGCATCAGCCGGTTTCGGCAAGTCCCGAAGCGTTTTCAAAACTCAGCGGCACGGCGGCTCGCCGTGTTCGCCGCAATGCGGCTTGGCCGGCGGCGGCGCGGCGTGCGGCGGCGGCGCGGCGTGCGGCGGTGGCGCGACGTGCGGCTGCGGCGCCGGCGCGGAGAAATGCGGTTGCGGCGGCGGCGCGACGTGGGGTTGCGGCGGCGGCGCGAAATGAGGTTGCGGCGGCGGCGCCGCATGCATCGGCGTCGACGAGAAATGCGGCGGCGGCGGCGTTTGCGCCGGCGCGGGATGGACCGGCGCGGGCGCGACATGCGCGGGCGGCGGCGTGAAATGGTTCGTCGGCGGCGTGAACGGCTTAATTTGCGGCGCGACATGCGTTGCCGGCGGCACGTGGGCCGGGCCTCCCGCATTCGGACTGACGGCGGGTGCGCCAGGCGTCGCCGGCTGAACAGGCAAGCCATGCTGATGCGGCGGCGCTAGACCGGGACCGGCGGGAGGCGCGTTCGGCGCCATTCCTGCGCCCGGATGAGCGCCGGGCAAAGCGGCGCCCGGCAATGGCGCGACCGCTTGAACCGGCGATCCGGGCGGATGCGGCAGCGGGCGGCCCTGCCCGTTGTTGGGCAAGCCGGCCCCGCCCGGCGGCAAAGCCGGCGGCGTTGACGGCGCCGGCGCGCCGGGCATGTGATAATGGCTGCGATAATAATCGTCGGCGCCCGGCTGCTTGGCGGTAAGCGCGCCAGGAGCGCGGAAGACGCCGATGGCGATCGCCGGCAGCGCGGCCAGCAGCGGCACCGCCAGCGGCAAGGGCAGCAGGCCGTGATGAGGCGGCGGCGGCGGCGGCGGCAGCTCGACGAATTCGCGCGGTTCAGGCGCCAGGAACATCGGCATCGGCGGCGGCGGCGCGTAGTCGGGATCGTCGAACATCACATAGTGTCGATCGACATAGCCATATTCGTAGTCGGGCGGCGGCGGCGCGTCGAAGGCGAAGGCCTCGTACTGCGGCGGCGCGACGAGCGCGGCGCGCAGGAAGGCCAGGCGCCGGCGCGCGTCCTCGGCGTGCGGGCCTTGCGGATAACGCACGAGATAAGTCCAATAGGCGTTGGGCGTGTCGGCGCTGTAGGCGCGCCGCCAGGTGATCGCCTCGCGCCGCAGGGCCAGCATCACACGCACGCGCTGCGCCAGCGGATGATTGGGGAAGGCGTTGAGGAAGTCCTGATAGCCGGCGAAGGTGTCGCGCTCCAGCGCGATCGCATAGGCTTCCGCCGCCGGGAAATCGCGGATCGGCCGCGCGCGCAGATTGGCCTGCGTCTCCAGCGCCACGACCGGCGCCGGCGCGCCCGGCGCGCGGGCGAACAGCGAGAAAGGAGCGGACAGTTTCGAAGCGCTCCAGGGAACCTGCGAGCCGTTGGTCTGTTCGCTGACGCGCAAACGCACCCGGGCGAAAGCCTCGTCGATATTCAGACCACCCTCGCGCAGCATTTCGGCCACGGCGCGCGCATAGACGCTATAGGGGCCCTTTTCCTCACCGGCGATGGCGCCCGGCGCGGCGTTGAACGCGTAAAGCGAATTGGGCTCGGGATCGACCAGCGCCAGACCGCCCGCCAGCGGCGGGCCGGACTGGACGAACGCATTGGCGCGCGCCCCGTCGATCACGATGATGCGCGCTTTAAGCGGCAGATCGGCGAGCGGACGGGTGAAGTCCGACAGGCGCAGGGCTTCGATCGGCACGTTTGAATCGCGGGCGATGACGGCGTCGACCGGCGCGAAATAATTCTCGCCAGCGTATTGCAGCGCCCGACCCGACAGATAGACGAAGGCGACGCCGTCCGGCCCGGCGCTCGCCGCCTTTTCCAGAAATTCGCGGAAGGCGTTACGCAGGGTTTCCTGGTCGAGATCGGCGGCGCCGGTGACGTCGAAGCCGGCCGCTCGCAGCGTATCGGCGATCAGGCCGGCGTCGTTGGCCGGCGTCGCCAGCGCGCCGGTCGAATACGCGGCTTCGCCGATGACAAGGGCGATGCGCGGCGCGGCGCCGACAGGCGCCGGAGCCTGCGCCTGAACGAGACCGCCCGGCAGGACGAGCGCGAAGGCGACCAATAATGCCGTCAGGCGGGAAAGCAAAGCCATGTGCGCTCCAAAGGATAAAAGACCCCACATCGGGCGATCTATAACAGATTCGCCCCTATGTTTCGCCTTCATCTCACGCTGGCGCGGCTGAATGACGGATGAACGCCGGGCAACGCCGACAAAGACGCAAAAAAAAGGGCCAGCGAACCGGCCCTTACGGATCGTTTCAGCGATCGTCGTCGGACAGGCGCGCCCTATCGCTCCACAACGACGCGCGTGCCGATGCGCACCCGGTCGTAGAGATCGACGACGTCGTCATTGGTCATGCGGATGCAGCCGGACGAGACGGCGTGGCCGATCGATTCCGGCTCGTTCGAGCCGTGAATGCGATAAAGCGTGCCGCTCAGATACATGGCGCGAGCGCCGAGCGGATTGGCGATGCCGCCGGCCATGTGGCGCGGCAGGTCGGGGCGGCGCCTGATCATTTGCGCCGGCGGCGTCCAATCCGGCCATTCGCGTTTCATCGAGACATGACGGGTGCCGGACCATTCGAATCCCGGACGGCCGACGCCGACGCCGTAGCGGATCGCCTGACCATTGCCGAGCACATAATAGAGCCGCCGCTCGCTGGTCGAAATGATGATCGTGCCGGCCGGCTGGCGGCCGGAATAGGAAACGGTCTCGCGCGGCGGGGCGACTTGGCGCGGGCGCCCGTCCTGACCGAAGCTTGACTGCGAACCGCCGGACAGGAAATCGAAGAAAGCGGCTTGCGTTGGCGTGGCGAGCAACAGCGTCAAGCTTGCGAACGCGCCCGTCAGTGTCGAAATACGGCGAAGCATGAACAGCCTCATAAAAGTTGGCGGCTATGCGCGGGGGGCGCATCGCGGCGATGTTGCCGCCAAACCGCCGCTTTTGGCAATGCCATTCGGCGCCTCTTTTTTGCGCCGCGGAATCATTGCCGCCCGCCGTGACGGGAAGGCAACACTGGCGCGCGGCTTGACGGCGGCCTCGCCGTTTCCTAAAGGAGGCTTCCGCCGAAGTTTCGGCCGGGCGATTAGCTCAGCGGGAGAGCACACCCTTCACACGGGTGGGGTCATAGGTTCGATCCCTATATCGCCCACCATTAAAATCAACGAGTTAGCTGGATTTGACCGAAGCGCCAAAGGCCGTGAAACAGCACCAGCACAGCACGGCGGGGCCTTTCGAGTGCTGCCGCTTCTTCGAACCGCCCTAGAGTCGGCCCGGACCTATTTGCTGTCTGCCACAGGTTTGGCCGGCTGGCCACGCCGCATGACCAAGTTGCGGATTTCCGTTTCCGAGTCGCCCAACTCCTCCAGCGGTAGGGGGCGGCACCGGGCCACCGTGCCGAGGCCCTCTGAGGTAAATGAACGAGAAGTCGGTTTCTGAAGGTGCATCGGCGCGAAGTTGCCGTCCGTCATTACTCCCGATCTTGGGGCGAAGAGCGCGCTGAGACAGCGCCGGCAGCGAAATCACATCGCAAATTGCAAATCCTATGGCAATGTGACCGCGGCGAGCGACAAAAGGCGGCGCTTTGCACTTAAGGGCCGTTTGCGGTGCTCAAGGCGGACAGCAAGAAGCGGACAGGGCGACACAATGAGGAGAACTATTTCTGCAGTTATCGCGTTCGGCGCCGTTTTGTCTGGATGCGTTTCGGATAACGAGCGACTAGCGCAGCAGCAACAGCTTGCTGCTGTTCAAAGCCAAAACGCTGCGGCGACGTCTGAAATAAACGCCTGCAAATTGAAATATCCTAAGGATCAGCGAAATAGAGATAATGCTGTGCCTTTTGCGCAATGTATATTATCGGCACTAGATCATTTCTCGACAAAACCAAATGATATAGCGTACGCGATATCATACAAACGCCTCGCACTTGCAAGGTCATTTGCGGACAGGAAAATAACCATTGAGCAATATCAAAGTGAATTTGCGAACTATATTTCTGAAATGCGGACCCAATTGTCGGTGAGGCAGAGTCAGGAGCGGATCGCGTCGGCAAATGAGCAGGCCGCTCACGCAGTTAATTGCTCGGTCGCCCAGCAGCACCAGGCGAACTCGGATTACAGCGGCATCGATTCCACAAGTGGGGTCGTTGCAATATTTTCGCTAGCGGGAGCCATCGCCGAGACCGCAGCAACGGTAAGTGCGTGCCAATGAGTTAACCCGTCCCGTTCACGACGCGCGAGCTTGAGGCGGTGATTTGGCGTTTCGGCGATGCCGGCGCAGCGTGAAGGCGGCCTATCCGGTTCCTTGCGGCGATCCTGACGATGCTTTTGCGCCAAAGCCAGAAGTCTGGCCGGGCTTCGAGAACCGTCCGGACTGCCATCCTGACCGCGTGGCGGTCGGTCGGAGGATCGAAATCGAGATATGCAGGGACGAGGCCGGCGGGCGCGTCAAGCTCCGCGCGCCAGTCGGCGTCGAAGACCGTTTGGAATGACGGTGCAAGCTGGCGGATATAGACGCTGAGCAGCACGGTCGCGCTGCTATTGAGCAGCGTGACGGGCTTAGCCGCGGCAGGAGCGGGAAAATTGAATGACATTGCGGGTCTCCTTTGTTGGAGACCGCGCTCGGGGCTTGCCTATTGTCTTCGTTTTTGCGTATGGTGCGTTCGTCAGTCAGCACCACACTCAAATTCTAAGACGGTCGTCTCGTTTGCCCCGAGGCGGCCGTTTTTCTTTACACGCGTAAAGAAGCGTACTTTAATCAGTAAAGCAAGTTGTTTCGAGAATTCTACACCCGCATACGAGGGGGCTGACATGGCTATATTGCTGACAGCAAAGACCGACGGCAAGTTTCCTTGGGCCAATACATATTCTGAGGAAGTTGCCGAGCGCATTTGCGAGGAAGTAGCCAACGGTTCTTCGCTCGCGGAGGTCGCCAAGCGGCCGTGGGGTCCGTCGCTGTGGAAGCTCCACCAAAATCCCAACATTTCTGCGGCTTTCATGGCGACGGGTTGGGGTCTTCCCACAATCCTTCCCACGCCGGGGATGCGCGTCGGGGTGAACAAACGTCCGACCAGCTCGCGCCAGCGGTCTTGCAATCGGTCTTACAATCCGGCGGCGCGTGACGGTTTCAGGCCGGTGCTGGCGGGTCCAGTCGTAAAGTGATTTCCTCGAACTTCACCCGGCGCACATGCGCCGGGCACTCGTCAGGCACGAAGGAAACTGATCAGCGACGCTCCAGCCGCGGGGTGTCAACCGAATCGGCCCAGCCGGGCTTGGCCGACCCAATGCCTCCGCCGACAGCATGGGCCGTGCGCCGGGTGCGGCCGGCATGTGCTGTGTGATCGGCGCCGGAAACTTTGCCGACATGCTTCTTCTCGGCCGCCTTCAGCTTTCGATGAATGTGTTCCAACTCGGCGCGGGCCTTGGCGTATTTTTGAACGCCAGCGCGGCCGCCTGTTGCAAGGGCTGCGGCTGCGACTTCGGGCAAAGCCTCCAACAACGACCCCACGCCCTCGGCCGCGCTGCCGCCAGCGGCTCCAGCCGCATTGCTGGCGAGGCTTGCCGCTTCACCGGCCTCGCCGGTGGAAGACATGCTGCCGAAGGCGTGGTTGATCAGCGCGTCACCGACCGACCTCAGAAAATGATGCCCAGTTTCGGCCCATCTGCGCGCGCTGGGGGATTCGTCGTCATCGGGATCGTTGGGGTTGGACACGGCTTTGGCCTCCTGCAAATCGCACAGGCGGAAGAATAGCACGTGGAGCCTCGTATGCGCGTGCCTGCGCGCGAGGCTTTTTGCTTCAGCGTTGCTTTTTCTTGATCTTAAATTGATCGGCGGGCCTGCCGGGTTTTTCGTGCTCCGAGTTATGTCCGCTAGCGGACATAATCCCGCTATGACATGCTCCCCACGGCTAAAGCCGTAGGCGCGCTTCTTCTGCAGGCGGCCCGGGCGGCGGCCAGCGCGATCACGACCGACAAGTCGCCGTTCGATACGAAGCCGAAGCGGAGCATCAGCTAATTAGGTCCCGGGACCCAATTAGCTGACGGGCTATCTCGACCTGCCTGCCTCAGTCTTCATCAGTGAGCAGGACGACCACCGCGTCGCGGATGGCGCTCGGACCGGCCCCGAGCAGAAAACGCAGCAGGCTCTCGCCACCCTCGCCATGACCGCCTTCACTCGATTCCCAAAGGCCGGTGAAGACGTCGAACGTAACGGCCTTCGCTCGGCGGATCGTCTCCGACAGGTTGACCGCGCCGAGCGCCTGCCCGACGCGGTGCGCCGTGTGAGGATGCCGCCTGGTGAGAAATTCGAGCAGGTCGTTCCGGTTGCGGCCACCCTCGCCGAACAGGGGGGCTTTCCAAGAGCCACCATGGTTGTCGATGGCGACGCCTTTGGCGCGGCGCAGAAGGTCGTTGGCGACGTAGTTGATGGACATGTGCAGGACCTTAGAAATCGTGCAGCTTGAAGCCGCGCGGAGGCGGCGGTGCTGGTCGTGACAACCTACCAGTCGCGGGGTCGCGCGTCGTGCATCGCACACCAGCGAATACCGGCGGCTTAGTGCGGACCCGCTTCGGGTCGCGACGCTTCTGCCGGGCCGCGTAGCGACCGTCGGCTGTCGCCGTGACGCAGCGGCGGCAGACATAGCGGTCGCCAGCGGGATGTGGGTAGAGCATCCGGGCTCGCTTGCCGCAGGGGCCGCACACAAAAGTCGCGCAGGTGTTCACCGGGTTTTCCCACCAGAAAATGCTGACCGTCTGGCACGCGCCGCTGCGGTAATGGAGCGCCATCCAGTCGCGGGTCAGCTCGATACGGGACAGGCCCGGCTGCCGGGGCGGGTCGCGAAAGACCATGTCGTTCTGGTGCAGGCCGAGCTTGCGAAAGACCCGGGCGTCGATCACGTCGCCGACGGCTTTCAGGTCGTCGATCTTCGTCAGGGTCGCCGGGGCGGCAGCCAGCGTCGCCGCCCGGCGATGGCGCTGCGCCTGCCGCTGGTCGATCTGCTGCAGGGCGATGTCGTCCCGCTCGAACTGGCGCGCCTGCCGCCGTTTGGATTCCGCGCGCGCGATGGCCTCCCAGTCGCGGCGGACTTCTTTCTTGCCCGCCGCGTGCAAGAAAGACATCATGGCCTTAGCGCCGCGCTCCCGGCCAATGGCGACCGCGTCTTCGAAGTCTGGCAACATCCGGCCTTGCTTTGCTTCCACGTAGGTCGCGGCAAGGGCTGGGTCGCGCTTGATCGCAGCGTAGAACGACCAATGGGACACCCCGCTGGCGGCCAGCGCGGGGCGCAGGGATGCTCCTTCCGCGAGCTGGTCGATGACCGCCAATATGCTGGCCGGGGGTGCTTTCGCCATGGCCTATTTTCGCTTGACCGAACCGTTCGGTCAATCCTTCGCAGCCGCCACATGCGCGCGCGCGCAGGCGAACCAATTGACCACACCGAAATCGCGCACGCGCGCGACCGAACTGTCCGCAGGCTGGCGTATGCGGCTGTCAAACCGCGTGAGGGCTCCGTGAGGGCTCAAAAAGAAGCCTTCACGCCAAAAACCCCATATTTTCCGGGCATCTCGAAGGCTGTGAAGGCTGTGAAGGCTTTTAGAAGTTAATGTGAGAGTTTGATACCCGCACACCACGCACTTGGTCTTTTACGTGTTAGCCATCGGGTGGCGTGTGTGTCATTCCTATTAAACAACTGCGCAACAAGCCTTCACGCTTCACAGCCTTCACAAACCCATATTACTCTAGGGACACAGCCGTTAAGGCTTCTTTTTGAGCCTTCACGGATGCCGTTTTTCCGGTGAGCCTTCACGTTATTTCGGCGCTCCCCAGTCGAAGTAAGTGTCGCTCCACGTGTATTTGCCAAATTTCGCCTCCCAGATCGCGCGGCAAACAGCGAGCGGCGGGACCGCGTAATACGTCTTGCCGTCACCTGGCAGGCGATCCGACTTAAGTTCCAGCTTCTTGCTCAGGAAGTTTCCGATGCGCTGGTTGGTCAAATCTCCGTAGCGGTCGCCGTATTCGCGCTGGGCTTCATCCGACGCCCAATGCACCCGCAGCTCGCGAGGGTTGCGGTCCATAACCAGCTCGCCCTTTGGCGGCTGCGGCAGGTATCCGCGTTCGAGCAAGCCATGCCACCACTTCTCGACGGGCTGCAGCGACTGGACCTTCTCCTGAACCAACTCTTCGGTCTGCGGCACGCCCTGACGCGGGTGCCAGTCGCCGAGGTCCATGGTCAGCATGTCGTGGACGAAAGCCTCGAAGCCGCCGCCGTCCAGCTCGGCGTTGAGCGCATCGAAATAGGCTACGCCCGCCGCCTCATCCTCCATGCCGAAGGCGTGCTTGTCCGAGCAGCGAAACACCGCGAAGCGGCGCGCGTTCACGCCAGCGGGCACCGACCAGTCGGCATTGGTCAGAGCAACGATGCCCAGCCGGTTGACGTCCTCGACCGCGTCAACGCCTTTAAGTTCGGTCATCAGGGACGGGTCGGTGATCATTGCGTAGAGCTTGTTGCGCGCCTGATGGTCTCCGCCCCAGATCGCCTCGCCAGCCAAGAGGAAGCACACGCCGCGCATGTGCGCGTTGAAGTCGCCGGTCATGTGCTTCGTCGAGGCGACCGCGCGGCCATGGATGCCAAAGAACTGCCGCAGGCGGTCGAAGACCGTGTTTTTTCCCGAGCCCTCCATCGACTTGAACACCAGCATCACGCCGGGGCGGCCACCGGGGTTCTGCAACTTCCACGCGATCCACTTGCAGATGTAATTCGCGTGGTCCTTGTTGCCGTTCGCCAGCACCTCCAGCATGTGCGCCTTCAGCAGGGGCCAGCTGCCCGCCTGCGGGACGCCCATGAATCCGCGCCACATATTAAGGCGGTCGCCGGGCAGGTCGAGGCCCGCGCCGGGGCGCGCGTCGAAGCCGAAACCACCCTTGTACTGGCGGCGGTTCTCGTGGTGCAGCCACACGCCGCCGATCCCGTTGGGCTTCAGCTCTCCCTTCGAGTTGATCTTCCAGATGTGCTGGCTCGCGAACAGGATTTCGAAGTCGCGTGCGGGCATCATCGTCAGCACTTCGCCCAGTTCGTGATTGCTGTAGGAGCCGACGCGGACGCGCCCGCCCGTGCTGATCAGGAAGTGCTCCTTGTTGATCCCGGCGATGATGTTCTTGATCTCCGCCGCCGCCGTCACGCCGTGAGCACCCCCGTCGTCAGCGCCATCGTCGGCCCCGAACGTGTCTGCGGGCGGGTCCATGATCAACTTCACGCGCCTTATCGCCTTGTCGATTTCCTCGGCTCCCACGCCGGTCTTCAGCAGCAGTCGGCTGCGGATGATCTTGAACTTCACGCCGTCGTCGAGCAGGATCGCGTGGCCGAGTATCTCCTCTATGTGGCGCGTTATGTACGGGCTGTCGCCGTCGAGGCGCGTGATCGCATCGACGATCACGGTGTAGGGCTGCGGCTTCGGGCGGCCGCGCTCGTCGAAACCCGCGTGGTCTTTGTGCTTCTGCTGTGACATCTCACACCCCTCCAAAAATCGACTGTATTTCGCTCTGCTTGCAGAGCGCCTCATGAAGGCGGTCCAGCCGGGCCTCCGGCGCGCGCCCCGGCGCATCGAGCCCGTGCTCAAGCCGGAACCGCGCCAACTCCTTGACCGCCCAGTTGACCGCCACGAAGACCAGCGCCTTGCAGCCCCGCCGGAAATCACGCTCGACCGCCGACCAGTCCCCCACCGCCGCCGTGACTATTTCCTCGGCCTCGTCCTCTGAGAAAGCCCCCGCCGCGATAACCGGCGCGATCTTGAGCATCGCCTCGTGGACGACCGAGCCCCGCCCGCTCCCGGCCGTCATGTTCGCGAGCGCCACGCACTCCTGCTTGAGGGTGTCGCGGGCCCACGCGCCCATGTGGGCCGCCTCGATGTCACGGAGCACGCCGAGGGCGTTTTCCGGCTCGCGCATTGCGCCGCCCGCAGCCGCCGCCCTCACCTTCCACCCGAGCGGCGCGACTGCCTTGATGACCGACAGCTCCCACGCGGCAAGATTGAGAATAGGTACGGTCCACGGCGAATAGTCGAAGATCGTCTTCCCAGAGGAATTGTGGATGTGCTGGTAGGGCTTGCCCGAGGTGTGCCTTCCCCACCAGACCGCCTGCTTGCAGTGAGATTCTCCGCCTTCCGCCGACCCGACGGGCGCGGCGATATTTTTCGAAATCAGCTGGATGACGGCGACCTCTTCCACGCCATTGACAGTCCGCACCAGCTTGATGTCGCGGCTGTAAGCCGTCCGGTTGCGGGCGCGGATGACGCCGACGAACTTCGGGTCGCGGCCGATGCGCAGCGGCATGTCGGGCAGGGTCGCGCGCACCGCCATCGAGGTCGGGCCATCCAGAATGTCGGCGTCAACCAGCACCGTGTGAAGCTGCTCACCCTGCTCACCCTGCTCATCAAGACCGGCACGCTGGCCGCCGACGACGCCGACGCCATAGCCGGGATGCAGGAAGGCGCGGCAATACGCCATGCGGTCCGCCAGCGGCGTGTCCTGCCAGCCTGCTGCGGCGGGCAACTTGGTCTGGTCGCTGATCGGCAACGCGCCCCAGCCATTGCCAATCAGGTGCGTGGCTACGTGCAAGGCGGCCTCGACCGCTCCGGGCTCAGGGATTACGAAGCGGGCCGCCTTGCGGGCTTTTTCCACGCTGGCGAGAAAATCGTCGAGCGATGCGGCTTTGGCCGCCGCGTCAGCTTCCTCCTTGGCCTTCCGGTCGGCCTGCTCGGCCTTTTCCTTTTCCTCGGCCTCTTTCCGCTCGGCCTTTTCCTGCGCCTCCTGTGAGGCTTGCCGCTGTGCGGCCCTTGCCTTGGCTTCGTCGGCGCGTTTGCGCATTGCGGCTACGTCGGGCTTCTCGTTCATGGGGGTCAGGCTCTCGTATCGGTTTCGATGATGATGATGTCGAGCGCCTCGCCCAACGCGGGGGCAGAAATCTGGCCAACCAGCAAGCGCAGGGCAGCCAGCAGTTCCTCGTCGCTGCGGTAGACGACCGGAGCCACAGCCAGCTCGATCTCGTCAAGCACGCCCAGCAAGTTGCGCACGTGCTCGATCATTTTGGGGTCGAAAATCGGCCGCTCGACGACGCTGGGCACGACAATCGGCACGAGGACCAGCGTCGGGATCGCCACGGGAAAGGGAGTGATTTTCGATTCGTTGGCGGGCGGCAGTTCAGGAGCCTTTGGCGGCGGCGCGCGGCGAGGCATCGGCAGCGATCCCGGCACAAAAGCAACCGGCTCCGGCGCGGCCTCGACTTCACCCTCGATCCTAACCTCGCAATGCGGATTGAGCTGTAATGCCTGCTCAACATCATTGAGGTTGCGGGTCGGCCCAGCCCGCGTAATGCCATGGCCGCCGATGACCGACACGCGGTGGCCTTCGGCGATGGCGTCTCTGGCTTGAGAGAGTTTGGATTGCACGCTCACGGATTAGTCCTCCCTTTAGAAGGCCATTTCCCGTGACAAAAAGCTCGATTCGCGCTATATGCAGCAGCACATTCCCGCCGAAGGAATAGTGCGCGTTGTCTGCATACAACGACGGTCGAGCCGCTCCCCACGGGCGGCTTTACTGTTTCTAGGCAGCCGACACGGCTGCCCGCTTCCGTCCCGGCCTGTGCACCGGCAGCGGGCATTGCTCCAGCCACTCCGGCCGCAATGCGCCCTCATCGAGAGCCAGCATCAGCAGCCCGACCCCACGAGGCACCTCGTAGCCGCCGTTGATGTACCAATCGACCATGCGCGGCGATATGCCAAGAATCCGGGCGGTCTGAAGCCTCGTCAGACCTCTGCGCTTCATGATTTATGAGAATCTGTTCTTATCCATGACGTAATCACTACACATGATGTAATCATTGCGCAAGTCACGTACTAGAATCACAGCGTAGTCGTCAGGCGGATACTTGAATACGATTGACAGGCGCATACGCTAGTCTTCAAACCCGACGGGCAGGGCTTTGGCGTTCGGACCGGTGTGGATGTTTCGGGCGATGCTTGCGGTCGGGTTGTCGGCGAGAAGCTGGATCAGTCCATCGGCGGTCACAGCATCGACGCCAAGGACATGGGCAAAGAAACTCGCCACGCTGGCGCCGGACTTTTCGCCGTCAGACCACGCGCCGGTGGCCGAATCGATGGTGGCGTCTGTGCGCCAGCTGGTCGAAATCTGGGCCCAGGACAGGGCGATGAAATCTCGAAAAGGGATCACTTCGTCACCTGCTGCATGAACAGCTTGAGGGCCGCCATGTTGGGTTCGGTTAGCGGCCCGTTCCCGAAGCCGGTCGCTTGGGCCACGGAGACCGCCAGCACGATCTGCTCGGACCCCGGCCGCTGCACGATCTGGTTGGGGTTAATCTTCAGGATCAGCCACCCACGGCGCGGGAGCCAGTTCGCGAGATACAAAGAACTTCCGCGCCGTGTCGGCGAACCGCGCCCAGATCATCTTGTAGTGACCACCGGCGCGTACCGAGGCCTCAAGCAGTTCGGCCAGCCGGTTCTCGATCACGGCCAGCTCGGCCAGCAGCATGTCTTCCGTCAGGTCGCGGAGGCCTTCGCCGTGCTTCTGGCGGGCGCACTCAAGCGCCAACGCGGTGCCGTGTTCGTTGTACCGCTTGTAGTTGTTCGAGCCCTGCCTGATGGCAACCGGAATGAACACATCATTGATGACGGCGGTGAAGGCTTTGCGCGCCACCTTGCCGTCTTCACGGATCGCCTGCCACCCGAGCTGACCCTGCACGAGCTGGCGGGCCTGCTTCGTCATGACGTAGCCGCCGTGCTTCTGCAGGCTCGGCACAACTTCGCCAAACAGCCAGTTGCAGAAGTCGAACGCGAACGTGCCGGGGATGACGGCGGCCTTCGACCTTGCGGTCAGCAGGTGGGCGGCGCGCTCGGTGATGAAAGTTAGCGTCGTCGCGCCGCCACGGCGCTCTTTTTGGGGTTTTTGACTCCCCGGATTTCGGGGAGTCAAAGCACGCCTTTTCGGAGCCAAAAGAGCCTTGGCGGCGGCCACGTCTTCGCCTTCCAGCACTTGACTGAAGAAGTCGGGATAGGTGCCGATGGCGTGCTCGACCGCCTTGGGCGTCAACTGGAGCGGAGCCGCCAGATCGACAGCGCAGAGCCATGGCGTGCCGTTCACGTCGACGAAGCCGCGCACCTTGTAGCCGTCCAGTTTGAACAGGCGGAAAGTCTTGCCGGTGGCGCTCAC
The DNA here is from genome assembly GCA_963736175.1 of uncultured Alphaproteobacteria bacterium. GTDB lineage: Bacteria > Pseudomonadota > Alphaproteobacteria > Rhizobiales > Beijerinckiaceae > Rhodoblastus. The sequence continues at coordinate 130,602 of CAVTNU010000029.1, read as the reverse complement.
GACTTCATCTCGCCACCAGTCGGGCGCGACGCGGCATAGGCGCGAAGGTCGGCTAGGCCATAGCGGACGAGCCTGCCGAAATACGTCACTTTCGGCCCCTGCGGCGGCGAGGTCGTGCGCCAGACCTTCAGCTGCTGCTTTGAAATGCCGAGCATCTTCGCGACTTCGATGTCGTCGAGGTAGACAAGGTCTTCGGGCGGGGCAAAAGATGCCCTTGCTGTGGCCATGTCGTCTTACTCCTGTCTAGGGCGGCGCAGGTGAGCGAAACCGCGTACAGACAGAGATAGGTAAGTAAAACGAACCTTGTGAAATCAGTAGTTTCGAAAAAACTTAACTATTTTTTGGCCAGCCGCCGGGCGTATTGCTCGGAGATGCCAAACTCATCGCCCAGCGTGCGCGTGATGTCCTTGCGCCCCGCGCCCTCGGCGGTCAGTTCGGCGATGCGCTTCAGGATTTTCGGCTTGCCCGACTTGGCCAGTTTCTTCGACCGGGCATTGGCCATGGATTCCTGATGGCCGCGCTTGGTGATCGCCTTGCTGGCCACGTCGAGCGCCACGGCGATCAGTTCGTTGTCACCCATCGCGTCGAGCAACTCCTGCCGAAGGTGCTCGACATATCGAGGACCGGCGGCGAGGCCCGGCTTCTTGTGTTCGGTCACGGCCGCGCCTTCCGCTTCATTGGCGCAACGGCGGGGCCATCGCCCTGCAGCAGGCCGACGACGTGGTCACCGACTTTGTTGAAGGCGTCGACGCGGCCTTGCCAAGCATCATCCTTGTTGTATCTGGCAATCAAATCCTTGCGGGCGTGGCCGATGGCCAGCTCCGCGTGATCTTCAAGGACGCCAAGGCGCGACATCAGCGTGCGCGCAGTCCGGCGCAGGTCGTGCAAGGTGAAGTTGACGCCGGAGGTCGCAACAAGACGCGGCATCAGCTTCGACCAGCCCGAAATCTCGGCGCCGGGCTTCTTCAGGCTGCCGAAGACCAGCGGCGAGGTCGTGCGCGGCTGCCCATTGATGACCGCGCGCATGGCGCTGGTCAGCACCACTGAGTGCTCGGCGCCGGTCTTGGCGCGTTCCGCCGCGATCACAATGCGGTCGCTCTTGATGTCGGTCCATTTCAAACCGGCCAGCTCGTTGCGGCGCAAACTGGAGAGCAGACCGAGTCTGACCAGACCGCCGAAGGGGCCAAAAGCCTCGGCAGCGAACCACACGGCCTTAATCTCGTCATCGGACAGGGCGCGGCCCGTGCGGCGATCATCGTCAAGCCGCTCGGCGCGCGTCGCCTTGGCGCGCTTCAGGCCGGCCAAGACGTTGAACTGGACGTAGCCGCGCGTGACGCACCACTCCAATAGGGTCCGCGTATTAGTGCGGAGGTAGGCGGCGGCGCCGGGCAAGCTGGCCTCTAGCTTTTCAATCTCGCCTACAAGGTCGGTGCGGGTCAGCGTGTCGATTTCGCGGCTCACGAGACCGTCGAGGCCGCGCTTGAGGGCTGATTCGACCTGAGCGGCATTGACGAGGCGGCGACGGCGCATCGTGGCGGCGTATTCGTCGATCACCGCCGAAAGGATTCGCTTCTCGCGGGTCTTCTCCTGCCGGACTTCGACCGCCGGGTCTGAGCCATCGACAATCTTGGCGACCATCTTCTTGGCCGCGTCGCGCGCCATGGCAAGATCGACCGACGGATAGCCGCCGAGCGTGACCGTCCGCGATGATTCGGCCCGGCCAATGCCCTTCGGGCGATAAACGAAGACCCATGAGTGTGATCCGGTCGGGCGCAGCTTCAGGCCGAGGCCGACCGGGCTGTCATCCCACAGCATTACATGGCGCTTGCCGGGCTCGACGCCCTTGGTGACGGCCTTGCGGACGATTGTTTCGGTCAGTTTGGGCATCGGGCTCTCGAAACAGCACCGGGACAGCACCAAAACCGTCCCTGACTAAACTCGCTTGAACCTCAATGTAGCGTGTATGGCCTGAAAAGCAAGGGCGTTATGTGCTGTCTTGAACCTTTGTGCTCTCGCCTAGCTGCCAGACCATGCTCTTCACACGGGTGGGGTCATAGGTTCGATCCCTATATCGCCCACCATTTTCCCCGCCAGACCGCCCAGAATCAAAGGCCTGCGTTAATAGCGTCCAGGGTAACAGGCGGCGTTATCCGGCGCGCTTTACAGGCTCGATTCTGCCGAGCGCTTCGCTCAAGGCGTCCGACGCCGTTTCAAGCGCATAGCGGCCTTGAAGGTTCATCCAGAATTCGGCGCTCGTTCCAAAAAAGCGAGCCAGACGCAAGGCCGTATCTGGCGTCAGCTCCACTTGCTCATTGGCGAGGCGTTCAATACGGGTGCGCGGGACGCCGATCGCGCGCGCCACCGCGCCCGCCGAAAGGTTGAACGGAGCAAGAAATTCCTCCCGCAAGATTTCGCCGGGATGGACAGGCGCAAGTTTGGCGGCGTTCATGGCGTTCCCTCAATGGTAATCGACAAATTCAACCTCGGCAGGGCCTTCATCTGTCCAGGCAAAACAAAGCCGAAATTGATCATTGACGCGGATCGAATATTGCCCGGCGCGAGCGCCTTTCAGCGCCTCGAGCCGATCGGCTGGCGGCGCGCGCAGGTCGTCAAGCTTACGCCTCGTTCCCGCAAGCAGATCGGCGGGGAATTTCCTGGGCGTCCCGCGCGCGAAAAGAACGGCGAGCCTTTCGTCCTTGAAGCTCTTGATCGCCATGTCGTCCGCATCGCCAAGTCGATCGTCAGGCCGCCCGTCGATCGAGGCCTTGTATCACAGCGAGATACTTCGGGCAAGAGGTGTGTATCTCGTCATGATACAGGCACTCTAAAGCGCGGCCAACAGCGCCGCCGCGACGGCGGGCAATTCATCGAAATGCGAAATGACCCGGTCCGGCGAATATTCGGCGACCGGGCGCTCCGAATAGCCGAAGTCCACCGCGACGACCGGCACGCCGGCGGCTTTGGCGGTGGCGATATCGGTCTTGGAATCGCCGACCATCAAGGCGTTCCGCGTCAAGCCGCCGGCGCGCGCGATGGTCTCCAGCAACGGTTTGGGATCGGGCTTGGCGACGCCGAACGTGTCCTGGCCGCAAATGAAGGCGAAGCGTTCGGCAACGTCGAGTTTCCGCAATAACAATCTGGCCGGATGCTCGATCTTGTTGGTGCAGACGGCAAAGCGCGCGCCACGCGCCTCGAGCGCGTCGAGCGCGGCGACGACGCCCGGATAGAGCCGGCTTTCCTGCGCGATCCGGCTCTCGTAATAGGCCAGAAAGGCGTGAAACATATCGTCCAGCTTCGGCGTGGAGACGGCCACGCCGTTGAGGTCAAGCCCGCGCGCGATCAACGCTCTCGCCCCCGCGCCGAGCAAGGCGCGCGCCTCCGCCAATGGCGTCGGCGGCAGACCTTCCTGCGCCAGAATGAAATTCAACGCGCCGATCAGATCGCCCGCCGTGTCGGCCAGCGTGCCATCGAGATCGAAAACGATGAGCGGCGCGTTCTTTTTACCCGCCATGCGCGCGCTCGTGGATCAGCAATCGATCATAGGCGTGGTCGCCCGCCTGCTGCCACAAATATTGGCTGTTGCGAAACGCCACATAATCGGCCTGCATCGCCTTGAACGCCGGGCTGTTGGCGGCTTCCTCGTCCTGCGCCGCGAGATTGGCGTCATAAAGCGCGCTCGTCACGTCCCGCGGCAAGGGCGCGAGCTTGACGCCTGACTTGTACAAAGCCTCGATGGCGGGCGGATTGTCGGCGTCGAAACGCGCCTGCGCGGCGCGCGACGCCATGGCGGCGGCGGCTTCGATCATGGCGCGATATTCGGGCGGCAGCGCCGCCAGCGCCGGCGCGTCGAAAACGAAATGCGCCGCGCGCGATCCGGTCAGGCCCGGATAACAGAAGACCGGCGCCTGCGCGGCGATGGCGGTCGCGTCGGCGTCGGCCGGTCCGCCGCCGATGGCGGCGTCGATCCTGCCGCGACTGAAGGCGTCCGCGAGGTCGACGCCGGCGCGCGGCGTGACCGACGCGCCCAGGCGCGCAAAAATCCTGCCGAGAAATCCGTCGACGGCGACGCGCATGCCCTTCAAGTCGGCGCTCGCGGCGGGGGGGCGCTTGAACCAGCCGCCGATCGCCGCGCCCTCGTCGCCCGCCGACAGGGCGGCAAGGCCGTGCGGACGCAGCACCGCGTCGATCTTCTCGGCGCCGCCGAGTTCGAACCAGGCCGCCTGCTGCCGCGCGTTCATGCCGAACGGCGCGCCGCAGGCGAAGATCAGCGCCGGTTCGCGCAAGGCGAAATCGTCGAGCCGCGTCAAAACGATGCGCGCCTCGTTGTCGCGCAAGACCTCGAACGCCGACGCCTTGGGCGGCGCGGCCATAATCTCGATGACGAACCGTCTCGCGCTCGCCGCCTCGACCGATTGTTTGAAAGTCAGCGCGGCGATCCGCCAGCCGGATGAGGAGGCCGGCAGGAAAGACGCGAGACGCCAGACCAACTCCGGCGCTTCTTCCGCCTCGGCCGACGCGACGCCGGTCATTTGGCTCGCCAGGAGCGCCGGCGCGGCGACGAGCAGACGACGACGGGGCAAATCCATCTCGATGACTCCGTAGGACCGACGATCGCGTGAAATCAATCCGGCGTCCTGCCTTATAGGGGCTTGGCGGAGCCTTCAAGTCCTGTTGACGTTTCGTCGCAAGACCCGGGTTTAATCGAGGCCGCGCCCACCCGCCGCGCCAAGGCGGACGGGCTTGTTGTACACTTGGCGAGGACTTGTGATTCGTTGCGGGAGCCCGTGGCCATGCCGTTTTCATTTCTTTCCGACCGCGCCGTCGCCAAAGCCGCCATGCGCGGCCTATTCAGCCTCGGTCTTTGGGCGTTGGCGAGCGGCGGCGCGCGAGCGGCGAATTTCGACTTCCTCGCCGCGCCCGAAACGGATCTCAACCGCGTCTATCGGCTCGACAAGGCGACCGGCGAAATCGGCGCCTGCCAATACGGGCTGAAGGACGGCAGCGCCGTGGGCGTCACCATTTGCTTTCCGCCCGGCGAAGGCGCGGGCGCGCTGTCGGCCTCCGATTACGCCCTGGTCGCTTCGCGCCACGAACGCGAAGGCGGCGTGTTCCGCGTCGATCTGCGCACCGGCGCGATGTCGATCTGCTATGTCCTGAACGAATCCGTCGTCTGTACGCCGCCGAGCAAATAATTCCGACCCTCGGCGCGTCGCGCCAAAAAAAAAGCCCGCGCAGGGCGATGCGCGGACTTTCGAGTTCGCCGATCGGCGCGGTTTACGCCGCTTCCAACGCCACCATGCCGGCGGCGGTGTTGCTGATCGGTATATGATAATTGAAGTGAACCTTGCGCACGGCGCCCGGCACCGCGGCGCGGGCGGCGAGCCAGTTCAATAATTCGACGCCCTGCGTGCCAGTCTTTTCGACGATTTCGTGAATCGAGAACTGCGCCGCCCATTCGGGCTCGTCGATCATACTCTGCATGAACTTGAGATCGAAGGGCTTGTTGATGAAGCCGGCGCGCTCGCCGTCGAGTTGATGGCTGAGGCCGCCCGAGCCGATCATCACCACCTTCTTGTCGCTGTTCCAGGCGGCGATCGCCTCGCCGACCGCCTTGCCGAGCGCCACGCAGCGCTTCGCCTTGGGCAAGGGGAACTGCACGGTGTTGATGTTGATCGGCACGACCTGCACCGGGCACGTCTCGTCCGGCCAGAACAATTTCAGCGGCAAGGTGACGGCGTGGTCGATGATCATCTCCTGACAGGTGACGATGTCGAACTCGCGATCGATCAGATGCTCGATGATCTTCCAGGACAGGTCCGGCGCGCCCTTGAACGGCGGCAGCGTCGGAATGCCCCAGCCCTCGTCCTCGTTGCGGTATTCGGCGGCGGCGCCGATAGCGAAGGTCGGCATTTTGTCGAGAAAGAAGTTCAGCCCGTGATCGTTATAGAAAACGACGGCGATGTCGGGCTTTTGCTGCTTGAGCCATTGCTGCGCCGGAGCGAATCCGTCGAAGAAGGGCTTCCAATAGGGATCGTGTTGAAGGCCTTTGCCAATGGCGCCACCGATGGCGGGCACATGCGAAGTGGCGAGGCCGCCGATAATCTTGGCCATGTCATGCTCCTGGGCGCGCCGAGCGCGCGATATGTTGAAGACTTTCGCCAGACGGCGCGGCTTGCGCCGTCACATCGTCTCGGGCTGATTGTTCTGCGCGACCAGGCGCGCCTTGAACGCGTCCTTGGTCATGCCGGTCTGGGCGGCGCCGAGGTCTTGCACGTCGAGCCCCAGAATGCCGGCGAATTTGGCGAGATAATAGACGTTGCCGCCTGCCTTCAGCAGCCCGAGAACGTCGCGGGCGCGAACGGCGGCGGCCTGCTGGTCGTTAAGCCCGTAAGCGCGCATGTAGGCTTCTTCGTCGGCCGTGAACTTGCCGCGATTTTCCGCCTTGTTGAAAGAGAAACACATTTTATTGAGCGCATAGCCCTTCTGGGCCTGCGCGCCGTCAAAAAGCGTCGTGCCGAAAATTTTCGCCGGTTCGCTCAAGGCTTTCCTCCGTTGTTTTTTGGACGGATGGTTGTCGCGCGGCGCTTGCCAAAAATAAATAGATGAATAATCATCTCATCCATGAGCAAATTCGATTGGTCAGATCTCGACGCGCGCGCGTTGAAACTTCTGGTCGCCCTGGTCGAGGCCGGCTCGGTCACCGGCGCAGCGCAGACGCTCGGCGTCACTCAGTCGGCGGTGAGCCATCTGTTGAACAAGCTGCGCGGCATCTTCGACGACCCGCTCTTCGTCAAATCCGGGCGCGGCGGCCTGGCGACGGCGCGCGCGCTGGCTCTCGCCGAGGAAGCGCGCGTGCTGCTGAAGGAGCTGGAGCGTCTCGCCGCGCCGCAAAATTTCGATCCGGCGCAATGGCGCGGCCTGTTCACCATCGCCGCCAACGATTTTCAGCGCGACGCGCTGTTGCCCGCGCTGGCGGCGCGGTTGCGCCAGAGCGCGCCGCAACTTTGCCTGCGCATCATCGCGTCCAACGTGCCGACGCTGGAGATGCTGCGCGGCGAGGATTGCCAGCTCGTCATCAGCCCGCGGCCGCCGGAGGGCTCCGATATTCTGCAAAAACGTCTGTTCTCCGACGATTACCGCATTTTCTACGACAAGACCTGCCGGCGGGCGCCGCGCGACAAAGCCGAATACCTCGACGCCGATCACATCAGCGTGCTCTACGAACCGCGTCGCGCCATCGATCTCGACATCGTTCTGGCCGAGCGCGGGTTCGCGCGCCGGTTCGCCATCCTCGTCCCCGGTTTCGCCGGCCTGCCGGCGTTCCTGCGCGGCTCCGGCCTGATCGCCACCGCGCCCGGCCTGCTGCGCTTCGGCCTGCTGCGGGAATTCGCCCACGCCGCGCCGCCGTTTCCCTGCCCGAAACTGCCGATGTACATGATCTGGAGCCGCAGCCGGCAGGACGACCCCGCCCATAAATGGCTGCGCGACGAATTGCAGACCGCCGCCCGGCCTCTCGTCGCCCAGGCCGATTAGGGTTTCCGTTCCTTCGGAATCGGAAAATGCTCCAACGATCGGCGCGGCGTCCGACGCCCCCTCTCCCCGCCTGCGGGGAGAGGGCCAGGGTGAGGGGCTGGGGCAAGAAGGCTCAACGTCGTCGGATTTGAGGGATTTTGCTTGCTAGCATCATCGAGGCCTTCGCCAGGCCCCTCATCCTAACCTTCTCCCCGCACGCGGGGAGAAGGAACGCTGGGAGGCCGGAATTCCGTCTAATCGGTAAAAATCTGTTGCGTCGGACGATGCGTCTGGCGCCAGCGGTGCGGCGTCATGCCGGTGCGTTTCTTGAAAAACCGCGAGAAATAGGCGGGGTCTTCAAAACCCAGTTCGGCGGCGAGTTTTTCCGCTGGCGCGGCGATATAGATCAGCCGCCGGCAGGCCTCGCGCGTCAAGCGCTCGTGCACCAGGTCGAGCGCCGAGCGCCCGCTCGCCGACCGCGTCAGCCGATTGAGCCGAGCGCTCGAAAGGCCCAGGCGCTTGGCGTAGGCCGCCAGCGGCCAGCGTTCCAGGAAATGCTCCTCCACAAGCAGAAGAAACCGCGAAAACAAGGCCTGGTGACGCCCCCCGCCGTCGCGCGTCCGCGCCTCGCCGAGGCGGGCTTGCGCCAGCCGCCACACCAGGGCGCGCGCCAACCACAGCGCCGCGGGCGAAAAGGCGCCGGCGGGCGCGGCGAATTCCGCCGCCAATTCGCCGAGCACGCCGTCCAGCCGGCTCGCCAGAGCCGTCCGCGGATCGACCGACAAGATCACCGGCGAAAGAAACAGCGCGCGGAACGCCTCGGCGGCCGCCCCGACCTCGCCCTCGACCAGAAAGCGCGGGCTTAAGGTCAAAACCAGCCCGTCCGCGCCGGCGTTAAAGCGAAAACCATGCGCGACGCCCGGCGGCACGACGATGGCGGCGGGACCGGAGACTTCATCCTGGCGCTCGTCGAGCGCCACATGCGCCGCGCCGGCGCGCAGCCAGAGAATTTGATAGAGGCCCTGGTGAACGTGCGGTTCGATTTCCCAATGATACAATTTGCTGCGCGATTGAATGTCCTCGATATGCAGCATTTCCTGACCCGGCGACGGCGCCTCGCCATAAAGGGCAAAGCGCGGAATTTCCGTCTGAAGTCGTCGGGAAAGGCTGGGTCTTCGGCGCGCGGAGGCGACCTTTTTCGATGGTGTTCGCATGATTGATATTTGCACGAAAAGTGCAATTTTTTAAGCGCTTTTGTGCCGGGCGCGAAAATCGGATCGGCGCTATAAGGAATGCAATTAAAAAATATGGGAGGAAAAAATGTTCAGCTTTGATCCCTATTCGCCTGCCGTCGATGCGGACCCGTTTCCGTATTACAAGCGCCTGCGCGACGATTATCCCTGCTTCTGGAGCCCGGAAGCGCAGATGTGGATTCTCTCGCGCTACGCCGACATCGTCACCGCCGGCCAGGACTGGCAGACCTATTCCTCGGCCAGCGGCAATCTGATGACGGAATTGCCGAACCGCGCCGGCGCGACGCTCGGCACCACCGATCCGCCGCGTCACGACCGTCTGCGCGGCTTGATCCAGAGCGCCTTCATGAAGCGCAATCTGGAAAGCCTGGCCGATCCAATCCGCGACATCGCCAGAGGCGCGGCCGAAGACTTGCGCGGGCAGAAGCAGTTCGACTTCAAGGACTTCTCCGCCGCGTTCACGGTGCGCGTGCTGATGGCGGCGCTCGGTCTGCCGACCGGCGCGGACGCCCTCGTCGACGAGGAGACGGTGCGCGAAAAAGCGGTGCTGATGGTGCAGTCCGATCCGCACACCAGGGCCAAGGGACCCGAACATCTGGCCGCGTTCAACTGGATGCAGGATTACGCCGCCAAGGTCATCGCCATGCGCCGGGCCGAGCCGCGCAACGATCTCATCTCCAATTTCGCCACGGCGGAAATCGACGGCGACAAGCTCGACGAACGGGAAGTGCTGTTGACGACGACGACGCTGATCATGGCCGGCGTCGAATTGCTCGGCGGCTTCATGATGATGTTCGCGTATAATCTGGCGACCAATCACGACGCCCGCAAAGCCGTGGTCGCCGATTCCGAGCTGCTCAAGGAGGCGATCGAGGAAAGCCTGCGCTTCAATACGTCGGCGCAAAGATTCCGCCGCCGCCTGAAGAAGGACGTGACCCTGCACGGCCAGACCATGAAGGAGGGCGACTTCGTCTGCCTCGCCTATGGCTCCGGCAACAGGGACGAACGGCAATATCCCGATCCCGACCGCTTCGACATCTATCGCAAACCGCGCGGCCATCTGGGCTTCGGCGGCGGCGTGCACGCCTGCCTCGGCACGGCGATCGCCAGGATCGCGGTGAAGATCGCCTTCGAGGAATTCCACAAGGTTTTCCCCGATTACCGGCTCGTCGCCGAACAATTGCCCTGGATGCCGTCCTCAACCTTCCGCAGCCCGTTGGTGCTTGAACTGGCGGCGGGTTGAACCTATTCCTGCAAACATGCGCCGCCCTCCCCGGCGGCGCATTGCCTGTTTGAGAGAGCCTATGGCCAAAATCACCTATATCGACGCGCACGACAAAGCGACGACGCTCGATCTGCAAGACGGCTGGAGCCTGATGCAAGGCGCGACCACCAATGGCGTCGACGGCATTCTGGGCGAATGCGGCGGCTCGTGCGCCTGCGCCACCTGCCATTGCTATGTCGACGAAGCCCGTCTGGCCGACATTCCGCCGCCGAGCGAAAGCGAGACCGACATGCTCGAACATGTCGTCGCCGAGCGTCGGCCCAACAGCCGCCTGTCCTGCCAGATCAAGGTTTCCGCGGCGCTCGACGGGCTTGTCGTGCATCTGCCGGACAGGCAGGACTAGCAACCGTCTCGAAATAGCGCCCGATCAGAGCGCAATTCGGTGCGCGGCGACCGGGATCATGGCGCGCGCCTGTTTGACGCGCGTCATGTCAATGCGGCAGACGCAATAACCGACGCCGTCGGAGGCCCTGGCGACGACATGGCCCCAGGGATCGACAGCCATCGAATGGCCGTAGGTCAGGCGCGTATCGCCGCCGACCTGATGCGCGCCGGTTTGCGCGGCGGCGAGAAAATAGGTTTGCGTCTCGATCGCCCGCGCCCGGCACAGGACCTCCCAATGGTCCTTGCCAGTCTGCTGGGTGAATGCGGCGGGCAGCGCGACGACCTCGGCGCCTTTCTCTGCTAGAGCCTGGAACAGATAGGGAAACCGCAGGTCGTAACAGATGGCGCAGCCGAAGGTGACGCCCTCGCAATCGTAAGTCACGACATCCTCGCCGCGCTCGAACACGGCGCTTTCGCGATAGCGCGCGCCGTCCGGGGTCACCACGTCGAACATGTGGATCTTGCGATAGCGGGCGATTTCCTTGCCGGCCCGGTCAAAGACCGCGGTCGTATTGTGCAGGATGTCCCGCGTCGGATTTTTTTCGAGAATCGAACCGGCATGGATGAACACGTCATGTTTGGCCGCCAGATCGCGGCACAGTACGTAGGCCGGACCGTCCGGCAGGATTTCGGCGGCGGCGAATTTCTCGGCGCGGCCAGCCCCCATGAAATCGAAAACTTCCGGCAAGCAGATCCAGTCTGGGCGTTCTTCCGCCACGGCGCGCTCGATCAGGCTTTTGGCCTGATCGAGGTTGGCGGCCTTGTCGCTGACCGAATTCATCTGGATCAGACAGATTTTCATCGACGCCGTCTCTTGCGCACGCGCGCGGATCGCCGCCCGCCGGAATTACCAAAAAAGCGGCGCGCCTTTGATGCGAACATCGGACGCGACGAAGGCCTGAGGCCAATCTTACCGGCTCGGCCGCATGTTCATCAGGCGCAAGATCAGCCATACCGGTACGACCACCGCGGCGCCCGCCAAAACATATTGGAAAAGTTCGGTGATGGCGTCGAAGCCGAGGGCCCACAGCCGGTTCACGAAACGCTCCAGCGCGTGCAGGAATTCGATAGGCCTGATGTCGAGCCAGATCAGCAAGGCGCCGACGACCAGCGAGACAAAGAACAGCCGGGCGAACACGTTGAGCGGCGAGCCGCCGAGAAACTTTTCCACAGCCGACGCCTCGCGGGCCTCTGGCGCGGGCGCCGGGCGCGGTTCAAACGGGTGACGGACGGGCGCGCCTTGATCTGTCATGGAAAACTCCGAAATGCGGGTATAAGCGTTGATCACGTATTGAAGCGGGCGTTTATCGACTGGGCTCCTACGACAAGCTTTAAATTGTGTCGCCAAGCCGATTTTAAAGTGTCGATACGCCCCTCATCGACGGCGTGTTCAATGACTTTCGTCCTTGGAGGCCGCCTGGGCCGACAGCGCCTCGATTTTGGCGGCGGCGATGACGGCCTGGGTGCGGCTTTCGACGCCGAGCTTTTGCAGGATCGCCGAAACATGCGCCTTCACGGTCGCTTCGGACACAGACAATTCGTAAGCGATCTGCTTATTGAGCAGGCCCTCGGACAGCATCATCAGCACGCGCACCTGCTGCGGCGTCAACGAAGCCAAACGACGAACGATATCGGCCGTTTCACGGTCGGCCGGCGTGCCGAGATCGACGTCGGGCGGCGTCCAGACGTTGCCCTCGAGCACGGAGCGGATGGCGCCGCGCATCGCTTCGATGGCGGTGGTCTTGGGAATGAAGCCGGAGGCGCCGAAATCGATGCAGCGGCGCATCACGGCGCGGTCCTCGTTGCCGGATACGACGACGACCGGAACGCCAGGATGTTGGGCGCGCAGGAACATCAAGCCGGAAAAGCCGCGAACGCCCGGCATGGCGAGATCGAGAAGGATAAGGTCGACGTCGTTGGACTGCTCCAGCTGGCCGGTCAATTCTTCCAGATTGCCGCTTTCCAGCACCTCGGCGCCGTCGATGGCGCCCACGACCGCTTGTCGCAAGGCCCCGCGCACCAGAGGATGGTCGTCGGCAATCAAAATGCGGGTCGCGTGCTGGTCCACTTTTCCTCCGAATGCGTCGCCGCATTTGTCAGGCGGCTCGAGCGATGATCGGTTTCGATTTTCGGCTCGCTCGCCCGCGCGGACGCCGACGAAGCAAGGGCCGCCGCGCCGACAGCGCCATTTTGTAGCGTCTGGACGCGTCGGCGCAAGCTTTCATTTCGCGTCAGGTCAAACGGCGAAAGCCGGTCTTGCCCCCGATTGCGCCAGATTGCGCCAGCGCGCCAGCGCCAGAAGCGGGAAATAGGCCTGATAGCCATGATATTGCAAGTAGAACATGCGCGGAAAGCCGGTGCCGGTGTAAAGCGGATCGCTCCACAATCCGTCTTCCCTCTGATTGTTCAGCAACCAGTCGACGCCGGCGCGCGCGGCGGCGGAATCAACCTCTCCCGCCGCCGTCAGCGCGAGCAGCGCCCAGGCGGTCTGCGAAGCCACGCTCTTGCCGGCCGGCGTGTAGCGGCCATAACCGTAATCGTCGCAGGTCTCGCCCCATCCGCCGTCCTGATTCTGAACCTGTTTCAGCCACCGCACGGCGCGCTGGATATAGGGCTGGGAGGGATCTTCGTCCGCGGCGTTGAGCGCGATCAGCGCCGACCAGACGCCATAGACGTAATTGGCGCCCCACCGTCCGTACCACGAGCCGTCAGGCTCCTGCTCCGCCTTGATATAGGCGATCATCCGCTTGAGGGCCGGATGGGCGGGCGAATAGCCGCGCTGCGCCAGATAGCCGAGACAGCGGCCGGCCACGTCGACGCAGGTCGGATCGAGCATCGCGCCGTGATCGGCGAAGGGAATGCGGTTCAGATATTCCTTGTTATTATCCTTGTCGTAAGCGCCAAAGCCGCCGTTCGACGACTGCATGCCGAGGATCCAGGCGTCGGCGCGCTTGAGATCGCCGTCGCGCTCGCCATCGTATACGCCTTCGCCCTTGTTGGCCCGATCGAGCGCGCTCGCCACCATCGCGGTGTCGTCGAGGTCGGGATAATAAGGATTGTTGAATTGGAAGGCCCAGCCGCCCGACACAAGGCGCGGCGCGCGCATGCGCCAATCGCCCGGAGCGGAAATCTGTTTCGACGCCAACCAGTCGAGCGCGTCCTTGACGGCCGAAGGATCGCCGCGATCGGCTTCGATAACGGCGTGCGCCGCGATGGCCGTATCCCAGGTCGGCGACAGACAGGGCTGGCAATAGGCTTCTTCGCCGCGATCATGCACCAGCCGATCGATGGACTTGCGGCAGACCGCTTTGTTCGGATCGCTGTCGGGAAATCCCAGGGCGTGCATCGCCATCAGCGCATTGGCCATGGCCGGGAAAATGCCGTTCAGCCCGTCCTCGCCATTGAGGCGTTCGAGCGTGAAGGCCAGCGCCTTGTCGATCGACCATTGCCGCAGTTTGGCCGGTATATGCGGCTCGAGCCAGTGAAGCGCCCGGTCGAGCAAGCCGAAAGCCTTGTCGATCGCCCCTTTGGGATGAAAATAGTCGGTCGTTGCGGGATCGCCGACAAACAGCTCGCGCAGGTCGACGCCGCGCGGATTGGCCGCGACCGGCTTTTTCGCCAGCAGAATCAGCAATGGCGCGATGACCGTGCGCGACCAGGTCGCGATATTGTACATATTGAAGGGGAACCACAGCGGCAGACCGATGATTTCGGTCGGCATGGCCGGCAGCGCTCGAAACGGAATCTGGCCGAACAGGGCGAGCGCGATGCGGGTGAACATATTGACCCGCTCGGCGCCGCCCTGGGCCAGAATAAAGCCGCGCGCGCGCGCCATGATTTCGGAATCGGGGCTCTCGCCAGTCAGCTTCAGCGCGTAATAGGCTTTCACCGTGCAGGACAGATTGCCCACGCCCTCAGGATAAAGCGGCCAACTGCCGTCCGCGCTCTGGATACGGCGGATATAGGTCGCCATCTTGGCTTCCAGCGTATCGTCGGGGGCGCCGAGAAAATGGTTGAGCATCACATATTCGGCGGGAATGGTGACGTCGGCTTCGAACTCGAAGCACCAGAAACCTTGCGCGTCTTTGCGGGCGAGCAAGGCCGCGCGGGCCTCGGCGACCGCGCGCTCCAGAGCCTGGCTGTCAGGCGCGCTGCGTTCGGCCGGCCGTTGCGCGGCTTTCAAGATCGGAGCGTCGTGGAACATCGGGCGGACTCATCGTGGCGAGGACAATTCGGCCCTCTTATACGATGCGGCGCGTCCGCACAAAACCGGCTTGCGCGGCGACCCGGGGCAAATTGTCGGCCGGCGGCTCGAACGCCTTGACGGCGAACGCCTGTTCGCGCGCCGCCAGTCGGGTCTCGCGCGCGCCGATATAGTCGCGCGCGATGGGAACGGCGTCTTGGCTCTTGACGAGCTGAAATTGCAGAACATGTTCATTTTCGATGCGAAAAGCGCATTCCGCGCCGGCCAGATAGAATTCCCACATGCGGCAGAATCTTTCCCCGTACCAGGCGCGCGCGGTAGCGCGATTGGCTTGGAAGCGAACGCGCCATTGCGCCAGCGTCAAAGCGTAATGCAGGCGCAAGACCTCCAAATCGGCGATGATCAACCCGGCCTGCTCGATGGCCGGCGTGATTTCCGACAGCGCCGGAATATGCCCGCCGGGGAAAATATAGCGGGTTATCCAGGGATTGGTTGGAACCGGCGGACCTGGCTGGGCGATCGTATGGAGTAAAGCGACCCCGTCCGAAGCCAGCAAGGCGGCGATTTTGGCGAAGAACGCCGGATAATCCTTTGCCCCGACATGTTCGAACATGCCGACCGAGACGATGCGGTCGAACCGCCCCTGGGTCTGGCGATAATCCTCAAGCCTGAAGTCGAGGCTTTCAGTCAGCTCGTTATCGAGGGCGCGCGCCTGCGCCGTTCGCCATTGCTCCTTGGCGAGCGTCACGCCCGTGACCTTCGCCCCGGCGACGCCCGCCAGATAAAGGGCCATGCCGCCCCAACCGCAGCCAATGTCAAGCGCGCGCTGGCCCGGCTCGATCAGCAGCTTCGCCGCGATATGACGTTTCTTGGCGAGTTGGGCGGCCTCCAGGCTGAGATCCGGCGTGGCGAAATAGGCGCAGGAATATTGTAGATCGCCGTCGAGAAACAGCCGATAAAAACGGGCGTCGAGATCGTAATGATGGACGGCGTTGGCGCGAGCGCGGGCGATGTGATTGGCCGGGCGCAGACGCGCCGCTCGAGCCCGCAACTTTTGCAGCGTCGCCATCCAGGCCGGCGCCGGATGAACGGCGAGATTATGCGCGGCGAGGCGAAGAAGATCAAAAATATCGCCGCGCGCCATGTCGAAGCGGCCGTCCATATAGAGTTCGCCCAGCGCCAGCTCGGGATCGCGCGTCAGCGCCAGCGGCGCGGCGTCGTCGGCGAAGCGAATGGCGCAATACGGGTCGTCGCCGTCGCCCGCCCGAAACGCCCGGCCGCGCGGCAGATAGACGTCCAGCGTGCCGGTCCTGACCAATTTTTGAAGGAATTTCCGTAGCATGACAGGCATGACGGCTCCCCATCGGTTGTTTTGAAGCCTAACCGAAAGTTTTCTTGAGCTTTCGCCCTGACCGGAAAAGAGCTCGGCGAAATCGCCCTCGCGCCCTCAATATTTTGGCGAAACACTCTTGTTTTCAAGGCGCTTCGCAGGATAGACCAATACCTTGGCGCTCTACGACTTTGGTCGCAAATTGTGGCTGGATTTTGGGAGCGCGGACGGGAAAACTGATCTGGCGCAAAGACGGGCGCCACAGGCGCCTCTTTTATTGATACGCGTCCGGGGCTCGTCGGCGGCCTTTGGGGGGTGTTTTCGTCGACGGGCCCTTGGCGCACATGTGGCTTTAAGCCACGCTCGCGCCAACGCGCCAATTGCCATATAAGGCAAGGGGTAGGGTTGGTTGGTGGCGCGATGGACTGGCGCAAGGTGCGCAAAAACGTCGGCGACGGCGAGCGATGAGCTGAAGTTGAGGGTCGAGCTTATGCATTATCGGGGTATCTTCGAGGCTGCGGTCGGCAAGCTGAAAATCGAACGGCGCTACCGCGTTTTCGCTGATCTTGAGCGCGACACGACCCGTTTTCCACAGGCGATCTGGCGTCGACCCGACGGCGGCGCGCAGGACGTGGTGATCTGGTGCTCGAACGACTATCTCGGCATGGGCGTCAACGCCGACGTCATCGACGCGATGAAGAGCGCGGCGGCCAAGCATGGCGCCGGCGCGGGCGGCACCCGCAACATTTCGGGCACCAGCCATCCGCTCGTGCAGCTTGAAGCCGAATTGGCCGATCTGCACGGCAAGGAAGGGGCGCTGGTTTTCACCTCGGGCTGGATTTCCAATCTCGCCGGCATTTCGACCATCGCCGACCTTTTGCCCAATTGTCTCATTCTGTCGGACGCGCTCAACCACAACTCGATGATCGAGGGCGTGCGCCGCTCCTCGGCCGAGCGGAAGATCTGGCGGCACAACGACGTGGCCCATCTTGAGGCGCTGCTGGCGGCCGAGCCGCTGGAGCGGGCCAAGCTGATCGTGTTCGAGAGCCTTTATTCGATGGACGGCGACATCGCGCCGATCGAGGCGATCTGCGATCTGGCCGAGAAATACAACGCGATGACTTACATCGACGAGGTTCACGCGGTGGCCATGTATGGCGCGCGCGGCGGCGGCATCGCCGAGCGCGACGGTCAGGCGCATCGCATTGACGTCATCGAGGGCACGCTGGCCAAGGGCTTTGGCGTGATCGGCGGCTATATCGCGGCCAATGCGGCGATTATCGACGCGGTTCGCTCCTATGCGCCCTCGTTCATTTTCAGCACGGCGCTGCCGCCGAGCGTGGCCGCCGCGGCGGCGCAGGCGGTGCGCATCGCCAAGGCGCGGCCGGAGCTGCGCATGGCGCATCAGCGTCAGGCCTGGCTGGTCAAGCATGCGCTGTGCGCGGCCGGTCTGCCGGTGATGGACAATCCCTCGCATATCGTGCCGGTGATGGTCGGCGACGCCGAACTGTGCAAGGCGGCAGGAGACATGCTGCTGGAGCGCCACAGCATTTACATCCAGCCGATCAATTATCCGACGGTGCCGCGCGGCGAGGAGCGGCTGCGCATCACGCCGACGCCGCTGCACGCCGACGCCTATGTCTCCGATCTGGTCGAGGCCTTGGTCGATGTGTGGACGACGCTCGGCATTCCCTTCGTCGAGCCGCGCGAAGTCGTCGCTCCGCACGCCAACGACGCGCGCTGCACCTATCCCGATATGAAAACTGCGGCCGAAACGCCGCGCCAAAGGGCGTGATCGCAAGACCCGCGAGGCTTTTCGGACAGAATCGCGCGACGAAACAGAGCTTCCCACGGGCGTTTTGAATCTATCAGAGCGCCCGTTTTGCTGTTCAGCGCTCCTTCATCGATTCGGACGCCGTTTCGACCAGCGGCGAGAAAATATATTCCAGAATGCGGCGATGGCCGGTGGCGATCTCGACGCTGACGGTCATGCCGGGCGTCAATGGAATGGACTGGCCTTCGACGTCCATGGTCGTGCGCGCCGGCTCCAAAGTCACCGGAAAGACCAAATTCTGGGTGCGTTGCGCGCCGGCGAACATCTTGTCCCTGCGCGCCTTGACGCCGTCGCCTTCCGCCTGTTGCGCGTCCGGTTCGGGAATGGCGTCGGACGCCACGCGCGTCACTTTCGCCGTCAAAGTCCCATAGCGCGTGAAGGGGAAGGAATCGACCTTCACCACGGCGGTCTGTCCGGGTTTGACAAAGCCGACATCGCGGTTGGCGAGATAGCTTTCGATCTCCAGCGCCGCCCCTTCGGGCACGATGCGCAGGACTTCCTCGCCCGCGCCGACAACCTGACCGATCGTCGTCAGCGAAAGACCATAGACTGTTCCATCAATTGGGCTGACAAGCGCCAGTCGCGACGATTTCAATTTCGCCTTGGCTAGCTTTTGCCGCCAGCCGTCGGCCTGCCGTTGCGCTTCAGCGTATTTTTGGCCGTTTTCGGCGACGAACCCCAGGAACGCCTTGTCACGCTCGCGCGCCAGCACGTCGAGATTGGCCGCCGCCTCGTCGCGCTGGCCCTTTTGCGTCGCCAGCTGGGTCTGATGATATTGCATCGTCTCCATCGCGTCGATCAGGCTTGATTTGGTGCCCGACGCCATCTTGACAAGACTGGCGCGCATGTCGACGCGCTCCTTCAAGGTTGCGATCAAGCTTTCCTGCGCGGCGATCGTCGTGTCGAGGCGATCTCTTTCGATTTCCTTCTGCCGGATTTGCGCGTCGAGCGTCGCCAGCGCCGAAGCAAGCTGCGACAGATCGCCAGCCAGCACCTGCTCTTCGCGCCGCCGAATCGGCTCGGAGACGCCGTCGTCGAAGGCGATCGCGGGAATGGGCGCCAATTGGCGCGCGTTCGCCGCCCCAAGCGCGGCGCGCCGCCGCGTCGCCTCGGCGCGATAGGAATCATAGGCGGCGGCGGCGTCCGCCTCGTCGGCTTGCGCCTCGCCGCGGTCCATTTCGATCAGCAGTTCGCCGGCTTTGACATGCCGACCGTTTTCGACATGGATGGCGGCGACCTTGCCGGTCTCCAGCGGCTGAATCACCTTGACCCGCCCCGCCGGCTGGATCTTGCCCTGCGCGACCGCGACAATGTCGAAGCGTCCGAACCAGCTCCACGCCAGCGCCGTCGCGAAAAAAGCGCAGATCAGCGCGATCAGCGCCATGCGCACAGGCGACGGCGGCGTCTCAAGAATTTCCAGATCGGCCGGCAGAAACTCAAGGTCGCCGCGATGCGGTTTGAGGCCTGGCGCGAGCGCATAAGCGACAGCGGCGTTTGGAATGGCGGCTACGGCGGTCCGGGCGGCGCCGACGATTTCCTTCTGCGGCGCCATGAGCCTTTTGAGGAGCGAACTCATGCCGCATCCGCCCTTTCGCTTTGCAACGCCCAAAGGCGGGCGTAGAGCCCGCGCGGATTGGCCAGCAATTGCTCATGCGCGCCCGCCTCGACGATATGGCCGTCGATCATCCCGATGATCGCGTCGCAATCGCGCACCGCCGCCAGCCGATGGGCGATGATGAAGACCGTCCTGTTCTTGACGATCTGGCGCATGTTGCGCTGGATGATGCGCTCGCTTTCATAATCGAGGGCGCTGGTCGCCTCGTCGAAAATGAGAATCGGCGGATTGGTCGCCAAAGCGCGGGCGATGGCTATCCTTTGCCTCTGTCCGCCGGACAGGTTCGCGCCGCGCTCCTCCAGCATCGTATCGTAGCCTTGCGGCAACTTGCCGATGAATTCATCGGCGCCGGCGAGCTTGGCGATCTCGATGACCTGAGCGCGCGCCATGGCCGGATTGGCGAGCGCGATATTGTCGTGGATCGAGCGGTTGAACAGCAGGTTGTCCTGCAGCACCACGCCGATATGGCTGCGCAGCCACGCCGGATCGGCGTGCGAAAGATCGGCGCCGTCGAGCAGGACTTGCCCCTCTTCCGGCAGGTAGAACCGCTGGACGAGCTTGGTCAGCGTCGATTTGCCGGAGCCGGAGGGGCCGACGACGCCGATCACCTTGCCGGGATTGACGCTCAGCGAAATGTTTTTCAACACCAGCGGCGCGCCGGGCCGATAGCGGAAACTGACGTTGCGGAATTCGATCTGGCCGCGCGGCGGCGCCATGGCCGTGCGAATGACCGGCGTCGGCTCCACCGCCGCGTTGAGAATATCGCCCAGTCGTTCGACCGAAACCTGCACCTGCTGAAAGTCCTGCCAGATCTGCGACAGGCGCAGGATCGGCTGGGCGACCTGGCCGGCGATCATGTTGAAGGCGACGAGGCCGCCGACCGTCAGCTCGCCGTCGATCACCGCCTTGGCGCCGAACAAAAGCAGCCCCGCGCTCGTCAGCTTGCTGACATATTGAATGGCGTTCTGCCCCTTGGCGCCCAGCATCGACGTTTTGAAAGCCGAACGGACATAGGCGGCGAGGCGCTCTTCCCATTGCAACGCCATCAGCGGTTCGACGGCGGCGGCCTTGACCGTCTGCATGCCGACCACGGTTTCGACGAGGAATTGCTGGCTTTCCGCGCCACGGTTGAATTTCTCGTCGAGCGCGTCGCGCAGCAGCGGCCGCGCCAGAGCGGCGATCGCCAAATAAAGCGGAATGGCGGCGACGACGATCAGCGTCAGCTTCCACGAATAGGCGAACAGGACGGCGATGAAGACCAAGGCGAAGAGGAGATCGAGCGCGGAGAACAGGCCCTGTCCGGTGAGGAAGGAGCGAATCGTTTCAAGTTCGCGCACGCGCGCGACGGTCTGACCGGCCGGGCGCGTCTCGAAATAGCTGACCGGAAGGCGCGTCAGATGGCGAAAGAGCCGGCGTCCCAGTTCGACGTCGATACGATTGGTGGTGTGCGAGAGTGCGTAAGTGCGCAAATATTGCAGGGCGACGTCGAACAGGCCCAAAATCGCCAATCCGCCGACAAGCACGAAAAGCGTCGAATAGCTGCGGTGGGTGAGAACCTTGTCGATCACCACCTGAAAGAACAGCGGCGTCACCAGGGCGAAAATCTGCACGAAGAACGAAGCGAGCAGCACATGCGTCAGAGGCCGCCTGTAGCGCCAGAGTGAGGGCAGAAACCAGCGAAAGCCGAAAGTCTTGGGATCGGCGCCGGCGCCGGCGAGACGGCGCGCCACCAAGATCATGCCGGGTTCGATCGAGGCCCACAGGTCCTCAAACGCCATTTCGCGCATGGCGCGCGTCGCCGGATCGACGATGCGCCACAGGCCGGCCGGCGTCTTGCCGCTGAAGATGCAGAAACCGCCCGCCTTGAGACGCACAATGGCGGGAACGGGCGCGCGCGCCAGCCGAGCCTCGTCCACCGCCTCAACAATGCGCGCCTTCAGCCCGACCAGATTGGCGGCCCGCACGATATCTTTGGCGTCCGGCGATCTTTGGCCGAGCGCCAGCTCCTTGTGCAGATTGTCCGGATCGGCGCCAATGCGGAAATAGGCGGCGATGGCGCACAGCGAAATCAGGGCCGAGCCGTCGAAGGCGGAGGGCGGCGGTTCGGTTGTTTGGTCCGGGGGCGGCAATTGGGGCAAAAGGAGCCCTTTCGTAGGCTGGCCTGCCCAGTAAGTTTGAAGAAAAATGGTTAAAAATTTCGGTTCCGGACGCCACCGCGTCAGCGGTTTTCGACCAATGCGGCTTCCGGCGCGCGCCGGACGAGCGGGTTGGGGACGTGATCCAGTCTGTAAAGGACCGCGATCAGAATGATCGTTCCGCCGACGATGAAATGCGGACCGAACAGCCAAAGCACCAGCGGCGCCAAAAAGAAGTAGCTGCGCATGCCGAACCAATAGAAATGGCTCGCCCGCTCCATCTGCGCGACGACAATCTCCGGCGCGAGCCGTCCATACTTTCCGGAAATAGGCACGTTCAGCATATAGCCGAGGTGGTGAAACTGACGCACCGCCATCGTAAAGCTGAAAAAGGAAAAGAGCAGCGTGGCGAGCAGCGCCAACAATTTGAGCAGCCATAATTGCTGATCGACAGCGCTCGTCACGTTCAGCGCCTGCCACGTCTCCCCGAGTTTTTCACCTTGAGCGCTCAGCGTCATGACGCCAATCATCATCAGCGCCGACGTCGAGGCGAGGAACGAGGCGGCCATCGTCGAATTGCGCAATGTCTGGACGGCGAGGATGTCGCGCCCCTCGTTCATCACGGACAACACCCAGGCGGAGCGGGCGCGCGCCATCGTCGCGCGGAACATGTAGTCGGGATCGATGCGCGTCTTGTGCGCCAGAAACATCTGGTAGGCGACGACCATCGCCACGCTCGACACGAATGCCGCGATTTCAAGCGTCACGGGAGAAGCGAGATGTGCGAGCATGCGAATTGGCTTCAGTCGCCGAGAAACGGGAAGGGCTTGTCGATCGGTTCGCGCGTCGCGGCTTCCTGGGGTTCGCTCAACCAATCGGCCAGGGCGCGCAAAATGTCGGCGATTCTCTGCGCGATCGTCGGACGCGGCGCAGCGCGAACGAAAACATGCATGGGAAAACTCACGGTTGGAAACGGCTCCAAAAGAGCCTATTCGCCAAAGCTGACGGCGCCTTGCGCATCGCATTAAAAGATTGTCAGAAACCCCAAAAAATTCGTCGCGCGGGATCGTTCAGCCGCCAGCGAGGGGTATGGCGATCGTTACGATCAGACCCGGCGCGTTGGCGCCAAGCGTCAGAACGCCCAGGTGGTGGCGCACCACCGCGTCGACCAAGGCGAGGCCGAGACCGCTGCCCGGCTCCTCACGCGTCGTCGACAGCCGGACGAATCGTTTGAGCACCGTTTGACGCTCGCCCTCTGGAATGCCCGGACCGTTATCCGCGGCGCGAAGCACGCCGAACGCGCCTTCGCGTCGCGCCGCCACGACAATCCGCCCTCCCGCCGGCGTATAGCGCAATGCGTTGTCGAGAACGTTCGAGAGCGCCTGAAACAGCAGATGGCGATCGCCCGAAACGGCGACCGCGTCGGCGCCGTCGATGATCAGTTCGATTCCCCGCTCCTCGGCCAGCGGCGCAAAATAATCTCCCACGTCCGCGGCCAGCACGCCGAGATCGACCGGCGCAAAGACCGGCGCGGCGCCGTGCTGCACGCGGGCGATCGTCAGCAGGGCGTCGAAGGTTTCGAGCAAGCGATCGACCTCGCGGGCGCATTCGCTCAATTCGCCGTCTTCCGATTCAGGCGCGGCGATCTGCATCAACTCGAGACGATTTCGTACATGCGTCAACGGACCGCGCAGGTCGTGCGCGATATTATTGGTGACATGGCGCGTCGCTTCCATCAACTCCTCGATGCGGGCGAGCGCCTCATTGAGGTTGACCGCCAACCGGTCGAATTCGTCGCCGGAGCCGTCGACCGGCATCCGCTCGTTCACATGCCCATGCAACAGGCGGCCGGCTGTGACGTTGAATCCGGCCAGGCGCAGCGTCACCGCGCGGCTGGTGACGAGGCCGGCCAGCAAGGCGAGCAGCGCCGTCAGTCCCGCCGCCAGATAGACGCTTTCAGCCGTCACGGCGCGCAGACGGTCCTCTTCCGCAAGGTCGCGGCCGAGAATAAGGCGCGATCCGTCGGCGAGCGCGACGCCGTGCAATCGCGCCGCCGCTTCCCTGCCGCCGTCGGCGCGCATCTTGACGTTGACATATTCGCCCGGCGAGGGCGCCTTGCCCTCGATCAACGTGAAATTCCGGATCAACGTCGCGCCGTCTGGAGCGTCGAGCCGATAGAGCCGCGCGCTGCCGCGTTCGTCGGCGATGCGCGCCTTCAGCGCTTCGAGCATCGGTTGGCTCGCCACCAACATCTCGTCATCGCGAAAGCGCTGGCTTTCGGCGACGAGGCCGGTATCCACCCGCCGCTCCATGATCGCGGCGGTGTTGAAATAGACGAAAGCCAGCAACCCCCAGCCGGCGACGAGATAAAGCGGCGCGGCGAGCGCGGCGAGGCGGAACGTTGTGGCGGCGAAGCGGGGGCTAAGTTTCACGCAGGCAATATCCGGCGCCGCGCACCGTGTGAAGCAGCGGCGCGGCGAATCCTTTTTCGATTTTCTGGCGTAACCGGCTGATATGCACGTCCACGGTGTTGGTTTGGGGATGAAAATGATAGTCCCAAACAGCCTCCCGCAACATGGTGCGGGTCACGACATGACCCGCGTGCCGCATGAGGTATTCGAGCAGCAGAAATTCGCGCGGATGCAGCGCGATCTCCGCCCCTCCGCGCCGCGCCTGACGTCGCGCGACGTCGAGTTCCAGATCGCCGACTTTCAAAGGACCGTCGGCCGAACCCGTCATCCGGCGGCGTACGATCGCCTCCAGCCGCGCGTGCAGTTCACCCAGAACATAAGGCTTGGCCAAATAGTCATCGGCGCCGGCGCGCAAACCGAGAATACGTTCGTCGACGTGCGCCAAAGCCGACAGAACCAGGATCGGCGTCGGATAGCCCTCGCCACGCAAACTGCGCACGAGATCCAGCCCATCGGCGTTGGGAAGCATGCGATCAACGATCAGCGCGTCATGCGTTCGTTGGCGCGCCAACTCCAGCCCGGAAGCGGCGTCGCCGACGGCGTCGACGACCATTCCGAACTCCCTGAGCCCCCTGGTCAGATAATTGGCGACCTCTTTGTCGTCCTCGATGACCAGAATACGCACCGCGATCCGCACCCCCTCATCAGCCAAAGCCGTTCATCGCGTCGTTCCGCTAGGGCGTCGGCGGCGCAGTAGCGGACTCGTAATCTTCCTCGGTCGGCTCCTGCTTGCCGAGGCGCGCGCACTCGACATAGGGACGTCTGCCGCAGGATTGACAGATCGAATAGTCCAACCGGCGGTAAACCGTCCGGATGGCTGTGGTCTTGGAGGAAAAGATATTCTGCTCCCCGATTTCGTCCAAATAGCCGCCGCGCGCCAACAATTCCATCACCTGCGGCTTGACCCGAACAAGCAGGACGGCGCCGCCGCGGCGATGGAACCGTTTGGTCGCCGCCACCAGCGCCTCGGCTCCGCCGATATCGATGAAATTGACGCCGGTCATGACGATCGCCACGAAGCGGCAATCGGGCGTCTCCTCCTCGACCGAGCGCATTGCCTCGGCGAAGGCGCTCACCGCGCCGAAAAACAGCGAGCCGTCGAGCTGCAAAATGCGAAACTGCCGACACTCTGGCAATTCCGCGGAGGCCTCGGTGAACTTCCGGGCGCCGGACGTCGGATCGGGCACCAGCGGCGTCAAACGCGGATTGGCGGTGCGGTTGAGATACAGCAGCAACGACAGCAACATGCCGACGAAAATCGCCACTTCGAGATCGAGCGTCAGCGTCGCGATGAAGGTGACGACCATGACCGCGGTTTCCGCGCGGCTGGTGCGCACGATCTGGGCGATGTGATGGCGGTCAATCAGGCCCCAGGCAACCAACATCAGGACGCCGGCCATAGCGGCGTTCGGCAGAAAAACGGCATAGGGCGCGATGAAGAGGACGAGCGTCAGCAAAAACACGCTGGCGAACATCGCCGCCATCGGCGTGCGCGCGCCAGCTTCGTAATTGACGCCGCTTCGGTTGAACGAACCGGTCGCGACATAGCCGGAAAAGAACGAGCCGGCGATGTTGGACAGCCCCTGGCCGACGAATTCCTGGCTGGCGTCGATGTGCTGGCCGGAGCGTACGGCGAGCGCCCGCGAAATCGACATGGCTTCGGTCAGCGCGAAAACGGTGACCGCCACCGCCGTCGGCGCCAACGCGCTCCAAACTTCCGGATCGAAACTGGGATGCGATAGCGGCGGCAAACTTGAAGGCAGCGCGCCGACGGTTGGAACGCCCGCGCCATATCGCGCGTTGAGAAACACCGAGACAACGCTGCCCGCCAGGATCGCGACGATCATGTAGGGCACCTTGGGCATGAACTTGCGCGTCAGAACGCCCGCAGCGAGCGTCGTGGTGGCGACCGCGACGATGGCCATGGATATTTGCGGCAAATGCCCGGCGACGAAGATCAGGGTCTCGTAGGATCGAATGCCGCGCGGAATTGGCAGGCCGAGATAGTGCTTGAGCTGGCTGATCGCGATGAGAACGCCGGCCCCGGCTGTGAAACCGATGATTACCGAATGCGAGATGAAATTGACGATCGTGCCAAGCTTGAACAGGCCGAGGGTCAGCTCGATCAACCCCACCATTATGGTGAGGGTCAACGCCAGTTCGACGTAATGGGCGGACGCGGGTTCAGCGAAGACGCTGAGCGACGAGAACAACACGATTGACGCGGCGGTCGTCGGGCCCGAAACGAGTTGCCAGGACGAACCGAAAAGCGCGGCGATAACAGCGGGAATCATGCCAGCGTAAAGCCCGTATTCGGGCGGCATTCCGGCCAGGGTGGCGAAAGCTACGCTTTGCGGCAAAACGACGACGGCGCCGATCAGACCGGCGACTAGGTCGGCGCGAAACGTCTGCCTGTTAACGAGCGGCAACCATTTGAGAAACGGTACAAAAGGAGAGCTCAATACGGCCCGACCCACAGAGCTGTCGCTTAAACTCATCCGATAGATTCCCCAGCTCCCCTTCGCCAGCCGGGGGCCTTTCGGCGATTCGGCGGCGCGTTTCCCCTACTGATCCATTATTGCTATTTTGTCCCAACGCGCGGCCATTAAACCGCCCCGGCGCCTAGCAAGCGATAGATAGACCTGACAAAGCGCCGGAAAAGGACGGACGCGTCCGTCGCCGTTTCCAACATCAAGACCATCCTTCCGTCCACAGCGCATATCGCCGATTGGAGTCGCCGACGGCCACCTACGAGTGCGAACCATTGGTTTCCTGACCGCGATGCGGCCAAAAAACAACACTTGGCGCTGACATGTTCAGCGTCTCTAGACATATTCACATATTGTGAATTATACAAGCGAAACGGCGAATGCGACAACGGGCAAAATAATATGTCCGAGCGGGCGGCGCCCGGGGAGGAGATGCGATGGGGACGAGCAACAACGGCGCAGGTCCGGCGAGCCAAGCGATTCTCGTCGTCGGCGGCGGGATTGCGGGCGTGACCGCCGCGCTTGAAGCCGCGGAAGCCGGCCAGGACGTGATTCTGATCGAGCGCGAGGCAAGTCTGGGCGGGCGCGTAACGAAGCTCAATCGCTATTTCCCCAAGCTCTGCCATCCCACTTGCGGCCTCGAGATCAATTATCAACGCATCCGCAAGAACCCGCGGTTGCGGGTGATGACGATGTGCGAAGTGACGAACATTTCCGGCGCGCGCGGCGACTACAAAGTCGCGGTCAAACGGCGCCCGCGCTATGTCAATGAGCGCTGCACTGGCTGCGGCGCGTGCGCCAACGCTACCGAAACGATGGTCGACAATCCGTTCAACTACGGTCTCGACAAGGTGAAAGCGGCTTATCTGCCGCACGAACACGCGTTCCCGATGCGCTATGTCGTGGCGCCGGAAGCAATCGCCGCCGGCGAAGGCGCCAAGCTCAAAGCGAGCTGCGCTTATGGCGCGCTCGATCCGGACGACCAGGGCGAAACCTTCGACCTGCATGTCGGCGCCGTGATCTGGGCGACGGGCTGGACGCCCTACGATCCCAACAAGCTCGACATGTACAGCTACGGTCATAGCCGCGACATCATCACCAATGTCGAGATGGAGCGTCTGGCCGCTCACGACGGTCCGACGCACGGCAAGATCGTGCGTCCGTCGAACGGCGAGCCGGCCAAGAAGGTGGCGCTGATCCAGTGCGCCGGTTCGCGCGACCTCAACCACCTGCCTTATTGCTCGCGCATCTGCTGCCTCGGCTCGCTAAAGCACGCCGCTTACGTGCGCGAGCAATACGCCGACGCTAATGTCGACATCTATTACATAGACATCCGCGCACACGACAAACTGGAGGCCTTTTACAGCCGGGTTCGCTCCGACCCGCAGGTTTCCTTCATCAAGTCAAAGCCCGCCCACATCCGCATCGGCGACGACGGCCGTCCGGTCCTGCACGGCGAGCGTACGATCGAACGCGAGATCTACGCCGAACCTTACGACCTCGTGGTGCTGGCGACCGGCATGCAGCCGAGCGCCGTCGTCGGCTTCCGCCCGACGATGGGCGTCGCCCAGGACGAATACGGCTTCCTCGTCGTTGAACACGACGAAAACCAGGGCGTCTTCTCGGCTGGCGTCGCCGCGGGGCCTAACGACGTGTCGATGTCGGTCCAATCGGCTACCGCGGCGGCCTTGAAGGCTGTGCAGATTGTCAGAAATATCTAGCCGATTCCGCCAAGCGCGACGCGGGATCGCGGCTCAATAAGATTGCAAACGACGGTCCTGAACGGCCAGTCGCAAGGGGAGACAAAACGTGTCCGAGAGAAAACCCGGCGTTTATCTTTGCAAGGGCTGCGGCATCGCCGACGCGATCGACGTCGGCGCCCTCGAAAAAATCGGCAAGTCTGAATTTCGCATCGGCCATTGCGTCTCGAGCGAGGCTTTGTGCGCCTCCGACGCCGTCGCGGCGATGCAGAAGGACATCGACGACGGCGCGGTGAACCGCCTTGTCATCGGCGCGTGTTCGCCGCGCGTCATGGCGGACAAATTCCGCTTCGACGGCGTGCCGGTCGTTCGCGCCAATCTGCGTGAACAGATCGCCTGGTCGCAGACCGCGCATGCGGAGGACACCGAAATGGCGGCGGCGGACGCCATTCGCATGGCGGCCGCGCAACTCTCGAAGACCTTGCAGCCCACGCCGAACGCGCTGGGCGAGGTCGCTCGCTCGCTGCTTGTGGTGGGCGCGGGCGTAACCGGTCTGCAGGCGGCGCTTGAGGCGGCCCAGACGGGCTACGACGTGGTGCTGGTGGAAAAGACCGACCAGCTCGGCGGCTGGTCCGCCAAATGGTCGATGCGCGCGCCGCATGCGCCGCCCTACCGCGATCTCTACGCCAACGACGTCGGCGAGCTGATTGACGCGGTCAAGGCGCATGCGCGGATTCGCGTCATGACTTCGGCGCTGGTCAAAAGCACGTCCGGCCAGCCCGGCGCCTTCAACGTGACGATCGCGCATGGCGGGCAGGAGCGCGTCGAAACCATCGGCGCGATCATCGTGGCGACCGGCTGGCGGCCCTATGACGCCTCGAAGCTCGGCCATCTCGGCTACGGCGCTTCGCCGGACGTCGTCACCGCCATCGAATTGGAGGCGATGCTCGCCAAGGGCGAAGTCAAACGCCCGTCGAATGGCGCGCCCGTTCGCTCGATCGCCTTCATTCAATGCGCCGGCAGCCGCGACCCCAATCACCTGCCTTATTGTTCCTCCGTGTGCTGCGCGGCCTCGATCAAGCAGGCGCTGCAACTGGTGCAGTCCGACGCCGACGTCAGCGCCTATATCGTCTACGAAGAATTGCGCATGCCCGGCACGGCCGAGGAATTCTACCGCGAAGCGCAACGCAACGGCGTCATCTTCATGAAGGGCAAGGCGACCTCGGTCGATGGCGCGCACATGACGGTGTCCTACGCCGACGAGATGCTCGGCCAGGACGTTCCGCTCGCCGGCCTCGATCTGATCGTGCTGGCGACCGGCATGGTTCCCAACTCCACCGATGTCGACACGCCGGCGATCGAGCCAGAAAAGGGCGCCGAGCAATTGGCCGACGACATCAATCCGGTCGCGCCGATCGCGGTGGCCGGCCACGCCAACGGCGAAGGCGCGGCCTGGCCGCACATCGACAAGGCGATTCCGGCCGGCGGCCCGATCCTCAATCTGCAATATCGGCAGGGTCCGCATATTCCTATTCTCGCCGACGGCTTCTCCGACAGCCATTACATCTGCTTCCCATACGAAACGCGCCGCACCGGCATTTACACCGCCGGCCCGGTCCGCCGGCCGATGGACATCGCCGAAAGCTGCGAGGACGCGACCGGCGCGGTTTTGAAGGCCATACAGGCGATCGAGGGCGCGTCCGCCGGTTCGGCGATGCATCCGCGCGTCGGCGATCTGTCTTATCCCAAGATCGGCCACGAAAAATGCACGAAATGCCGACGTTGCACGGTCGAATGTCCGTTCGGCGCCATCGACGAGGACGAACAGGGGCGCCCCGTCGTCAATCCCGCCCGGTGCCGCCGTTGCGGCACGTGCATGGGCGCTTGCCCGGTCCAGACCATCACGTTCGACAATTACAATCCGCAGATGGTCAACGAGATGATCGAGGCGAACGAGATACCGGACGAGTTTTCGGAAAAGCCGCGTATTCTCGTCCTCGCTTGTGAGAACGACGCCTATCCGGCGATCGACATGGCGGGCATTGCGCGCTCTTCGTGGTCGCCTTTCGTGCGCATCATTCCTGTACGTTGCCTCGGCTCCGTGACGCTGCAGTGGATTTCGACGGCGCTTCAAAAGGGCTATGACGGCATCATGCTGATGGGCTGCAAGTCCGGCGACGATTATCAATGCCACTTCGTCAAGGGTTCAGGCTTGGCGCGCGAGCGCCTGTCGAAAGTCGGCGAAACGCTGAAGAGTCTCGCACTGGAAAAGGAGCGCGTCTGTTTCGAGGAAATGTCGATCGCCGATTCCTGTCGCGCGCCGACGGTTCTGGACGCCTTCGCTAAATTGATCGGCGACCTGCCGCCCAGCCCGATGAAGGGGTTCTAGGATGACGACGCCAGCTCCTGCCGCAACCAAGACCTACGACCTTTCCTTCGCCCGATGGGTCCGCGACAACGTCAATGGCGGCGACAAACTCAACATGTGCATGCAATGCGGCGCCTGTTCGGGTTCGTGCCCGATCGGCGTGCAGATGGATTATGGCCCGCGCAAATTGTTCATGATGATTCGCGCCGGCATGAAGGACGCGGTGCTCTCGGCCAACACGCAATGGAATTGCACCAGTTGCTATCGCTGCGTCGTGCGCTGCCCGCGCGGCGTGCCGGTCACTTACATCCTGCAGGATCTTGCGGCGAAATCCGCTGCGTTAGGCTACGTCAAGGGACCGCATGAGAACAAAAACTTCTCGAACTCGTTCTGGTGGTCGTCCAAGGTGTTCGGCCGCACCGACGAGCGGCTGGTGACGATGCGCTACTTCTTTTCGCTCGGTCTCGGCGAGGGCTTCAAACGCGCGCTGTCCAATCTCAAGATCGCCCTTGGCATGGTCAAAGCCGGTCGCATGCATATCGGCGCGCCCTATCACATCAAAGATCAGAAGGGTCTGAAAGCGATCCTCGCCACGGCGCGCGAAATTGAAGAGCGTCAATGAACGCCTGAGGAAACGACCATGACCGACAAAAAGACGATGACCTATTATCCCGGCTGTTCGTCACAAGGCAGCGGCAAACATCTCGACGAGTCCCTGCGCGCCGTGATGCCGCAGGTCGGCGTCGAACTTGCCGACATCGAGGACTGGAATTGCTGCGGCGCCTCCGTGGGCCATATCGGCGGCGGGCAATTGCCCAATCTCGCGTTGACCGGACGCAATCTCGCGCAAGCCCAAAAGCAAGGGACGCAGGACGTCATTACCGGCTGCGCCGCCTGTTATCTCAACACGCACGGCGGCAACGAGAAGATCAAAGCCGACGCGAAGAAACGCGCCGCGATCAACGAGGCGCTGCAAGCCGGCGGTCTGAGTTACACCGCCGAACTTAAAGTGCGCCACGCTTGCGAAGTGCTGGTCAACGAAGTCGGCGTCGAGGCGATCGAAAAGCGCGTCGTCAATCCGCTGACCGGATTGAAAGTCGCCGGTTATATCGGCTGCCAGACCGTGCGGCCTTTCGCCGGCACACAGGCGGGCGGCAGCTACGACGCCTACGACGACCCCCATTTCCTCGACGACTTCACCAGGGCCTGTGGCGCGCAAGCCGTGCCCTTTGCGCACAAGACGGCGTGCTGCGGCGGATCGGTGGCGGTGATGAGCCCCGAGCGGACCCTGCATTTAATGAAGAACATTCTGGATGAGGCCCAACATTCCGGCGCCGACGTCATCTCGACGCCCTGCCCGTTGTGTCAATCCAACGTCGAAATGTACCAACCGGCGATCAACGCGAAATTCGGCACGAATTTCAATATTCCGGTCGTCTTCTACAGCCAGATCATGGCGGTGGCGTTCGGCATGGACGGCGTCAAGGACGCCGCACTTCAGCGCAACACCATTCGCGCCGAAAAGCTTGAGGCGATGGCC
The DNA here is from genome assembly GCA_963736175.1 of uncultured Alphaproteobacteria bacterium. Taxonomy (GTDB): domain Bacteria; phylum Pseudomonadota; class Alphaproteobacteria; order Rhizobiales; family Beijerinckiaceae; genus Rhodoblastus. The sequence goes on along the minus strand of CAVTNU010000029.1, from coordinate 98,482 downwards.
AAGAGCGCCAAGAGCTGAGAACCGGCGCCAAAGGCTGAGAACCGACGCCGGCGGCTTTATTTGCCGCCGCGCTTTTCCATCGTCGCGACAATCTTGTCCAGGGAGACCGGCGCGAAGGCGTGGCTGTCGACGCCGACGTCCAGACTGGCGCCGAGCGGCGCGGCGTCGTACTTGCCGTGGACATGACCGAACAGATGCCAGGCGCCGCGCCAACCGTTTGGCCATTCGCGCAACGGATAGTGGCACAGGAAGATGCGCTGACCGTCGACGGTCAACTCCTTCATCTCCGAAATCGAAGCGAAGCGGCCGGTCTCCTCCATCGCTTCGCGCCGATCGTTATTGCCCAGAACAAGATGGATGCGGCCGTTGAGCCGCGCCAGAACGTCGCCCAGACTCGTGTGTTCCGCATGCGCGACATCGCCAAGATGGTAGACCTCATCGTCGGCGTCGACGACCTCGTTCCAGCGGGCGATCAACGCCTCGTCCATCGCTTCAAGCGTATCGAACGGTCGGTTGCGCTTGGTCAGCGCGAAAATATGTCCGAAATGCGTATCGGAGGTGAAGTGGAGTTTCGTCAATTGCCCTTCGCCTTGCGCCGCCCGCACCGAACCTGATCCGTCGATCAGGTCCGCCGCGCGATTGCCTCAGTTTGTTTGGTGAACGTTCGTCGCGATCCGATCGGCGCCGTCAACGGCGCGCGATCACGTGCCGCCCAGTTCGGAGCGCGCCTTGGCGATTGATTCCTGCAACACGTTCTCGCGCAATTGCAGATGCGATTCGTTGAAAATAATCGAGCACAACCAGTCGAGCGCCAATTGCAGCAGCGCCTCATTATCGCTTTTGAGCAGGGCATGCGCCTGCGGGTCGATCGAATACCGTTCGAGGAAGCTCGTTTCGAAAACGAAACGCCGGAAGGCGTCGAGATCCGTCGTCGCCATCAGGAACATTTTCTTGGTGCGCTCGTCCGGCTCCTTGCCCCACGGCCCGCCCATCATCTTCCATGAAGCGAGCTTCATCAAAATGTGGATCCAGCCGCGATTGAGCTCATCATAGGGTTTTACGCCCTGCTCCTCGCGAAACGCGGCGACGCTCTGCTCTTTCGGCTCATCATGGCCGCGACAATGCGATTCCTTGACCAGAAAGTAAAAATCCTCCGGCGCGTCGTGACCCTTCATTTTCACCGAGGCGAGACCGAGCGGATAATAACGGCAGGCGGCAGGGCGATCGGCGTAGACAAAGCAGCCTTGTTCGTTGTCGAGGAACACGCACGGACGTTTTTCCGCGCCGTTGTCGACCCGTTTGAGCTTGAGCACCGGCATGCCCGAAGCCTCGTGCACGTCGTGTGAACCGAACATGCGGCCAACGTCGCCGGGCGGCATGTCGAGATGGCGGCCAAGACGAATCAAATCATAGGGCGTCAACGTGATGTCGGTGTCGTGGCAGCATTCGTTCCAGCACGAAACGCCTTTATGACAATTGAAACAGAATGAATGTTTGTCGGTCAGCCGCACCGGCACGACAGGGTCGCTGGTCGCGCCCTTGATCGCATTGACAATCGGCACGTCAAGATCGACTTCGGCCGCGCGACGACGCGCTTCTTCCTCGGCGTCGAGTTGATCCGCGGGCGTCATGACGCGCTCTTCGTCGTCGTCGGGCGTATTGGCGTTCGAATTGGACATCAGCGGTTCCAGAACCTTCGTTTTTTTACAGGACCGGCGCGAGACGCGGGAAAAAAGCGCCCGCCACCAGAACGCCAGGCGCGGCGTCTGATGGCGGGATTTTAGCCTGTTTGGCTCAACCGGCCAAATCAGTCGCGGGTCAGGCGTGACGCGCGGCGATGACAACGTCGCGCAGGACGTTGACCTCTTCGCGCGCGGCGCGAACACGCCACACCATGATGTCGCGAATCGACAGCATGCCGACCGTCTTGCCGTCCTCGACGACCGGCAGATGACGAACGCGATTGTCGTTCATCAATTTTTCGGCGTCGGACATCGACATTTTCGGATCGCAGGAGACGACCTTGCTGGTCATCAGATCGCGCACCCGTCGATCGCGCAGCGCCGCGCAATCCTTGGCGAAAGCGCGCACGAGGTCGCGCTCCGATATGACGCCGATCAAGGCGTGATTGACCCCGCACACCGGCAACGCGCCGATATTCTTGCTCGATAAGCGCTCGGCGATCGCGCTGATCGACTCATCCGGCCCGCAAAGCGCAAGGCTTTGATTGCAGCTCTTTAGAAATACGCCAACTTGCATGCGTCCCTCCCCCTTCGATGGACGCCCGCGCTTCGCGGTTTAGCTTGTTGGCGCGGACGCTCGGTTAAAGCCGGGGGCAGCTTCGCAGCCCCCGGCCCAATTAGCAACCAATCAGTGCTTTGCAGCGCCGTAGGTCTTGGGAACCAGATCCTTATGCGGCACTTTCTTGAGCGCCCAGGTCTTGGTTTCCGGATCGAAGCGCGAATTGACGAAGACTTTCCAGTTCGCGTCGTCGAGATCGGGGTAATCGGCGCGGTAGTAGAAACCCGGATAGCGGGTTTCCTCGCGGAACTGAATGTGCCGCATATGCGCCTCGCCCGTCCACAAGCGATGGTAGTTTTCCCAGGCGCGCATCAGCTCGTGCAGATCCTTGGCGCGCATGTTCACGCTGTCTTCCTTCAGCAGCGTGAGGTAATGGGTCGCCCGCTTCAGCATTTCGCTGTTGGTCTGGTAGTAGGTGGCGACGCCAGCGACATATTCGTCCATGATCTTTTGCAGACGCATCTGGAACATGCGCGGCGTGATGTAGAACGGATTGATGTCCTCGGCCGTCGTCTTGTCCTTGTGCTCGATGTAGTTGCGCACCGGACGATAGATTTCTTCGGTGATCGCCTTGATGTCGGCCTTGAAGACCGGCTTGTAGTCGGGATGGTCGAGGCAGAACTTGACCATGTTCTTGCCGGCGATGCGGCCTTCCGCATGGCTGCCGGACGAGAACTTGTGGCCCGAGGCGCCGACGCCGTCGCCAGCCGTGAACAGGCCCTTGACGGTGGTCATGCGGTTGTAGCCCCACTGCCATTCCGGCGGCGCGATGTCGGCCGGACCCGACACCCAGATGCCGCAGCAGCCCGAATGCGAGCCGAGCAGATAGGGCTCGGTCGGCATGAGTTCCGAAACCTGCTGTTCGGGACGGATGTTGAGACCCGCCCAGACGCCGGCCTGGCCGATGCACATGTCGAGGAAGTCTTCCCAGGCTTCCGCCTCGAGATGCTTGACTTCCTTGGGCGTCAGCGTTTCGCCGAGCTTCTTCATCGCGGTCGGCGTATCCATCAGGATCGGCCCGCGGCCGTCCTTCATTTCCTTGAGCATCGCGTGATTGCGCAGGCAGGACGGCACCACGACGGCCTTGTCATAAGGCGCGAAGGCGGTGAGCATGTCGGCGTTCTTGACCACATAATCCTCGCCGAACGCGTTGGTCGCCTTCGACTTGAACAGAAGGAACCACGCGCCGACCGGACCATAGCCGTCCTTGAAACGGGTCGGCACGAAGCGGTTTTCCATCATGGTCAGCTCGGCGCCGACTTCGGCGGCCATGGCGTAGGTCGAACCGGCGTTCCACACCGGATACCAAACGCGGCCCATGCCTTCGCCCGTCGTGCGCGGACGGAACACGTTCACCGCGCCGCCGGCCACGTTGAGGATGGTCTTGGCCTTGAACACGTAGAGCTTGTGCTCGCGCACCGAGAAACCGACAGCGCCGGCGACCTGGTTCGGGTTGTTGGCGTCGAGCAGGTACTTCACGATGAAGACGCGCTCGTAGATGTTCTCCATGCCGATCGCCTTTTTGGCGGCTTCGGCGACGATGGTCTTGTAACCTTCGCCGTTGATCATGATCTGCCACTTGCCGGAGCGGACCGGCTTGCCGCCGTCCTTCAGCAGCTTGCCGTCGGCCTTCTGCCAGCTGGCGCCATCGACGCGGCCGCCTTCCATTTCCTTCCAGATCGGCAGGCCCCATTCCTCGAACAAGTGCACGGAATCATCGACGTGGCGGCCGACGTCGTAAACCAGATCGTCGCGCGTGATGCCCATCAGATCGGCCGAGACGTAACGGCAATAATCCTCGGGCGTGTTCTGCCCAAGATAGGTGTTGATGGCCGAAAGACCCATCGCGACGGCGCCCGAACGGTCCATCGCCGCTTTGTCGACCAGCGTGATCTTCACCTTGTCGCCGGCCCAGCGTTTTGCTTCGAAGGCGGCGCCGCAGGCGGCCATGCCGCCGCCGACGATCAGAATGTCGGTTTCGACTTCGACAATCTCAGGATTACCAAAACTTGCTTCGCTCATATCAAAAAAATCCCGTTGTGCGTCTCCGGAAAGCTCGTTCCAGCCTGCGCACCGTTGAGGTCAAGGATGATTTAGGCGGTTCGTTGATTACGAAATGACCGGCAATTGCTTGCCCGCTTCGGTGAAGAAGCGATTGTCCGCGATGTCGCCTTCGGCGTGCGGAACATTGCCATAGGGATCGATGGAGCCAACCGGCGTCGTGCGAACCGGGAATTTGAAGCGCTTGATTTCGCCATCGCGGAACTTGATCGTCCACATGATGGAGTTGTCGGTGCGAAGCGGAATAACCGCGCCGCCCATCGGCACCCAGTCGGCGAAGGAACGAACTTCAATCGCCTGTTGCGGGCATGCCTTGACGCAGCACTGGCATTCCCAGCACTGATCCGGCTCCTGATTGAAGGCCTTCATGCGCACGGGGTCGAGTTTCATGAGATCGTTCGGACAAATATACATGCACGCAGTAACTTGGCCTCCCTTGCAACCGTCACACTTGTCTGTGTGTACGAATGTCGGCATCGACGTCCTCCCCTGACAAAAATTTCGCCCACATTACATGAGCTTGGTTAACATGGGCGATTCCTGCTTAATCGCGCCGGGTGAGCTTATATCATAGCAGCATCATATGACAATATATCAATATCTGTGAATTTGCGCAGCGACGCCGTAGACGATCCCGCAAAACCGTGTTCGTCCCGGCGCGTCGCCGCCGCGGCGTTTCCGATGGCGCGAGTCAACCCGACGGGTTGTCGATGCTGCGATAGTAGTCGATCAGAATCTGAGCGACCTCGACGCGCGAAAATTCCGGCGGCGGCGCGATGCCGGCCCCGAGCATCTCGCGCACGCGCGTGCCGGACAAGGCGATGAAATCGTCCTTGGTGTGGCCCGGCGCCTCGCACATCATCACCACCTTGTTGAGCTTTTTCGAATAGGCGGTGTTGTCGGCGCGGAATATCTGGATTTCCAGGCTTCCGGGCGGGATCTCGTCGAAAATCGTCTGCGCGTCGAAGGCGCCGTAATAGTCGCCGACGCCGGCGTGGTCGCGGCCGACGATGAGATGCGTGGCGCCCATATTCTGACGGAAGACCGCATGCAACAGCGCTTCGCGCGGGCCGGCGTACAGCATGTCGAAGCCGTAGCCTGTGACCATCACGCTGTTGGGCGGGAAATAACAGGCGACCATTTTGCGAATCGAGGCGTCGCGCACCGGCGCGGGAATGTCGCCGGGCTTGAGCTTGCCGAGCAGCATGTGAATGACGAGGCCGTCGGCGTGCAGACGCTCCATCGCCATCCGGCACAATTCCTCATGCGCCCGATGCATCGGATTGCGGGTCTGGAAGGCGACGACCTTCGACCAGCCGCGCTCGACGATTTCGTTGCGGATCGCCACGGCGGTGCGGAACGTATCGGGGAACTCGCTCTGGAAATAGCTGAAGTTCAACACCTTGATCGGGCCCGACAGCAGCGTGCGGCCCTGCTCCACGAACGCCTGCACGCCCGGATGCTTGGCGTCATGCGTGCGGAAGACCTTTTCGATAATCAGGTTGGCGTCGTCGTCCGACAGGGTCTCGATCGCCTCGACGTCCATGATCGCCAGCACGGGATGGCCGTTGACGTTGGGGTCGCGCAACGCGATCCGCTGGCCGGCGGCGACGCCGGCGGCGTCCTTGGTCAGATTGAGCACCGGCACCGGCCAGAACAGCCCGTCCGTGGTCTTCATGCCGCGCGCCACCGAAAGGGCGTTCGCCTTGTTCATATAGCCGCGCAGCGGGTTGAAATAGCCGCCGCCGAGCATCACCGCATTGGCCGCCGCGGCCGAATTCAGAATCAGCGAGGGAAGGCCCTCGGCTTCCTTGCACAGCCGCTCGTTCTCGTCGGGATCGGCGACGAACAGCGCATTCAGCGAACTCGAGCCATGGGGTTTGATGACTTGCGACACTTGGCTTTTCCTCCTTGCCGGACGTCTTCGCCGTTCTCAAACCCCCGACGCCGCGGCGGCAGGGTGGACGGCTTTTGAATGGGCGTCGTTCGACCGGTTCTGGCGAACGGGGCAACATATCATCATATTCGAACTTTTGTGAACTAGGCTCGACGCAATTTTTTCGCTCCGGCCAATTTGACCGTTCGAAACGCCGGGTCCGCGGCGCGCTCTTGAAACACGGCTTGGCGCAAAAGCGGATCGGCCCTAGGGTGGACGAAGCGTAGAGTTTCCGGCCTGGGGACGTCGTCATGACAGCGGTCTTTGTCGCCATTTCCCGCGTTGCGGGTTTGATCGCCCTGCTGGCGGTATTGCCGGGGCCGGTCCCGGCGATGGCGCTTGACGATGCGACGCCCTCGCTGCCGATCGCCGACACGAGCCGGGCGCCGATGCGGGTCGGCATGTGCGTTGAGACGCGGATCGCGCAGCTCGGCTCAAGGCTCGAAGGCGTTCCCGACAGCGGCTCGGCGGTGGTCTACGCCAATAATGTCTATGGCGTCAGCTACGACGTGATCGAGGCGGTGCGCGCCTCGCGCGTCGGCGACCCGGTTACATTGTGCCTCGTGTCGGCGCCTCAGGACTGCCCGAAAGGCGACGATCGCGGCAAGATTTACTCGGCGATCAATCTGCGCACCAGACAGGGATGGTCACTGCCGGACAGCGAACATAGCTGCGGCGGCGCCTAGGACGCGCCTCGACCAAAGCGCCGGACGTTTTTATCGCCCGATTGCATTGCCCTTGCTATTTTGTAATCATTTGGATACTTTTAAACATGTTCACGTTGGTGCGCTCATCGGATTTTGACGGCTGGTTATCCAATTTTGCCGATCTGAAGGGCAAGGCCCGCGTGCTCGCTCGATTGAAGAGCGCCGCTCTCGGCAACTTGGGCGACTGCGAATTTGTCGGCGACGGCGTTTTTGGAAATGCGAATCCACTAGGGGCCTGGATATCGCGTCTATTTCATGCGTGACGGCGCGATGGTTTATCTGCTGCTGACCGGCGGCGACAAGTCTTCGCAAAAGCGGGACATCGAGCGGGCGAAGAAAATGGCGAAGGCGCTCAAGGAGGAGCGGATATGACCAAATTCGCGACCTTCGACGTGGCCGATTACCTCGACAACGAGGAGACCATCGCCGAATATCTGAGCGCTGCGGCGGAAGATCCCAATCAAGCCGTGCTGCTTGCCGCCCTTTCCGACGTGGCGAAGGCGCGCGGCATGGCGAGCGTCGCCAAGGCGGCGGGCCTCGGGCGTGAAAGCCTCTATAAGGCGCTGGCGCCCGGATCGCACCCGCGCCACGAAACCGTCAGCGCCGTCATGCGCGCGCTGGGGGTAAGATTCGCCGTGGTTCCCGACAAGGCGTCGACCTGAATCGGCGCTGATCCCGTCGGCGTCCGACTAGTCCGCTTTTTCCGACTTCTCGTCTTGAGGCGAGCGATCGGCGCCGTGGAGCGAAGCCGTCAAAAAGAACCGCGGGAGGACGAAAATGATAAATGTCCATCATCTTGAAAACTCCCGTTCGCAACGGGTGCTGTGGCTGTTGGAGGAGCTGGGTCTGCCTTACGCGATCACGTTCTACGCCCGCGACCCCAAGACGATGCGCGCGCCGCCGGAATTGCGCGCGATCCATCCGCTCGGCAAATCGCCGGTCTTGACCGACGACGGCAAGACCATCGCCGAATCCGGCGCGATCATCGAATATCTCGTGGAAACCTATGGCGGCGGCCGGCTGGCGCCGCCGCGCGGCGGCGACGACTGGCTGCGTTACGTCTATTTCCTGCATTACGCGGAAGGCTCGCTGGCGCCGCCGCTGCTGCTGAAGCTGATTTTTTCGCGCCTGCCGGCGGCGACGCCTCTGCTCGTGCGGCCGATCGCGCGCGCCATCGCCAGCAAAGCGCTGTCGAGCGTGGCGCAGCCGCAGATCGACCAGCACCTCGCCTTCCTGGACAATGAATTGTCGGCCCGCGAATGGTTCGCGGGCGCGGATTTCTCGGCGGCGGACATCCAGATGAGCTTTCCTTTGGAGGCGGCCGCCGCGCGAGGGGGACTCGATCCGCGTTATCAACGGCTGTCCGCCTTCCTCCAGCGCATCCACGCACGGCCCGCCTATGTCCGCGCGCTGGACAAGGGCGGCCCGCACCAGTTGCATAAATAGAGCGTGTCGTTGTCAGCAGAAGGCCGCTTTGAGCGCGCCCAAACCGACTTTCGGGTCCATCACGCCATGATAGATCGGCGGAATCTGTTTTTTCACGCCGAAATATTCGTAGACGGCGAGCATCGCGCAATGGACCGAATATTCGACCGTGAAGACCACGTCTTCCGGAACCTCGACGAATTGGCCGAGGAAGGCGAAATTCCGCGCGCCTTCCGGAATCACCAGCGGCCGATCCCTGACGTCGCGGCGCGCGAAAAGCGCTGACGCGTAAGGCATCATCACCGTCGTGACGTCGGCGCTCGCCATCGTCTCGTCGAAAATGTCCTCAAAACCGAACTGGTGCAAAAGCTCGGCGAGAATTTCCTTGCCCGTGCATTGCGCCATCGGTTTTTGCACATAATCGCCCTTGCGATCGACAAACAGCCCATAGCCCCACATCGTATAGACGTCCGCCGGCATGTCGGGGAAATGCGGCTGATACGGATTGACCAGCGACATCAGCCAGCCGGATTCGTAGAAGGTCATCAGCGCCCCGGTTCCGGGGGCGTTGCCGGTATAGTCGACGATACGCTTCAAGAACGTGTCGCCGCGCAGGGTGAGCGTGAAGCTTTCCCATTTATGTTCGTCGGGCGAGCCGAAAAAGGCGGCTGGCCGGCCAAAGCCGCTGTTCTTGTCGGCGATCGTCTCCCATAGCCGCCAGCCGCCGTCGCGCCGGTCGCGGATCAGTTCGGGAACCGTGTCGTTGCCGCCAAAGGACGCGTCGGACACCAGCGAGCCGAGGGTGATGAAGGTCAGGTCGTCGGCGCCGAGTTCCAGTGTCGAAGCGCCGGCCTTGGTGAGAAGATGCAGGCGCGTGGCGCGCCGGGCGCCCTGCGGCCGGTCGAAATCGACATCGGTGACGCGTGTTCCAAAGCGCACGTCGACGCCCTGCTCGACCAGCCATTTCTGGATCGGCCGCGCGATGGAGTCATATTGATTGTATTTGGTGCGCCTCACCCCAGCCAAAGTGTGCAGGCGGGGAAATTCCTGGATGAAGCGCAGGAAGTAGCGCTTGAGCTCGATGGCGCTGTGCCAGTTCTGGAAGGCGAAGGTGGTGCGCCACATCTGCCAGAACGCCGTCGTGAAGAAATGCTCGGAAAAAATTTCGTCGATGCGCCGCGCGCCGAGGACGCGCTCCGGCGAGGCGAGCAGCCGCGTCATTTCAAGCCGGTCGGCGGCGTTCAGGCCGTAGCGGGTTGCGTCGATGATCTGGTGATTGCGATCGATCAGCCGGCCCATGGCGTTGGTCTCGATCCTGGCGTTGAAGTCGAGAACTTCCTGCCGGACGGAAATGTCCGGATTGTCCAGCGTCGGGATCGTCTCCAGCAAATTCCACAGGCATTGATAGGCTTCTTCCTCGAGCATGCGGCCGCCGCGCGTGACATAGCCGCGCTGCGCCGGCGAGACCGAACCGTCGAGCGCGCCGCCGGCGAGGCCGAGCTCCTCGAGAATATGGATCTGCGCGGCGGGAACGCCAGCGTCGCGGATGAGGAAAACGGCCGCCGACATCGAAGCGACGCCGCCGCCGACCAACCAGACGTGCGATTTATGCGGAATGAACATGATGCGTCTCCTTTGCGAGCGGTGGGCGGGACCCACGAAAACGTCCGTCCCTGTCCGCTTCGGTAATTCAGATACCACTTGCTATCTGAATTTCAAGTGATATGTTATTGATCATGATCAAAGTCAAAGCGCCCCGCCTGAACCGGGCCGAAAGCCAGGCGCAAACCCGAAAGCTGATTTTGGACTCGGCGCGTCAGGAAATCGTCCGGTGCGGCGTCGACGCCGCCTCCATCCGCAATATCTGCGAGGCCGCCGGCTTCTCGCAGGGCGCCTTCTATTCAAACTTCGCCAGCAAGGAGGACCTGCTGCTGGAGGTGATGGAGGCGCATATGCGCGAGGAAGCCGAACGGCTGGAGCGCATCGTCGCCCTGCGGCCCGACGCCGACGTCGAGGCCTTTCTGGCCGACATCGGCCTATGGCTGGCCAAGGTGCGGGAAGACAGGGGTTGGGCGACGCTGGCGATCGAATTGCGGCTGCACGCCGATCGCGACGCGAATTTCGCCGTCGCCTTCGATCGCAGCCGCGCCGCCTATCTTGACAATTTCGCGCGCGGCCTCGGCGCCCTTTACCAACGCCTTGGCCGCGAGCCCCCCTTTGATCTCGCCATTATGGTCGTCGGCTTTGACGCCCTCTGGCGCGGCGCGCTGTTGCAGGGCGGCGCGCAAGCCGCGCCGGCCGATCGCGTCATGATCGAATTCCTGCGCGTTCTGCTGAGCGCGTAGTTTCGTTGACGTCCGATCGCCCTCGCGATCGGGCGCTCGCGGCCCGTGAGCGCGGCGACTCAGGCGATGAAGCGGCGAGCGATCGGGGCCGCTGGGCGAGGTCTTCAAAAAGAGCTGCGGAAGGACGAAAAAACGGCGGAATATGGGGATTTAGTGGGGTGTCGGCTGGACATTCCGTCTAATGACTGTGGCCGTGATCGTGAACATGAGACTGTTCATGCGCGTGAATGTCGTCGTGCGAATGCGTGAGACCGCGATGGCGATGCTCATGCGAGCGGCCCTGATCGCTCGTCGTCGCCTCCGAATGCCGCGATATGTTAAATTATCGCACGATTGAATGTCGCCATAAAATTCGGACCGCCCTTGGCCACGGCGCCCATTACGACTCAACCACGTTCTCTGCGTACAAATCCGGCACATACATCGCCTTGGGGATCGGCGCACGGAGGTAGTTCGGGTTGTGCGCGCGCTCCGGCAGAACCGGGTTCACGTGAGCGACTTCCTCGTAAGGTATCTGAGTGAGGAGATGCGCGATTGTATTCAGACGCGCGCGCTTTTTATCAACGGCTTCGACGACGTGCCAAGGCGCCTCCGGGATGTGGGTATATTCCAGCATCGCTTCCTTGGCCTTGGTGTATTGCTCCCAGCGCCGGCGCGACTCAAGGTCCATTGGACTGAGCTTCCACTGCTTCAGGGGATCGTGGATTCGCATCATGAACCGTAGATGCTGTTCGTCGTCTGTGATTGAAAACCAATATTTGATCAAGATGATGCCGGAGCGCACCAACAGCCGCTCGAATTCCGGCACGGACTGGAAGAAGTTCTCGTATTCCTCGTTCGTGCAGAAGCCCATGACGCGCTCGACGCCGGCCCTGTTATACCAGGAGCGGTCGAACAGAACCATTTCTCCGCCGGCCGGAAGGTGGGCGGCATAGCGCTGAAAATACCATTGGCTGCGCTCCCGCTCGCTCGGCGCCGGCAGCGCCGCGACGCGGCAAACGCGTGGGTTGAGTCGCTGCGTGATCCGCTTGATCACGCCGCCCTTGCCGGCGGAATCGCGGCCTTCGAACAGCACTACGACCTTGAGCTTTTTGTGAACGATCCAGTCCTGCACCTTGATCAATTCTCGCTGAAGGCGCAGCAGCTCCTTGAAATAGAAACGCCGCTCGATCGTTTCGTGCTCGGGATGATCGGACACGTCGTCCACGATGTCCGCGATTTGCTGGTCATCGATCTCCAGCTCCATCTCCTCGTCGAGATCGTCGACGATTTCGCCGTGGACACGCCGGTAAAGGGCGCTTTCGGTTTTCTTATCTTCCGCGGACATGGCGGCGCTTCCTTGTTCGGCTAGATGGTTGGGCAATTGTCTTGATTAGCAAGCCTCGACGCGAGGATGCGAAGAACTGACTATGGCGCTCGTGGGCGCTTGGTCAGGTCGGATCTTCCCGGTGCAGATCGTGGACGGAAATCCCATGCCGGATTGACGACCGCTTGAGCCATTCAGGATGGCGCAGGGTTCGAATGGTGTCAGCATAGCCGGAATTCCAATGTTCACGCATGGAAGTGCCCGAGAATTCGTAGTCCTGGACGTGGCCCTCGTATTCCTTCTTTTGATAGATGAGGTGGACGATGTTGACGTCGCCCGCACGGGAATATTCCTCGATCAGCTTCTTCTCGGGCTCGCTCACCTGCTCGGGCGGGACGCGTTTAAGAGCGTCGAGCAGCTTCATCTTCAAATCATGGACACGCGCGTAGGTGTCGGTGTTCTGGCGGGTGCGGCTGGAATAAGTGATGTCTTTCTGACGCGCGAGAACATCCGCCATTTGGCGTGGCGCCGAGCCGCGCGCGCTGAAGAGATCCACCTGAAACACCAGCGAGGACTCCCAAGGCTCCTCTTCGAGCAGATGCTGTAGCGGCGTATTGGAGACGATGCCGCCATCCCAGTAATGTTCGCCGTCGATCTTTATCGCCGGCAAAGCCGGGGGGAGCGCGCCCGAGGCCATGATGTGCTCGGGCCCGACGAAGATTTTGCACGTATCGAAATAGATGAAATTGCCGGTGCGGACATTGACGGCGCCAACGCTCAGACGCTTCTTACCGTTATTGAGAAGATCGAAATCGACCAGGGATTCCAATGTGCGCTTGAGTTCGGCGGTGTCGTAATAGCTCAACGCGCTTTCCGCGCCCGCCACGGACAGCCAGGGGTTCGTCCCTCTCGGCTTGAAGAAGCCGGGCTGCCCGAAAATCATCGCCATCATCGCGCTGGTCTGATTGCGCCAGTCGCGAAAAATGTCGCCTTCCGGCGTATGAAGCCAAACCTTGCGGCCTGAAACGGTATTCCAGAAAGTCTCCAGCGCGGCGAGACGCTTTTCCGGCGGATTGCCCGCGATCAGCGCGGAATTAATCGCGCCGATGGAAACTCCCGCGATCCAGTTCGGATCGCAATTGGCCTCGGCAAGCGCCTGATAGACGCCGGCCTGATAGGCGCCCAGCGCGCCGCCGCCTTGCAGGACGAGCGCGACACGATCGTATTTGCCGGCGAGCCCGGAAATATCCTGCACCATGTGACGAAGAGGGCGCGGATGATTCATTTTTTAGCCTCGGAATGCAGCATGTCGTTGAGCGCGAATTCGCGCGCGGTCGCGTCGGCGAGATAATCATGCACCACCTCGCCGAGACCCAGCGTCAGATCGGCGATGAAATGAACGCCGCCGAGCACTTCGAGCACGGGCAGTTTGGCGACATCGGCCAGGACATGCTGGAAAAGCTCGAGCGCCGCCGGGCCGCTCCAGGCGCCCTTGAGATCGACGTCCTGAAGGTAATAGCGCACGAGTTCGCACACGCGCAGCGAGCCGTCGACGTGCGGGACGATCTTAATGAGGAAGTTGGGCTCGTCCATCGCGCGCAGAATAGGCTCGTGCGGCAAGATCTTGTGCTTGTAGCCCATCGTCGCCACCGCGCACAGGATCGAGCCGTAGTGCAGCGTGCCGACCAGGATTTCCTGTTCATGAGACAGTTTTGGCGTGGCGAGTTTCTTGGGAAAACCCCAAATCTCGCGCCCGCCCGCGATCGGGGCTTCATCGTCGAGATACATCGAATGGACGAAGGATCCCTTTTCGCCCTTGTATGAAACGGGGATGACCTGTCCGGATTCGGTGTAATCGCCAAAGCCGGTGGAATCCGGCATGCGGATGAATTCGTATTTGACGATTGCCTCGCTCACTTCGAGCGGTTCGGGCACCACCTCACGCAGGGCGTCGAGATCGGTGCGATAGGTGACGACCAGGAATTCCCTGTTGTAGAAGCGATACGGACCCCTGGGGTAAGCGGGGTTGGTCAGCGGCATCGCGCTGGCGTTTTTCAAAATATCGGCAATCTTCATTCGAAACGCCCTTGTCCTCGGAGGAAGTCGGATTCATGCGGAAATCGTATTTTTCATCCGCGGCGGGATGAAAGCGCGGCCGGAGAGCCACAAGGCCGCGCAAGCTGTCACTCGGCGGTCCAGCCGCCGTCGATCGAGAGATTCGCGCCGGTGATCTGGGACGCGTTGTCGGAGCAGAGATAGATCACCAACGCGGCGACCTGATCGGACGTCACGAATTGCTTGGTCGGCTGGGAGGCCAGCAGCACGTCGTGAATGACCTGCTCGCGCGTCAGGCCGCGCGCTTCCATCGTGCCGGGGATCTGGTTCTCGACCAGCGGGGTCCAGACATAGCCGGGAGACACGCAATTGCAGGTGACGCCGAAGGTCGCCAATTCCAGCGCAACCGTCTTGGTCAGGCCGTTGAGGCCGTGCTTGGCGGCGACATAGGCCGATTTAAACGGTGAAGCCACGATCGAATGGGCCGAGGCCGTGTTGACGATGCGGCCCCATTTTTGCGCCTTCATGCCGGGCGTCGCCGCGCGGATCGTGTGGAAGGCCGAAGAGAGGTTGATGGCCAAAATGGCGTCCCACTTTTCCGGCGGGAAGTTCTCCACCGGCGAGACAAACTGGATGCCGGCGTTATTGACGAGAATATCGAGCGAACCCATTTTCGCATGGGCGTCGGCGATCATCGCCTCGATCTGGTCGGGTTTGGTCATGTCGGCGCCGTCGTAGAACGCCTTGACGCCGAAATCCTTCTCGATATTCGCGCGTTCGCTTTCGATGGCGGCGGCCTCGCCCATGCCGTTGATCATGACGTCCGCGCCCTCCTTGGCGAGCGCGCGGGCGATGGCGAGCCCGATGCCGCTGGTGGAGCCGGTGACGAGAGCATGGCGGTTGGCGAGAGACATTGGACGCTCCGAAACAGTTCGGGAAGGGAATAGGTTTGCAAGCGACGAGGAGCAAAACCGAAGCCATCGCCGCCAGCGACGATCCGACGCGGGCCCTAATTGATCTCAGTCATTGACAGATATCGGTCACGATTTTGTGTCGCTTGTCCGCGTCCCGCGTCCCGTCCATCGGGCGCGTTCGCCGGTTTCGTTTCGGCGACCCCGCTCGCGGCGGTAAAATAACGGGTTATATGCGCAAGTTCCGGCTAAGGCGCGGAGGCGAAGCACTCTACCAACGCCTTGGCCGCAAGCCCCCCTTTGATCTCGCCATTATCGTCGTCGGCTTTGACGCCCTCTGGCGCGGCGCGATGTTGCAGGGCGGCGCGCAAGCCGCGCCGGCCAATCGCGTCATGATCGAATTCCTGCGCGTTCTGCTGAACGCGCAGCCAAGGCGCGCACCCGGTTTGCCGTCGAACACCACGTCGGCGACGGCTCCGATCTCGCCGTCGCTCGACGATAGGCGACCCGACGCCCGCGGCGATAGGCTCGGAAACGACCCAGTGAAGAAATCGCTACCCGTTTGGTGGTTTTCGGCGTCATCTTGCGTCAATGTGCGAAGCTTGCCGGACGCCGCGGAGAGCCAATGAAAGACCCCTATGAAATTCTCGGAGTCGCGCGCGCCGCGACGCAGGACGAGATTCGCAAGGCTTACCATCGACTGGCCAAGAAGCTGCACCCGGACCTCAATCCCGGCGACAAGAATGCCGAAGACCGGTTCAAGGAGATCGCGAGCGCCTACGATCTGCTGTCCGACGCCGAAAAACGGCGGCGGTTTGACAGCGGCGAAATCGACGCCTCGGGCGCGGAGGCGCCGCGCGAACGCTATTACCGGGATTACGCCGCCGAAGGCCAACCCTACGCCAGCCAGTCGGGCTACGCCGACTTCCTCGACACGGACGACCTGCTCGCGGAAATGTTCCGCCGCCAGTCGCGGCGGGCGCGCGGGTCCGACCTGCATTACAGCCTCACCGTCGATTTTCTCGACGCGGTCAACGGCGCGACCAAGCGGATCGCCCTGCCGCAAGGCGGCTCGCTCGACGTGACCATCGCGGCGGGCATTCATGAGGGCCAGGTTCTTCGCCTGCGCGGCAAGGGCGCCCCTCCCCCGGCGAGGGCGAGGCCGGCGACGCCCTGGTGGAGATTTCAATCCGTCCGCATCCCTTCTTCACCCGGCATGGCGACAACATCCATCTCGATCTGCCCGTCACGTTCGCCGAAGCCGTCCTCGGCGCCGAAATCAAAACGCCGACGCCGACCGGACCCGTCATTCTGAAGGCGCCGAAGGGATCGAACAGCGGAACGGTTCTGCGGCTGAAGGGCAAGGGCGTTCCCCGCCCGGGCGGCCGTGGCGACCTGCTGGTCAAACTCAAGATCATGGCGCCGACGCAGCCTGACCCGGGACTGGAGGCTTTTCTCGCCGCCTGGGCACCGGCGAATTATGATCCGCGCCGGGAGATGCGGTCATGATCATCAGCGAGCAGGACTTTCTTTCCCGCGCCAAACTCGATCGCCGGACGCTTGAAGTCTGGATCGAGGAAGAATGGCTGATTCCAAGCCGATCGGACGATGATCTGGCCTTTTCCGAAGCTGATCTGGCTCGGGCGCGATTGATCCGCGATCTCACGGACGATCTGGGCGTCAACGCCGCTGGCGTCGGCGTGGCGCTGCATCTGCTCGACCAGATTCACGGCTTGCGCCGGGCGATGGCCGAAGTGCTGGCGTCCATCCGCGAGAAATCCGACCCCTCCGCGGGCCCTCAGAGCCCGGATTCTTCGCGTTCCTCAAAACCCTGACAGGACTGATCGAAGGCGGACAGCGCGTCCTCAAGGTAGTCGGGAAGCAAGGGAAGCCCCGTCAGGTATTTCGCGGTGTCGCCCTCGCGCCGCTCGCCCGCGCTTTTGACCGCCGCGCGCCAGTCGGCGCGCTCGAAATCGCCGCGCCCGATCCAGGCGAGAGCGACGAGCGCGTCGAGTTCGTCGGCGTCGAGCGCATTGATGAACTCGACCAGCTCCTGCCGCGCCGGGCGATCGCCGGCGTCGGTCAGCACGGCGGCGAACCGGTCGTCCGCCGAATTCGAACCGTCGGGTTGCGCGCCGACGTCCTCGGCCAGCAGTTCACGGGATTTCGCCACCACGAAACAGACTTTATCGACGCTGATTTCCGGCATTTCCGGCTCGTTTTCGCGAAGCATTCGGTCGGTCTCCCAAGGGTCGGCGCATGCGCGGCGACAAGTTATAAAGGGCGGCGGTTGCCTGGAGGGTCGGCGACCGCTGCAGGCGAAGCAGCGCAGTCAAACGGGAGGGCGACGATCGCCGCGCGGCCGCCGACAGAATAGGACGCGCGAGCCGCGATGAAAGCTTCGGAAACTACGCATTGCGCGATGTTAGGCGAGCACCGCGCTACACCGTTGCCGCACGCGTTGCGCGATGTCGATCGCGCCGCGTTTTTCGATCTTTCGAATGGCTTCGAGAAATTCCGGCGCTTTCAGCTCGGCAATCGGGCGGCCCCCGAGGGTGGGAAAGATGTTTTTTTCCAAGCTTTCGATTACGTCGTCGGCATGGTGCGGCGTCCACTTTGGCCGCATCACCTTGTGCCATTCGCGCGTCACGATTTCGAAGGCGTTGGCCGCCTCTCGCCTTGCTTCGCGCGTGCGTTCCTTTTTTCGTTCGGAGGGGTCGATACCGTCGTTGAGAAGCAGTCGGGCTTCTCTGGCGTCCTCGCGCGCCTTGGCAAGCGACACGGTGGGGTAGACGCCAAGCGCGAGACGTTTTTCTTTTCCGGCGAACCGATATTTCAGCCGCCAATAACGGGAGCCGCTTGGGGCGACCTCGACATAAAGCCCTTGGCCGTCAGAAAGCTTGTATGCCTTGGGACGCGGCTTCGCTTGGCGGACGATAGTGTCGGAGAGGGGCATGGGGGCATCTCACGCGACGGCAAAAACCAATGCCCCCAATTCGTCGGCGTGGCAATGTCTTTTAGTGAGCCGCCATGTTCATCTGACGAGACGAAAATTTTGTTATTTCAGCAATTTGATGGATGCTATGTGGTGCTATGTGAAGCTTAACTGGCGGAGGGAGCGGGATTCGAACCCGCGATACGGTTTCCCGTATACACACTTTCCAGGCGTGCGCCTTCAACCACTCGGCCACCCCTCCGTATTTCCGCATGTTTTCCGAAAACGTCGGGCAAAACCCATGAACGACAGACGGCGGCGCGAAACGGCGCGAATATAACCGCCCTCGCCGCGAGCGCAAGGCGTTCGGCCGCGACTTTCGCAAATCTTTCAAAATGGCGCGCCCTCCCCATATCTTAGCCTTCGGGGTTTTCATCCTCTTTAAGGAGGCGCGTCATGTTCACCTTCGGCAAATCGACGGCGATGCCGGGTCCGGCCGAGGCGCTGCCGGGGCGCTCCAGCCCGATCGCCGCGCCGATGACGCATTTCGTCAACGGCCGGCCCTTGCAGGGGCCCTATCCGGCCGGCCTCGAGCGCGCCTTGTTCGGCATGGGCTGTTTCTGGGGGGCGGAGCGCAAGTTCTGGCGGGCGGAGGGCGTCCATGTCACCGCCGTCGGCTATGGCGGCGGCTATACGCCCAATCCGACCTATGAGGAGGTCTGCTCGGGCCGCACCGGCCACACCGAGCTGGTTCAGGTCGTGTTCGATCCGGCCGGCGGCGCCTTCGAGGCGCTGCTGCGGCTGTTCTGGGAAAATCACGATCCGACCCAGGGCATGCGGCAGGGCGGCGACGTCGGCACGCAATACCGCTCCGCCATCTACGCCACGAACCCGGCGCAACTCGCCGCGGCGAGCGCCTCGCTGGCGCTCTATCAAAAGGCCCTGTCGGGCGCCGGCTTTGGCGCGATCACGACCGAAATCGCCGAGGCGCCGCCGTTCTATTTCGCCGAGGACTATCACCAGCAATATCTCGCCAAGAACCCGCACGGCTATTGCGGCATTGGCGGCTCGGGCGTCGCCTGCCCGATCGGCCTCGACCAGCGGGCGGGCTGAACGTCAGGCTTTGCAGCGCGTCCGTCCGCCGGACGCGCTCTATTTATGTGTTTCGCCGCATAGTCTTGTCCGAAAAGTCTAGCAACTTTTCGGGACTATGCTCGCCGTCTGCAAACGGAAGGGATGGGCCGGATAGGCCCCCAGGATCGTCACCGTCTCGGAGAAGAAGCGCAATTCCTCCAGCGCGCGGGCGAGCGCCGGCTCGTCCGGGTGGCCCTCGACGTCGGCGAGAAACTGCGTCGCGGTGAACTCGCCGTCGACCATGTAGCTTTCCAGCTTGGTCATGTTGACGCCGTTGGTGGCGAAGCCGCCCAGCACCTTGTAGAGCGCCGCCGGAATGTTGCGGACGCGGAAGACGAAGGTGGTGACGATCGGCCCGGCGCCGCGCGCGCCCCAGTTCGGCTCGGCCGACAGCACGACGAAGCGCGTCGTGTTATGGGCCTCGTCCTCGACGTTCTCCGCCAACACCTCGAGCCCATAGATTTCCGCGGCGAGCGTCGTCGCCAGCGAGGCGCGGCTCTTGTCGCCCCATTCGGCGACCTCGCGGGCCGAACCGGCCGTGTCGCCGGCGACCACCGCCTTGAGGCCGTATTGCCGGATGATCCGGCGGCATTGGCCGAGCGCGTGGACATGGCTGTGCACGCTCTTCAGATCGGCGAGCCGCGCGCCCTTGACGCCCAGCAGTTGAAAATGGATCGGCAGAAAATGCTCGCCGACTATATGCAGGCCGGACGTCGGCAGAAAATGATGAATGTCGGCGACGCGGCCGGCCAGCGAATTCTCGATGGGAATCATGCCGAGCTGCGCCCGTCCCTCGGAAATGGCTGATAGGGCCTCCTCGAAACTGGCGCAGGGGAGCCGCTCCCAGCCGGGATAGACCTCGGCGCAGGCGATGTCGGAATTGGCGCCCGGTTCGCCCTGATAGGCGATGGTGTTCTTGCTCATGACGTCCTCGGCGCGGATGACCGCTGGCTAAGAATTTCGCGGGCGCGGACAAGATCGCCCGGCGCGTCGACGCCGAGCGGCGGCGTGTCGACGATGGCGATATCGATCCGCATGCCGGCCTCCAGCGCGCGCAATTGCTCGAGCTTTTCCCGCCGCTCCAGCGGCGAGGGCGGAAGGCGCACGAAGCGCTCCAGCGCCGGCCGGCGATAGGCGTAGAGGCCGATGTGGTGATAGAGCGGCCCCTCGCCCCAGGGCGCCCGCGCCCGGGTGAAATAGAGCGCGCGCAGCCGCCCCGGCGCGATTTCGCTGCCGACCGCCTTGACGACGTTGGGATCGTCGCGCTCCTCGGCGCGAACGATCGGCGCCGCCAGCGTGGCGATATCGACGCTGGCCTCCTGCAGGGGCGTCAAAGCCGCGCGCACGCTCTCGGGCTCGATCGTCGGCAGGTCGCCTTGCACATTGACGATGATCTGATACCGCCCGGACGGGTCGAAGCCCTGCAAGGCGGCGAAAATCCGGTCGGAGCCGGAGGGGCAATCGGGATCGGTCAGGATCGCCTGGCCGCCGGCGCCGCGCACTGCGTCGGCGATTTCCGCGCCGTCGGCCGCCACCAGCACCGGGCCGATATCGGCCTCCATCGCCCGGCGCCAGACCTGGACGATCATCGGCGCGCCGCAGATATCGACCAAAGGTTTGCCGGGCAGGCGGGTCGAGGCCATGCGGGCGGGAATGACGATGAGAGCGGCGTTTTGCGACATGACGGGCGACAGGATTTGGCGAACGGCGGGACTTCGCGGCGACAAGACATCGGTTTCGGCGGCGGACGGCGAGCCGTCGGCCTTGAGGGCTTATACGTGTTGCCAAGCGGACGGCAAAGCGTTTATCAATTTCGATACGCGTCCGAGCGCGACCGGCCCGACAGTCGGCCGTTTCGGCGCGTCCGCCTCGTCGCCGCCTGCGCGCATCCCGAAATTTTGGGCGGAAAGCTTCGGGCGCTGGAGTCGTTCGAATGATCAACCACCAACTCATCAGATTCGCCGGCGCGCTGTTGGCCGCCATCGTTTTCACGCTGTTCCTCGGCGTCGTCAGCAACGTGCTGATCTCCTCGCCGCCCGCGAAAACGCCGGGCTTCGCGCTGCCCAGCGGCGAGCCTACGCCGGCGCCCGCTCCCTCGGCGAAATGATCGACGGCGACGTTTGAACGAACCCGTTGGCCGGGAATTCCTCCCGATCCTGTTTTCGCGCGCCGTCGGGCGAGGCGAAACTGGCTTATCCGGCGAAACCCTCATAATTTGTGCGAATCGACTCGCAATCGCCGAACGCGCTCAGTCATCGAGGCTTCCCTTGACCGAATTTTCCTCCGCGCCGGACAGGTTCACGCGCCGGCAGGCGTTGACGGGAGGGTCTTGCGCCCTCGCCGCGCTGGCGCTTCCCGCGAGCCGGGCGCGCGCGCTGGCGCCGACAGTGGCCGAAAGCCACGGCCTGTCGCTGTTCGGCGATCTGGCGATGCCGGCCGATTTCAAGGCCTTCGGCTACGTGCGGCCGGACGCGCCGAAAGGCGGCGCCTTGACGCAGGAAGCCTTCGGCACGTTCAATTCGCTCAACGGCCTGATCCTCAAGGGCGACGCCGCGTCGGCGATTGAAATCATCTTCGACACGCTGATGACCGGCTCGCTCGACGAACCGGACGCGCTGTACGGCCTTGTCGCCAAATCGGTCGCCGTATCGGCGGACAAGCGCACCTATCGCTTCGTTCTGCGCCGCGAGGCGCGCTTTCACGACGGCTCGCCGCTGACCGCCAAGGACGTGGTCTTTTCGCTGCTGACGATCCGCGACAAGGGCCATATCGCGTTGCGCCAGGCTTTGCGCGATCTTGAAAGCGCCGTCGCCGAAGCGCCGGACATCGTCGTCGTCAAACTGGCGGAAAATCACAGCCGCGAGGCGCCGCTGATCGTCGCGCGCCAGCCGATCCTGTCGAGCGCCTGGTACGCCAGCCATAATTTCGAGGAGACCACACTGGAACCGCCGCTCGGCTCGGGACCCTATAAGGTCGGCCGGTTCGAACAGGGCCGGTTCATCATCTACGATCGCGTCGCCGATTATTGGGGCAAGGATCTGCCGGTCAACGTCGGCCAGAACAATTTCGACGCCATCCGTTTCGATTATTTCGGCGACCGCGCCACCGGCTTCGAGGCGTTCAAGGCCGGCCAGGTCAATCTGCACGAGAGCTTCACCGCCGCCGAATGGGCGACGGGCTACGACTTCCCGGCGATGCGCGAGGGCAAGATCAAGCGCTCGGAGATTCCCGACGCCAAGATTTCCGGCATCCAGGGCTGGTTCTTCAATACCCGCCGCGACAAGTTCAAGGACCCGCGCGTGCGCGAAGCCGTCGGCCTGTGCTTCGATTTCGAATGGACCAACAAGAACCTGATGTACGGGTCCTATCGGCGCACCCAGTCCTTCTTCGAAAACTCCGACATGAAGGCGGCGGGCGCGCCCAGCCCCGAAGAACTCAAGCTGCTGGAGCCCTTCCGCGACAGATTGCCCGCCGAGGTTTTCGGCGAACCGTTTCTGCCGCCCGTCTCCGACGGATCGGGACAGGACCGCGCCTTGCTCTCGCGCGCCAACCAATTGTTGCAGGCGGCCGGATGCGCGCGCGACGGCGCCATTCTGAAGGGGCCGGACGGCAAGCCGCTGGAGTTCGAGTTTCTCGATTTCTCCAATGCGCTCGAGCGCCACACCGCGCCGTTCATCAAGAACCTGCGCCTGCTTGGCATCGACGCGCGCTACCGCGTCGTCGACAGCGCGCAATACAAGGAGCGGCTCGACAATTTCGATTTCGACATATTTTCCGACCGCCTCGTCATGTCGCAATCGCCCGGCGAGGAGCTGCGCGCCCTGTTCGGCTCGCAAACCGCCGAACTCAAAGGCTCGCGAAACCGCGCCGGCATCGCCGATCCAGCCATCGACGCGCTGATCGCCAAGGCGCTGGTCGCGCAAAGCCGGCCTGAACTGGTGGCGATCTGCCGCGCGCTCGACCGCGTCCTGCGCGCCGAGCGCTATTGGGTCGCCCATTGGTACAAGCCAACCCATTGGATCGCGCATTGGGACATGTTCGGCGCGCCCGAACGCGCCCCGAAATTCGACCCCGGCGTCGCCTCGACCTGGTGGCGGGACGAAGCCAAGGCCAAGGGTCGCTGAATGCTCGCCTATATCGCGCGCCGCATTTTGCTGATGATCCCGACCTTGTTCGGGATCCTGGCGATTTCCTTCGCCATCGTGCAATTCGCCCCCGGCGGTCCGGTCGAGCGCGTGCTCGCGCAATTGCAGGGGATGGACGCCGGCGCGACCGCTCGCTTCGGCGGCGGCGGCGATATCGGCGCGCGCGCGGCCGGCGCGCAGGCGGGCGTGGGCGCCGGCGCCGACTACGGCGCCAAATATCGCGGCGCGCAGGGGCTCGATCCCAAATTCATCGCCGAACTGGAAAAGCAGTTCGGCTTCGACAAGCCGGCCTACGAGCGCTTCTTTTTGATGGTGAAGAATTACGCCACGTTCAACTTCGGCCGCTCCTATTTCCGCGATGCGCCGGTGCTGAGTCTGATCAAGGAGAAACTGCCGGTTTCGATTTCGCTCGGCCTGTGGATGACGATCCTGTCCTACGCCATTTCCATTCCGCTCGGCATCGCCAAGGCGCGGCGCGAGGGCACGCCCTTCGACGCCTGGACGTCGATTTTGATCGTCGTCGGCTACGCTATCCCGAGCTTCCTGTTCGCCGTGTTGATGCGGATCTTGTTCGCCGGCGGCTCGTTCTGGCGGATCTTTCCGTTACAAGGCTTGGTTTCCGAGGATTTCGCCCAATTGTCGACGATGGGCAAGGTCGAGGACTATCTGTGGCATATCTTCCTGCCCGTCCTGTCGCTGACCATTGGCGCCTTCGCCACTTCGACGCTGCTGACGAAGAACTCCTTCCTCGACGAAATCTCAAAGCAATATGTGCTGACCGCGCGCATGAAAGGCCTGAGCGAAAACAGGGTGCTCTATGGCCACGTGTTCCGCAACGCCATGCTGATCGTCATAGCCGGCTTTCCCGGCGCTTTCATCGCCGCCTTCTTCACCGGCGCCATGCTGATCGAGAAGACCTTCTCGCTCGACGGCCTCGGACTTCTGTCCTTTGAGTCCATCGTCAACCGCGATTATCCGGTGGTCTTCGCCAATCTCTATATTTTCGCGCTGCTCGGGCTGTTCGTGAACCTTCTATCCGACCTCATCTACACCTGGATCGATCCGCGCATAGATTTCGAAACGCGGGACGTGTGATGAGCTGGATCCTGTTCAAGAACATCTCGCCGATCAACCGACGACGGCTCGACAATTTCAAACGCAACCGTCGAGGTTATATCGCGCTCTGGCTGTTTCTCGGCTGTTTCGTCGCCTCGCTCGGCGCCGAGTTGATCGCCAACGACAAGCCGATCCTGGCCTATTACAAGGGCGAAATTCTTTTTCCCTTCCTCAAGGCCTATCCGGAAGAAAAGTTCGGCGGCTTTCTCGCCGAAACCGATTATCGCGATCCGGTCATCGCGCGCGAAATCGACGCGCACGGCTTCGCCATCTGGCCGCCGATCCGCTATTCCTATCTGACGCATAATCTCGCGCTGCCGACGCCGGCGCCGTCGGCGCCGAGCTGGCTGCTCAGCGAGGACGAATGCGCCCACGGCCGGACGCGCGACGGCGAACCGGCGAAAAGCTGCGCCGATATCGAATGGAACTGGCTCGGCACCGACGATCAGGGCCGCGACGTGCTGGCGCGCGTCATCTACGGCTTTCGCATTTCGGTGCTATTCGGTCTGACGCTCGGCGCGCTGTCTTCGGCGATCGGCATAGCGGCCGGCGCCGCGCAAGGCTATTTCGGCGGCTGGGTCGATCTGGTCTTTCAACGTTTCATCGAAATCTGGTCGTCGCTGCCGACGCTCTATCTGCTGATCATCGTCGCCTCGGTGATCGCGCCGAGCTTTTTCGTCTTGCTGATCATTCTACTGATGTTTTCCTGGGTGTCGCTGGTGCATCTGGTGCGCGCCGAGTTCCTGCGCGCGCGCAATTTCGAATATGTGCTCGCCGCCCGGGCGCTCGGCCTGTCCAATCTCAAGATCATCGTCAAACACGTCCTGCCCAACGCGATGGTGGCGACGTTGACCTTCCTGCCGTTCGTCCTCAATTCGTCGATCACGACGCTCACCCAGCTCGACTTTCTCGGCTTCGGCTTGCCGTCCGGCTCGCCGTCGCTGGGCGAGGTTCTGTTGCAGGGCGAGGCCAATCTGCATGCCCCCTGGCTTGGCCTGACCGGCTTTTTCGTCATCGCCGCAACGCTGCTGCTGCTGGTGTTCGTCGGCGAGGCGGCGCGCGACGCCTTCGATCCGCGCAAGGAGCAGATGTGACCGGCCCGTCCGAAAATCTGCTCGACGTGCGCGGCCTGTCCGTCGCCTTCGCGCAAAAGCAGGGCCTTATGCGCGCCGTGGACGACGTCTCGCTGACGCTGGCGCGCGGCCGCACGCTAGCGCTGGTCGGGGAATCGGGCTCGGGCAAGTCCGTAACCGCGCTCGCTATTCTGCGCCTGCTCGCGCCCGGCGCGCGCGTCGAAAGCGGCGAAGTTTTCTTTCAGGGACGCGACCTCCTGCGCGCCGACGAAGCGCAAATGCGAAAATTGCGCGGCGCGCGCATCGCCATGGTGTTCCAGGAGCCGATGACCTCGCTCAATCCGCTGCACACGATAGAGCGGCAGATCGGCG
Organism: uncultured Alphaproteobacteria bacterium; assembly: GCA_963736175.1. Lineage (GTDB taxonomy): Bacteria > Pseudomonadota > Alphaproteobacteria > Rhizobiales > Beijerinckiaceae > Rhodoblastus. The sequence goes on along the minus strand of CAVTNU010000029.1, from coordinate 72,660 downwards.
AAATCCTGCATCTTCACGCGATCCTGAACCGCGAACAGGCGCGCGCGCGCGTTCTCGAACTGCTCGAGGAAGTGGGCGTCGGCGCCGCCGCCGAACGCCTGTCCGCCTATCCGCACCAATTGTCCGGCGGACAGCGCCAACGCGTGATGATCGCCATGGCGCTGGCTAATCGGCCCGACCTTCTGATCGCCGACGAGCCGACCACCGCGCTCGACGTGACGGTGCAGGCGCAAATTTTGAAACTCCTGCGCGACCTGCAGATCAAGCATGACATGGCTATGCTGTTCATCACGCACGATCTCGCCATCGTGCAGAAATTCGCCGACGACGTGGCCGTTATGCAAAAGGGCAAGATCGTCGAAGCCGGCGCGACCCGCGATATCTTCGCCCGGCCGGCCCATCCCTATACGCGGATGCTGATCGCCGCCGAACCCAAAGGCGCGCCCCCACCCTTCGACGCCTCTGCGCCCGTCGTGCTGTCGGGCGCCGACATGCGCGTCTGGTATCCAATCAAACGCGGGCTGCTGCGCCGGACGGTCGGTCATGTGAAAGCGCTCGACGATGTCTCCGTCGAGGTGCGGCAGGGACAGACGCTAGCGGTGGTGGGGGAATCGGGTTCGGGAAAGACAACCCTTGGTCTGGCGCTGTTGCGGCTGATCAAGGCGCAGGGCCGGATCGTCTATCTCGGCCGGCGCATCGATGGGCTGAACGGCAAGGCGATGCGGCCGTTGCGGCGCGACTTGCAGATCGTCTTTCAAGATCCCTATGGTTCGCTGTCGCCCCGGCTGTCGGTGGCCGAGATCGTCGAGGAAGGATTGCTGGCGCAAGACAGCGGCTTGCCCTTCGCGCGAAGGCGCGAGATCGTCGCGCAGGCGCTGGCGGACACGGGCCTCGATCCGTCGACGATGGACCGCTATCCGCACGAATTTTCGGGCGGCCAGCGCCAGCGCATCGCCATCGCCCGCGCGCTCGCCCTCGATCCGAAATTTCTGCTGCTCGACGAACCGACCTCAGCGCTCGACCGGTCGGTGCAGGCGCAGGTGATCGATTTGCTGCGCGCCCTGCAGGACAAGCGCGGCCTGTCCTACCTGTTCATCAGCCACGACCTGAAGGTGGTGCGCGCGTTAGCCTCGCAAATCGTGGTGATGCGCCAAGGCCGGATCGTCGAGCAGGGCGAAGCGGGACGCATTTTCGTCGACCCGCAACACCCCTATACGCGGGCGCTCTTCGCCGCGGCGTTCAATATCGAGGCGCGCGAGGTGCGACCGAACGGCGAATTGACGTCATAGAATGAAACGATATTCAGCGCGTTCGATTAAGCGGATGTCCTCGTCCGTAAAATTTCGTAACGTTCGAGCCGTCGCGGGTCGCGACAGGAGGAAGCCGCATGATCACTCTCGTTCTCGGTCTCGTCGTCTTTTTCGCCGCCCATCTGGCGCCGACTTTTCCAGAGGCTCACGCCAGAGCGGTCGCGGCCTTCGGCGAGGGCCCCTATAAAGGCTTGTTCTCGGTGATTTCCGCCGTCGGACTGGGGCTGATCGTCGTCGGCGTGAGCGCGACGCGCGGCGGCCCGGCCGATCCGCAATTGTGGAGCCCGCCGCTGTGGACAAAGCACATCGCCATCGTGCTGATGCTGCTCGCCTTCATTCAACTGGTCGCCGCCTATGTTCCCTCCCATATTCGCGACTGGGTCAAACATCCGATGCTCTCGGCCGTCAAGACATGGGCGCTGGCCCATCTCATCGCCAACGGTGACCTGCTAGCGCTGATCCTGTTTGGCTCGCTCATGATCTATGCCGGCTACGACCGCTTTTCGGTGAAATGGCGCGCGGTTCCCCTGCGTCCGGCCGCTACGGGCTGGACCGGCGACGCCATCTGCGTCGGCGTCGGCGCCCTCGCCTGGGCGGCTGTTCTTTTTGTCATCCACCCCTATCTGGGCGCGGCGATTTTGACGCGATAGGGGCCGGCGACGCTCCGTCAGAGCGGAGGGGGTTCTTTGATGCAAAGCGGCTCGTCGACGCCTGACGCGGTCCCGGCCGACCGCCGGCCGCCGGTTCTTTCGTCAGCCGCCGCGAAATGGCTCTTTCTGGCCGTTGTCGTCTTTTGCGGTCTGCTGGCGATCGCCGAAGTCCTCGCGCGCTGGCGTCTGCCCGAGATCGAACGATACGGCGATTTTTTCTCGCTCTGGGCGTCGGCGAAAGTCGCGGCCGGCGCCAATCCATTGCTGAACTACGACGCGCAGGGGCTGCACGCCCAGCAAGTCGCCTGGGGCATGGCGCCGGGCGATTTCAATCCCTTTCCCTATCCGCCGTTTTTCATTCTGATGCTGGCGCCCTTGGCGAAACTCGGCCTCAGCGCGGCCTACCTGGCGACCATGGGCGTCTCGTTGGCGCTCTATGGCTGGGCGATGATCGGCGGGCGTTGGCGTCAATCGCCCTATCTTGCCGCCGTTCTCGTCGTCCCGACCACGACGGCGACGCTGTTCATCGGCCAAACGTCGCTTTTCGCCGCCGCCTTGCTGATCGGCGGCTTTCGCCTCGCCAAGACGCGGTCGATTCTGGCGGGCGTTCTGTTCGGCCTGCTGGCCTATAAACCGCAACTCGGCTTACTGGTCCCCTTGGCGTTGGCCGCCGCCGGCCTGTGGCGCGTTTTCGCCGCCGCCAGCGCCACCGTCATCGTCGGCGTCGTCGCCGGCGCTCTGGCCTATGGCTGGGGCGTCTGGCCCGATTGGCTTGGCGCTCTGCCCGCCTATTCGGCCCAATTCGACCAGCAAAGCGCCAATTACGCCAAGATGCCGACGCTGCTCGGCAATCTGTTGCAACTCGGCGCGCCGCTGACGGCGGCGTGGGCGGCGCAGTTTTGCGCCAGCGCTGTCGTGTTCGCCCTCATCTGGCGACAATTCCGCGCCGGCGTCACCGCCAAGGCCGTCGCCGTCTTGTGCTGCGGCGCGTTTCTCGCCACGCCGCACGCGCTTGTCTACGACCTGCCGATTTTCGCGGCGGCGATTGTCATCTTCATCGACGAGCGTCTCAAGTCGGGCGGCGGATTCGATCCGCGCGAATGCGCCGTGATCCTCGTCGCGCTGTTTCTCCCGACGCTGATGATCGGAACAGGCGCGCCGCTTGGCGCGGCCGTCATCCTTGCAGCGCTCTGGTTGGTTCTGAACGGCATGCCGGCGCGGCAATCGGCGCCACTTGCCGCTCCCTGAACAGCTTCGCCTATATCCGCCTCGCCGCAGCGGCATTCATGATCTATGCTTCCGTCGCCAGCACGAAGCCGCCGCCCTGCTTGGGCCGGAACGTCGCCTTGCCCTGATGGAAGGCGGAGAGGCTGGTTCTGTGCCCGATGGACACCAGGGTCGTATACGGCAGGCGCGTCGCGATGGTCTTGTAAATTTCGGCTTCGGTTTCCTCATCCAGCGCGGCGGTCGCTTCATCGAGCAACAGCCAATCGGGCTTGGCCAGAAACGCGCGGGCGATCGCCACGCGCTGCTGTTCGCCGCCCGACAGACGCAGCCCCCAATTGTCTTCTTCGTCGAGTTTCCGCGCCAGATCGGGCAAATGGGCGTCGACCAGCGCGGCGCTGATCGCGGCGTCGTCATGGGCGCCCGCCCGCGCCGGATAGATGACGGCGTTGCGCAGCGAACCGATCGGCAGATAGGGCTTTTGCGGCAAAAGCATCATCCGCGCCGGATCAGGCTCCTTGACGACGCCGGAGCCATAAGGCCACAAACCGGCCAGCGCCCGGAACAACGTGGACTTGCCGGCGCCCGAAGGCCCCGTCACCAGAACGTTGCGGCCGTCCGTGAGCGCGAGGTTGGCGCTGTCGAGAATGCGCGCGCCGTTGGGCAGGTCCAAAGCGACGTTTTCCAGCGCCGGCGCGCCTTGCGTCTCGACGATCTTGAGCGCACCCGTCTTGGCGCGCGCCGCGTCGATTGCGGCGTCAAACGAGGTCAGACGATTGAGCACCGCCTTGAACCCGGCCAAGGACGTGTAATAGCTGATGAAGAAGGTGAGCGCGCCCTCGACGCGCGAAAAGGCGCCCGCCGTCTGCGACATTATGCCGAGCGTGATCTTTCCGGAGAAATAGAATGGCGCGGAAAAGACGTAGGGGATGATCGGGCTGATCTGGCCGTAAGTCGCGGTAAAGGCAGTCAGTTTTTTATTCCGATCGATCATTTCAAGGTAGTTGGCCATCACCGCGCCGAAACGCGCCGACAGGCTGGCGCGTTCAGCGGTTTCGCCGCGCAACAACGCCACCTGCTCGGAATATTCGCGCACGCGCGCCAGCGAAAAACGAAAATCGGCTTCGTAGCGTTGACGGCGGAACAGGATGCCGACCAACGGACGGCCGATCAGGTGCGTGATCAAGGTTCCGACCGTCGCATAGATCAGCGCGACCCAGAACAGAAAGCCCGGCACGACGATCGACGTGCCAGGCAAGGTGAAATTGTTCGACAGGCCCCACAGCACGATGGCGAAAGACACCAGCGACGACAGGGTCGAGATCAAAATGATGGAATAATTGTAGACGCCGGCTCCGTAGGCGCCGCCGTCGCCGCCGCCGTCGATGAACCGGCTGACGTCTTCGGCGATACGCTGATCAGGGTTGTCGGCGCCGTCGCCGATCAACGACATCCGGTAATGCGCCGCCCCATCGAGCCAGTGCGAAACATAGAAGTTGGTCAGCCAGCGGCGCCAACGAATGACCAGCATCGATTGCAGGACATATTCGACGACCGCGCTGGCCACATAGATGAACGCCCAGGGCACGAACACCCACAACAGCAGGCGCCAGAAATCGGGCTGATTCTTTTCTTGAATGGCGTTGAACCAGTCGCGGTTGAAAAAGCTCAACCGCACCGTGATCGCCACCTGCGCCTGATTGATGAGCACGAGCACGACCACCATGATAGTGGCCAGACGCCGCTCCAGGAGGCGGAATCTCAAGGGGCCGACGTGCGCCGTCGTGGCGCCGTCTGCGTCGAAGAAGCGATCGGCGATGCGGCTCATGGCGCGCACGACCGGCAGGTGTGAGACGGCGAAAACCAGAATGGCGAAAACCGCCACGGTCAATGGCAAGGTTTCCGGCAACTTGGTTTCTTCCAGGCTCTGGGGCCAGAGGCCGAACAGATCCGCCAGATGGCCGAGGCCGAAGACGATTGTCTCGGTCGAAAACAGCGCGATGAAGATTTTCAGGAACGAGGAAACCGAAGCGCTGGCCAGCACCGCGCCAGCGCAGACGAGCGAGGCGACGGCGATCAGGAACAGTCCCGTGTCGGCGAAATGCAAGCCGGCCGCTCCCGCGCCCACGGCGAAAAGAGCGAGCGCAAGTCCCAGTGGCTTCATCGTGCTTTCCTGCGTTCAGATGTGGCGAATCAAGCGCCCGGAGGAGATCTAGGCTGTGGAATTACGCCGGTTTGAGGGAAATTGGCAAAAGAAAACCCCGCCAAGCAAAAGCCGGACGGGGTTTTTCAAGTTCGCGGGGGGAGCGAACGCCTATTCGTCTTCGTCTTCGTGCGTCTCGCCGTTGACCTTGGCGTTGAGAACCGGCGAGGCCTTGAAAGTCAGGACGCGGCGCGGCGTGATCGTCGCTTCCTCGCCTGTGCGCGGATTGCGGCCGATGCGCTCGCGTTTGGAGCGCACCGAAAAGGCGCCGAACGAGCGCAGCTTGACCGCTTCGCCGCGCACCAGCGTTTCGGCGATTTCGTCCAGCGTCATCTCGAAAATCTCGCGCGCCTGCACGCGCGACAACGACGGACAGGCAAGATAAACAGCTTCCAGCAACTCGATTCGCGTCGTCGTCTTGCCGGTCGGAGTCTTGACGGTCTTGTCGCGCACAGCGGTGTTCGTCCGCGCGGCGGCTTTGCGGCGCGTACGTTGCGCGCCATCTTTTTCTACATAAGAGTCCACGACCCCCTCCGCGCTGTAGCGGTTAAATTCCAGTCCCAACTCGTTCAGATGCGAACGAGTTGACCATATAAGCGTGCTACCCGCTGATGGCCTTGCGGCCTAGTGGCGTTCGTCATTTTCGCACGTGACTTGCGGCAGGGTTAGCGCCAACAAGGATTTGAAAACAAAAAGGCCGCCGGATCGGCGGCCTTTCCGTTACCGAGTGGTTGAGCCCCGAACCGGCGTCAGAAGTCCATGCCGCCCATGCCGCCGCCCGGAGGCATGGCCGGGCCGGCGTCCTTCTTGGGCGCTTCGACGATGGTGGCTTCGGTGGTGATCACGAGACCGGCGACAGAGGCGGCGTCCTGAATGGCGGTGCGCACAACCTTGGTCGGGTCGATGATGCCCTTCTTGACGAGATCGCCGTATTCGCCGGTCTGCGCGTCATAACCGAACGCGTATTCGCTCGAACTCGAGCAGCTTGCCGACAACGACGGCGCCATCCGCGCCGGCGTTTTCGACGATCTGGCGAGCCGGCGACTGGATGGCCTTACGCACGATGTCGACGCCGGTCTTCTGGTCGGCGTTGACGACCGCGACGTGCTCAAGCGCCTTGATCGAACGCAGCAGAGCCACGCCGCCGCCGGGCAGAACGCCTTCCTCGACCGCCGCGCGCGTGGCGTTGAGGGCGTCTTCGACGCGATCCTTCTTTTCCTTCACTTCGACTTCCGAAGCGCCGCCGACGCGGATGATCGCCACGCCGCCGGCCAGCTTGGCCAGACGCTCCTGCAGCTTTTCGCGATCGTAGTCCGAGGTGGTTTCCTCGACCTGCGCCTTGATCTGGGCGATGCGGCCCTCGATGTCCTTCTTGTCGCCCGCACCGTCGACGATGGTGGTGTTTTCCTTGTCGATGCGAATCTTCTTGGCGCGGCCAAGCATGGCGAGGGTGACGTTTTCAAGCTTGATGCCGATGTCCTCGGACACGACCTGACCGGCGGTCAGGATGGCGATGTCCTCAAGCATCGCCTTGCGGCGATCGCCGAAGCCCGGCGCCTTGACGGCGGCGATCTTCAGGCCGCCGCGCAGCTTGTTGACGACGAGAGTGGCGAGGGCTTCGCCTTCGACGTCTTCAGCGACGATCAGCAGCGGCTTGCCGGTCTGCACGACGGCTTCGAGCACCGGCAGCAACGGCTGAAGGGTCGAGAGCTTCTTTTCGTGGATGAGGATGTAGGGGTCCTCAAGCTCGGCCACCATCTTCTCGGCGTTGGTGATGAAATAGGGCGAGAGATAGCCGCGGTCGAACTGCATGCCTTCGACGATGTCGGTTTCGGTTTCCAGGCTCTTGGCCTCTTCCACCGTGATGACGCCTTCATTGCCGACCTTCTGCATCGCCTTGGCGATTTCCTGGCCGATGAACGTGTCGCCGTTCGAGGAAATCGTGCCGACCTGGGCGATTTCGTCGTTCGAGGTGACCTTCTTGGAGTTCTTCTTCAAGTCGGCGACGATGGCTTCAACGGCCAGATCGATGCCGCGCTTGAGATCCATCGGGTTGAGGCCGGCGGCGACCGCCTTGGTGCCTTCCTTGACGATGGCGGCGGCCAGAACCGTCGCGGTGGTGGTGCCGTCGCCGGCGATGTCGTTCTGCTTGGAGGCGACTTCGCGGACGAGCTGAGCGCCAAGGTTCTCGAACTTGTCGGACAGTTCGATTTCCTTGGCGACGGTGACGCCGTCCTTGGTGATGCGCGGCGCGCCGAAGGATTTTTCGATCACGACATTGCGGCCCTTGGGACCGAGCGTGACCTTGACGGCGTTGGCGAGAATGTCGACGCCGCGCAGCAGGCGGTCGCGAGCGTCAGTGGAGAAACGAACTTCTTTAGCGGCCATGAAAGGCTACTCCCAGATAGAGAACTGAATGAAAAGCGAAATTAACCGACGATGCCAAGGATGTCGGATTCCTTCATGATGAGGAGATCCTGGCCGTCGATCTTGACTTCGGTGCCCGACCATTTGCCGAACAGAACCCGGTCGCCAGCCTTGACGTCGAGGGGGACCAGCTTGCCGGCTTCGTCGCGCGCGCCGGGGCCGACGGCGATCACTTCGCCTTCCTGCGGCTTTTCCTTGGCGGTATCGGGAATGATGATGCCGCCTTTGGTCTTTTCCTCGCCTTCGATGCGCTTGACGACGACACGGTCGTGCAGGGGACGGAAGCTCATGTTTTCTCAATCCTGTCAGTTGCGCCGCGAAATACGCGGCCCGCGAAAACGACGCCTGTTAGCACTCCTCGTGAGCGAGTGCTAACGGGCTGGCGTGGAGATAGGTTTGGGGGGCGTGTTTGTCAAGGCTGCGCGGGACCGAGCGACCGCGCTGGCTCTGGGCTTGGTTAGCGCGGCGGCAAGACTTTCTTATTGCGCATCGATTATAGAGGTTCGGGCGCACGCCCGTGCGCGGGGCGGAGTTTATGGCAGTCGTACTGGCGTTTCTGGTCAACACGCTGATAAATTTTGCGGTCGGTCTGATCGTCGCAAAATACCTCGGCCCGGAGGAATACGGCCGTTTCGCCCTCGCCATCGGGTTGATGACCTTTGGCCAGGCGCTGGCCTTCGACTGGATCCGCGTCGCGAGCGTCCGCTTTTATTCGCAACAGGCGCGGACCGAGCGCCCGCAGGTGCGCGCCACGCTCGACGCCAGTTTCGCAATCGTCGCCGCATTGTTCGGGCTCGGAGCGCTCGTCCTGTTCGCGCTGGGACGCGATTTCGTCCTGCCCAACATCCTGATCGGCCTCGCCCTCGCCGCTTCGGTCTCAAACGGTCTGTTCGACTACACGACGGCGCTGGTGCGCGCCCGGTTCGACGACAAGCTCTATTGGCGCCTGATCGTCACCAAGAATTGTCTGGCCATCGTGCTGACCGCCGGCGGCGCGATCTTGACGGGCTCGGCCGCCGTCGCGCTGATCGCCGGCGTTTCGAGCCTGATCGGTTCGATCGGCCTCTGGCGCGGCGCCCTTTCGGACCCAAAATCGGGCCCCGAGCGGGCGTCGCTCGATCTGGCGCGCGAATATCTGCGCTACGCCTTGCCGGTGGTCGGCGCCGGCGTGCTCTATTATTTCATTCCGCTCGCCAATCGTCTCTTCGCGGCGCATTTTTTCGGCTTTGCCGAAACCGGGCAATTCTCCCTCGCCTATGACCTCGGCGTGCGCGCCGTGCAGGCGATTGGCTCGACGCTCGACGTGCTGCTGTTTCAGATCGCCGTGCGCGCCCACGATCAAGGCGGCGAGGCGAAAGCCAGAGCGCAGATCGCCGCCAATATTTCCATTGTCTACGCCGTGCTGCTGCCCGCCTGCGTCGGCCTCTGGGCCACCTTGCCCTCGGTCGAACGCCTGATTGTTCCCTTCCAGTATCGCGGGCCGTTCGCCCATTTCCTCGCCCTGATGTTGCCCGGCCTGTTTTGTCAGGCGATGATCCAGTTCGCCATCAGCTCGATCTTCCAGATCGGCAAGAAGACGACGCCGCTCATTATCGCGGCGTTGGCCGCCAGCATCGCCGATCCGATCTTCGTCGCGCTCGCGCCGCAGGCGGCGGACGCGTCCTATCTCGCCCTGGCGCAAAGCCTCGCCATGGTCGTCGCGCTGGCGACGCTTCTGGCCTTTGCCTGTAAAACCGCGCCGCAATGGCCGCCTTTGCGCGATATCGCGCTGATCAGCCTCGGCTCCGCGCTGATGGCCGGCGCGCTCTGGCCGCTGCGCGGCATGGAGCCCGGCGTCCTCGCGCTGTTTGTGCAGGTCTGCGTCGGCGCCGGCGTTTACGCGCTTGTCGTCGCGCCGACCGACGCCGCATCCCTGCGTTCGCTGGCCGTTGGCAAAATCGCGCAATGGCGAGCACGGCGGGCGTGAGTTCTTGTCGCCCGACCGACAAGTAACTTTAATAATTCGTAAGCCACGTTCATTGCGGGAACGTTTACTGTTAAGTTTAATGTAACTACAAATATAAATTCTTATTCAAAATATTGTCATTGGCGTTATCATCAGCTTCTGTGTATTTCATCCGTGAGAAGCTCACGCCAATGGTTTCAACGAAAACAACGACGTGTTTGGCGCTGGCGTTGAGCGCTTTCGCCGTCAGCGCGCAGGCCGATCCCATGGTCATCGCCGGAGTCGGCCCTGACCGACCGCAGATCATCGAACCGGCGCGCCGCGGCAATCTCGGCGGCGGTCTTCTGGAGTTGCTGATCACCGGACGCGATCCGACGCCCGCGCAAGGCGTTGCGCGCGTTGAACGCCCGACGCAACCGCGCGAGCAGGCCTCCCTCGCCGCCGCCTATCCCGGACTCTATCGCGCCAACGCGGCATCGAACGAGCCGGGCGCGGCTCGGCAGGCCGCGCCGGCGCCCGCGGTCGGTGCGGAATTCACGCGTCAGGATGTCGACTACGACGGCGACGGCAAGCTTGGTTCGATCGTCATCGATACGCCCCACCACTACCTCTATTATATCGTCGCGTCTGGCCGGGCGATCCGCTACGGCGTCGGCGTCGGTCGCCCGGGTTTCGAATGGTCGGGCGTTAAATCGGTCAGTCGCAAGTCCGAGTGGCCGGATTGGACGCCGCCGCCGGAAATGTTGTTGCGCCGGCCCGATCTGCCGACCCATATGGACGGCGGGCCGAAGAACCCGCTCGGCGCGCGCGCGTTGTATCTCGGCTCTTCGATGTACCGCATCCACGGCACCAACGAGCCCGGAACGATCGGCCAGAACGTCTCGTCCGGCTGCATTCGCATGATGAACGAGGACGTCATCGATCTTTACGACAGGGTCAAGATCGGCGCGCGCGTCTTCGTCCTTTAACCTATTGGCGTTATAGCGCCCGATCGGGCGAGATGCTAGCCGCGGGCGCCGCCAGATAGGCGAAATGCGCGCAGACCTGCTCGTAGACCCCGCGTTTGAACGGCACGATCAATTCAGGCATGCGCTCCATGCGCTCCCAGCGCCAGGCGTCGAATTCAGCCTTGTGGCGACCGTGATCGGGATGATCGATGTTGATTTCGCTCTCCTGTCCGGTGAAGCGGAAGGCGAACCATTTTTGCGTTTGCCCAAGATAGCGCCCCCTCCAGCTTTTGCGGGAAACGCCATTCGGCAGATCGTAGGTGAGCCAATTGGGCGCCTCGCCCAGGAGCGTGACGCTGGTGACGCTGGTTTCTTCCCGCAGCTCGCGTATGGCGGCGTGCAGAGGCGCTTCGCCGTCGTCGATGCCGCCCTGCGGCATCTGCCATTCATGCCCGGCCGAAATCGCGTCCGGCGCACGCTTGTTCTTGCGGCGTCCCGCGAAAACCAGCCCTTTGGCGTTGAGCAACATGATGCCGACGCAGGGTCGATAGTTCCGAAAATCCATCGGCGGCGAATCACCTTTTCCCGACCGCGGCTTGCGCATCCACGGTCAACATGGCCGACAAGGGGGTCAAAACCAGCCCACGCTGGTCAAGACCGCGCGCAAAACGGGCGATGCGCTCGACGCCGACAGGCAAACCGCTGGCGAAGCCGATCGCCGTTCCCTTTTCCCGAGCTATAGCTTCCAGTTTCCACAGCGCGGCGTCAATCGATTCAGGACGGGCGTTGTCGTCGAGCCGCACGTCGGGCCGTGCGGCGGCGAGTCCGGCGGCCTGCGCCGCCTCCAAAGCCAGACTTTGCGCGGATGAGCCATCGTCGAAATAATCGAGGCCCCGGTTGGCGGCCTCGCGCAGAACCTGCCCGATCGCCGTCCGGTCGGCGGAAAATTTGCCGCCCAGAAAATTGACCAGCCCGACATAGCCGACGAACCGGCCCATCTGCCAATGCAGATTATCGGCTATAGCGCCCGCCTCACCGACCAATAAGGTATGAGGGCCGGGGTTATCGGTCGCCATATCGAAGGACTCCATCGGCGTCTGCAGGAATATTTCGTGCCCCTGCGCGCGCGCCTCCTCGGTCTGGCGGTCGAGCTCGCCGCCGTAGGGCGCGAAGGCGAGACTGACCTCGGGCGGCAATTCGCGCATCGCCTGGGCGGTCTGGGCGGCGTTGAGGCCCATGCCGCCGACCAGCAAGGCGATACGCGGCGCGCGCGCCTTGAAGCCGCGCGGGCCGGCCGACGCGCGCGCGTAAACTTCGGCCGGGCGGGCGCCGTCCGCGCCGATCCGCGGCAATAGACCGAAACGGCTTTTCTCGACGAGGCGCCGGTCGGGCGCTGGCGCAAGGGCGACGCGAACCGCCTCGGGCACCTGAATGATGAGCGCGCCCGGAACCTGCGCGCCGAAGCTGCGAACCACCTTGACGCCGCTGGCCGCTTCGATTTCCTCGGCGTTTGACGCCGATTTCGACGGAGCCGGCGCGCTTTCGGGCGGCTTTTCGGCGGTGCGAACCTGAACGGGCGACGATGGCGCGACAATTTCGATCCGCGCCAGCGCGTGCGGTTCGCCGCCGAGCCTGTCGCCACGCGCCAACAGCCAATAGCCGCCGGCGAAAATCGCGCTCGCCGTCGCAAGAAGAGCGACGAGCCGCGCGCGCGGAAGCCAGCCGGCCGACGGCCCCGCCTCGCTCGGCAAACCTAAAGGACGATCGAGGTCGTCGACCATTGCATTCCTCTTGCAAGGCGCTGCGGCGGCGGGCGCGGGCGCCCGAATCAAAAGGCCCGGCCGCATTGTGTCAGCGCGCCGGACCCTTCGAAAGGTTTTCTCGTATCGTGGCGACGAACGCCGCCAAGCTTATTTCGGCGCGTCGGCTTTCGGCGCGTCGGCGGGTTTGGCTTCTGCTTTGGCGTCAGACTTGCCGGCGGCGGGTTTGGCCGCGCTGTCGTCGTTGGCGGCGCGTTTGACACCGCGCAGCAGATCGAGCGCGACGTTCAACTGCTTGTCCTTGGCTTCGTCGCTCGGCACGTAGGCCTGCGAGCCGGTCTTCTCGTCCTCGCCGTTCTTCAGATGGCCCTTGAGCGAAGCCTCGCCCTTGGTGTCGTCCTTGCCCTTAAGTTCGTCGGGGACGTCCTGCAGCACGACAATGTCCGGATCTATGCCCTTGGCCTGAATTGAGCGGCCCGACGGCGTGTAATAGCGCGCCGTGGTGAGACGCAGCGCGCCGTTGTTCTGACCGAGAGGAATGATCGTCTGCACCGAACCCTTGCCAAACGAGCGCGTACCCAGAATGGTGGCGCGCTTATGATCCTGCAAAGCGCCGGCGACGATCTCGGAAGCGGAGGCCGACCCGCCGTTGATCAGGATGACCAGCGGCTTGCCCTTCGACAGGTCGCCCGCCCTGGCGTTGAAACGCTGGGTTTCGTCTGCGTTGCGGCCGCGCGTGGAAACGATCTCGCCATGGTCGAGGAATGCGTTCGACACGGCGACGGACTGGTCAAGCAGACCACCGGGATTATTGCGCAGATCGAGGATGTAGCCCTTGAACTTGTCGGCCGGAATATCCTGCTGGAACTTCAACATGGCCGTCTTCAGACCGTCATAGGTCTGCTCGTTGAACTGGGTGATGCGGATATAGCCGACGTCGGGCGCCTCGATATGCGAGCGCACCGACTTGATCTGGATGACGGCGCGCACCAGCTTGACTTCGATCTTGTCTTTCTTGGCGCCGCGCAGAATTGTCAGCTTGACCGCCGTGTTGACGGCGCCGCGCATTTTGTCGACGGCTTGATTGAGCGTCATGCCCTGTACCGATTTGTCGTCGATCTGCACGATCAGATCGCCTGACATCACGCCGGCGCGCGAGGCGGGCGTATCGTCAATCGGCGTGACGACCTTGACCACGCCCTCTTCCTGCGTGACCTCGATACCCAGCCCGCCAAACTCGCCGCGCGTCTGCACCTGCATGTCGCCGAAGCTCTTGGCGTCCATGTAGCTCGAATGCGGATCGAGCGAAGTCAGCATGCCGTTGACGGCCGCCTCGACCATTTTATGATCGTCAGGCTTTTCGACATAATCGGTCCGAACCTTCTCAAATACGTCGCCAAACAGCTGCAAGCTGCGGTATGTGTCCGAGGCTTTGGCGATGGCGGCGCCGCCTTGCAGCAGGCGCGTTTGCGAACCGAGCGTGACGGCCGAGGCTCCAAGTATGGCGCCGAGCAGCACCAACGATGTCTTGCGCATTATCCGCGAACCTTCTGAATATCCGGCTTCGCCCACCATGGACCCGGATCGATTGCCGCCCCGTCTTTTCTAAACTCTACATAGAGGACTGGCTGGCCTGAGCCAATAGCAATCGTCGCCGCCGTTTGCGACGCCCCATCGCCCATGGAAGCCAAAGGCTCGCCGGCAAGCACGAACTGACCGACCGCAACGTCGATTCGTTCCGCGCCCGCCAACACGATATAATAGCCGGCGCCGGCATTGACGATCAAGAGTTGGCCATAGGACCGCCACGGACCGGCGAAAGCGATGAAGCCATCGCTTGGCGCCGACACTATGGCGTGCGGGCGGGTCGCGATGGAAATACCCTTTTCGATTCCGCCAAAATTGTCCGGGATTCCATATCTTTTGATTATAACGCCATTAACAGGCAATGACAACAATCCCTTAGCCTGATCGAAGGCGATGGCGGGCGCAAGGCGCGCGGGATCGCGCAACGGGCGTTCGGCAAACCGCGCGCGCGCCTCCTCGACCTCGCGCGCCGACAATTTGCCGTGCGCCTCATCGGCCGATTTCGCTTGCTCGGCCGCGCGTTTCGCGCCGGACAATTCGCCTTCCATCTTGCCGATCAGCTCTTGCAGGCTGGTCGCTTGTCTGGCCAACTCGGCGGCGCGCGCGCGCTCCGAATCCAGCACCTTTTCGGCGACGGCCTGGGCGCTTTGGCGCGCGTCGATCAGAGCGGCGAGACGTTGGCGCTCGGCTTTTTGCGTTTCGATCTCCCTGGCCAGTCCGGCGCGCTCCTCGGAAATCGATTTGCGCAAGGCGATCAGGTCATTGAGATCGGCGGCGAGCGCCTGCGTCTCCGATCGCAATTGCGGCAGCACGGCCCCCAGCAGCATTGACGTGCGTATGGCGAGCAGCATGTCTTCGGGCCGCACCAGCAAGGCGGGCGGGGGACGCCGGCCCATGCGCTGAAGCGCCGCGAGAACTTCGACCAGAACGCCGTTGCGGCTTTCGAGCGAGCGCCGGATCGCCGTCTCGCTGCCGGTCAGAGTTTCCAACCGCTTTTCAATATTGTCCTGTTTCGCCGACGCTTCGTTGATCTTCGCCGTCGTTTCGATAAGGGCGGAATTCAGCGCGGCGCGATCGTTCTTGTATTTGGCGATTTCCGCTTCGATTTTCGCCCGTTGCGCCTGCGAGGCGGCGAGCGTGTCAGCCACCCCCTGCAATTGGACGCGCTGGCTGTCGATGTCGGCGTTTTTCGGTTGGGCCGTCGGCGCGGGCGATTGCGCGGCGCACGGCGCAAGATAAACCAGAACGAAAACCAAAGCGTGGAAGCTGGTTTTGCCTGTCCGCGCGCGCGCGCCCAACGAAACGCCTCTGTGCATGAACCGCCGAATCGAACGCCTCGCGGCGTATTCTGGCTCGAATGGATCGCAACAGGCTCGAGAGCCTAATTCGAGGCGCAAGACTACACCAGATCCGACAAAATTGCCGGCGGCGGCGCGGACGACGCGAACACGAAATTCGGTCGTTCGCTAAACGCGATGATAGGGATGGCCGGCCAGGATCGAATAGGCGCGATAGATCTGTTCGGCCGCCAGCGCGCGGACGATTTGATGAGGCCAAGTCATCGCGCCGAAGGCGAGAACGCAGTCGGCCCTGGCGCGCAAGGCCTCGTCAAGACCGTCGGGGCCGCCCAGCACAAACGCGCAGCCGCCCACCCCCTGATCGCGCCAGTCGCCCAGAAGCCGCGCGAACGATTCGCTGGAAATGTTCTTGCCGCGCTCGTCGAGGCAAATGAGCCGCGCGCCGTCCGGCAATTGTCCGGCGATGGCCACGGCTTCCTGCGCCTTGCGTTCCGACGCGCTGCGGGCGCGCGATTCGTCAAGCTCGCGTATGTCGAGGCCGGACAGGCCGATCTTGCGGCCGGCCGCCGCGCAGCGGTCGGCATAGCGAGCGACAAGCTCACGTTCCGGACCGGCCTTCAGCCGCCCGACGCAGACCAGCAAAAGCCGCATAAAATCAGGTCGCTGCGCGCTTTTCGCCGGGTCGGTCGACGCCCCACATTTTCTCGAGATTGTAAAACTGACGCACCTCGGGACGGAAAATGTGGACGATGACATCGCCAGCATCGATCAAAACCCAGTCGCAGGCGGGCTGGCCTTCGACCTTCGGGGTCGGCGCGCCGACCTCCTTGAGCGTTTTGACGACGCGATCGGCGATCGAGCCCACTTGCGTGGTCGAACGGCCGGAAGCGATAATCATGGCGTCGGCGATGGAGGTTTTTTCGTGCAGATCGATGACGACCACATCTTCGGCTTTGGAATCGTCGAGCGTGGCCAGAATGCTCCGCACGAGCGGACCGGGCTGCGAGCCGATGGCTCCAGGAACCGGGGGAAGCGGTTTAGGTTCGCCTCCAGTGACAAGCAATGGGGTCAGCGGTCCATCCTCTAGGGCGTAGAGCCGAAAGTCGGCGTGTTTTTCGACTGGCTACGCGGTTAAACAGATAAGGGAGCGCGTTCATTGCGCCGATTTAGTCCGAACGCGCCCTAAGCGCGACGCAAATCGTGGCGTCGATTGAAGATGCGCATGATTCGGGAAAATTTCAATCGTCTCCGCGCAAATGAACGGCGCCGCCCAGGCTAAATAGAGCCGTCCGGCCGTATTGACGCAGCGGCGCGCAAGGCGCTCGACGACAGATTTGAGCGCCGGGCGTGCAAAAGGACGATGGCGGGCGGCCGTTTGCCGACCAGAAGCCGCGCCTGCAATTCAGGCAGGCGGAAGCGCTCAAGCCAGCGCGCCGCCGGACATTGCGTCATCTTCAGGGTCGAGCCGGGCCGATCGATGACGGCGATCGGCAGTTTCCGCGCGATCGCCCGCCAGCGCCGCCACAGATGGAATTGCGCCAGATTGTCGGCCCCCATGATCCAGACGAATTTGACGCCCGGACAGCGACGAAGGAGATAGTCGACGCTGTCGATCGTATAGCGCGCGCCGATTGCCGCCTCGAAACCGGTGACGACGAGACGCGGATCGCGCGACAGACCTTGGACGCCGCGCAGGCGCTCGTCCAAAGGCGCTAATCCGCCGGTTTCCTTCAAAGGATTGCCGGGCGACACCATCAGCCAGACGCGGTCGAGGCCGAGCCGGCGCAACGCGACCGCGGCGACCAAGGCGTGTCCGGCGTGCGGCGGGTTGAACGAGCCGCCGAACAGGCCGATGCGCAGTCCACGCGCATGGGCCGGCAGACGCGTCGGCGCATGCGATTTCACGGACGCGTTTGTCCGGCGCCGCGCACGACGTATTTGAACGAGGTCAGCTGCGCCACGCCGACCGGGCCGCGCGCGTGCATCCGCCCTGTCGCTATGCCGATTTCGGCGCCGAAGCCAAATTCGCCGCCGTCGGCGAACTGGGTCGAGGCGTTATGGATGACGATGGCCGAATCGACCTCGGCGACGAAGCGCTCGGCGACGCTCTGGTCCTGCGTGACGATGCAGTCGGTATGATGCGACCCGTAGGTTTCGATATGGTCGATCGCGCCTTCCACACCGTCGACCAGTTTGGCCGAAATGATGGCGTCGAGATATTCGGCGCGCCAGTCGTCTTCATTCGCTGGCGTCACCCGGGGGTCCGCCGCCATCGCAGCTTCGTCGCCGCGCACTTGGCAGCCCGCCTCGATCAGCGTTTCGATCAGCGGCTTGAAATAGCGCGCGCCGGCGCGGTCGACGAGCAGGGTTTCGGCCGCCCCGCAGATGCCGGTGCGGCGCAATTTGGCGTTGAGCAGAATTTTCCTGGCCATATCGAGATCGGCGGCGGCGTCGACATAGACATGCACGACGCCTTCCAGATGCGCGAAAACCGGCACCCGCGCTTCCGCCTGCACGCGCGCGACCAAACTCTTGCCGCCGCGCGGCACCAGCACGTCGATCGTCTCGCCAAGGCCCGATAGCATATAGCCGACCGCGGCGCGGTCGCGGGTAGGAACCAGCGAGATCGCCGCCTCGGGCAAGCCTGCCTCGACAAGGCCGCCGACCAGACAGGCGTGAATCGCCCGCGAAGAATGGAAGCTCTCCGAGCCGGCGCGCAAAATCGCCGCGTTGCCGGCCTTCAGGCAAAGCGCTCCGGCGTCGGCGGTGACGTTGGGCCGGCTTTCGAAAATGACGCCAACGACGCCCAGAGGCGTCGACACGCGCTCGATCTTCAGGCCGTTGGGCCGATCGAAACGCTCCAGCACGCGGCCGACGGGATCGGGCAGCGCGGCGATGTCCTCAAGCGAACGGGCGATCGCCTCGACGCGCGGGGCGTCGAGCATGAGCCGATCGAGAATGGCGCCGGTCAGGCCGCGCGCCTTGGCGTGCGCCATGTCCTTGGCGTTGGCGGCGAGCAGATCGGGCGCCTTTTCCCGCAACAGCGCCGCCGCCCGCAACAGCGCGCGATTCTTGCGCTCGGGACTGGCCAGGGCCAGGGCGCGCGCCGCCTTGCGCGCCGCCTTGCCGAGGCGCAGCAGGTTTTCGTGCAGCTTTTCGCTCTCGCCGTCGATGACTTGCAGGCTTTCCATTTCGCCAGAACCCGAATTCACTGGAGCGCGTCCTAAAAAAACCGATGGACTTTTCCGAGGGGGACGCGCGGTCGAACAAACGCTTGAGGCGCTCTTGCGATTTCATCCCTCGCCATCGGCTACAGGTCGATTTACCAGACTAATCCGCTAGCGCCAAACTATCCGGCCCGCGCCGGGTCAGGTAAGTTTGACGGCGCGCGCAAAAAAGACTGGGACAGGAGAAGGCATGAAGCAATATCGCTATGAAAGACGCCTGCATTGGAGCGAATGCGACCCGGCCGGGATCGTCTTCTTCCCGAACTACGCGCGCTGGATGGTGGAGGGCCTGAACGAGATGTTCCTCTCGATGGGCGTGGACCCCAACGGCCGGATCGACAAAGAGACGACGGGCGGCCTGCCCTCGGTCGGCTATGCCATGCGCTTTCATCGTCCGGCCAAGCTGCACGACATGATCACGCATGAGATCACCGTCGAAAAGCTCGGCCGGTCTTCGCTGTCGTTCAAACATCGCTTCTTGCGCGCGGGCGAATGCCTCGCCGAGGGCGAAGACCATCGCGTCCTGGCCACCCATTCGCTCGTCGACGCCACCGTCAAATCGAAACCGATCCCAGACGATCTGCGGCGGCTGCTCGAACAGGAGAGCGAAAGCGCCGCCAGCGGGGAGCGTTAAAAGAACGCCTGCAAGCCCGTTTGCGCGCGCCCAAGAATCAGCGCGTGGACGTCGTGCGTGCCTTCATAGGTATTGACGGTTTCGAGGTTCGCGGCGTGGCGCATCACGTGATATTCGATCTGAATGCCGTTGCCGCCGTGCATGTCGCGCGCCGTGCGGGCGATGTCGAGCGCCTTGCCGCAATTGTTGCGCTTGACCAGCGAGACCATTTCCGGCGCCATCCGGCCCTCGTCGAATAGACGCCCGACGCGCAACGACGCCTGCAGGCCGAGCGCGATTTCTGTTTGCATGTCGGCGAGTTTCTTCTGCACCAGTTGCGTGGCGGCGAGCGGGCGGCCGAACTGCTTTCGATCAAGCGTATATTGGCGCGCCCTGAACCAGCAATCCTCGGCCGCGCCCATCGCTCCCCAGGAGATGCCGTAACGCGCCCGGTTGAGGCAGCCGAACGGACCGGACAGGCCGGAGGCGCCCGGCAGAAGGTTTTCCTCGGACACGAAAACGCCGTCCATAACGATTTCGCCGGTGATCGAGGCGCGCAATGACAATTTGCCGCCGATCTTGGGGGCCGACAGGCCCTTCATGCCCTTTTCCAGGATGAAGCCGCGGATCTGATTGTCATGGGCGGCCGATTTCGCCCAGACGACGAAAACGTCGGCGATCGGCGCATTGGAAATCCACATTTTGGCGCCGTTGAGCCGATAGCCGTCGGCGACCTTTTCGGCCTTGGTCTTCATGCCGCCCGGATCGGAGCCGGCGTCCGGCTCGGTCAGACCGAAGCAGCCGACCCATTCGCCCGACGCCAGTTTCGGCAGATATTTCGCTTTCTGCGCCGGCGAGCCGTAGGCTTCGATCGGATACATCACCAGCGAGGACTGCACGCTCATCATCGAACGATAGCCCAAATCGACGCGTTCGACTTCGCGCGCGACAAGGCCGTAGGCGACGTAATTGGCGCTTGAGCCGCCATAAGCCTCGTCGACGGTGACGCCCAGCAGCCCGAGCGCGCCCATTTCGTTGAAAATCGCGCGATCAGTCTGTTCGTTCAGATAGGCCTCGACGATGCGCGGCGCGAGCTTTTCCTGGGCGTAGGCGCGCGCCGTATCGCGGATCGCCCGCTCATCCTCGGTGAGTTGGTCGTCGAACAAAAACGGGTCGTCCCAGACAAATCGCGCTTTCTGCGTCGCTTTTTCAGACTTAACGGCTTGATCGACCATAAACGTCATCGCCTCTCGTTGAGAAATCGGATTGCGTTCGGCTTCGCCTCAGGCGCCGCCGGCGGCCGAGCGGGAGGGGAGCCGCGCGGCGGCGGCGCCGCTGCGGCGTTTTTCGACCATTTTGACCAGGGCGGCGATCGACGTGGCGCGCAGTGAGGACAGCGCGGTGTCGTCGATTTCGCGCAAAACATTGTGCAGAACCCGGCCTTCATCGCGATCGAGCGGCGGCGAATCCTCGGCGTCGCGGCCCACCGCTTCGAACAATTCGATGACGTCGAGCAACGTCAGGCGTTTGGCGTTGCCGCAAAACCGATAGCCGCCGCCAGCGCCTCGCACCGACTCCACCAGCCGGGCGCGCACCAGCGTGCGCACCACCTTGGCCAGATGATTGAGCGAAATATCATATTTCTCTGCGATTTCAGCGGCGGAAATCTGCCTGTCCGTATGGGCGGCGAGTTCGAGAACCGCATAGAGCGCGCACAGGGTCCCCTTTTGCAGTTTCATGGCCTTGGAACTTTCAATAAGCGCCGCGTCCGGCGCCGGCTCACGGCGTTCGGAGCCAAGATAGAGGAATTCCTATAATCGCCTTGGCGACTCAATCCAGATCTTTCTCCAACTGGATAAACGGACCGGCGGTCATGCCCTGGCCCCTGAAAAACGCCAGAACCAGCTCGTTCTTGCGATCAAGCAGGGTGCGAACCTTTTCCACGCCCGCTCTACGAAAGATTTCACACAAGGCTCCGAACAATTTTTCGCCGACGCCATGCACCCGGATTTCGGCGTCGACATTGAGCGCGAACACCCAGCCGCTCGGCTCGGAGCCGAATTCGAACGCCCGGACTTCGCCAGCGATGAAGCCGACCGGGCGGCCTTTCAATTCGGCCGCCAGAAACGCGCCGCCGCTCCGGCGATCGAAATCGGCCAGCAATTCGCGCCAATAATCTGGTTTGGCCTGACCCGTCGATCGCTCATCAAGCTGAACGATCCACGACACGTCGGCGGCGGTCGCCGCGCGTATCGCCAGATCCTTGACCGATGCGGCTTCGGCCAAAGAGGAAGGATTGCTCATGCCGTTCTCCGTCGCGGTCTCGCCCATCGTTCACGCCGTAGGCCCGACCGCGCTGCAAGATTGAGGCAAAAGGCGCCTCAACGCAAATACGCGGCGCTCCGCAACTTCGGATTGAGGCCGGGCAAGCGGATCGCTGTTGTCGTGTCGAAAAATCCATTCTATTATACTATATAACAATCCCAGCGCCCCGTCGAGAGGGCGGAGCTTCTTTGAGCCGAGTAATTTTTCGTCGGATCAGAAAGTTATCCGTTCACGGCGGCGGCGCTCGGAAGCAAAAAAGAGCGCGAACGACAATAAGCGAAGCCGCGGCTGGCCTTAAAAAGAAAAATCGACGCGCAAGATTTGAAACCGACGCCGGCGTTTTGCAAAAGCGGCCGCGCCGACGAGACAAATCAACAAGCGGCCGCAAGCGCTGCGGGGAGGACATGATGACCAAGCAAACGGGCGTCGACGACAAGATTCTGCGCTTCGCCGAAACGGCGGTGGACGTGCGTCACGGCGCTGGCGGCGTCATCACGGTGAAGGCCAAAACGCCTTTCGTCGAGCCAAAAGAGCGATTGCACGACCTTTTTGCCCGTCGCGCGCGCGAGCGGCCCGATCAATTGTTCATCGCCGAACGGAAGACGCCCGACGCCCCCTTTACAGGCCTGACCTATGGCCAAGCCTACGCCCGCGCCCGCGCCATCGCCGTCGGCCTCGCCGAACGGGCGTTGGGCGTCGATCGGCCGATCGCCATCCTTTCGGGCAACTCCGTCAATCATCAGATCCTCGGGCTCGCCGCGATGATGGCGGGGGTTCCTTATGCGCCGATATCGCCGCCCTATTCGACCCTCAGCGCGGACTTCGATCGGCTCAAAAACATTTTCGCCGTTCTCGATCCCGGCCTCGTCTATGCTGAAGACGGCGCGACGTTCGCCCGTGCGCTGGCTTTGCCCGAGATGGCGGGCCGGGAAATCGTTGTCGGCGCCGACGCCGACAAGATCGCCGGCGCCCTTGTTTTTGACGACCTGTTGTCCGCCCATTCGTCGGACAAGCTCGACGCCGTCGACGCCACGATCACGCTCGACACGATCGCCAAGTTCCTGTTCACCTCGGGTTCGACCGGAACGCCCAAAGGGGTGATCACCACGCATCGCATGCTGACCTCCTCCATCGAGCAGATCCGGCTGGTCTGGCCATTCCTGGAGGGGCTCAATCCGGTCATTCTGGACTGGCTGCCCTGGAGCCACGTGTTCGGCGGATCGTTCTCGGTGGCGTTCGCGCTGCGCTACCGCGGAACTTTTTACATCGACGACGGCCGGCCGCTGCCGAAGGAATTCTGGAAAACCTCGCGAAATCTGCGCGAAATATCGCCGACCTTCTATTGGAGCGTGCCCAAGGGCTATGAATTCCTCGCCGCCGATCTGGAGCGCGACGAAGCCTTGCGCGAAAGCTTTTTCGCCAACCTGCGCTTCATGTTCTACGCCGGCGCCAGCCTTCCCGCGCCGATCTTCGAGGCGCTCGAGCGTTTCGCCCGCAGGACCGGACGCGACATCCCGATGCTGACGAGCTGGGGCCTCACCGAAACGGCGCCGAGCATCACCATCGTCAACCGCGCCGGCGCGGGCGTCGGCAATGTCGGAACGCCGATGCCCGGGCTCGAGCTCAAGTTGCTGCCCAATCACGGCAAGCTGGAAGCGCGCGTGCGCGGCCCCAATGTCACGCCCGGCTACTGGAAAATGCCGGAAGCGACGAAGGAAGCCTTCGACCTCGACGGCTATTTCAAAACCGGCGACGCCCTGCTGTTCGCCTTCGAGACGGACCCGGCGCGCGGTATGCGCTTTGATGGGCGCATCTCCGAGGATTTCAAATTGCTCACCGGCGTTTGGGCCAATGTCGGCGACATCCGCATGCGCGCCCTGGAGGCCCTGCACGGCCTGGCGTCGAACGTCGTCGTCACGGCGCCGGACCGCGACGACCTTGGCCTGTTGATCATCGCGGCGCCCGACTGCAACCTGGACGATCCCGACTATCTCAAGAAGATCGCCGAGGCGCTCGCCCGACACAACGCCAAGCATATGGGCGCTTCGCAACGTCTGGCGCGGGCGATGGTGATGCGCGCGCCGCCCTCGCTTGATTCCGGCGAAATGACCGACAAGGGTTCGCTCAATTCACGGCTGATCCTGCAAAAACGCGCGTATGACGTCGAACGTCTCTATCGCGGCGTCGACGAAGACGTGATTTTTCCGGCAGAGAACTGACCTCCGGCAAAACGCGTCCCGCTTATTGCGCCGCCGCCAACTCCGCGACCGACGGATTGGCGAAGGCGGCGCGACGCTCCGCCTCCAACGTCTTGGCGAGCGCGATCGACTGCGCCTTGACATGGCCAAAACCGCGAATCTCGTCGGGAACATTGGCCAATTCCACGGCCGCAGCGTAATTGTCGGCGTTAAGCCGAGCGGCGATCTCTTCGAGCAGCTTGAGATAGTCTTCGATCAATCGCCGTTCCTCGACGCGTTCCGCGTTCCGGCCGAACGGATCGAGTCCAACGCCGCGCAAGCCTTTCAGCTTCGCCAGTGCTTTGAACGCGCCCAGCATCCACGGGCCGAACCGCTGTTTCAGCAGGCGGCCGCTCGCCGCGTCGCGTCTGGCAAAAAGCGGCGGCGCCAAATGGTAGGCCGCTTTGTAGCCATGAGGAAATTGCGCGTCGAGCCGCGCCAGAAAGGCCGGATCGGCGTGCAGACGCGCCACCTCGTATTCGTCTTTGTAGGCCATCAGCTTGTAAAGGTTGCGCGCGCCCGCCTCGCTCAGCGCCGTCTGGCCCCCCGCCGCGCTTTCGGCGGCGACAAGGCGCTTCAGCGCCGCGGCGTAGCGTTTGGCGTAGGCTTCGTTCTGATAGGCGATCAATTCGGCGACGCGCGTTTCAACGAGGCGCAAGATCTCGCCCCGCGCCCCAACGGACTCGACAATGGCGCGCGCTTTGGCGCTCAACGGCGCGACGAGCGGCGCGCTGGCGGCGTATTTGGCGATCTCGGCCCGAACGAAGGCGGGATCGACCACCGCCATGCGGCCCCACTGGAACGCCGCCACACCCTGCGCGACGCCGACGCCGGCCCGTTTGATCGCCGTCTCGATCGACTGCGCCTGCAAGGGAATCGTCCCAGCCTGATAGGCGACGCCGACCATGAACAGATTGGTCGCCATCGCGTCGGCGAACAGGCCTTCGGCCATCGCCTGTCCGTCGAGGAAGATATTGTCGCCTTTGCGCGTGACGGCGTCGATCGCGCCAACGAGCGGATCAATCGCCGGGAACAGGACATGACGGTTCGACACCATCTGCCCGGTCGGCGTCCTGGTCGTCGAGACCACGGCGATCGTGCGCCGCGGGCTGCATTTGTCGAGGTTCTTCGGGTCGGTGGCGTTGAGGATATCGAAGCCGAGATAAAGATCGGCGCGGCCGTCGGAGATCTTGTTGGCGCCCTCGAACGGCGCCTTGGCGATGATCACGTCGGAGATCACCGCGCCGCCCTTTTGCGCCAGGCCCGTCTGGTCAAGACCGATCACGCGCCGACCTTCAAGCCGCGCGGCGTTGGCCAGAGTCGCGGCCACGGTCACCGATCCGGTGCCGCCGACGCCCATGATATGCGCGCCGAAGACCGCGTCGCCGTCGACCTTGAATTCAGGCTGCGGCAAAGGCCGTTCGAGCGTCGGGATGCGGCCCTTGCTTTTTTTCTTCGGCGCCGCGTCGGCAAGAGGCGCCGGATTGGGCGTAATGGTCAGGAACGAGGGGCAGAAGCCCTTCAGGCAGGAAAAATCCTTGTTGCACGAGGATTGATGAATGCGCGTCTTGCGTCCGAACTCGGTTTCGATCGGCTCGACGCTCATGCAATTGGATTTTTGCCCGCAATCGCCGCAGCCCTCGCAGACGCGTTCGTTGATCAGCGTGACTTCGGTCGGCTCCGGCGCTTTGCCGCGGCTGCGCGACCGGCGCAGTTCGGCGGCGCATTCCTGATCGTGCAGCAAGACCGTCACGCCCTGCGTCGCAGCCAGAATTTTCTGCGCCTCGTCGAGCCGGTCGCGATGATAAACCTCTGTCCCGCGCGGCAATGCGACGCCCGCATAATTGTCGGGATTGTCGGTGGTGACGATGACCTTTTTGACGCCGTTGGCGATAAGGTCGTTGATCATCTCGACGACAGGATGGGCGCCGACGATCGCCTGACCGCCGGTCATCGAGGTGTGAGAATTGCGCAGCAGCTTGAACGTGATATTGGCGCCGACCGAGGCGCAATAGCGGATCGCCAGACTGCCGGAATGGGCGTAGGTGCCGTCGCCCATATTCTGGAAGATGTGCTTGGCGTCGGTGAAAGGCGCCATGCCGATCCATTGCGCGCCTTCGGCGCCCATATGGGTGCCCATCACCACGTTGCGGCCCATCCACATCGCCATCGTGTGGCAGCCAATGCCGGCCGAAACGATCGCGCCGTCGGGCGCGACGGTCGAGGCGTTGTGCGGGCAGCCGGAACAATACCAGGCTGTGCGCGCGGCCGTCGCCGCCTTGCCGCGTTGGTGAATTTGTTCGAGGCCGGCCAGCCAGGCGTCGGCCGATTCGATGCGCGTCTTGCGCGACAATCGTTTGATCAGCGCGCGGCCGATGACGTCCGATTCGAACTCGCCGTAATGAGGCAGCAGCTCCCGTTCCTCTTCGTCGAACTTGCCGACCACGCGCGGCGCGTTGGCCGTCCCGTAAAGCACGTTCTTGGCGAACATTTCCAGGAAAGGCCGCTTTTCCTCGATGACGAAGATTTCTTCGAGGCCGCGCGCGAATTCGCGCACGACGCTCGGCTCCATCGGAAACAGCATGCCCATTTTGAGGATGCGAACGCCAAGACGGCGCAAGTCGTCATCGTCGAGGCCGAGTTCAAGGAAAGCCTGCCGCAGATCGTTGTAGGTCTTGCCCGCGGCGATGACGCCGAGCCAGGCGTCGGCGTTTTCCAACACGACGCGATTGAGCCGATTGGCCAGAGCGTACCGTTTCACAACTTCGAGGCGGCGCGTGTAGAGCGATTGCTCCATCTCCAATGCTTCGGCGCGCACGTTCATGCCGAGATTCATGTTCGGGGTAAAAGGCTTGCCCTCGAAGGTCATATCCGGCGCGACAAACTTCAGCCGATCTGGAGACACTTCGGCCGAGCCCGAGCCGTCCGCCACATTGGTGACGATCTTCATGCCAACCCAGACGCCCGCCAGGCGCGACATTTGATAGCCGTGCAGGCCGAGATCGAGAATTTCCTGAACGTTGCCGGGAAACAGCGAGGGAATGCCGAGGTGAAACAGCATCGGCTCGGACTGGCTGCAAAGCGACGAGCTCTTGCAGCTTGGATCGTCGCCGGCGATCGCCAGCACGCCGCCGTTTTTGCCGATGCCGGTGTAATTGGCGTGTTTGAGCGCATCGCCGGAACGATCGACGCCCGGCGCCTTGCCGTACCACATGCCGGTAACGCCATCGAGCTTCTGCTGGCCCACGGTGTGCAGCATCTGCGTGCCCCACACGGCGGTGGCGGCGAGGTCTTCGTTCAATCCGTCGACGAAATGGATGTTCTTTTCCAGCAACAGCCTTTGCTGTCTGACGAACGCGGCGTCCAACATGCCGAGCGGCGAGCCGCGATAACCTGAAACGAACATGCCGGTGTTCAGCCCCGCCCGCGCGTCGGCGCGCACTTGATCCAGCGTCAGGCGCACCAGCGCGTCGATGCCGCCCAGATTGATCTCGCCCTCTTCCGTCGTGAAGGGATTGACCGCGGCTTGCTTGGCGGACATGGCTGAACCTCGTGAATGATCGATCCGACGATAGTCGCGGAAACCTAAATTGAGCAGAATGGAGCGCGCCGGCCTCGGCGCCGGCGCGACGCCAAAGCCTTAAAGCAGATCGGCGTCGGCTCGCTGGCGGAGACCTGCTTGCGACCCGTTCGGGCGGGACGCGTCGCGCCGAAATCGCGTCAGACGAACCTCATCGACACGGTTCCAAGATCCTGGAAACGCACATTGACGTTGTCGCCCGCTTTGACCGCGATGGCTTCGGTGACGCCGCCGGTCATGACGAAAGTTCCGGCCGGGAGCTCTTGTCCGCGCGCGCCCAGATGATTGGCCATCATCGCCACCGCCGCGAGCGGATGGCCGAGCACGGCCGCGCCCGCCGCCATCGAGACGATCTCGCCGTTCTTCTCCAGCACCACGCCGAGCGTGCGCAGATCGAGTTCGTCGAGATTGCGCGAACGCCCGCCGATGACGAAACGCGAGGCCGACGTATTGTCGGCGATGACGCTTTTCAGATCGAACTTGAAATCGCGATAGCGCGAATCGATGATTTCCACCGCCGGCACGACGAAATCGACGGCGGCCATGACGGCGCCGATATGGCAGCCCGGCCCCTTCAGCGGCGCCTTGGTGACGACGCAGATTTCCGCCTCCACCTTGGGATGGATGAGTTCGGCGGTCTTGATCTCGGCGCCGTCCTGGCGCGCCATATAGTCGGAGACAAAGCCGAAGACCGGAGTTTCCACGCCCATCTGCTTCATCTTGGCGAAAGACGTCAGCCCCGCCTTCAGGCCGACGGTGTGATTGCCGCGCGCTTCCTTGCGTCGGCGGATTTCATCCTGGATCGCATAGGCGTCGTCCCAATCCATATCGGGATGGTCGTCGGTGATCTTGATGACGTCGTGAGCCTGCAACTCGGCGTTTTCGAGATGTTCGGCGAGAGCGAGGATGGTCTTGTTGTCCAGTTTCATCGCTGGGTCCCTTAAATGAATCGAACGGATGTCGCGCCGAGTCCGCCGACGCTACAGTTGAGATTGTCGCCGGCCTTGACCGGAACAAGCGGCGATTGCGAACCGGACAGGATCACGTCGCCCGCCTTCAGGCCGATGCCGAGGCGGCCCAGCGTATTGGCGAGCCAGGCCACCGAATTGACCGGCGAGCCCTGCACCGCGGCGCCGGTCGAGGTGCTGATGATTTCGCCGTTCTTCTCCAGCACCATGCCGGCGAGCGCCAGATCGAGCTGGCGCGGATCCTTGCGCAGACCGCCCAGCGTCAGCACGCCGCAAGAGGCGTTGTCGGCCACGGTGTCCTGAATCTTGATCTTCCAGTCCTTGATGCGCGAATCGACGATCTCGAAACAGGGCATGACGCATTCGGTGGCGGCCAACACGTCGGCCGCGGTGACGCCCGGCCCATTGAGGTCGCGCTTGAGAATAAAGGCCACTTCGGCTTCCGCGCGCGGCGCGATCAGCTTGCTCGTGTCGACAGGCTCGCCTTCGTTGAAAACCATGCCGGAGGTCAATTGCCCGAAGTCTGGCTGATCGACCTTGAGCATGTCCATCACCACCTTCGAGGTGACGCCGATCTTCTTGCCGATGATCGTCTCGCCGGCGTCCAGGCGGCGCTGGATCATGCGCAATTGAATTTGATAGGCGTCGTCGATGGTGATCGCCGGCTCGCGCTCGGTCAGCGGCGCCACAGCGCTGCGGGCGAGCAACGCCTGATAAAGCTCGTCGCCATAGGCCTCGATTTTCTGCTTGTCCATGTTCGCCTCAATAATTTCCGCCGCCTTGCGCGGCGCGATAAACCCCGAACCACCTTCCGATCAGATCGAAATAGGCGATCCGGCTATCTGCTGTCGACGCATCGTCTCACGCAAAAGTCGGGAAGATTTTTCGCGAATGCGCTGCAGAAAACCTTAGCTCAGAATTCTTAGGCGCGGCGGCCGGAGCCGCCGCGCGTTGTTGCGCCGCGCCGAAACGCGGCATCATGCGTTGATCAGGTGAATACCGACAGGAAAGCCTCGTTCAGCTTGCGGTCGTGATAGAAGATCGCGGCCCCCAGTTCGGCTTCCGTCCAGGTGATGACGGGCTTGTCCGGATAATAGATATAGCCGCCGGCGAACACTTCGTTGCGATTGCCCGAGGTGTCGAAGAAATAGATTGTCTCGCCGCGCGTTATGCCGTGGCGGGTCGGACCTATGTCGATCGACGTCTTGGTGCGCGAGAGGATGTCGCCGGCCCGCAAGACCTGCTCCCAACTGCCAAGCACGAAAGAGGCGTGATGGAACTTGCCTTTGACCGGCTGGCGGATGAAGGCGATGTCGTGCGCCTTGTTCGAACAGGTGAGAAACGCGCCGATCATGAAATCGCCGTCTGGTCCCGCCATGACCTGCTCGGCCAGAGAAAAGCCCAGCACCTCGCGGAACAGTTTGACCGTTCCGTCAAGATCGTCGCCGTAGAGCAGGCAATGATCGAAACGCGATGGCGCGATGCCGTGCATATTGTCGGGCCAGGGGTTCGGATTGACGTCCGGACCGTCGGTGCCGCAATCATTGCCGACGCAATCCTTCTGGGCGTAGAGCTCGATGGCGTGCCCGGTCGGAATGGTGAAGCGGAAGCGCTCGCCGGTGCGCGGATGTTCGCCCGCCGGAATCCATTTAAAGTCCGAGCACAGACCCGACTTTTCCACGTCGGCCGCCAGCTTTTTGAGCGTCGCCGGCGAGTCGACCTTGAAGCCCATATAATCCATGCCGGCTTCATCGGCCTCGCGCAGAACCACGCTGTGATGATCGTGTTCGTCCCAGGCCTTGAGAAAGACGCGCTTGGTCTTTTCGTCGCGCGCCGTTTCGGTCAGACCAAGTACCTTGGTGTAATGCTGTAGCGCCGGCTCTAGCGCGAGCACCCGCAGGGCTACATGCCCTGGCCTTAATACGCCGGTGATGGCCATTGAAGTCTCCCTTGACGTTTTGTGATTTTTTATTGTGACGCGCCCGCGCGTAGACGATCAACGCGCGAGAAGGCTTGATTGGTCTTTACCTGATATGCCTAAAACAGCTGTCCTTTCTCAGCCGATTGGACGCCTGAACCTCTTGCGAGCGGAAGGTGTTTCACCGCATTGAAAGTCCCCGCTCGAAGCTTCTGCCTTTGCCGAATTATACGACCTTACGAAGCGGTTTGTCGGGATCACGCTCCCGACGGCCAATAGACACGATCGCGAGGCGAACCATCTCGCTGTCGGACGGTTAAGAACAGCGGCGGCGCCAAACGTCTTCGCGCGGCGGCGCGACAGCGCCCGTCCGGCCCATATCGTTCTCCTCCCAGCGCGGCGGCGACCCGCCTGTCGCCAGGAGGCTTGCCAACCATTCCGCGCTTGTCCATGTTGAGAATTACCCGCGCGACCGGCATCCGTCAATCTTAATATCGACATTTTTGACTATAGCGATATTCATCGCCATCAAGCGGTCGCGCGGATGGGAAATCCTTCAGGCCGTAAGATCGACCAGCCCGCCAAACCGTTCGAAATAGCTGGGGCTCGGTTCGGCGATCGGACCGTACGCGGTGTCCATTGTCGTGGCGAGATAGATTTCGGCCGCGCCCTGAACGGCGCGATAGATATTGCGGCAGACGAGCCGGCTCGCCGCGCCCAGCCATTCGGTCGGCAGCAGCTCTTCGGGCAGAAGCGGGTCGCGCAGCACGGCGCGCCGCCAGGCGTGGATCAGTAGAATGCGCAAGCGGAAGGCGGCGCGGGGGCTGAGCGCTCCGGCGCCGACCAGCTCTAGAAACGGACGAAAGTCGTCGAGAAACGCGGCGTAGATGGCGCCAATCCCGTCGATGTCCCAGGCGCGCGCGACCACGTCGCGCATGTCGTCTGGCGGCGCCCAATCCTCGGCCCTGGCGCGCGCCGTCAAGGCGCGGCGGTCGAGCCCGTCACCGACAAGCGCCTGGCGCAGACTCGCTTCATCGGGCTCGGGATGGAGCATGACGCCGGGCATGAGCTGGCCAAAGCCCTGCCAGGCCAAGTCGTCGCGCAACGCCTCGCGCGGCGGCCCTTCGGCCAGCCCGCTGAAAACAATGGTCCAGCGCCCGCTCCAGGGTTTGCCGCCGAAAGCGTAAATGGCCTTGTGCGCGGCGGCGAAACGCCGACGGCCCGACTCCGTCAGACTGTAAAACGACCGCCGCCCGACCTGCGTGGACGCGAGCCAACCCTCCTTCGACAGTCTGAACACGCAGGTGCGCACGACCCGTTCGTTGCAGCCAAAGGGCGCGACGAGATCGGCGAGGCTGCCCAGCCAGATATTGCCGCCATGCGGCAGGATGGCGTCGCCGAATACCGAAACGATCAGCGACTTGGCGTTCGGCCGCTGGCGTTCGAGCAGTCGATCAAGCATCCGGTCGACTTTGGCGTCGATTTTATCGTCAACATTCATCCCTGCGTCGTCCCCTTACAACGCCGTTTCCGAGGCATATCCTGAAATCAACGGGCGCGCCGCGACGACCAGCGTACGCCTTGAAACAAAGTCAGATCGGCGATCCGATTCGGCCGGAACACATGACGCTCTAGCAAATCATCGCCGGCCCGTCGATCAACGCGAAGGACGCCGGCGACCGCGAATGCGAGAAGGCGGCGCGAAAGGCGACATCACGATACAAAAAAATGTGTTGCAAAAAAAATCTGTATCACTTATAAAATGATCGACCGAACGGTCAATGATATAATCCGTTCGAAGATCGGGAAAAATACCCGAGAAGACAAAAGATGACATTGCGCATTTCCTGAAGCCGTTGTCACGTTGGGAGGATTTATGTCCAGCAAACCGACCAAGCTCGCTCATACGATGGAATTTCCCCCGCCGACCGAACAGCCCAACGTCTATCCGTTGAGCTGGCGCGCCCATACCACTAAGCTCGAAGAGGTTTGGGACGCGGCGCAGCGGGAGGTTTGGGACCCCAAACATCTGCCCTGGGACACCTTCGACGTCGAAAGCTACACATGGGAAGAACGCGAGGCCATCGCCTATTGGTGGACGGTTCTTTCGGTGTTCGACGCTTCGGCGCCGCCGGTGTTCGCCGAGGCGCTGATCAAGACCTATGAATCGCACGAGGAAGACCCTGTGCGTCGTTGCTTCTTCTCGGTGACGCGCGACGAGCAGAACCACGAACAGATGTGCGGCATGGCGATCACCAAACTGCTTGGCTCGCCAAGTCCACTGGAACATCAGCCGCGCACCGAACTCGGCCGCAAGGCCCAGCGCAACGCCCATTGGCTCTATTACAACGGCGGACGCTACTGGCAGGGCTACAAGAAGGCGGTGCCGAAATACTCGCTCTCCGTGTTGTTCTCCTCCTTCCTGATGGGCGAAATCGCCGCTGCGACGATCTTTCACCAGATGGCGGCGGGTTGCACAGAGCCGGTGTTCAAGGAGGCCTTCCGCAATATCGGCCGCGACGAAGGTCGCCACATGGCGATCTGCATGGCGGTGATGGAGCGCGATTATCCCAAGCTTTCCAAGGAAGACGCCGCCGTCATCACCAAACAGATCCGCGCCGGTTATCTGTTCCTGTCGGCCGTTCTGTTCGAACCGCCGGAAGAATTCTGGGACATCCCGGCCGACTTCATCGACGTGCAGAGAAAATGCGAAGCGGTGGCGCGCGGCGCCGGCTTCCACATTCCCGAATACGAGATGAAGAAGGAAAACTGGAAAAAGGCGATGCTGAACCTGAAGGGCGTGCTCGACAAATACGACATTCCCTTCCCGGCGATTCCGGAAGTCGGCATTTCCGGCCAGGAAGTTCTCCAGATCGACATGGACGAAATTATTCCGGTGTTCTGATCGCGCTTCGCCGATCGGCGCCTTAAACACCGGATCAGGCGGCGGCGCGCGAACGCGCCGTCGCCGCAAACACGGCCGGAGGGGAGGACCATGAGCAAAATTCGCATGTTTCCCTCGGGCAAGGAAGTGGACTGCGCCGATGGCGACACGGTGCTGGCGGCTCTCGAAAAGGCCGGCTACGCCTTGCCGAACAATTGCCGCGCCGGCGCATGCGGCGAATGCAAGGTGAAGGTGCGCAGCGGTCTTTTCGACCAGGGCGTCGTGCTCGACATGGCTTTGTCGGAAGATGACCGCAAGGGCGGCTTTGGCCTGATGTGCATGGCCAAGCCGCTGTCCGACGTGGTCGAGATCGAATGGGGCACCGACGACGCCAAGCCCAAACTCTTTCCGCCGCGCGAAAACATCTATTTCGTCGTCACCGACAAGATCGAGCGCACGCCGCGCATCGTCGAGATCGTCATGCGCCCGCTCGGCGCGCCTGTGCGTTATTGGCCCGGTCAGAACATGATGATCGGCGATCCGGCGTCGGGCGCGCCGGCGCGCTGCTATTCAATCGCCAACGCCCCGCGCTCCGACGGCGCCTTGATCTTTCACGTCACCCGCGCCGAGGCCGGGCTGACGTCCAACTGGCTGCACGACAAGGTCGCCGTCGGCGATCAGGTGAAATTGTCCGGCCCCTACGGCGTCTTCATTGGCGACCCGTCCGTCGAAACGCCGGTGCTCTGCCTTGCCGCCGGTTCCGGCCTGGCGCCAATCCTGGCGCTGGCCGAGGCGGCGCTGCGCCGCAATTATCGCCCGCCGGTGACGATCCTGTTTTCCGCGCAAACGCCGGACGACATCTATTGCAAGGGCGAGATGGCCTGGTGGAAAGCCAGGCACCGCCGCTTCCGCTTTCTGACCACGCTGACGCGCAGCCAGGCCGAAGGCCACATGCGCGGCCGCATTCCGACGATCTTGCCGGACCTGTTTCCCGATCTGTCGCAACATTCGATTTTCATCGCCGGCGCGCCGGAATTCGTCGACGATTGCGTCGCCGCGGCGAAGCGCCTGGGCGCGCGGGCGGAGTTGATCCACACCGAGGGCTATTTCGCGCAGCGCGCGCCGGAGGCGACGCCGAAAGAGCGCTTGCTCGCGCCCTGACGCGGCCGCCGCCCCGCCGCGAGGCGAATCCGCGAATAGCGCTGAAATAAAACCCGCCGGACGTATCCAGCGGGGTTTTCGTTGGTTGGAGGCAAACTCAGAAAGGTTGCGGACGCGGCGTCGCGTCGGTCGAGGCCGGCAGGATCGGCAGCATGAATTCCGGTTGGTCGCCGGTCAGCGTATGCAGGAAGGCGACGATTTTCACGTTTTCCTCGTTGGTGAACGTCTTGCCGAGTTGCAGCTTGCCCATCGTCTCCACCGCTTCGGTCAAGGTGGCGGCGCCGCCGTCGTGGAAATAGGGATAGGTGCGCTCGACGTTGCGCAGCGTCGGCACCTTGAAGTTCATCCGATCCGCGTCCTTGCCGGTGACGGCGACGCGGCCCTGGGCGGCGCTCGCCGTCTTGTAGGGCTCCATCACGCCCATTTTCTGGAACGAGGCTCCGCCGATCGCGGGCCCGTTATGACAGGCGACGCAACCGCTTTCCTTGAACAGTTTGTAGCCCGCCAACTCGTTGGCCGTCAGCGCCGCGTCGTCGCCGTTGAGCCATTTGTCGAAACGCGAATTCGGCGTGACCAGCGTCTCCTCGAAGGCGGCGATGGCGGTTTTCACGCGATCGATATCGACGCCGGGCGCGCCGAAGGCTTTGTTGAATTCTTCTTTATAAGCGGGAATCGAATCGAGCACTTCGACGGTCAAGGCGTGCGAGAACGCCATTTCGCCGGGATTGGCGATCGGGCCGCCCGCCTGCGCCTTCAAGTCCGCGGCGCGGCCGTCCCAGAATTGCGCCACGTTCATGCTGGAGTTCAGTACGGTCGGCGCATTGATCGGCCCCTGTTTCCAATGATCGCCGATCGAGGTCTTCAGGTTGTCCGTGCCGCCCATGCTGAGATTGTGGCAGGAGTTGCAGGAGATGAAGCCGGACTTCGATAGGCGCGGATCGAAGAACAGCTTCTTGCCGAGTTCGACCTGCGCCTGATTGCCGGGCTTGGCCGCCGGGATCGGCTGTATCGGTTCGTCGCGCGGAGCGGCGAACGCTGGCGAAATTACGCCCAGACCTAGAACGAGCGCCAGAAAGGAGGATTTCATGATGCGACTCCAATTTAGAATGCTCGAAAAATCTGGATCATTCTGGAGTAGCAACAATGATCTACCGCAAGAACGAGAAGCTTCGCGGCTAAATGACGCATGGAGATCAACCCGCGCGCTGAAATTTCCTGGCGGGACGCCGGAAATCCGAGCGCCGACAGCGGGCGTGCGGCGACCGCAGGCCCCCAGCGCATTAGTTGATCGACCAATCAGATAATTATTGCTATGCTGGATCGTCGCGCCGCGTAGCGGCGAACGGATATTCCAGCGCCGCGCGCGCCATATATTTTCAGACGAAAGACTGGAGAAATTGCCCGCATGGCTCGGACTCGCGCCCTGGATTATGACGCAAAGCGTGAAGCCATTTTGCACAAATCGGCGGACCTGTTCGCCCAATTCGGCTATGGCGGCACCTCGATCAGCATGATCGCGCAGGCCTGCAACGTCTCCAAGGCCCTGCTTTATCACTATTACCCGGACAAGGAGGCGATTTTATTCGATGTCCTGTCGGCGCATCTTGAAGATCTGATCGCCGTCGTCGAGGCGGCCGCGGCCAAGGCCGACGCCGGCGAGGCGAAGCTGTTCGCCCTTTCCGAAGCTTTGCTCGAAGCCTATCGCGGCGCCGATTCCCAGCACCAGTCGCAGATCGCCAACCTGAAGCTGCTGCCCGAGGACAAGAAGCAAATCCTGCGCGGTCTCGAGCGCCGTCTGGTCGACATTTTCGCGCAGGCGATCGCCGATGCCCTGCCGCAGATCGGGAGCGGCCCGCATCTGAAGGCGGTGACCATGTCGCTCTTCGGCATGCTCAACTGGCACTATCTGTGGTTTCGCGAAGGCAAGGGCTTGAGCCGGGCCGACTACGCCCGCATGGCGACTCAGCTCATTCTGGCGGGCGCGCCAGCGGCGGGCGAGGCGACAAAAACGCGCCGCGCCGCCCGCGCCGCAAGCGGACATTAAAACGAGACGCGCGTCAGGACTTCGGTCGATTGTCGAGAACGCGTTGCGCCTTGCCGGTAATCGGCCGCTCCAGATCGCCGGACCGATGAATTTTGACATGGGTCGTGACGCCGATCGTGCTTTTGATTCGCCCGATCAGCCGATCCCCGGCCTTCTGAAGGTCGGGCGCGTCGGGGTAGCCGGGACGCGCCTCGGCATGCACCGTCATTTCGTCCATCAACCCGGTATGCGTCAGCTCGATCAGATAGTGCCCGCAGCACCAATCGGTTTCGAGCAGCAGTTCCTCGATTTGGGTTGGGAACACGTTGACGCCGCGCAAAATGATCATGTCGTCGGAGCGGCCGGTGACCTTTTCCATACGGCGCATGCCGGGCCGCGCCGTGCCAGGCAGCAGCCGGGTCAGATCGCGCGTGCGGTAGCGGATGATCGGAAAGGCTTCCTTGGTGAGCGAGGTGAAGACCAACTCGCCCCGTGAGCCTTCGGGCAGGACTTCGCCGGTGTCGGGATCGATGACTTCCGGGTAAAAATGATCCTCCCAGATGTGCAGGCCGTCCTTGGTCTCGACGCATTCTTGGGCGACGCCAGGGCCGATCACTTCCGACAGGCCGTAGACGTCGGTGGCGTCGAGTCCAAAGGCGCGTTCGATTTCCTCGCGCAAGGCGTTCGTCCAGGGCTCGGCGCCGAACATGCCGTAGCGCAGCGAGCTGGAGCGCGGGTCGATGCCGGCTTTGTGGAAGCCTTCAAGCAAAGCCATCATGTAGCTCGGCGTCACCATGATGACGTCCGGTCGGAAATCGGCGATCAGATGCACCTGGCGCTCGGTCATGCCGCCCGAAACCGGCACCACCGTACAGCCGAGACGCTCGGCGCCGTAATGGGCGCCGAGACCGCCGGTGAACAGGCCATAGCCATAGGCGACATGAACCATCATCCCCGGACGCACGCCGGCGGCGCGCATCGAGCGCGCCATCACGTCGGCCCACATCTCGATATCGCCCTTGGTATAGGCGACCACGACCGGTTTTCCCGTCGTGCCGGACGAGCCGTGCAGGCGGGCGATCTCGTCCATCGGCACGGCGAACATGCCGAAAGGATAATTGTCGCGCAGGTCCGTCTTCACGGTGAAGGGAAACTTCGTCAGGTCGGACAGGACCCGAAAATCGGCGGGATGGACGCCGCGTTCGTCGAAGGCTTTGTGATAATGTGGAACATTTTCATAGGCGTGCCAAAGGGTTCGCGCCAAACGCTCGCGCTGCAGCGACATGATCTCGTCGCGCGAGGCCCGCTCAGCGGCGTCCAGGCCGTTCCGGATGTAGGGATCGGCAGCCAAATTCTTCAACGCCATGCTCGTCGTCTCCCACCATTCCCCTTAGCGCCGCATCGCGGTCCTTTTAGTCCGCCGACACGGCGTCGTCGATAAACGATCCGCCCAGGGCGCGCGAATGTCCCCGGAATTCGGCGATCGTTACGCCTTTTACGGCGATCTGAACATCATAAATTCCCGATCGCCCGTTGCGCGACACTTCGCGCGCGTGCGCCACCATAACGTCGCCGAGGCGACCCGGGCGGATGAAGGTGATCGAGCAGTGCGCGGCGACGGTGGTTTGGCCCGAGGCGTTGCAGGCATAGGCGAAGGCCGTGTCCGCGAGCGCA
This sequence comes from uncultured Alphaproteobacteria bacterium, assembly GCA_963736175.1. GTDB lineage: Bacteria > Pseudomonadota > Alphaproteobacteria > Rhizobiales > Beijerinckiaceae > Rhodoblastus. Next base: position 34,699 of record CAVTNU010000029.1, on the reverse strand, counting down.
AAGATATAGCCGCCGTGCGCGGTCTCGTGACCGTTGGTCATGTCCTCGCGCACCTTCATCGAAATGCGCGCCATTTTCGGGCCGACCTCGATAAGCTCCGCCTGCAGCGCCTGGACGGCGCGATCCGTGGCCCACATCACCCGGGCGGCGAGCTCGGCGGTTTCCTGCGGCGTTCGGGACGGCTTGGTCATTGCGGCCTCCCGGTGAATCGCGGCGGACGTTTTTCCATAAAGGCGCGCACGCCCTCTGCGTAATCGGGCGTGCGTCCCGCCTGGCGCTGAAGATCACGCTCGAGGTCAAGCTGAACGTCGAGCGAATGGACGGCGGAGGCGTTGAGCGCCTGTTTGGTCAAGGCGAGGCCCTGCGTCGGCAGAGCGGCGAGATGTGCGGTCAGCGCGCGCGCCTCGCCAAGCAGTTCGCCGTCGTCATATGTCTTCCAGATCAGGCCCCAAGCTTCCGCCTGCGGCGCGTCGAGCGGTTCGCCCAACAGCGCCAGGGCGCGGGCGCGGGCGTCGCCGACGAGGCGCGGTAGAAAGAACGTGCCGCCCGAGTCCGGCACAAGGCCGATTCTGGCGAAGGACTGGATGAATTTCGCCGAACGGGCGGCGACGACAATGTCGCAGGCGAGCGCCAGATTGGCGCCCGCGCCGGCGGCGACGCCGTTGACGGCGCAAACGACCGGCTTGGCCAGGGCGCGAATGCGACGGATCAGCGGATTATAAAACGTGTCGATCGTATAGCCGAGGTCGGGCGCCGGCCCGCTCGTGGCGCGTTCGCTGAGGTCCTGTCCAGCGCAAAACCCGCGGCCCGCGCCGGTCAGCAATAGGGCGCGATAGGATTCCTCGCCTTCGATCCGCTCAAACGCGGCGGCCAGCGCCCCATGCATGTCGGCGGTGAAGGCGTTGAGCTGCGCCGGCCGATTGAGGGTGACCTCGATCCAACCCTCGTGACGGTTCACCAGAATGGATGGCTCCACCTCTTTCCCCCTTGGCTTTCGGACCGTTGAACGAGTCTCTTGAATTAACCGACCAATCGGTTAAAGATTAACCCAAGAGGCGAGCTTGTCAACTTGCAAGCGCAAAAGCCAGCCCGTTGACGATGGATCGCCGCGCGAGGCGGTCCCTGTCAAGCCTTCGGGCTGATCGAACCAGGGAGCGCCACGCATGATCCGCATTTTGAACAGCTACGCCGCCGACTGTTGGCGGACCCCGACGTCCGGTTTCGCCGATATCGCCAGCGCCGTCGACGGCGCCGTCATAGCGCGCGCCTCGAGCGCCGGACTGGATTTCGCCGCGATGACGCGCCACGCCCGCGATGTCGGCGGGCCGCGCCTGCGAGCGCTGACCTTCCACCAACGCGCCGACATGCTGAAGGCGCTCGCGGTCTTTCTCAATGAGCGCAAGGAGCAGCTCTTCCAGCTGGCGTTCGACACCGGCGCCACAAGGCGCGACAACATGATCGATATCGACGGCGGCATTGGCGTTCTGTTCGCCTACGCTTCGCGCGGACGCCGCGAACTGCCGAGCGAGCGTTTCGTCATCGACGGCGAGGCTGAAGCCCTGTCAAAAGGCGGCGGCTTTGCCGGTCTGCATGTGCGCACATCGCTGACCGGCGTCGCCGTCCTCGTCAACGCGTTCAATTTCCCCTGCTGGGGCATGCTCGAAAAGCTCGCGCCCGCCATCCTCGCCGGCGTCCCGATCATCGCCAAGCCGGCGACGGCGACAGCCTATGTGGCTGAAGCCCTCGCCCGTCTGATTGTCGAATCGGGCGTTCTGCCGCCTGGCGCCTTTCAGTTCGTCGCCGGCTCGACGGGCGATTTGCTCGACCATCTGACCGGCCAGGACGTGCTCTCCTTCACCGGATCGCTGGAGACCTCGGAAAAACTGCGCAACCATCCCGCGGTCTCGCGCAACGCCGTCCGCTTCATCGCCGAACGCGATTCGCTCAACGCCGCCGTGCTCGGTCCGGACGCGCGTCCCGACACGCCGGAATTCGACATTTTCATCAAGGAAGTCGTCCGTGAAATGACGGCGAAGGCGGGACAGAAATGCACCGCGATCCGGCGCATCCTCGTCCCTCGCGCGCTGGAAGGGCAGGTCATCGCGGCGCTCGGCGCGCAGCTCGCCAGGATCAAGCTCGGCGACCCCCGCCTCGAGGACGTCCGCATGGGCCCGCTCGTTTCCCTGGCGCAGCGCGCCTCGGTGCGCCGGGCCGTTGAAACTTTGCGCGGCGAGACGGAGATCGTTTTCGGCGCGATAGGCGGCGGCGAACCGATCGGCGGCGAAATGGGCAAAGGCGCGTTCATGGCGCCGGTGCTGCTGCGTTGCGCCGCGCCGTTGAGCGCCGTCGCCGTCCACAGCGTCGAGCCCTTCGGACCGGTCGCCACCATCATGGCCTATGACACGCTCGCCCAGGCTGTCGCGCTGGTCGCCAAGGGCGAAGGCAGCCTTGTCGCCTCGATCTACACTTACGACGCGGCGGTCGCCGAAGACCTGGCGTTCGGCCTTGCTCCCTGGCACGGCCGCCTGCTCGTGCTCGACCGCGACTGCGCCAAGGACTCGACCGGCCACGGCTCACCGTTGCCCGGCCTGACGCATGGCGGCCCCGGCCGCGCTGGCGGCGGCGAGGAGTTGGGCGGTCTGCGCGGCGTGTTCCATTATATGCAGCGCACGGCGCTGCAAGGCTCGCCGGAGCGGCTGGCGGCCCTGACGCGGCGCTGGATCAAGGGGCGCCAGCGCCGATTAGCGTCGACCATCCCTTCCGCCATGACTTCGACGCGCTGTCCGTCGGCGAAACCATCGAAACGGCCTCGCGCGTCGTGACATTGGACGACATCGAACATTTCGCCGAATTCACCGGCGACAAATTCTACGCGCACATGGACGAGACGGCGGCCAAGGCCAACCCGTTCTTCCCCGGCCGAGTGGCGCACGGCTATCTGCTGTTGTCCTTCGCCGCCGGCCTGTTTGTCGATCCCGCGCCCGGCCCCCTGCTCGCCAATTACGGCCTCGACAACCTGCGCTTCGTCAAGCCCGTATCGCCGGGCGACGCCATCCGCGCGCGCCTGACGGTCATGCAGAAGCAGGCGGCGCGCAAGCCGGACTATGGCGAGACGCGCTGGGACGTGGAGCTGTTCAACCAGAACGACGAAACGGTGGCGCGTTACGAATTACTGACGATGAGCGCGCGCAAGGTTTGAGCGCCGCGCGCGACGAACTCGCTCCGGCTATCGCCCCGGCCGCCGCCAGCCGAGGATGACGCCGGTGGCGAAAGCTGGATCGGCGACGATCGTCAAACAATGATCGCGATTGTCCATCAAATGCAGGTCGAAGCGCGGGTAGGAGCGAAACGGCGCCGTCTCCACGTCCTCCGCGTCGCAGCGCGCGAAGCTCAGATGGGCGAACTGTCGCCGCAAGATCGCCAGCACGGCGCCGTCGGCGTCGGCGGGCGACAACAAGGCGTCGAGCGCCGTCAAATCCTGTGCGTCAATCGCCATCGCGCGCTCCTCGGCGGCCGGGAAAGGTTTTTCAATCGATCAACACGCCGGCCTTGCCGCGGCCTTCGCCGGCGAGCGGGGCGATTTCCTCTTCAAGGCAGCCGACCGTCAGACGCTCGTCGAATTCGACGAGATAAATCGGCGTGTTGGCTTCCACGATGGTTCCCACCTTGACGATTTCGCCAATGGCGCCGGCGGCGGCGAGCAAAGCCCGCGCCGGCGCTTCGGGGAAGGAGCCGTCATTGAGCAGATCGATCGAAGCGCGGACCCATTGTCCGACTTCGAGCTTCGGCGTTCTGGGCGTCATCTCAAAATTCATGTTTCCTCGCAGCGTCGCGCCGCGGCGCGGTTGAAGGGACGACGCTTGCCGAAGCAAAGCCCGCGCCAGCCGCGCAAAGGCGCAAAAACGAGGGAATGCGACGCGGCGGCGCGGCGGCGGAGCCGGCCTCTTTGTCCGAGGTTGTCGGAAATGCGACGCGCGGCGGCGGCGAACGAATGGCCGGATTTTTGCTTGGCGTCGGCCGCAAACGCGCCGCTCGCCGACCGCGCCAATGCGGGCGACATATCGCTCGCGTCCGCCAAAGGGATCGTCCATGTGTCAGACCAGCCAACGCCCGCTTGAACCCGCGCCGCTGTCGGCCCACGCCGCCAGCCCCGCCCTGCCGCGCGTCGACGAAACCGAACCCAGCCTGGGCGGCTATCATTTCAGCGCCGGCCAGCCTTCCGCCGCGACGGCGGGCGTGTTCGTATTGACGCGGCAGATCGGCGATTTTCTCTATCCGGTGCTGATCGGCGAAGGCGAAGACATCGCCGCCGCGTTGGCGCGCGCGCGGGCGCTCGACGGCCAACTGGCGCAGCAAACCGACGGCCTGTTATGGATGGCGCGCGCCAATGCGCGCCAGCGCGCCCATATCCTGCGCGAGCTGGCCGGCAAGTTTAATCCCCCGCTCAACATCGAACATCGTAAAGGCGGCGCCGCGCCGGCCATCGCCGCGTTCATCCCCGACCGCGCCAGCGTCGTCGGCCTCGCCCCCGCCGAGGATCTTACCGCCGAAGTCAGGGTCGACGAGGCGGAATTGCGCCAACTGGTGCGCGTCTTTTATGCGCAGGCGATGCAAGACCCGCTGATCGGCCCGGTTTTCAACGCCGCCGTCGCCGACTGGGAGCATCATTTCGACGTCGTGCAGAATTTCTGGTCGCGCACGTTGCTGGGTACGACGCGCTACAAGGGCAATCCTTTCGCCCCGCACATGCCGCTCGATCTCAAGCCAGAATTTTTCGACCGCTGGATCGCCATCTTCAAAACGGTGGCGAACGACGTCCTCCAGCCCGAGGCGGCCCGACGCGCCGTCGCCAAGGTCGAACATATGAGCGTGTGTTTTCAGACGGGGCTTTTCCTTCCTGAAATCCCGCGAACCGCGCAAGCCGTCGTCTGAGCGCGGCCCGTCCGCGCAAGCGGGCCACTATCCCCGACCTACCCGACTCCTGTCCCGACGCCCGGCGCCGACCGTCGCGTGCGGCCGGACAATTCACGCCAATTTGGCCGATATCCGACACTATATTACAAAATATATAGCTTTGAGCCACAATGGTGTCTGCGAGATTTCTACTATCTCACTGTACAATAAATGTTTTTTTGCACATGTTGATTTGGCCCGCAGCTTGCAAAACAAGCGGGGCTCATGAGGTCAACCATGCCCATTCAATCCGTTTCGGCCTTTTTCGCAGAACGCGCGGCGCCCCTGGCGGTCATTTTGGGGACCAACGAAATCGCTTCCGCCGTCGCCGCGCGCCTGTGCCGCGAAGGCTACGCCGTCGTCCTCAGTCACGACCCGTTCCCGCCCGTCATTCGACGCGGCATGGCTTTTCATGACGCGCTTTTTGGCGACAAGACGATAGTGGATGGCGTCGAGGGTTTGAACGCCGAAACGGCGGTGGAAATAGCCGACGCGCTCGGGCGCGTCGCGCGCGTCGCCGTAACGCGGCTGGAATTGAGCGATCTTCTGGCGCTACGCGCCATTGACGTTCTGGTCGACGCGCGCATGCAAAAACACCGCATTACGCCCGATTATCGTTTCTATGTCCGGCGGGCGATCGGGCTGGGGGCCAATTTCGTCGTCGGCGAAAACTGCGATTTCGCCATTGAGACGCGGCCGAACAAAAACGGCGTCCTCGTCGCCGATGGCTCAACCGATAGCGCCGACGGCGTTCAGCCCCCGCTTGGCGGCGTCGGCCGCGAAAGATTCGTCTATTGCGACCGCCCTGGTCTGTGGCGCACGCCGGTTGAAATCGGAATGCGGGTCTTCCGCGGTTTTCCCGTTGGACGCTTGGCCGGCGCCCGTCGCCGCGCCCATCGACGGCGTCGTGCGCGGTCTCGCGCGCGATGGCGCGCTTATGCCGGACAGCGTGAAATTGCTTGAGATCGACCCGCGCGGCCGGCGAGCGCAATGGACGGGCGTCGACCGGCGCGGTAGAGCGATAGCGGAGGCGACCGCGCGCGCGCTCAAACTGCCCATACGAGTCAAGACGCCGGCGCGCGCCGTGGCGCTGACATAACTGCAGGCGGGCCCCGCCCGAACCGGAAGAGCGATGATGCCGACCGCCGCGAGCCGCGCCGAACTCGAAGCCCTGCTTTACGCTGACGCGCCCTTTGGCGATCTGACGACGCAGGCGCTTGATCTTAGCGGCGCCGGCGAGATGGCTTTTCTGGCGCGCGACCCGATGATCGCGGCGTTGGTCGAGGATGCGGCGGCGCTGATCGAATTGTCCGGCTGCAAGGTCGAAATTGTCGCGCCCTCCGGCGCGCGCCTGTCGCGCGGCGCGCCGATTCTGGTCGCCAGGGGCTCGGCGGCCGGTTTGTTGCGCGGTTGGAAAGTCGCGCAAACCCTGATCGAAATCTGGTCCGGCGTCGCCAGCGCCGCACGTGAAATCGTCGATGCGGCGCGCGTGGCGGCGCCGAACGTCGCTGTCGCCTGTACGCGCAAGAACGTTCCCGGCGTCAAGCGATTCGCGGTCGCCGCTGTCCACGCCGGCGGCGCCGGCATGCACCGGCTGGGTCTGTCGGAATCGATCCTGGTGTTTCCCCAGCACCGCGTTTTCCTCAAACGCGAAACGCTTTCCGAACTCGCGACGCGCTTGCGCCGGAGCGCGCCGGAGAAAACACTGACAATCGAGGTCGATACGCTCGAAGAGGCTTTTGACGCCGCGCAGGCCGGTTTCGATATCGTCCAGGCCGAAAGATTTGCGCCCGCGGAGATCGCCGCGCTGATCACGCGTTTGCGGCGGTCCGGCCCTCGCCCCGTCGTCGCCGCCGCCGGCGGGATCAATGCGCGAAACGCCGCCGCTTACGCCGAGGCCGGCGCTGACGTGCTCGTGACCTCCGCGCCCTATCTGGCGTCGCCGCGTGACGTACAGGTAAATTTTACGCAGGCGGTATGACGCGCAGGCGCACGGACATGGTGAATGACGATTGCTTGTGCAATGCGCTTAAGTGATGAGCGCATAAGCTTTTTTTTGTGCGCTTCGGCTATTTATTGCCGTTTACGGACGCGGCGCCGCACAATATTCTTGCTTCAGATAATCTCACGGGCGAACGGGCGCTGACGCCAAACAGCGCCACCTTTTCGCAACTCTGGACGCGCGCCGACCGCCATCAGTGGCTTTGCGTGGGCGAACGGTCCAACGGCAGCGCGGCAACGTCGGGAGCTGCATATGGCGAACAACATCGCAGTCGAGCCCGCGTATAAAGACATTGCGCTGGCGGGAATTTACGAGATTTCGAAGATCCTGACTGGACCGCAACCGTTGGACCACGCGCTTGGCGCCGTCGTCGCCGTGCTGTCGTCGTTCATGCAGATGCGGCGGGGTTTCATCCTGGCCCTTGATTCGACCGGCGAACCGGAAATCGCCGCCTCCACCGGAGGCGGGGCCAGCATGCCATCCAACTCCAAAACCCTGCTGCCGCAGAAAGTGATCGACCATATCGTCGCCACCGGCGTGCCGTTGGTGATCCAGAATATCGCCGCGCATCAATATTTCACCGGCTCCGCCTATCGTCACATGTTGCCGGCGATGACCACCGTCAGCTTCATCGGCGTCCCGATCAAGGTCGACGGCGTCGTCAAGGGCACATTGACGGTCGATCGGGAATGGACCGGCAAAATACAATTTCGGCTTGAAGACGACGTCCGCCTGCTGACGATGATCGCCAATCTGGTCGGACAGGCGATGCGCATGCACGCTTTGGTGTCGCGCGACCGCGATCGGCTCATCAGCGAACAGCATCGGCTCGCCAAGGCGCTTTCGGAGGCGCGCAGCGCGCCGAACGTCAGCGCGCCGCTGCGCGGGCCGGCGAAGTCCAACACAATTCTCGGCGAAAGCTCCGTGATGCGGGCGCTGATGGGGCGCATCGAAGCGGCGGCGCGCTCCAACGCCACTATCCTGCTGCGCGGCGAAACCGGCACCGGCAAGGAATTATTCGCCAAAGCCATTCACGAGAATTCGCCGCGCCGCAAGAACGCCTTCATCAAGGTCAATTGCGCCGCTTTGCCCGAAAGCGTGATCGAATCCGAATTGTTCGGCCATGAAAAAGGCTCCTTCACCGGCGCCATCGGCCAACGCATCGGCCGTTTTGAACTGGCTAACGGCGGCACTTTGTTCCTGGACGAGATCGGCGAAATTTCAGCTTCGTTCCAGGCCAAACTGCTGCGCGTGCTGCAGGAAGGCGAGTTCGAACGAGTCGGCGGCGCCAAGACCCTCAAGGTCGACGTCCGCATCGTTTGCGCCACCAACCGCAATCTTGAAGAAGCGGTGGCCAACGGTCATTTCCGCGCCGACCTTTACTATCGCATCAATGTGGTGTCGCTGATCACTCCGCCGTTGCGCGAGCGTCCGGGCGACATTCCCGTTCTGGCCCAATGTTTCCTCGAACAATTCGCGCAGGAGAACGGCCGCCGCCTGACTTTTTCGCCCAAAGCGTTGGAAATTCTTTCGCAATGCGCCTTTCCCGGCAATGTCCGCGAACTGGAAAATTGCGTGCGCCGCACCGCCGCTCTGGCGGCCAGCGATCAGATCGTCGCCTCAGATCTCGCCTGTCACCAAGGCTGCTGTTTGTCGGCGACGCTGTGGAAAGGCCATGCCGCATCGCCGACGCCGATGGTGATCGCGCCGGGACGCCCGCCAAGGCCCGCGCCCGCGGACGAGCTGCCGATCTATGTCGATAAATCAGCGCTGCCGTCGACAACGCCGTCGGATTGCCCGGCCCCCGACGGTTGTCCGGTCGGCAAACCGACGAAATCGGAGCGCGAGCGGCTGATCGAAGCGATGGAGAAGACCGGCTGGGTGCAGGCCAAGGCGGCGCGCCTGCTCGGACTGACGCCGCGACAGATCGGCTACGCCTTGCGCAAACAGGGCGTCGACATCAAGCAATTATGACGTTCGGGCCTGTTCGCCGATAGGCGCCCGTCTCGACGGGCGCGACGGCGACGGCGTTTAAACGTCGAAACGCTCCCGACATTGCTGTCGCAAGCGCGACACACCGCGCCTCGGCCGACATACAAGGCGCGACGAGGCTTCTAAAAAACCCCTCAAATTCAGGGCGCGCGCATTTTGGCACGACCCTTGCGGCGCGCTCCTCGAATCCGAACCGGAGGTCGCCGATGCTTTCGCTCGATATGCTTCAACCCATCGATCTGGACACGATGCGCGCCAAATTATCGGAGAGCGGCTGCTCGTCCTCGTCCTGCGGCTCCTCCGACAAGCCGACCGACATGCCCGCCGAAGTGTGGGAAAAGATCAAGGACCATCCCTGCTATTCGGAAGAGGCGCATCATTATTTCGCGCGCATGCATGTCGCCGTGGCGCCGGCCTGCAACATCCAGTGCAATTATTGCAATCGTAAATATGACTGCGCCAACGAAAGCCGGCCCGGCGTCGTGTCGGAGAAGCTCACCCCCGATCAGGCGCGCCGCAAGGTCGTCGCTGTCGCCAACGAAGTGCCGCAACTCTCGGTGCTCGGCATAGCCGGACCCGGCGACGCCTGCTATGACTGGACCAAGAGCAAGGCGACGTTCACGCATATCGCCGGCGACATTCCCGACATCAAGCTTTGCATCTCGACAAACGGCCTGTCGCTGCCCGATCGCGTCGACGAGTTGGCGCGGATGAATGTCGATCACGTCACCATCACGATCAACATGGTCGATCCGGAAATCGGCGCGAAGATCTATCCCTGGATTTATTTCCGCAACAAACGCTACTTCGGCGTGGACGCCTCGCAAATCCTGCACGAGCGACAGATGCAGGGCCTCGAAATGCTCACCGAGCGCGGTATCCTGACCAAGATCAACTCCGTGATGATCCCGGGAATCAACGACGAACACCTCATCGAGGTGAACAAGTGGGTGAAGGCGCGCGGCGCATTTCTGCATAATGTCATGCCGCTGATTTCCGACCCGGCGCATGGCACGCATTTCGGCCTGACCGGCCAGCGCGGCCCGACCGCGATGGAGCTCAAAGCGCTGCAGGACAAACTCGAAGGGGCGCCAAGCTGATGCGCCATTGCCGTCAGTGCCGCGCCGACGCCGTCGGCCTGCTCGGCGAGGATCGCGGCCAAGAATTCATGCTCGACCAATTGCCCGAGGACGTGGCCTATGATCCGGCTAAGCGCGTCGCCTATCGGGAAGTCGTCGCCAAGGAGCGCGGCGATCATGTCGCCGCCAAGACGACCGCGATCGATGAGATCAAGACGACCGCCTCGACGCAGAGTCTGTTGTTGGCGGTCGCCACCAAAGGCGGCGGCCGAATCAATGAGCATTTTGGCCACGCCAAGGAATTTCAGGTCTATGAGGCGAGCGCCAAGGGCATAACCTTCGTCGGCCATCGCAAGGTCGAGCAATATTGCCAGGGCGGCTTCGGCGAGGACGCCACGCTCGACGGCGTCATCGCCGCGCTTGAAGGCGTGTCGATGGTTCTGTGCGCCAAGATCGGCGATTGCCCGAAAGATCAGCTGAAAGGCGCCGGCATAGAGGCCAGCGACGAATTCGCCTTCGAATATATCGAATCCTCGGTGGCGGCGGTCTTTGCCGAAAAATTTGGCGACCACGAGATTGCGCGGCGAGCGTAAGCGGCTGCGCGCGGGCCCAAGCGCCCAAAATGATGGAGAAAGACATGGCCTACAAAATCGTAACCTCATCCTGCACCGTCTGTGGCGCATGCGAATTCGAGTGTCCTAATGCGGCGATCCGCATGAAAGGCGACACCTACATTATCGATCCGGCGAAGTGCACCGAATGCGCCGGCGAGTTCGACAAGCCGCAATGCGTGGAAGTCTGTCCGGTGCCGAAAACCTGCGTGCCGGCGTAACCGCGCGGTTTGCCGGCGAGCGGCGACCAGCATGGGCGCGGACGAACGCCAGAGCGAGGATGAAGCGGCGGCCGACTGGACGGGCCGACCCTTTTCTTGTGAGGACTGCCCGCACCTTGAAATGCGCGAGAGCGGGCGCTGCATCCTGGGCCGCATCTGCGTGCGCGACGTGCGCGCGCGCCGCATCGACAAATTTTTCGACGGCGCGCCCGAGCTAGCGGGGCGTTACCTCGATCATCTCTATTTTGAGGTGCGCGCGCTCGCCGCCAAACACGCCAGTGTGTTTGAGATCATGCGCTTGATGGGCGATCGGGACGGAGAAGTGCGCACCATGGTCGCCATGCGCATTCCGCTGTCGCGGTTACGGGACATGCGCGGCGACCGAGACCGCAAGGTTCGCATCGCCTGCGCCCTGCGGCTCGAAGGGGCCGATCTTTTGTCCCTGGCGCAGGACGACGACTATTACGTCCGCCTCACCGTGGCGCGACGGCTCGACGCGGCGCTGTTGCCGCTGATGCTGAACGATCCGGAGCCGGAAGTGCGGCGCATGGCGGCGCGGCGGCTGCCGGAAGGCAAGCTCGCCGCTCTGGCGCGCGACAGCGATCCGTTGGTGCGTTGGCAGGTCGCCGAACGTATCGCCGGCGAATCGTTGGGCTTGTTTGTCGACGACGAGGATTTGCGCGTGCGCTTTGTCGTCGCCGAACGCGCGCCACTCGAGATCGCGGCTCGCCTGACCGACGACGCCGACCCGGAAGTCGCCGGAATGGCGCGCCAACGTTTGAACGAACAGGAGCAATGACATGGGCCTGGGACGCGAAGAAGCGGTCGAGATTTTCGCCGACCCTCTCTACATGCCGGGCGCCAAAGTCGTTTCGCGCAAACATATCCGCAACGACGGAACCTATCCGCGCAAGGACATCGGCGAGATCATCGTGCGCAAGGGCGATGTCGGTTATGTGCGCGACATCGGCACGTTCCTGCAGCAGTTCTATATCTACGCGGTCGAATGGGTCGAGCGCGGCACAATCGTCGGAATGCGCGGCAAGGAGCTGGCGCCTTTCGACTCTCTCAAACCGGAAAGCGCCGCGCCATGAAGATCATGATCCGCAATACGCCAAAAGGACTGTCGGCCTATGTGCCGAAAAAGGATCTTGAGGAGCCGATCGTCGACATGGAGCGCGAGTCGATCTGGGGCGGCAAGATCGTCTTGAAGAACGGCTGGACCCTGCTGCTGCCCGACATGCCGGCCGACACCAAATTACCGATCACGGTCGAGGCGAAAAAACTGGACTCGGCCGATGCTTGAATTTCTCCCAACCCGACCCGTCGCGCCGGCGTCCGGCGACGCCAGGGCTTTGCTCGACGACGTCGCCGCCGCGTTGCGCGTCGGCGCCTTGATCCCCTATGTCGGACCAGGCGTGTTCGCAGGGTTCGGCGGCAAGGCGGAAGCGCCGCTGACGCCGGAAGCCATCGCCGCCGCCTTGCATTTGCGCGCCCCGGCGCCGGGACGCATTCGCACCAATATGTGGGCTGTCGCGCAATTCATCGAACAAAGACGCCATCGCAAGACGTTGACGGCTTTCATGGCGGACATCTTCGCTAAGCCGGTCGCGCCGACGCCGCTGCACCTCGCCCTGGCCAGACTGACCCATCTGCCGCTGATCGTCGACGTCTGGTACGACGGCGCCATGCGCCAGGCCTTGTCCGACCGCACGGACTGGCGTGAAATTCAAGGCGTCAGCCGGGCGCTGGAATTCGCCGACATCTGGTTCAAGGCCTATGGCGGCGAAGGCGACGAAATTCCCGCCAATCGGATAGAGCCTTCAGGGACGCTGCTTTACAAGCCGCATGGCGCGGTCAGTCCGGCGAAAAATTTCCTTGTCGCCGATTCCGATTATGTCGAAGTGCTTACCGAAATCGACATTCAAACGCCGATCCCGGCGGCGGTGAAAACCATTCGCGCGCAACGCGGCTTCGTCTTCATCGGATGTCGTTTCCACGACCAGATGCTGCGCACCTACGCCCGGCAGATCGCCAAGCATTCGCTCGGACCACACTATATTTTCGTCGGGCCCGACAAACTGACGCGCAATGAAGTTAAATTCTTCAAGGAGATGAATTTTATCGTCATCGACGCTCCGCTCGCCGACCTCGTGGAGCGGCTCGCCTAGCGCGCGGCCTCAACAGCAGCGCGAGGATTTCCGCGCGCGCGTCCCGACAAACCGACGAGCAATCCGGTCGCCGATATCGAGCCGGATTGCTCAGAGCAGGCTGCTTTCATATGGAGCCGCCTGCTCTAGCGCTTCGGGTTTTGGCGCGGAAACTTCAGGCGCCGCCCGGCGCGCCCGAGAACTTCACCAGGATGTCCTGATCGCGCACGATATATTGACAGGCCGAGCGGAATTTCGGCGCGACGTCGTCAACTTCGGCGCGGCGGATTTCTTCCGCGGCAATTTTGCCGAGCGACTTCAACAGGCTCTTTTCCTTCTCGGTCAAAGCCGATCCCATCGTCTTGCCGGTGAGCGTGACGACTTCGATCAGGCACGATCCGCAATTGCCGTCCTTGCATTCGAAAGGGATTGGAATCTTGTTGGCCTCGGCCAGGGCGAGAATGGTCTTGGTGTCGCCTGCGACCGCGTAGACAGTAACGTCCTTTTGCATGACGGGTGAAGAAAACGTGACATTGGGCATGATGGGCTCCATTGGGCTGCGCCGTTATGAACGCCATGACGACTGCAAACTGCGTTCCAATCGCACCGCGGCCTATTTCGCCCTTTTCGTCGACCGGCCATGCTTCAAGCGTGTCGCATTTGTTGGTCTCCCGACAAGCGCGTCGAACCGGAAAAATCGAAGCCACAGGCTAACATTATGTTATGATACACTTTTCTGATTTATTTTGAATTGGCACGACGGTTGCGAATGTTGGGGCGGAGCGACGGCAATGTGTTCGCTCTTCAGTTCCACTTGCAACCGGAGACCACACAATGGCCAAGCTCCGTCAGATCGCCTTTTATGGAAAAGGCGGCATCGGCAAATCCACCACTTCGCAAAACACCCTCGCGGCGCTTGCTGAATTGGGTCAGAAAATCCTCATCGTCGGCTGCGATCCCAAAGCCGACTCCACCCGTCTTATCCTCAACGCCAAGATGCAGGACACCGTGCTCAGCCTCGCCGCCGAAGCCGGCTCGGTCGAGGACCTCGAGCTCGAGGACGTGCTGAAGGTCGGCTACAAGGACATCAAATGCACCGAATCCGGCGGTCCCGAGCCGGGCGTCGGCTGCGCCGGACGCGGCGTCATCACCGCCATCAACTTCCTGGAAGAAAACGGCGCCTATGACGACGTGGACTATGTGTCCTACGACGTGCTCGGCGACGTCGTGTGCGGCGGCTTCGCCATGCCGATCCGCGAGAACAAGGCGCAGGAAATCTACATCGTCATGTCCGGCGAGATGATGGCGCTCTACGCCGCCAACAACATCGCCAAGGGCATTCTCAAATACGCCCATTCGGGCGGCGTGCGCCTGGGCGGGCTGATCTGCAACGAGCGTCAGACCGACAAGGAGCTTGAGTTGGCCGAAGCGCTGGCCGCGCGCCTTGGCTGCACGCTGATCCATTTCGTGCCGCGCGACAATATCGTCCAGCACGCCGAACTGCGCCGCCAGACGGTCATCGAATACGCCCCGACCTCGAAGCAGGCCCAGGAGTATCGCGAGCTGGCGCGGAAGATCCACGCCAATTCCGGCAATGGCGTGATCCCGACGCCGATCACCATGGAAGAGCTGGAGGAGATGCTGCTCGACTTCGGCATCATGAAGACCGAGGAGCAGGCCCTGGCCGAACTCCAGGCCAAGGAAGCGGCCGCAGCCGCCGCGCAGTGAGCCCAGTCCGGCCCCGGCGTTCAACGCCGGGCGCCGGCCCTCCTCCCCCGAAAAGGAGATTGCCATGAGCCTCGATTACAAGAACGACGGCGCCAAAATGGAAGAACTGATCACGGAAGTCCTGACGGCCTATCCGGACAAGTTCGCCAAGCGTCGCAAGAAGCACCTCAATGTCGCCAAGGCGGGCGAAGAGGTCGGCGAAGAAGGCCGTCCCGTCAGCGAATGCGACGTCAAGTCCAATATCAAGTCGGTTCCCGGCGTGATGACCATTCGCGGCTGCGCTTACGCCGGCTCGAAGGGCGTCGTCTGGGGCCCGATCAAGGATATGGTCCACATCAGCCACGGCCCCGTCGGCTGCGGCCAATATTCCTGGTCGCAGCGCCGCAACTACTACATCGGCAAGACCGGCGTTGACTCCTTCGTCACCATGCAATTCACCTCCGACTTCCAGGAGCGCGACATTGTGTTCGGCGGCGACAAGAAGCTCGAAAAGGTGATTGACGAAATCAACGAGCTTTTCCCGCTCGCCAACGGCATTTCCATTCAATCGGAATGCCCGATCGGCCTGATCGGCGACGACATCGAGGCGGTGTCGAAGAAGAAGGCCAAGGAGAGCGGCAAGACCATCGTGCCAGTGCGTTGCGAAGGTTTTCGCGGCGTGTCACAGTCGCTCGGCCACCATCTGGCCAACGACGCGGTTCGCGACTGGGTGTTCGACAACAAGGGCGCGGCCCAGCAGAAAGACCAATCCGACTTTGTCGCCTCGCCTTACGACGTCAATGTCATCGGCGACTACAACATCGGCGGCGACGCCTGGGCCTCGCGCATCCTGCTCGAAGAAATCGGGCTGCGCTGCGTCGGCAACTGGTCGGGCGACGCCACCCTGGCGGAAATCGAGCGCGCGCCTTTGGCCAAGCTCAACCTCATCCATTGCTATCGGTCGATGAACTACATCTGCCGTCACATGGAGGAGAAATACGGCGTGGCGTGGATGGAGTATAATTTCTTCGGTCCCTCGCAGATCGAAGCCTCCCTGCGCAAGATCGCCAAACATTTCGGTCCGGAAATCGAAGCCAAGGCCGAAGCGGTCATCGCCAAATACAAGCCGCTGGTCGACGCGGTGAAGGCCAAATTCGAACCGCGCCTTACCGGCAAAACGGTCATGCTTTACGTCGGCGGTCTGCGCCCACGTCACGTCATTACCGCTTATGAAGACCTCGGTATGGAAATTGTCGGCACGGGCTACGAATTTGGCCATAACGACGACTACCAGCGCACCGGCCATTACGTGAAAGACGGCACGCTGATCTATGACGACGTGACGGGCTACGAACTCGAAAAATTCATCGAGAAAATCCGCCCGGATCTGGTCGGCTCCGGCGTCAAGGAAAAGTACCCGGTGCAGAAGATGGGCGTCCCGTTCCGTCAGATGCATTCGTGGGACTATTCCGGCCCCTACCACGGCTATGACGGCTTCGCCATTTTCGCCCGCGACATGGATCTCGCTATCAACAACCCTGTCTGGGGTCTGATGAAGGCGCCATGGAAGAAGCAAAGCGAACCGGCCCCGACGCTGGCCGCCGCCGAATAACGATCGCGGCCGACAACCGGCCGCGAAACGCCTCGAACACTCCAACCCGCGAAGGCAGCCGTATGGCGCTGCTTCGCCGCAATAGGAGCTGAACATGCCTCAATCAGCAGAAAAAATCCTCGATCACGCCCCTTTGTTCCGCGAGCCGGAATATACCGACATGCTCGCCCGCAAGAAGGCCGAGTTCGAGTGCGGCCATCCTGACGTCAAGATTCAAGAAGTCAGCGACTGGACCAAAACCTGGGAATATCGCGAGAAGAATCTGGCGCGCGGCTCGCTGGTCGTGAACCCGGCCAAGGCCTGCCAGCCGCTCGGCGCGGTTTTCGCCGCCGCCGGCTTTGAAAAGACCATGTCCTTCGTGCATGGCTCGCAAGGCTGCGTCGCCTATTACCGCTCCCATCTTTCGCGCCACTTCAAGGAGCCGTCTTCGGCCGTCTCCTCGTCGATGACCGAAGACGCGGCGGTGTTCGGCGGCCTCAACAACATGATCGACGGCCTCGCCAACACCTATTCGCTCTATAGCCCGAAGATGATCGCCGTCTCGACCACCTGCATGGCCGAAGTCATCGGCGACGATCTGCAATCGTTCATCGAGAACGCCCGCGCCAAGAATTCGATTCCCGGCGACTTCAGCGTTCCTTACGCGCACACGCCCGCCTTCGTCGGCAGCCATGTCGACGGCTACGACAACATGATGAAGGGCATTCTCGAGAGCTTCTGGAAAAACAAGACGCGGGATGCAACCAGCAAGACGATCAACATCATTCCCGGCTTCGACGGCTTCGTCGTCGGCAATAATCGCGAGCTGAAGCGTATCCTCGACATGATGGGCGTCGAATACACGATTCTGTCGGACGCCGCCGATCAATACGACACCCCGGCCGACGGTGAGTTCCGCATGTACGACGGCGGCACCAAGATCGATGACATCGCTCCGGCCCTCAACGCGCAGGCCACCATTTCCCTGCAGGAATGGTGCACCCACAAGACCCTCTCCTATGTCGGCGAACAAGGCCAGGAAACAGCCTCGTTCCACTATCCGCTGGGCGTCGGCGCGACCGACGAACTGCTGATGAAGATCTCGGAACTGTCCGGCAAGGCGATTCCGAACGAGATCGAAAAGGAGCGCGGCCGCCTGATCGACGCGATGGCCGACAGCCAGGCCCATCTGCACGGCAAGAAATACGCGATCTACGGCGATCCGGATTTCGTCATCGCCATGGCGCGCTTCGTCATGGAGACGGGCGGAGAACCGATCCATTGCCTCGCCACCAACGGCACGGCGAAATGGGCGGAACAGATGAAGCAGGTTCTGGCCTCCTCGCCTTTCGGCGCCAATGGCCAGGTCTGGGCCGGCAAGGATCTGTGGCACATGCGTTCGCTGTTGCTCACCGAAAAGGTGGATTTCCTGATCGGCAGCTCCTACGGCAAATATCTGGAGCGCGACACCGACACACCGTTGATTCGACTGACCTTCCCGATCTTCGACCGGCACCATCATCACCGCTTCCCGCTGTGGGGTTATCAGGGCGCCCTGCGCGTGCTGACCACGCTGCTGGACAAGACGTTCGACGTGCTCGACCGGGAAACGATCGTCACCGGCGTCACCGACTTCTCCTACGACCTCACCCGCTAAAAGCCCGGCGGGCCGGACAAACCCGGCCCGCCGTCGCGGCACGGCGATTGCAACGCTGACGCCGAGGCGCCGCTTTGTCGGCCGCCGTGTCGGAAACCCGACATTCGTTAAAGCTCAGCCCAGCGAGGTTCGCTCATGTCCGGACTTTCAGCCAAAGTGCAGGATGTCTTCAACGAGCCGGCCTGCGACAAAAACCTGAAGAAAAGCGATCAGGAGCGCAAGAAAGGCTGCTCCAAGCCGCTGACGCCCGGCGCCGCGGCCGGCGGCTGCGCCTTTGACGGCGCCAAGATCGTGCTGCAGCCGATCGTCGACGCGGCCCATCTCGTTCACGGTCCGCTCGCCTGCGAAGGCAACAGCTGGGACAACCGCCACGCGGCCTCCTCGGGACCTCAGCTCTATCGCACCTCGTTCACCACCGACCTGTCGGAACTCGACATTGTCATGGGCAACGGCGAGAAAAAGTTATGGAAGGCCATCCAGGAAATTGTCGCGGCCCACAAGCCGCCGGCGATTTTCGTCTATACGACCTGCGTGACGTCGCTGATCGGCGACGACGTCGAAGCGGTTTGCGCGCACGCCTCCGGCGCGCTGGGCCTGCCGGTTATTCCGGTCAACGCGCCCGGATTCGCCGGCTCGAAGAACCTCGGCAACAAGCTGGCCGGAGAAACGCTTTACGATCACGTCATCGGCACGATGGAGCCGGAGCTCTCGACGCCGACCGACATCAATATTCTCGGCGAATATAATCTGGCCGGCGAATTCTGGCAGGTGAAGCCGCTGCTCGACAAGCTCGGCGTCCGCGTCCACGCCTGCATCACCGGCGACGCGCGCTACGCCGACGTCGCTTCGGCGCACCGCTCCAAAGTCAATATGATGGTCTGCTCGGCGGCGCTGATAAACTTGGCGCGCAAGATGGAGGATCGCTGGGGCATTCCCTATTTCGAGGGCTCATTCTACGGCGTCTCCGACACGTCCGACGCGTTGCGCTGCATCGCCGGCCTGCTGGTGCGGCAAGGCGCGCCGACGGACCTGATCGAGCGGACGGAGGCTCTGATCGCGCAGGAGGAAGCCATCGTCTGGCAAAGGCTTGCGCCCTACCGCGAAAGACTGAAGGGCAAGCGCGTCCTGCTTTATACCGGCGGCGTCAAGTCCTGGTCGGTGGTGTCGGCGTTGATGGAGATCGGCGTCGAGATCGTCGACACCTCGCTGCGCAAGGCGACGCCCGAAGACAAGGACCGCATCAAGGCGCTGCTTGGCGAAGACCCGCATGTCCTGGAAAACATGGCGCCGCGCGATATGTACGCGTTCTTGAAGGAGGGCAAGGCCGACATCATGCTGTCGGGCGGACGCACACAATTCATCGCGCTGAAGGCGCGCACGCCGTGGATGGATATCAACCAGGAACGGCACGATCCCTTCGCCGGCTATGACGGCATGGTCGAACTGGTCAAGAAACTCGACGCGACGATCAATAACCCGCTGTGGGAGAAGGCGCGCAAACCCGCGCCGTGGGACGACAACGGCCATATCCGGGAACATCACGTCCAGAACGAAACGGTTGAAGCCGAAATCGATCCGAACTTCGTCGCCCACCATCGCAAGGCTTTCCAAGGCGCCTCCACCAACGACTTCGAGGAGTGTTGAGCCATGAACGCGCTCGCCCCCATCGCTAAAGCCGTATCGACCAATCCGCTCAAACTGTCCGCGCCGCTCGGCGCGGCCATGGCCTATCTCGGCGTCGACGGCGCCGTGCCGCTGTTTCACGGCAGCCAGGGCTGCACCGCCTTCTCGCTGGTTTTGCTGGTGCGTCATTTCAAGGAAATGATCCCGCTGCAAACCACGGCGATGAACGAGGTCTCGACCATTCTCGGCGGCGCCGACCATGTCGAGGAAGCGCTGCTCAATCTCAAGAAGCGGATGAATCCGAAATTCATCGGCATCTGTTCGACCGCCCTCACCGAGACGCGCGGCGAGGATTTTGTCGGCGACTTGCGCGCCATCAAGGCCAAACGCGCCGAAGAACTGGCCGGAACGGAAATCGTTTTCGCCTCGACGCCGGACTTCGCCGGCGCTCTCGAGGAGGGTTGGGCCAAGGCTGTCGTCGCGATGATCGAGGCGCTGGTCGCCGAGGGCGAAGCCGAACCGATCAAGGGACAGGTCAATGTTCTGGCCGGGCAGCATCTGACGCCGGGCGACGTCGAGGCGATCCGCGATACGATCGAAATATTCGGGCTCTCGGCGGTCATTCTGCCTGATATTTCGCGTTCGCTTGACGGCACGGCGCCGGACGAATGGCGCCCCACCTCGCGCGGCGGCGTCACTTTGGCGGAAATCGGCTCGATGGGTCGCTCGATCGCCACGCTCGCCGTTGGCGAACATATGCGCGGCGCCGCGCAGGCGCTTGAAGCCAGGACAGGCGTGCCGACGCTTTATTTCGACAATCTGACCGGGCTCGACGCCTGCGACCGGCTGTGCGTTGAGCTCGCCCGTCTGGCGCGCCGGCCTGTTCCCGAGAGATTGCAGCGCGAGCGCTCGCGGCTGATCGACGCGATGCTCGACGGCCATTTTTATTTCGCCGGCAAAAAAATGGCGCTCGCCGCCGAACCGGACTTGCTGCTGGCGACGGCGCAGCTGATGCACGACCTCGGCGCGGAAATTTCCGCCGCCGTCACGACGGCCGCCGGATCAGCGGCTTTGGCGGCGATTCCCGCCGATGAAGTCATCGTCGGCGATCTTGGCGACCTTGAGGCGCGCGCCTCCGGCGTCGACCTGATCGCGACGCACAGCCACGGCCGACAGGCCGCCGAGCGCCTGCACGTTCCGCATCTGCGCATCGGCTTTCCGATATTCGATCGGCTTGGCGCGGCCTATCGCACCAGCGTCGGCTATGCCGGAACGCGACAGTACATCTTTGAAATCGCCAACGTGATTCTCGGCGCCCAGCACAAGCCAACGCCGCAGTCGCTTAATCCGTTCCTTCTGCGCCAAAAGGAGATGCGCGCATGAGCGCCACCCGTCTCAAACTCGTCGACACCGAACCGACCGCGCAGGAGCCGCTGCGGCCGGCCGTCCGCGTCGCCATCGCGACATCCGACATGAAGGCGTTGGACGCCCACTTCGGATCGGCCAAGCGTTTCGCCATCTACGACGTCAGCCCCGAAACCTGGCGTTTTGTCGAAGCTGTCGCCTTCGACGCCGCCTCGGACGAAAGCGGCAGTCATAGAACCGACGGCGAAGCGCGCATCGACGCCAAGGTCGAGGGCCTTAAAGGTTGTCATCTGCTGTTTTGTCTGGCCATCGGCGGACCCTCGGCGGCCAAGGTGGTTTCAGCGAAAATCCATCCGATCAAAATGCCGCAGGCGCAGCCGATCGAGGCCGTGCTGGAGCGCACCCGCGTCATGCTGAACGGCGCGCCGCCGCCCTGGCTGCGCAAAGTTCTCGCCGAAGCCGGCTTCGCCGCCAAGCCCTCATTTCTCGAAGAACCGGCATGATCGCCACGCCCGCGAAGGACAAGCCCATGCTCGACCATGCCGAAGCCGACAGCGCCGCCGCCCTGCGCCGTCCCTATGGGCGCGCCCTGGTCCGCCTGATGCGCGCCCAGGACGCGCACGGCGCCTGGGACAAGAAGAACGACGAACAGCTGCTGGCCGAATTCATCGTCACCAAGGAGCAGCGTCGCGCCATGCCGATCATCGGCGACCCGGATCCCGACATTCTGTGGCGGATTGAAATGTTCTACACCGCCGTCGGCCTCGCCGTCGAAGCGCAATGCGGGGTCATCGCCGGCCCGATGATGAAAATGAGTCATGAAGGCTTTGGCCGGCTGGTGCTGATCGCCGGCAAGCTGATCGTCTTGTCGCGCCATTTGCGCGACGTGCATCGCTTCGGCTTCGAGTTCGATCGCAAAGCTGGTCGCCGAAGGCGAGAAATATGTCGCCGCCGCGGTGGCCGAAATCGAGGCGCATCCCGACGTCGCCAGGATCTGACGTTGCAAGCGAAGCCGTGAGGAAAGGCCGGATGTCCGAAATCGACGCGCTAAAAGCCGAAATCAAGAAACTCTCCGCGCGCGCCATCGCCGCGAAGATGAATTTGCACGATTTCTCCGAGGAGTTGCCGCTCAATTGGCAAAAGGCGACCAGCGTGGCCCAGGAGACGCAGGACGCCTACGCGGCGCTTGAAGCGGCGCGAAAAAAACTAAAGGAACTGGAGCAGATCTGATGAGCGAATTCAAAACAAGAAGCGGCGAGGCGTGGACGCCGGTTTATCTGACGCAAATCAACGGCGAGACCTGCATCGGCTGCGGTCGCTGCTTCAAGGTCTGTTCGCGCGACGTCATGCATTTATATGGCGTTGACGAGTCCAACCAATTGCTCGGCCAGGTCACCGAGGACGACGACGACGATTTTGACGGCGAGCTCAATCGCAAGATCATGATGGTCGACAACGCCGGCGCCTGTATCGGCTGCGGCGCCTGCGCCCGCGTCTGCCCGAAGAATTGCCAGACGCACGTGCCCATCGACCAGCTCGCGGCCTGATCAGCGATGTCCGCCGCCCTCCGCCGCAAAGACGAGATCTTTCCGACGACGTCGGAGCGCGCCGACGACAACGCCTTTGTCGGGCATGTTTTCGCCTGCATCCTCGCCATAAGCGAGCTCGAAACGCGCGAGGGCGGAGATCTGGCGCAGGCGATCGGGCTCCGCCGCGCCGAACTCGACGCCCTGGCGCAACGTTGGCCATTGCGGCCGGCGCCATCGCGCGCGGCGGCGAGGGCAAGCGAGCGCGTCGTTTTCGACGACGAGGCCGAACAGCTTCTGCAATTGTTGCAAATGCATCGGGTTGACGACAGCCAAGAAAGTTTCTGGTTGGCGCGCATGATGACGGCGCGCGCCATGCGCCCCAATCATCTATGGCAGGATCTCGGCCTCAACGACCGCGCCGAACTGAACCGGCTGATGCGCTGCGTGTTCCCGACGCTCGCGGCGCGCAACGTCGCCAACATGAAATGGAAGAAGTTCTTCTATCGCATGCTGTGCGAAATGGAAGGGTTCACTCTCTGCACGGCGCCCTCCTGCCAGCAATGCGATGATTTCGACCGGTGCTTCGGCGCCGAAGACGGCGAAAGCCTGTTGGCGCGCATCCGGCGCGAAAATACGACAGAAGCCGTGTCGCATCTGTGACCAATGTCGCAAACGCGACAGACGACGCCTATTTTTTTCGTTTTATATCAAGATATTGTACTGTGGCACAAGGGTTGCTGCGCTGCGTCATGAGCTGACTTCGCGGAGTTGAGATCATGATCACGCTGACGCCCAATGCCGTATCCGCCGTCAAAACCGCCCTGTCCAACGCCGCTACGCCGGCGGCCGGGCTTCGCATCATGGTCGAGACCGGCGGCTGCGCCGGCTTCAAATACATGATGGGTCTCGAGCGCCAGGAGCGCGAGGGCGACGCCGTTGTCGAATCCGACGGCGTCAAGATTTTCATCGACGACCTTTCACAAAGCCACGTCATCGGCATGACTGTCGATTTCGTCACCGCCCTCGAAAATTCCGGCTTCGTTTTCGACAATCCGAACGCCGCATCGAAATGCGCCTGCGGCAAGTCGTTCGGCTGACCCGTTGCTCTGAAGGAAGACGCCATGTGGGACTATACCGATAAGGTCAAGGACTATTTCTTCAATCCGAAGAACGCCGGCGTGCTGGAAGACGCTAACGCGGTCGGCGAAGTTGGCGCGATTTCCTGCGGCGACGCGCTCAAGCTGATGTTGAAGGTCGATCCGCAGACGCAGGTGATCGAGGACGCCAGATTCCAGACCTTCGGATGCGGGTCGGCCATCGCCTCGTCCTCGGCTCTCACCGAGTTGGTGATCGGCAAGACCATCGAAGACGCGCTGAAACTGTGCAATCAGGACATCGCCGACTTTCTCGGCGGCCTGCCGCCGGAGAAAATGCATTGCTCGGTGATGGGCTATGAGGCGCTGCAGGCCGCGGTCGCCAATTACCGCGGCGAAGTCTGGAGCGACGACCACGAGGAAGGCGCGCTGATCTGCAAATGCTTCGGCATCGACGAGGGCATGATCGAGCGCGCCGTGCGAATGAACCGCCTGACGACGATCGAAGCCGTCACCGCCTATACCAAGGCGGGCGGCGGCTGCTTGACCTGCTTCGACGCGCTGGAAACGACGCTCGCCAAGGTCAACGCGGCGATGGTCGCCGAAGGCGCGCTCGCTCCGGCGGAAGCCTATAAGGCGGGCGGCGTCGATCCGCTGACGCTGAAAAAGAACGCGCAAACCGCCAAGACCGCCGCGACCGTCGTGCCGCTTTCATCGCAAGCGCCGGCGAGAGCTGCGGCGCCCACGGTTTCGCCGCTGGCGCCGAAAGCGCCGACGATGACCAATCTGCAAAAGATCCGTTTGATCGAAGAGACGATCGAGGAATTGCGTCCCATCCTACGCAAGGACGGCGGCGATTGCGAATTGATCGACGTCGACGGCTCCAACGTTCTGGTCAAGCTGACCGGCGCGTGCGTCGGCTGCCAGATGGCCAGCATGACCGTCTCCGGCATTCAGGAGCGCCTCTCCGCCAAACTCGGCGCGCCGATGCGCGTCATTCCCGCCGGCAAAGGCTCACATTGAGGGCTCCTCCATGAACACGGCCTATCTCGACAACAACGCCACCACCAGAGTCGACCCGCGCGTCGTCGAAGCGATGCTGCCCTACTTCACCGAACAGTTCGGCAACCCCTCCTCGATTCACGCCTTCGGCGCCAGCGTCGGCGGCGCGGTGCGCGCGGCGCGCAAGCAAGTGCAGACGCTGCTCGGCGCCGAATTCGATCACGAGATAGTCTTCACGTCCGGCGGCACCGAATCGGATTCCACGGCGATTCTTTCGGCCATGGAGTCGATGCCGGAGCGCAATGAAATCGTCACCAGCAAGGTCGAGCACCCCGCGATCCTGGCGGTGTGCCAATATCTTGAGAAGATTGGCCGCGCCAAGATCCATTACATCGGCGTCGACACATTGGGACGCCTCGATATCGAAGCCTATCGCGCCGCGCTGTCGCCGCAGGTCGCCCTGGTCACACTGATGTGGGCGAATAACGAGACGGGAACGATTTTTCCGATCGAAGGTCTCGCCGAGCTGGCCAAGGGCGTCGGCGCGCTGTTTCACACGGACGCCGTGCAGGCTGTCGGCAAGACGCCGATCGTGATGAAGGACAGCGCGGTCGACATGTTGTCGCTGTCCGGCCATAAATTGCACGCGCCCAAGGGCGTCGGCGCGCTTTACGTCAAGCGCGGCGCGCGGTTCAAGCCATTGCTGCGCGGCGGCCATCAGGAGCGCGGCCGGCGCGCCGGCACAGAAAATACGCCGGGTATTGTCGCTCTTGGCCTCGCCGCCGAACTCGCCGGCCAATACATGAGCGAAGAAAACACCCGCGTCAAAGCCCTACGCGACCGCCTGGAACAAGGTATTTTGCGAAGCGTCCCGAATTGCTTCGTCAACGGCGATCTCGACGATCGTCTGCCCAATACCTGCAACGTCGCTTTCGAGTATGTCGAGGGCGAGGCCATCCTGCTCCATCTCAACCGCGCCGGCGTCGCCGCGTCGTCCGGTTCGGCCTGCACTTCGGGATCGCTGGAGCCAAGCCACGTTCTGCGCGCCATGAACATTCCCTTTACAGCCGCGCATGGGTCGATCCGCTTCTCGCTGTCGCGCGACAGCGTCGACGCCGAAATCGACCGCGTGCTCGAAGCCCTGCCGGGCGTTATCGAGAAATTGCGCGCCCTGTCGCCGTTCTGGGCCGGCGCGGAAAAGCAAGCGAAAGAATTCAAACCCGTTTACGCGTGAGGTCACGCCATGCAGCCTGCGCCGTCGCATGTATCGATCAATGACACGACGCTGCGCGATGGCGAGCAGGCGCCCGGCGTCGCCTTTTCCAGGGCGGAAAAACTTGAAATCGCCCGAGCGCTGGCGCGGGCGGGCGTCGAGGAAATCGAGGCCGGCACGCCGGCTATGGGCGTCGACGAAATCGATTCGATCGCCACGCTTGTCGACGAGAAGCTCCCCGTCCGCGTCATGGCCTGGTGCCGTCTGAACGAAAAGGATGTCGACGCGGCTTTGCAGGCCGGGGTCAAGATCGTCAATATCTCGGCGCCCATGTCCGCCGTGCAGATGCGGGTCAAGCTGCGGGCCGGGGCGTGGGAGACCGCCGAACGCGTGCGCCGCGTCGTCGGCTATGCGCGCGAACGTGGCCTCGAGGTGGCGCTCGGCGGCGAGGACTCCTCCCGCGCCGAAATCAAGGACATGGCCCTGATCGCCGCCGCCGCCGAGCGGGAAGGCGCCTTCCGGCTGCGTTACGCCGACACGCTGGGCCTGCTCGACCCGTTTTCAACGTTCGAGGCGATCACGCGCCTGCGACAGGAAACCGGCTTGGCGGTTGAGTTTCACGGTCACGACGATCTCGGCCTCGCCACCGCCAACACGCTCGCCGCGACAAGGGCCGGCGCGCGCCACGTCAGCGTCACCGCGCTGGGGCTTGGCGAACGCGCCGGCAATGCGCCGCTCGAAGAGGTCTGCATCGCCCTGGCGCGCACGACGAACCTGACAACGCGCGTCGACCCCGCGAGCCTTTCGCCGCTGGCGCAATTGGTCGCCGTCGCGTCCGGCGATTGCATCCCGCGCGCCAAGGCGATCGTCGGCACCGATATATTCACTCACGAATCCGGCATTCATGTCGCCGGCCTGCTGGCCGACGTTCGCGCCTATCAGGGTCTCGACCCGGCTTTGCTGGGGCGACGGCACAAAGTCGTGATCGGCAAGCACTCGGGCCTCGCGGCCTTGCGGTCGATCTGCGCGCCGGCGGGAATTGAACTCGACGGCGCCAGCGCCGCCGCCCTGTTGGAGCGGGTGAAGTCCATCGCGACATCGACCAAGACTCTCGTGCCCGAATCCTGGGTCCGGCGGATGGCGCAAGAGGAGCTGGCGCGCCGTCAGATTGAAATAGCCAGCGAAACGGAGCGCGCGCCATGAGCGAACCTGTCAAGAGCTCGCTGTTCGCGCAGATCGCGCAGGACGTCGCTTGCGTCGCCAGCCGCGATCCCGCCGCGCGCGGCAAGCTTGAAATCCTTTTGACCTATCCCGGCGTTCACGCCGTGATCGGCTACCGGCTCGCCCATCGCCTCTGGGAGGCCAAGCTGCATTTCGCCGCGCGCTTCCTGTCGTGGGCGACGCGCCTCCTCACCAATGTCGACATCCATCCCGGCGCCTGTATCGGCCCGCGCTTCTTCATCGATCATGGCGCGGGCGTCGTGATCGGCGAAACCTCGATCGTCGGCGCCGACGTCACGCTCTACCACGGCGTTACGCTCGGCGGCGTGTCATGGACGCCCGGCAAGCGCCATCCTACCCTCGAAGACGGCGTACTCTGCGGCGCGGGCGCGAAAATTCTCGGGCCCGTAACGATCGGCGCCGGCGCGCGTATCGGCGCCAATTCCGTCGTTATCGAAGACGCGCCGCCCGCCGCCACCGTCGTCGGCATTCCCGGCCGGATCGTGCGGACCCAGGACCAGCGCCGCATTCTGGCGGGCGGACGCGTCGATCTCGAACATCACCTGATGCCCGATCCGGTCGGCGAAGCGATCGCCTATCTGATCGATCGGGTGAGCTTTCTCGAAGCCCGTCTCAGCGAAACGCGGCGTGAGCTTCATTCGCGCGACATCGAATCGCGGGAGCCCGCGACGCCGGACGACTGCGCGTTCAAACCAAACTAAAGGAGGATCGTTCATGAGCTCGATCATCGCCACACTGAAAGGCCTGTCTTCGGCGGAAGATTTTTTCCGCGCGCTCGACATCGCCTACGACGAGAAGACGCTGTCGGTCTGCCGTCTGCACATCTTGAAGCGCATGGGCCTTTATCTCGGCGAACTCGACGCCGACGCCCTCGACGAGGCGCGAGCAAAGGACTCCTGTCGCGCCTTTCTGCAACGCGCCTACGCCGAGTTCGAGTCCAAATCGCCGATCGAAACGCGTCTTTTCAAGGTGCTGAAGGACCGCGATCCGACACGCCCTGAACAAAAGGGCCGCGTTTTCGTTCCTTTGTCGGATCTGACCGGCTGAAGCAAGCCGACACACGTGTCGCGGTCGTGACACAACCGAACCAAACGCGTGACGGGGTCGACCGGAATAGACGTGAAAACGCCCGGAATTTGAGGAGATAGACACGAATCGCGAAGTTGGTACGGAGCTTGCGAAGCTTTCAGCGACATGACGTTTCGCCGGCCGGCAGGTTGGCCGAACCAGAAGCGGAGAGACCAGATGCATATTGTCGTCTGTATCAAACAAGTGCCGGATTCGGCGCAAATCCGCGTCCATCCCGTGACCAATACGATCATGCGCCAGGGCGTGCCGACGATCATCAACCCCTATGATCTGTTCTCGCTGGAAGAGGCTTTGCGCCTGCGCGACAAATTTGGCGGCGAAGTGACGGTGCTGACGATGGGGCCGCCGATGGCCTCCGATTCGCTGCGCAAGGCGCTGACCATCGGCGCCGATCGCGGCGTTTTGCTGACCGACCGCTTTTTCGCCGGCTCCGATACGCTGGCGACCAGTTTCGCCCTCGCCCAGGCTATCGCCAAGATCGGCGAACAATTCGGCGCGGCCGACATCGTCTTCGCCGGCAAGCAGACCATCGACGGCGACACGGCGCAGGTCGGCCCCGGCGTCGCCAAACGTCTCGGGCTGTTGCAGCTCACCTATGTTTCCGCCATCGCCGAACTCGATCTCGACAAGCGCTCCATCTGCATCGAACGCCGTTCCGAAGGCGGCGTGCAGGTTCTGCAGACCAAGCTGCCCTGCCTGATCACCATGCTGGAAGGCTCCAATGTGGTGCGGCGCGGACGGCTCGAAGACGCCTTGCGCGCGGCGCGCGCCGAAATCGTCACCTGGAGCGCCAAAGACGCCGGCATTGAGGACGTGACCAAATGCGGTTTGCGGGGCTCGCCGACGGTCGTCAAACGCGTCTTCGCGCCGCCGCCGCGCGCCGAGAAGGCCGCGCAGATCGATACGCAGAAGAACAAGAACGCCAACGAGATGGCCGAGGCCATGATCGAAGCCATGTTCGCGCATTCGCCGTCGCTTGAACCCGACCTCGCCAAACTCGCCGCCGGATTCTGAGGAGTTTCAGATGAGCGAAGCAAAACCCGCCCCACAAGCCGCCGGCAGCCGCGCCGGGATGAAGAAGGAGCTGCCTGAGAAGTTCCGCTCCTACAAACATGTCTGGGTATTTGTCGAGATGGAGCGCGGCGTCGTTCACCCCGTATCCTGGGAGCTGTTGGGCGAAGGCCGCAAGCTGGCCGACAAGCTCGGCGTCGAACTCGCCGGCGTGGTGCTCGGCGGGCCGGGCGAAGACATCCATCACGCCGCGCAAGAAAGTTTCGCCTATGGCGCCGACCTCGTCTATCTGGTCGAAGATGAGGTGCTGACCGACTACCGCAACGAGCCCTATTCCAAGGCGCTGACCGATCTCGTCAACGCCCATCAGCCGGAAATCCTGCTGCTGGGCGCCACGACGCTCGGTCGCGATCTGGCGGGCTCCGTCGCAACGACCTTGCTCACGGGCCTGACCGCCGATTGCACCGAGTTGAACGTCGACGACGACAAATCGCTTGCCGCGACGCGGCCGACCTTCGGCGGTTCGCTGTTGTGCACCATTTATACGCTCAACTTCCGCCCGCAAATGGCCACCATCCGGCCGCGCGTCATGCGGACGCCGACGCGTCAGGACGGCCGCGAAGGCCGAATCGTGACGTTCAAGGCGGAGCTTGAGGAACAGAGCATCATTACCAAGCTTTTGCGCTTCGTGCCGGACCGCGATTCCAACAAATCGAATCTGGCCTTCGCCGATGTGGTGGTCGCCGGCGGCATGGGGTTGCAGAACTCTGAAAATTTTCAACTCGTGCGCAATCTCGCCGCCACGCTTGGCGCGGAGTTCGGTTGTTCGCGGCCGCTGGTGCAAAAGGGCTGGGTCGCCTCCGACCGGCAGATCGGCCAGACCGGCAAGACCATCCGGCCCAAGCTGTATATCGCGGCGGGCATTTCCGGCGCGATTCAGCATCGCGTCGGCGTCGAAGGCGCGGATCTGATTGTCGCCATCAACACCGACAAGAACGCGCCGATCTTCGATTTCGCGCATCTGGGAATCGTCACCGACGCGGTGCGTTTCCTGCCCGCGCTGACCGAAGCGTTCCGCAAGCGTCTTTCGCCCCATTCCAAGGACCGGCTCGCCGGCTAGATTTCAGGAGACGACAATGATCGACGAAAGATTCGACGCGATCGTCATCGGCGCCGGCATGGCCGGCAACGCGGCGGCCTACACGATGGCGTCGCGCGGCCTGAAGGTGCTGCAACTGGAGCGTGGCGAATACCCCGGCTCGAAAAACGTCCAGGGCGGCATCCTTTACGCCGACATGCTGGAAAAGATCATCCCCGATTTCCGCCAAGAAGCGCCGCTGGAGCGCCATCTGATCGAACAACGTTTCTGGTTCATGACCGACAAGTCGCATACCGGCATGCACTATCGCTCCGAAGAGTTCAACGAGGACCGGCCGAACCGCTACACCATCATCCGCTCGCAATTCGACCGCTGGTTCGCCCGGCAGGCGCAGGCCAAGGGCTCCATTCTGCTGACGGAAACGACGGCGATCGAGCTCATGCACGACCCCTATGGCAAGATCACCGGCGTGCGCACCGATCGCGCCGGGGGCGTCATTCAAGCCGACGTCGTCGTGTTGGCCGAAGGCGTCAACGGTCTGCTTGGAACGCGCGCCGGCCTTCGGCCTTTGCCCAGTCCGGCCCATGTCGCGCTCGCCGTCAAGGAAATGCACTTCCTGCCGCAGGAGGTGATCGAAAGCCGCTTCAACCTGAAAGCCGACGAAGGCGCTGTCATCGAAGCCGCCGGCACCATTTCCAACGGCATGGCCGGCATGGGCTTCATCTACACCAACAAGGAGAGCATCTCGATCGGCATGGGTTGCCTTGTCTCCGATTTCGCCGACCAGCCGGTATCGCCCGCCGCGCTGCTCGACACGTTCAAGAAACATCCCTCCGTCGCGCCGCTGATCGAAGGCTCGGAGGTCAAGGAATACGCCGCCCATCTCATTCCCGAAGGCGGCTTCAAGGCGGTGCCGCAATTGTTCGGCGACGGATGGGTGATCGTCGGCGACGCCGGGCAGTTGAACAACGCCGTGCACCGCGAAGGCTCCAATCTGGCCATGACGTCGGGCCGTCTTGCCGGCGAGGCGATTTTCCAGATCAAGTCGCGGCGCGACAAGATGACCGCCGAGAACCTGTCGCTTTACAAGAAATTCCTCGACGACAGCTTCGTGATGAAGGACCTGCGCAAGCACAAGGACATGCCCGCCCTGCTGCACACCCAGGCGCAAAACCTCTTTCTCACCTATCCGCAGCTCGTCGCCAAGGCGATGGAGAATTTCGTTCGCGTCGATGGAACGCCGAAGATCGACAAGGAAAAGGATACGGTCCGCGCTTTCCGCAAAGCGCGCGGCTTCGGCATGATCGGCGACGCGTTCCGGCTCGCCCGCGCCTGGCGGTAATTTTTCAACCCAAGGAGAACGCACATGGCTATTGCACCGGACGTCCAGAGGGTCGAGGAAAAGCTCTACCAGAATCGCTATGTCGTCGATTCCGGCAAGCCGCATATCAGCATTTCCAAACACCAGGAGCCGTCGAAAAACCTGCTGGCGATGACGAAGATCTGCCCTGCCGGCTGTTATTCGCTGACCGAGACCGGCCAGGTGGAGATCGCCGCCGACGGCTGCATGGAATGCGGCACGTGCCGCGTGCTTTGCGAGGAAGCGGGCGATATTTCCTGGAATTATCCGCGCGGCGGATATGGCGTGCTGTTCAAATTCGGCTGAATCGCGCCGGCGTCGATCGAAAATTCATCCAACCGCGCTCAGGGGCCGTCCGGCTCCGGAGCGCTTTTTTTGCGACCCGCCCCACCAGAACGCGCTGTCGTTCGATGGAAGCCTCTGGACTTTTGCCGCCGCTATGCTCCAATGCGTGGCGCGTCGGGAGAGTGAATTTCGCCGGTTCGTCATGCCGAATTGGCTTTTTGGAGCCCTGAGCGGAAGCGCTGGCGTGTCCTTGAATGAGGCAAGAATGCCTGAAAACGCTAAAATCAGTTTTACGATTGAATTCTCCAACGGCGGCGCTCTGTCACCGGAAGATCTGGTGCTGATCGCCGCCATTCGCAAGCAACGCTCCATCCTTGGCGCCGGCCGGGCGACCGGGGTTTCCTATCGCAAGTGTTGGCTGATGGTCGACGCGATGAATCGCGCGTTTGAATTGCCGGTGTTCGCCACCTATCCCGGTCGACGCGGCGGCGGCGCGGAGATCACGCCTTTTGGCGAAAGGCTTGTCGCCCTTTACGAATCGATGGAGCGGCGCGCCCGCAAGGCGGCGAAACCGGCGCTGGACGAACTGTCGGGCGCGCTCAATCCCGATTTCCAGCCACGGGCCAGCGGCGGGGTTTTGGCGCGGGACGAACAGCCTGCGGTCCAATCGCCACGGATTTGATCATCGCCCAAGCGCGCAAACCCGGCTCCAGCGCCAATCTTTCGACCGATTCGAGCGTCACCAGCGCAAACAGCGAGGCCGAACCAAGATCGAACGTCACGCGCACATAGGGCAGCGTCAAAGGCAAGATCTCGACGATCCGCCCCGGCAA
Source organism: uncultured Alphaproteobacteria bacterium (assembly GCA_963736175.1). Taxonomy (GTDB): domain Bacteria; phylum Pseudomonadota; class Alphaproteobacteria; order Rhizobiales; family Beijerinckiaceae; genus Rhodoblastus. Next base: position 1,991 of record CAVTNU010000029.1, on the reverse strand, counting down.
CCGATTGGTGATCGAAACGTCCATCGGTCGCGACAGGGCTATGGATACGTCGCGCGCCTCCACAGTGACCAGAACGGACGAATCGACAGGCGCTTCGACCAGCGGCGTGCGCAATTCGCCGTCGCCGATAAACAGCGTCGACAGGCCGTAACCTGGGTCGTGTCGCACCACGCTGGCCGGCAGCGTCGCCGACAGGCGGATATCTGCATTCACGCGTGGACTCGTTCCTGCTTTCATGAGAAAATATTAAAGCAAATCACGTACCGACGCCATATCGCTTCGCTTTCATCAATTGTGGCTTCGAGAAATCGCCGCTTGTCGCGGCTGCGGGAATATTGATTATTTTTCGAGCAGTAAAATGGCGCAGGTTTAGGCTTGCGATGGAGCGGTTCTGCTTAATAGTTTAGCAGGGCCTCGATCACGGAAGATCGGCTGAAAATGGGAACGAAACTCATGAAAATTTCCGCTCGCAACGCCTTGCCCGGCAAAGTCGTCGAAATCGTCAAGGGGGCGACGACCGCCCATGTTCGCGTCGACGTGAAAGGCAATATAGTGACCGCTTCAATCACCAATGAAGCGGTTGACGATCTGGGCCTGAAGGTGGGCAGCGACGTTTACGCCGTTATCAAGTCGTCCGACGTGATGATCGCGATCAGCTGAACGCGGGAATTTCGCGTCTTCGCGGTCGGCTTGACGCCGCCCGCGATTTTTTTTGCCCTTTGATGTATAGTTTGCAATACACCTATCGACGGCGGGACGAAAACGCGGACAGCCGACGCACGGTTGCGAATAAGGACGCTAACATGAATTCGAACAGACGTCGTCTGACGCTGGCCGCGGTCGGGCTTCTTGCTTTGGGCCTTGGCGCCCCGCCGCTCCGCGCCGAAAACGCCGCCCCCGCCGGCGCGCCGACCGTGGCGACGCGCGCCGTTTCGGTGTTCGCCGCCGCCAGCTTGAAAAATGCGCTGGACGAAGCGGCGGCCGTCTGGACGGCCAAAACCGGCGTCAACGTCGCCCTGTCCTATGCGGCGTCCTTCCCCCTGGCCAAACAGATCGAGGCCGGCGCCCCCGCCGATATTTTCATTTCGGCCGATTTGGCCTCGATGGATTATCTTTCCCAGCGAAATCTGATCGCGCCGGCTTCCCGCGCCAATTTCCTCGGCAATTCGCTGGTGATCGTCGCCCCCAAGGACGCCGGTTTCGACAGGGTCGAATTGACCAGGGCCGGCATTGCCGCGCGTCTGGGCGGCGGCCGCATCGCCGCCGGCGACCCCGCTTCGGTTCCGGCCGGACGCTACGCCAAGGCGGCGCTTGAAAAGCTCGGCCTGTGGACCGATCTGGAGCCCCATTTCGCTTTCGCCGACAATGTGCGCGGCGCCTTGCTGTTCGTTTCGCGCCAGGAGGCTCCGCTCGGCATCGTTTACGCCACCGACGCGCAGGCCGACGCCAGCGTGAAGATCGTCGGGCGCTTTCCCGCGGATTCACACCCGCCCATCGTCTATCCGATAGCCCTCACCGCCGCCTCGCAGAGCGCGGAGGCGCAGGCGTTCCTGACATTCCTGCGAAGCGCCGAAGCCGCGCCGTTTTTCGCCAAACAGGGATTTACCGTCGCCGCAACGCATTAGCGCGCGACGCCGGCCTGCCTATTTCTCGAAATTTCGTCCAAGCCACGAAGAAGACGAGCAAATTTAATGCGCGTTTTCCGTCGTCATGACGGACCGGCGCCTTTGCGGTTCCGACGCCGTTTGGCTAGATGGCTGGCGCATAACGCCCTCAACGTCCCCGGCTTTCAGGCGGCCATGTACGCGGCTTGCGCGATTTATCATTGCCTAATTCGCTGGTCGACCGGTTCGCACTCGCGCGCTTAAATCCTTCCAAGTTCACCCACATTTATCGGGCAACCATTGGGCGTGGACGCGAATTGGGCGCTGAATCTCTTACTAACTTATTGAATTTTATGGCGCGCCCGAAGGGATTCGAACCCCTGGCCT
>CAVTNU010000028.1:0-18406 GCA_963736175.1 uncultured Alphaproteobacteria bacterium | reverse complement strand
ATCCGGCGTAGCACGCAGGCGGTCGGCTTCAGGCCGATCGTCTCGCCAGGATCGCCGGATCGTCTTTGTGCATTTTGATGAGGTCGATCAGGTTCTCGATGCCGAAGTCGGTGAAGGCCATCTCGCCATCTTCGGACGTGTCGTAGACCCAGATCACGCCGTCCTCGACTTCCATGCCGATGGCGATTTCGAACAGCCAGTCCTCATTTTCGCCAAGCTCCATGGCGACGCGGCTGATCGTCTTGACGTGATGGACTTTGTTGATGTGCATGGTCAGGCGGCCTGAGCGGACTCGGCCGGCGCCTGCTGCTGCCAGTTCCACGGAGCCAACTCATCCAGCCGATGCGCAGGGTGGCCAGCGATGCGTGACAGGACATCAGCCAGCCAGGCCTGCGGATCGACGCCATTCATCTTGCAGGTGATGATGAGGCTGTACATCGCAGCGGCTCGCTCGCCCCCGCGATCTGAACCGCAGAACAGCCACGATTTTCTTCCCAGAGCGATGCCTCTCAGCCCTCGTTCGGCGGCGTTGTTGGAAAGGCAAACGCGCCCATCTTCAAGAAACAGCGTGAAGGCCGGCCAACGCTTGAGAATGTAATTGATCGCCTTGGCCAGATCGTGTCCGCGCGAGAACCTGGCGAACTGCTCGCGCAGATAGACCTGAAGATCCTCGACCAACGGCCGGCTCAGCTTTTGTCGAACGGCCACGCGCTCCGCAGCGCTCTTGCCGTTGATGCCCCGCTCGATCTCGAATAGCGCGTCGATCCGGCGCACGACCTCGATCGCGACGGGCGACAGCGGAATCTCCTTCTTGCCGGCGGCCTTGCGCCGCGCGTTCTCCTCAATGTCGGCCATGATGAAGAACGGCCGCCGCGCATGAACCCAGCACGCCGCCTCCTTGATCGGACCGGGTTTTCGGTCGGCCTGATAAAGCTTGCCGTAGCCGTCAAAGGCGTCCGCCTGGAAGATTCCGCAATAGCCCGCCAGATGCTTTTGCGGATGTTCGCCCCGGCGATTGCGCGAGTAATAGAACATCGCCGCCGGCGGACCGGCGCCGCCGAAGGGCTTGTCGTCGCGCACGTAGACCCAGCATCGCCCGGTGTCGGTTTTGCCTTCGGCCAGAACCGGGACGGTGGTGTCGTCGCCATGCAGGCGCTCGGCCGCCATCACATGGGACTCCACCAGGCGAAGGATCGGATTGAGCGCCGCGCAGACCGAGCCCACGGCGTCCGCCATGGTCGACAGCGCAATCGGCACGCCTTCCAGGGCGTAGCGTTCCGCCTGACGATTCAAAGGCTGGTGCTGGCCGAACTTTTCGAACACGATCATCGCCAGCAGGCTCGGCCCTGCCCATCCCCTTGGGATGACGTGGAACGGCGCGGGCGCCTGCGTGATCTTCTCGCAATCCCGGCAGGTAAATTTTTCCCGCACCGTCTCGACCACCTTCCACTGACGGGGCTGCGACTCCAGCGTCCGCGTCACGTCCTCGCCGAGTTTGCGCAGCCGTTGGCCGCCGCAGCACGCGCACGCCGTCGGGGCTTCGATCACCACGCGTTCGCGCGGAAGATGGTCGGGGAAAGTATTGCGGTCGGGACGCTTGCGCATAAATCCGCGCACGTTGGTCGCCAGGGCCACGGCTTTTTCCGCCGCCAGTTCGTCTTGCGTGGCGGCGGCCTCCGCCTCTTCAAACGCCAGCGACAACTGATCAATCAGGCGCTCCGAGCGCTCCGAACGTTGTCCATAAATCTGGCGCTCCAGCTTGGCGATCCGCAGCTTCTGATGCGCGATCAGCGCGGTGTCTTCCGAGGCTTTCGCCCGAGCCACCGCCAACTCCGCTTTCAGCGCGGCGTTTTCTTCGGCAAGGGCGTGGCGGGCGGCGTCCATGACACAGAGTGAATCATAAATCGCGCGATTCGAGGCGCCCCAAAATGCGTCCCACCCAAGATTTTTTAGCCCTCATCCGGCGCTGGTCGGCCGCCAGGTCAATTGCGGATTTCGCCAGTCGACCCCCTCAAGCATACAGGCCATCTGCGAAGCTGAGATCGAAACGACACCGTCCTTCGCTGAAGGCCAGATGAACTTTCCTCGGTCCAATCTTTTAGCGTAAAGCGATAACCCGACGCCGTCATGCCAAAGAATTTTCGCCAGATCGCCGCGACGACCCCTGAAAATGTAGAGGTCGCCGGCATGAGGATCGCGCTTCAGCTGCTCTTGAACCTGAAGCGCCAAACCCTGCATGCCCCGGCGCATGTCCGTGTGGCCCATCGCGATCCAGACGCGGCATCCCGAGGGTATCGGGATCATGGCCGCAACGCTTTCAAGACCGCCGCAATCACCGACGACGGCGCGCCAGCGTGGATCCGCACACGCGCATCTTTCAGTTCCACCTCAATCACGCCGGAATTCAAATTCGACGATGTCGAGGAGGACGGCGCCGCTGCCGCCGCCTCGATGACAACGGGCGCAAATCCGCAGGTGTCAGCCTCGACCGCCTGGCGCATCTCCCGGCGCCATTTGAAGACAAGACTGGCGTGAACGTCTTCGCGACGCGCCACTTCCGAGATCACCGCCCCGGGTTCCGAAATCGCCGCCAGAATCCGCGCCCGGTCTTCGTCGCTCCACCGCCGACGGCGCTCGGCGCCCGAAATCAAAGTCATTCGCCCCATGCTACGCAGCTAACCTCGCTTTTAAAGCCGACTTAGCTGCGAAGCATCGCAATTACCTCATTTTCCGCAAGGCGCGTCACGCCGGATGGATACGGCGATTTCGACGGGCGAGAAAACCAATGGCGCCGATCTCGGCATTCGCGAGGAATGGCTACCGCTGTTCGACCAATATAATGTCGATCTGGTGGTTTGCGGGCACGAGCACCATTACGAACGCTCCCATCCCATTCAAGGTCGCGAGGACAACCGGACCCTCACGCCGAAGCCGGTCGCGCTGGCGACCGACGTGATCGACACGAGCAAGGGCGCCGTCCACATGGTCATAGGCGGCGGGGGGACATCGGCGCCGTCGAACCATCTCCTATTCAATCCTCCCGCTTGCCGTGTGATCGTCGCTGTCGGCGAACCCGACGCCAAGACGGGGAAAAGGCCGCCGGTCTACGTTGGGGAAGGCGCGCCCTGGTCGGCGGTGCGCAACGCGACCCACGCCTATGGATTCGCCGCCTTCACGTTGGACCCCGGCGACGGCCCAGGCGCGATGACTCGCTTGAAAGTGGTCTATTATGACGTCGCCGGCCCTGGCGTGCGGCTTACGCCCTTCGAGACATTCACGCTGGAGCGCCCCCGCCGCGACGGCGCGTAAACTGGTGTTTGCGGTCATGACCAGCAAGGGTCGCGCTCCGGAAATGGAGATCGAGGTCGACGGGATGACGGACGGAAAAAAAAGGCATTCAGTTTTGACTGTTGAACGTCTCCACTGTTGATTTCCGCGCGGAACTGACCCGGTTTTTCCACTGAGAAGTGACCCACCTGCATTTATGGTTTGATGGTCAGGCCGGGGTCAAGTTTTTGGACTTCTCCTTTCGTCCTTTTGCCGCGGCGGCGCTCGCTTTGAAGCGGAAGCTGTCGTTTCCGGTTTCCACGATATGGCAGTGATGAGTGAGGCGATCGAGCAGCGCGGTCGTCATTTTGGCGTCACCGAATACGCCGGCCCACTCGCTGAAGCTCAGGTTCGTGGTGATGGCGACGCTGGCCCTCTCGTAAAGCTTGCTCAGCAGGTGGAAAAGCAAGGCTCCCCCCGACGGGCTGAACGGCAGATAGCCGAGTTCGTCGAGGATGATGAGATCGCAGCGCACCAATCTGGCCAGATTTTCCCTGCGCCTTCTCCTGTTCCAGCGCGTTGACCAGTTCGACCGTGGAGAAGAAGCGAACCTTCTTGCGATGATACTCGACGGCATGAACGCCAAGAGCGGTCGCTATATGGGTTTTGCCGGTTCCCGGTCCGCCGACCAGGACGACATTGTCAGCCTGGTCGATAAACTCGCAACGGTGCAACTGCCGCACCAGGGCCTCATTGACCTCGCTGGAGGCGAAGTCGAAGCCGGTCAAGTCTTTGTAGGCGGGAAAGCGCGCCGTCTTGATCTGATAGGTGACCGAGCGGACCTCACGTTCGGCGGTTTCCGCCTTGAGTAATTGGGAGAGAATGGGAAGCGCCGCTTCGAAAGCCGGCGAGCCCTGTTCCATGAGATCGCCCATTGCTTGCGCCATGCCGTACATTTTCAGGCTGCGCAACATGATGACGATCGCCGCGCTGGCGGGATCATGACGAGGAGAGGTTTTCATTGGCGGCCCTCCTGCGTCGCGCGCAAGGCGTCATAGCGCTGGACGTCGGCGCGCGGCTCGCGGCTCAAGGTCAGCGCCCGCGGCGCCTCTATGGCCGCCGGAGCTGGTTTGCCGTCGACCAGTCGATGCAACAAATTGAGGACATGCGTCTTGGTCGGCGCGCCGGCGCCTTGCGCAATGGCGCGCCCTTCGTCGATCTGCCCGACGCCTTCAGAAGGCTGCAACAGCATCTGCTCAAGCGACCTGGCGGCGATCGGGAGATGGTGGAGATCCTGGCTCTGGTTCTGCATCATGACGAGCAGGCCGTGCTTTGCGCCGTGGAGCTGGCCCTGGGCCGGCGCCGCTCGCTGAGATCGCGCATATGGCGACAGGCGAGATCGGCATGCGATTGCAGCAAGCGGCGTAGAAAAGGCTGCCCTTTTCTTGGCGTTCCCGGTCCGGACTGGCCCGCGTGGGTCGGCCACGGCCTTTGACCTAGCGAGTGCTCGACCAGCGGCAGCTTGGCCCATCGAGTTCATTTTGTCGATGAAGACGGCGCCGGCGCGCGTTTCCACAAATGCCCCTTGGCTCGTGGATTTAAGCCTCGCTGACGGGGGCGATGCTGCCGTCCCGACCATATTCGTGTATGATGAGCAGCTGAAAGTCATGCTCGGATTGTGCGCATGAACAATGATTTTGCTCCGTGCCGACGCCCGTTCGCGACCCCGGAAGACGCGGTGGACGAACTCGATCGTCTTTATTCCGAAGCCACCGCCTTGTTGCGCCGCGCTCTCGACAATTTTCGCGACGGTCGTGCTGTTCCGTCCAAACTGGAAAGGCAGCGCTTTCGCTATCCCGAGCTGCGCGTATCCTATCATCCGAGTGGCGATCGACCGTCCAATCGCCGCGCTTTCGCAAAATTCGCGGCGCCCGGCGTCTATGCGACGACAGTGACCCACCCGTCGGCCTTTCGGACCTACCTGCTCGAACAGCTTCGTCCCTTGACCGTCGAATACGGCGCCGCGATCGAAGTCGGCTATAGCGATCAGGAAATTCCCTATCCCTATGTGACGGAATCCCTCGACGATCTTGGCCGAAGCGTGGGATCGGAGGAACTGGCCCGGGCTTTTCCGACACCGCTCCTGTCCCTTGTTGACGACGAAATCGTCGACGGCTTGCGCGATTTTCGCGAGGGCGAAATCCGACCCCTCGCGCTTTTCGACGCCATTCGTGTCGACTATTCGCTCCGTCGGTTGGTCCATTACACCGGCTCGGATTGGCGTCTCGTTCAACCTTGGATTCTGCTGACGAATTATCATCGTTATGTCGACCAGTTCATCCAGTGGGGCCTAGAGCAACTGCGCTCCGGCGACCCCTATGAGCGCTTGCACCTTCCAGGCGGCGTATGTGTCGACGCAAGCTGTTCGCCCGACAAAGCCTCGGCTCTGGTCGCCACGTCGCCGTGGCAGCGCTCCCAAATGCCCGCTTACCATCTCGCGACGGCGGACAATCAGGGCGTCACGATGGTCAATATCGGCGTTGGCCCGTCGAATGCGAAGACCATTACCGATCATCTCGCGGTCTTGCGCCCGCACTGCTGGCTAATGGTGGGCCACTGTGGCGGCTTGCGCTTGTCGCAGCAAATCGGGGATTATGTCCTGGCGCACGCCTATCTGCGGCAAGACCATGTGCTTGATGGCGTCGTCCCGACCGATGTGCCCATCCCTGCTCTGGCCGAGGTCCAGGTCGCCCTGCAGGAAGCCGCCGCCGCTGTCACCGGCGACTGTGGCGAAGCGTTGAAGAAACGATTGCGCACTGGCACGGTCGTGACATACGACGACCGAAATTGGGAGTTGCGCTGGAGGCTTGAGCGTCGCCGTATCGACTTGTCCCGCGCCATCGCGGTGGATATGGAATCGGGAACGGTCGCGACGCAGGGCTTCCGGCTCCGCGTGCCCTATGGCGCCCTCCTGTGCGTTTCCGACAAGCCGTTGCACGGCGAAATCAAGCTGCCGGGGGCGGCGAGCGCGTTTTATGAACGCGCCGTTTCGCAGCACCTGAGGATCGGTCTCAGCGCGCTCGACCTGCTCCGGAAAAACCGGGAGACGCTGCATTCGAGGAAGCTGCGCTCCTTCGACGAGCCGCCGTTCCGCTGAAGCAGACAGTAAGCGGTCGAGGCAGGGCGCGTCGCGCCGTCCCGAACGGACACCTGCTCTTTCTCGAAAGCCTGCCTTGTTCTTACGCGACCCGGGGCTATTTCTTTTGTTCATGCCGGCGTTGGTCCTGATCGTCCGCTCGAGTGGCAATGCGAAAAAACGATGATGGCGAACCGAGCTCGAACTGGAGCTGAAGGCTAGCCGGCACGCCGACTTCTATGACCTGTTAGTCCAGCTGGCGGATCGGGCGGCGCCCAAATATTCCCGCCGCCAAGCGAATTCCCACTTCCTGCCAACAGACCAACGTAGGCGCCTTAATCCCGAGCAAATGTCGTTTTGTCGATCATTCGCCGACCAAGGCTTGCGCGTGGCGCTTTTCCATTGCCCCGACAATATTTTCGGCCAAATAGGCGGCGTCTCGGGCGACGCCTGAGAAACGTCCGGAACCCCAACTGTGCAGCCACGGCAGGCCAAGGAAATAAACGCCGGGAAAGCGCGTCACGCCGCGATTATGATTGGGTTGCCCTGCGCCATTGAAGACGGGAACGTCGAGCCAGCCGAAATCCGGGCGGAAGCCGATGGACCAGATAATGGCTCCGATCCCGGCCTCGACAAGATCGAGTGACGCGACCGACGCGGCCGGCCGCCAGACGGGTGTGTAGACCGAAGGCGGCGGCGCTTCCGACGCCGGACTCCGCGATATATTTGTCGATGGCCGCATTTATCCCGTTGTAGATCCGATCGGCTTCGTCGAGCGCGGCTTCCAACCCGGCGCCGAATTTCAGCATCGCCCCGTCCGCGTCTTCCAGCGCGCCATAAAGCTTCATGCCTTCGACCGCGAATTTGCGCAGGTCGATGTCGCGGCCGCCGTCCCGGCCGGTCACGTAATGATTGGTGTTGTCGCGCACGCCTTCCTTCAGAGGATGCTTTTCCACGGGCATGTCATAATAGGCCATGTCGGAAAGCCAGTCGACGACATCGCGGCCGCGATAGAAGCGCGCGCAGCGCGGCGCATGTCCGACCGCCAGATGGACTTTGCGCCCCGCCAGATGCAGGTCTTCTGCGATCTGCGCCCCGGATTGGCCGGAGCCCACCACCAGCACCGCGCCTGGCGGCAAATTATCGGGATTGCGATAGTTTTCCGAGTGTAATTGCGCGATGGCTTTTGGCAGTCGTTCGGCGAAGCGGGGAATGATTGGAATTGAGTACCCGCCGGAAGCCACAACGATCTGTTCGGCAATTATGTCCCCGTCGCTCGTGCGCACATCAAAGCCGCCGTCTCGACGCGGAGAAACTTTCTGGACAGCCACGCCTTCCCTCAGCGGCGCATCGACCTTCTGTCGGAACGCGTCGAGATAGGCGAGAATTTCGTCGCGTCTCATGAATCCGTTTGGATCCGAACCGTCATACGCATGACCGGGCAGCCGGCATTGCCAGTTCGGCGTCACCAGACAGAATGAATCCCAGCGTTTGCTCTTCCAGACATGCATCGCCGTCTGCTTTTCGAAGACGACATGATCAAAGTCCGCGCCGGCGCAAAAAATAGCTGAGCGTCAGGCCCGCCTGGCCGCCGCCGACCACAGCCACGGAAATGTGGTTCCGCATTTGGCTTCTCCAGTTCAATCCTCGAAGGCGTCGACAGTCACGCGCGCCCCCGGTTCACCCCTGAAATCGGCGGCCCGCCCTTCGATGCGGGCGAGCTGGGCCAGCGCCCGCGAACAGGGACGGCCATATTTCGCCTGTACCCGCTCGCTGCCGATATTGAGCGCGAGGTGTGCGCGGTCGATAAAATCCCCCAGTTCGTAGCTCTCGCCGACGATAAAATGCTCCTTCACGACCATCGACGGCGAGTAGCAGGTCTCCCCGCCGCCGTCGGGCCAGCTGATGCGGAAGCGCATTTCAGGCATGGGCGAATTCCGTCAGACGGGCATAGGCGGCGAGATGCGCGGCGGCGACAGCGCGCCATCCATGCGCAGCCGCAACGTTGCAACCGCAATCAATCAGCCGGGAACGCAACGGTTCGGCCAAGGTCATCAGCATGGCCGCCGCGATTGAGGCAGGAGCGTGCGGATCGCACCAGACGGCATCCGCCTCGTCCAGAAACTCGGTGAGAGGAGGTATTTGTGACACGACGACTGGTAGGCTGCTGGCCATGGCCTCCAGCACGGCGAGTTCAAAGCCCTCGTGCAGCGACGGAAACACCAGCGTCGAGGCGATGCGGTAAAGCGGGGGCATATCGACGTCGGGCAGCGGACCGGTTTCGATCACCGCGCCTTGCGGCAACGCGCTCGCCGCCAAACGCGCCGCGAAAATGCGCCGATAGGGATCGTGGTCAAGCAGCGAGGCGCCGCCGGCGATGATCGAGTTGGGCGGTCGGCAGCACCGTCAGCACCTGCGCGAAAGCCTCGACGATCGCCAGGCTGTTCTTGCGCGCTTCGACGCCGCCGACCGAAAGAAACAGAGGCCCCTCACTCAGACCAAGACGCCGTTTCAATGCCGCGCATGCGCCGGGGTCGACCGAGGCATAGCGCCTTCTGTCAACGCCGTTGCCGACGATGTCCGCATGACGACCGAAATGAGCCGCGATCTCGTCGCGGGTGCAACGGCTGGGCGCAAAAATCTCGGCGGCGGTGGCGATTGAACGCGATTGCAGCGCAATAAGTCGCGCATCTGCGAATTTGTCGAGGTGGTGAACGGTCCGGGCAAATCCGTTGATGACGCCGGACTTTTTCAACTGCGCGAGGGTATTCCCGGAGATGCCGTCGCCCGCGTGGAAAAGATCGAAATCGCGATGGGCCTTTGGCTCAAAATAACGCAGATAGTCGCCAACCCGCGCCTTGACCATGGCGTACGTGTCGTTTCCAGCCGGCGTTGCGGGGACAGCGATGGTTTGGCAGCGAGTTGGGCGAAAAAAGCCGGCTCCATCGGAAGTCGGGAGCGTGGACGACGACCTCGAAACCGAGATCCGTCAACGCATCTGCGAGCGCCAATGCATGCACGACGCCGCCGCGCGGATTGGTGGAATGCGTCAGCAGCGCGACACGAAGCGGACGCCGCTCGGTCACAGCGCCGCCTCCCGCTTGATACAGCCGAGCAAGGGCGCGTCGGCGAAATCCCACACCGTCTTTTTCATGACGCCATCGCTGATCGAGACGCGCCGGTCGTCGGTGATCGCGCCGATATCGGCGGCTGCTATTTCCCGGGCGGCGAAAAGCTCCAAGACGGCGGCGACATTCCTTGATGCGACCGCGAGCAGAAAACCATAACTCGGAAAAGTCTGCAGCCAGCGGGCGAGCAGGACGTCTTTGGGCCGGGGAACGGCTTCGACATCGATGACGATTCCGACGCCGGAGCATTCGGCCAGCATGGCGGCGGTGCCGACAACGCCGGCCTGACTAATGTCCTTGCCAGCGCGCGAAAGCCCGTTTTCTGCGATCTGCGGCAGCAGCGCTAGATCGCCGCGCAGCCTCTCGCCCGGCGCGTCAGTCGCCGCCTCCCAATTGCGGAACGGCTCGCGGTAGCGGCCGCGCAGATCGACCGCCATGACCAGCCGGTCGCCCGGATTTGCGTCGAAACTGGTGAGCAGCGCGTCAGCCCGCCCGAGAACGGCCACCGAGAGCTGGCTGCGGTCGCAGGCGAGATTGCTGTGGCCGCCGACGATTGCGATCCCATAGCGCACCGCCGCCGCCTTCATGCCTGCCAGAATGGCGCCGGCTTGGTCCTCTCCGGCCGCCCACAGCGCGTCGACAACCGCCAACGGCCGGCCGCCCATCGACGCGACGTCAGACAGATTGACCATCACGCCGCACCAGCCGGCAAACCATGGGTCCGCTGCGACGAATTCATTGATGAAGCCTTCAATCGCGAGCAGCAGAAAGCCGTCGCCATCCGGCAGCGCAGCGCAGTCGTCGCCAACCCTGATCGCGCCGCGGTCCAACCCGAGGCGCGCCGCGACAAGCCCGATCTCGGCCTTGGCGGAAAGCCCCCGGCTGGCGCGCAAAATCGCGGCCAATGCGGCTAGGTCCGGGCGCGCGCCCATCACGCCGCCTTTCTCATTGCGAGGAACCCGACGTCCGGTCGCTCGATCGGCGGGTAGTGCGCGAGATCGGCGGCCATGCGGAAATGCGGTCGTCCGTGAAGTTCGACTTCCTCCAAAATCGTCCAATGCATTTTCTGGAACAGCATCGCGTTCTGGCTTTGAACATGGGCGAGAAAACGCTTGCAGCCACACGCATGCGCCGAACCCACCGCAAGCTGGATCAGCCCCGCGCCTAGCGCGCCGATCCGACGAAAATCTCGCGCGACAGCAAGTCGGGAGCCCCACCACAGGCCCGGCTCCGCCTCGTGGATACGCACCGTTCCGACCACATCGTCGGCGACCACGCTCATCAGCGACAGGGCGACGAGCGCAATGGCGACCTCGTCGAATTCATCACGGTCGTCGTCCCCGAACAGGCCCTGCTCGCCGCAAAACACTTTCCTGCGCAGGCCGAAGGCGCCGCGCTTCTCCCACGGCTCCGTCGCGAATTTCAGCTGGAATTCGCACGGTAGGTAAGGGGCGAAGGGTTCGAAAATCATGGCCGTCCTCCCCTGTTCGCCTGGTCCGTTCATAGGTCGCCAGCGCCGAACAGGCACCGCAGCGGCTGCATCCCGCCTTGACGTCGGCGGCGCGCAGGCCATTGGCCGTGAGCAGACGCGACAGCCGCCCAAGGATCGCGTGCATGAAGTAAGCGCCGGGCGGGGAATAGCTTTCCAGCGGCGTGCCGGAAATCGGCACGAAGGGCACGACAAAGGGATAGACGCCCAGCCGTGCAAGACGGTCGCAAACCGCGAGAATTTCCGCGGCCGTGTCACCAAGACCCGCGAGGATGTATGTCGACACCTGCCCGCGCCCGAAAACGGGAACCGCCGCAGCAAAGGCGGAAAAATAATCTCCACCGAGATCTGCGCCTTGCCCGGCATGATCTTGTGGCGCACCGGCTCGGTCACGGCTTCGAGGTGCATGCCGAGCGCCTCGGCGCCCGCGTCCCGCAAGACACCAAACCACGCATGGTCTCCCGGCGGCTCGCATTGGACCTGGATCGGCAGATCGACGGCTGCTTTCACCGCAGCCGCGCTCTCGGCGAGCATTGCCGCGCCGCGATCGGCGCCCGGCGGCGTTCCCGTGGTCATCACCATATGCGTGACGCCATCGAGTTCGACCGCGGCGCGGGCCACTTCGGCCAATTGCGCTGGCGTCTTGCGTTCGATCGTTCGCCCCGCCGCGAGCGATTGGCCGATAGCGCAGAACCGACAGGACTTGCTCCGGCTCTGGTAGCGGATGCAGCTTTGCAGCACGGTGGTCGCGAGCACGTCGCGGCCGTGCAGCGTGGCGATCTGCGAATAAGGAACGCCATCCGCCGTTTTGAGCTTGTAGAAATTCGGCGTCGCCGGAAAGTTGACCTCGCCGACGATCAGCCCGTCGCGGCTTATGCAGGTCCTGCCCGTGGCGTCCGGACGCTCGACAAGATAGGGACTCTCAAAGGCGGTGGCCGTAAAGACCGGGACCATCACCGTCATGCCGTCGACGGTCATGGCCTTGTGGTCCGACGGACCGGCTCCGCCGCGTCGGCTGAGCGCGGCGTCTTTTGGATCAGCCAGCCGAACTCCGAAGGACTGCAACTCGTTGATCAGCCGTTCGCTCGGCGACGCAGGAGGCGTCACTCGCGCTTGCTTCATCATCAGCGACATGATTGCGGCTCCCGAAGTTTTCGGAAAAATCTTGCGTCGCCGTGTGCATGGGCGCGGCGGGGCGGTTGTCGAGATTGAGGCTCAGCAGCTCTGGGCGAGCGTAATGGCCGACCGATCCATCATGCGTTTGCGCTTGACGATCAGGCCCATGTCGAGATCTGCGACCAACAGTCCTTCGCCGCAGAGTCAGCGGCGGCGCCAGATGTGCTGCCTTCCGGCGAAATGATCGCGGTCATGCAACCGCCGGTCAAAGCCTTGCGCAGCGCCTTCCTCGGGCGCGATCTTGTCGATCTGCTGTTCGGTCAGCCAGCCGGTGGAATTGACGACGAAACAGCCGGACTCCAGCGCGTGATGGCGGATCGTCACCTCGATCTGCTCGGCGAAGATCGGCCCGACCAGCGAACCGGGAAATTGCGCGACATGGATTTCCTCGTGCTGCGCCATCAAGGCGTAACGGGCGAGCGGATTATAATGCTCCCAGCAGGCGAGCGCTCCAACCCGACCAACCGCCGTCTCGACCACGCGCAAGCCCGAGCCGTCGCCTTGGCCCCAGATCATCCGCTCGTGATAGGTCGGCGTGATTTTTCGCCGCTTCAGCAAAAGTTCGCCAGTGGCGTCGAAAATCAGCTGGGCGTTATAGAGCGAGCCGTGATCGCGCTCGTTGACCCCGATCGCGATCACGATGGCATATTTGCCGCGCCGCGGCCGAAAGCGCTGCTGTCTCGGGTCCCGGCATCGTCACGGCGTTTTCGTAGAGCCGGACATGTTCGGCCCCGGTAAGCACCGGCGGGCGCACGAAGGAGAAATAGGGATACCAGGGCAGGAAGGTTTCGGGAAAGACAACAAACTTCGCCCCCTTGCCCGCGGCCTCGGCGGTCGCCGCCAGCACGCGGTCGAGCGTTCCGGCCCCCGTTTCGAGGTCCGGCGCGATCTGCGCCGCCGCGACGCGAATGATGGGAAGCGCAAGCCATGACGCTCCCTCACAAGGTCCAGGTATTGAGGATGAAAGCGTTGGCCTTGCGGTGCAGCAGCACGATGTCCAGCACGTCGAGCGGCGAAATTGGCGTGATGCCGGGAAGCAGCGCCCCCTCGCCATGGCCGTAGAGCGCTTGCAAAGCGAAGCGGCAGGCATAGACCTTGCCGCCGTCGGTCATGATTTTCTCAATGCGGTTGGCGAAATTCTGATGGCCCGGAAAAGCCTCGTCTCCGAGCTTCGGGAAGCCACGCTGCACGCCGAGCGTGACGCCGGGACCGTAGAGCAGCACCGACACCTCGAAACCTTTCTGGATCAGCCGGGACGCCTGCAACAGATTGACCAGACCGATGGAGCCCTCGAAGGCCACCGTGTGGAAGGTGACGAGCGCCTTTTCGCCCGGTTCGGCCTTCACATCCTCAAAAACTTTCTGTTCGTAATCGACAAGAAATTCGCCCTTTTGATTGGCGGGCCTGGTCACAGCGGGCATGCTTGCCTCCCTCGCTTGGTGGCGGCGGCAGCCGCCCTGGACGAGTTTTTTCGACGCAATCGACGTGCCAACATTTAGCCAGTCAATGAAGCCTAGGCCCACATCAATATTGCATTCAATTATGCAGTCATAATCGGCTCTGCGGCGCCTATTTGCTGGTCATGCCCATTAGGCAATCTGCTCATGATTTACACTAGCTAACGCCATGTTGTAGCTCACTTTACACGAAAGTCTCAGCGTTGCGCGGAGTGACAAGAGCGCGAGCGCATACAATATACAGTCAATTCGATGCCATTCAGCCAAGATCGAAGCGCCCATGACCGACTGGACACCCGATATCTTCACGAGCGACAAGCCTCATTATCTCGCCATCGCCGACGCTATTGATGAGGACGTGAGGAGCGGGCGCCTGCATCGCCGGCGACAGGCTGCCGGCCCAGCGCAAACTGGCGAAACGCCTCGCCATCGATTTCACCACCGTGGCGCGCGGCTATGTCGAGGCGGCACGGCGCGGGCTGATCGTCTTCGACGGTCGGCCAAGGCACTTTCGTGCGGGCGCGCCGCCGTAAAAGCCGCGACGCCGCCGCGCCGGTCCGCAGCGCATCGACGCGGCCGACTTCACCATGAACCTGCCGCCCGAACCGGACAATCCCGACCTGATCGAGCGCATGCGCGCCGGTATGGGCCGAGATCGGCGCGCGATCTCGTCGGCGCTGCTGCGCTATCAGGGCTTTGGCGGGATGCCCGCCGACAAGGACGCCGCCTCCAATTGGCTAGGCCGCCGCGCCCTGGTGCCGTCGCAGGAGCGCATTTTCGTCACGCCGGGCGCCCATCCGGCGCTGCTCGGCATTTTCAACGTTCTGGCCAAGCCCGGCGACACGGTCCTGTCCGAGGAATTCACCTATCCGGGCATCCGCGCCATCGCCGCCCAACTCGGCTCAATCTGGTCGGACTGCCGATGGATCGACGACGGCATCGACGCCGGATGCGCTCAGCGACGCCTGCGAGACGTGCGCGCCGAAGGCGATCTATCTCAACCCCACCCTGCAGAACCCGACCACGCTGACGATCCCGCGACGCGCGGCGGCGCGAGATCGCCGCGGTCGCGCGGCGCTTCACGGCTGCCGATCGTCGAGGACGACGCCTATGGCTTCATTCCCGCGCACGGGCCGCCGCCTTTCGCGGCGCTCGCGCCGGAGCTGACCTGGCATGTCGCCGGGCTCGCCAAATGCATCGGCGCGGGATGCGCGCCGCCTATGTCGTCGTGCCCGATGCGCGGCGGGCTGGCCCTTCGCGGCGGCGCTGCGCGCCGCCATGCGTCATGGCGTCGCCGCTCACCGGCGCGCTGGTGACGCGCTGGATCGAGGACGGCACCGCCGACGCGCTGTTGCGCTTCATCCGCGACGAGACCCGGCGCGGCAGAGCGGTCGCGGAGATCCTGCCGACAGGCGCTTCCAAGGCGATCCTTGAGCTTCACATCTGGTCGCCTGCCGCAGCCGTGGACCCGCTCCGCCTTCGTCGGGCACATGCGCTCGACCGGCATCGGCGTGGTCCCGAGCGACGCCTTCACGGCCGGCGGCACCCGCCGAAGCGGTGCGCGTCTGCCTCGGCGGACCGATCGCGCGCGCCACCTTCCGCAGGCCCTGGAATTCATGGCCACATGTGTTAATGTGAGGGCCCCTCGCTTGCTTCAACTTTCCTTTGAACAAGGGTTCAGGCGGTGAAGGCGGCCTTGTCGGCGAGGGCCACTGTTTTCCTGTTTGATTGAGCCTTGCACGAGAAGCCGGTTGCCCCTGGACTTCTCGCGATCCGGGCAGCGCGCGAAAGGACGAATGCGCATTGTACGGTGCCGCCGACGTCGCTTGACCAGATCCAATATTTTGGGCAAGCACGGCGGCGGTGCCAATCAGGACGCCGGGAACCAGCAAGGCGTCGGAAGCGCGGCGCCCGCGATCACCGTCAGTCCAACGGTTTGGCCGTTTCATGGCGGGCCTTTCCGGCAACGACAGGCAAGAGGAAACAGCAGAGGACGCCTTCGGATGAATCAGCTTGTTCGGAACTCCATTGTCTTATCATTGCACATTCGGCCGGCGGTTTGACTATGATGTCGCGCTGGCCCCGCGTCACTTCACCTAGGCCACCGTCAAGCGCGATCCAATCGCCCTGTTGCAGGAGGCGACCTGCGAGTATCGCGCGGTTCTTGTCAAATCGACAATCAGCGAAAGAAACCACCAGCAGACCTTCCTCCAGCCCTGACGGGCGACGACCGCCGCATGAGCGGTGCGGCCGCCCACTGCCGTCAAAATGTCAATCGGCGTCGAAAATTGACCCCGATCGGCGTCCAAAAATGACCCCTTGATCAGGGTTGGAGTGACAGCGCGCGCCGCGGCGCAGCTGGTCGGGGTTGCGCAGCCGGGGCGCGCGCGGCGGCGTGATGCGCGGTTCCGAAGTCAGGCTCGGTTTTTGAGGCGCCAGCTTTCGTTGCCGGTTTCGACGATGTCGCAATGATGGGTCAGGCGGTCGAGCAGCGCCGTCGTCATCTTGGCGTCGCCGAAAACCGAGGGCCATTCGCCGAAGGCGAGATTGGTCGTGACGATGATCGACGTGCGTTCGTAGAGCCGGCTGATCAGGTGAAACAGCAGCTGGCCTCCGGACTGGGCGAAAGGCAGATAGCCGAGTTCGTCGAGGATGATGAAGTCGAGCCGGGTCAGGTAATCGCAGCCGCCCCTGCCGGCCGGCGCGCGTTTCGGCTTCGAGCTTATTGACGAGATCGACCGTGTTGTAGAAGCGTCCGCGCTTGCCGGCGCGCACGCAGTTGCGGGCGATGGCGATGGCCAGATGCGTCTTGCCGGTGCCGGTTCCGCCGATGAGCACGACATTGCGCTGCACGTCGATAAAGCCGCCGCCAGCGAGATCGCGGACCAATCTTTCGTTGATCGGCGTCGCCTCGAACGCGAAGTCGTCGAGATCCTTGGCCAGCGGCAGCTTGGCGATGGTCAGCTGATATTTGATCGAGCGAGCGTGCTTTTCGGCGATTTCGGCGGCGAGCAAGTCGCCGACGATGCGCGGCGGCTCATGCTGGCGCTTGATCCCGCTGGCCATGATCTCGTCATAGGCGGCCTTCATGCCGAAGAGCTTGAGTTCGCTCATGAGATCGAAGATTTGCGTGCGTTCCATCAACTAGACCTCCCCTGACAATTGCTCCTCAATTGATCGTAGCGGGCGCAATCGGCGACAGGCGCGATGTTGAGCCGCAGCGCCTCCGGCGGCTGGATCATCGCGACCGGGCCGGGATCGCGGCGGCGCGCGAGAATGTTGAGGATCACGTCGGCGGAATGGACGCCCTCTGTGAGCGCTTCGGCGCAGGCCGCCTCCACCGCCGCCAGTCCGTCTGTGAGAACAGCGGCGAGGATGTTGACCATCTGACGCGCGCCGTCATGCGAGCCGGAGTGTTTTCTGCGGACGCGCTCGATCGCCGCCGGCAGGACCCAGTCCTTGAATGGCGCGCCGTTGCGAAGGCCCGGGCTTTCGCGCCAGGACCGGCACATAATGCCAGGGGTCGAAAGCGGTCTCGCCGCGTCCGAAGGCGCGCGCATGTTCGCCGACGACGCGCCCGTTCTGGCGAATGACGATGCGATCGGCGTAAGCATGGACTTCGACCGGCCGGCCGACGGCGCTCGCCTGAACCGAGTATTTGTTGCTGTCGAAACGAACCAGGCAGGTTTTCGAGACCGACGCCGGGACGGCGTGGAAACCGTCGAAACGGCCCGCATAAGGCACAAGCTTGGGCCGTTCGGCCTCGAAAGTCTCCCACACGGTCTGTCGGCAATCTCGGGATGGCGATGCGCCTTGGCGTAGGCGATGCAGCGATCGGCCAGCCAGGCGTTCAGTTCCTCAAGGTTCTTGAACCGCAGGCGCGGCGTGAAGAAGCGCTCGCGCACCAGGCCGACCTGGTTCTCGACCTGGCCCTTCTCCCAGCCCGACGCCGGCGTGCAGGCGACGGGCTCGACGAGGTAATGCGCGCACATTTGCAGGAAGCGGCGATTGTATTTGCGCTCCTTGCCGACAAAAATCGCGTCCACCGCCGTCTTCATGTTGTCGTAGATGCCGCGGGTGCAGGCGCCCTTGAAGAAGGCGAAGCCGCGATCATGCGCGTCGAACACCATCTCCTGCGTCTCGCGCGGATAGGCGCGCGCGAAAAACATGCGGCTGTGGCAAAGGCGGACATGCGCGACCTTGATCGTCGTCGTGGCGCCGCCGAGCAGGACGATCTTGGTGTCCAGTCGAACTGGTAGGCTTCGCCGGGCGCAAAGGTCAGCGGCACGAAGGCCGCCGCCGTCAGGGCGGAATGTTCGCGGCGCCAAGTCTTGGCGTAGCGCCGCACCGTGTCATAGCCGCCGTCATAGCCGAGATCGCGCAGCGTCTCGAAAACGCGGATCAGCGTCAACCGCTCCCGCGTCGACTTCTCCGCGTTCGTGGTCAGCAGACGGTCCAATCCTCCGTCCAGCGCCCGAGTTTGGGACGCGGCTGGACTTCGCGCTCGTAATCGAACGAGGTCTCGCCGGAGCGAACACCTTCGCACCGTGTTGCGCGAAATTTTCAGATCCCGAACAATCTCCTTGATCGTCTTGCCTTTAACGAAATGCTCGCGCCGAATCCGGCCAATCGTCTCCACAACCAACATCCCCGCCCACCCGCTCGCAGATGCAAACCGGACAGCTCTTCAGCCCAAGTTTTAAGGGGTCAATATTGGAAGCCGATCCCCTTGCTCACGGGGTCATTTTTGCAG
>CAVTNU010000027.1:0-5596 GCA_963736175.1 uncultured Alphaproteobacteria bacterium | reverse complement strand
TCGACCCAATGCGGACCCTTGGCTAGCCGAAGTGGATGCCAGGTATTGAACCGATAGCGGACCCATGGGCCGCAAGTTTCGCCCGTAGACAGCCTGAATAACTCTGATCTTCTCGCCGGCTTCATCGAAGTCCGGAATTGCGTCGTCAGCAAGATAAAGACGCAGGTCTCGTCATGCTAGCGGCGATCCAGATTGGAATAGGAATGGACGGTCACGACAATGCGCTTGGTCAGCGCCTCGAACACGGCACTGACATCGCTCGCCAGTCCAGGAACGCTCGTCGCCACCTTCTCCGCGTCGGAGACCGCCTCGGTGAACAAGCCAACGCTGACATTGAGGCTGTCCGCCCCCTTGGGCAGCCAGTTTTGCGCTGGCGCCAATTTGCTGCAAGGCGCTGATCTGCAGGTGTGAACTGGACGCCACGGCGCCCGCGATGTCCTCTATGCCGTGAATCAAGTCGCGCGCGGACTGCATGGCGCCGACCGTTGATCTGGTCGCCGTATCGATCTGCTGGATGCGCAAGGTAATTTCCTGCGTCGCCCGGCTGGTTCGCAAAGACAATTGCTTGACCTCATTGGCGACAACCGAAAACCCGCGTCCGGCCTTGCCCGCCCTGGCGGCCTCGATGGCGGCGTTCAAAGCAAGAAGATTGGTCTGGTTGGAAATTCCGGCGATCAGCTGCGCTGCTTCGGTCACCTGACGGGTGATTTCCGACAGTTCGCCCATTTTCGTGACCGCTTCATCGGCCCGACTGACCGCGTCGACCACAAGCTGTGAGGCGTCGTCGGCCTTGCGCCCCACTTCCTGGCTGCTGGCGTGAAGCTCGTAAACCGCCGAAGCCACCGCCTGAATGCCGGAGGTCGCCGTTTCGGCCCCGCCTTTCACCATTCCGACGCCCTGTTTCACTCC
The DNA here is from genome assembly GCA_963736175.1 of uncultured Alphaproteobacteria bacterium. GTDB lineage: Bacteria > Pseudomonadota > Alphaproteobacteria > Rhizobiales > Beijerinckiaceae > Rhodoblastus. The sequence goes on along the minus strand of CAVTNU010000027.1, from coordinate 4,687 downwards.
GTCTAGCGCATGGTTAAGCTCAGAAGCCATGCGATGCAGATCGTCCGATTTTTCTTCGACCGCTATTTTTGAGCCCTTCATCTCGTTTTCGATGGTATCCGCCATCGCCTCGGCCTCCTGGCGACGCGCCTCGCATTCGCTGCCCTGATTGAAGGCGGACAGGGCGACGTTCATGTCGAAGAAGATGGCGTCGGCGATGAGGCCCGTTTGCCGCGGAGCTTTTTCCAGCAACAGCTTGGTAAAGGCTTTGAAAAAGAAACAGTAGGAGTCGATGTAATAATCCGGCGTCAGGCCGCCGCGCACATGAGCCTCGCCTATGCGTTTGCCGCGTTGCCGCAGTTCTCCCGAGCGCCCGGATCGCAGCAGGACATCCCAATGCGCGATCTGCGCCCGGTGGCAGTAGGCGACCGGTGCGGAAACAAGGAGTCCCGGCTTCGCCCAAGGCGCCATCGGGCGGCAATTGCAATTTCCCAGCAAAGGATTAGCGTAAAGCCTCAGGTCCTGAGATCGCTTGGCCTTTCAGACGCCTGCCGTTCCCCGCTCTGTCTTCGTCTCGCTTAAAGGACAACACAGCAGTGACTGGATCGCCATCGCTTAACACGTTGATGCAGTTCGCCATTGATTTCGCCCCAGTTGGAGCGATCATCACGGACGCGGAAGGCGTGATCCTGAAAGCCAATTCTCAAGCCGCGCATTGTTTCGGCTATGCCCACGAGGAATTGCAGGGGCAATCGATTGAAGTCCTCCTGCCCAAACGTCATCGTTTATCTCATGTCGCCCAGCGCTTCGAAGTTTATCGCCGAAGGTCAGCCTCGTCAGATGGGCGCGGAAGAACCTTGTTGGCGCGCCGCAAGGATGGCGCGGAATTCCCGGTGGAGATTGGCCTCAATCCCGTGACCACGCCTGAAGGCGTGGTGGTTTTGGCGTCCATTGTGACATCAGCGCGCGCGTCGCCGAAGAGGCGGCGCTGCGCGACAGCGAGGAGCGGTTGCGGGCGGTGATGGATAACGTCGTGGACGGCGTCATCACCATCGACGAACGGGGAACCATGCATTCAGCCAATCCCGCCGCAGAGCGCATTTTCGGCTATTCGGCGACGAAATGCGGGGAAGGAACATCGCGCTGCTGATGCCCGAACCTTACCACAGAGAGCACGACGGCTATCTGGCGAATTATCGCCGCACGCGCGAAGCAAAAATCATCGGAATTGGTCGAGAAGTCGCCGGTCGCCGCAAGGACGGCTCGACGTTTCCGATGGATTTGGCGGTGAGCGAGTTTCATATCGGCGGCGCGCGCGCCTTCGCGGGCCTGGTCCGCGACATTACGGCCCGGAAAGCCGCGGAGGCAGAAATCAAATTCTTTGCCGAAGCCTTGGCGGCGAAAAATGCCGAACTTGAGCGCAGCAATTCGGAACTCGACGATTTCGCCTATATCGCCTCTCACGATCGAAGGAGCCGTTGCGCGGCATCCACAACTATTCGAGCTTCCTGATCGAGGACTATGGCGACAAGCTCGACGCCGAAGGCCAGAAGAAGCTGGAAACCATCAAACGGCTGACACAGCGACTTGAGGAACTGATCGACTCGCTGCTGATGTTCTCGCGCGTGGGCCGGGTGGACTTGGCCTTGCGGGAGACGGATTTGAACGACGTGGTTGCAGCGGTGCAAGACTCGCTGGCGATCGGCCTGCATGAGCGCAGCGTCGAATTGCGCGTTCCCAGGCCTCTGCCAAGCCTTCGCTGCGATCGCGTCCGTATCGGCGAAGTGTTCCGCAATCTCATTGTCAACGCCATGAAGTACAATGATAAACCCGTCAAGTGGATCGAAGTCGGCTACAGTTCCGTGGAGCCGGCGGATGCGGAAGGGGCCGCTGCGGGCGAGAACGTTTTCTATGTCCGCGACAACGGCATCGGAATTCGTGAAAAACATCTCGACACCGTGTTTCGCATTTTCAAACGTTTGCATGCGCGCGAACAATTTGGCGGCGGCGCCGGCGTCGGTCTGCCAATCGTAAAAAAAATCATCGAAAGGCACGGCGGTCGAATTTGGGTCGAGTTCCAGTTCGGCGAAGGAAGCAGTTTCAATTTCACATTGAGGTCGGAAACATGATGACGTCGCAAGAGTTCGAAACAGCCGATCCTGTTGGTCGAGGACAGCCCCGAAGACACCGAAGCCATGCGGCGTGTTATTCGGCCTGCAAAAATGACCCCGTGAGCAAGGGGATCGGCTTCCAATATTGACCCCTTAAAACTTGGCCTGAAGAGCTGTCCGCTTTGCATCTGCGAGCGGGTGGGCGGGGATGTTGGTTGTGGAGACGATTGGCCGGATTCGGCGCGAGCATTTCGTTAAAGGCAAGACGATCAAGGAGATTGTTCGGGACCTGAAGATCTCGCGCAACACGGTGCGCAAGGTGCTTCGCTCCGGCGAGACCTCGTTCGATTACGAGCGCGAAGTCCAGCCGCGTCCCAAACTCGGGCGCTGGACGGAGGATTTGGACCGTCTGCTGACCACGAACGCGGAGAAGTCGACGCGGGAGCGGTTGACGCTGATCCGCGTTTTCGAGACGCTGCGCGATCTCGGCTATGACGGCGGCTATGACGCGGTGCGGCGCTACGCCAAGACTTGGCGCCGCGAACATTCCGCCCTGACGGCGGCGGCCTTCGTGCCGCTGACCTTTGCGCCCGGCGAAGCCTACCAGTTCGACTGGAGCTACGAGATCGTCCTGCTCGGCGGCGCCACGACGACGATCAAGGTCGCGCATGTCCGCCTTTGCCACAGCCGCATGTTTTTCGCGCGCGCCTATCCGCGCGAGACGCAGGAGATGGTGTTCGACGCGCATGATCGCGGCTTCGCCTTCTTCAAGGGCGCCTGCACCCGCGGCATCTACGACAACATGAAGACGGCGGTGGACGCGATTTTTGTCGGCAAGGAGCGCAAATACAATCGCCGCTTCCTGCAAATGTGCGCGCATTACCTCGTCGAGCCCGTCGCCTGCACGCCGGCGTCGGGCTGGGAGAAGGGCCAGGTCGAGAACCAGGTCGGCCTGGTGCGCGAGCGCTTCTTCACGCCGCGCCTGCGGTTCAAGAACCTTGAGGAACTGAACGCCTGGCTGGCCGATCGCTGCATCGCCTACGCCAAGGCGCATCGCCATCCCGAGATTGCCGACAAGACCGTGTGGGAGACTTTCGAGGCCGAACGGCCCAAGCTTGTGCCTTATGCGGGCCGTTTCGACGGTTTCCACGCCGTCCCGGCGTCGGTCTCGAAAACCTGCCTGGTTCGTTTCGACAGCAACAAATACTCGGTTCAGGCGAGCGCCGTCGGCCGGCCGGTCGAAGTCCATGCTTACGCCGATCGCATCGTCATTCGCCAGAACGGGCGCGTCGTCGGCGAACATGCGCGCGCCTTCGGACGCGGCGAGACCGCTTTCGACCCCTGGCATTATGTGCCGGTCCTGGCGCGAAAGCCCGGCGCCTTGCGCAACGGCGCGCCATTCAAGGACTGGGTCCTGCCGGCGGCGATCGAGCGCGTCCGCAGAAAACACTCCGGCTCGCATGACGGCGCGCGTCAGATGGTCGACATCCTCGCCGCTGTTCTCACAGACGGACTGGCGGCGGTGGAGGCGGCCTGCGCCGAAGCGCTCACAGAGGGCGTCCATTCCGCCGACGTGATCCTCAACATTCTCGCGCGCCGCCGCGATCCCGGCCCGGTCGCGATGATCCAGCCGCCGGAGGCGCTGCGGCTCAACATCGCGCCTGTCGCCGATTGCGCCCGCTACGATCAATTGAGGAGCAATTGTCAGGGGAGGTCTAGTTGATGGAACGCACGCAAATCTTCGATCTCATGAGCGAACTCAAGCTCTTCGGCATGAAGGCCGCCTATGACGAGATCATGGCCAGCGGGATCAAGCGCCAGCATGAGCCGCCGCGCATCGTCGGCGACTTGCTCGCCGCCGAAATCGCCGAAAAGCACGCTCGCTCGATCAAATATCAGCTGACCATCGCCAAGCTGCCGCTGGCCAAGGATCTCGACGACTTCGCGTTCGAGGCGACGCCGATCAACGAAAGATTGGTCCGCGATCTCGCTGGCGGCGGCTTTATCGACGTGCAGCGCAATGTCGTGCTCATCGGCGGAACCGGCACCGGCAAGACGCATCTGGCCATCGCCATCGCCCGCAACTGCGTGCGCGCCGGCAAGCGCGGACGCTTCTACAACACGGTCGATCTCGTCAATAAGCTCGAAGCCGAAACGCGCGCCGGCCGGCAGGGGCGGCTTGCTGATTACCTGACCCGGCTCGACTTCATCATCCTCGACGAACTCGGCTATCTGCCTTTCGCCCAGTCCGGAGGCCAGCTGCTGTTTCACCTGATCAGCCGGCTCTACGAACGCACGTCGATCATCGTCACGACCAATCTCGCCTTCGGCGAATGGCCCTCGGTTTTCGGCGACGCCAAGATGACGACGGCGCTGCTCGACCGCCTGACCCATCATTGCGACATCGTCGAAACCGGCAACGAAAGCTGGCGCCTCAAAAACCGAGCCTGACTTCGGAACCGCGCATCACGCCGCCGCGCGCGCCCCGGCTGCGCAACCCCGACCAGCTGCGCCGCGGCGCGCGCTGTCACTCCAACCCTGATCAAGGGGTCATTTTTGGACGCCGATCGGGGGTCAATTTTCGACGCCGATTGACA
>CAVTNU010000026.1:0-74914 GCA_963736175.1 uncultured Alphaproteobacteria bacterium | reverse complement strand
CCGATGTGATCGATCTTTACCAGCGTGTCTCGAAGGGCGCCCGCGTCGTCGTGATGTAACCGCGGGTTTCTGTATCGCGCTGAATTTTCTTGTCGTTCCCAGATGACGGCGCCATGCGGCTATCTTGGTCTGTTTCTGGACCGCCGGGTGCTGAACGGCGATTGGACGAAAATCGCCGAATGGCTGATGGCGGCCTAAACGGCGGCGCCATGAAGATCATAGGCGTCGGCGCGTTCGATCTTCGCGGTGACGAACTCGCCGACGCGCAACGGGCGCCGGGAGGCGACAAAGACCTTGCCGTCGATTTCCGGCGCGTCGGCTTTGCCGCGGCCGACCGCGCCATCGGGCGTCGTTTCGTCGATGATGACGGTCAGGCGCTTGCCGATCTTGGCTTTCAAGCGCTCGGCGGAAATTTTCCGCTGCCGCTCCATCAAACGGCGCCAGCGCAATTCCTGCACTTGCGCCGGCACGGCGGGCAGGCCAAGATCGTTGGCGCTAGCGCCGGCCACCGGCTCATATTTGAACGCGCCGACGCGGTCGAGCTTGGCCTCAGTGAGCCAGTCGAGCAGAAATGCGAAATCCTCCTCGCTCTCGCCGGGAAAGCCGACGATGAAGGTCGAACGCAGCGTGAGATCGGGGCAGGCGGCGCGCCAGGTCTTGATGCGCTCCAGCGTCTTTTCGATGTTGCCGGGTCGTTTCATCGCCTTAAGCACGCTGGGCGCGGCGTGCTGAAATGGAATGTCGAGGTAAGGCAGCACGACGCCCTCGGCCATCAGTTCGATGATCTCGTCGACATGGGGGTAGGGATAGACGTAGTGCAGCCGCGTCCACGGCGTGAGCCGGCCGAGTTCGCGCGCCAGATCGACAAAACGCGCGCGCACGTCGCGGTCCTGAAAGGGGCTTGAAGCGTAGCGCAGATCCTGGCCGTAGGCGCTGGTGTCCTGCGAGACGACGAGCAGCTCCTTGACGCCGGCCTTCACCAGTTTTTCGGCCTCGCGCAGCACCTCGCCGGCCGGGCGCGAAACCAGATCGCCGCGCAGCTTTGGAATGATGCAGAACGTGCAGCGATTGTGGCAGCCTTCGGAAATTTTCAGATAGGAATAATGGCGCGGCGTAAGCTTGACCCCTTGCGCCGGGGCCAGATCGAGAAACGGGTCATGCGCCGGCGGTATCGCGGCGTGAACCGCCGTCATGACGCTTTCATAGGCTTGCGGGCCGGTGATGGCTGAAACGTTGGGATAGGCGTCAAGAATTGGGTCGGGTTCGGCGCCCATGCAGCCGGTGACGATGACCTTGCCGTTTTCCTTGAGCGCCGCGCCGATCGCGGCGAGCGACTCGGCCTTGGCGCTGTCGAGAAAACCGCAGGTATTGACGATCACCGCATCAGCGCCGGCGTGGTTGCGGACAAGCTCATAGCCTTCGACCCGCAGGCGCGTCAGGATGCGCTCGGAATCGACCAGGGCCTTGGGACAGCCGAGCGAAACGAACGAAATTTTGGGCGCGCCGCCAGTGGCGGCGGAGTTGGTCTTGTCGGTCATGCTGGATCGCTTGCCACGACCGGGCGGCGGTTGCAACCGGACGTGAGGGCCAAAGATCAGTCGAGGCTCCAATAGGCGCTGGATGAAAGTTCAACGACAGTTCATATCAATTTGGAAGGATCAACGCTCCCAAGGGGGATCAATGAATATTTTGATGGTTGGCGGCGCAGGTTTTCGTAATTCCGGCGATGAGGCGCTTCTGCGCGCTTGTGTTCAGGTTTGTCGCGAATTCGCGCCAACGGCCCGGCTGACGCTGGCCGCCAACAACGCTGACGTCGCGCGGGATACGCTACGCGGTCATGACGTGACCTTCGCTCCGTCGCCCCGCTTCGCTTTTTTTCGCGGCGACCCCCATTACGTGACGGGCGACGCAATTTTCAAGAGCCGCTGGGCGATGCTTCGGGACGCTTTGATCGTTCCTTCCGCAAATGAGGCGCGGCGGGCGTTGGCGGAATCGCCGGATCTCGACTTTATCGATCGGGCGCAATCGCTGGAATTTTGGGACGCTCTCGAGCAGGCCGACGCGCTGGTTGTGCATGGCGGCGGCATTCTGACTTCGGCGACCCGCTCGCGGCTTTGGGAGCAGGCGCTCACTGTCGAACTGGCGACAAGCCTTGGCAAAAGGGTTCTGCTGCGAAGCCAACAGATCGGCCCTTTTACCGATAAGGCCGATGAGGATCGCATAAAAACGATTTTGCGGCGCGCGTCCTATGTCAGCGCCCGCGACTTCCAACAAAGCGCGCGCGAGATGTTCAAGCTCACAGGTGAGGCGAAAGTCCGCGATCAAGTTGACGACGCATTGATTCTGAGGACGGTCGAGCCGCCCCAGCCGGTGATCGAGCGTTATGATCTGACGCCGGAAAATTATATTTGCGTCGGCTATCGCGACAACGCCGGCGTCGGCGTCGGTTCGAATGTGTTGCGCCGCACCGCGGACGTTGTTCAGCGCGCTTATGAAACCTTTCGCCTGCCGATCGTATTGCTGCCTCAAGGACCTTTCGACGCGCCAGCTTTGGAACAATTGGCCGCTTTGGCGCAGGCGCCCTGTCGGCTGGTCCGCCCAGAGGACAGTTTCCGTGATCCGATAGCCATCGCCGCACATGCTCGATTGATGATCGCTTGTCCACACCACAGCCTGATCTTCGCCCTGCGCGGTGGCGCGCCGGTCCTCTCTCCCGCGGCGGGAGAGTATTACCTGTTCAAAAACAAGGGCAGTATGCGTTTCTTTGATCTCGAGAATTATGTTTTCGACGTCGAAGCCGCGAATTATCTGGACGTCGCGTCCGAAAAGCTTGCAGCAATTTTTGCCGGTGAAGTCGATCTCCGGCGTCGGATTGCCGTCCGGGTCGATGAACTGCGAGCGCAGGCGGCGGCCAATGACTTGGATTTTGCCCGTATTCTGCTCGGACTCGAAACCGCGCCGGTGGCCCGCCCCTATTGAGTGGCATGATTTGACGTGAGACAAACGTCCCTTCCGCGACGCGCATCGCTGAAGGGCTGGCGTCATTGATGAGTTAGTCACTTATTTCAGCAAACGGCGTCCGTTATCCGTCGCGCGATTTCGCGCTTGCCGGCCGCGTCACATTCCGCGGCAGCTGCGGATCCAGTTGGTGCGCGCGAACCTTTCGGATTCGACGACGCTGGGCGGCGCGCCGAGACACCAATCGAAATGGATGCGGTAATCCGTCGTCCAACGCGGACCGACGCCGCGATTGCAGGCGGGGATCGCCCGCGTCAACTCGACCTGCCGAACCGCCGCGGTGGCATAATCCCGGCGGAACCCGGGGGTGCCGCGTTCGCGGCGCCGGCTGAGAAGGCGACGGCGGCCAGAACGCCGCATGCAAGCGATGCATTGGGCGTGTTCGACATGATATCTCGCATGAATCAATCATTTGTGGGCGAGCATGAGTGTATGGAGTACACTGAACAATGCAAGTCCGAGCCGCCGGTTCCGCCGCTGTTTTCCGTTTTCCTCAAAATTGAGGGAACCGCAAAAATCGCGCGGCCTTCGCATCAATCTGGTTATTCGGGATACGCGGCGCTTCAGTTGGGCGGCGGCGCGACGGGAGCCGGCGCCGCCGGCTTCGGGCTGACCTTGGCCTTGGTCTTCTTCTGGTCCGCGGGAGCGACATTCGCGGCGACCGGCGTTTGCGCGGGCGGGGGCGCGGCCTGCGCCGGTGGAGCGGCTTGCGCGTCGTCGGGGTCGAGCATCCGGTTAATAAGGCCGCGTTGCGGCTTCGGCGGCAGGGCGTCTTCCTTTTCCGCGGCGGCGCGATCGCCCGGATTGAAAAAGCGGTTGAAAAGGCCCGTTTGATACATCGGCTCCTCCGCGCGCGCCGGCGTGTCGAGCGCGACGAACGCTCCACTGATCGCCAGGGAAGACAGCAGAGTGGCGCGTATCATTCCCGTCGCGCCGGAACATCTGTTCAATTTCGCCAAGGCCATGCGAACTCCATGATTTTAAAGCCGCGCGGAGAGCTTACCAGCCGGCTCTGGCGGAGGTCCGAGCAATTTGACGGCTACGCCCCGCCGCTCGGTTGTTTTCAACCCGCGGAGTCGCGAAGCAGTCATATATCAACGGGACAACGCCGGCAAATTCGCCGCGTCGGCGAAATCGAACGCGTATTTCGACAAGGTCGCCAGCGAAACCGGTTTGAGAAATAGAGGGCTTCAGCGACTTGATCGGTCCTGGGAAGGGCGTGCCTTGCTGGGCCGCTCCGCCGACTGGACGACGCTTTAGGTTGAGGACAGGGCAGAGTGAAGCCGCCATATTCGCCTTGCCCGCTAAGACGGCGACTCGCGCCAATCTGGCCGATATCTTATCGGTTCGGCGATGGAGACTTATTAGTTAGCTAAGAGAATGAGTTTGTTGGCTGGGGGACCTGGATTCGAACCAAGATTGACGGAGTCAGAGTCCGCAGTTCTACCGTTGAACTATCCCCCAACGGGACCAACGGTCCCAAGGTCCGGTTGGAATAGCGAAGAGGATTGGCGAGCGCAACCCCTTTGCGGCGATTTCATGCGGCGCTGTGCTTGCCCGCGCTCGCGCGGCATGGTTCATTCGCGTCGGAGCCGCCATAAACATGTCTTTCGTCGACGACGAATCAGCCCTGGACCGCGTCAGCCAGCTGGCGGAACGCGCCCGGGCGGCGCGCGAAGCGGCTAATCGCCGGCAGATCCTGGCTTTCGTGCTCGCTACGGCGGTTTTGACCGGCCTTGGATTTTTGGGCGCGCGTTTCTGGCTGGAAAAAGAGCGCTATCTCACCTTCGCCGTGCGTGAGAATACGGCCGATCGCAAGTTCGCCGAGAACCTTGCCCGCATCGTCAAGCAAAACAGCGAATTGACGCGTATCCGCATTATTTCCAGGCCCTCCGGCGATATCGGCCCGTTGACGCGGCGGGAGGCCGATCTCGTCATCTTCCGCGCCGACGTGAAGGCGCCTTCGAATGCGCGGGCGCTTGCCGTTGTCGAAAAGGACGTGCTGCTCATGGCGGCGCTGAAATCGGAAAAGCTGACTGGCGTCGCGAACATGAAGGGCAAAAAAATCGCCGTCGTCGGACAGGACAACCAGAACGCCGTCGTTTTGAACCAGATTTTCGACGCCTATAATTTTTCGCCTGTCGCCAAGCACGGCGTCAAACCGGCCCCGCAGGAGAACAAGCTCAACGCTCTATTGGGCGCCGGCGGGTTTCAGGGCGTGTTCCTCATCGCGCCGCTGACCAAGCTCATCCACTCGTCCGTTTACGCCGATCTGACCGCCAACGCCAAGATCGAATTCATCGATTTCGACAATACGGGAATTCTCAAACAAAAGATTCGTGGGTTGGCCGAGGAAACGATCGACGCGGGACTGTTTTCGGCGGCGCCGAAAAGTCCAGCTGACGACATTTCCACTTTGTCGATCCCGGAAGTCCTGCTGGTGCGCAAGCAGGTGTCGGAGACGCGGGTTGCTGATCTGGCTAAAATCATCTTCGAGAACAAGGCGGAACTGGCGGTGGAGGGCGAGTTCGCGTCGGCCATCGAAGCCCCCGATACCGAAAAGGACGCGGCCATTTTGATCCATCCCGGCGCGGCGCAATATCTCGACAACGACGAAAAATCGTTGATCGATCGCTACAGCGACGTGTTTTATATCGTTCTGCCGATGTTCTCGGTCATCGGATCGATTTTCGCGGCGATTTACGCCGGTTTGACGCGAGTTCAAGCCGGTTTCGGCGACGCTGTTCGTCGAGGAGGCGCTGGCGGCGGCCAACAAGGCGGAGACGGCCAAGACAACGGCGCAGGTCGACGCGGCGGCCGCCGATCTGCGCGAGGCGATGGAGCAGGTTCTGCGCGGCGTCCACGACGGAGCCATCACGTCGGAGGGGCTCGGCGCTTTTCGTCTGGCTTATGACCACACCCTGTTTCTGCTGCGCGAGGCGCGGCGCAGGCTCGCCGGCGCGCGTCATACCCCGAATTGACGCGCGGATTTCGAAAACGCCTTTGCGCCGCTCGTGCGCCAAGGTTATGCTGGCGCAACAAGACGAATAACGCGCGCGGCGAAAATCGCGGGCGGGGGAGAGTTGTTTGGCTTCTTTGGACGCCGCCGCGACGCAGGCCTCGCAGGGCCTTGCGAGAACGAGACCGCATGATTCGCGCGGTCCGGCGACCTATGCCGCGCTCGACCTTGGCACCAACAATTGCCGCCTGCTGGTGGCGCGACCGACGCGCGACGGCGATCCGCGCGCGCCCGATGGTTTTCGCATCGTCGACGCCTTTTCGCGAATCGTCCGACTTGGCGAGGGGTTGAGCCAGACGGGCAAGCTGGGCGAAGCGGCGATTCTGCGCACGATCGAAGCGCTCGGCGTCTGTCGCGATAAAATGGCCGCGCGCGGGGTGACGCGCGCTCGTCTGATCGCCACCGAGGCCTGCCGCGCCGCCGAGAACGGCGCTGAGTTCATCGCCCGCGTGCGTGAAAAGACCGGCATGGAGCTCGAGATCATCGGCCGCGAGACCGAAGCGCGTCTGGCGGCGACCGGTTGCGCGGCGCTCGCCGACAAGGCGGCGAAAGGCGTCGTTCTGTTCGATATCGGCGGCGGTTCTTCCGAGGTCGTCTGGCTCTCGGGCGCGCGGGCCGATGCGCGCGAGAGGCGCATCCGCCATTGGACCTCGCTCAAGCTCGGCGTCGTCAGTCTGGCCGAGAAATTCGGCGGACGACATGTCTCGCGCGCCGATTTTTCTGGCATGATCGATCTGGTCGCCGTTGAATTGCAGCAATTTGTCGACAGCGCGCGCGGAGAGCTGCGTTGCGAACGGTTTCATCTGCTCGGCACGTCCGGCACGGTCACCACGCTTGCCGGCATCCACCTCAATCTGCAGCGCTACGACCGGCGCCGCGTCGACGGACTTTGGATGTCGCACGAGGAAATCGACGCCGTCATCGGCAGGCTCTGCGCCATGACCTATCAGGAGCGCACCGAAAACTCCTGCATCGGCCCCGAACGCGCCGATCTCGTGCTGGCCGGCTGCGCCATATTGGAGGCGATCCGCCGCGCTTTTCCGGCGAGGCGCGTGCGCATCGCCGATCGTGGGTTGCGCGAGGGCATGCTGATCGAACTGATGCGGGCGGACGGGCGTTTCGGCGCCATCGGGGGAACCCTTTGAACAAGCCCACCGGCGGCTCCGGCCGCGAAGGCGGTCGCTCGCTGAAGACGCGGGTGAAGACCGCGCGCAAACGCACATTGTCGTCGACGCTTTGGCTCGAACGTCAGCTCAACGATCCCTACGTCGCCAGAGCCAAGCGCGAAGGCTGGCGCTCGCGCGCGGCGTTCAAGCTGCTCGAGATCGACGAGAAATATCATCTGCTGGAACCGGGCCAGCGCATCGTCGACCTCGGGGCCGCGCCCGGCGGCTGGTCGCAGGTCGCGGCGAAAAAGCTGCGCGCCGCCGACGGCAAGGGCAGGGTCGTCGGCATCGACCTCATCGACATCGAGCCGATTCCCGGCGTCAATTTCGCCGTGATGGATTTCCTGGCGGAAGACTCGCCGGATCGCCTGAAAGCCATGCTCGGCGGGCCTGCGAACGCGGTGCTCTCCGACATGGCCGCCAACACCACCGGCCACAAAAAGACCGATCATTTGCGTATCGTCCATCTCGCCGAGCTGGCTGCCGATTACGCCGCGCAGGTGCTGCAACCGGGCGGGTTTTTCCTGTGCAAGTTGTTTCAGGGCGGCGAAACGGCCGAACTGGTGACGCGGCTCAAACGCGATTTCGCTCAGGTGCGCCACATCAAACCGCAGGCGAGCCGCGCCGATTCGGCCGAGCTTTATGTGCTGGCGACCGGTTTTCGCGGCGCGGAGGCGGGCGAGGAAGACGTTTCGCGCGCCTGATCGCGGTTTTTCCCTGTTCGCCACGCCCATCGGGTGCGCGAGATTGCGTCGCCGCCGAACAAAAAACCCGGCCTCGCGGCCGGGTCTTTTTTATCCGCTCGAACGAGCTGACTTCAGTATTTGGCGACGACCGGAGCCGACGAGTTAAACTTGTAGAAACGACCGACGAGAACCGTCTCGTCTCTTGCGAACCGTGCGCGAACAATGCAAGCGGTCATCGAGCAGCCGACGTTGAAAACACTAATATTGGACTTGTCCCAAGATCGGTGTAGCGATATTCGATACGGCCAATCCAGTTGTTGGTGAAGGCGTAGTCCAGGCCGCCGCCAATGGCCCAGCCCGTGCGGTTGCTGGTGAACGAGGCCGCGGGCGCGGTGTAAACGGTCTTCTGATCGCCGAAGGCGACGCCGCCGGCCACGTAAAGCAAGGCGCGCTCGGCGACCGCGTAGCCGAGGCGGGCGCGGATGTCGGCGAAATAGGAACTGCTCGTGGTGGCGGTGGCGACATTCCCGCCAGTGGTCGCGACCGTATTGTTTCCGCCGAGCACGCCGCCGACATCGCCTTCAAGGCCGAGCACGAACTGGTTGATCTGGTAGTTGTAGCCGACAACGCCGCCAAGCAAGCCCGCGGTCTGGTTGGATCCAAAGTCTGGCGGATTAATCCGAGGCGGGAGATTGGATTTCGCGCTGGAATCAAGGAAGTCGACGCCGCCTTCCACGCCGACATAGAAGCCGGTCCAGGAAAAAGCGGGCGCGGCGTAAACCGGCGCTTCTTTGCGGGACGGCAGGTCGGCGGCGAAAGCCTGGCCGGCCAAAGCGACGAGAGCTGCGGTGGAAAGAAGAATTTTGCGCATGCAGTTAGCCCCTAACGAAGAAAAAATCCGTGTAAACCGACGAAGTCCGTGAACCTGACGGTACGATAAGCATTACCGTTTTGCGATTTCAAGGGATTTTGCTTGCGCCGTTCAATATTCACGTCGATGTGACAAAAAGATCACGAATCTAGCCACCAAAGTGCTTATTAAACAGTCTATTGCATAAAATAAGGTTCATGGCTTTCGCTCGGTGGATCAACGCGACGCGCCTCAATCCATTCCATCGCCGACATCCAACACCGTCGCTAAAATTAGCTTTGCGGCGCGCCGAGCGTCGGCTCGCCGCCGCGGCGCACGATCGAATTGCCGGCATCGGCGGGAAGGCGGGAGAAGATCAGCGCCGAAGCCCCCGAAATCGCCGCCACGACCAGAAAGGCCGGGAAAAAGTCAGACGCGGCAAGGACGCTTCCATGCGTCAGCCGCCGCGTCGCCTCGATCGAGCCGGCTCCGATAGCAATGCCAGCCGACAGGCTCAATTGCTGGACGACGCCGGAAAAGGACGTCGCCTTGCTCATCGCGTCGTCGCTGACGTCGGCGTAAGCCAGTGAATTGATGGCGGTGAATTGCAGCGAGCGGAAAAAGCCGCCGACCAGCAAGAACATCATGATCGCCATTGTCGGCGTCTGCGACGTGAACAACGCGTTGACCGCCAGAAAAAGCATGCTGAGCAGGGCGTTGGCGATGAGCGTTCGCCGGAAACCGAACATCGCCAGGATGGGCGCAGCCGTGGTTTTCATCGCCATTGCCCCGACCGCGGTGACGAAGGTCATCGAGCCCGATCCGAAGGCCGTCATGCCGAATCCGACCTGGAACAGCAAAGGCAACAGAAACGGCGTCGCGCCGATGCCGACGCGGAACAGAAAGCCGCCGCCGATCGAGGCGGCGAACGTGGGAATTTGCAGCAATCGCAGGTCGATGATCGGGTTTTCGATGCGTCGCGCGTGGAAAACATAGCCGACGACGCCGGCGAGGCCGGCCAGGATCAACACAGCGTTCAACGGGTCTGGAATGAACCCGCGGCCGATCACGGTGACGCCGAAAATCAGGCTCGTCAGACCAAGCCCGGACAGGGCGAAACCGACGGCGTCGAACGGCGCGACGTCGCGTTCGCGCACGTCCTTGATGAACAAGGAGACCAGGACGACGCCGAGGGCGCCGATCGGCACGTTGATCCAGAAATTCCAGCGCCAATGAAGATAGGTGGAAATGAAGCCGCCGAGCGGCGGGCCGATCACCGGCCCGATCAGGGCTGGAATGGTGAGATAGGCCATGGCGCGCACGATCTGCGAGCGCTCGATCGAGCGCAGCAGCAGCAGCCGGCCGACCGGCGTCATCATGGCGCCGCCGACGCCCTGAAAAATGCGGGCGGCGACGAATTGCGGCAAGGTACTCGACAGGCCGCACAGAATCGAGCCGGCGGTGAAGACGACGATGGCGATGCGGAACACCTTTTTTGCGCCATAACGATCGGCTACCCAACCGGAAGCGGGAATGAACACCGCCAGCGCCAACATGTAGGAGGTCATCGCCAGTTTGAGCGCCAGCGGGTCTTCATGCAAATCCCGGGCGATCGCCGGCAGCGATGTGGAAATGATCGTCGAATCGAGATTTTCCATGAACAGCGCGCAGGCGACGATCAGGGGCGTGACGATAACGGAGCGCAAACCGGGGCCTTTGTAAGTCGACGGTGAAAGCGCGCGGCCGTGGCGGGCGCGGTCTCGCCCTTGTCCCATGAATGGGGAAATTTGTCTTCTCGAGGAGGACCGCTTTGCGCTTTGTCACAGAAATGCTATGAGCACGCGCCAACTCATACGGCGGACCCCCGCCGCCATTCTTTGCCGCCTTGCCGAAACTGGAGTTGGCCATGAATTCAATCCTGCCGCTGACGGAAGCCCTGACCTTTGACGACGTTTTGCTCCGTCCGGGCCATTCGGAAGTCATGCCGTCAGCCGTGTCCGTCAAGACGCGCCTGACGCGCCAGATTACCCTCAATCTGCCGGTGATGTCCTCGGCGATGGACACGGTGACCGAGGCGCGCCTCGCCATCGCCATGGCGCAGGCGGGCGGCATTGGCGTTATCCACCGCAATCTCGAACCGCTCGAACAGGCCGAGCAAGTGCGCCGGGTCAAACGCTATGAGAGCGGCATGGTGGTCAATCCGATCACCATTTTCCCCGATGAGACGCTGGCCGACGCGCTCGCCCTGATGAGCCGCAATTCGATTTCGGGAATTCCGGTGGTTGAACGCGGCGCCGACGGCAAACCAGGCAGGCTCGCCGGCATTTTGACCAACCGCGACGTGCGCTTCGCCGACAATCCGTTGCAGCCGGTGTCCGAACTGATGACGAAAAAGCTCGTCACCGTGGGCGAAGGCGTCTCCAAGGACGAGGCGCGCCGGCTCTTGCACCAGAACCGAATCGAAAAGCTTCTGGTCGTCGACGAGGATTACCGCTGCGTCGGTCTGGTGACCGTGAAGGACATCGAGAAGGCGACGCTGCACCCGTCCGCCTGCAAGGACGAAGCCGGGCGCCTGCGCGTCGCGGCGGCCTCCACGGTCGGCGACAGCGGCTATGAGCGGGCGCTGATGCTGATCGACGCCGGCGTCGACTGCATTGTCGTCGACACCGCCCACGGTCATTCTCAATCCGTGCTCGACCAAGTGACGCGGATCAAGCGCGTCTCCAACAAGGTGGGCGTGATCGCCGGAAATATCGCCACCCGCGAAGGCGCCAAGGCGCTCATCGACGCCGGCGCCGACGCGATCAAGGTCGGCATCGGCCCTGGCTCGATCTGCACCACCCGTATCGTCGCCGGCGTCGGCGTGCCGCAATTGACGGCGATTCTCGAAGCGACGGAAGAGGCGCGCAAGGCCGGCGTGCCGGTGATCGGCGACGGCGGCATCAAATTTTCCGGCGATTTCGCCAAAGCTATCGCCGCCGGCGCCGAGTGCGTGATGATCGGCTCGCTTCTGGCCGGCACGGAAGAAGCGCCCGGAGAAGTGTTCCTCTATCAGGGCCGTTCGTTCAAATCCTATCGCGGCATGGGCTCGGTGGGAGCCATGTCGCGCGGCTGGCCGACCGGTATTTCCAACAGGATATCAAGGATGCGATGAAGTTGGTACCCGAAGGCGTCGAGGGGCAGGTGCCCTATCGCGGCCCGGTCGGACCGATCCTGCATCAACTGGCCGGCGGCCTGCGCGCCGCGATGGGCTATGTCGGCGCGACCGACATCGCCGAGTTCCAGAAACGCGCCCGGTTCGTCCGCATCACCGGCGCGGGTCTGCGCGAAAGCCACGTTCACGACGTTGCGATAACGAGAGAAAGCCCGAATTACCCGATGGGGGCCTGATGGGATCGAAATCCACAGGTCCTAAGGGGCCGGATTTCGCGCCGGGCGCGACATGAACGGCGCGGGAAGGGCGGCTTCGCCCTTGCCCCTGCGCGATATCGCGTTGGCCGTCGCCATCGCGGCGATCTGGGGCGTCAGCTTCATCGCCATCAAGATCGGGGTGGGCGCCGCGCCGCCCCTGTTTTTGACCGCTTTGCGGTTTTTTCTAGCCGCCCTTCCAGCGGTGTTTTTCATCAAACGCCCGTCGACGCGCCTGTTCGATCTGGCCGGCTATGGCCTCAGCATCGGACTTGGCCAGTTCGGGCTGTTGTTCATCGCCATTCGGTTTGGCATGCCGGCGGGGCTCGCCTCGCTGGTCATTCAGATCCAGGCGTTTTTCACCATGGCGTTGGCCCATTTCGTCATCGGCCAACCCATCGGCCGAGGACAGATCGCTGGCGCGGCCATCGCCTTCGCCGGCGTCGCCCTGATCGGCTCGGGACTCAGTTTGACGACGGCGCTGCCGCCGTTTCTGGCGGTGGTCGCCGCCGCCGCCTTTTGGGGTTTGGGCAATCTGTTCTCCATTCGCGCCGGTCGCGTCGATATGGTGGCGTTTGTCATCTGGTCGAGTCTCTTTTCGCCGCCGCCGCTGCTGGCGTTGTCCCTGATGCTCGAGGATCGGGCGGCGATCTGGCGCGCCATCAGCCAACCGAGCCTCGCGGTCTGGGGCAGTGCGCTGTTTTTGGCCTATGTTGCGACAATATTCGGCTTTGGCCTGTGGAGCCGGCTGCTCAGCCTGCATCAAGCTGCGCGGATCGCGCCCTTCGCTCTGCTGGTGCCGGTTTTCGGCATGTCGAGCGCCGCCGTGGTTTTTCACGAGCCTTTGACGATTCGGGCGCTATCGGGCGCGGCGATCGTATTCGCCGGGCTGGCGGTGACGATTTTCTGGAAGAAGGCATAGCGCGCTCTACGGAGCGACGGAATCGCCGGGTCCCAGCGGGCGCTGCATCAAGATGCAATCGAGCCAGCGCCCGTGTTTGAAGCCGACTGATTTGAGCGCGCCCGCCCGCGCGAAGCCGCAGGCCCGGTGCAGACGTATCGAAGCGGCATTGCCGCTGTCGCCGATGACGGCGACCATCTGACGGAAATTCCGCGCGGCGCAGTCGTCAATCAGCCGTGTCAGCAGCAGCCTGCCGATTCCGCGCCGGCGAAAGGCCGCATCGAGGTAAATGGCGTTCTCGACGGTCGCGGCGAAGGCGGCGCGCGTGCGGAACGCGCCAGCGTAGGCGTAGCCGGCGACGGCGCCGTCGACCTCGGCGACAAGGAAAGGGTAGCCTTGCGTCAGCAGAGCTTCGCGCCGGCGCGCCATTTCCGCGGCGCCCGGCGGCTCAATCTCGAAAGTCACGACGCTGGTCGTCACGGCTTGGCCATAGATGGCGGCGATGGCCGCGACGTCACTCGTTTGCGAGGCCCGCACAAGCACAGTTTGAGCGCTTTGCGCGTTCATTCCGGGTCCGCTTGGCTCGCTTCCTCGCACCATTCGAGCGTCACGACCTTGTTGTTTTCGACCGTCAGCGCCAGCTTGCCGTGTTTGAGCTGCAAGGCCCTGGCGCCGAACAATTCGCGCCGCCAGCCCGCCAGCGCGGCGACATTGGCCTTGTCGTCGTTCGCCAGCGCGTCGAGGTCGTCGGACGTGGCGATCATCTTCGCCGCCACGCCGTGGCGTTCGGACACCTGGCGCAGCAGAACCTTCAGCAATTCGGCGGTGGCGCCGCCGCCGCCGTTGCGCCTTTCGCGCTCGATGCGCGGTAGGGTCTTGGGGTCGCGCGCCAAGCCGCGTTCGACGGCGGCGAGAATTTCCGCGCCGGACCGCGATTTCTCCATGCCGCGCGGAAAGGCGCGCAATCCGGCGAGCAATTCGGGAGTCCGCGGCGCCGAAAGGGCGATTTCGACCAGAATGTCGTCCTTGAGCACGCGCGAGCGCGGCACGTCGCGGGTTTGCGCCTCCTGCTCGCGCCAGGCGGCGATTTCCATCAAAACGGCGAGATCGCGCGGCTTGCGCGCGCGATGGGCGAAACGCTCATAGGCGCGTTCGGGATGCTGTTCGTACGTTTCTTTCTTGCTCAGCGCCGCCATTTCGTCGGCGAGCCAGTGCAGCCGGCCGGCTTTTTCCAGCCTTTGCCGCAGAGCGAGATAGATGTCGCGCAAATGGGTGACGTCGGCGATGGCGTAGTCGATCTGGGCGTCCGACAACGGTCGGCGCGACCAATCGGTGAAACGCGAGGACTTGTCCAAGGTCACCTTGCAGATGGACTGCGCCAGCTCGCCATAGGCGATCTGCTCGCCATAGCCGCAGACCATCGCCGCAATCTGGGTGTCGAACAACGGCTGCGGAATGATCTTGGCCAGATTCCAGATAATCTCGATATCCTGGCGCGCCGCGTGAAAGACCTTGACGACGTTGGGATTGGCCATCAGCTCGAAAAAAGGACCGAGGTCCAGCCCTTCCGCGAGCGCGTCGATGGCCGCCGCGTCATTTTCGCAGGCGATCTGAATGACACAGGCTTTTGGCCAGAACGTCGTCTCGCGCAAAAATTCCGTATCGACTGTGACGAAGGGATATTGAGCGAAGGTCCGGCACAGCTCGGCAAGTTCGCCCGTTGTAGAAACAAGGCTCATGGCGCGTTCATAATCGAAGCCGCGCTTGACCGCCAGTGTAATCTGGCGGGCGATCGACGGCGTGTTTTGAATAAAATAGCGTCAAAACAACAGTGTATTCTTTTTCGTCGGAATTGGGACGCCGCCAAATGCGCGAAAGTCCAATTGACGGCGCGATCGCAAGCCCCTTCACCCCGGCGTGTTTTTCCGCTACGCAGCCGCCAGGTCTTTTCTTTGCCTTCAGGAACGCCATGCACGCCTATCGCACACACACCTGCGGCGAACTCGCCGAAGCCAACGTCGGCCAAAGCATACGGCTGTCGGGCTGGTGTCACCGTATCCGCGACCACGGCGGAGTTCTCTTCATCGATTTGCGCGACCATTACGGCCTGACCCAATGCGTCGTCGATCCGGATTCGCCGGCCTTCAAACGGGCCGAAACCTTCCGCGCCGAATGGGTCGTGCGTCTCGACGGCGAAGTCAGACGCCGTCCAGAAATCGAAGGCAAGAGCACCGACAATCCCGATATGGCGACCGGCAGGATCGAGGTCTATGTCCGCGACGCGGAAGTTTTGGGGCAGGCGGCGGAATTGCCGCTGCCGGTGTTCGGCGATCAGGACTATCCGGAAGAAACGCGCCTGAAATACCGGTTCATCGATCTGCGGCGCGAACGCATCCACAACAACATCATGCTGCGCGGCAAAGTGGTCGATTCCATGCGCGCGCGCATGAAGGGCGCCGGCTTCAACGAGTTCCAGACGCCGATTCTCACCGCCTCGTCGCCTGAAGGCGCGCGTGACTTTCTCGTGCCCTCGCGCATCCATCCCGGCAAATTCTACGCCCTGCCGCAGGCGCCGCAGCAGTACAAGCAGCTTTTGATGATGGCCGGTTTCGACCGCTATTTCCAGATCGCGCCCTGTTTCCGCGACGAGGATCCGCGCGCCGACCGTCTGCCGGGCGAGTTCTACCAGCTTGATCTGGAAATGAGCTTCGTCACGCAGGACGATGTGTTCGCCGCCGTCGAGCCGGTCATTACCGGCATTTTCGAGGAGTTCGGCGGCGGACGGCCGGTCACCAGAAACTGGCCGCGCATCCCCTATGCGCAGGCGATGCGCAAATATGGCTCGGACAAACCGGATCTGCGCAACCCGCTGGTCATGCAGGACGTGTCCGAACATTTCCGCGGTTCGAACTTCAAGGTTTTCGCGCGCATGCTCGAAACGCCAAAGAACGAAGTCTGGGCGCTGCCGGCGCCGGGCGGCGGGTCGCGCACGTTCTGCGACCGCATGAATTCCTGGGCGCAAGGCGAGGGCCAGCCGGGTCTTGGCTATATCTTCTGGCGCGAAGCAGAGGGAAAGACTGAGGCGGCCGGGCCGATCGCCAATAACATCGGTCCTGAGCGCGCCGAGGCGATTCGCGCCCAGCTCGGCGTCAAAGCCGGCGACGCCGTGTTCTTTGCCGCCGGCGACCCGGACAAGTTCGCCAAATTCGCGGGCGCGGCGCGCGGCAAGGTCGGCGAAGACCTCGATTTGATCGACAAGGACAGGTTCGAATTGGCCTGGGTCGTCGATTTCCCGATGTACGAGTACAACGAGGATGAGAAACGGGTGGATTTCGGCCACAATCCCTTCTCGATGCCGCAAGGCGGGCTGGAGGCCCTACAAACTCAGGACCCACTGCAGATCAAGGCCTTCCAGTACGACATCGCCTGCAACGGTTTTGAGATCGCGTCCGGCGGCATTCGCAACCATCGCCCCGAGGCGATGGTCAAGGCCTTCGAAATCGCCGGCTACGGCGAGGAGACGGTGATCGAGCGGTTTGGCGGCATGTATCGCGCCTTCCAATATGGCGCGCCGCCGCATGGCGGCCTGGCCGCCGGAGTGGACCGCGTCATCATGTTGCTGGCCGGCGAGCAGAATTTGCGCGAAGTCGCCCTGTTCCCCATGAATCAGCGCGCTGAGGATATTTTGATGGGCGCGCCGTCGAGCGCGACGTCGAAGCAATTGCGCGAATTGCACCTGCGTTTGAATCTGCCCGAAAAGGCGTGACGCGCGGCTGGCGATCGAACGGAACGGGCGATGCAAAGCGAGGAAGCGTCGAGAAAACTCGGACAGCTTGATCGGGAGTTGATCGAGCGCCGCATTAGATCGTTGCTGGAACGGCGCGCTGCGGGCGACATTCGCGGCATGCTTGAATATTTCGCCGACGACGTCGTTTACGACGTAAAGGGCTCCTGGACGCTCTTTCCCTACGTCAGCCGGCGCTGCGGCAAATCAGCGCTCGCCGAAATGCTCAGAGCCCTGCACGTCAACTATGAAAATCTGGGTTCGGAGATTCACGAAATCGCGATCGACGGCGACAGGGCCGCGGTACACCGCACGTCCGCGCTGCGCCACCGCGGCGCCGGCGTGGTTTTCAATGTCGGCATTTGCAACTTCCTGCGCTTCCGCGACGGGCTGGTGGTCGCGATTTCGGAATATCCCGACTCCGCGGCGATGGCGCGACTTGAAGCGGTGGCTGGTTAGCGTCTATTCTGTTCACATCAACTGACGTTCGGATTAAAAACATTCGAAATTTTTGATCGATATGTGTTTCGCTGCGATACCGACGGAATAGAAAACATTTTTGCGAAGATTGGGAACGCTCTGCAAATCCTCTCGCGCTATTACCGAATTGATCTCGGGGCGAGCCGCAAAGACAACGGGTGAATCTTGCAAGGCCTGGAAGCATTCAAACAACTTGGCCGGCTCGACCGCGAGATGACCGAGCATCGTGTGCGCCATATTTTCGAACGGCAAGCCGCGGGCGATTTCGCCAGCGTGTTCGACTATCTCGACGACAATATCGTCTACAACCTGCGCGGCGCCTGGACGATCTACCCTTTTCGCAATGCGATCTACGGCAAGCCGGCGGTCACCGAGATGCTGAATGTTTACAACGTCCGTTATGAAAATCAGGGGACTCGCTTTCACGAATTCCTGATCGACGGCGATTACGTCGCGACCCATCGCACGGTTAAATTGCGCCATCGCGGCACCGGCGAGGTGGCCGAGATCGACCTCGTGACCTTCATCCGTTTTCGCGACGGCCTGATTGTCGAATTTTCCGAATATCCCGATTCCGCGGCGTTGGCGCGGTTCGAGGGACTGCCGGACCACGTGTAGCGCGCGGCTTCAAAATATTCGCCGCGGCCCCGCAAGGCCCCATTTTTCCGCGAAAAGTCCGATGCCGCCGAGAATTTGCGCCAGCATGGTTTTGTGTTCGGCTATGTCGACGGAATAAAGGTCCGCTTCCTTACGCGCGCGAAACAGGTAATCCTCGCCGCTCGCCAATTCATCGACAAGACCCAGGTCCAAACCTTCGCGCGCCAGCCAGACATCGCCGTTGGCGACCTTTTCCAGATCGATTTTTGGCCGGCTCTCGGCTAGAAACTGCTTAAAGGCGACGTGCGTCGCCTCCAGCTTGGCGCGAAAATGCTTGGCGCCGGCTGGCGTGATCTTGCCGAGCGGCGAGACCGACCGCTTGAACTCGCCGGCCGTGAACTCTTGATAATCTACATCAAGTTTCTTCAATAACCTGTTGAAATTCGGGAATTCTGCGACGACACCTATACTGCCGACAATGGCGAAGGGCGCCGCAACGATCTTTTGCGCGACGCAGGCCATCATATAGCCGCCGCTGGCGGCGACCTGATCGATGCTGGCGGTCAGATTGAGGCCGCCCTCGCGCAATCGCAGCATCTGGGCGGCGGCCAGCCCATAGCCGGTGACCAGGCCGCCGGGACTGTCGATCCGCACGACCACTTCGTCCTTGCCAGGCCGCGCCGCAGACAGGATCGCGTCGACCTCCCGCGCCAGCCGGGCGACCGGCGAGGCGTGCAGATCGCCCTTGAACGTCAGGACGAATACCCGTTTGCGCCCTTCCTCGACCGGTTCACGCTTTTTCGCCCTTTTTTGCTCTTTAGCGCGGGCCTTGAGCGCCTTCTTGTCGAAGATGGCCTCGTTCATCCGCGTTTCGAGATCGACGTAACGGGCGTTGAGCGAGGTGATTTTCAAATCGTCCTCGTCCTCGTCGCCGCCGCCTGATTTGCGTGACAGGAAAGCGATGAGACCGCCCAACGCCGCGAAAAAGGTGAGAATGACGAGAGCCTTCACGGCAAAGGCGGCTATATCCAGCCAGAAATTCATGCTTTGTCCGATACGTTCACGGACGCCCAAGCCGGCGTCGTCGCCGCCTGTCGTCCATCCTCTCTGAAATAGGCCCTCTGTGGGCTTTGCGCTACGCGGAGGCGACGCGCCGCCCTTGGCTCATCGCGCTATGCATATAGGCGGCGCATTTCGCCTATGTCAGCCAGTGTCGGCAGGCCGGCCTCGTTGCCCAAATGCTGGATCTTGAAGGCCGAGGCGGCGCGGGCGAAATCGAAATGCTCGGCGAAGCGCGCGTGCGGGTTTTGCAGATAGGAGGCGATATAGGCTCCGTGGAACACGTCGCCCGCGCCCGAGGTGTCGATGATTTTTTCCTTCGGCACATGCAAGGCCGGCAGGCGCGAGACGACGCCATCCTCATCGCTCCAAAGCATGCCGCGTTCGCCTTCGGTGACGGCGGCGATCTTGCAGCCGCGCGACTTGAGATAAGCCAGCATGTCGGGCGGCGACAGTTTCATCTGGACGCACATCGCCTCGGCCACCACCGCGACGTCGATATAACCAAGCACTTCCTCGGTGTTCGAGCGCATCGCGCCGCCGTCCAGCGATGTCAGAACGCCTTTCTCGCGGCAGGCTTTGGCGTAGTACAGGGCGGCGTCGGCCTGATGTCCGTCAAGATGCAGAGCCAGATAAGTGCTCGGGTCGATGATCATGAACGGGCGCAGATAATGCGAGTCGCGCGCGCGTAGAATGGCGCGTTTGCCCTCGTGCGGCAGCACGAAGGACAAAGACGATCGCGCCACTTTGCGCGGATAGAGAGTCACGTCGTATTTGCGCGCCATGTCCCAGAACATCTGTCCGAGCCAATCGTCGGAGAGCGTGGTGAGCAGATCCGGCGACGCGCCGAGCCTTGCGCAGGCGAACGCCGCCGTCACCGCGTTGCCGCCGAATGAGACGGCGAAATCGCGCGCCACCGCCTTCTCGTCGCCCGAGGGCATCACGTCGGTCAGCATGGTCATGTCGATATAGGAATGGCCGACAAAAAGGGCGCTCACGTCCATCTTCCTTTAAAAAAGGGGCGGCGGGGGATTGGGCGAGGTGGGGTTTGTGATCAGACTGCGAAGCTAGTTCCGCAGCCGCAGGAGGCGACGGCGTTGGGATTGTCGATCTTGAAGGCCGCGCCGATCAGGTCGTCGACATAGTCGATGCGCGCGCCTTTCAAAAATTCCAGCGAGGCTTGATCGATGGCGATTGTCGCGCCGTCGCGTCGGATCACCAGATCATCGTCCGCGCGTACGGTGTCGATCTCATAGGCGTATTGGAAGCCGGAGCATCCGCCGCCGTTCACCGCAATTCGCAGAAATGAACCCGGCGGCTCCCCCATCAGGACTGACGCGACATATTTAGCGGCGCTGGCGGTGATTTCGATTGCGGACTTCAAGGGGTTGGCCTTTCGCGGGGCGAAGCGCCCATAGGCTATCTTTGCGCTCATTAGAAATATGTTGGATCGTAGCAGGGTCAATGCCGAAAGAAAATTAGCATGCGCCTCGACCCATCCATTCTTCTTGCCGAAAGACCGGCCTTGGCGCCCTATGCCGCCGATTGGCGGGAGAGCCGCGGTCGCGTTTACGCGGAGCCGCCGTCGGCGACGCGAGGCGAGTTTCAACGTGATCGCGACCGCCTGATCCATTCCAGCGCTTTTCGGCGTCTTGCCCACAAGACGCAGGTTTTCGTTCCGCTGGAGGGCGACCATTTCCGCACGCGCCTGACCCATACGATCGAGGTGGCGCAGATCGCCCGCGCTTTGGCGCGCGGCCTGCGGCTCGACGAGGATCTGGCTGAAGCCGCCGCGCTCGCCCACGACCTCGGCCACACCTGTTTCGGCCACGCCGGCGAGGACGCGCTTGACGCCTGCATGGCGCCATTCGGCGGTTTCGATCACAACGCCCACGCTTTGCGTATCGTCACCCGTTTGGAGGCGCGTTACGCCGACTGGGACGGGCTCAACCTGTGCTGGGAGACGCTCGAGGCTCTGGCGAAACATAACGGCCCTTTGCTCGACGCGACGGGCAGGGCGCTCGGGCCGCGCGCCGCCCGCGGCCTGCCGCAGGCGGTGAGGGAATTCGACGCGGTCTTTCCCCTCGATTTGCGCTCCTACGCCAGCGCGGAGGCGCAATGCGCCGCCCTGGCGGACGATATCGCCTATAACGCGCATGACATCGACGATGGCCTGCGCGCCGGCTTGTTCGAATTGGCCGATCTGCGCGAGGTCGAATTCCTGCGGGCGCTGCTCGACGAAATCGCCGCGCGTCATCCGCGTCTGGAACGGGTGCGGGTCATTCACGAATTGGGCCGGCGCGTCATTACCCGTTTTGTCGAGGACGCTTTGCGTTGCTCGCTGGCGCGGCTTGCGGCGCTCGCGCCCGGCAGCGCCGCCGACATTCGCGGCGCCGGGCGAAGCATGGTCGCTTTTTCGGATGACATGGCGGCGGCGGATAGCGCCATCAAGGCGTTTCTTTACCCGAAAATGTATCGGCACGAGGCGGTGATGCGCGTGCGCGTCAAGGCGTCCCGCATCGTCACGGACTTGTTCGCGCGGTTCCTCGCCGATCCCTCATCAATGCCGGGCGAATGGGCCAGCGCGGCGCAAAAAGTCGAGGAGGCGACGCGCGCGCGAACGGTCGCCGATTATATCGCCGGCATGACCGACCGCTATGCGCTGTCGGTCTATCGTCGGCTTTTCGATCCCCATATGGATTTGCACTGAGCCGCGAAGGCGGCGCCGGCTGACCCAAATTCAAGAAATCCTGGCCAGATCGTTTTGCAGCAGGGCGGCTGCGGCGCGCAAACTCGCCAAGTCGCCCGACTGCAACGCCTGCGCCAGATCGCTCATGATTGCGTTGATTTTCGCCGTTGGAGCGGGGGCGACGCCTTCGTTTGAGCGCGCGTCCGCGACAGGCGGATAAATCCCGATCGAAGCCTCGTCGATTTCAGCTTCCATCGCCGGCGCGGCTGTTTGCGCCGCATTCGACGCCGACGCGCTTTGGTTCGGCGCCGCGTCGACGGGGGAATTCGCAGCTTGCGTCCGACGTCGCTGGAGCATCAAGTCCAGTTGACCTGACGTCACAGGGTTTACACTCTGGATCGGCATGACTTAACATCCTCGATGTATTCGCTTTGAAGAACAATCGAAACAGGCGCTTGTAAAAGCGCGAATATTCTTAGTATTACCAAGTAATAGTTTTTGCCTCCGTCTCCGACGGAACAAACGCGCCGTTTGTCTGTTGGGCCGATATCCTTGTGAGAATAGCCGGCGACCTTCAGAAAAATCGGACCCGATATCGCGTTTATCGGTGCAAGCTAACGACTTAGGCCGGCAGCCGGAAATTCACGCGGTACAGGAGATTGTCTATAACAACACCGAATTGAAGCAACGTTTCATGCCGCGTTATAAGTATAATGAAGGTTTAATCAAATTTAGCAAAAATTATACGCTTATCGGCGACGTTGCGGCGCGTCCTCCGCGATTTGGCGGCCCGAAAATGAGAGGCGAAGACCGCGCCGCGACCATCGCCTGCGCTGGCCGTCGATTGCGTCACTTCTCGGCGCGCGTAGCCATTTCCTGTTTTGACGGGGGCGACGAATTGGGTTAGCCCGCTGGCTCGCATCGCTTCAGGAACGTCCGATGAATATTTTCGCTGAATTTCACGACCGCGTCGCCGCCATTCTCGACAGCCTTGCCGAGCAGGGACTGCTGCCCGCGGGGCTCGAACTCGGCGCGTTTCGTCGTCGAGCCGCCGCGCGACCCAAGCCACGGCGATCTGGCGTGCAACGCCGCGATGGTTTTCGCCAAGGACGCGAAGGAGCATTTCGCCAATCCGCGCCAGCTCGCCAGCGACATCGCTTTCGCCCTGGCGCGGGACGGCGACGTCGAACAGGCCGAAGTCGCCGGACCGGGCTTCATCAATATCAAGTTGAGGCCGCGCGTCTTTTGCGACCTGCTGCGCGGCGCTTTGGCCGAGGGGAGCGATTTCGGCCGCGGCGCGGCCGGGCGGGTCAAGGCGAAAAAGATCAATATCGAATATGTTTCGGCCAACCCGACTGGACCCATGCACGTCGGCCACGGACGCGGCGCCGTGTTCGGCGACGCCCTCGCCAATCTGCTCGAATTTTCCGGCTCGGCCGTCACTCGCGAATATTACATCAACGACGCCGGGGCGCAGGTCGACGTGCTGGCCCGCTCGGCGTTCCTGCGCTACCGCGAGGCGCTTGGCGAGCAAATCGGTGAAATTCCGGAAGGGCTGTATCCGGGCGACTATCTCAAGGGCGCCGGCGAGGCGCTCAAAGCCAAATACGGCGCCGCCCTGCGCGACAAGTCCGAGGCCGAATGGCTGGAGCCGGTGCGTCAATGCGCCATCGAGGCGATGATGGCGCTAATCCGCGACGATCTGGCCGCGTTGAACATTCAGCATGAAGTCTTTTTTTCAGAGCGCGTCCTGCACGAAAAACGCGACGGCGTGTCGGAAATCGATCGGGCGATCGAGGAGCTGCGCGCCAAGGGGCTGATCTACCAGGGTCGGCTGGCTCCGCCCAAGGGCCAAGCGCCCGACGATTGGGAAGATCGCGAACAGACCTTGTTCAAATCGACCAATTTCGGCGACGACGTCGACCGCGCCCTGCAGAAATCGAACGGCGCCTACACCTATTTTGCTTCGGACATCGCCTATCACAAGCACAAGATCGACCGCGGCTATGACGTGCTCGTCGACATCTGGGGCGCCGATCACGGCGGCTACGTTAAACGCATGAACGCCGCCGTCGCCGCGCTGTCCGGCGGCAAGACGACGCTCGACGTCAAATTGTGTCAGCTGGTCAAACTCATGCGCGACGGCGAGCCGGTGAAAATGTCGAAACGCTCCGGCGACTTCGTCACCTTGCGCGAAGTCGTCGATGAAGTCGGCGTCGACGCGGTGCGTTTCATCATGCTGTTTCGCAAGAACGATGCGCCGCTCGAATTCGATCTCGCCAAAGTCATCGAACAATCGAAGGATAATCCGGTCTTTTACGTTCAATACGCCCATGCGCGCGCCCATTCGGTATTGCGCCAGGCGCAGGCGGCTTTTCCTGGGATCGATCTATCGACGCCGGCTCTGCGCGCCGCCGATATGGGCTTGCTCGAAGACGAGGGCGAAATCGGCCTCGTAAAATTGATCGCCCAGTACCCGCGCGTAATCGAAAGCGCCGCTTCAGCGCATGAACCGCATCGCCTGGCGTTTTACCTGCATGATTTGGCCGCCGCGTTCCATTCCCACTGGAATAAGGGCAAAGATCAGCCACAATTACGCTTTGTTAATCAAGATAGAAGAGATTTGTCCTGCGCAAGGCTGTCGCTCGCGACGGCGCTGATAATCGTTCTTGCGTCAGGATTGTCTATTTTAGGCGTTGTCGCGCCGCAGGAAATGCGCTGAAGCTGTCGTAGCGACCGCCTCGCGCGCGTTCCTGACGCGCGTTGTGAGGTGTCCTATGAGTGAGCCAGCCGCCAGAAATTCGGCTTTCGATCTTGACGAGTTCGAAAGGCGTTTGCGCGCTGCCCCGAAGAATTTCGACGGTCAGGATCCCTTGGCCGAACTCGCTCGTCTTGTCGGCGGCGAAAAGGGCGCCGATCCGTTCGAAGCGCTGTTTCGCGCGCAAAATGCGGCGCAGGCCATCGCGCGCGACGCCCGCCAGTTTGATCAGGCCGATCAGTATCGTGGCGATTTTTCCGGCCCTTCGGTCGATCACGTCGGCAATTTCGCTGAAGAGCCGCCGTTTTACGGCGAGGATCCGCAATGGCTCGATCATCGCGACGAACCGGCGCAGCCCGGTCGGGACGCGCCGCAATGGCTGCGCCATGACGCCACCCCGGCGGCGCCCGCGCGCGGCGGCGGGGCGATCCTGCTGATGGCGGTGGTTCTCGGCGTCGGCGTCATTGGCATTGGCGCCGGCCTTGTCTGGCGCGGCGGCGCGCACAAACAGGTCGCCACCATCAGCGCGGAAGTCACGCCGACGAAAGTGCAGCCGGCCGCCAGCGAAAACGCGACGGATTCGGCCCAGGGACAAGCGCTGTTCGATCGCAAGGACGCGGCTCCGGTGGCGCGCGTCGTCTCCAATCAGGAACAACCCGCCGATCTTGCCTCCACGCCCAAGCCGCCGCGCGTCATCGCCATGAGCGGCGGCGCGGCGAGCGTCGCCGTGCCGGCGGCGCCCGAACCGACAGGCGCGCAGGCCAACAGCCAGGCGATCGGACAGGGCGCGCCGTCGGGCGATTCCCTTTTCCCGGCGCCGAAGAAGGTCAAGACCGTCTCCGTGCGCGCCGACGGCACGCCTATTTCCGAGCCGACCGGCCAGCCGCCCTTAGCGGGCTCGCCATTTGGGTCCGCGCCGCCGCCCTCTCTGGCGCCGAAAAGCGCCACGCCCAAGGTCACTCAGCGCATCGCGACGCCCGCCAGCGGCGGCGCCGACACGACGGCGCACGCACGGCCGAAAGTCGCGCATAACGCCGCTGTTTCTCCGGCTGAGCCGGCTAACGCCGGCGCCGGCGGTTTCGCTGTCCAGTTGGCCATCTCGCCGAGCGAATTGGAAGCGCGCAGCGCCGCCAATTCGTTGTCGACGAAATATTCCAGCGCTCTTGGCGGACGATACGCCACCTTCGTCAAGGCGACCGTCGGCGACAAGATGTTCTACCGGGTTCGCGTCGGTCATTTGACCAAGGAAGCTGCCGGCTCGATCTGCGCGAGCGTCAAGGCGCAGGGCGGCAATTGCTTCCCGACCAAAAACTGATCGCTTCGGCGTCTGTCCGCCGACGCGCGTTTTGTCGTGGCGGACGGACTTTCGGCGCGGCGGCGGTCGATTTCCGTTCATGATCGGCGACGGCGCCCGCCAGCGACGGTTGGATTTATCCATGAGCAAAGGTCGTCCATGAACATCCGCGCCTTCATCGTCGGCTGCGTCGGTTTGCGCCTGAACGAAGATGAACGCGCCTTTTTTCGCGCGTCGCGGCCGTGGGGGCTCATTCTCTTCAAGCGTAACATTGATAATCCAACACAAGTAGCTGCATTAACGTCTGAATTCCGAAGCGTTGTCGGCTATGACGCGGCGGTGCTCGTCGATCAGGAGGGCGGGCGCGTGCAGCGGCTTTCGCCGCCGAATTGGCGCGCTTATCCGGCCGGCGCGGCATACGCTCAGGCGCGCTCCGGCGTCGAGGCGAGCGATCTGGCGAGGCTTGGCGCGCGGTTGATCGCGCATGATCTGAAAAGCCTGGGGATCGATGTCGACTGCCTGCCGGTGCTCGATACGCCGGTGGAAGGCGCCCATAATATCATTGGCGATCGCGCCTACGCCAAGGACGCGCTGAGCGTCGCGCGCCTCGGCCGCGCCGCTGCGCAGGGTTTGCTGGCGGGCGGCGTTCTGCCGGTGATGAAGCATATTCCCGGACACGGCAGGGCCTTGGCCGACAGCCATCTTGAGCTGCCGATTGTCCGCGCCTCGCGCGCCGAACTCGAAGCGCATGATTTCGCGCCGTTCAAAGCCAATCGTGATCTGCCGGCCGCGATGTCGGCGCATGTCGTCTATACCGCGCTTGATCCCGAACGCCCGGCTACGCATTCGCCGTACGTCGTGCGTGAAATCATTCGCGGCCACATCGGCTTCGACGGCTTGCTGATGAGCGACGACCTGTCGATGAAGGCGCTCGGCGGATCGTTCTTCGATCGGGCGCGGAAGCTGTTCGCCGCCGGACTCGACCTGGCTTTGCATTGCAACGGCGACCTCGGCGAGGCGACCGCCGTGGCCGAAGCCTCGCCCGTTCTGTCGGGCGCGGCTCTGGCGCGCGCCGAGCGGGCGAAAGCGGCGATAAGGGCGCCTGAACCCTTCGATCCTGTGGAAGCGGCGGCGCTTTTGCAATCGGCGCTTGCGATTAGCGCCTGATCCGATCAATCTCCGGCCAAATCGGGGCGAGAGTCCCATTAGCGCGCGTCCGACCCCGGCGAAGCGGTGTCGGAACGCAGCTAACTATCGGTTTAAACGCATATTTCAACGAAAGTCCCGATCGGGCTTGAGTGGAATGCGCTTGCGGCGAGTGATTCGATGACGGCTGAGCCGTTCGACGATTTCCAGGCGCTCGAAAAGGGCGTTTCCGAGCCGACCTTTTCCGTTGATGTCGACGGGTTTGAAGGCCCGCTTGATCTTTTGCTTGAGCTGGCTCGCCGCCAGAAGGTCGATCTTGCCCGAATTTCGATTCTGGCGCTGGCGGAGCAATATCTTGAATTCATCGAGGCGGCGCGCCGGGTTCGGCTTGAGCTGGCCGCCGATTACCTCGTCATGGCGGCTTGGCTCGCTTACCTCAAGTCGCGGCTTTTGCTGCCCGCGCCGCCCAAGGGCGAGGAGCCGGACGCCGTCGATCTCGCCGCCGCCCTGGCGCGCCGGCTGCAAAGGCTGCAGGCCATTCGCGCCGCCGCGGAAAAACTGGCGAACCGGCCGCATCTCGATCGCGACATTTTTTTGCGCGGCGCGCCGGAGGGCGTTGACGTCGTCAATGCGCCCAAATACGAGGCCAGTCTGTTCGATCTTCTCACGGCCTATGCGAAGCAGCGGCAAAAACACGCGCTCTTGCGCGTCACCTTCAGACAGCGTGAGGTCTGGTCGCTGGGCCAGGCCCGCGAGGCGCTCGAACGGCTGGCTGGCATAGCGCTCGAATGGACAGTGATGGACGACTTCCTCATCGATTGGTGCGTCAGCCCCGCGGCTGCTCGCACCGTTCGCGCTTCGGCCTTTTCCGCCTCGCTGGAAATGGTGCGCGAGGGCGTGATCGATTTGCGCCAGGACCGCGCCTTCGCGCCGATCTGGCTGCGTAAAAAGATGGACGGCGCGTCGCCGCCGCTGTTGGCCGCCGAATGACCGGGGATGAAGAAAATCCCGTTGACGCGATCGACCCGCTGTTCGATCTCGACCAGCTCGATCACGCCAACGAAGTGGAAAGTCCCGCGCCGAACCCGGCCCTGCGCGAGACGATGCGCGTTTGCGAAGCCCTGATTTTCGCCGCCGGCGAACCCTTGGCCGAGGAGGAAATGGCGAAGCGGCTGCCTGAAGGCGCCGACCTTTCGCGCGCGCTTGACTGTCTGAAGACCGAGTACGCCACACGCGGCGTCAACCTCGTGCGCGTCGCCCGGAAATGGGCCTTTCGCACCGCCGCTGATCTTGGCTGGGCGTTGTCGCGCGAACAGACGGAGCAAAAGAAGCTGTCGCGGGCTGCTTTGGAGACGCTGGCGATCATCGCCTACCACCAGCCCACGACGCGCGCCGAAATCGAGGACATACGCGGTGTCGCGATGTCCAAGGGCACGATGGACGTGCTGTTGGAGACGGGCTGGGTGCGCCTGCGCGGGCGGCGGCGTTCGCCGGGACGCCCGATCACTTACGGCACGACGGAGAAGTTTCTCCTGCATTTCGGCCTGGAGCAGATTTCCGATCTGCCCGGCCTCGACGAGCTGAAGGGCGCGGGCCTGTTTGACGGCCGCCTGCCGCCCGGCTTCGGCGTGCCGCAGCCGCATGACGATTCCACCCTGACGGAGGATGAGGAGCCGCTGGGCGAAGAGCCGGTGGACGAATTGTTCGCGGGCGAGGAAGAGCCGGACGAGAACCTCCCGGAAAGCTAGCCTATCGGCGGCGGACCGCTCCGTTGTCCGGTTATCGTGTCAAGCACAACGAAAAGTTGAATCGCCCGTTTCACTCGGATCAAGCGCGCATACGCTCGCTTGCGTTCTCCGAACGTCGTCAAATGCGAAGAACTGCGTCAGTTTGACACAAGCTGCGAGGTTTATTGTTTATCGAATTTTAATGGAGGAGGCTGCGCCTTGCATACGCCCCACCTGAAATTCAACGATTATGCGTTTTTCTCGCACGCGCCAGTCGGCAAGATTCCCACCAAAGCGCCGCCGCGCGAGCCGTTCGTCGTTCCGGACAAGTCGGAGCGCGAGGAAAAGCCTCTCGATGGCTCGCTGGCCGGCGACGATCCGGAGCCCAATCAATCGGGGGACGATGCGCCGATTTCCTTTGAAGCGGCGTTGCAGGCTCTCGACGAGCCGGTCATCGACGATGCGTTGGGAACAGGCTGTGAAGGCCCTGCCGAACCGGCTATGCCGGAGGACGCCGAAAACGCTCATGATCTTTGCGTCCTGATCGATGCGCTTCGTTCATGCAGTTAGCATGCGCGTCGCAGTCCGGGCGTCAGGCTGCCGCTTCCGGCGCTTCGGCAATGGCTTTGTAGACGCGATCGAGATCGGCGCCCGTCGCGCAATAGGGCGGCATGACGTAGATCGTATTGCCCAACGGCCGCAAGAACAGGTCGCGCTCAAGGAAAAACGCCCGCAATTTAAGGCCGGCCTCGGCCAGGTAGCCGGCGCCTTCGACCTTGAGATCGAGCGCCGCGATCGTGCCACAGCGGCGGTGATTTTCAAAACGCGCGTCGCCTTCGAGCGTCTTGAGCCCCGCTTCCTGCAGGGCGCAGAGCGCGGCGACTTGCTCGCGCGCCGGTTCATTTTCCCACACTCCGACATTGGCGAGGCCGGCCGCGCAGGCGATCGGATTGGCCGTATAGGAGCTGGAGTGGAAAAAGGCGCGCGAGCGGTCCAGCGAATAATGCGCGTCGAAGATTTCCGCTTTCGCCAACGTCGCGGCGAGCGGAACGGCGCCGCCGGTCAAGCCTTTCGACGTGCATAGAATATCGGGGCTGACGCCCGCCTGTTCGCAGGCGAACAGCGTTCCCGTGCGGCCCCAGCCGGTCATCACCTCGTCGGCGATGAACAACGCGCCTGACGCGGCGACCATTTCGCGCATCCTCGCGAGGATTTTCGGCGCATAGATTTTCATGCCGCCGGCGCCCAAAATCAGCGGTTCGACGATCAAGGCGGCGGCGCTCTTGTCGGCCAAGGCCCGCTCCAGCGCGTCCAGCGTGGCCTGTTCGGCGCCGGCCGTCGGGAATGGAATGGTTTCGACCGCGAACAACAGCGGATCGTAAGGGGCGTTGAACACGCCGCGTTCGCCCACGCTCATCGCGCCGATCGTGTCGCCATGATAGGAGTGCTGCATGACGATGATTTTCGTGCGTTTTTCGCCGCGATGGACGAAATAGCCGAGCGCCATTTTCAGCGCGACCTCGACGCTGGTCGAACCGGAATCGGAATAAAACACATAATCGAGGCCGGGCGGCGCGAGAGCGGTCAGTTTTTGCGCGAGCCGCTCAGCCGGCTCGTGCGTCAATCCGGCGAAGATGATTTGATCGAGCTGTTCGCTCGCCGTGCGGATCGCTTGCATGATGGCGGGATGGCGGTGGCCGTGCGTCGTCACCCACCATGACGAAATACCGTCGAAAATTTTGCGTCCCGCCGCGGTTTCAAAAAACGCTCCCTCGCTACGCGCGATCAGCAGCGGCTCGGGTTCGACGGCGTGCTGCGTGAACGGGCGCCAGACGGCTGAGCGGCTCATGACGAAAAATCCTCCGGACGGAAATTTTCGGCGAAAGCGGAAGCCAGATTATCGGGCGTCAACGGATTCAACATGGGAAGCCGGCCAAGGCCTTTCGCGCCGGAAAAGTCGGCGATGGTCTTCATCGTGTCCGGTCTGTCATCGCCGATGAAGGCTATGCCGAGCAACGCGATCCGGCGCGCCCGCAAGGCTTCGACGCTCAACAGGGCGTGATTGATCGCGCCAAGCGCAGTGCGCGAACAAAGGACAACGGGAAGGCTCCAGCGGGCGATCAGGTCGATGGTCAAAAGCTGGCGCGTCAAGGGCGCGAGCAGGCCGCCCGCCGCCTCGACGACCAGCGGGGCGGGCAGGGCGCGCGGGTCGAGTCTTTGCGGATCAATCGTCACTCCGTCGCGTTCGGCCGATAGATGGGGGGAGAGCGGCGCATGCAGCCGATAGGCTTCAGGCAGGATTTTGTCCGCGACGGCGGGAGCGAGGCGCGCCACGCATTGGCTGTCGGTTTCCTCGTCCAGGCCCGACTGCACCGGCTTCCAGTAATACGCGTCGAGCGCGTCGCTCAGGGCGGCGGCGAAAACGGTCTTGCCGACGCCGGTGTCGGTTCCAACGACGATAAGGCGCTGCGCCGCCATCGCTCAGGCGGCCAAGGCGCCGCCGATGGCCGAGGTCAGCGCCTCGACGTCGGCGATGTCGACATTCAGAGTCAGCGAGACGCGCAGACGCGAGGCGCCTTCGGGCACGGTCGGCGGCCGGATCGGCCGACAATCGAAGCCGGCCTCGCGCAGCCTTGCGGCGACCGCCATGGTCCGCTCGACGGAGCCGAGGATGACCGGAATGATCTGCGAGTCGCTGGCGGGCAAGCCGAAACGCGCCAGACCGCGCTCGGCGGTTTCGATCCGGGCGGCAAGGGCGCTGCGCCGCTCCGGCTCCTCGGCGAGGATGTTCAAGCTTTCGGCGACCGCCGCCGCCATCAGCGGCGAGGGCGCGGTGGCGAATATGAACGGGCGGGCGCGATTGACGAGGAAATCGATATAGGTCCTGGCGCCGAGCGCCAGCGCGCCGGAGGCGCCGAGCGCTTTGCCGCAGGTGTGCAGCGTGATGACGTTGTCGCGACCTTCAAATCGGTCGGCCAGTCCGCGGCCTTGCCGGCCGAACACGCCGGTCGCGTGCGCTTCGTCGATGATCAGCACGCCATCATTGGCGTCGGCTATGGCGAGCAGATCGTCGAGCGGGGCGCGGTCGCCGTCCATCGAATAGAGGCTTTCGACCGCCATCCAGACGACGCCCTTGCCGCCGCTCTGGCGCCAGGCTCGGATCGCGTCGGAAAATGCCTGCGGATCGCCGTGACGGACGGCTTGCGCGCCGGCGCGGCCGAGCCTTCGTCCCTCGTGCGACGAGGCGTGTATCAACTCGTCGTAGACCAGAAGGTCGCCGCGCTGCGGCAGGGTCGACAGCAGCGCGACGTTGGCGCTGTATCCCGAGCCGAAATAAAGACAGGCCTGCGCGCGGAAAAAGCGCGCGGCCTGCGCCTCAAGCGCCTCGTGCTCGCTATGGTTGCCGCGCAATAGACGCGAGCCGCCGGAGCCGACCGGAACGCCGCGCTCGATGGCGGCCGCCACGGCTTTCGCCAGGCGCGGCGAGTTGGCGAGGCCCAGATAGTCGTTGGAGGCGAAGTCGACGCCGTCGCGCGGCGCCAGACTCCGTAATCGCGCCTGGCGTTCCAATTCCGCGAGATCGGCCTGGAAGAACGCCAAAGGCGATCGGTTCATCGTGAGAGTTCCAGTTCCTCAGCGGAAACGCCGAGACGGCGGAACAAATCGGCGTCGTGATCCTCGCCCGGATTGTCGGCGGTGAGCAGGGTTTCGCCGATGAAGATCGAATTGGCCCCGGCGAAAAAGCACAGAGCCTGCATTTCGTCCGACATGTCC
Source organism: uncultured Alphaproteobacteria bacterium (assembly GCA_963736175.1). Lineage (GTDB taxonomy): Bacteria > Pseudomonadota > Alphaproteobacteria > Rhizobiales > Beijerinckiaceae > Rhodoblastus. The sequence continues at coordinate 42,558 of CAVTNU010000026.1, read as the reverse complement.
GAACGCCCGGCCGAAAGCCGGACATGGGAGGCGGGCATCATGATGCGGGCCATCGCGATGGCGCGCACGAAATCGAAGGGATCGACCGCCTCGGCGTTCGCCAGTTTGGTGCCGGGAATGGGGATCAGCAGATTGATCGGCACGCTCTCGGGCGGCGTCGGCATGTTGGCCAGCGTCACGAGCATATCGAGCCGGTCGTCGACGGTCTCGCCCATGCCCAGAATACCGCCGGCGCAAAGTTTGATGCCGGCCTCGCGCACCAGCTCCAACGTGTCGAGCCGGTCCGCGAAAGTGCGGGTCGAGATGATTTCGGGGTAGAAACGCTCGGACGTGTCGAGATTGTGATTGTAATAGTCGAGGCCGGCGTCTTTCAGGCGCGTCGCCTGATCCTTGGTCAACATGCCGAGCGTCATGCAGGTTTCCATGCCGAGCGCCTTGACCCCTTCGACCATGGCGATCACGCTTTCCATGTCGCGGTCCTTGGGGCTGCGCCAGGCCGCGCCCATGCAATAGCGGGTGGCGCCGCCGTCCTTGGCTTTTTTCGCCTCGTTCAGGACGCGCTCGACCTCCAACAGTTTCGAAGCCTTCACCCCGTCCTCGGTCTTCGCCGACTGGCCGCAATAGCCGCAGTCTTCGGCGCAACCGCCGGTCTTGATCGACAACAGGCGCGATACCTGCACCTTGTTGGGGTCGAAATGGCGGCGGTGCGCGGTCTGCGCCTCGAACAGGAGATCGTTGAAGGGCAGAGCGTAAAGCGCCTTGGCCCGCGCCAAAGTCCATTCCTGGCGGGCCGTCTGGGGCTTTGCGGCGGCGACGGCGGCGGTTGCGGTCATGTCGATCCTTCTAACAGGTCCGGCTCGGGCGACGACGAGCGCCGGCCGAGTTCAGGGTGGGCGATTTCCGGCAATTCCTATTGCGCAAATGACTGAAGCGCAATCTTTCTTGCGGCGGAGGGCGTTGCGGACGAAAAATCAGTCCCTTGGCGGCTTCTTGGCTTTTTTCTTGAATGGCGCGGGGTTGGCGGCCAGATCCTGGAATTTCGGCTTGGCGAAATCCTTTTTCGGTTTCGCAAAGTCCCTTTTCGGCGCGGCAGGGATTTGCCCGGCGTCGTCGCCGATGCGTTCGACGCCGATATTGTCGCCGCCCGGACGGCGCATGCTTTTCAAAAAGCCTTTCGCCGCCGGGCCGGCGATCTCGACTTTCGTGTCCTGATCGAAAATGCGGATCGCGCCGATGTCTTCGCGCGCCACGCCGCCCTTGCGGCAGAGCATGGGCAGTAGCCATTTCGGGTCGGCCTTGCGGGCGCGGCCGATGTCGAGACGGAACCAGACGGCTCCAGGCATCGGCTCCTTATGCGCTTTCGCGCCGCGGCTCGGCCCAGGGCCGAAATCGATTGGCGAATCCCTGCCCGGCGCCGGCGCGCGCGCATCGCGACGGCGGCCGGAAGACTCGCCCGGATCGTTCACGTCCTCGGTCGCCGGCAAGCGGGCGCGCAGAACCTTGGCGAGGGCGGCGGCGATTTCTTCAGGCGCGCGGCCTTCGAGCAGCGCCTTGGCCAGTTCGATGTCCTCCGGCGCCGGCGCTTCGCTCAGCAGCGGATCGGCCAGCAGTCTTTGTCGATCGAGCGCGGCGATGTCTTCGGCGGTCGGCGGGCCGCGCCATTCGGCGGCGACATTGGCCTGTTGCAGCATGTGTTCGGCGCGCCGTCGGCGCGACGGCGAGGCGAGGATGACGCTGACGCCCTTTTTGCCCGCGCGTCCGGTGCGTCCGGAACGATGCTGCAAGGCTTCGGCGTCGTGCGGCAGATCGGCGTGAATGACGAGGCCGAGATTGGGCAGATCGATGCCGCGCGCCGCGACGTCGGTGGCGACGCACACCCGCGCGCGCCCGTCGCGCAACGCCTGCATCGAATGATTGCGCTCGTGCTGGCTCAATTCGCCGGACAAAAGCGTGGCGGAAAAACCGCGTTCGACCAGGGTCGCGTGCAGATGACGCACGCTCTCGCGGGTATTGCAGAAGACGATGGCGGTCTGCGCCTCATAGAAACGCAGCAGATTGACCACGACATGTTCGCACTCGCGCGGATCGATGCGGACGGCGCGGTATTCGATGTCGGCGTGGCCGGCTGCTTCGCCGGAGACCTCGATGCGCACGGCGGCGCGCTGGTAGCGCCGGGCCAATGTTTCAATGGCCTTCGGCATAGTTGCGGAGAACAGCAGGATGCGCCGCTCGGCCGACGCCGCGTCAAGAATGAATTCGAGATCTTCGCGAAAGCCCATATCGAGCATTTCGTCAGCCTCATCGAGGATGATGGCGGAAAGGCTCGCGGCTTTGAGGCCGCCGCGTTCGATCTGATCGCGCAGGCGCCCGGGCGTGCCGACGACGATGTGGGCGCCATCGGCCAGGCGACGCCGTTCGGCGCGCGGGTCCATGCCGCCGACGCAGGTGGCGATGCGCGCGCCAGCGTAGGCGTACAACCACTCCAGTTCGCGCGCGACCTGCAGCGCCAGTTCGCGCGTCGGGGCGATGACGAGCGCCAGCGGCGCCCCTGCGGCGGGCAGCGCCTCGTCGACGCCGAACAGGTCGTCGGCTATCGCCAATCCGTAGGCGACGGTCTTGCCCGAACCGGTCTGCGCCGAGACGAGAATGTCGCGGCCTTGCGCGTCCTGACGCAGGACGGCGGATTGCACGGGCGTTGGCTGCGTATATTGGCGCTCGGTCAGAGCGCGCGCCAGCATTGGCCTAGCGTTGAATAAAGTCACAGGATCAACCGATCTCTTGTCGCCGGACCCTGATCGCTCGCAATCGACAGGAAATGCGAGGGGCTCCGGTTTTGTGAAAACGCGACGGACGCCGCCTTACTGCCCGCGTTTGGCGGACGCGGCGAAACGCACGGCCTCTTCCGCCGCGCGGAACAGCGCTTTGGCCTTGTTGACGCACTCGTTCTGTTCCGCGTCGGCGTTTGAATCGTGGACAATGCCCGCGCCGGCCTGCACGTGCATCTTGCCGTCCTTGACGACGGAGGTGCGCAGAACGATGCAGGTGTCCATTTCGCCGGAAGCGCCGAAATAGCCGATACAGCCGCCGTAAATGCCGCGCTTGTCGGTTTCCAGCTCGTCGATGATCTCCATCGCCCGCACTTTCGGCGCGCCCGACACGGTGCCGGCGGGAAAGCCGGCGCATAGCGCGTCGATGACGTCATGGCGCGGATCGAGCTTGCCTTCGACGTTGGACACGATGTGCATGACGTGGCTGTAGCGCTCGACCGCGAATTTTTCGGTGACTTTCACTGTGCCGATTTCGGCGACGCGGCCCACATCGTTGCGGCCGAGGTCGAGCAGCATCAGGTGTTCGGCGCGCTCCTTTTCGTCGGCGAGGAGTTCTCGCGCCAGGTTTTCGTCTTCCTGCGCCGTCTTGCCGCGCCATCTGGTGCCGGCGATGGGGCGGATCGTCACTTTGCCTTCGCGCGCGCGCACCAGAATTTCCGGACTGGAGCAGACGATCTGAAAGTCGCCGAAATCAAGAAAGCTCAGATAGGGGGCCGGATTGACCCGGCGCAACGCGCGATAGAGCGCGAAAGCGGGCAGATCGAACGGCGCGGTGAACCGCTGCGAAAGAACGACCTGAAAAATGTCGCCGGCCTTGATGTAATCCTTGGCGCGTTCGACGATTTCCTTGAAGCGTCCCTCGCTGGTGTTGGAAACGGGCGCGACGGCGCGAAGATGCGGATCAACGCCGGGCGTTTGATGCGTCAACGGTCCGTCAAGCACCTCGCAAACCGCATCAAGGCGCGCCAACGCGCTTTCATAGGCGGCTTTCGCGTTGACGCCGGCGGCCGGACGTACGGGCGTGACGATGCTGATCTCGTCTTTGACGGTATCGAACACCACCATCGCCGTCGGACGGATCAGCATGGCGTCGGGCGTGCCGATCGCATCGGGTTTGGCCAGTTCGAGCCGCTCCATCTCCCGCACCATGTCGTAGCCCAGATAACCGAACACGCCGGCCGCCATCGGCGGCAGGTCCGGGCGGCCGGGAATAGCCGATTCCGTCAGAAAGGCCCGCAAGGCGATCAACGGCTTTTCCCGGCTCGTTTCGTAGGCGTTCAGGTCGCGGCGCGCGTTCCGGTTGATTTCCGTCAGGCGGCCGCGCACGCGAAAAATCGCATCGGGATCAAGGCCGATCATTGAATAACGGCCGCGCGCGGCGCCGCCTTCCACCGATTCCAATAGAAAAATATTACCTTTTCGACCTTGCGAAAGTTTCAGAAAGGCTGAAACCGGCGTTTCCAGATCGCCCACCTGAAGGGCGCTGACGAGGCAAGGGCGGCCCTGATCATAATCGGCGGCGAAGGCGTCGAAATCGGGAGAGGCGATCATTGTTCGTCCGCGCCTGTGGCGGCGCGCAAAGCCGCTCGATTGATCGTGACGCCGAGATCGTCCTGGGCCTTGATAATATATTGGCTCAACATCTCTTCGGCGATCGACTGTTTGATTTGCGGCATGGCGGCGACAATGTCGCTCGCCTTGACGTCGAGCGGCGGAACGCTCGCCTCGATCACCTTGAAGACGATTCGCGAGCCGTTATCGCCCAGCGCCGCGCCGGCGTTATCGACCGCGACGCCGAATATCTGCGCCACGGCGGCGTTGCTCAGACCGGCGCCGCCATTGCGGCGCACGTTCTCGGCGTGTTTGATCGCAAGATCGCCTTGCGCCTTGGCCAGGCTTTCGAGCGTGGCGCCGTTTTGCAGCTGCCTGACGAGGTCGGCGGCCTTGGCGGCGAGAGCGCGTTGGGCGTCCTCCAGTTTCAGCCTTTTTTCCACCTCGGGACGCACTTCGTCGAGTTTACGCATGTGCGAGGGCTCGACAGCGCCGATCTCGAACCAGGAATAGCCGCCGTCGCGGCTAGAAACGGCGTCGTTGTCGACCCCGACGTCGGAGGCGAAAATCGCCTTAAGGAGATCGGGCGAACCGGCAAGGCCGGCGATGGGCTTGCCTGTCTTGTCGAGGCCGGTCGGATCGCTGGCCTCGACCGTTTGCGCCGTCAGACCGAGCGCTGCCGCCGCTTCGCTCAGGGTTTTGCCGTTGGCGCGCAAATCCTCGATTTTGTCATGCAAGGACTGGGCGTCATTGCGCGCATTGCTCTCGGCGATCTGGGTTTTCAGCTGGGCGGCGACGTCGCTGAACGGCTTGGTGCTGGCGGCTTCGATCTTGTTGACGCGCAGAATGACCGGGTGGAATTTGCCTTCGATAGGCTCCGATACGCCGCCAGCCGGCAGAGCGAACGCCGCCTGGGCGACCGCCGGATCGAATATTTCCGATTTGGCGTGGACGCCCAGATCGGCGCGCGTCGCGCGCCATTGCGGATCGACGGCGATGTCCTCAAACCGCGCGCCGGCTTTGAGCTTGGCGCTCGCCTTGGCGGCGTCGTCGTCGCTTGCGAAGGCGAGCTGCTCGATCGCGCGCTTTTCCGGCGCACCGAAACGCTCGTCCTTGACCTTGTCATAAAGCTTCTGGGCGACGGCGTCGGCGACGGCGTCCGGTTTGGCGAGAGCGGCGGGCGAGAGCGTCAATAAGGTCAACTTGCGATATTCGGGCGCGCGGAACGCATCGCTGCGCAATTCGTAGAATTCGGCCACGGCTTTTTCATCGGGCGCGGGCCCTGCGTCGGCGTCGGGCGCGGGCAGCACGAAATAATCGGCCTTGCGCGTCTCCTTGCTGTAGCGGTTAAGCGCGGCGAGCAGAACGTTCGGCGCGAGCACGGCCCCGGCCACCGTTTCGGTCAGCTCCTGGCGCAGCGCCAAGGCGCGTTGTTCGCGCACGAAGCTGCGCTCGGTGTAGCCGTTGTCGCGCAATATCTCGTTGAAACGGTTCTGATCGAAGGCGCCGTTCGGGCCGGCGAAAGACGGTTCTTTCGCGATGAGGCTCGCCACCTGGGCGTCCGACATCGCCAATCCCAGCTTGGCGGCGGTCTGGTCGAGCGCCGAATTGGCGATCAGGCGTCCCAAGACCTGCGCGTCGAGGCCGCGCGCATGGGCTTCTTCGTTGGTGATGGGACGACGAGTCTGGCGCTGCATGCGTTGTAAATCGGTCTGGTAGGCGTTGCGATATTCGGCGACGCCGATCTCTTCGTCGCCGACAACGGCCAGACGATTGGCGCGAAACCCAAAAAACACGTCGCGAATGCCGAAAATGCCAAAGCCGACGATGATCAGGCCGGCGAACGCGCCCAGCAACGCCCGGCCCAGCCAGTTTTTCGACATTACGCGCAGGCCGTCCAGCATGGAAAATATCTCTGTTCATCGGCGCCACAACGGCGCGAAGCGGCCGGACTATAGAAATGCCGAGGCTCAAGCGCAACGTTCTTGGCGACAGAGCTCATCGAAAGGCCCCAGTTGCAAAGTTTTGCGGCTCTGTTATCGGGGGAGCGCTCAATTATGAAGGACAGCCCGATGACCACGATCCGCCCGCTCGCCGCCGGCAATTGGAAGATGAACGGCCTGAAAAACGCGCTGAAAGAACTCGCCATGATCGCCGAAGCGGCGGCGGCGGGCGCGGCGGGGCAGGCGGAGGTGGCGCTTTGCCCGCCCGCCACCTTGATCGACGCGGCGGTGGCGACGGCGCAGGGGCGCATCGCGATCGGCGGTCAGGACTGCCACGCCAAGGCGTCCGGCGCCCACACCGGCGATGTCGCCGCGGAACAATTGAAAGACCTGGGCGCGACCTATGTCATCGTGGGCCATTCCGAGCGTCGCGCCGATCACGGTGAAGGCGACGCAGTCGTCAAGGCCAAGGCGGAGGCCGCCCTGCGCGCCGGCCTGATCGCCATCGTCTGCGTCGGCGAAACCAAGGATCAGCGCCAATCCGGCGAGACTTTGGCCGTTGTCGGCGGCCAGACGCGCGGCTCGCTTCCGTTGGGCGCCAATGCAGAAAACCTCGTCGTCGCCTATGAACCGGTCTGGGCGATCGGCACCGGGCTGACGCCGACGGCCGCGGACGTCGCCGAGGTCCACGCCTTCATTCGCGCCGAACTCGAAAAGCTGCTGCCGGGGCAGGGCGGCAAGGTCCGCATTCTTTACGGCGGCTCGGTCAAGCCGTCGAACGCCAAGGAATTGATGAGCGTCGCCAATGTCAACGGCGCGCTGGTCGGCGGCGCCAGCCTGACGGCCAAGGACTTTCTCGGCATCGCCGGCGTTTACAAATAGGATTGGCGGATCGGGACGGGCGCGGGGTTTCCTTCGCCCGCGCCTTGGTGTAAGACGCCCTCAACAGCAGCGTCCGGCGTCTCGCCGTGGCGCTCTCTTTCTTTGCACCGGGCGGATTTAAGGCCGAACGGTTTTGGACGGACCGAATGCAAACTGTTCTGATCGTCGTTCATCTTCTGATCGTCATCGCGCTCATCGCCACCGTGCTGTTGCAGCGTTCGGAGGGCGGCGCGCTCGGCATGGGCGGCGGCTCCTCGGGCGGCGGCTTCTTCACCGGGCGCGGCCAGGCCAACGCGCTCACCCGAGCGACGGCGATTCTCGCCACCTTGTTTTTCGCCACCAGTCTGGCTCTGACGATTCTGGCCAGCTTCAACCGCGCCCAGAAATCGATTTTCGACGCACCGAAGCCGGCTGGTCAAAGCGAGCCGGCGGCGCCGACGAAGGATGGCGTGCTGAACGATCTCAAACAGATGGAAGAGCAGCGCCAAAAGGCGCCGGCGCCCGGCGCGCCGGAGCCTCCGCGTTCGCAATAAGCCGCAAGGCCCATTATATGTCCCGGAAATTCAGCAACTTTCCGGGAGCGCGCTAAGGGCCGGGTTTCCGGCCCTACTCTTGAGCGGCGTCGCACTGAGGCTTGTCAAATTTCCCGGGTAAAACCCGGCAAATTGTCCATCGGGCCTCCCCAAATCGGTTTGGAAGAAATAAGGTCCCAATCCCATGGCGCGGTACATTTTCATCACCGGCGGCGTGGTTTCCTCGCTTGGCAAGGGACTCGCATCGGCTGCTCTCGGGGCGCTTTTGCAGGCGCGCGGCTATACCGTCCGCCTGCGTAAGCTCGATCCCTATCTCAATGTCGATCCCGGCACGATGTCGCCCTATCAGCACGGCGAATGTTTCGTCACGGACGACGGCGCCGAGACCGATCTCGATCTTGGTCATTACGAACGGTTCACCGGACGTTCGGCCAACAAGACCGACAACATCACCACCGGACGCATCTATCAGGACATCATCGCCAAGGAGCGGCGCGGCGACTATCTCGGCGCCACTGTGCAGGTCATTCCCCACGTCACGAACGCCATCAAGGCGTTCGTGCTCGACGGCAACGAAGCCTTCGATTTCGTGCTGGTCGAAATTGGCGGCACGGTCGGCGATATCGAGGGTCTGCCGTTTTTCGAGGCGATCCGTCAGCTTGGCAACGAACTGGCGCCGCATCATTGCGTCTATATCCATCTGACGTTGTTGCCATTCATTCCGAGCGCGGGCGAGCTGAAGACCAAGCCGACGCAGCACTCGGTCAAGGAGTTGCGCTCGATCGGCATTCAGCCGGATATTCTTTTGTGTCGCACCGACCGGGAAATTCCGGCCGAGGAGCGCAGAAAACTCGGCCTGTTCTGCAACGTGCGCGAGGCGGCGGTGATCGAGGCGCGCGACGTGTCCTCGATCTACGACGTGCCGGCGGCCTATCACGCGGCGGGTCTTGATCATGAAGTCCTCGCCGCTTTCGCCATCGAGCCCGCGCCCAAGCCGGACATGAGCCGCTGGAACGCAATTTCGCAACGCGTGCATAATCCCGAAGGCGAGGTCACCATCGCCATCGTCGGCAAATATACCGGCCTGAAAGACGCCTATAAGTCGCTGATGGAAGCGCTCGCCCACGGCGGTATGGCCAACCGGGTCAAGGTCAACCTCGATTGGATCGATTCGGAAATCTTCGAAACCGAGGATCCCTCGCTCTATCTTGAGCATGTGCACGGCATTCTGGTGCCCGGCGGTTTCGGCCAGCGTGGCACGGAAGGCAAGATTCTCGCGGCGCGTTTCGCCAGAGAACGAAAGGTGCCCTACTTTGGCATTTGCTTTGGCATGCAGATGGCGGTCATCGAAGCGGCGCGTTCGCTCGCCGGCGTCAAGCAGGCCGGTTCGAGCGAATTTGGCCCGACGCCCGAGCCGGTGGTCGGGTTGATGACCGAATGGCTGCGCGGCGCGGAACTGGAAAAGCGCCGCCAGGACGGCGATCTCGGCGGCACCATGCGGCTTGGCGCCTTTCCCGCTGTTTTGAAGGAAGGCTCGAAGATCGCTGAAATTTATCGCGCGACCCACATCTCCGAACGCCATCGCCATCGCTACGAGGTCAATATGGCCTATCGCGAGCGGTTGGAAAAATGCGGCCTGATCTTCGCCGGAACGTCGCCTGACGGGCTGTTGCCGGAAACGGTGGAGTTCGCCGACCATCCCTGGTTCATCGGCGTTCAATACCATCCCGAACTGAAATCGCGCCCGTTCGAGCCGCATCCCCTGTTCGCCAGCTTTATCGCGGCGGCCAAGGCGCAAAGCCGGTTGGTGTAGGCGGACGTTTCTGTGCACGGAGCAGACGGCGCCCGGCCACTTGCCGGCGTCGGCGGCATGGTCGATAAGTCATGCGCCGCCGTTCTCAAAGGCGCGCTCTCATGAAAAGTGCCCATGCCCCGCGCCATAGACCATATCGTCATCGCCTCGCACGATCTTGGCGCCCAAGCCGAACGATTCCGTCGGCTCGGCTTCAGCCTTGGCCCGCGCAACGCCCATCCCTGGGGCTCGCAGAACCAGATCGTGCAATTCGCCGATCACAGTTTTTTTGAATTGATCGCTTTCGGTCCTGATATCGCCGGCCACAAGCGCGAGCTCGAAAATCGGCTCGCCGGGATCGCGGATGGCGATTTCTTCGTCGCCTTCCTGCACAAGTATCTGCGTCGACATCAAGGCGCCGCGATGCTGGCCTTGGCCAGCGCCGACGCTGAACGCGACGCCGCGGATTTCGCTAAGGTCGGTCTCGGCAAGCAAGCGCCGCTAAATTTTGCGCGCGAGGCGAGCGGGACCAGCGGCCATAATAACGCTGAGGCGGACGTCGCTTTCACGCTCGCCTTGGCCAAGGCCAAGGGCGTCGAAAACATCGGGTTTTTTACCTGCCAGCAGCATGCGCCGGACAATTTCTGGGACGCTGGGCTACAGCGTCACGCCAACGGCGCGCGCGGCCTGAGGAGCATCGTCGTCACGGCCGAGAACCCGGCCGATCTCGCCGAATTTCTGTCCGCCTTCACCGGACAGCGCGAAATGCTGGCGACCTCGGCCGGCCTGGAAATCGCGCTCGGCGGAAGCCAGAAGCTTGAAATTCTCACGCCCACCGCCTTCGCCTTCCGGTTTGGCGCGCCGGCGCCCGACGCGCAGGAGGCGCGGCTGGCGGCGGTCGTCGTGGCGACAGCCTCGCTCGACGACGCGCAAAAGACCTTGCAGAGCCATTGCGCGATCTTCCGGCGGCATGAAAAGCGGCTTTTGCTCGGACCCGACGCCGGCGCAGGCCTTTGTCTGGCCTTCGAGGAGGTTTAAGAAGCGCCCTTGGCCCACTTTTGGAAAAGGGCGGCGAACGAGCGGACTGTTCAACACGCCGCCGGCAAGTCTAAATCCGAGCGAGAGTATTTTCTGGAGCGTCCATGTCAGCCGAAAAGCCAGCCGCAGAATTTCGAGCAAACGCCGTCGTGACGGTCGGCGAAGGCGCGCGCGCCGTCCGCTTCGGCAATCATTTGCCTTTGGCGCTGATCGCCGGGCCTTGCGCCATGGAAAGCCGTGACCATGCTCTGTTCATGGCCGAGACGCTCGCCGGCATAGCTGAAAAACTCGGCGTCGGCCTTGTGTTCAAAAGCTCGTTCGACAAGGCCAACCGCACGTCCGCCAAGGGGCGGCGCGGCGTCGGTCTCGACGCGGCGCTCAAGGTCTTTCAGGAGATCAAGAAGCAATTTGGCCTGCCGGTCGTCACCGACGTCCATGAAAAGGAGCAATGCGCGCTCGCCGCCGAGGCGGTCGACATGTTGCAAATCCCTGCTTTTCTTTGTCGCCAGACCGATCTTTTGCTGGCCGCGGCGGCCACGGGAAAAGTCGTCAACGTCAAGAAAGGGCAGTTTCTCGCGCCCTGGGATATGAAAAACGTCGCCGCCAAGGTTGTGGAGGGCGGCAATCCAAACGTGCTCGTCACCGAACGCGGCGCGAGTTTTGGCTACAACACGCTCGTCACCGACTTTCGCGGGCTGCCGATCATGGCCGAACAGATCGGCGCGCCGGTGATTTTCGACGCGACTCATTCGGTGCAGCAGCCGGGCGGGCAGGGTTCGTCTTCCGGCGGGCAACGCGAATTCGTGCCGGTTCTCGCCCGCGCGGCCGTGGCGGTCGGCGTCGCCGGCCTGTTCATCGAAACGCACGACAACCCGGATCAGGCGTTTTCCGACGGCCCGAACATGGTTCCGCTAGAGGACATGCCGGCGTTGCTGGAGCGGCTGAAGGCCTTCGACAGGCTGGCCAAGGGTGTTTGAGCGATAGGGGCGCTGGACGAACGGCGGCGCGCGCCGCCGTCCGCTGTTGGGCGATCAGTGGCGATGATGGCGTCCATGGCCGTGATGGCAAGGCCCGCAGTGATGATGGTGATGGCCCCAGCCGTGATGGTGGCCGCGCAGGGGATGGGCGGAAGCGGCGCCGGCGGAAAAGACGACGATCGAAGTCAAAGCCAGTACGGCGAGCGTTTTTCTGAACATCTGTGTCTCCTTGACATGCTTGGGAGGGGCGGCAAGCCAAGGCAGCATCGTCCAGGCGGCCTGAACGCGGTCTGAATCTCCTGTTCATCGCATAGTCAGCAATCTCATCCGCGGCCGCGATAGGGCGCGACGCCCTGATCGGGCAGCCAGAGCCCTTCGGGCGGCGCGCCGGTCTGCCAGAACACGTCGATCGGCATGCCGCCGCGCGGATAGAAATAGCCGCCGATGCGCAGGAAACGCGGCTTCAGAACCTTCACCAGATCCTTGCCGATGCGGATCGTGCAGTCTTCGTGGAAGGCGCCGTGGTTACGGTAAGAGGTTAGATACAGCTTCAAAGATTTTGATTCGATGAGCCATTTTCCAGGAACGTAGTCGATCACCAAGTGCGCGAAATCGGGCTGACCGGTGACCGGACACAAGGATGTGAATTCCGGTTGGGCGAAACGGGCGAGATAATTGACGTCGGGGTGCGGATTGGCGACGCGGTCGAGTTGGGCCTCGTCCGGACTTCCCGGCGCTGGCGTCTGTCGGCCGAGCGCTTCGGCGCCGTCATGGGATTTGACCATAAGTCTTGACCTTTTTGCTCGGCGCAACGAGGGCGAACCCTTACGCCAGCCTGCTTTGCTTGCTCATATTCGTCAGGCCGGGCCGGCGCAAGCCTGCGGCCGATTAACGCGACGTAAAGGCAAATGCTAAAGCAGGACTTTTTAAATTCATGGCTTCGTCGTAGAACGCCCGCGCATTGCCAATTCCGGGTTAAGGGGATCCTTCATGACCGAGATTATCGACATTGTCGCCCGCGAAATTCTCGATTCGCGCGGCAATCCCACAGTCGAAGTCGATGTGACGCTGGAGGACGGCTCTTTTGGCCGCGCCGCGGTTCCTTCCGGCGCGTCGACCGGCGCGCACGAGGCGGTCGAATTGCGCGACGGCGACAAGGCGCGTTACGGCGGCAAAGGCGTACTGAAGGCCGTCGAGAGCGTCAATCGCGATATTTTCGAGGCCCTTTCCGGCTTCGACGCCGAGGATCAGGTCGCTATCGATGAGGCCATGATCGAACTCGACGGCACGCCGAACAAGGCCAAGCTCGGCGCCAACGCCATTCTTGGCGTGTCGCTGGCGGTCGCCAAGGCGGCGGCCGACGCCGCCGGCCTGCCGCTTTATCGCTATGTCGGCGGCACGCAGGCGCGCGTCCTGCCGACGCCCCAAATGAACATCATCAATGGAGGCGTTCACGCCGACAATCCGATCGATTTTCAGGAATTCATGATTCTGCCGATTGGCGCGCCCAATCTGCGGGACGCCGTGCGTTGGGGCGCGGAAGTGTTTCATGGCCTGAAATCTGCTTTGAAAAAGGCCGGGCACAACACCAATGTCGGCGATGAGGGCGGTTTCGCCCCCAATCTGCCGTCCGCCGAGGCGGCGCTTGATTTTGTCGTCAAGGCGATCGAGGCGGCGGGCTTCAAACCCGGCGTGGACATCGCCATCGGCCTCGACGGCGCCACCACAGAATTCTTCAAGGACGGCGCCTATCATTACGAGGGCGAAGGAAAGGTCCGCACGATCCAGCAACAGGCGGAATATCTGGACAAGCTGATCTCCGCCTATCCGATCGTCACGGTTGAAGACGGCAATTCGGAAGATGATTGGGAAGGCTGGAAAATCACCACCGATCTCATCGGCAAGAAAGTCCAGTTGGTCGGCGACGATCTTTTCGTCACCAACACCAAGCGCCTGGCCGACGGCATCAAGAAGGGCGTTGCCAATTCGATTCTCATCAAGGTCAACCAGATCGGCACGCTGACCGAAACCATCGCCGCCGTCGATATGGCGCAGCGCGCCGGCTATACGGCGGTCATGTCGCATCGCTCGGGCGAGACGGAAGACTCGACCATCGCCGATCTGGCGGTGGCGACCAATTGCGGTCAGATCAAGACCGGCTCGCTGGCCCGTTCCGATCGGTTGGCGAAATATAACCAGTTGATCCGCATCGAAGAGGAACTCGGCAATCAGGCCGTCTACGCCGGCCGCGCGGCGCTCAAGGCGCTCGCATGAACGGGCGCCAAAGCATGTGTGTTCGACAGGGGCGCCTTCGGGCGCCCCTTTTTGTTGCGGCATTTTGACAAGGGCGGTTTTTCCGCGTGCATTCGTCGAAGTCGCGCCTTACGCTAAACGTCGGAAATCGAGGCGTCTACCGGCGCTCTGATAATGGTGAGCGGCATAGCGAGAGACGGCGACGAAAAAACAGGAGGCGAATATGGTCAAATCGATTTACGCCCTATCGTTCTTTGTCGCGGCGTCGCTGTTTTCAGGTTCGTCGGTCCTCGCGCAGGACGTCGGCGTTGCTTCATGCGACGCCTTTTTCGCCACTTACGAATCCTGCATCAAGGACAAGATTCCCGCAGCTAATCAGGATATGGCCAGGTCCGGCATGGCGCAGGCGCGCGCCGGCCTGAAATCCCTCGCCGACAATCCGCAGACGAAACCATCCGTCGCCGCCGCATGCGACAAAATGGCCGCGCAGATGAAGGCAGCCGCCGTCGCGGCCTATGGCTGCGCGTTCTGAAATCCTTGCGCTTCGATGCGGTTTGTGGACTCGCGGCCAACCCCGCGTATGGGTCGAATTTGCTCAAACTTTAACGCAAACCTAACCCAACGCGGCCAATCATGCGCCCATGGTCGTTCGTACGCGCTTCGCCGCTTTGTTCATACCTCTGGCCTATTACATGATCTCCGGCTCCGTCGGAGGCTATTTCATTTGGCACGCGTTCAACGGCGAGCGCGGTTTGAAAGCAAAGACCGAATATCGCCGCCAGCTTAGCGAAATCGAAGACCAATTGAAGCAGTTGCGCGGCGAGCGCGCCCATTGGGAGCGCCGCATCGCTTTGGTCCGCGGCGAAGCAATCGACCGCGATTTGCTCGATGAAGAGTCCCGGATCTTGTTGAACAGGGCGCACAAGAACGAACTTGTGATCATGGCGCCGGCTCCAGCCGCGAGCGTCGATCCGACAAATTAAGTTAACTTAAATATAGTTTAAAAATATAAGTTAACTGAATTCAGGTTTATCGTCTCTTTTCCCTTACTTTACAGTTCTGTCGACCAATAGAAATCGGCTCCGCGACGCTCTCGCTTTTTTCCGCGGCAGGAAGTACGTTCAAGAAAAAGCATGTCGAATAGAGACTCGTTTCGACGGACCGCGCCGTTGCTGACGGCGCTCAATTGGTCGGGGGAAATATGGCCGCAACCACGCCTTCTCCGCGCGCAAGACAATCGGCTTCGAAACCGGGCGCGGCGGACAATCTCGAATTCTCGAACGACGAAGAATTGGCCGCTTACCGCGATATGCTGCTGATCCGCCGGTTTGAGGAAAAGGCCGGCCAGATGTACGGCATGGGCCTGATCGGCGGGTTCTGCCACCTCTACATCGGCCAGGAGGCTGTCGTCGTCGGTCTGCATATGGCGTCCGGTCCGAACGATCAGGTCATCACCGGCTATCGCGACCATGGCCACATGCTGGTTTGCGGCATTGATCCCAAAGGGGTGATGGCTGAACTGACCGGGCGGCGGGGCGGCTTGTCGAAAGGCAAGGGCGGCTCGATGCACATGTTTTCCAAGGAAAAACGGTTTTACGGCGGCCACGGCATCGTCGGCGCGCAGGTTTCGCTTGGCACGGGTCTGGCGTTCGCGAACCGCTATCGCGGCGACGATAGCGTCTGCATGGCCTATTTTGGCGACGGGGCGGCCAATCAGGGCCAAGTCTACGAGAGCTTCAACATGGCGGAGCTGTGGAAGCTGCCGGTCATCTACGTCATCGAGAACAACCGCTACGCGATGGGTACGGCGGTGACGAGGGCCTCGGCGCAGCAGGATTTTTCCAAACGCGGCGTCTCCTTCAATATTCCCGGCGAACAGCTCGACGGCATGGATGTGCGCGCGGTGCGCGCCGCTGGCGAACGCGCCCTGCAATGGTGTCGCGACGGCAACGGCCCCTACATTCTGGAAATGCAGACCTACCGCTATCGCGGCCATTCGATGTCGGATCCGGCGAAATACCGCTCGAAGGAAGAAGTTCAGCGCATGCGCGAGGAACACGATCCGATCGAACAGGTGCGCGCCCGTCTTTTGAAAAACGGCGGCGCGAGCGAGGCTGATCTGAAACAGATCGACGCGCAAATCCGTTCGATCGTCGCCGAGGCGGCCGAATTCGCCACGCAAAATCCCGAGCCGGACGCGTCCGAACTCTTTACCGACATTCTGCGCTGAGGACGGGAGATCATCATGGCGACCAATGTTCTGATGCCCGCCCTTTCGCCGACGATGGAGCAGGGCAAGCTGTCGAAATGGCTGAAGAAGGAAGGCGAGACGATCAAGTCCGGCGACATTCTCGCGGAAATCGAGACCGACAAGGCGACGATGGAAGTCGAGGCCGTCGATGAGGGCGTCTTGAGCAAGATTTCTGGTGCCCGACGGGACAGAGAACGTCGCCGTCAACACGCCCATCGCCATTATTTCCGCCGACGCCTCGGAAGCCGCCGTGACGCCCGTCGTCGCCGCCGCCACTGCGCCTGCACCCGCGGCGGCGGTCGCCGCCTCAGCGCCCGCGGCCCCCGAAGCTCCCTCCGTTCCCGCTGTGATCGACGCTTCGTCGCTCGCGCCGGAAATTCCCGACGGAACGGAATTCGTCGCGATGACGGTGCGCGAAGCCCTGCGCGACGCCATGGCCGAGGAAATGCGCCGCGATCCGGACGTATTCGTCATGGGCGAGGAAGTCGCCGAATATCAGGGCGCCTATAAGGTGACGCAGGGCCTGTTGCAGGAATTCGGAGCCAAACGCGTCGTCGACACGCCGATCACCGAACACGGCTTCGCCGGACTTGGCGTCGGCGCGGCGATGGCGGGATTGAAGCCGATCGTCGAGTTCATGACATTCAATTTTTCGATGCAGGCGATCGATCAGATCATCAATTCAGCCGCCAAGACGCTGTACATGTCGGGCGGACAATTGGGCTGTTCGATTGTCTTTCGCGGGCCCAACGGCGCGGCGGCGCGCGTCGCCGCGCAGCATTCGCAGGACTACGCCTCTTGGTACGCCCATGTGCCCGGGCTGAAGGTGGTCGCGCCGTATAGCGCCGCCGACGCCAAGGGCCTGTTGAAAGCCGCGATCCGCGATCCCAACCCGGTCGTCTTTCTCGAAAACGAGATTCTCTACGGGCAAAGCTTCGACGTGCCGCGCCTCGACGATTTTATTGTGCCGATCGGCAAGGCGCGCATCGCGCGTCCGGGCCGGGACATAACGCTGGTGTCCTGGTCGATCGGCATGACCTACGCGTTGAAGGCCGCCGAACTTCTGGCCAAGGAAGGCGTCGAGGCCGAGGTTGTCGATCTGCGCACGATTCGTCCGATGGACCTGGAGACTATTCTCGCTTCGGTGCGCAAGACGGGGCGTTGCGTAACGGTCGAGGAAGGCTGGCCGCAATTTGGCGTCGGTTCGGAAATCGCCGCTCGCGTCAGCGAGGAGGCGTTCGATTATCTCGACGCGCCGGTGCTGCGCGTCTGCGGCAAGGACACGCCGATGCCCTACGCCGCCAATCTCGAAAAGCTTGCGCTGCCGACAGCGGCCGAGGTCGTCGCGGCGGCGAACGCCGCGCTTTACCGTTGAAGACGCCATGACTGGGACCATCAAGGAACTGTCGATACCGCCGGATGTAGCGACGCAGGGAGGCGTGGAGGTTTTGCGCCTGTTCGTCGTCGAAGGCGGATTGAGCTTCAGCATGCAGCGCGCGTTCGGACACCCCGAAAGCTGGGGCCGCGTCCTTGCCGAGATCGCTCAACACGCCGCTCAGGTTTTCGGGCGCGAAACCGATATTTCCACGCAGCAGGCGCTCGACGCCATCCGCGAGTTCTCTGGACGCCGTCTGGCCTGATGACGACGGTCGCGCGCCGTCGATGAATTGAAGCGTCGGCGGACGGCCAAGTCCCTCCGCCGGACCACCATGTCGAATTGGATCAAATGAAGGGCTGGCCATGCCGATCGATATTCTAATGCCCGCGCTGTCGCCGACCATGGAAAAGGGAACCTTGGCGCGCTGGCTGAAACATGAGGGCGACAAGATCCAGCCTGGCGACTCGATCGCCGAAATCGAGACCGACAAGGCGACCATGGAGGTCGAGGCGGTCGATGAAGGGGTGCTGGCGAAAATTCTGGTGCCGGATGGAACCGCCGACGTGCCGGTCAATCAGGTCATCGGCGTCATCGCGCAAGAGGGCGAGGACGTCTCCGCCGCCGCAGCTCGCCCGAGCAAGGCGACCGTCGCGCAAAAGCCCGCGGCCATCGTCGCCGATATTCCCGCTTCGGCGGCTGTTACGCGGCGTCCGACGGGAGCTGTCGAAGCGCGCGTATTTTCTTCGCCGCTGGCGCGGCGCCTGGCCAAGGAGAATGGCCTGAACCTGAGTCAGGTCGCCGGCAGCGGGCCGCATGGCCGGGTCGTCGAACGCGACGTGCGCGCGGCTTTAGCCACTGGGGTCAAGCCAGCGCCAGCCGTAGCGCCGGCCTTTGCGGCGCCGACGTCCGCCACGCCCGTCGCGGCGATGTCCGACGAGACGATCAAGAAGTTTTTCGCGCCGGGCTCTTACGAAGAGATTGCGCATGACTCGATGCGCAAGACCATTGCGCGGCGTCTCACCGAGGCTAAAACGACCATCCCGCATTTCTATCTTTCGCTTGATTGCGAACTGGACGCCTTGCTGGCGCTGCGCGAACAAGTCAACGCCAGCGCCGGGAAGGACAAGGACGGCAAGCCGGCTTACAAAATTTCGGTCAATGATTTCGTCATCAAGGCATTGGCCCTGTCGCTCCAGCGCGTGCCGGACGCTAACGTCACCTGGACCGAGAACGCCATGCTCAAGCATCGAACCAGCGATGTCGGCGTCGCCGTCTCGATCCCCGGCGGGCTGATCACGCCGGTCGTGCGTCAGGCGGAAACCAAGGCGCTTTCCGTCATTTCCAACGAAATGAAGGATTTCGCCGCGCGCGCCAAGGCGCGCAAGTTGAAGCCGGAAGAGTACCAAGGCGGAACCACGGCGGTTTCCAATCTCGGCATGTTCGGCGTCAAGAACTTCGCCGCTGTAATCAATCCGCCGCATGCGACAATTCTGGCCGTCGGCGCGGGCGAGCAAAGAGTCGTTGTCAAAAATGGTTCGCCGGCGGTCGCCAATGTCATGAGCGTGACGCTGTCGACCGATCATCGCGCCGTCGACGGCGCATTGGGCGCCCAACTTCTGGCCGCGTTCAAGACGTTGATCGAAAACCCATTCGGACTGCTGCTTTGAAGTAGAGGAAAACATGAGCAAGACCGTTGAATTGACGTTTTCGCCTATCGAGCTGGGCAAGGGTATTGAGGACGGCGCGCATTTCGAGGTGCGCGACGACAGTAAGATGTTCGCGCGCCTCACGGTGACCCGCAAGGGTTTGATCTGGTGGGGACACGGCGCTATCGAGCCGAAGGACGTCAGTTGGAAGACGCTCGAAAAGCTGCTTTCGCCCGAGAGCGATCAGCCCGACGAGGTTCCCGATTCCCTCACCGTCGACGGCGGCTGAGCCGGCGCGGCGAAACGAAGCATTCACCGACGCGTATGATTGGCTGAACGAGGTTGGCATGACCGCTTACGACATTCTCATTATCGGCGGCGGACCAGGCGGCTATGTAACCGCGATACGCGCGGCGCAGCTCGGTTTCAAGACCGCCCTGGTCGAGCGTGAGCATCTCGGCGGAATCTGCCTCAACTGGGGCTGCATTCCGACCAAGGCGCTGTTGCGCTCGGCCGAGATTTTTGAATATGGCCAGCATGCGCAAAGTTACGGTTTGAAAGTCGAAGGCAAAATTTCCGTCGATGCCGCCGCCGTGGTGAAAAGATCGCGCGCCGTCTCGGCGCAACTGAACGCCGGCGTCGGCTTTCTGCTGAAAAAGAACAAGGTCGACGTAATTTGGGGCGAGGCGAAAATCGTCAAGCCCGGCGAGGTGGTCGTCGCGCCGACGCAAAAGCCCATCGTCCAGCCGCAGAACGCCATTCCCAAGGGCGTGCTTGGGGCAGGGCGCTATAGCGCCAAACACATTATCGTGGCGACGGGCGCCCGCCCGCGCGTCTTGCCGGGCATAGAACCGGACGGCCAGACGATCTGGACCTATTTCGACGCGATGAAACCGGAAGCCTTCCCGAAATCGCTGGTGGTCATGGGATCAGGCGCGATCGGCATCGAGTTCGCCAGTTTTTATCACGCGATGGGCGCGGACGTGACCGTCGTCGAACTGTTGCCGCAGATCCTGCCCTTCGAGGATGCGGAAATCGCCGCGCTGGCGCGCAAAAGCTTCGAAAAAAGCGGCCTCAAGATTCATTCCGCCACCAAGGTCGTCAAAGTCGAAAAACGCGCCGGCGGCGTCGTTTGCGCGTTGGAGGACGATAAGGGCGCGACCCGCCGGATCGAGGCGGAAAAGCTCATTTCGGCGGTCGGCGTCGTCGGCAATATCGAAAACCTCGGCCTCGAGGAATTAGGCGTCAAGACCGAAAGAGGCTGCGTCGTCACCGACGGCTTCGGACGCACGAATGTCGCCGGCGTTTACGCCATCGGCGACGTCGCGGGTCCGCCGATGCTGGCGCACAAGGCCGAACATGAAGGCGTCAATTGCGTCGAGACCATCAAAGGGCTGAAGACCCATGCGATGGACAAGACCATGATTCCCGGCTGCACCTATTGCCATCCGCAAATCGCCTCGGTCGGCCTTTCCGAGGCGAAAGCCAAGGCCGCGGGGTTCGAAATCAAGGTCGGGCGCTTTCCCTTCATCGGCAACGGCAAGGCGATCGCGCTCGGCGAACCGGAAGGTCTAGTCAAGACCATTTTTGACGCGAAGTCCGGCAAATTGCTGGTCGCCCACATGATCGGCGCGGAAGTGACCGAACTGATCCAGGGATTTGTCATCGCGATGAATCTGGAGACCACGGAGGAAGAGCTGATGCACACGGTCTTCCCGCATCCGACGTTGTCGGAAATGATGCATGAATTGACGCTCGACGCTTACGGGCGGGCGATTCATAGCTGAGGCGGACGGGCGCGTGAGCGTTTACGTCGCCCTGTTGCGCGCGGTGAACGTCGGAGACGCCGGCAAGTTCGCTACAATCTCGCGCCGTCTGGCGGACGCCGCCTCGGCAATGTGAAGGATCGTCACACTATCATCATAGTTAATTGAAAATAGTAGATAAGTCCTATGTGTGACAATGCGTCGGCTTGTCGAACGGGTCGTTCGCGCGAATTGTTGTCGCCTCTTTGGGAGAGTGCGCATGAGCGCGGATTCATTTGACGCCGTTGTCATCGGAGCAGGCCTCGGCGGGTTGACGGCCGCGGCGTTGCTCGCCAAAGCCGGCAAGAGAGTTTGCGTTGTCGAGCGCAACCACAGCGTCGGCGGCGCCGCCTCGACCTTCAAGACCGGCGCGCTGATGATCGAGCCCGCGCTGCATCAAACCGCCGATCCGCGCAATCCGGACGAACCCAAGCACGAAATCTTGAAAACCCTTGGCCTGCTCGACGAGATCGAATGGATCAAGGTTTCGCCGTTTTTTTCCGTGCGCGGCGGCGTCGTCGGGGAAGAATTCGACCTTCCGGTCGGCATGGCCGCGGCGCGCGCTGCGATGATCGAACGTTTTCCGCAAAGCCGGGTCGGTCTGGAACGGCTGTTCGAGTTGATGGAATCGCTGTGCGCCGGCGTCGCCGATCTCGACCGAGCCCGCAACGAACGCGCGTTTCGCCCGTTATTGCGAGGCGGTTTCGCGCTTCGCTCGCTCTTCGGCGATTGGCGCGCTTCGCTGGATGAGATTCTCACGCGCACGCTTGGCGACAACGAAGCCGCCAAGTTCTGCATCGCCGGCAATCTTGCCTATTATTCCGACGATCCGCGCCGCCTGTGGTGGCCATTCTTCGCGCTGGCGCAGGGCGGGTTTCTCAACGCTGGCGGCGTCTTCGTCAAGGGCGGTTCGCGCGTGCTCAGCATGAAGCTCGCCAAGATCGTCCTGAACGGCGGCGGCCGCGTGCTGCTCGGCCGCGCCGCTGTCGCCATCGAAACCGACGCGTCTGGGCGGGCGGCGGTCGTTCGCCATGCCGACGCCAAGCGCCTTGACGGGTCCGAAAGCGTCGCGGGGAAGGTTATTCTGGCCAATTGCGCGCCCAACGTGGCCGCCGAAATCGCCGGCGAAGAAACGCGCGCGGCGTTCAGCCGGGCCTACGACGCGCGGCCGGTTTCGACTTCGCTGTTTTCAGCCCATTTTGGTTTGAATGCGCCGCCTTCGCAATTCGGCCTCGATCATTACGGCGAAATGGTTCTGCCCGACTGGGCGACGTCGCTGCGCGACATTTCCGACTCGGCGCGCCTGTTCGCCCACGACCCGTCGGGACGCATGCCTATATGCGGCGTCGCCAATTACGCCGCCGTCGACGAAAGCCTGGCCCAGGGCGGTCCGGCGCTCGTCACCGTCGTCGGCCCTGACTATCTGGCCAATTGGACGGGACTCGATCCAAGTCAGGAAAAAGACCGGCGCGAACGTTGGCTCGACGCGTTCCAGAGCGCGCTCGATCACACCTATCCCGGCTTTTCCGGCGCGGTGAGCGAGCGATTGTTCCTCAACGCGCGTTCGATGCGCAATTTTCTCAATACGCCGGATGGCGCGGTTTACGGCTTCGCGCCTTTGCCGCCGCAACGGGGCTTGTGGGCGGGGTTTCCGCGCTCGCCGCGCACGCCGACGCCGGGCTTGTATCTTGCGTCGTCCTTCGGCGGTTCGGGCGGGTTTACCGGCGCGATGCGGACTGGCGCCGAAGCGGCGCGCATGGCCCTCGGCGACCTCGACCGCTGACGGGATTTGCCGCGCTGATCGCAAATGCTTATGTAGGCGCTCAGGACATTCTTCCCGCGCGTGAGCGAAATGGCCCTCGTTGTCGATACATTGCAAAACGATCCCCGTCGCAAGCTGGACGAGGCCGCCCCGCGTCATCCGGAAAAAGCGCGCCGACCGGACCAGGAGATCGCCCGCAAGCCGGACTGGATCAGGGTCAAGGCCCCCGGTTCGCCGCAATGGGCGCAGACCAACAGGATCGTCAAACAACATGGCCTCGTCACCGTCTGCGAGGAGGCTAGTTGTCCCAACGTCGGCGAATGCTGGGAGAAGAAGCACGCCACGTTCATGATCATGGGCGACACCTGCACACGCGCTTGCGCGTTCTGCAATGTGAAGACGGGACTGCCAGGTCCGCTCGATCCTGGCGAGCCTTCGCGGACGGCGGACGCCGTGGCTAAACTCGGCCTTGAGCATGTGGTGATCACGTCGGTCGACCGCGACGATCTGGAGGACGGCGGCGCCGCCCATTTCGTCGCCGTCATCGCCGCCATCCGCGCGCAAAGCCCTTCGACGACGATTGAAATCCTCACGCCTGATTTTCTGCGTAAGACCGGCGCGCTTGAAGTCGTCGTCGCCGCAAGGCCCGACGTGTTCAATCACAATCTCGAGACCGTGCCTTCGCTCTATCTCACCGTGCGGCCCGGCGCGCGCTATTTCCATTCGATCCGGCTGTTGCAGCGGGTCAAGGAACTGGACAAGGATATATTCACCAAATCGGGAATCATGGTCGGATTGGGCGAGGAGCGCAACGAGGTCGTGCAATTGATGGACGACCTGCGCGTCGCCGACGTCGATTTCCTGACCATCGGCCAATATTTGCAGCCGACAAAAAAACATCATCCGGTGAAGAGCTTCGTTACGCCAGAAGCCTTCAAGTCCTATGAAACGATCGCCTACGCCAAGGGGTTTGCGGTGGTCGCCGCCTCGCCGCTGACGCGCTCGTCCCATCACGCCGGCGAGGACTTCGCTCGGCTGCGTGACAAGCGTCGGACGCGGGGTTGAAGGTCGATGCCGTCTTTTCGCAGCACGCGCGTGGTCGGACATAATCCTGAAAAGATGTTCGCGTTGGTCGGCGACGTCGAAGCCTATCCGCAATTCGTCCCGCTTTGCACCGCACTGACGGTGCGAAGACGCTGCGATGGCGCGGAGGGGACGCTGGTGCTGCTGGCCGATATGGAGGTCGGCTACAAGGCGATCAAAGAACGGTTCACCAGCCGGGTCACACTCGATCCGCGCGCGCGGAAAATTCGCGTCGAATATGTCGACGGCCCGTTCAGCCATCTGGAAAATGTCTGGCAGTTTCGCCCTGTGGACGGCGAAAGCGAGAAATGCAGGGTCGAGTTCTTCATCAATTACGAATTTCGCAGCCGCGCGCTCGGCGTTCTGATGGGCGCCATGTTTGAAAAGGCCTTTCGGAAATTTTCCGAAGCTTTTGAAGCGCGCGCCGATCAGGTATTCCGAAACGCCTGACGATCGCCGCGCTTTGAGCGCGCAACGAAAAGCCCCGCCTGACGGCGGGGCCGGTACGCAAAAACCGACGCTCGTAATTCAGTAGCAATTCACCACGGCGTGATGAAGCCTTGAACGCTCAATCTTGATGTTCGAGCTCGTGCTCGTTCTCGCCTTCGTGATGGTCGGCGTGGGCGAAATGAGCTTCGCTCTGGTGATGGCTGGCGTGCTGGGAATGGGCCTGCGCGAGCAAGGCGTGATGGGCTGCTTTCTCGTGAGCGCCTTCCTCAAGATGCTTGGCGGCTTCGTGGTGATGCTCGGCCGCGGTCTCGTGATGATGGGCGGCGGACAAATGGTGTTCGGCGGCGGTTTTGGCATGCGGCATGGCGATTCTCCGTCTCGGCGCCTTATCCGGCGTCCTTGCGCCTGTTTCAGCGCGCCATGACTATGCCGTCGCCGCGCGACGCGGAAATGAAGGAAATCGATCGCAAATATGACGTCGAATCGCGCGAACGCCGGTCAGGCGATCTGGCTCGGCGCCGCCGCCTCGAGCAGGAGCGACAAGGCGAAAGCCGTCGCCGCGCACCTGATATTTTCGCGCCCGCGCATGGGAAATCGTTTTTCGACCAGACGGACCGGCCGCTCCTTGCGCGCCAGGGCGAAATGCACCAGTCCGACCGGTCGATCCGGCGATCCGCCGGCCGGTCCGGCGATCCCGGTGATCGAAACGGCGATGTCGGCGCGGGAGTTCTTCAGCGCCCCGAGCGCCATCGCCTCCGCCGTCTGGCTCGAGACCGCGCCGAAGGCGCCGATCACGTCGGCGGGAACGTCCAGCAAGTCCTGTTTGGCTTCGTTGGAATAGGTGACGAAGCCGCGTTCGAAGACGTCGGAGGAGCCGGCGATCTCGGTCAAGGCGGCGGCGACCATGCCGCCGGTGCAGGATTCGGCGGTCGCGATTTTCAGGCCTCTGGTCCGGCACTGCGTCAACACGGCTTGCGCCCGCGCGCGTAAATCTTCGTCCAGCATGGTACGGTCTCCAAAATCACGGCAGACGGACAGTCGCGAGCGCCAGGGCCGCCATGCCTTCCTGGCGACCGGTGAAGCCAAGCCGCTCGGACGTCGTGGCCTTGACCGCGACGCGATCCAAGGCAAGGCCGGCGATTTCGGCGATTTTTTCGCGGATGGAGTCGCGATAGGGTCCAATTTTCGGGCGTTCGCAAATGATGGTGGCGTCGATATGGGCGATGACGCCGCCGCGCGCGCCGACCAGCTCGACCGCGCGCCGCAGGAACCGGTCGGATGAGGCGCCGCGCCATTGCGGGTCGCTGGGAGGAAAATGGGAGCCGATATCGCCTTCGGCCAGCGCGCCGAGAATGGCGTCGGTAATGGCGTGCAGCAGGACGTCGGCGTCGGAATGGCCGACGAGCCCCCGGTCGTGCGGAATGTTCACGCCGCCGAGCCAGACATGGTCGCCGTCGCCGAAGGCGTGCACATCGAACCCCTGGCCGGTGCGCAGATCGGGCGTGTGATCGTACAGGCGGCGTCCGGCCGCGACGAAGTCCTCGGCGCTGGTGAGCTTCATATTGTCTGTCTCCCCGGCAAAAACAAAAACGTCATGGCCGGCCCATTCGGCGACGGCCGCGTCGTCGGTCAGTTCGTTCGCGCCCGCCGCGCGCGCCTTTTCATGGGCCGCGGCGATCAGACCGAAACGAAAGGCCTGCGGCGTTTGCACGGCGCGCAACGAGGCGCGTTCGGGCGTGGCGAGAACGCGCCCGTCCGGCTCGACCTGTTTGATCGTGTCGGTGACGGCGAGGCCGGGAATCGCAGCGTCATAGGTCAGGCCGGCGGCGACGGCCCGGTTGACCAGTTGGGCGGAAACGAACGGTCGCGCGGCGTCGTGGATCAGGACAAGATCCTCCGCCGCGGCGCCTGAGGCTTTGAGCGCGGCAAGGCCGTTGCGCACGCTGTCCTGCCGGCTCATGCCGCCAAGGACGGGCGCATTGACGCGCGCGCGAAGCGGCGGCGGCAGGGCGGCGAGGCTTTGGCTCAGCAGGTCGAGGTCGTCGCCGTGCGCGACGACGGTTGTCCGCGCGTGCGGCGCCGCGGCCAGCAGGGCGGCCAGGGTGCGCGACAGCACGGTTTTTCCGCCCAGCGCGCGGTATTGTTTGGGCAGGCCCTGGCCCGCGCGCGATCCGCGTCCGGCGGCGACAATGAGAATGTGAACGGCCGTCTGGCTCATGGATTTTCGTGTTCCGGCAGTCATGGGCGGCCAAACGCCTTGGCGAGGCCGAGAGATCGTCATTCAACTGTCTCGCGAAATTCCCCCGAAAGGTCAAATCGTCGGCTGGCCTTTTTGCATTGCGACGGTGACGAAATTGATTAATGTAAGGGCATGAATAGTTATGCGCATAAAATAAGCAATATGCTTACAAATGAGGCGCCATTGTGCATCGGGCCGTTGCAACTCGACGGCCGGGCATTTCTGGCGCCGATGGCGGGCGTCACCGATCTTGGCATGCGTCGACTGGCGCGGCGATTTGGCGCAGCCTTGGTTTTTTCGGAAATGGTCGCGGCGCAGGAACTGACGTTGGGCGCGCGCGAAAGCCTGCTGCGCGCCGAAGGCGATGGGGTTCATCCGTACGCCGTTCAGATAGCCGGACGCGACCCGGACGCCATGGCGCGCGCCGCGCTTATCGCGCAGGACGCCGGCGCCGACCTCGTCGATATCAACATGGGCTGCCCGGCCAAACGGGTGACCGGCGGCTACGGCGGCGCGGCGCTCATGTGCGACCTCGATCTGGCGCAATCGTTGATCGCGGCGGTCGTCCGGGCCGTCAGAATTCCGGTCGCCGTCAAAATGCGTCTCGGTTGGGATGAAGCCAGCCACAACGCGCCCGAACTGGCGCGGCGCGCCGAAGGGGAGGGCGCGCAAATGATCACGGTTCATGGGCGCACCCGCCAGCAATTTTATAGGGGAAACGCCGACTGGTCCGCCATCGGCGCCGTGCGCCAAGCCATAAAAATTCCGCTCGTCGCCAACGGCGATTGTCTTAGCCTGCAGGACGCCCTGGCCATGCGGGCGGCCAGCGGCGCCGACGCCGTGATGATCGGGCGCGCCGCACTTGGTCAGCCTTGGCTGGTCGGCGACATCGCCAGCGCCTTGCGCAACGGCGAGCCGCGCGCGCCGATCTCTGGAGACGCCCGTCGCGCGGCCGCCCGCGAACATTATCAGACGCTGCTCGCGGTGTTCGGCGTGGCGCAGGGCCTGCGGCACGCCCGCAAACATCTGGCCGCCTACGCCGAAGTTTCGGCGCGCGAAGGCTCGGCGCTGCCGCCAGATCTGCGCGCGCGACTGGTCTGCAGCGAAAGTCCCGAAGAAGTCCTCGGCGTTCTGGGGCGTTTGTTCGAAACGCCGCCGAGGGTCGAAAAGACAATCAGAATCGAGGCCGCATGAGCGAGAATAAAGCGACGAAGCAATACGCGTCCGCGAGAGGCGCGCGCCAACGTCTCGAACGCGTCGCGTCGCCGGCGGCGCCGGGCGCATTGGGTCTTTTGCCGTCGAACGCCGAACTGCTTTTGAACGCATTGCCGCATCCGCTGTTGTCGGTATCGAGCAAGGGCGCGATCTTGGAGGTCAATCCGGCGGCCGAGCAGTTTTTCGACATGTCGAAGACGGCGTTGCGTCGTATGCAAATCGCCGAACTCCTGCCTTTCAGTTCGCCTGTGCTCGGCCTGATTGAGCAGGTGAGCGAACGCGGCGGCCCGATCAACGAATATCGCATCGATCTGGGCACGCCCAGAATCGGCGCTGAACGGCTGGTCGATGTGCATGTGGCGCCTTTGCCGGACGCGTCAAAGGGCGTCGTCATCATGCTGCAGGAACGCACCATTGCCGATAAAATGGACAGGCAATTGACCCACCGTGGCGCGGCGCGCTCGGTGTCGGCTATGGCCGCCATGCTCGCCCACGAGATCAGAGAATCCACTTTCGGGGATCAGGGGAGCGGCGCAATTGCTGGAGACATCCCTGTCCGACGAAGATCGCGGCCTGTGTCACCTGATTTGCGCGGAAACGGACCGGATCGTCAAACTGGTCGATCGAATGGAGGCCTTTTCCGACGGCCGTCCGATCGAACGCGAAAGCGTGAATATTCATCAGGTTCTTGATCACGTTCGCCAGGTTTCGCTGGCCGGTTTTGCGCGCCATATTCGCATCGGCGAAAATTACGATCCCTCCCTGCCTCCCGTTTACGCCAACAAGGATCAATTGATTCAAGTCTTTCTCAATCTCGTCAAGAACGCCGCCGAAGCCATTGGTCCCGACGCCATCGACGGCGAAATCGAGCTTTCCACCGCCTTCAGGCCCGGCGTTCGCTTGCGCGCGCCCGGATCGAACGCGCCCGTCGGCCTGCCGCTGGAATTTTGCGTGCGCGACAATGGGTCTGGAATTCCAGAGGATTTGATGGCGCATCTGTTCGAGCCATTCGTTTCGACGAAGAGCTCGGGAACTGGCCTCGGACTTGCACTGGTCGCGAAGATCATCGGCGATCACGGCGGGGTCATCGAATGCGAATCCCAGCCCCGCCGCACGACGTTCCGCGTCTTGATGCCGATGTATGTGGAAAAAGGCGATCGCTTTTGTAGCGGCGCGGCGAAGGCGGGGGTTTAGCGCGAGGACTTCTTCAAAGGCGTTTTTCGGAAAAAATTATACGCGGTGAAACAAATAGCTAAAGCGTGCCGGACAGGAATTCTGAACGCACGCTCCGGCGATCAGGAGGTTTGCAGGAATGGCGAGAGGAAATATCCTCGTCGCGGATGACGATGCCGCCATCCGAACGGTTGTAGGCCAGGCGCTGACCAGAGCCGGCTACGAAGTGCGCACGACCGGAACAGCCGCCACGCTGTGGCGGTGGGTGCAGTCAGGCGAAGGCGATCTGGTCGTGACCGACGTGGTCATGCCCGATGAAAACGCCTTCGAGTTGCTGCCGCGCGTCAAAAAACTGCGGCCGGAATTGCCGGTCGTCGTCATGAGCGCGCAAAACACATTCATGACAGCGATCAAGGCGTCTGAGCTCGGCGCCTATGAATATCTGCCGAAGCCTTTCGACCTCAAGGAGCTCGTCGCCATTGTCGGGCGCGCTCTGGCGGAGCCGAGACTCCGCCCGAACGCCGCGCCCGTCGATGAGATCGAAGGCATGCCGCTCATCGGGCGTTCCGGCGCCATGCAGGAAATTTACCGCACGCTGGCGCGTCTGATGCAGACGGATCTGACCGTGATGATTGTCGGGGAATCGGGAACCGGAAAGGAATTGGTGGCGCGCGCCCTGCATGATTACGGCAAGCGCAAGAAAGGTCCGTTTGTCGCCATCAATATGGCGGCCATCCCGCGCGATTTGATCGAAAGTGAATTGTTCGGCCACGAGAAAGGCGCGTTCACCGGGGCCAGTCAGCGATTTGCCGGACGGTTCGAGCAGGCCGAAGGCGGCACGTTGTTTCTCGACGAAATCGGCGACATGCCGATGGAAGCGCAGACCCGCCTGCTGCGCGTCCTGCAGCAGGGCGAATACACCACTGTCGGCGGTCGCACGCCGATCAAAACCAATGTGCGCATCGTCGCCGCCACCAACAAGGATCTGCGCATCCTCATCCAGCAGGGCCTGTTCCGCGAGGACCTGTTTTTCCGCTTGAATGTCGTGCCTTTGCGCCTGCCGTCATTGCGCGAACGCAGCGAGGACATCGCCGACCTCGCTCGGCATTTCTTCGCGCAGGCGGTGGCCGAAGGCCAACCGGCCAAAACATTGGAGGCTGCTGCGCTCGATCGGATGCGGCGCTATAAGTGGCCGGGCAACATTCGTGAGTTGGAAAATCTCATCCGGCGCCTCGTGGCGCTCTATCCGCAGGAGGTCATTTCGGAGGCGACGATCGCGCTTGAACTGGGCCTTGATCAACATCGCATCGAACAATTCGGCGCGGGCCCCGCCGGTTCCGGCGCGACGACAGCGCCGTCGCGCGGCGGCGAGGGCGACGAATCGCTGTCTATGGCGGTCGAGCGGCACGTCAGCGAAATATTCAAGCAGCATGGCGAAAACCTGCCGCCGCCGGGGCTTTACCACCGCATTTTGCGCGAACTGGAATACCCGCTCATTTCGGTGACGCTCGCGGCGACGCGCGGCAACCAGATCAAGGCCGCCGAATTGCTGGGGTTGAACCGCAATACGTTGCGTAAAAAAATCCGCGATCTCGACGTGAGGCTGATGCGAGCGCCGCGCTGAACCATTCTTCGCGAAATTTGTCGATGAAATGCGTTTCGAGGCTGTCGGAACGCATGTCGCACGTCAATTTTTCTTGATTTCGCGAGACGGCTGCGGTTGGCGTATACATGCGCCATTCAAAATTCGCCCTGAATTTGTCGCATTCATGCAACACCGTTGCAATATTGCAACTTGTTCGTGGCTGATCTATGAGTCGCGAGGCCTCAATTAACCCGCGCGCGGATGAACGAAAAAGACGACAGACGCCTCGACAAGAAACGCGCGCGCCATCGCGAACGCCGCCTTTTTTCGCGGCTGGGGCCATTCATCGTCGCCTTATCGATCGCCCTGGCGGTCGGCAGCTTTCTCATTTTCGCAGGCCTGACGCCGTTCCGGCAATCGGACGAACTCGTCATTTTTCTGTTTGCGCTCGACGCCTTGGCGGTACTGGTTCTACTGATCCTGGTAGTGGCTGAGGGTTGGGGGCTAGTGCGCGCCTGGCGGGCCCGCACGGCGGCGGCGGGGCTGCATATACGCATTGTCGCGCTTTTTTCGGTGATCGCCACCGTTCCCGCCCTGACGATGGCGGCCGTCGGCTCGATTACGCTCGAACAGACGCTCAACCCGGCTTTCATGCATGACATGCGCGGCTTCATCATGGGCGCGACGCAGGCCGCCAATCTGTTTCGCCAGGACCAGTGTCGCTCGCTGCTGCAAGAGGCCCAGCTCACCGCCGGCGATCTCGATCGCGGCAAGACAATGTTCGACGTCGACCGCAACCTGTTTAAGGAATTTTTCACGTCGCGCGCTCGTTTTCTGAGCTTTTCCGCCGCCGTGATGATGAAGCCCGACGGTTCGATCGTCGAACGCGCCGATACCGGCCCCGCGGCGCAGGAATTTACGGTCAAGCCGACCGACAACGATTTCGCCGAGGCGCGCAAGAGCGAGCCTTTGTGCATGGTTCTGCATGATGAGCGAACCTTTGTGGCGCTGCGGCCTCTGCCGGCTTTCGACGACGTGTTTCTCTACGCGGCGCGCCCGGTCGATCCGTTCACGCTGGAATTTCCTCGTCAGGCTGAAACGCTCGTGCGGCTTTTTGGCGCGTTCGAACAGCACCGGCGCGATCTTCAGGTCAGTTTCGCGCTGATGTTCGCGCTGTTGGCGGCGATCATGCTGCTGTCGGCGGTCTGGCTCGGCCTGGCTTTCACCAATCGGCTGGTCGGACCGATACGGCGCCTGATCGCGGCGACCGATCAGGTCGGCGCCGGCAATTTTTACGTGCAGGTGCCGGTTCAGGCGTCCGAAGGCGATCTCGCCCATCTTGGCGAGACCTTCAACAAAATGACTTCGGAATTGCGGTTGCAGCAGAATCGGCTGGTGGCGGCCAATCATACGATGGACGAGCGGCGCATTTTTACCGAAGCGGTGCTGTCCGGCGTTCCGGCGGCGGTGATCGGCATCGGCGCGCGCGGCGTCATAACCGTGCTCAACCCTTCGGCTGAAGCCTTGGTCGAACTGGCGGGCGAGGCGGGCGGAAGCGCGATCGGCAAGCCTTTGGCGCAGGTATTGCCCGAATTGGCTCCGGCGCTTGAGGAAGCGCGCGCCAGTCACGGCCGCATGACGCAAAGCCAGATCGTGCTGATGCGGGCCGGCCGCGAGCGCACCTACAGCGCGCGTCTGGCGCCCGGACCGCTCAATCGCGGCGAGCGAACATTCGTGGCGACGCTCGACGACCTGACCGAACTCGTCGCCGCGCAGCGTATGTCCGCCTGGGCCGACGTGGCGCGCCGCATCGCGCACGAGATCAAAAATCCGCTGACTCCGATCCAGCTCTCGGCCGAGCGTCTCAAGCGGAAATACGGCCGCGTCATTGTCGCCGACAAGGATGTGTTCGATCAGTGCACCGATACGATCATCCGGCAGGTTGACGACATCAAGCGCATGGTCGACGAATTTTCCTCGTTCTCGCGCATGCCGAAGGCGCGTCTCGAGCAGGACGATTTGAACGCTTGCGTCGAACAGGTCCTGTTTCTCATGCGCGTTGGTCATCCCGGCATCGACATCGTCGGCAAGTACCCGCATGCGCCCGCCGCCGTCCTCTTCGACCGTCGGTTGTTGTCGCAGGCCCTGACCAATGTCGTCAAAAACGCCGCTGAGGGCATTGACGGGAGAACCGACGACCATCCGGTCAAGGGCCGCATCGATGTCGACGTGACGATCGCCGGCGGAATGGCGATCATCGACGTCGTCGACAACGGCAAGGGTTTCCCGCGCGAGAACCGGGCGCGTCTGCTCGAACCCTATATGACGACGCGGGCCGAAGGCACCGGTCTCGGACTGCCGATCGTCGCCAAGATTCTCGAGGATCACGGCGGCGGCATTGAACTGCTCGACGCGCCGTCGGAGCAGGGCGCGCGCGTTCGATTGTATTTCCCCATCCAACACAACGAAACAACGACGACGAACGCCAGCGGCGTTCGTGTTGAACATTAGGCGGAAATCTATGGCCAGCGACATTCTCATCGTGGACGATGAAACGGACATCCGGGAACTGGTGGCCGGTATTCTTTCCGACGAAGGCTATGGAACCCGCACGGCGAAAAACGCGGACGAGGCTCTGACGGCGATTGAGGCGCGGCGCCCGCATCTGATCTTTCTCGATATCTGGATGCAGGGGTCGAGGCTCGACGGCCTGCAATTGCTTGAGCAGATCAAGCGGCATCATGAAAATCTGCCGGTCGTCATGATTTCCGGACATGGCAACATCGAGACGGCGGTGACCGCGATCAAGATCGGCGCCTATGATTTCATCGAAAAGCCGTTCAAGTCGGATCGCCTTGTGCTGGTCGCCGAACGCGCTTTGGAGATTTCGCGGTTGAAGCGCGAAAACACCGAGCTCAAGGCGCGCACCGCCTCGGTCAACACACTGATTGGCTATTCCGGCGCGCTGGCGCAGCTGCGCCAGACGATCGAGCGCGTCGCCCCGGCCAATTCGCGCATTCTTGTCAGCGGCGCCCCGGGCGTCGGCAAGGAACTGGTGGCGCGCACCATTCACGAGGCGTCGGCGCGCGCAGGCGGACCCTTCGTGGTCATAAACGCCGCCACCATCGGGCCTGATACGATGGAAACAGAGCTGTTCGGCGTCGAGGCGCGCGAGGGGCGCGCGCGCAAGACGGGAGCGCTGGAAGAAGCGCACGGCGGCACGCTTTACATCGACGAAGTCGCCGACATGCCGAAGGAAACGCAGGCGAAGATCCTGCGCGTCCTGGTCGATCAGAGCTTTCAACGCGTCGACGGCGTCACGCGCGTCAATGTCGACGTGCGCATCGTGTCGTCGACGTCGCGCGATCTCGCCCTTGCCATAGAGGACGGCGCATTCCGCGAAGACCTTTTCCATCGTCTATCCGTCGTGCCGATCCGTGTGCCGTCGCTGGCCGAACGCCGCGAGGACATTCCGGCCTTAATCGAGTTCTTCATGGATCAGCTTGCCGTCAATTCCGGCCTGCCGCGCCGCAAGATAGGCGCGGACGCGATGGCGGTTCTGCAATCGCACGACTGGCCCGGCAATATCCGGCAATTGCGCAATAATGTGGAGCGGTTGATGATCTTGACGTCCGGCGACCCCGAGGCCGAGATCTCCGCCGACATGCTGCCGACCGAGATCGGCGCCTTGGTGCCATCGACGCCTAATGGCGCGGGCGGCGAAAAGTTGATGAGCCTGCCTTTGCGCGAAGCGCGCGAAGTGTTCGAACGCGAATATCTGGTGGCGCAAATAAACCGATTCTCCGGCAATATTTCGCGCACCGCCGAATTTATCGGCATGGAGCGCTCGGCCCTGCATCGCAAGCTGAAATCGCTGGCGATCGATTGAACGGGACGGCGATGAAGCCTGCGCTCAACGCGGCTGCCCCCGGCCGGACCGAGTTGTTTCTCGGCTTTCTCAAACTTGGCGCGATAGCCTTCGGCGGCTCGGGGCCGATCACGCGCAAAATCGTCGTCGAGGACCGTCATTGGCTGGACGATAGCGAATTCGCCGCGCTGCTTGGCCTTTGTCAGGCGCTGCCCGGCGCCAATACCTGCAATCTCGCGCTGATGCTGGGCGACCGCTTTCAGGGGGTCGGCGGCGCCTTCGCGGCCTTATCGGGACTTTTGCTGGTCCCGTTGATCATTGTCGTCGTCATCGGCGCTTTTTTTGCGCAGGTTGCGCACCATCCCGACGTCGCCGCGGCCGTCGTCGGCGCCGCCGCCGCCAGCGCTGGCCTCGCCATCGGCGCAGCGGCGAAAATGGCGCTCAACAGCCGTCTCGGCCCTTGGCTCGGCGTCTCAGCGCTCGCCGTTTTTATCGCCTCGGCGCTGCTGCGCGCGCCATTTGTAGCAATTCTGGTCATTCTTTTGCCTGTCAGCCTGTACGCCGCCTATCGGAGCCGCAAACCATGACGGGCGACCTTCCGACGCAATTGGCCTTGCGGTTTTCGGTCATTTCGCTGCTGTCGATCGGCGGCGCCGTCGCGGCCCTGCCGGAGGCGCAACGACAGATCGTCGAGCAGGCGCACTGGCTGACGGGCGCGGAGTTTTCGCAGACCTTTGCGCTGGCGCAGGCGGCGCCTGGGCCGAACGTCATCGTCTTCTCGATGATCGGCTGGCGGCTTGCCGGGTGGACGGGACTGGCCGCAGCGACATTGGGCATATTGGCGCCCTCGTCGTTGCTGGCTCTGGCCGTCTCGCGGTTCCTGCGCCACATTTCGGATTCGCAATGGCTCGCCTTGTTCAATCGCGCGCTGGCGCCGATCGCCATCGGGCTGATGGGGGCCAGCGGCTACTTGCTCGCGCGCGGCGTCGATACCGATGCTCTCGGCCTCGTCATCACCGCGGCGGCGGCGGCGATGGTGTATTTCACCAGGCGCAATCCGTTGACGGCGGTCGCGGGCGGGGCGGCGGTTTTCGTTGTGGCGCGCCACTTATCGTTTTACTAGGTTCGCTCTGGAAATCCGCGCTGACTTTTTTGGTTCTGGATTGCCGTATCGGAGTGGGAATGAGCCGCATTGCCTATGTCAACGGACGCTATCTGACGCACCGCGCCGCGGGTGTTTCGATCGAAGACCGCGCCTTTTTGTTCGCCGACGGCATTTATGAGGTGATCGAAGTCTTTGGCGGCGCGTTGATCGACGAGGAGCGCCATCTTGAACGCCTTCAGCGTTCGGCGCGCGAACTCGCGCTCGGCTTGCCCGGCCTGCCGGCGATCAGGCTGGTTCTGCGCCAATTGATCGCCCGCAACCGCGTGTCGTTCGGCCACGTCTATTTGCAGATCACGCGCGGCGCGGCTCGCCGCGACCATGTCTTCCCGGCTTCCTCGACGCCGCCCGGATTCGTCGCCTTCGCCCGCGCCGCCGATCCCGCCGCCGCGCAGGCCAAGGCTTTGAACGGCATTAAGCTGATTTCGCTGCCGGACATTCGCTGGCGGCGGCCGGATATCAAATCGACATCGCTGTTGCCGAATGTTCTAGCGCGCCAACAGGCCAAGGAGCGGGACGCCTACGAGGCCTGGCTGGTCGACGACGCCGGCCATGTCACCGAAGGCTCGGCCAGCAACGCCTGGATCGTCGACGCGAGCGGAAAGATCCTGACCCATCCAGCCGACGCCAAAATTCTGCGCGGCGTCACCCGTGCGCGGCTGATCGAAATCATCGGCGCCCTGAACCTGTCGTTCGAGGAGCGGCCTTTCACACTGGTGGAGGCCAAAATGGCGCGCGAGGCGTTCATTACCGGCGCCACGACCCTGGTTATGCCGGCGGTCAGCCTCGACGGCGCGCCGATCGGCGAAGGCCGGCCTGGGGCCGTCGCTCTCAAATTGCGCGCCCTCTTTCACGATTTCGCCATAGCCAGCCGTTAAGGAGGGCGAAGCGCTCGAAGTTTTCGTGAGACAAATTGTCTTGCTGCAAGTTTCAAGTTGCGAAATCGCAGCACTTGCTTCTCTAATGCTGCACATGCGAAAACGACGGCGCTCTTGACTTCGCCTAAGCTTGCCGCCGAACCGCGCACCCGGAATATGCGCCTGTGATCCGGATACAAGAAAAGACAGAAAAAGAACAGAAAAGGAAAAAAAATGGCGGCCGAACGCACTCAGAACCTTCAAGACACCTTTTTGAATTTCGTGCGCAAGAATAAAATTCCGTTGACGATTTTTCTGGTGAATGGCGTCAAATTGCAGGGAATTGTCGGCTGGTTCGACAATTTCTGCGTGTTGTTGCGGCGCGACGGTCATTCCCAGCTTGTTTACAAGCACGCCATCTCGACCATCATGCCGGGCCACCCGATTCAGATGTTCGATCCGGCCGAAGAAGCTGGGGACAAGTGAGCATCGTCATCCCGCGCTTGGTTCGAGGCTTAATTGAGCGATACTGAAGCGGCCGCGCCGGATAGCGGCGGCGATGGAAAGAGCGCGCATACGCGCGCTCTTGTCATTGGCCCCTACCTTTCCGATCGCGCTGAAACCTATGCGCGCGGAACTCCCGCCTTGCGCGGTCATGAGGCGCGCATACTGGAGGCCGCCGGTCTGGCGCTGGCCATCGACGTCGATGTCGTCGATACGCAAATTGTTGTTTTATCGGAAATCAGACCTGCAACATTTCTCGGCAAGGGCAAGGTCGACGAAATTGCCGCCAAGGTCGAGGCGCTGAGCGTCGATCTGGTCATGGTCGATTGCGCGCTTTCGCCCGTGCAGCAGCGCAATCTGGAAAAAAGCTTCGGCGCCAAGGTGATCGATCGCACCGGCCTGATTCTGGAAATTTTCGGCGAGCGCGCGCGCACGAGGGAAGGCGCTTTGCAGGTCGAACTCGCGCATCTGACCTATCAGAAATCCCGTCTGGTCCGCTCATGGACACATCTGGAGCGCCAGCGCGGCGGCTTCGGCTTCCTGGGCGGTCCGGGCGAAACCCAGATCGAAACCGACCGTCGTTTGATCCAGGAGCGCATGACGCGTATCGAACGCGATCTCGAAGGGGTCAAAAAGACACGCGGCCTGCATCGCAAGAGCCGGCGCGACGTTCCATTCCCCATAGTGGCGCTCGTCGGCTATACCAACGCCGGAAAGTCAACGCTTTTCAATAAAATGACCAAGGCGGACGTGTTTGCCAAGGACCTATTGTTCGCGACGCTGGATCCGACGTTGCGGGCGGTGAAGTTGCCGCATGGCGGGCAGATCATTCTATCCGACACGGTCGGCTTCATATCCGATCTGCCGACCATGCTGGTTTCGGCCTTCCGGGCGACGCTGGAAGAAGTTCTCGAAGCCGACATCATTCTGCACGTGCGCGACATTTCGCACGAGGACGCCAGCGCCCAGGGCGCCGATGTCGAAAAAATTCTTGGCGATCTGGGTATCGAACCGCATGACCGGCGCCTGATCGAAGTCTGGAACAAGCTCGATCTTCTGGCGCCCGACAGTCGGGCGAGCCTGATCGATAGCGCCGAGCGGCGTCCGGCGCCCGAACGTCCTGTGGTCCTCTCCGCCGTCACCGGCGAGGGCCTCGACCGCCTGCTGGAGGCGATCGAGACGCGCCTGGCGCAGGGGCGGGTCGTCCTCAAGGTGGCGCTCGACGCGGCCGACGGCGAAGGCCAGGCGTTTTTGCACGCCCATGTCGAAGTGCTTTCGCGGCAGGCGAAGGACGACAAGATGGAATTCCTGATCCGTCTGCCGCCCGAACGCCTCGATCGCATCCTGCGACGCTTTCCGCAGGCGGCGCCTGTCCTGGACGCCTGAGCGGAGGCGGCGATGCGCGTGGATTTGTTCGACTTTGTTCTGCCGGAAGACCGGATCGCGCTGCGTCCGGCCGAGCCGCGTTCCGCGGCGCGGATGCTTGTGGTCGACCTGGAGACGCTTTCGGACAGGACGATCGCCGACCTGCCGGGCTTGTTGCGGCCGGGCGACGTTGTCGTCGTCAACGACGCCAAGGTCATTCCCGCGCGCCTGACCGGCTATCGCCAGCGCGGGGAGGCGCGCGCGCGCATCGAGGCGACACTGCACAAGCGTGAAAGCCCGAGCGAATGGCGCGCCTTCGCGCGTCCGGCGAAAAAGCTCGAAGTCGGTGAAAGCGTGCATTTCGGCGGGCCGGAGGAAAGCGCCGTCTGTCAGGCGGGCGCCTTGCACGCCAGGGTTGTCGAGAAAAACGACGGCGAAATATTGTTTTCCTTCAATCTGAGCGGTCCGGCGCTGGACGATGCGATCATCGATTTGGGCCAGATGCCGCTGCCGCCCTATATCGCCGCGCGCCGCGCCGAAGACGCGCGGGACGTTCGCGATTACCAGACCATGTTCGCGCAAAAGACCGGCGCCGTCGCCGCGCCGACGGCCGGCCTGCATTTCACGCCGGATTTGACTGATGCGATCGAGGCGGCGGGCGCCAGCCTCGAGCGGGTCACCTTGATGGTCGGGGCGGGGACGTTCCTGCCGGTCAAGGCGGCGGATACGAACGGCCACAAAATGCACGCGGAGTGGGGAGCGGTCGATGCGGGCGTCGCCGATCGACTTAACGCGGCGCGGGCGAATGGGCGGCGTATTCTCGCCGTCGGCACGACAAGCTTGCGCATTCTTGAAAGCGCCGTCGACGACAGCGGCCGCATTCGGCCGTTTTCCGGCGACACTTCGATTTTCATAACACCTGGTTATCGCTTTGCCGCGGTCGACGCGCTGTTGACCAATTTTCACCTGCCGCGTTCGACGTTGTTCATGCTGGTCTGCGCTTTTTGCGGGTTGGAGCGGATGCAAAACGCGTATCGGCACGCTATTGCGAAAGGCTATCGCTTCTACTCCTATGGCGACGCCTGCTTGCTCGAAAAAGATCCGGACGTGAGACCGCTGTGACAGAGTTTTCCTTCTCCCTTAAGGCGCAGGACGGAGCGGCGCGCCGCGGCGAAATTTCGACGCCGCGCGGGACGATCCGCACGCCGGCCTTCATGCCGGTCGGCACCGGCGCGACAGTCAAGGCGATGTACGCCGATCAGGTGCGCGCGCTGGGCTCGGACGTCGTTCTCGGCAACACCTATCACCTGATGCTGCGGCCGGGAGCCGAACGCATGGCCGAACTTGGCGGCCTGCACAAATTCATGAATTGGCCTTATCCGATCCTTACCGACAGCGGCGGCTTTCAAGTGATGTCGCTGGCCAAGCTGCGCAAGCTCGACGAAAACGGCGTCACCTTCCAGTCCCATATCGACGGCGCCAAACATGTGCTGACGCCCGAACGTTCGATGGAGATTCAACGGCTGCTGGGCTCGGACGTCCAGATGCAGTTCGACGAATGCGTCAGACTGCCGTGTTCCGACGAAGAAGCCGAGCGCGCCATGCGCCTGTCCCTGCGCTGGGCCGAGCGGTCGCTGAAGGCGTTCGGCTCGCAGCCCGGCCGCGCCTGTTTCGGCATCGTCCAGGGCGGGGCGGTCGAAGCGCTGCGCGTCGAAAGCGCTAAGGCGCTGGCCGAAATGGACTTCCACGGACTCGCCGTCGGCGGACTGGCGGTCGGCGAGCCGCAGGACGTGATGCTGGCGATGATCGAAACCGTGATGCCGTATCTGCCGCCCGATAAGCCGCATTATCTGATGGGCGTCGGCTCGCCCGACGATCTTTTGAAGGCGGTGGCGTGCGGCATAGACATGTTCGACTGCGTCATGCCGACAAGGGCGGGGCGGCATGGCCTCGCCTACACGAAATTCGGCAAGGTCAATCTGCGAAACGCCCGGCACGCCAACGATCCGCGTCCGCTCGACGAAACCTCCGACTGTCCGGCGGCGCGCGATTATTCGCGCGCCTATCTGCACCATTTGATCCGTAGCGAGGAAATCCTCGGCATGATGCTGCTGACTTGGGTGAATTTGGCGTATTACCAGAGCCTTATGGCTGGCGTGCGGACGGCGATCACGGAGCGGCGGTTCGCCGATTTCGCCGCGCAAACGCAGGTCCTATGGGCGGCCGGCGACATTCCCGCGCGGGACTGACAGATCAGAGCGCCGTAAAACGAGAGATTTACCGGGCGACGCTCAAAAAAAACGGGAAGCTGCTTTTTCAAGCGCTTCCCGTCTCTTTGCTTGCCCTGTCCGTTCACACTCGGAAAACTGCCCCGCAGATTTTCCCCCTCGACGCCTTGCGGCGGATTGCGTGAACGCGTCCTCCCACGACTTGGACAGCTTAGCGCGCGCCGTTTACCGGCTGCGGCCTCCTTTCGGATAGCTGCGACCAACCTAATCGAGGCTTTCACGCTTGTCACGCGCTCAAACGGCGTTTTTCAAAAAATTTGGGCGCCGAAATGCAGATTTTTTGCCGATTCGCGCATCAGACCGGAAATATCGAATATCAAGTTTGCATATGAACCGAAATGCGCCCATTTGTCGCAAGGATTTCCGGTCCGGTCGAGGTTCATTTTATCGTTATACGTCAAGCAGATCAAAGCCGGTTCGGGGTATTCGCCCGGCGATGCGGCGACAGGGCGCCGAACGCCAGACGCTGTTGCGCCGGGGCGCTGCATCCCGTATCGAAACGGCGCGCATCAATTTCAATATTGCGCTCGCTTGCGATAGCCGTCCGGGAAAAGCCATGAGCCAGTTGCACGACGAAATCATCCACAGCCACGACAAAGTGCTGATTGTCGATTTCGGCTCGCAGGTTACCCAGCTGATCGCCCGGCGCGTGCGCGAAGCCGGCGTCTATTGCGAGATCGCGCCGTTCCAGTCGGCCGCGCGCGCCTTCGCCACATTAAAGCCGAAGGCGGTGATTCTGTCCGGCGGCCCGGCTTCGGTGACGGCCGCGGGTTCGCCGCGTGCTCCGCAGGAAATATTCGAGTCCGGTTTGCCGATCCTGTCGATCTGCTATGGCCAGCAGACCACCGCCGTGCAGCTTGGCGGAGCGGTCGAGGGCGGTCACGCCGCCGAATTCGGACGCGCCGATTTGACCGTCGTCGAGCCGAGCGCGCTGTTCGACGGCGTTTGGGACGTCGGCAAGAATTACACAGTGTGGATGAGCCATGGCGACCGGGTGACGCGTTTGCCGCCTGGCTTCAGCGTCAAGGCCACCAGCGAAAACGCGCCTTTCGCGGTCGCTTCCGACGAAACCCGGCGCATTTTCACCACCATGTTCCATCCCGAGGTCGTGCACACGCCGGATGGGGCGAAACTGCTCGCCAATTTCGTCCA
Organism: uncultured Alphaproteobacteria bacterium; assembly: GCA_963736175.1. Classification (GTDB taxonomy): domain Bacteria; phylum Pseudomonadota; class Alphaproteobacteria; order Rhizobiales; family Beijerinckiaceae; genus Rhodoblastus. The sequence continues at coordinate 978 of CAVTNU010000026.1, read as the reverse complement.
TAAGGTCGCTGGCCTGCGATCCGACTGGACGATGGCGGCTTTCCGCGGCGAGGCGATCAAGGCGATTCGCGAGCAGGTCGGGCAGGGCAGAGTGCTGTGCGGTCTGTCGGGCGGCGTGGATTCCGCGGTCGCCGCCGTGCTGATTCACGAGGCGATCGGCGATCGGCTGACATGCGTCTTCGTCGATCACGGCCTGCTGCGTCAGGGCGAAGCGGAGGAGGTCGTTTCCCTGTTTCGCGACCACTACAATATCCCGCTGGTCCATGTCGAAGCCAAGGATCAGTTCATCGGCGCGTTAGAGGGCGAGACCGATCCCGAAACCAAGCGCAAGACGATCGGGCGGCTGTTCATCGAGGTGTTCGAGGCGCAAGCGAAGAAGATCGCCGCCGACGGGCGCGGCGCGCTGGAGTTTCTCGCCCAGGGCACGCTCTATCCGGACGTCATCGAAAGCGTCTCCTTCACCGGCGGGCCGTCGGTGACGATCAAGAGCCACCACAACGTCGGCGGACTGCCAGAACGCATGAACATGAAGCTGGTCGAGCCGCTGCGCGAATTGTTCAAGGATGAAGTTCGCGCGCTCGGCCGCGAACTCGGCCTGCCGGAAGTCTTCGTCGGCCGTCATCCGTTCCCAGGCCCCGGACTCGCCATCCGCTGTCCCGGCGGCCTCAGCCGCGAAAAACTTGAAATTTTGCGCAAGGCCGACGCCATCTATCTCGACGAAATCCGCAAGGCGGGCCTGTACGACAAGATCTGGCAGGCCTTCGCCGTGCTGCTGCCGGTGCGCACCGTCGGCGTGATGGGCGACGGGCGCACCTACGACCATGTTTGCGCCTTGCGCGCGGTGACCTCGGTCGACGGCATGACGGCCGATTTCTATCCTTACGACATGGGGTTCCTTGGCCGCGCGGCGACGCGGATCATCAACGAGGTCAAGGGAATTAACCGGGTGGTCTACGACTTGACCAGCAAACCGCCCGG
>CAVTNU010000025.1:0-6898 GCA_963736175.1 uncultured Alphaproteobacteria bacterium | reverse complement strand
GTTGCAAATTCCCGCGACGCCATACGCCATTTTCGCGCCAATGTCTTTTCACGCCAATATCTGGTAGTGGGCCAGTTTGAATTTCCGGTTTGCGCCAAAAGCGGTCGCTCCGGCCGGCTCGAAATGTGCGAAAGCGGACGCTCCTAGTGCGGGTTGGAGCGCTCTCGCCGATGGCGGCGCACGCAGCACCAAGAAGGCCAAGCGGACACAAGCGCCGTCGGCCGCTGGACGCCAACCGAAACGATTCTGGAGATCGGCCAAGTTGAGCGCTATTAGGCGGAATGTGCTGAAGTGCTAAAGTCAACGCAGCCGCCCACTAGGCGGCAATTCCGAGCAACTCGCGCCGATGGCAAGAAACAGCAACAGAGACAATTTCACGCCGAAGACAAAGCTCCAGATCGCGAAGCGCGCTGGATGGCTTTGCTCAGATCCGGAATGCAGGCGTCCCACGGTCGGCGCGACTTCCGACGGCGACAGCGAAATCATGCTGGGCGAAGCATCCCACATCTGCGCCGCCGCGCCGGGCGGCCCGCGCTTTGATGCCGGAATGAGCGAGGCCGAGCGCCGCTCCGCGAAAAACGGGATCTGGATGTGTAAGCTGCACGGAACGTCGGTCAACTCGGACGATCCGAAGTTCACCGTCGAGCTGCTGCGCGCCTGGAAGAAGCATGCGGAAGAGCATTCTCACCGCAGCGTTCTCTACAATGAAGCCGCGCGGCCCGCCAAAGTCTCGGAAGGCGAACTTGCGCAGCGCCTGCATGCTGCGGCCGCCGCCGATGTCGATGTCTTCCGTCGCTCCGAGAGATGGCCATCCACGGACGTGGCACTGACAGTGCAGATGGCGGAGCTGGACAAGACCGTGCAGACTTCCGCGCTCGCGCGCGCTTTGAGTGAGCTTGGCGATCTGGTCCTCGTCGCGCCGCCCGGCATGGGCAAGACATCGACGCTGCTGCAGGTCGCGGAAGGACTGGTCGCTCACGGCGAAACGCCCGTCTTCGTGCCGCTTGCAGACTGGGCGACCGAAAACAAGATGCTGCTTGATTCCATTCTGGGCCGCGCGACCTTTCGCGGAAGGATCACCGAAGACGATTTCCGCGCGGTCGCGCAAAAGCCCGGTGTCTATCTGCTACTCGACGGCTGGAACGAACTTGACGGTCAAGCACGGCGGCGCGCGACCGCTGAATTGAAGCGCCTTCAGGCAGACTTGCCGGAACTTGGGCTTCTCGTATCGACGCGCAAGCAATCGCTCGACGTTCCCTTCGACGGAACGACGGTCGAGCTTCAGCCCTTGGGTGAAGCGCAGCAAATGGAGATCGCCCGCGCGTTGCGTGGCGACGACGGCGCGCGGATTGTCGACGAAGCCCGGCGCACGCCGGGTGTGCGCGATCTGGTCACCATCCCGCTCTATCTGACCTCACTGCTCTCGCTGCCGAACGGCCAACCGTTCCCGAAGACGAAAGAAGAAATCCTGCGCCGCTTCGTGCAGGCGCACGAACAGCAAGTGGATCACGCCGAGCCGCTGAAGGAAGCCGTCAAGGGCCTCCAGACCGAGTTTTTGAGCGCGCTGGCGGTGACGGCGACGCTAGCCGCCAACACCTCCATCCCGGAGACGAACGCCCGCCGTTCGGTCGCGCAGATGGATGACTGGCTCGTCAAGGACGGGCAGCTCACGATCAAACTCCAAACCACGGACGTGCTGGATGCGCTCGTCAGCCATCATGTGTTGGTGCGGGCGGGCGAGCCCGCCGGATATTCATTCCAGCACCAGCAGTTTCAGGAATGGTATGCGTCCAAGGATGTCGAGCGCGCGATGCTCGAAAGCGTCGGCGACGCGAATGCGCTTCAGAAGCTGAAAGCCGACATTCTAAACGCGACGCCGTGGAAAGAATCGATCCTTTTCGCCATGGAGCGCCTGGCGCGGAGCGACAAGCGCCAGCAGAAGGCTTGCACCGTAGCGATCCTTGCGGCCTTCGAGGTCGATCCGATCTTAGCGGCGGAAATGATTTTCCGCGCGACCGACGCTGTGTGGGCGCAGATTTCCGAGACCATTCAGAACCTCGTGCGGCGCTGGCACACGCCCAGAAAACTCGATCGCGCCGTGCGGTTTATGATCACGTCGGGCCGGCCGGAATTCCGCGATCTAGTATGGCCGCTCATCACAAACGAAAACGACCAGAAGAGCCTTCCGGCCTTGCGCGCTGCCCGCCGCTTCCGTCCGTCAGTGCTTGGACCGGACGCCGTGAAGGACATCCTCGCGTTGCCAGTCAAGGTGCGCAAAACGGTCGTCTCTGAGATTGCCTACAGAAGCGGAATGGACGGACTCGACCTTGCCGCTCTGATCGCCAAGCGAGACCCCGATGCCGAACTGAAAGCCGCCGCAGTCGGCGAAATGTCGTTCCGCCGCGCCGACCGCCATGTGGCGGACGTGTTGAGCACAGCGAACGACGACACGTTCGACTTCGTTTACCGGAGGAGTCATCTCGAAGAGATCAATGACAAGAACGTGCAGGAACGGCTCGCGGCGGCGCGTGCGCGCTCCGAAATAGAGGTTACCGAATACGAGCGGTTGCGCGCGACTGTGTACGCGCGCGACGGAAAGGATCATGGCGCGGAGCTGGCAGAACTCGTTGCGACCATGGAAATTAAAGGCGAGCAGAACGCCGAAGTCGGGCTAATCTATGAGGCCAGCAAGCAGTACGAGCAAGCGGTCGCGGAGGGATTGCTCAAACGGCTGCGAGAAGGACGTGAGATGTTTTACGGCGCGGACAACATATTGGCTGCGTCTGGGATCTTCGTCGAAGACGATGCCCTGCTAGAGATGGTTCTGTCTCCGCAAGAGCGGATGGATAGCCGCGTCGAGGCCGCCGCGTCCGTCCTCGGTCCTGTCAGCGTTGGGAAACTGATCGACGCCAAAACCGCCTTGCTCACCGAGATTAAGACGCTCGGCAAATACGAGAAAAGCCTGACCGACCGATACCACGGTCTTCGCCATCGAATCGCGCACGCGCCCGGCGCGAGCCTTGTGGCCGCGCTCCAGGAACGCGCGGAGGCAGCGAGCAATGAGGACATCCGCGAACTTGCGGAGTTGCTCTGCCGGCGTGATGAAACAGGCGACGACAGGGCGCGCCCGTTTCCGCAGGCAGACTATGCGGCGGTTGCGCAGATGGCCGAGCAATGGGGCGAGCGGCTGATCGCGAGCGGCGATGACGCAACGCGCGGGCAACTGTCCGCCGTGGCCGATCTGATCGGTCATTTCCCCTCTGTCGCGCTGCTCCCGATGCTCAAGCGACTGCTGGACGACGAATTGCGCCGTTTCCGGTCTTTCCGCCAGCGGGCAGAGGAAGAGCGGTGGCAAGGCAATGCAGCAAACGAAGCGCGCACGATTCATACGAACAGGTATCAGTGCGCGTTCACAGAGATCAAAGCGCCGGAGACGACGGCGCTGATGGTCAGCTATTTGCCCGACGAGCATTTCGGTGAAATCGCCGCGCTCGGTACCAAGGTGCAATGGGTTCTCGCCAACGAGCCCAAAGACGACCGCCGCTTCTTGGGAAGCGTGGACTTTTCGCGGGTGGAGGAAATGCGCGCGGTGCGCGCCCGCCGCGCCACACTGACCTGCGACGAAGCCGAGGCCATATTCGAGGCGATTGCGCCGTTCATCGCCGAGGGCGCAACTGAGGCGCAGAAGAAGCACGCGATTAAGCTTGCGATTCAGGCAGTTCGGTTACCGCACGGCGAGCGTGCCGACACGATCAACGCGCTCTTGTCGATCGCGCCTCAGGCGGCGCGCGCAAGGCTCGTCCTGAACCTGATCCTTTCCGGCGAAGCGATCGCGTTCAGCGTCGTGCAGGCCGGGATCAACGATGTTTTCGAGGATGCCAAGAATTGTAGTTGGATTTTGGATGAAGGCTGGGAGCTGAAGGCATGGTCCTTCTGCTGCCGTTCACGGACCATCCCGCGCAGCTCGCTGACACGATCGCGGCGTTGCCACCCCGCCAGCGCGAGCCGCACTTCCTCGAAGAGATGATCCGCGCCACCGAGTTCGTGCAGACGACGGAAGTCGAGGAGGCGCTTATCAAGCTCGCTGAAAATGATGCCGCCTTCTATGCCAATCACGCATGGCGGGGTGCCGTCCGACGTCGGGGTACGCTCAGCTCGGCGCAGCGCTATCTCGATCTAGTCATGGAAGGCAAGATCGATGCGCGCGCTGGCTGGCACACGTCGCAGGAAATCGCCGGGTTGCTGAACAAGCACTCAGAACTACGCGACTACGCTTATGACCTCTTGAAGGAGGGCACGTCGTCCAACACCGCGCTGTTGGCGAACGCTGTCGCCGAGGGAGATGACCCTGATGGTCTGCTCTTGCTCGTGGAGCTGGAAAACAAGCTTCAGCGTCCATTCATTTCATGGCGAACCATTGAGAGGGCCGTCACGGCGCACGTTCCTTCCGAACACTGGCGCGGCGAGTTCGACGTGCTTCCCGTTGCAGCAACTGAACTTCGGCGGAGGCTCTTGGCGATGACGGCGGACGGCGGTCCTCACGACTCCGCCGCGCGCGTGCTCCGCAAAATCGATCGGGTCCGCGACGAAACCGGCGCGCCCGAAGGCGAACCGCGCCATCCCGATTTTGCTTCCGGCAAGCCGTGGCCAATCTTGGTGCCCGATCCCGATGCGGAAGACGGCGGCTGACTTATCAAAGCTTGGGCCTGTATTGCGGACGGCGCGGCGATGCCGGACGCGGACACGCCGGCGACGCGTTGAGGGAACCGCGCAACTTCGGGACAACCATCGTCATGAAGCGGGACACGCGTTTGGACTTTGCGACTGTGTTGAAGATGCGGCCCGGCCTTTGTCGCGCCATTAGGCACGAGCGCTCAGCGTGCGCTTGCGACGTCCCATGCTTCGAAAAGCGAGTGTAACTGAGAGCGGTTGTCGAACCAGTGGATGATCTGCGACGGTGAACGTCCGCGTTTTGGCTGACGCGCAACGATGTCTGCTTCGGTCATTTTTTCACGTTCGCGAAGGGGAAGATTGGGTCATGAGCGGAAATTCGAACCGACCCACTACCCAATGTCTTTCGCGTCATGTCGGTCTTCCGTTCCAGGCTTTGGGAAGCATTAACCTTAATATTGTTTCATGATTTCAGCGAGGCCGCCGCGGCTCGGCGGCGGCGGCGGGCCCGGAACAACGGCGCCGGCGGCGTAACGCCGGCCAGGAAAAGTCACATGTCCCTGCGTCAACGGTCTTTTCAATTCGTCGAGAACAATTCGAATTACGTCGTGCTCGTGACGCGCGGTCAACAGCGCCGCCGCTTCGAGGTCTCGCGGCCCGCCTTGTTCGGCGGAGCCGCCCTGTTGTCGCTGGTTGGCGCGGCCGTGATCGCCGCCGCGGGATATCTGGTGTTCCGCGACGACCTGTTGGCCGGGCTGATCGAACGCCAGACGCAGATGCAATATGCTTACGAGGATCGCCTGGCGGCGGCAAGGCTGCGCCTCGACCAGGTGGCCAGCCGGCAATTCATCGATTCCGATGGGGTCGAAGGCAAGGTGCGCAGCCTCGTCATCCGCCAGGCCATGCTGGAGACCCGCGCCGCCGTGGTGGCGCGCCTGCTCGAACACACGGTGCGGGACGCGACGGGCTCCATCGCCGCGACGCGCATGCTGTCGGCGCCGGCGGCTGGACTCGCCTCCGGAATATCGACCCAGCCAAGGGCGACCCAAAGCGCGACGCAAAGCGCGATCGACGACAGCGCGTCGCCGCTCGACGGCAAGCCCCGGCCCGAGGGTTTTGATTTGCGGCCCGGACATGATCCCGCGCTCTTCCGCTCCGGGACGAGCTATGATTCGCGGCCGACGAAATCCAACCCGGCGGGCAAGGGCGAGGATCACGCGGCTGTAGCCGAGCCAAATCTCGTAGCCGCGAGTCCCGCGGCCGACCCAAGTCCCGCGCTGGCCAACGCCTCGGACTTCGGCCTGCCCCTTCCGGCGCGGCTCGAAAGCCTCGCCATGTCGCTCGATCATGTCGAGCGGGATCAGGCGACCCGGCTGTCCGGCATCGTCAAGCCGGCGCTCGACGCCGCCGGAAAACTGCGCCGCGCCTTTGATGTCGCCGGTCTGCCGGTGGAGCGATACATGGCGAAGGTGAAAACGCGCGGCGCCGCTTCGGCCGTCGGCGGCCCGTTCGTGCCGGCGGACCTGAAAGCGGGAACGACGTCCTTCGAGCGCGAACTCGTCGTCGCGCAGAACGCGGTCGAGACGCTCGACGGTCTGCGTCACGCGCTGCCGAGCGTGCCCTTGCGCAAGCCGCTGCTCGGCGAATTGCAGATGACCTCGACCTTCGGCTATCGCACCGATCCGTTCCTCGGGCGCCCGGCGCTGCACAGCGGCGTCGATTTGCGCGAGGAGTGGGGACGCAGGTCCACGCCACCGCGGCGGCGTCGTCACCGTGGCCGGTCCGAGCGGCGGCTATGGCAATATGGTCGAGGTGGATCACGGCGGCGGAACTTTGACCCGCTACGGCCATCTTTCGGCGATCTCCGTCTCGCCGGGCCAGCAGGTTTCGCCGGGCGCCGTGCTGGGCCGCGTCGGCTCGACCGGGCGCTCGACCGGTCCGCATCTGCATTACGAGGTGCGCATCGACGGCGAGGCGGTCGATCCCTCGCGCTTCTTGCGCGCGGCCACGGCGCTGAATGGGATCGCGCAGTAAGGCCGGGGGGAGGGGGACGTAAAATTTTTGGCGTCGGCCGAATTGGCGCTGCGGCGACTTCGGTCGGCGCGAAGTTTAGTTTTGATTCGCGCGAACCGCGAGATGTGATAGAATTGCGTCTTCTGGTCGCGGGCCAAGCGGGGCGCGGAGGATGTGCGTTGATGCGCGCCTGACGCCGAAAAATGCGGCGGGG
>CAVTNU010000024.1:0-13621 GCA_963736175.1 uncultured Alphaproteobacteria bacterium | reverse complement strand
CGAAGTCAAGCAGGATACATAACACTACGTATTGCTAGTCCTTTCTTTCTTCTATTACCCCAAAAACTTAGTCACAATAGGCCTGCCACGAAATCATTGTCAATAACCCGGACCGGGATTTTGCTACATATGTGCCGGACTAGTCCAAAAGTCGTAGCTGAAGAAAGAACTCAGCGTTTCCGAGGGGTTGATCGGAATCTTCCTGGCCAGCTCCGGGATAGCGATACCGCTCCAAGGTTAGTAGACGTAATTGCGAGAAAGTCCGCTTGAAGGGGAGTGCGTGGGGAGAAGAATCTTCGGTAAAAAATCTGGATTTGAGGCAAGAGGCTGGTAAAGGCCGGCGGCCTTTGTTGTAAACAAAAAAGTTAATGATATCATGCATAAAGACATAAATATGCTAATATGTAAATATGCGTACGACTCTAGACATTCCGGATGAGACCTACCGCAGTATTAAGGTACTTGCGGCGGAGCGTGGCACTACGGTGCGCAAGTTGGTATTGGAGGGCGTGGAACTGGTGCGTCGCCAGCCGCCGGTGGCTGGCAAGCGGTTTGCAGTGCCGATCATTCACTCCAAACGACCCGGAACGCTGCACCTGACCAACGAGCAGATCGATGAACTCACGGCTTTTACCTGATGTGAATGTCTGGGTCGCCCTGCACCACCAGATTCACGAACACCATGAGAGCGCGCTCGCGTGGTTCGATGGTCTGGAGGCCGAACGCACCCTCGTCTTCTGCCGCCAGACGCAGATGGGCTTCTTTCGTCTTCTGACGACTGATGCGGTGATGGGCGATGAAGTCCTTACGCAGCGCCGGTGCTGGATGCTTTTCCGGCAGTGGATCTTAGGCGGGAAAGCAACCCTGGAGAATGAGCCGGTGACCGTAAGTCAGGCCCTCGAGCAGCGCACCATGGCAGATGCTTCCTCGCCGAAGTTGATGCCGCCCAGCGCCTTTTCCAGTTTGTCGCGCTCGCGCGACAACATCAGGCGCTCTTTCTTGGTGAGGCCGCCGGCGCCGGCGCCGAGCATGTCGTCGAGCTTGCGCAGACGCTGGATCGAACCGGAAATCGTCTTCCAGTTGGTCAGCATGCCGCCGAGCCAACGCGAGTTGATGTAATACTGGGCCGAACGCTTGGCGGCGTCGGCGATCTGCTCCTGCGCCTGACGCTTGGTGCCGACGAACAGCACGCGACCGCCCTTGGCCACCGTATCGGACACAGCCTTCAGCGCCTGATGCAGCAAGGGCACGGTCTGGGCCAGGTCGATGACGTGGATGTTGTTGCGGACGCCGAAAATATAGGGCGCCATTTTCGGGTTCCAGCGATGCGACTGGTGGCCGAAATGGGCGCCGGTCTCAAGCAGCCCGCGCATGGTGAAGTCAGGAAGCGACATATCTTTGTTTCTCCGGTTGAACCTCCGCGAATGATGGGCCGGAAGCCGGCCACCGGAGCGAGACCTTGAATCAGGTTTCGCGCATATTCGCGTGTGGAATGGAGCGGCTGTTACAGGAAACGGGCGCTCTTGGCAAGCGCGGACGGCGTCCTCACACGTGTTCGACGTCGACCACGCCGGGGATGGCCTTGATCGCCCCGGCGATATGGTGATCGATCCGATATCTGCCGGGCAGCCGCACTTCGACCTCGCCGCGCGCGCCGGCCAGCATCAGCACCAGGATGATTTCGCTTTCCCCCCTGCCCTTCAGGCGTTCGCCGATGGACGGCAAGGGCGCGGGCTCGCGCAGGAATATCCGCAGGCCCTTCTGGATGCGCGCCGCCGCCTGGTCGAGCGGTTCGACCAGCGTAATGCGAGCGCGCACGTCCTCGCCTTCGACATTGGCCTGCAAGGTGACGAGAACGGAAGCGCCCTTTTCCAACTGCTCGCGATATTGATTGAGCCCCTCCTGGAACAGGATCGCTTCATATTGGCCGGAGGGATCGGACAGCGTGACGATGCCCATCTTGCCGCCGGACTTGGTGCGGCGCTCGGCGCGCTCCAGCACGGTCGCCGCCAGCCGCCCGACCGAAGCGCCCTGTTTGACCGATCGGGCGAAACGCGCCCATTGTTCGACCCGCAGCTTTTGCAGCACGCCCTGATAGGCGTCGAGCGGATGGCCGGACAAGAAAAAGCCGATCGCCTCGAATTCGCGCCGCAGCTTCTCTTCCGAAGGCCATGCGGCCGCATTGGGCAGGCGCAGTGGCTCGATCCCGCCGCCCCCGAACAACGCACTCTGCCCGGCCAGAACGTCGCCCTGCCGGCGGTTGGCCGTGGCGAGAATGGTTTCGACGGCGCCGGAGGCGCGCGCCCTGTCGGGCTCCAGTTCGTCGAACGCGCCGGCCGCCGCCAGGCTTTCGAGCACCTTCTTGTTGATCTCGCGCGGATTGAGCCGGGCGGCGAGATCGCCGAGATGGCGGAACGGCTTGTCGCCGCGCGCGGCGACCAAAGCGCCGGCCTGGCCTTCGCCGACGCCTTTGACGGCGGAAAAGGCGTAACGGATCGTCAGCGATCCGTCGCGCTCGCCATGCACGTCGAAATCGACGCCCGATTTGTTGATCGACGGCGGCTCGACCTTGATGTTCAGTCGGCGCGCCTCGTTGCGAAATTCGGCCAGCTTGTCGGTGTTGCTCTTGTCGAGCGTCATCGAGGCGGCCAGAAACTCCACCGGATAATTGGCCTTGCACCAGGCCGTCTGATAGGCGACCAGCGCATAGGCCGCCGCATGGCTCTTGTTGAAGCCGTAGTCGGCGAATTTGGCGAGAAGATCGAAAATTTCGTCGGCCTTGGGCTTGTCGACGCCGCCCCTGACCGCGCCGTCGACGAAACGCGCGCGCTGGGCGTCCATCTCCGCCTTGATCTTCTTGCCCATCGCGCGCCGCAGCATATCCGCCTCGCCGAGCGAATAGCCGGACAGGATCTGAGCGATCTGCATCACCTGTTCCTGATAGATGATGACGCCGAAGGTCTCCTTGAGCACCGGCTCGATTTTCGGATGGATGTAGTCGGCGTCCTCTTCGCCAAGCTTGACCGCGCAATAGGTCGGGATATTGGCCATCGGACCGGGGCGATAGAGGGCGACGAGGGCGATAATGTCCTCGAAGCGGTCGGCGCGCATTTCCACCAGCGCCTTGCGCATCCCCGCGCTTTCCAGTTGGAACACGCCGACCGTCTCGCCGCGTCCAAGCATTTCGTAGGTCGCCTTGTCGTCCAGCGGAATTTTCGAAATGTCGATTTCGACGCCGCGTTGCTTCAGCAGCGCCGTCGTCGTCGCCAGGGTGGTCAACGTTTTCAAGCCGAGGAAATCGAACTTGACCAGACCGGCCGGCTCGACCCATTTCATGTTGAACTGGGTCGCCGGCATGTCGGACTTCGGGTCGCGATAGAGCGGCACCAACTCGTCGAGCGGCCTGTCGCCGATGACGATGCCCGCCGCGTGCGTCGAGGCGTTGGAATAAAGCCCCTCCAACGTCTCGGCGATCTCGAGCAATTGCTTGACGCGCGAGTCCTTTTCCGCCTCCTCGCGCAAGCGTGGCTCGCTCGCCAGCGCCTGTTTCAGCGTCACCGGGCTGGCGGGGTTCTGCGGCACCATTTTGGCGAGCTTGTCGACCTGGCCCAACGGCATTTCCAGCACGCGCCCGACATTGCGCAGCACGCCGCGCGCCAGGAACGAGCCGAAGGTGATGATCTGCGCTACGCGGTCCTCGCCGTAGCGCTGGCGCACATAGTCGATCACCTCGTCGCGCCGCGTCTGGCAGAAGTCGATGTCGAAATCCGGCATCGAAACGCGCTCGGGATTGAGAAAGCGCTCGAACAGCAGCGAGAAGCGCATCGGATCGAGATCGGTGATGGTCAAGGCGTAGGCGACCAGCGACCCGGCGCCCGATCCGCGCCCCGGCCCGACCGGAATGTCCTTTGACTTGGCGAATTTGATGAAGTCGGCGACGATCAGAAAATAACCCGGAAATTTCATCTTCTCGATGATCGAAAGCTCGAACTCCAGCCGCTCTTCATAGTCCTCGCGGGTGTGGCCGGCGCTTGGCCCGTAAGCGTCGAGCCGCGCTTCGAGCCCCGCCCTGGCCTGGGCGCGCAATTCGGCGGCTTCGTCGGCGCCTTGCTTGAAACTCGGCAAGATCGGTTTGCGCGTCAGCGGCCGATAGGCGCAACGCCGGGCGATCTCGACGCTGTTGGCGGCCGCTTCCGGCAGGTCGGCGAACAGCGCCCGCATTTCCGCGCGCGTCTTGAAACGATGCTCGCGCGAAAGGCGGCGCCGATCGTCCTGACCGACCAACGCGCCTTCGGCGATGCAGAGCAAGGCGTCATGCGCCTCATAATCGGAGCGCGCGGCGAAATAGGGCTCGTTGGTCGCGACCAGCGGCAGCGAGCGCCGGTAGGCGGCGTCGAGCAGCGCCGGCTCCGTTCGCGCTTCGCTGGCGAGCCCGTGGCGCTGCAATTCGAGGTAGAAGCGTCCGGGAAAGATCGGTTCAAGCTGACGCAGCCGCGCCAGCGCCGCCTCGGGCCGCGCCAGCGCGAAGGCGCGATCGAGCGGGCCGGACGGCCCGCCGGAAAGGCAGATCAGCCCCGAGGACCAGGCCGCGAGCGCCTCAAGCGAGACATGCGGCGCGTCGCCCGCCTCGACGCCCAGCCAGGCGCGCGAGGCAAGTTTCATCAGATTGCCGTAGCCCGCCTCGTCCTGCGCCAGCAGCACCAGCGAAGCGAGGCCGGCGCCGAAGGCGTCGCCGCGCGCGCGCAGCGCAGCCGCGTCGCCGAAATCGATGGCGAGTTGAATGCCCGTGATCGGCTGGACGCCGCTCTTGGCGAATTTTTCGGAGATTTCCAGCGCGCCGAAGAGATTGTTGGTGTCGGTCACCGCCAGCGCCGGCATTTCGTCAGCCAGGGCGAGCTTCAGCAATTTGGCGACCGTCAGCGCCCCTTCGCGCAACGAAAACGACGTGTGGACATGCAGATGCACAAAGCCGACGGCGTCGACGATCACGTCCGAATTCGCGCCCGCATTCGCGCTCAAATCTTAAATTCCTCGAAAAGTCGCCGCGCCGCCGATATGTCGGCGCCGCCACCGCGCGCTCCGGCGACGGAATCGCCATCGGGGGTGAAATATAGACCGGCCGCCCGTGCGCCGCATCGCTGTTTCTCGATTTTCCCAAGGCGACGTCGCGTCCGCGCCAAAAGACGCCCGCCCTGCTTTGCCCTCCCCGGCCCCGCCGGCGCGTCAAACCAAGGGCGCGACGGCGGCTCAGGCTATCAAAGCGACGAAGGTGAGAAAGGCGCCGATCGAGGCGAATTCAAAAAACGCGGAGAACAAGGAACGCAACATAGATCAACTCCGTCCTGCTGTTTTCGCCATTATGTTCGTGTTTTGTTCTTTGTCAAGTTCGAGGCGGCGACGTCACCAAACTGAGAGAAGCGCTAGCGCGGCGAGGCCGGCGAAATATGGGCGAGGGCTCGATCCTGGCGCCTGTGGACAAGCTGCGGACGGATTGTCGAAAAGCCGTGGACAGGTTGGGGACAAGCTGGGGATAAACCCGTGGCGCGGCGCCGGGCGGCGGTCGCGTCGCGTTTGAGTGATTGTTAAGGCCTGCGGTCTATGCTTCGGCGGTCGGACGTATTTTCGCGTTCGACACGGCCCGCGCCCTGGCGCGGCGTCGCGTTTGCTCCCAGCCAGACCGCTCGAAACTGACTTTGAGCGGTTTGGCGTCGAACTTGCCGGCAACCGAAAGCTGGAAACTGAACATGGCCGAAGCCCGCCGCTCCGAACGATCCCGCACCCTGATGCGCGCGAGCATCATCTTCAACAATTCGATGTCGACGATCGATTGTCAGGTGCGCAATTTTTCCGCCGAGGGCGCGCGTATCATCGCCGATGAAACAATGCCGATTCCGGCGCATTTCAATCTCGACATTCCCCACAAGGGCCGCGTCTTCCGTGCGCGCATGATCTGGCGCGACGGCCCCTCCATCGGCGTCGAGTTCCTGCCCGACGGAATGCCCGAATTCGCCGATACGCGCGCGCGGAAACTGGACGTCGAGAACAAGCTGCTGCGCGCGCAGGTCAATATCCTGATGCGCCGCCTTGAAAGCCTCGGCGTCGACGCCGCGCAGGCGCTCAACGGCGCGATGGGCGACTAGCGCAATGAGACAGACATAGGATTCACAAGCTCGAAGAACCGTGCGAGTCTGTGGTCATGGCCCAGACAGTCAGCATCCTTCTGAACCCGACCGACCGCGACCGCCTTGGGCAAATCGCGGCTGATCGCAACCGCCCCCTCAAACATGTGCTGCGCGCCAAAATCGTGCTTCTCTCCGACGAACGATTGCCAGTGCTTGAAGTGGCGCGACGCACCGGCGTCAGCCGTCCAGCGGTTTGGCGTTGGCGTCGGCGCTTCGCCGAAAAGGGCGTAGATGGCTTGCTTCATGACAAAACCCGCAAGCCCGGAACCGCGCCGATCGCTCCAGCTGTGGTGCGCGGATCGTCGCTCTGACCTGCACCGATCCTCCCGGCTCGTCACCCACTGGATGGGGCGAGCAATGGCGAAAGCCGTCGGCGTTTCGCTCAAGTCGATCCAGCGCATTTGGCGATCCCATCGGCTCCAGCCTCATCGCCTTCGCACCTTCAAGAAGCCCAACGACCCCGAGAGTTCGCCGCCAAGGTCGAAGACATCGTCGGCCTCTATGATGGATCCGCCCGCTCATGCCGTCGTTGTCTCGATCGATGAGAAAAGCCAGATCCAGGCTCTCGACCGCACGCAACCCGGGTTGCCGTTGAAGTCGGGAAAATGCGGAACCATGACGCATGACTACAAACGCAATGGCACGACGACGCTGTTCGCCGCGCTCGATGTTCTCCACGGTACGGTTGTCGGGCGCTGCATGCCGCATCACCGGCATCAGGAGTTCGTCAAATTTCTCAGCGCCGTCGAGCGCGCCGTTCCAGCCGGAAAGGTGATCCATGCCGTTGTCGACAACTACGCCACCCACAAACACCCGAAGGTGCTGGAGTGGCTGGCAGACCATCCGCGTTGGACATTCCATTTCACGCCGACCTCTGGTTCCTGGCTCAACGCCGTCGAGAACTTTTTCTCCGTCCTTACCAGAAGGGCTATTCGGCGCGGCGTCTTCAAGTCAGTCGCCGATCTTCAAGGCGCCATTCGCGCCTATATCCGGCGACAAAACGCCGATCCCACGCCCTTCGTCTGGACAAAGCCAGCCGAAACAATCCTCGCCAAACTCAGGCGACTGCCTGAACCCTCTGACTGACGCCGAGCACTAGCATCGAGCGTCGGTTCGGGTGGGGAAAGGATTGAAAAGTCATTATTGTATCCCTGCGGAGCTTGGTTCCGTTGCAATCCCCGGAATATCAGCGCAGATGCCCGGATTTTCAAGATGTTGGCTCGAAGATCACGTTGACGAGGTGGCTGCCGCAGCGCGGGCACAGCCAGCCAAGCATCCACACAAGCGGTGGGAGCCCGTTGCCGCTCTGGAGTGTGCATAATTCAAAAATAACGCACACGCGCTTACGGGCGTGAAATCCGCAATTCCGCTCGTACAAAAATCACGGGCGTTTCTGATCCTCTAAAACCGCCGCCGCGCCGCCCCCTTCAAGGCATTTCGACGATCAATCCCTCGCGCAGCGTCAGACGGCGGTCCATGCGCGCCGCCAGCTCCAGATTATGCGTGGCGATCAAGGCGGCCAGGCCCGTCGCCTTGACCAGATTCATCAAGGCGGCGAAGACGCGGTCGGCCGTCTGCGGATCGAGATTGCCGGTCGGCTCGTCGGCCAGCAGAATGCTTGGCGCATTGGCCACGGCGCGCGCGATGGCGACGCGCTGCTGCTCGCCGCCCGACAATTCGCTCGGCCGATGCCGACCGCGCGCCGACAGGCCGAGATAATCCAGCAATTCGCCGGCGCGGCGGCGCGCCTCGCGCTTGTTCAGGCCGCCGATCATCTGCGGCAGCATGACGTTCTCGATCGCCGTGAATTCCGGCTGGAGGTGGTGAAACTGATAGACGAAGCCGATTTTCGTCCGGCGCAACGCCGTGCGCGCGCCGTCCTTCATCGTCGCGGTCGGGGCGCCCTCGATGAAGATTTCGCCGCCGTCGGGCCGCTCCAGCAGACCGGCGATATGCAGCAGGGTCGATTTGCCGGCGCCAGACGGCGCCACCAGCGCCGCCGCCTGCCCCGGCCACAGCGCGACATCGGCGCCGCACAGGATTTCGAGAAAGCCGTCGCCCTCGCGGTAGCGGCGCTCGACCTTGGACAATTGCAGGCTGGGCCGCCCGTTCCGCGTCATCGCCTCACTCATAGCGCAGCGCCTCGACCGGATCGAGCCGCGCCGCCCGCCAGGCCGGATAGATGGTGGCGATGAGCGACAGACACAGCGTCATCACCACCACGCCGATCACCTCGCCGGGTTCGATCGAACTCGGCAATTGCGACAATTGATAGAGATCGGCGGGAAAGATATTGACGCTCAACACGTGGTTGAGCCATTGGCGGATCGCTTCGAGGTGCGAGGCCAGCGCGACGCCGCCGATCAGCCCTAGGAACGTCCCGAGCGCGCCGATGGCGACGCCGGTGATGATGAAGATGCGCATGATCGCGGCGCGCGTCGCCCCCATGGTGCGTAAAATCGCGATATCGCGTCCCTTGTCCTTCACCAGCAGGATCAGCCCCTGAATGATCAGCAGCGAGGCGACGAAAACGATGATGGTCAAAATCAGGAACATGGCGTCGCGCTCGACCTTCAACGCGTCGAAAAAGGACTTGTTGCGCTGGCGCCAGTCGGTGAGGATCACCGGCCGCTCGACCGCCTGTTCGACATTGGCGCGCACGCGGTCGATGTGGTCCGGATCGGCGACGAAGGCTTCGATCAGGCTGGCCTCGCCCGGCTTGTTGAAGAAGGCTTGCGCCTCGCCAAGCGGCATGTAGACGAAAAGCTGATCGAGTTCGGAAACGCCGATCTGGAAGATCGCCGTCACCGGATAGGACTTGATGCGCGGCGCCACGCCGAACGGGGTCTGCGGCCCCTTCGACGTCAGGATGGTGATGTTGTCGCCGATGCGCAGCGCCAGATTGTCGGCCATGCGCTGTCCGATGGCGACGCCGCCGCCCTGGTCGAAGCCGTCGAACGTTCCCTGCCTGATGTTGCCGGCGACCCCCGGCAGGCGTTTGAGATCGGCCTCGCCGATGCCGCGGACCAGCGCGCCGGTCTGCTGATAGGGCGAGGAGACGCCGGCCGCGCCCTCGATCAGCGGGATCGCCATCGTCACGCCGGGAACCGTTTCCATGCGCCGGGCGACCTCGGCGTAATCGGTCAGCGGCGTTTCGACGCCCTGGACGAAAATGTGGCCGTTGACGCCGATGATGCGCGACAGCAGCTCCTTGTGAAAGCCGTTCATCACCGACATGACGACGATCAGCGCCATCACGCCGACGGCGATGCCGACCACCGAAAAGCCGGCGATGGCGGACGGCAGCCACAGACGCCGGCGCGAGCGCAGATAGCGGAAGGCCAGCATCCACTCATAGGCGCCGAATATCCGCGCGCCCGAGCTTGGCCGCGAAGCCTCGTGTCCGATGTCGATGGCGTATTGGCTCATGACGACCCCAGGGTCTATGGACCCTTGTCCGGCTGCGAAATTCAGTTGGCGCCCGTCAGCATCGCTAGGGCGTCGTCGATCCCCATCAGTTCGCGCGCGCCGGTTTTGCGCGTTTTGACTTCAACCTTGCCTTCGGCCAGGCTCTTTGGCCCGACGATGATCTGTTTCGGCAAGCCGATCAGGTCCATCCGGGCGAATTTGCCGCCGGGACGCTCGTCGCTGTCGTCATAGAGCGTATCGACCCCGCCCTTTGTCAACGCCGCGTAGATCTTCTCGCACGCGGCGTCGGCGGCGCTGTCGCCGACTTTCAGATTGGCGAGCCCGACCGAAAACGGCGCGATCGCGTCAGGCCAGATAATGCCGGCGTCGTCATGGCTCGCCTCGATGACGGCGGCGACGACGCGGGTCGCGCCGATGCCGTAAGATCCCATCTGCACCGGCGTGCTCTGGCCGTCCGGCCCGGCCACGACGGCCTTCATCGGCTCGGAATATTTCGCGCCGAAATAGAAGACCTGCCCCACTTCGATGCCGCGCGCGGCGATGCGGCTTTCGGCCGGCAGCGCCTCGAAGGCGACGCTGTCGTGTTTTTCCTCGGTCGCGGCGTAAAGCTCGGTCCAGCGCGCCACATGGGCGGCGACGGCGTCGCGGTCGTCGAAGTCGACGTCGGCCGGCGGGATCGGCAACGACAGGTAATCCTTGTGGCAATAAACCGCGCTCTCGCCGGTATCGGCGAGAATGATGAACTCGTGCGAAAGGTCGCCGCCGATCGGCCCGGTGTCGGCCCGCATCGGAATGGCGGTGATGCCGATCCGCGCGAAGGTGCGCAGATAGGCGACGAACATCTTGTTGTAGGAATGGCGCGCGCCCTCGTAATCGAGGTCGAAGGAATAGGCGTCCTTCATCAGGAACTCGCGCGAGCGCATCACGCCGAAGCGCGGACGCACCTCGTCACGAAACTTCCACTGCACGTTGTAGAGGTTGAGCGGCAACTCCTTGTAGGAGCGCACATAGGCGCGGAAAATTTCGGTCACCACTTCCTCGGCGGTCGGGCCATAGAGCATGTCGCGCTGGTGGCGATCCTTGATGCGCAGCATTTCCTTGCCGTAGTCGTCGTAACGGCCGGACTCGCGCCACAGATCGGCCGACTGCATCACCGGCATCAGCAACTCCACCGCGCCGGCGCGGTTCTGCTCCTCGCGGATGATGGCGGCGACCTTGTTGAGAACGCGCAGGCCGAGCGGCAAAATGGCGTAAATGCCGGACGCTTCCTGCCGGATCATGCCGGCGCGCAGCATCAGCCGGTGCGAGACGATCTCCGCCTCTTTCGGATTCTCGCGCAAGATGGGCAGGAAATATCGGGAAAGGCGCATCGGACAGGCTTCCATCTCAATTTTTTGGCGAATCAAAGGCCGACGCGGCGGCCAGCATCGCGGGATATTGCCCTAACAATCGCAACCAGACCAAAAAAACAAGGCGCGCGACGCCAAGACTTTCTTCACCACAAACTCTAACGTCCTCGGCAATCTCGATAAATTAACGCTTATTAACCCGCATTTTAATGATCGATTTGAGCGCCGCGAAAGCCGGCCGGACGCAACCTCCTGGAAATTGCCACAGGAGTTGATCTTGACGCCGAATCGTTCCCTCGCCGCCCTGGCCGACCTGCCGCTGCAAGCTCGCGTCGGACGCATCGCCGAACTCTTTTCCGAAGGCGTCGAACCCGAACCTCTGCCCTCGCCGGCGCAACGGCGGGCGCGTCGCAAGGCGATCCTGCGCGAATCCGCCGGGCAAAGGTTTTATCGACTGGCGCGCGGCCTGAGCTCGCTGGCGCATCCGCGCCGCCTTGCCGCCCTGCCCGCCGCCGCCGCCCTGCTGGCGCGCGATTTGACCGCCAGCGCCCTGCCCTCGTCGACGCAGGCGCTCGCCCGTCCCGACGGCCTGTGCGGCCTCGCCAAAATCCTGTCGCCGGATTATCTGATGGACGCGCATGCGCGCGGACTTTATCTGCGCGCGCATGCCGGGCTGCTGACGCTGTGGTCGCCCGCCGAGCGCGCCGTCGCGGCCCCGCAAGACTTCCTGCGGGCATCCATCCGCGAAGACGCCTTCGAAGACGCCGACGTCTCGCTTCGCGTCACGTTCGACCGCGCCTTTGACGAGGTTGTCGCCGCTTGCGCGCGCCAGACCGGGGACAGCGCCTATCTGGCGCCGGCTCGCCTTAAGAACGCGTTCGCCCAATTATACGACACCGGCTTCGCCCACTCGCTGGAAGTCCGCGATCACTCCGGCGCCCTGATCGCCAGCGCCTTCGGCGTGTCGTGCGGCGGCGTATTCACCGTCGAAGCGATGTTCGCGCAAGACGAAGCGGCGCTGGCTCAGGGTCTGCGCGTGCTGGCGCGCCAGTTGGAGCGCTGGCGGTTCGCGCTGATCGATTTCAAGAAAGCCGATGCGCGCACGCGCGCGTTCGGCTGCGCCGCGATGACGCGCGAAGACTTCCGCGTTCTGGTCGCTCGGAACCTCTGCGCCGGCCCGCACGGCCGTTGGCGCGTCGACGCCGACCTCGGAGCCCTGCATTTTCCGCCTTCGCGCCCCGCGGCCAACGAAGGCTACGCCGCTTCAAGCCGCGCGGCGTAAACCCAACAGGAAGACGCGCCATGACCCGAACGCCGTTTGTGACTGGCAATATGGACCTCGCCCTGACCAAACTGGCGAGCGGCCGCACGGTGCATTACAGCGGCGTCCATCAGGGCGTGTTTCGCTTCGAAAGCGTCAAGCTGTTGGCGTTGCGCTCGTGCGAACGCCGGACGGCGCCGGACGACCTGCTTGCCGAACTCGCCGCCGCGCCAATCTTGGCCGACGCCAACGCTACGGTCCTCTGAGCGTCTGCTCCGATGATCGCGCGGCGCGCCCCCGCGTCAGCCAAGCCGTAAACCAACCCAGGCGATTGTTCTGGCGATAATAATTTTCGTCATGGTCAATCATGTCCCGTTAAAACGTAACGTAAGCCTCTGCTGTACATAGTAAATTTACGTAATTGCAATTTCCAAACAGGCGCCTAAGTTGGGTGCCTTCCAGTCTACGCTGCTATCGGCGCCGACTGTTGAGCGGGTCTCTCGACCATCGCGGCTTTGATAGCCAGCAAACCGAGATTAATGCAAACATTGACGGCGAAATATTGCAACTTCCGATGCGGACAGGCGGCGCAATTGCCGTTTCCCGTGTAACCTTTTGATAAATGTTGAACTTTCAAGAGAATCTGCTATAGTTCTAACGTTAACTATGCGGACGGATGAAATTGGGGGGCCATTTTACCCGCGCGGGCAGAAGAAAATCGCGTGAGTACGTGTGTTGGGGGAGTGGGGGCATGCCTGGGTTCAACCGGAGTTATTTTGACGCGCTGGACATACGTTCCATTGAATTAGCGACGAAACACCGGGAGTTCGACACCGACAAAACCTTTTCCTGTTCCGCTGATGCGGAAAAGGCAATCATTATCATCGACAGTAGAAATTTTACGCGCGAATGTATGGCGCATCATATTCGGGCTTCTTTCGGTCATCCCGTTATTTTCGCGGACTATGCCGATTTCCAAAGCGGACCGGATGAAACCTCTGACGCTTGTCTTGTCATCGTGACGGATTTTCACAGGCCCGACGTCGAACAATTCCACGAATTCATCGGCAAGATCGCGCAAACGTGTCCCGTGATCGTCATGTCGGACAACGACGACATGACGGCCGTGATCGACAATCTACGCAGCGGCGCGCGCGGACATATCACCACCGATACGCCGATGCAGGTGGTCAAGGAGGCGATCCGTCGCGTGCTGGCGGGCGGCGTCTTCGTTCCGGCGGCCACCTACCTGAAGCGCCGGGAAGAAAGCCGCGAGACCTGCAATGATGCAAATTCGGCATCCCTTCTCGGCCTGACGGAACGCGAGGCCGACGTGGTCGAGTACCTGCAACAGGGAAAGCCCAACAAGCTTATCGCCCACGTACTGAACATGAGCTATA
>CAVTNU010000023.1:0-122906 GCA_963736175.1 uncultured Alphaproteobacteria bacterium | reverse complement strand
CTGCCTTCGGAGGGCAGCGCTCTATCCAGCTGAGCTACGGGCGCATCGCGCGCCTTTGTAGCCGATGGAAGCGCGCGAGGTAAAGGCGCGGTCGCAACTTTTACCTTGCGCCGGCGCTCAAGACCGCGTTTTTTCGTGCAAAGGGCCGAGAACGCGTCGTCACACCGCGCGCGAGCCCCGTCCCGATCGCCAACACGAGCCAACGATGAGCCAGACCACAGCGCTAGACACGATCAAGCCGGGCGACCACGTGTTTTTGGTCGACGGCTCGAATTTCATCTTTCGCGCCTTTTTCCAGTCGATCCGGCAGGACCAGAAATATAATTATCGCGCCGACCGGCTGCCCACCGGCGCGGTGCGGCTGTTTTGCACGAAACTCCTGCAATTCGTGCGTGACGGCGCGGCGGGGATCAAGCCGACGCATCTGGCGATCATCTTCGACAAGAGCGAGAACTCCTTCCGCAAGGCGATCTACCCGGAATACAAGGCCAACCGGTCGGAGCCGCCGGAAGACCTCGTGCCGCAATTTCCGCTGTTCCGGCTCGCCGTGCGCGCCTTCGGCCTGACGCCGGTCGAACAGGACGTCTACGAGGCCGACGACCTGATCGCCACTTATGTGCGTCAGGCGCGGGCGGCCGGGGCCGACGTGCTGATCGTCTCCGCCGACAAGGACCTGATGCAGCTCGTCGGGCCGGGCGTCGCCATGTTCGATCCGGCCTCCGGCGAGCGCGAGGAGCGCCGCATCGGCCCGGCGCAAGTGCAGGACTATTTCGGCGTGCCGCCGGAAAAAGTCGTCGACGTGCAGGCGCTGGCCGGCGATTCGACCGATAACGTGCCGGGAGCGCCCGGCGTCGGCGTCAAGACCGCTGCGCAGCTCATCAACGAATACGGCGATCTCGACACGCTGCTGGCGCGCGCGGACGAGATCAAGCAGAACAAGCGTCGCGAAACGCTGACCGATCCGCGGGTGGTGGACAAGGTGCGCCTGTCACGTCGGCTGGTGCGGCTTGACGACGATGTCGAGGTGAAGACGCCGCTGGACGACCTGCGTCTGGTCCCGCCCGACGCCAAGACCCTCGTCGCCTTCCTCAAGGCGATGGAGTTCACCGCCATCACCCGGCGCGTCGGCGAATTATACGACGTCGACGCCGGTCAGATCGAACCGGACGCCGATGTCGTCGGCAAGAACGGCTGGCGCGGACGCGACGGCGAGATCGTCGAGGCGGCGGCGGCAAGCGACAGCGCGCCGGACAAGGGCGGCGACGAAAACGCGCCGCCTGACGACGACGCCCTGACGCCGCAACGTCTGGCGCTGGAGCGCGCGCAGGCCGCCAAAGCGCTTCCGATCGACCGCGCCGCCTATGTCACGATTGACAGTTTCGACGAACTCGACCGCTGGATCGCGGCGGCCTTCGAACAGGGCGAGGTCTGTTTCGACACCGAGACCGATGGCCTCGATCCCCAGCAATGCGCCCTTGTCGGCGTGTCGCTGGCGCTGGCGCCCGGCAAGGCCTGCTACATTCCGCTCGGCCACAAATCCGAGGGCGAAGGCGACCTGTTCGGCGGCGGCGAGCCGGCGCCGGGCCAATTGCCGCTGGCCGGCGCGCTCGAGCGCCTGCGGCCGCTGCTCGCCGCGCCCGGCGTGGTCAAGATCGGCCAGAACGTCAAATTCGACTTGGCCGTACTGGCCCAGCACGGTCTTGAGGTCGCCCCGGTCGAGGATACGATGCTGGCCTCCTACGCGCTCGACGCCGGCGTGCACGGCCACGGCATGGACGAGCTGTCGCAAATTCACCTTGGCCACCAGCCCATCGCCTTCGCCGAGGTAGCCGGCCAGGGCAAGAGCTTCATCGGCTTTCCGCGCGTCGCCATCGCCAAGGCGACTGAATATTCCGCCGAGGACGCCGACGTCACGCTGCGGCTCTGGCGCGTGCTCAAGCCGCGGCTGTGCGCCGAGGCGATGAACACGGTTTACGAAACGCTGGAGCGGCCGATGGCGGCGACGCTGGCGCGAATGGAGCGCGCTGGCGTCCAGATCGACCGACAGATTCTCTCGCGCCTGTCTGGTGAATTCGCGCAGGACATGGCGCGGCTTGAAGCGGAGGTTCACCAACTCGCCGGCGAGAGCTTCAATCTCGGCTCGCCCAAACAACTGGGCGACATTCTGTTCGGCAAATTCGGGCTGGAGGGCGGCAAGAAAACCGCGACGGGCGCCTGGTCGACCTCGGCCAGCGTGCTCGACGATCTGGCCGAAAGCGGCAACGATCTGGCGGCGCGCATTCTCGACTGGCGGCAGATGCAGAAACTGCGCTCGACCTATACCGAAGCCCTGCCGCGTTTTCTCAATCCGCGCACCGGGCGCGTGCATACGAGCTATTCCCTGGCGGCGACCTCGACCGGGCGGCTGTCGTCGTCCGAACCGAACTTGCAGAATATTCCGGTGCGCAACGAAGCCGGGCGCAAGATCCGCCGCGCCTTCGTCGCCGCGCCCGGCCACAAGCTGATTTCGGCCGATTATTCGCAGATCGAATTGCGACTGCTCGCCCATATCGCCGATATCCCGCAGTTGAAGAAGGCCTTCGCCGACGGTCTCGACATTCACGCCATCACCGCCTCGGAAGTGTTCGGCGTGCCGGTCGAAGGCATGCCGGGCGAAGTGCGCCGGCGCGCCAAGGCCATCAATTTCGGCATCGTCTACGGCATTTCGGCCTTCGGCCTCGCCAATCAGCTCGGCATTTCGCGCGAGGAGGCGGGCGCCTACATCAAGAAATATTTCGAGCGGTTTCCTGGCATTCGCGTCTACATGGAGGCGACGAAGAAGGCCTGCCGCGACCAGGGCTATGTGACGACGCTGTTCGGGCGCAAATGCCATTACCCGCGCATCAACGCGTCCAACGCCTCCGAACGCGCCTTCAACGAGCGGGCGGCGATCAACGCGCCGATTCAAGGCGCCGCCGCCGACATCATCCGCCGCGCCATGATCGTCATGGACGAAAAACTCGCCGAGGCGCGGCTGCAAGCGCGCATGTTGCTGCAGGTGCACGACGAATTGGTATTCGAGGCGCCCGACGGCGAAGTCGAGGCGACCATCGCGCTGGTGCGCGCCGTGATGGAAAACGCCGCGCTGCCGGCGGTCGAACTCTCCGCGCCGTTGCGCGTCGACGCCCGCGCCGCCGACAATTGGGACGAGGCGCATTAGGCCTTGAGCCGCGTCGCCGCCGCTCACACGACGATGGTCAACGTCTTCGCGGCGCGGGTGACGCCGGTATAGAGCCAGCGTTCGCGGTGTTCGCGAAAGGCCCAGCTTTCGTCGAACAGCACGACATTGTCCCATTGCGAGCCCTGCGCCTTGTGGACGGTCAGCGCATAACCGAAATCGAATTCGTCGGATTCGCGCCGCTGCGCATAGGACAGGTTTTCTTCAGTTCCCTCGAAAAAGGCGGGCAGCACGCCGACCCGGATCGGTTTGACCCCCGGCGCCTCGTCCGGCGTCAGGGTCATGCGGAAACGCGCCCGACGCAGGCCCGCCGCCTTGGCGACGCGGAAGACGGCGCCGTTCAAAAGGCCCTTGGTCTTATCGTTCTTCAGACAGACGAGCTTTTCGCCGACCTCCGGCATCGTCTCGTGGAACCCCAGCAGTTCGCGCATGCGTTTGTTATAGGCGCGGCGCGTCTTGTTGAGGCCGACGAGCACCTGGTCGGCGCTGTTGACGATGTCGGAATTGATCTCGTCGCGTGAAATGATGCGCGCCGCGCCATAGTCGCCGCGCGCCAGTTTCTTGCCCTTGCGCACCAGCATGGACAGGCGCACGATCGGATTGCCGGCCGCCTGGCGGTGGACTTCCGACAGCATCGCGTCCGGCTCCTGCTCGGTGAAAAAGCCGCCGCCCTTGATCGGCGGCAATTGCGCCGGATCGCCGAGCACCAGAACCTTCTTGCCGAAGGATAAAAGATCGCGGCCCAGCTCCTCGTCGACCATCGAGCATTCGTCGATAATGATGAGGCTGGCCTTGGACGCCGGACTATCCTCGTTGAGCACGAAGGTCGGCTCTTCGCTGTCGATGTCCTTTGGGCGATAGATCATCGAATGGATGGTGCGCGCGTCGGCGCAGCCCTTCGAGCGCAGGACGAGAGCCGCCTTGCCGGTGAAGGCGCCGAACAACACTTCGCCCTCGACCCCTTCGGCGATATGGCGCGCCAGCGTCGTCTTGCCGGCGCCGGCATAGCCGAACAGCCGGAACACCTGCGGCGCGGATTTATCCCGGATCCAATCGGCGACGGCTGTAAGCGCCTGATTTTGCTGCGCCGACCAGTCCATTGCAGTTCCTGTGGGGCTGGAGCATAGTCTTGAAAAGGCGGAGACTTTTCACTCAAGACTAGGCGTTTAAACAAGAAAGACGCGCCGGCGAATCGCTTGCGCCGCGCCAATTTACAGGGCGGGCGCGGCGGCGGCGAATGAACGGAGAAAACAGCCGATCGGAAACCGATTGTGCGCTGCGAAATTGCCGTTTGACATTTTGTGCGTTGCAGCATAAGCTTGTTTGTGTAAGGCGAGCCATGCTTGTTTTGCATGCCCTTCTCGGGCGTTTCCTCCCTAGACTTGGGCCGCTGGTTTTTCCGGCGGCCTTTTTTTGCGCGCTATCGGTCGAACACGATGAGCGGCGTGCGCGGGCTCGCGCCGGCGTTACAGGCGATCGTCCCGGCCGACGCGGACAACGACGCTTCCCCTTTTTCGCCCCGTGTCGACGCGGGCGTGAGCTTCGACAATCTGGTCCAGTCGATAGCATTGATCGATGACAGGTTTGAATTGGCCGGTTTCGGCCAACCGCTTGAGCGCCAGCAGGTCGTCGGTCGTTACCTTGGCGTGGCCGGCGAGGATTTCCTTGCCATGGCGTCTTGGTCTCAAAGCCGCGCCGAGCATTTGCGGCAAA
Organism: uncultured Alphaproteobacteria bacterium; assembly: GCA_963736175.1. Classification (GTDB taxonomy): domain Bacteria; phylum Pseudomonadota; class Alphaproteobacteria; order Rhizobiales; family Beijerinckiaceae; genus Rhodoblastus. Next base: position 117,976 of record CAVTNU010000023.1, on the reverse strand, counting down.
TCCGCGACGACCAAAAGGCGGCGCCCGCCGGGTTTGAGCAAGGTCTCGCATTTGGCGAAAGTCGCGTCGCCGACCGTATCGAAAATGAGATTGTAGGTCTCGCCGCCCTGCGTATAATCCTCGTGCGTATAATCGATCGCCCGATCGGCCCCGATCGAACGCACTAGCTCCAGGTTGCTCGCTCCGCACACGCCGGTCACATGAGCGCCGAAGTGTTTGGCCAATTGGACGGCGGCGCTGCCGACACAGCCCGACGCGCCGATGATCAGCGCCTTTTCGCCGGCTTCTATCCGGCCTTTATCCCGCAGATAGCGCAGCGCCGTGGCACCGCCGAAGGAAAGCGCCGCGGCTTCTTCAAAGGAGAGGTTGGCCGGTTTTGCGGCGATCTGGCCGTTTTCCGGCATTGTCCTGTATTCGGCGTGGCAGCCCTGGTTTTGTTCGCGAGAACTCAAGTCAACGCCAGGGAAAGCGAAAACCTGGTCGCCGACCTTGAATCGGGTCACGTCCTTGCCGACAGCTTCGATCTCGCCGGCGAGCTCCGACCCGAGAATCGGTCGTCTCGGTTTGAAAACGCCAAAAAACAGGCGGGCGATCAGGCCAAAGCCCGGGGGCGTCGTGAGGCTGCGGACGCGACAATCCCCCGACGTTACCGTCGTCGCGCGGATCTTTATGAGGACTTCGTCGTCCTTGGGCGCCGGTTTCCCGACAGCTTCGATCCGGACAACTTCGGGTGGCCCGTATTGTCTGCACACAGCGGCTTTCATGCTTGCTTGTTTCATCTGGCCCCGCCCGTCATCGCAATGTTTTCAGTGAACATAATCAACCCGCGACATGAGTCCGGCATGTAGGCGGGCGACACGCCTTCCGCTCCGGAGTCTCCGCGCGGCGCAAAATTCGCGCTTGAAATTCCAAGGACAGGCGCTATAGTTACTCCATCAACTATTGACGTGGCAATAATGAAACCGCTCACGCACAGAATCTATTTGCTCGGCCAACAGCTCGGTTCGAGCGCGGATCAGGCGCTTCGCGCTGAATTCAACCTCGGATTCAGCGACTATCTCGCGCTGCATGGCGTCGGCGCCCGCAAACTCGCCGCGCAGGAGGAGCTTCGCCAGTTTGTTGGCGTGACCCCCGCAGGAATCAGCCGCATCGTGACCCGGCTCGCGACGCGAAAGCTGCTGGAGACGGCGACCGACCGCACGAACAGACGTCGCGTCCTGCTGTCGCTGACGGCCGAAGGCGCCGATCTCGTGCGACGCGCCAGCGCGCTTCTGGAAAAGTGCTTCGAAAAGAGCGCCGAACGCGTCGCCAAGAGTGACGACCTTTCGGCGTTCGAACGCGTTCTCAACGCTCTTCTTGCAATACCGGAGCAAAAGCGATGACCGACGGCTTTTTCATAAACCTGCACAAGATTCTCGTTTGGCCGATCGTGCTCGGCCTGATGTGGCGGTTCGCCAATTTTTCAGTCGAGATGTGCGTCTATTTCGCGCTGCATGGAACCTACGCGCTGCTATGGCTGCTGAAACAGAGTTGGTACCCGGACCGTCGTTTCGACGTCCGTCGTCCCGTTTGGATCGGCGTCTTATTCGTGTTCCTGCCGTTGGCGGCCTATTACATAGCGCCGTATCTAATCGCGTCGCGTCACGTGACGCTGCCGCCGGCGGTCATCGCCGGAGCGGTTAGCGTCTTTACGATCGGCGTCTTCTTTCATTACGTCGGCGACGCCCAGAAATTCTTCACGCTGCGCGCCGGTCCGACCTTGATCACCGACGGGTTGTTTTCACGGGTGCGCAATCCGAACTATCTCGGCGAGATTTTGATTTATTGCGCGTTCGCGACGCTCTCGGCGCATTGGCTGCCGTTTCTGGTTGTCGCGGCGTGGACCGCCTTCTTCTTTATCCCCGGCGCGCGCGCCAAGGACAGGTCGCTGTCTCGATACCCGGCGTTCGCCGCCTATCGTTCAAAGACCGGCGCGATGATCCCGCGCCTCTGGTGAGCGCGGAAAGGACGCCCCGGCGCGCGAACGCCCCCTGAAAATATTTCGCCGGCCGCGACGGCCGGCGAAAGCCAAATCACACCGCCACGACAAAATTGGCTTCCGTCTTCGCCTTGATCTCCTCGACCGTGACGCCGTCGGCCAGTTCGATCAGCTTGACGCCGCCGACGCCATGCTTGTCGATGGAGAAGACGCCGAGATCGGTGATCAGCAGGTCCACCACGCGCGCGCCGGTCAGCGGCAGATTGCAGGCGCGCAGGAATTTCGGGCCGTCCTTGGCGACGTGCTCCATCACCACCACGACCTTCTTTACGCCGGCGACGAGATCCATCGCGCCGCCCATGCCCTTGACCATCTTGCCGGGGATCATCCAGTTGGCGAGATCGCCGTTTTCCGCCACCTGCATCGCGCCCAGGATCGACAGGTCGATATGGCCGCCGCGAATCATCGCGAAGGAATCGGCGGAAGAAAAATAGCTGGTCGTCGGCAATTCGGTGATGGTCTGCTTGCCGGCGTTGATCAGATCGGGGTCCTCCTCGCCCTCATAGGGGAAGGGGCCCATGCCTAGCATGCCGTTTTCCGACTGCAACTGCACGCTCATGCCGTCCGGAATGAAGTTGGAGACGAGCGTCGGAATGCCGATGCCGAGATTGACATAGAAACCGTCGCGCAGCTCCTTGGCGGCGCGGGCGGCCATTTGATCGCGGGTCCAGGCCATCAGACGTCTCCTCCGGTCGCCGCCGGAGCGGTCGCGCGTTTGCGGGTGGTGCGCTGTTCGATGCGCTTGGGGCCGTTCGGCGCATGCACGATGCGCTGCACATAAATGCCCGGCGTATGGATATGGTCGGGGTCGATGTGGCCGGCCGGCACGAGATGCTCGACCTCGGCCACGGTGATCTTGCCGGCCGTCGCCATCATCGGATTGAAGTTGCGCGCCGTCTTGCGGAAGACCAGATTGCCCTCCGTGTCGCCCATATAGGCGTGGACGACGGCGACATCGGCGACGAGGCCGGTCTCCATGACGTAATTCTCGCCGTTGAAGACGCGGGTCTCCTTGCCCTCGGCGATGATCGTGCCGTAGCCGGTCTTGGTGAAGAAGGCCGGAACGCCGGCGCCGCCAGCGCGGATGCGTTCGGCCAGCGTGCCCTGCGGGTTGAACTCGATCTCCAGTTCGCCGCCGAGATATTGCTGGGCGAACAGCTTGTTTTCGCCGACATAGGACGAGATCATCTTCTTGACCTGTCTGGTCTCCAGCAGCACGCCGAGGCCGATCCCGTCGACGCCGGCGTTGTTGGAGATGAAGGTGAGATTTTTCGCGCCCGAGTGCTTCACCGCCTCGATCAGCGTTTCGGGAATGCCGCACAGACCAAAGCCGCCGGCCATCAAGGTCATGCCGTCCTTGACCAGCCCCGCCATCGCGGACGCGGCGTCCGGATAAACTTTTTTCATGAAACACGTCCCGTGTGTTCTGGTATCTCGCAGTCGCAGCATATCGACGGGCGCGGGCGCGGTCCAGCGCCCGCGCGCATGTTGCTCCCGCCCCCAAAAGGCCGCCATTTCGTCCGGTTCGTTTGGTCGGCGCCGCAGCCGCGCCATCAATGCGCCGCCCGTTCAATGCCGATTCGTATGCCGCCGCCGAAACATGCTGTGTTGACGGTTCGCGGTCTTGACAATATGTTCCCGTTGTGTTCTTTTCGCGCGCAGATTATTGGTGGGGATGTCATTTTAATGGGCGCTGACGTTTTTCGGAGAACATCGTTTCATTCTCTCGCGCCGCCGGGCGACGCGAAAGGCGTTTTTTGCGACGAGGACGGTCCCGCCATCGGGCCGATCAGACTCCTGACTAAAACAGCTTCGGGTTTCGCGCCGCGTTCGGTGGGCGAGTTGAACGGGCTTTTCGCCTATGTCGTCGAGCGCTCGGTCGATTGCTCCACCCTTGTCAAAAAATTGAGCGGCGTCGCAATGGCGATGAACGAAGGAGACCGCGTTCGCGCCGTTCTCGCCACGTTGTTCATGCATTTGCCTTCCTTGTCGGAAGAACAAGCTTTGCGAGCGGCGAAGGCGGAAAATCTGTTTAAGGCCTCGCCCGACGATCCGGAACATCCCGGATGGCCCAAGGGGACGGAGGGCGGCAAGGGCGGTCAATTCCGGCCGAAGGACGACGCGGCCCCGAAAACAGTGACGACCGACGGGCTTGCGCGCCTGGTGGTGCGGCGGCAGCTTCGGCTGGCGCTTGTACATATGCTGTCTCGTCATGCGTTAAGGCTTGCCGTCGAAGCGGCCGGCGATGCCGTTCCGGGTGTGGATCTCGCGGCCGGCGAGGCGACGATCGCCGAACTCATCGCCATGGCTGAGGAATTTGCGACTCTGAAAAGGGCTGGCGACGCCGCGATCGAATTCGTTCGAAATGGTCCTTACAGCCTCGAACAATTGCGCGTCAGTCCCGATAGTGAAGCGTTTTCCTCATTCGCCGCGTTCAAAAAATTCGAACTGGACAAACGCTTCGGCCCAGCCGGCGACGGCTACCAATATCATCATATCGTCGAGCAGAGCGCGAGCGGCGATATTCCAGAAAGCGAACTGCAATCGACAGCGAATATCGTGCGTATTCCCACGCTTCTGCATGAAGAGATTAACTCGCGGTATTCTAAATGGGAGCGTGAACTGATCGGCTCTCCTCGTTCGAATCTCAATGGCGCCAATTTTGACGGCAGGTGGAATGCCGGATTGAAGGTCATGCGGGATATCGGGATTCTCAGGGAGGAATGATCACGATGACAAAAAAAGGACCGCATCAAAAAATTGAAGACCTTGTTGAAAAATACAAGCGGTCGACGCAGGCCTACTACTCGGCGTGCGACGATGATAACTTTGCGAAACAGAAGACCATGGGCCTTCGTGTAAACAAGATTGTCCAAGAGCTCGATTCTATCGGGGTCGACGGCCGTCTTGCTTTGATCCCTCTGCTGGACGACGCCGACCAGGGGATACGAACCTTCGCTGCGGCCGATCTCCTTAAGATCATGCCCGAGCGGGCGATCCCCGTGTTGGAGGAAATTCGAAATGGCCTAACGTATTTTCCACGGTACGACGCCGGGAAATTCCTCGACAGCTACGCCGCAGGAAAGTGGGGACATCCAGGTCAGCCCGGTTATTAGTCCTGACCCATCGCCGAGACCGGCGCGTTCAAACCGGCCGTGTGGCTCCAGGGCAGGAAACGAAATGGGCGTCGAGCTAAAAATTCGGAACGACGTTTTCAACGACCTTAAACTATCATCCGCGCAGGACCGCGCCCGTCTTCTTGCCCGCTTCAGCGACGATTTTCGTCGCCACCGCGTCGATTTCGGCGTCCGTCAGGGTCTTCTCGCGCGGCTGCAAGACGACGTTCAGCGCGATCGATTTCTTGCCTTCCGGCACGCCCGGGCCGGCGTACAGATCGAACACGCCGATGTCCTTGATCAAGGCGCGATCGGCGCCCTGCGCCGCCTTGATCAGATCGGCGGCCTTGACGTCGGCGTCGACGATGAAGGCGAAATCGCGTTCGACCGGCTGGAACCCGGACAGTTCGAGCTTGCTCTTGGCTTTCGTCGGCTTCGCCTTGGGCGCCGGCACGAGATCGAGCAGGAGTTCAAAGCCGACCAGCGGTCCTGTCGCGTCGAAGGCCTCAAGCACGCGCGGATGCAACTCGCCAAACCAGCCGACGATGGTCTTCGGCCCGAACTGCAAGGTCGCCGACCGGCCCGGATGCAGGAAGTCCGGCCCGCCGGCGACGATCTGCACGGCGCTCGGGGCCACGCCCAATGTCGTCAACAGCGCCAACGCGTCCGCCTTGACGTCGAAAATATCGACCGGCGACGCCTTGTCCGCCCAGTGCCGTCCCGCGCCGTTCGGCTTGGCCGCGCCGCGACGCAGGCCCGCGGCGGCGATGAACTGGCCGTCCTCGGCGTCGGACTTGAAGACCTGGCCTACTTCGAACAGGGCGACGTCGCCCAGTCCCCGCGCGGCGTTGTTGCGCGCCGCGGCGATCAGGCCGGGCAAAAGGCTCGGGCGCATATCGGAGAGATCGGCGGCGATCGGATTGGCGAGCGCCAGTTCGGGCGCGCCGCCGCCGAAAACCTCAGCCTGCGCCTTGGCGACGAACGACCAGGTGACGGCCTCGACCAGCCCGCGCCCGGCCAGCGCGCGACGCGCGACGCTCTTGCGTTTCTGCAGCAAGGTCAGCACCGGCTGCGGAACGCTCGGCTCCTCGCGCAACAACGGCGTCGCGGCGATCTTGTCGAGGCCGGCGAGACGGACGATTTCTTCGACGAGATCGGCCTTGCCTTCGATGTCGGGACGCCAGCTCGGCGCGCGGACGAAAACGTGATCGGCGTTGGTCGCCTGCCGCGCCACTGAGAAGCCGAGTTTTTCGAGATAGCCGGCCATTTCCGAAACGCCGAGTTTGAGCCCGGTCAGCCGCTCGACTTCGCTCCAGGGAAAATCGACCGCGTTGAGCTCGGCCGGCGCGTGTCCGGCGACGACGACGTCCGACGCCTGACCGCCGCAGATCTCCTGCACCCAATGCGTCGCCAGCTCGAGGCCGGGAAGGGCGAAGGCCGGGTCGACGCCGCGTTCGAAACGGTAGCGCGCATCGCTGACGACGCCCAACGCGCGGCCGGTGCGGGCGATGTTCTGCGGATCCCACAAAGCCGATTCGATCAGCACGTCTGTGGTGTTTTCGTCGCATCCGGAAGCCTCGCCGCCCATCACGCCGGCGATCGATTCGGGGCCGTTGTCGTCGGCGATGACGACCATCGATTCATCGAGTCGGTACGTGCGGCCGTCGAGCGCGAGAATCTCCTCGCCCGCTTTGGCGCGGCGCACATGAAGGGCGCCGGCGACCTTGGCGGCGTCGAACACATGCAGCGGCCGGCCGCGGTCGAACGTCATGTAATTGGTGATGTCGACCAGCGCGTTGATCGGCCGCAGACCGATTTCCTTGAGGCGCTTTTGCATCCATGCCGGGCTGGCGCCGTTTTTGACGCCGCGCACCAGCCGCAGAGCGAAAAGCGGCGCAAGATGGGCGTCCTCGCGGACGAATTCGAGCTTCACCGACGTCGGGCAGACAAATTCGCCGGCGACCGCCTTGACCGGACGGTCCTTGAGGCGGCCCAAGCCGGCGGCGGCGAGATCGCGGGCGATCCCATGCACGCCGGTGGCGTCCGAGCGGTTCGGCGTCAGATTGATTTCGACGACCGGCTCGTCGAGACCGGCCCACCTGGCGTAGGATTCGCCGACCGGCGCGTCGGCGGGCAGTTCGAATATGCCGGAGCTGTCGCGCTCAAGACCGAGCTCCTCGGGCGAGCACATCATGCCGCCCGACTCGACGCCGCGAATATTGCCCTTGGCGATGGTGATGTTCTTGGCCGGAATATGGGTCCCTGGCGCGGCGAACACTGTTTTCAACCCGGCGCGCGCGTTGTGGGCGCCGCAGACCACCTGCAGGGTCGCGCCTTCGCCGACATTGACCTGACAAACGCGCAGCCGGTCGGCGTTGGGGTGCTGAACCGCCTCGACGATCTCGGCGATGCGGAAGGCGCCGAGGCTTTCCGCCGGATTTTCGACATGCTCGACCTCAAGGCCGATTTTCGTCAGCGTCTCGACGATCAGCGCGAGCGGCGCGTCGGTTTCCAGATGGTCCTTGAGCCAGGAAAGCGTGAATTTCATTGCATCGACTTTCGAAAATCATCCGGCTTGCTGTCCTGCGCGGCGCGGACCGGCAGGGCGCGGTGAAGAAGATGGGCGTCGCCGACGGCGTCGAAACTTCGACTCCAGCGGCGAATTCGATCAAGGCTGACGTTCCGCGGGCTCATTGGCGCCCACTCCCTTACGAACTCAACCCGCCCGAGAGCGTCGGAAAATCGAGCGGCCGAAAGCCGTAGTGCGACAACCAGCGCACGTCGGCCTCGAAGAAGGGGCGCAGGTCCGGCATGCCGTATTTCAGCATGGCGATGCGATCGATGCCTATGCCCCAGGCGAAACCCTGAAACTCATCGGGGTCGAGGCCGCAATTGCGCAAGACGTTCGGATGAACCATGCCGCAGCCGAGGATTTCCAGCCAGTCCTCGCCTTCGCCAAAGCGGATTTCGCCGCCCTTGCGCGAACATTGAATGTCGACTTCGGCCGAAGGTTCGGTGAACGGAAAAAAGCTTGGGCGAAAGCGCATTTTCACGTGCGGCACTTCGAAGAAGGACTTGCAGAATTCCTCCAGGATCCATTTCAGATGGCCCATGTGCGCCTTGCGGTCGATGACCAGCCCTTCGACCTGATGGAACATCGGCGTGTGGGTCTGGTCGGAATCGCAGCGATAGGTGCGCCCCGGACAGATGATGCGGATCGGCGGCGGATTTTTCAGCATGGTGCGCACCTGCACCGGCGACGTGTGGGTGCGCAGCAGCTTGCGGCTTCCGTCCTCTTTGGCGTTGAAAAAGAACGTATCGTGCATTTCGCGCGCCGGGTGGCCCGGCGGGAAGTTCAATTTGGTGAAATTATAGTCGTCGCTTTCGACGTCGGGCCCCTCGGCGATGGAAAAGCCCATGTCGGCGAAGATCGCCGTCAACTCCTCCATCACCTGACTGATCGGGTGAATGCGGCCGGTCTCCAAAGCGCTGGCGCGAACCGGCAAGGTGACGTCCAAGGTCTCGCTGGCCAGACGCGCTTCGAGCGCCGCCTGTTTCAGCACGCCCTTGCGCTCGCCGAGCGCCGCGCCGACCCTGTCCTTCAGCGCATTGATCCTGGCGCCCTCGCTCTTGCGCTCGTCCGGCGACATTTTGCCGAGGCTGGCCAGCAGGGCCGAGATCGTCCCTTTTTTGCCAAGCGCGGCGACGCGCACCGCTTCAAGGCCCGCTTCGTCATTGGCGGCGGCGATGGCGCCAAGCGTCTCGTTTTCGAGTTGGTTGAGATCAGACATGTTCAATCCGGGAAAGTTTCAGGGCCGGGTAATGCCACGCGCGCCGCGCGCTGTCGAGAACGCGCGCGCCAGGGCGACAAAACGCCGTAATTAAAAATGGGCGACGTCCTCGTCGCTCTTGATCTCGTGCTTGAGGATCAACGGCGTCTGCGCCAGGGCGAAAACGATAGTCAACGGCATGATGCCGAAGCTTTTAAACGCCGCCCAGCTATCCCAGCTCTGGGTCAGCCGGACGATTTCGTTCAGCGCCGCCAGGACGAAGAAAAACAGGCCCCAGCGCAGGGTGAGCTTGCGCCAGCCGGCCTCGTCAAGATGGATCACCGCGTCGAGCGCGACCGGCAACAGCAGCTTGTTGAACGCCAATGCGCCGAGCAGCGCGGCGCCGAACAGGCAATTGACGACGGTCGGTTTGATCTGGATGAAGGTCTTGTCCTGAAAGACGAAGGTCAAGACGCCGAAAAACAGCACCGCCAGCGCCGTCACCACCGGCATGATCGGCAGATGGCGAGTCAGAACGAAGGACACGACGAGCGCGACGACGGCCGAAACCATCAATACGGAGGTCGAGGTCAGCATGCCGACCTTTTCGGGGGCCAACCCCGCCGGAAGGATGCCGTCGACCAGCCAGTGAAACAGGCCAGGCCTGGAATTGGCGAGGAAGAACAGGACCAAAGGCCCCATTTCGAGCGCCAGTTTAAGCAGCGGATTGACTTTTTTACCCGGCGTGCGCGCGTTTTGGGTCATTTCAACAATCCTGATCGGCCTGATCGGCCTGCTCGAGCCCGGCGATGGCGTAGGCGAAATCGCGCGCGGCGAAGGGTTCGAGATCGTCCGGCCCTTCGCCGACGCCGATGAAATGCACCGGCAAGCCGAACTTCTCGGCGATGGCGACGAGTATGCCGCCGCGCGCCGTGCCGTCGAGCTTGGTCATCACCAACCCCGTTACGCCGGCCACCCTGCCGAAAATCTCGACCTGGCTCAAGGCGTTCTGACCGACCGTGGCGTCCAGCACCAGCAACACCGCATGCGGCGCCGCCGGATCGACCTTCTTCATGACGCGAACGATCTTTTCCAGCTCGGCCATCAGTTCGACGCGGTTTTGCAGGCGCCCTGCGGTGTCCATCAACAAAATGTCGGCGCCTTGTTCGCCCGCCGCCCTGACGGCGTCAAAGGCGAGGCTGGCGGCGTCCGCGCCCGGCGCGCGGGCGATGACCTCGGCGCCGACGCGCGCGCCCCAGATCTTCAATTGCTCGATGGCGGCGGCGCGAAACGTATCGCCGGCGGCCAGCACGATGTTTTTGCCCTCGCCGGAAAATTTCGTCGCCAGCTTGCCTATGGTTGTCGTCTTTCCCGAGCCGTTGACGCCGACGACCAGCACGACGAAGGGCTTTTTCGTCGCGTCCACCTCGAACGGCCGCGCCACCGGCGTCAGGATGCGCTCGACCTCCCCGGCCAGGATGGCGCGCACCTCTTCAGGCGCGATTTCCTTGTCGTAGCGGCCCTTGCCGACCGCGGCGGCGATGGACGAGGCGGCGGCGACGCCGAGATCGGCGCGCACCAGCACGTCCTCCAGGTCTTCGAGCGCGGCGGCGTCGAGCTTGCGCTTGGTGAAAATGTCGGCGACGCCCTGGCCGATCGAGGCTGAGGAGCGCGCCAGGCCTGTTTTAAGCCGCGACCACCAGTTTTGCCGCCGCCCGCCCGATTCCGGCGACGCGGCCGCCTCGGATTCGGATGCGAGATTTTCGCGCGCGGGATTTTCTCCCGTGAGATTTTCTTGGGCCTGGACCGCCTCGGACTGGCCGCGTCGAAGGATTCGCCCCAAAAATCCCGGCTTCCGCGTCTTTTCGTCGTCGTTCGAACCTGCGCTCATGCGCCGCCAATCCGTTTCCGGCCATTCAGGCCTTCTCTTTGCAGGCAGTTTCAATAATAAAGCGAGTGAAAGATCAAATCGCCGTTTCTCCAGATAGCCTTTAGCGCATGAGCCCGGAAGAGATAAACGCCCGTCTTTTATACCGCGACGGTTTGATGCTGGCGCTCGACAAGCCGGCCGGCCTGCCCGTGCATCGCGGCCCCAAAGGCGGAATGAGTTTCGAGGACAGCTTTCATTTGCTGCGTTTCGGCCTGCCGCGCAACCCCGCGCTGGCGCATCGGCTCGACAAGGACACCTCCGGCTGCCTGATTTTGGGTCGCCATCGCAAGGCTCTGGAAAAGCTTGGTCTTCTGTTCAAACAGGGAAAGATCGACAAGACCTACTGGGCCATCGTCGAAGGCGCCCCCGGCGCCGACGAGGGCTTGATCGACCTGCCGCTTGGCCGGCTCGACGCGACGCGCGGCTGGTGGATGAAGGTCGATCCGCTTGGCCAGCCGGCGCAAACCCGCTGGACTTTGATGGGACGCGGCGTCGACGCGGCCGGCGCGCCGATCAGCTGGCTGGCGCTGGCGCCCTTGACCGGACGCACCCATCAATTGCGCGTCCATTGCGCCGCGATGGGCTTTTGCATCGTCGGCGATCCCATCTACGGCTCGATTTCCCCGCGCTCAGGCGCTGAGGCGAACGGCGCCGGCCTGCAATTGCACGCCCGCCGCGTCGTCGTGCCGCTTTCCAAGAACAAGGCGCCGATCATGATCGAAGCGCCGGCGCCCGCCCATATGCTGGCTCTGCTGGCGGCCTGCGGCTGGACAGCCGGCGAGGACCGTCCCATTCTGGCGCCACACCCTAACGAGCGGGAGATTTCATGACGGCGGCCGGCGACATCGCGGATCGGTTTTATCAGGCCTTCGCGACGCGCGACGACGCGACGATGGGGGCGCTCTATGGCGAGGACGCGCGTTTTTCCGACCCGGTCTTTCCTGATCTCGACGCCCAACAAGCCCGCGCCATGTGGTCCATGCTGCTGCGCTCCGGCTCCGACCTCAAAATCGATTATCAAATTTTGTCGGCGACGGAGACGACCGCGAAAACGCAATGGACCGCCCATTATCATTTTTCCGCGACAGGCCGGCCCGTCACAAATGTCGTCGTCGCGACCATGGACGTCAGCGAGGGGAAAATCCGCCGTCATCGCGACGCCTTTTCTTTTTATCGCTGGTCGGCGCAAGCCTTGGGCCTGCCCGGCCTTTTGATCGGCTGGTCGCCGATCCTGCGCGCCAAAGTGCGAGCGCAAGCCGCCGCCCGATTGCGCGCCTTCATGACGCGGCAGGCCTAGCGTCGCGGCTCGGCCACGGCGACCGGTCAATCCGCGTAATCCTTTAAATTCTTATGCTTACGTACGTCAGGCGAGGCGCCGTCGACGCCAAAAGACGGCCTCGCGCAAGCTTGAGGCCCTAACGTTGTATCCGCATGGGAATATTTTGTTGGTTGGACCGCCCGCGGCGGTGGAGCTGGTTTTGGCGCGTGGATTGACGCAAACAACCCGGCCGTATGATCTCCCGGCCTTAATAAGACGATTGACCGGCGGTTGATGGGCAAACGCCGATCGCGAGAGATTTTGGACCAATTTCATTGCAACGGAGGCGTGTCTTGAGCGCACTTTCAAATTCGCATGGCTTTTCATCTTCGCCGACGACGGACCGGCAATCGCCCGAAAATTTCGATCTCGTCGTCGAACTCGACGCCATTCGCCAAACCTATCCCGAATGCGCCGACGCCAATATCGACCTTGATGCGGTCGTGCGAACGATGTTTTCAGGACATGACGTCGAACGCCTGGTGGCGCGGCTTCTGGAGCAAGGCGCGCCGCCACTGGCGCTCGTCGACGCGCTCGACGCCGTGATGGCCGCCACCGTCTCCAAGATCGCGCGCAAAAGTCCCTTCAATTTCCGCAGCGCCTCGATCATGCCCGAACTCGTCAGGCGTTACGCGATCGCGACGTCGATCATTCACGAAAGCGTGACCGAACGCGCATTGAACGATCATACCGCCGATCTCGCCCACGAAAGCGACATCGAAAGCCTGAAAAAACTGGCCGGCACCGTCGCCGACGTCAACGAACTGGCGATCCAAATCGCGCATCTTTCACGCAACACCCGGGAGGCGACGCAGGGCGCGCATTCGATCGCCTCGGCGACGCACGAGCTGGTGGCTTCGATCGATGAAATCTCCAAGTCCAGCATCGAAGCGCTCGGGCAGGCGGAGACGGCGAAAACCACTTCGGACGACGGCATGGCGACTGTCGAGAATCTTTCGACCGCCATCGCGAATATCGCCGCGTCGGCCGGCGAGACCAAGGACAAGGTGCGCGAACTGGAAGGGGCGTTCGATCAGATCGCGGGAACGCTCAGCGTTATCGACGCGATCGCCAAACAGACCAATCTGCTGGCTCTGAACGCCACGATCGAAGCCGCCCGCGCCGGGGAAATCGGCAAGGGCTTCGCGGTGGTCGCCAGCGAAGTCAAGGTCCTGGCCAATCAGACCGCCGCCGCCACCGTGGATATCGGTCGCCGCGTCGAGGACATGCGCGTCGTTATCCGCGGAATGGACAGGGCGATCAAGCGATCGGAAGCGGCTGTCGAAACGGGCGAAACCGCTATCGAAAGCGTGACGGATACGATGGGACGCATTACCCACACCGTCTCAGGCGTCGCCGAGCGGATGGAGTCGATCAGCGGCGTCCTCGGCCAGCAAAAGATCGCCAGCGAGGAAATCGCCGGAAACGTCGAAGCGAGCGCGCAACTCGCCAGCGAGAACGAAACGCTGCTGCTGAAGATGTCGGCCAATCTGCAACAGATGAACGATCTGTTCTCGGAAAACGCGAAATCCTGGTTCAAGGCCTCCTCGCCGCGCGCGCTTTGCGAAATGGCCAAGATCGATCACGTGCTTTTCAAGAAAAGAATCGTCGACACGACATTGGACCGCGCGGACTGGGCGTCCAAGGACGTTCCCGACCATCACAATTGCCGACTCGGCAAGTGGTACGACGCGATGGATATCGCCGTAATCCGCGATATGGCGTCGTTCAAGTCGCTTCTCGAACCTCACCAAAAGGTTCACGCGGCGGGGCGCGCCGCGCTCGAACATCATGCCGCCGGCCGCGCGCGCGAGGCGCTGAACAGACTGGACGAACTGAACGACGCGAGCCGCGACGTTCTGAGCCTGCTCGCGCAATTGTCGACAGCTATGAACAACGTGCGGGGCGGAACGGAAAATCGGAAGCTGCAACGCCACAAACTGGGACGGCTGGGAATTCTGACGACGCCGAATGGCGAGCGCAACGTCATGATCGAAAATATCACGGAGAAAGGCGCTAAAATCAGCGTCGGGCGCGAGAATGAAGTCGGCATGCATGTCGCCCTTCACCACGGCGACCATTGCGAGAAGGGAACCACGATCTGGTCGAAAGGCCGGGAAGCCGGGATCGCGTTCGACACGCCGCAAAAATAGCGCGGACTGGAAAGACCGACGCATTTTTGTCCAAAAAAAGACGATTATTCAAGTTTTTGCGTCAGGCTGGACGGAACGAATGTCTCCGAAATCGGCCGACGCGCATCTCCGACGCCGCGCCAAAGGCGCGCGGTCAATCGCGCATTGCCCTCCGGCCCGCCTTGCTGTAGGCAGACCGGCGTAATTCCAGAGCGATTTGGCAATATCGGAAAATCCCTCTAGTGAATTGTTCCGTTGCATATTCCGATCCGGCGAGTCAGGCGGCTTGACGGCGATATGCTTCTTGGCGCCGACATTCCGCTCCGATCGGACGAGGCGCCTTAGCTACTTGTTTAACCGCATATTCTTGTCCAGAACGGCAAAAAGCGTTTTCGGGAATATGCTCTAGGAGACGGACATGGGTTATAAGGTCGCCGTCGTTGGCGCCACGGGCAACGTGGGCCGCGAAATGCTGGATATTCTTGCCGAACGCCGTTTTCCGGCGGACGAAGTGGTGGCGCTCGCCTCCTCGCGCTCGATCGGTACGGAAGTCTCCTATGGCGACAAGGTTCTCAAGTGCAAGCACCTCGACACCTATGATTTTTCCGGCTGCGATATCGCTCTGATGTCGGCCGGCGGCGCGGTCTCGAAGGAATGGTCGCCGAAGATCGCCGCGCAAGGCTGCGTCGTCATCGATAATTCCTCCGCCTGGCGCTATGACGCGGACGTCCCCTTGGTCGTGCCGGAGGTCAACGCCGACGCGCTCAAGGGCTTCGCCAAGAAGAACATCATCGCCAACCCCAATTGTTCGACAGCCCAGCTCGTGGTCGCGCTAAAACCCCTGCACGATAAGGCGAAGATCAAGCGCGTCGTCGTGTCGACCTATCAATCGGTCTCCGGCGCCGGCAAGGAAGGCATGGACGAATTGTTCGCCCAGACCCGCGCCGTGTTCGTCTCCGATCAGGTCGAAAGCAAGAAATTTCCCAAGCGCATCGCCTTCAACCTCATTCCGCAGATCGACGTCTTCATGGAAGACGGCTTCACCAAGGAAGAGTGGAAGATGATGGCCGAGACCAAGAAAATTCTCGACCCGAAGATCAAGCTGACGGCGACCTGCGTGCGCGTGCCGGTGTTCATCTCCCATTCGGAGAGCGTCAACGTCGAATTCGAACGGCCGATCACCGCCGACGAAGCGCGCAACCTGCTGCGCGAGGCGCCCGGCGTTCTCGTCATCGACAAGCATGAACCGGGCGGCTACATCACCCCGCACGAAGCGGCGGGCGAGGACGCCACCTATGTTTCGCGCATCCGTGAGGACGCGACGGTGGAAAACGGGCTGGCCTTCTGGTGCGTGTCCGACAATCTGCGCAAAGGCGCCGCGCTCAACGCCGTACAGATCGCCGAATGTCTGATCAACCGCAAGCTGATCCAGCCGAAGCAGAAGGCGGCCTGAACGGCTATGGGCGGCGCCGGGCCCGGTCCCGGCGCCTCACCTGAGCGCCAAAGCGTGCAGGAGATCGCGCGCGCCGTCGAGCGCGTCGCGCATTTTTTGCTCGTTCCAAAAGACGCGCGCCAGGATAAAGCCGCCCTCGACGACCGCTAAAAACGTCGCCGCCAGCTTTTCCGACTCCAGGGCTATCGGCACGGAGCCCTCCGAACGCATCTGCGCCAAAGCGTCGCGCAGATGGTCCTCGATTCTCTGCAGGCATTCGGCTATCGGCGCGCGAAACCGTTCGTCCTCCATCGCGCCTTCATAGGCTAGCCGCGCCATGCGGCAGCCGCGCAGGGCCTGTCGCTCACGGCTGAGATAATCTTCGATCTTTCGCCGCGGCCTCTTTTCGACGGCGAAAATCTTATCGATTTCCGCGATTTCCTCGTCCGCGATCGCTTGGAGCGCGACCAGGGCCAGAGCGAGCTTGCCATCGAAATGATGGTAGAGACTGCCCTGTCCGGCGCCGGAACGATCCATGATGTCGCGCGGGCTGGTCGCCTCATAACCGCGCTCCCACAACAATTCCTTCGCCGCCCGCAGAATGTCGTCGCGTTTGGACAAGGGCTTCTGGTTGACTGATTCGTCCATCGAAATAAGTGTAACTTGTATTACATCGTTGACGCAAGTCGCTCCGACGGCGGGTTGGCGTCGTGGGCGCGGCCATCGCCAATCGGCTAGGCGCCCTGCGTCATCGCCATCAGCCGAATGAACATATTTGTTTATCGACGCCTGACGCGGCGCGGCTGCTGGGTACCGCCCCGTTTGAAGGCTGATGCGAGGAGTTTGCGGTGCAAAAATTGTACATACTATTAGTTACTTATTTTCGAAAGTAAACGGCTTGTAAATTTCGTCCGCGAACGGCGTTCCAGGAGAATCAGAATCGCGGGATAGTGGCGTGCGCCGCGCTGTGCGCTTCGGCGCTGACCTGCTCGAACTCGCCGGACTGCTCGTCAAGAGCGAGCAGCTTGCCGGTCGCCACGCCGAAATAAGCGCCGTGCAGCGACAGCCAACCGCGATGTTCGAGCGTTCTAATATAGGGAAAGCTGCGCAGGTTGGTCAGGCTCTGTTTGATCGATTCGAGCGCCAGCCGCTCCGACCATTCACGCAAGGGTTCGTTCGGCGCGTCGAGCCGGGCCGCCGCCGGCGCCATCAGCTTGATCCAGCGCCCGATGAAGTCGCCCGGCGCCAAAGGCCTGAGGTATGGGTCGTTTTCAATGTCTGCGTAAGCGCGCACGCCGCCGCACTGCGCATGGCCCATGACGACGATATGCTGCACTTTCAGGCCCATGACGGCGAATTCGATCGCGGCGGACGTGCCGTGATAATCGTCGTTGGGCGCGTAGGGCGGCGCTAGATTGGCGACATTGCGCACGACAAAAATCTCGCCCGGCCCGGCGTCAAAGATCAACTCCGGCGCGACGCGCGAATCGCAGCAGCCGATCAGCAGAATGCTCGGCTTCTGACCGTTCTCGGCCAATTCCTCGTATCTTTGGCGCTCGCGGCCGAAACGTCCGCCGAGAAAGGCCTCGTAACCTTGCCTTAGCCGCTGCGGGAAAACCGATGACGTCATGATGGTTGACCTGCATTTTGGAGCCGGCCGCTTTTATCGAAGCAACCGGCCATCTTTCGACTTTTATTCTATATCAGAGCTTTATCGATAAAGAGCGAAGCCCGGTTCGGACTCCGCGCCAGACGGACGAAACCACGGGCGCCGAATTCCCTTTCCGGCAAAACCGCTGATTTCGGCGCTGTTTTGCCGCAATGCGCCGACACCGGCAATCCCATCCTTCGGCCTGAACGAATTGTCCACGCGTCAGTTACCAAAACTGCAAAATGACAATAGCGTGAAAGCGCCGAAGGCAATATGTTGCGCCGCATTCGCCTCGCCATCTTCGGCAAAGGCGGCCTGAATTCCGCTTTATACTCCGAAAAGTCCGACAACTTTGCGAACTAATGCCCAGGGAGGCGAATATATGAGCTTTCGTCCGCGTCGCAGCGTGCTTTACATGCCCGGCTCCAACGCCCGCGCGCTTGAAAAAGCCAAGACCATCAACGCCGACGCGCTGATTCTCGATTTGGAGGACGCCGTCGCGCCCGACGCCAAGGTTCTGGCGCGCGAACAAGTCGTCGCCGCCGTCAAGGCGGGCGGCTTCGGCCGACGCGAAATCGTCATCCGCGTCAACGGCTCCTTGACGCCCTGGGGCAAGGATGACCTTGCCGCCGCGGCCGCCGCGGGACCGGACGCCATTTTAATCCCCAAGGTCTCAACGCCCGGCGATATCATGCTGGCGGCGCGGGCGCTGCGCGAAGCCGCCGCGCCCGAACATACCCGCATCTGGGCGATGATGGAGACCCCCGCCGCCATCCTCAACGCCGATTCGATCGTGCGCGCGGCGATCGATCCGGCCTCGCTGCTCGCCGCGCTCGTCATGGGCACCAACGACATCGCCAAGGAAACGCGCGCGCGGCTGACGCCGGGCCGCCCCTCGATGCTGACCTATCTGTCGATCTGCGTCGCCGCCGCCCGCGCCCATGGCGTCGATATTATCGACGGCGTCTACAACGACTTCTCAAACGAAGCGGGCCTGCGCGCCGAGTGCGAACAGGGCCGCGATCTTGGCATGGACGGCAAGACGCTTATCCATCCCAAACAGGTCGACGCGTGCAACGAGGTGTTCGCCCCCGCGCCAGAAGAAGTTGCGTTCGCCCGCAAGGTCATCGAGATTTTCGACGCGCCGGAAAACGCCGCCAAGGGCGCGTTGCAGATCGATGGAAAAATGGTTGAGCGCCTGCACGCCGAAATGGGACGCCGCACCGTCGCGATCGCCGAGGCCATAGCCGCTCAGGGCTGACCTTCGTCGTTTTTTGCTTTATAAGAACGTTGCTGTTCGCCGCTATTTTCAGCGGTGATCGAGGCATTTTAATAAGTTATGGCGGCGTCCGACGGTTGGCGACGCCGGTGGGCAGGAGCCGCGCATGAGTTAGGTTATTGGCGAACCCGCGGACGGCGCCGGAGACGACGACAAAGCCAAAATCGCCGAGACTGAGAAGGCCGGGATGAATACCGGCGGTCTGCGTAACCCGCCCATTATTGAAGGCGAGGCGCAGGATTTGACCGAGCGGCCCGCCAAGTCGGCCAAACAGGCCTCAAGCGCTGCTCGACCGGACGCGGAATTGACGCCTGCGGGCGCCGCGCCGCCGAAAACCAATGCTCCCGTCGCGCCGGCGCGACGCCGAAGTTTCGTCATGCTTCTTGGCTCATCGGCCATTGGCGCGGTGCTCGTCGCCGCCGGAGTTTACGGCTGGTCGGTCATGACCGACAAGGGCGAAGATGGCGAGGCGGCGCGCCCGCCGACTGTGGCGAGCGCCGAACCGGATGCGAAACCGGCGCCGAAGGACGCGGCCGGCGTCAAGACCGCGCCGTCGCCAAACGCATCAATTGCATCGTCGGCGAAACCCGAACCCGCAGTCCCGCCTGAGCCGAAACAAGCTGCGGTCCTCGCCGCGCCGGCGCCCGAGTCGACGCCCCGCTCGGCGCAGAATCAAACGGCGAGCCCTTTGCCAGGGACTGACGCGGGGCCCGCGCCGGCCTTGGCGAAAAAGGACGCTCCATTGCCCGCCGCGCCGGGCTATGGCGTGGCCGCCGCGCCCGATCAAGCCACGGCTCCGGCGGCGGCCGAGGACTTTGCGGCGCTGAAGGCGCAACTCGCCAAGGCGCAAGCCGATCTGGGCGCGCTCACCGAGCGTTTGCAAAAAATCGAAGCGCAGCTGGCGCCGGAAAAAGCGGAAACCCGCGCCCCGGTTTCGCCGCGCGAGAGCGCCGTCGCCGCCGTTTCGAGCGACGCGCCGACGCGCGCGATCGTCGCCCAGAGCCTTGTCGGCGCGCTGCGCGACGGAACGACTTTCCAGACCGAGATCGACGCGCTGGCTCGTCTTGACGCCGATCCCGAACAGATCGCCATCTTGCGCGCCAATGTCGACGCACCGGACGCCCGAAAGCTCGCCACCGATTTCAGGGCGCTCAAATCCCGCGTCGTCGCGGCTGCGTCGGCGCCGGCCGTTCCGGCGAACGCCAGCCAGGCGCCCGTCGCGGAAAACGGAACGGTCGACTCCTTGCTGGCGCGCTTCGAAGCCGCCGCCAAACGGCTGGTGCGCGTACGGCGGTTGGACGCGACAGGCGACGGCGAGGACGCCGCGGCGGTAGCCGATCGTGTTGAAGCGGCGCTGGTGCGCGGCGACATCGCCAGCGCCTTGACTGAGCGCGGAAAACTGCCCGCCGCCGCTCAGGCCGTCAGCGAAAATTTCGCCAAGGCGGCGCAGGCCCGCCTGAACGCGCAGGCCGCGGCGCAGACTATTTTGAAACAGGCTCTGACTGGTCTGGGAAAGGCCAAGTCGTGACTATCCATGTCTTGCGCCAACAAGACGATAGAGCCAATTTCGCGGCGCCCTCGGCGCGGCGAACGTCCAAGTCAGGATCGGCTTTACGCAGGAGCCGATTTTTTGAAAACCGCTATTTGACGAGCGCAAGATGATCCGCACCCTGATCTTTCTGGCCCTGCTTATGGCGGCGGCGTTCGGCCTTGGCTGGCTTTTGGAGAAGCCCGGCGAGCTGACCCTGGTCTGGCTCGGCTATCATATCGAGACCTCGCCGCTGATCGGCGTCGGGGTCATGCTGCTCTGCGCGATCGTCCTCTCGGCGTTGTGGGGTCTGATTCGCTTTATTTTCAAAATTCCCTCGTTGGTCAGCCTCGCCGCCAGCGCGCGGCGCCGCGCGCGCGGCTTTGAGGCGCTTTCGCGCGGCATCATCGCGGCGGGAGCCGGCGATGCGCTACAAGCGAAAAAGGCCGCCCTGGAAGTCAAGAAGCATATTCCGCACGAGCCGCTTGGCCTGCTGCTCGACGCCCAGACGGCGCAGCTCGCTGGCGACCGGGGCGGCGCCGAGCACGTTTTTCACGCCATGGCGGAACGACCTGAAACCCGCCTGCTCGGCCTGCGCGGCCTGCACGCCGAAGCCTTGCGCAAGGGCGACGCGGAGGCCGCCCACCAACTCGCGCTGCAAGCCCATCGCATCGCCCCGCTCGGCTGGTCCGGCCAGGCGGTGCTCGAACGCCACGCCGCTAAAGCCGATTGGGAATTGGCGAAATTGTCGGTCGAACAGAACTTGCGGGCGAAAATCATCGACAAGGCGACAGCCGAACGTCAATTCGCCGTGCTCGACGCCGCCGACGCGCTCGACCGGGAAATGACCGACCCCGCCAGCGCGCTGAAACTGGCGCGCGCCGCCATCAAACGCGCGCCTGACCTTGTTCCGGCGGTGGCTCTGGCCGGCCGCCTGCTGTCGCGCAAGGGCGATATGAAGGGCGGCTCGAAGATCATCGAACAAGCTTATTCCAACCACCCGCACCCGGATCTGGCTCAGGCCTATATCGACATGCGTCCAGGCGATTCCTCGGCCGATCGGCTGACGCGGGCGCGCAAACTGGCGCGTCTTGCCCCCGATCATCCCGAAAGCCGCATGATGCTGGCCAAAGCCGCGCTCAGCGCCCGCGATTTCGGCGCCGCGCGCGAGGCGATGGCGCCGTTGATCGCCCCCGGTCAACGCCCGACCGGACGCATGTGCCTGATTATGGCCGAAATCGAAGATCTCGAGAACGGCGCGCAAGGGCTGGTGCGCGAATGGCTGGCTCGCGGCGCGCGCGCGCCGCGCGGACCGGCCTGGATGGCCGATGGTGTGGTCGCCGACGTCTGGGCGCCGGTCTCCCCGGCCACAGGCAAGCTCGACGCTTTCCGCTGGAGTCAGGACGCCGAACAGATTTCCGGGCCGATCGAGGAGACGCTGGCGGCGCGGAGCCTTGACCGCGAAATCGAAAAACCGGCGCCCGATCTGGCTCTGTCGGCTCCGCTCGAGGCGCGGGCTGAAGAGGGCGCCGCGCCAGCGGCGAGGGCCGACGCCGAACCGGCAAAACCGCCCGCGACGCCGCAGCCGGTGATTTTTCCACTCGCCGCCGCGCCCGACGATCCCGGTCCTCGAAGCCCCTAGGGCGCCGCCGCTCGGCGTTTTTAAACCAGGCCGCCTCGACAAACGCGGTCGAGCGGTGTATAGGCCCCGCTCCAACTCATAACAGCGTTCCGAAACGCTCGCCTCAACGAAGGCGAAACGGAGACAAACATGGCCAATATCATTGAGCAGCTCGAAGCTGAGCAGGCCGCGCGCCTGTCCGCCGACAAGACCATTCCGGAATTCGCCCCCGGCGATACGGTGATTGTCAACGTCAAGGTGAAGGAAGGCGAGCGCACCCGCGTTCAGGCCTACGAAGGCGTCGTTATCGCCCGCAACGGCGGCGGTCTCAACGAGAGCTTCACCGTCCGCAAGATTTCCTACGGCGAGGGCGTCGAGCGCGTATTTCCGATCTTTGGCCCGCTGATCGATTCGATCAAGGTCGTTCGCCGCGGCAAGGTGCGCCGCGCCAAGCTTTATTATCTGCGCGACCGTCGCGGCAAATCGGCTCGTATCGCCGAACGCACCGACACCAAGGCGAAGGCCGGCAAGGCCAAGGCCTGAGGCGCGCGCTCAGGAAGTCTTCGGACTTTTTCGACAAGGCCGTCGTGCGAAACGAGATTCGCCGCCGGTCAATCCGATCCTTCGCTGTCCTGTTCTTCGCCGTGCAGCCTGTATAGAAGACGCGCCTCGGCGAACGGGCCGCGCCGCTCGGCGCAACCCAGAATCTCCAGCACCAGCACGCGCGAAGGCAAGGCGACGGTCAGGACATGGCCGGGGCCGACAGGATAGGACGGTTGGCCGATCTTGCGGCCGTCGACGCGGACATAGCCGGCTCCAATCGTGTCGGCCGCCAGCGCGCGCGTTTTCACGATGCGGGCGAACCACAGCCATTTATCCAGTCTTTGGCGCCCACCGCGCGCCTCGTTCATCGCGCCTGTCCTCGCGCTTGCTGAGCCTTGTCATCTTGCGCCGGCCCCAGCGGCGCGATCAAGTCCGGCGCAGGCGCGCCAGCACGGATTTGACCTGTCCGCGTATGCGGCGTCGGACATTCTCGCGGTAGACGGTCTGATTGAAGACGGGGTCGGCGCTGGCCACAGCGACCATAACGTCGGCCAGTTCGATCTTGTCGCGCCAGACGCGATCGATCATCGGATGATTCGGGATCGCGCAAGAATCGGTCGTCGCCACTTGCGGATCGTCGAGCAGTCTTTGCGTGACCTCCATCGTCAACAGGACGCCCGGCGAAGCGGCGGCGAAGGCCTCATCGTAAGCGGTCTTCCAGAAATAGGCGTGATCGCCGCAAGTCAGCGCGACGGCGCTGGCGATGGCGCGCTGGTTCAGCTCCAGAGTGTAAATCCGGCATTTCCCTTCGCGCCCCATCATGCGCGTCATGGCCCGCAGGAACGTCGCGAGCGAGGGCTCGCACAACAGGGCGGTGCCGCGCTTGCCCTTCCAGCCGCTCATTTCGAGCGCCAAGAAGCGTTCGGCCGCCTCGCGCAGCGCCGGGCCCTCGCGCGTTTCAACGAAATCGAGCGCCCCCAAATCCTCAAGACGCCGCCACTGCCGACGCAATTCCTTGCGCTTTTTCGCCGGAATCAAATCGTAAGCGCGCGTGAGCGGCGGCATTTTCGGCAAAGCCGCGCGCTCGATGCTCCCCAGTATGACAAAAGCCCGATCGCGCAAATTCGCCCGCGTCCGCAACAGCGCCAACGTCGCGCCCGCCCTGGGCAATTGCGGGATGGCGAGCGCGCGCAGATGCGGAAAAGCGCGCGCTGTAAAGGCGAAGAAATCGTCGACCGCTTCGGCGGCGAAATCCCGGTCGATCAGCGGCGCGCCGAGGCAGGCCTGTTTATGCATCCACAAGCGTCCGACGCCGCCGAACAGGGTGCGCGGCAGCGTCAACGGCCAAACGGCGATCAAACGCTCGCGCGGCGTGTTCGCGCCGCGCCGCCAGACGAATACGAAGCTGGGCCGATCAGCCTCGGCGAAATGCTGGGCTGCTGACACGGCGAAGGACGGTTCGAGAAAGACATTCTTTTCGACGGCGTTATCGATCAGCGCCCGCCAAGCCTCACGGTGGACCTGGGCGGCGGCGACGCCGAGAACCTCGACGAATGTCGAACTGGACGCCGCTCGGCTTTTCCGCGCAAAGGCTCCTTCGCCATCTTGCGGCGCGCGCGCCCCGGTCCCGGCGGATGCGCTGGAAAAGCTCATCATCCAATGGGAGGCCGGTCGCGCCGTCCAGAAATGGTCCGCCATTCGAATGTCCCGTGTCGCTGGCCGGGCGATAGCGGGAATTCTGTTTCGTTTTGAAACAGGCGCCCGCTTGATCCGGCGATTTCGCCTTACACGATCAAGGTCCGGGCCAAGTTTTGGCGACAAGTTTTGGCGAAAGGAATCAGAACGCGCCAGCGCGAACGACGTCAGGACAACAGGCCGCGCGGGCGGATTTGCAGCGGATTTTCGGTCAGGGCCTTGGCGTCCGGCGCGTCCGGCGCCGGCCGTCCGGCGAAAGCGGCGTAAAGACGCTCGACGAACACCGGGTCCATGTCCTTCAATATGAACACCATGCGCGTGCGCCGGTCCTCGTCCGGCCAGGCGGGCAGGCGCACGGGCGGATGGAATACATGCTGCACGCCATGCACGACCAGCGGACGCTCCGGATCTTCGGCCAGCGCGATAACGCCCTTGACACGCAAGAGATGCGGCCCATGCGCGCTGCGCAGCAATTCGAGAAACAATTCGCAGGCGGAGGCGGGCAGCCGATCCTCGCTGGTTAGACAGTAGGCGCGAATCGAACCGTCGTGCCGGTTGACGTCGTGCTCATGCCCGCGATGGCCGTGATGATCGTGATGAGGACCGCGATCATCCCCGTCCGATCCGTCCAGGCTTTCGGCGTTGAGCCAGCGCCGCACCTGCGGATCTTTGGCGTCCGGATTGTACAAGCCGGCGTCGAGCAGATCGGCCGCCGTGATCGGTCGGTCCGCCAGATCGAAAAGCCGCGCGGTCGGATTGAGTTTTTTCAGCCGCGCGACGAGGGCGCCGTTCAGGCGGTCGGATTGCGAAAGAAGGTCAGTCTTGGCGACGACCAGTCTGTCGGCGACGGCGGCCTGCTTCACCGCCTCGACATGATTGTCGAGCGTCGCCGCGCCGTTGACCGCGTCGATAACGGCGATCACCCCGTCGAGACGGAAGCGTAGCGCCAGATAGGGGTGGCTCATGATTGTATGCAGAACCGGCGCGGGATCGGCCAGGCCCGTCGTCTCTATGATGACCCGGTCAAAATCGCGGATGCGGCCGTTGTCGCGGCGCCGCAGAAGGTCTTCCAGCGCGTCGACCAGATCGCCCCTGATGGTGCAGCAAAGACAGCCGGAGGCCATCATCACCATATCGCCGTCGATCTTTTCCATAAACAAGTGATCGAGGCCAATTTCGCCGAATTCATTGATGAGGACGACCGCGCCTTGCAGCGCGCGGTCGCGCAACAGCATGTTGAGCAAGCTCGTTTTGCCGGCGCCGAGAAATCCGGTGACGATCGAGACCGGCACGGGCGGCGGCGGCCGACGAGACGCCAAAGCTTCGGTCATTGTACGGATTTGCCGCCGGCATGGGCCGGAGGCCGCGCCGACTTGGCCTTGTGGGCTGGCGCAGCCGCCGCGTGTTTGCGGGATTTGGCCGATTTCGCCACTTTGGCCGGTTTGACGGCCTGAGTCGGCTTTTTCGCGTCGGCGATCGTTGCGCTCGCCTTGGCGCCGGGGACCGGGGCGACATTGGCGTGTTTATGAGCGCTGGCTTTGCCGCGGCGCATCGGCAATGCGGCGGGATCGGCGGCCAGGGGCGAAGCGACTTCGGCCTCGGCCGGTTTGGCCGGCGCATAGGCGGTGGCGCTGATCGGCATGTTCGCCGGACGCGGGCCGGCGACGGGGCCGACATAGCCCGGCGCGCGACCGACGAAAAGCTCGACGGGTTCGAACATCGGACGCGGCAAGGCGGCGATGGCCGCGCCGTTTCCGGGACCCGCCGCTGGCGCGCCGCCGAACAGCGGCGCCAGACCGGCTTCGCTCCGTCGCGGATCGCCCGAACGAATGGGCGCGTTCATGTCCTCATTTTCCGCCGCGGCCAAAGCCTTCTTGGAGCGTCTGACGCAGACTTCGCCGCGAACGTTCGGCGCTTGCCCTCCGACCGAAGGCAATTCGGCGGCCGACCCGTAGGAATTGCTTGAGGCGAAACCCTGATCGAGCAGATCGGCGACGCGAGCCGTTCGCTCGCGCGCCGAGCGCGCGCCGAAAATCACGGCGATCAATTTGCGCCCGCCGCGCGTGGCGCTGGCGACGAGATTGAAGCCGGCGGGACACGTAAAGCCGGTTTTCATGCCGTCAGCGCCGGGATAGCGGCCCAAAATGCCGTTATGGGTCGGCACGACCATGTCGCCGAGCTTGAATGCGCCGATGTTGAACAGACCGGCCTCATCAGGAAATTCGAGATAGAGCGCGCGACCAAGCAAGGCCATGTCGCGCGCCGACGTGACCTGACGATTGTCGGGCAAGCCGTTCGGATTGACGAAATGCGATTGCGCCATGCCAAGCCGCTGCGCCGCCGAATTCATTTCGTCGGCGAACGCCTCGACCGAGCCTGAAACGCCCTCGGCGATGGTCACGGCGATGTCATTGGCCGATTTGACCATCAGCATTTTCAGCGCATTGTCGAGCGTGACCTCGACGCCCGGCTTGAAGCCCATCTTCGAGGGCGCCATGCGCACCGCGCGGTTTGTCACCAGAAGCGGCGTGTTGAGCGTCAAACGACCGCGCCGGACAGCGTCGAGCGCGACATAAACAGTCATCAGCTTGGTTACGGAGGCCGGATACCACGGCCGTGTCGCCTCGACTTGCTCCAGAACGCGTCCGCTCGGCACGTCGATCACGATCGAGGGCGACGCCGTGGCTTGCGAAATCGTCCCGCCCGCCGCCAGAAGTCCGATGAAAGCGCCAACGAAGATTTCGCGCCCTCGTCGCGGTCCGATCAGCAATTGCAAGTGGTTTGATGTCATAGCCCCAGCCCGGCCGTCGTTGGCGACGGTCATTTCCTAAAGACTTTGAAGCCAAATTGAAAGCGCTGGACGCCCGGCTCGGCGCCCATCCGATTCTCGAGGCGCTAGCTCTACCCCCCCGCTTGCGGCATTTTCATGGCTAATGCGTCTTGTTGACGGCTGAAGCATATTGGCGTCCGCGCCCATCGGCGCAACCCGCCCGACAATTGGCTCGGCTGCGCGGAATTGGCGGCGACGCTTATTCGCCTGGGGCCTTGACGTCGAGAGCCAGGGCGTGAACGCCGGCGGAAAATTCGTCCGCCAAAAGGGCGTTGACGGTGCGATGACGATCGATCCGGCTCATGCCGGCGAAAGCCGCCGCGCGCAAGCGCACCCTGAAATGGGTCTGTCCATTGTGATGAGCGCCCCCGACATGGCCGGCATGGCCGGCGTGGCGGTGCGATTCGTCGATGACTTCCAGTTCGGCGGGCGCGAACGCCTCATGCAGCTTGCGGTGGATCTTGTCGCGGATCGGAAATGCGTCAGCTTCGCTCATGGATGGCTCCTTAAGAAAGACACGACTGTCCGGCAACAATCAAAGTCAAGGAAATTTTATCATTTCTGCGTCCTTGCTAGGACAACCCTCGCGACCATATTGTGCCCGAATGGATCTGAATTCGCCGCTCTTCGACCGCATCCGGACCGCGCGCGCGCAAAAAAGCGCCGAGGAGACGGTTTTGCGCGCGCGCTGCAACCATCCCGGCTGCGCCGCGCCCGGCGAGTTTCGCGCGCCGATGGGCCGGTTGCGCGAAGGTCAATATTTTAGTTTCTGTCTCGAACATGTGCGCGAATATAACGCGACCTACAATTATTTTCACGGCATGAGCGACGAGGCCGTCTCGCGTTACCAGAAGGACGCGATCACCGGCCACCGCCCGACGTGGACGATGGGCGCTAATCGCGCGACCTTCGGCGATCCCGGTCCGCGGGCGCGCGATCCCTTCAACATGTTCGGATCGGGACGGGACGGGCCGCAGCCTAAGCCGACGCCGCGCGTCGGCGTGGCGGCGCGCAAGGCGCTGACGGCGCTGGGGCTGGACGAAGACTCCATATCTTCGGTCATCAAGGCTCGCTACAAGGAATTGGTGAAGCGCCTGCATCCGGACGCCAATGGCGGCGACCGCTCCAGCGAAGATCGATTGCGCGAAATCATCAATGCATACAATATATTGCGTGACGCCAAACTGGTTTGATCGACGCAATATTCAAACCGCTGCGGTTCTTCGCACTTGTTCGCGGGCGCCGCTCGGCGCTATCTTGCGGGACGACGATTGTTCGCGGCCTCGCGCCGCTGGTGCGCTAAGCGCTTTGCGGCGTTGCGCGCGTGTGGAGGATTGATGCGTAGTTCAAGCGCCGCCGGGGATCGCCCCGGCTTGCCGGATAAAACGATTTCCGTCCGCGAAGTTTTCGGCATCGATACAGACATGCAAGCGCCGGCCTTCTCGCAAAGCGACGAACATGTGCCCGCGCTCGATCCCGACTATCTGTTCGACCGCACTACGACATTGGCCATTCTTGCGGGTTTCGCTTACAACCGGCGCGTGCTGATCACCGGCTATCACGGCACCGGCAAATCGACCCATGTCGAGCAGGTGGCGGCGCGGCTGAATTGGCCCTGCGTGCGCGTCAATCTCGACAGCCACGTCTCGCGCGTCGATCTAGTTGGCAAGGACGCCATCGTCCTGCGCGACGGCAAACAGGTCACCGAATTCCGCGACGGCATTCTGCCCTGGGCGCTGCAAAACAACGTCGCGCTCTGTTTCGACGAATATGACGCCGGCCGCCCGGACGTGATGTTCGTCATCCAGCGCGTGCTGGAAGTGTCCGGCCGCCTGACGCTGCTCGACCAGAATCGGGTCATCGCCCCGCATCCGGCCTTCCGGCTGTTCGCCACCGCCAATACCGTCGGGCTTGGCGACACCTCCGGCCTCTATCACGGCACGCAGCAGATCAACCAAGGTCAAATGGACCGCTGGTCTATCGTCACCACCCTGAACTATCTGCCGCATGACAGCGAGGTCGACATCGTTCAGGCCAAGGTCAAGCATTTCAAGGGTACGAAGGAGGGCCGCGACATCATCAACAAGATGGTCCGCGTCGCCGACCTTACCCGCAACGCTTTCGTGGCCGGCGATCTGTCCACCGTGATGAGCCCGCGCACGGTCATCACCTGGGCGGAGAATGCTGAAATCTTCCATGATATCGGCTTTGCCTTCCGCCTGACCTTCCTTAATAAATGCGATGAGTTGGAGCGCGCGCTGGTGGCCGAATTCTATCAGCGCTCCTTCGGCAAGGAACTGCCCGAAAGCGCGGTCAACGTCGTGTTGAGCTGACGCCTCGCTCCGGCCAAGCCGACCGGCTTGCCGGAATTGATATGCGCCTTTGCGCGCGCCTGAAGTGATTCTCCCTTCGATCGGGACGCACGTGACCCTTTCCAACCGCAAGCCGGGAGCGCCCAAGGAAGCTCCGCTGGAGCCCTTCAAACGGGCGGTGGCGGGCTGCATGCGCGCTTTGGCCGGGGACCCCGAGCTTGAGGTGGTTTTTTCGCCAGAAAAGCCCGGGATGATCGGCGCGCA
Organism: uncultured Alphaproteobacteria bacterium; assembly: GCA_963736175.1. Classification (GTDB taxonomy): domain Bacteria; phylum Pseudomonadota; class Alphaproteobacteria; order Rhizobiales; family Beijerinckiaceae; genus Rhodoblastus. The sequence goes on along the minus strand of CAVTNU010000023.1, from coordinate 88,517 downwards.
CGAGGGCGTCGCCGCCAAGGCGCGTCTGCCCGAGCCGCCGCGCAAGATTGGGCCGAGAGACGCCGCCATCCTGCGCGGCCAGGCCGATTCGCTGGCTTTGCGGCTGGCGTGCCATGACGCCGAGATCCACCGCCGCATCGCGCCGTCGGGCGAAAACGCGCGCGCGATTTTCGAGGCGGTGGAGCAGGCGCGAGTCGAATCGATCGGCGCGCGGCGCATGACGGGCGTTGCGCAAAATCTGACGAGCCTGCTCGAAGACAGGCTGGAGCGCGCCCATTTCGCCGACGTTCGCGACAAGTCGGACGCGCCCTTGGAAGAGGCGCTGGCCCTGATCGTGCGCGAACGCCTGACCGGGGCGGCCACACCGGCGGCCGGCCGCGCGCTCGCCGACGTCTGGCGCCAGACGATCGAGGCCAAGGCCGGCGCCGATCTCGACCAACTCGCCGGCGCCGTCGAGGACCAGCGCGCCTTCGGCAAGGTGATGCGCAAGGTTCTGGCTGATCTCGACATGGCCGAGGAAGGGCAGATCGATCAGGAAGACGACGAGCGCGAGGGCGACGACGCCGCGCCGAACGCCGAGCAGCAGGACGAGGGCGGCGAGGGCGAGAGCCAGGATTCGGCCGATTCGATCCGCACGGAGCGTGTCGAGGATTCCGATGACGAATTACAGGACGGCGAGATGGAGGCGGACGACGCCCCCGCCGGCGAGGGGCCCGAAGATCTCGATCCGGGCGATTCGGAGGAAGCGTCCGAGGCGCGGCGGCCGCCCAATTTCGGCGCGCAGCCCGCCGGCCCCGACTATAAGATTTTCACCGAAAAATTCGACGAAATCATTCGCGCCGAAGATCTGTGCGAGCCCGAGGAGCTGGAGCGGCTGCGCGCCTATCTCGACAAGCAATTGCAAAACCTGTCCTCGGTCGTCGCGCGTCTCGCCAATCGCCTGCAAAGACGCCTCATGGCGCAACAAAACCGCGCCTGGGAATTCGACCTCGAAGAGGGCATGCTCGATCCCGCCCGCCTGTCGCGCGTCATCGTTGATCCGCAATTGCCCTTGTCGTTCAAGCGTGAAAAGGACGCCGACTTCCGCGACACGGTCGTCACTTTGCTCATCGACAATTCCGGTTCGATGCGCGGCCGGCCGATCACGGTCGCGGCGACCTGCGCCGACATTCTCGCCCGTACGCTGGAGCGCTGCGGCGTCAAGGTCGAAATTCTCGGCTTCACCACCCGCGCCTGGAAGGGCGGCCAGTCTCGCGAAGCCTGGCTGGCGGCGGGAAAACCGCTCAATCCCGGCCGGCTCAACGACTTGCGCCACATCATCTATAAATCGGCTGATGCGCCGTGGCGCCGCTCGCGCAAAAATCTCGGCTTGATGATGCGCGAAGGCCTGCTGAAGGAAAACATCGACGGCGAGGCGCTCGACTGGGCGCATAAACGCCTGCGGGCGCGCGCCGAACAACGGCGCATATTGATGATGATTTCCGACGGCGCGCCCGTCGACGATTCGACGCTCTCCGTCAATCCCGGCAATTATCTCGAACGCCATCTGCGCTACGTCATCGAAGAGATCGAAACCCGCTCGCCGGTCGAATTGATCGCCATCGGCATCGGCCATGACGTCACCCGCTATTACCGGCGCGCCCTCACTATCGTCGACGCCGAAGAACTGGGCGGCGCGATGACCGAAAAGCTCGCCGAGCTTTTTAGCGAGACGCCCTGATTCTGCGGCGCGCGGCGCAAGGTTAAGTCAAAGTTAACCCTGGCGTCCTAGCCTCGACGCCGAACGTCGGCATGTCTGGGCGAGCGGTATAAATCCAGCCTCATAATTTGGGCCTTATGCGGCTTGGTTAGGAGCGATCGCGACGCCGAACCGACGCAACGGGCCTCGCCGGGCGCGCCGAAGCGCGATTGGCGAGAAATGGTGTTTGATGCGCACGACCACATTTCACCAGAGCGAATGGCTGCCCGAATCGGCGCGGGGCTTTTTTACGCGTCGATTCGAAGAATTGACCGGCGCCGCCATCATCGGCTGCGTCTGTACGCTTGGCCTTGCGTTGGCGACATGGTCGGTCGGCGACCCGAGCCTCAATCACGCCACCGACAGCCCGGTCCATAATCTGCTCGGCTTCAAGGGGGCCGTCGTCGCCGATCTGGTGATGCAAATGCTGGGCGTCAGTTCGATCGCGCTGCTGGCGCCGCTGGCTTTGCTCGGCTGGCGCATTCTTTCTCACCGCGGCGCCCGTAAAAAGCACGCGGGACGCCTCGGCCTCTGGCTTCTGGGCGCCTTTGCGGCGGCGGGCGTCGCCGCCGTTCTGCCGGCGACCGATCGCTGGCCCCTGCCGAGCGGACTTGGCGGCCTCGTCGGCGATATGGCGATGGCGTTGCCGCGACGCTATCTGTCCGGGCCGGGCGTCGCCGCCTTCAGTCTGGTGTTTCTCGCGGCGGCGATCTTCTCTTTCACAGTAGCCTGCGGTTTCGGCCTCGACGAAGACGACCCCCAGGAAAAGCGACAGGACGAACGCAGGCCGGCGACGGCCAGCGGCTTCGGACCGGACGAAGACGACGCGGGCGAACCGGGACTGCTGCTGCTTTCGGCCGGCCTGATCGCGCACGCCTGCGGCGCCATGCGTGACGGTCTCGCCAATCGGCTGAGCTATTTTCAGCGTCGTCGCGTCGATGGCGACAACATTTGCGCCGCGCCGCGCGGCGGACGCGTCGAGCCTTCGCTGGGCGGCGCGCGCGACATGCGCGCGGACTTCGATTTCGCCGAAAACGCCATGTTCGAAACGGCCTATGTCGGCGAAAGCCCGCCGCCCCGCCAGAAAAAATCGCGCCGTCCGGCCGCCGCAGCCGCCGAGCCCGGACAATATATCCCTCCCGCGTTGTCTCTTCTCGTTGAACCAAAACGCCTTCAAGGCGGCGGCGTATCGGATGAGGCGCTGGAGCAGAACGCCCGCCTGCTCGAGGGGGTTCTCGACGATTTCAGCGTCAAGGGCGACATTTTGAAGGTTCACCCCGGCCCCGTCGTCACGCTCTACGAGCTCGAACCGGCGCCGGGGGTCAAATCGTCCCGGGTGATCGGTCTGGCCGACGACATCGCCCGCTCGATGTCCTCGGTGTCGGCGCGCGTCGCCGTGGTGCCGGGACGCAACGCCATCGGCATCGAACTGCCCAACCAGCGCCGCGAGACCGTCTATCTGCGCGAACTCATCGCCTCGCCGGACTTCGTCGCGACCAAGCACAAGCTCGCCATCGCCCTCGGCAAGACCATCGGCGGAGAACCAGTCATCGTCGATCTCGCCCGCATGCCGCACCTGCTCGTCGCCGGCACCACGGGCTCGGGCAAATCCGTCGCCATCAACACCATGATCTTGTCGCTGCTCTACCGGCTCAAGCCGGAAGAATGCCGCCTCATCATGGTCGATCCAAAAATGCTCGAACTCTCCGTCTACGACGGCATTCCCCACCTCCTCACCCCCGTCGTCACCGATCCGAAAAAGGCGGTGGTGGCGCTCAAATGGGCGGTGCGCGAGATGGAGGACCGCTACAAGAAAATGTCGAAGCTCGGCGTGCGTAACATCGACGGCTTCAACGCCCGCGTCGCCGAGGCCAAGGCCAAGGGCGAGATCGTCACCCGCACCGTGCAGACCGGCTTTGACCGCGAGACCGGCGAGGCGATCTACGAACAAGAGCAGATGGACCTCGCGCCCCTGCCCTACATCATCGTCATCGTCGACGAGATGGCCGATCTGATGATGGTCGCCGGCAAGGACATCGAAGGAGCCATCCAGCGCCTCGCCCAGATGGCCCGCGCGGCGGGCATCCACATCATCATGGCGACCCAGCGCCCCTCCGTCGACGTCATCACCGGCACGATCAAGGCCAATTTCCCCACCCGCATCTCCTTCCAGGTGACGAGCCGGATCGACAGCCGCACCATTCTGGGCGAACAGGGCGCCGAACAGCTGCTCGGTCAGGGCGACATGCTCTACATGGCGGGCGGCGGGCGCATTTCGCGCGTGCACGGCCCCTTCGTCTCGGACGGCGAGGTGGAGCGCATCGTCGCCCACCTGAAAACCCAGGGCCAGCCCGAATATCTCGACGCCATCACCGCCGAGGACGCGGCGGGCGAGGACGGCGAAGCGCCCACGCCCGGCGGCATGGACGCCGAGGAGTCCGGCGATCTCTACGACCGCGCCGTCGCCATCGTGCTGCGCGACCGCAAATGCTCAACCTCCTATATCCAGCGCCGCCTGTCGGTCGGCTACAACAAAGCCGCCTCGTTGGTCGAACGCATGGAGAAGGAAGGCGTCGTCGGCGCCGCCAACCACGCCGGAAAACGCCAGATCCTCGTTGGAGGCGGCATAGACCGCGGCGCCTTCAGCCTGCCGGAGGAGTGATTCACGTGACGCGTTTCGCAAAAACGCCTTTATTGCGGAGGAAGAGAGCCGATCGTCATATCCGCGCCAAGCTTCGCGGCGATGGGTTGCCGCTCTGCAATCGCGGGTGCGTTTCGCTGCGCCTCGAAAGCGATCAATGCCCGACTTGTCTGTTTTTCTGCTTATTCTTGGCCGAAAAGCCGATCCGCTTTTCTCAAGATTCGCTCTAGCCCCCTGAAAGGCGCCAGGATGAAATCCCGCAAAATATTCGCTCTGGTCGCGCTGGCGGCAATGGGCTTTGCGGTTCCCTCGACAGCCACGACGGTCGCGCGCCCCGCCAACCCGGCGCCGGCGAAGCGCGTCGCCGGCGCCCCCGCCGCCGCGGCGGCGCTCGATCCTGAAATCGCGGTGAAGATGGCCGACGATTATTTCAACGCCATGCAGATCATGACCGCCGACTTTGTCCAGATCGGCGCCGACGGACGCCGGGCGGAAGGCAAGCTCTACATCAAGAAGCCGGGCCGGTTGCGGTTCGAATACGCCTTGCCCGCCACGTTGGAAATCATCGCCGACGGCAGATCCGTCGCCATCCACGACCGCAAGCTGTCGACGCAGGATATTTATTTCGTCGCTCAGACACCGCTGAAATTTCTGTTGAAGGACAATATCGATCTGACGCGCGACACCAAGGTGCTGAACGTCATCAACGACGGCGACAATACGATCATCGAAATCGAGGATAAGGCCACGCTCGGCGGCACCTCGCGCATCAAGCTCTATTTCGACAAAAAGAGCTTTTCGCTGAAACAATGGCAGGTCGTCGATCCGCAGGGCTTTGAAACCCTGGTGTCGATCTTCAACGTCGACCCCAAGACCGAGCCGAACCCGGCGCTTTTCAAGATCGACATGGACCTCAATTTCCCGCATTAGGGCCTGTGGACGGTCCAAGCGGAACGGTCGTCGGCGCGCAAGTGGCGGATTTTCAAACCGAAGCGCCGAAATCCCGCGCGCGCCGCGAAGATCTGGCCGACACCGCGTAAACCATAATCGTCAAGTTTTCGTTCACGATTGCGCCAAAACAACGCATCGATGCTATGAATATCAGTATGACGCCTAAAAAGGACAAGCGGACCGCCGCTCGAAAACACGCAGATAAACCGGTCAAGACCGCGTCGGCGAAAGCGCCGGACGCGCTCGTATCCTTGCCAGGAGTGGGACATAATATGAAGCCAACCGTCATTTTGGTGGGCGCCGATAAGGGCGGCGTGGGCAAGACCACGGTCACGCGCGCCGTTCTCGACTATCTCGCCGCCAATAATATTCTCGCCCGCGCTTTCGACACCGAATTCCCGCGCGGCACGCTGAAGCGCTTTCATGCGCCGATCACCGAAGTGGTCGACATTACGCAGACCGCCGACCAGATGCGCATCCTCGACACGCTGAATTCGGCGCAGGTCAAAGTCTCGGTGATCGACACGCGCGCCGGCGCGCTGGCCCTGACCTTGCGCGCGTTGCGCGACGTCGGCTTTCTCGACGCCGCCAAGGAAGGCCAGTTCAATTTCGTCGTCTTCCACATTCTTGGCCCCTCGATCGCTTCGCTCGATGAGATCGCGGAAACCGCGCCCTTCGTCACGGACGCCGCCTATTTCCTGGTCAAGAACCACGTCAACGACACCAATTTCTTCGAATGGGATCCGGTGACCCATCGCAAATATTTCGACAAGGTCCGCACCGCCGGCGAGATCGCCATCCCCAAACTCAATGAAATGGCCTATGAGCAGGTGGAAATCGCCGGTTCGCCGTTCTCCACCTTTGTCGCCAACCGCACGGCGGCGGGCGATCCGGCCGATCATTCGTTCGTGCTGCGCGGCTATGTGCGCACGTGGCAGAACAAGATCGCCGACGAATTGAACCGCGCCGGCCTGCTCGATTTGATTTCAGGCAAAAAGGACAAGGGTTGAAACGTGTTGGCCAGCGCACGCGAACAATTCTCGCGCCGGGACGCTGGCTCTCGTTTTTTGCGTCTTCCAGCGCGCGCGCGCGCGAACACGCCTGATGGGCGCGCTGCATGAGCGGCCGCGCCTTTATATTTCTGGCCTGCGCGCCGAACGCCCGAGCGGGCGTCAGCACCACCGCGCGCGTGCTGTCCGATTATTATCTGGCGGGACGGCGTAGTTTCATCGGCTTCGACACCGACCCGCACGAACCCGATTACGCTCACCGGTTCGGCGAACGCGCCAAGAGCGTCGATCTGGCTTCCGTCAAGGATCAGATCGCGATGATCGACCGCCTCCTTGGCGACGACGAGGATCCCAAGATCGTCGATCTGTGGAGCCGCTCCTTCGACCGTTTCTTTCAATTGGCGCGGGAAATCGATTTCTTCGCCGAGGCGCGGCGCAAGAACATCGAGCCGGTGATTCTCTATCACGCCGACGCGTCCGGCGCTTCGCCCGCCGCCGCTTTCCGTCTCGCCAGCGAATTTCCCGACGTCCAGACGATTCTGGTGCATAACGAAGGCGCGGCCCCGTTTGAGGGCGACGAACAGGCGGCGCTGAATCGTTTTCCTGGCCACAGGCGTTTCATCCTGCACGCGCTCGATCCGACGTTGCGCGCCGCCCTCGCCGATCCCGCCCTGTCCTTGTCCTATTTTCTTCTCGATCCGCCGCCGCACATGTCGATCGTCGTGCGCGCCGGCCTGCGCGCCTGGCTGACGCCGATCTTCACGCAATGGCATAGTTTCGAAATGCGCGAGACGTTCGCGCGCACGGAATTTTTCGGATAGCGACGCCTTTCCCTTCGCGACGCGCCCTGGCTTTGCCGACGCGTATCAGAGCTTGGCCGTGTCGCCGCTGATCCGCGCCAGATGCGCCTGCGCGCAGGATTTGCGGTAGTCGACGAAGGCGTTGAAATCGGCGTCCAGCGCGCCCTGGCGATGCGCCAACTGGCTCAGGATCAGGTCAGGCGTGGCGTTCATCTCGACGATCACCGCGCCCTGTTCGACGCCGGCGACGTCCCAGCCGATCAGCCCCATATGCCGCATCAGCCTGGCCCCTTCGAGCGCCGCCGCCTTCATCGCCGACCAATGCGGCGCGACCGCGCCCTTGACCGCGGCGCCCGTGCCCGGGTGGGTTTCGATCCGTTTCAGCGCGAAGCCGACGCCCGACACGGCCCCGAGAATGTCGCCGTGTTCGACATCGAGCGCCGCCAGAATATTGCCGGCGCGCCAAAAATTATCGGCTTCATTGCCGCCGACGGGAATTTTCAGGCTGGCGCGAAAAATTCGCGGCCCGTCCGGCGTGCGGATCGTCACGATACGCGCGGTCGCCAGCGCGGAGCCGAAGGCCTTGGCGAATTCCGGATGAGGCGCAAGACAAGGCTGAAAGACATATCCGCTGGCGTAGTTTTCCGTGACGTCGGCGACGAACCGATCGAGGGCGACGCGCGTTCCGTCACGCCGTTCGAGCTCATTTTCATCGGGCAAGGCTTTGGCGAAGGCGATCGCGCCTAGGCTCTGCACGCCTTCGACCGGTTTGCCGAACAGCGGATATTCGGCCTCGTTGAGGAGGAATTGACGGAGATCCTCGCCGTCGCGCAACAATTTGAGACCGCGGCGAGAGCCGGTCGCGACGGCGTCGGACGCGCTGTGCGGCGCGTAAACCGCCTGAAACGGGATGGTCGGCAGGCCGTAGGCCGACAAATATTGCGCCTCGGCCACCTTGTTGGACAGCATGCCGAGCCAATCGTGACGGTAATTGACCTCAAGCGCGAGATCGCGATTGCGCCTCTGCCCGACGACGGCGCGACGGTCGCCTTGCCAGTAGTCGCGGTCGAACAGGCGCAACCTGACGTAATCGGCGAAGGAAACCCGGCCGGGACCGAAGCTTAGGCTTAAGAAATCGCGCAGGGTCTGCAACGGCGGCATTTTTTTCTCGATCGCGATGCGTTGCAGCGCCATCGGCAGATTGAGCGCGGCTTCCTCGTGGCTCAGCGCCAGAATCGCCAGTTTGCTCCGGGACTCCCAGTCCTCCTCGACAAGCCCTTGTGCGTTCGCCATGTTCATCCCCGTCAGGGCGCCGCCGACAGCGCGGCGCCGGCGCCTGTCAAGACCGCAGCCGCTTCGCCGAAGCCAGCAGCTCTTCGAAAAACGCGTCCATGTCCGACAATTGCGTGCGGTGATTCACAATCGCCGCGCGAATCACGATGTCCTGTCCGATTTTGGTCGTCGACGGCGCCGCCAGGCCGCGCTCTTGCAGATCGACGACGATTTTCTGATTGAGCGCGCCGCCGTCCTTAGCGCCTTTGACGCCGAAACAGACGATGTTGAGGCCGACCGGCGCGCGCGTTTCGAAAACCGCGCTGGCGTTGATCAGCTTTTCCAGACGCCGCGCCACCGCGCAGGTCCGTTCGATGGTTTCGGCGAGCGCGTCGGCGCCGAAGGTCTGGAACGTGAACCAGGTTTTCAGCGCGCGAAATGAACGCGACAGATCCATGCCCAAATCGCAGGGCCAGACGCCGCCGCCGCCGAGCCCGCCCTCGACATGGGCGAGATAGACCGGCCGATCGGCGAAGGCTTCGTAGTGCGCCTGCGGATCGCGCACGATCAGGAAGCCCGCGTCGTAGGGAACCTGGGCCCATTTGTGAAAGTCGAAGGCGACGGAATCGGCTTTTTCAATTCCCTTTATGCGCGGTCGAAGCTGATCGGAAAAGGCCGCGAGCGCGCCGAAGGCGCCGTCGACATGCAGCCAGATCTTTTCTTTTTTGGCGATCGCGGCGAGCGCCGGCAGATCGTCGAAAGCGCCGAAGTTGACGCTGCCGGCCGTACCGACGATCAGAAACGGCTTGAAGCCGGCGGCCTTGTCGGCGGCGATCCTCTGGCGCAATTCAACGAGATCGACCGCGCCTTGCGCGTCGACGCCCAAAACGCGCAGGTGCTGGAGGCCGATCCCGGCTTGTTCGATGGCTCTTTTGACGCAGGAATGGGTTTCGCGCGAGGCGTAGGCGGTAAGCCGCGCGCCCGCTTCGGCGAGACCTTTTTTGCGGCCGTCGGCGCCCAGCGCCTTGTTGCGCGCCGTCAGCACCGCAAGAAAATTGGCCATTGATGCGCCGGTGACGAAAATGCCGGACGCCTCCTTCGGCAGGCCGAAGGCGTGCGCCATCCAGCTGGTGATCTGCTTTTCGACGACATGGGCGATATGATCGCGCCCGCCGCAATTGGAGTTAAGACCGGCGGCGAGCATTTCGGCGATCATGCCGACCGGCGTGCCGGCCCCATGCACCCAGCCCATGAACAGGGGATGCAGATTGCCGTTGGCGTAAGGCAGGATGTGTGCGCTGAAATCGTCGATCACGTCGCCGAGCGGGCGCGGTTTTCTTGGCGCCGGCGTCTTGAACCGCGCGCGCGCATCGTCCGGCGCTTTGCGCCACACCGGCTGTTCGCGGATGTTTTGTAGATAGTCGATCATATGATCGAGGGCGCGGTGGCCGTCCTTGCGGAAGGCTTCCCAGTCGTTCGGATCGAGCGATCTGATTTTTTCGACTTTGGATTTGACAGTCTTGGCCAAGATCAGCCCTTTGCTCTGCCGCCGGCCGGATCGAACGTGGACGAGGAACGGCGGAAATCGTCTTCATCGACGGCGCGGGCGAGACAATCCCATTTGCGCAACAGGAAATCGAGATCGTCGGCGAATGGAGCGAACGCCGATTCGATTGTCGCGCCGTCCTGAATTCTCAAGGCGATATCGACAATGTGCGGCGCGCTCAAGGCGATGCGCAGGGCGTAGCGCGCGCCGACGGCGACAGGTTGGCCGATATGGCAGATGCGCGCCAGTTCGGGCCGATCGCCTTTCCGGCGCAGCGCTTCGTGCAGGCCCTTGCAGGCGGCAAGGCTGGCGTCCGCGCCCCTGGTGAAGACAGGCAGAATCGTATTGGAGCCATAGAGCGCCGCCGGCTCTTTTTCGAGCGCCTCCAGCCCGGGAATTTCCGCGATTCGCGCGCGCGTTTCCTGCTCGAACAGCGATTTAACGGCGCAGGCGAGGTTCTGATCGAGCGACTGGTAAAGCTCCAGCTCGGCCAGCGCGGCCTCCCACCGCAGCCCGAGGCCGAGATTGGCGCCAAAGGCGAGGGCCGAACCGGCGCGTTCGCGCAGAGACGCCGGCCAATCCCGCTGCGCCGAATAAGCGCCGAGCCCTTGCGGCAAAAATTCGGACTGAAGCCGATCGGCGATCTTTTCGGGAATCAGCAAGGCGCCGGAGAAGGGCGGGCCGCCGGCGAATTTCGAGCCGGAAATCATCACCATGCGACCGGCCAGCAGATCGGCGCGAATCTGCGCCGGCGAACACCGCAACTGGCAGGCGTCGACGACGCCAAGCAGTTTGGCCGCGCCGAACTCCTGTTCGAGCTGCAGGACGCATTGGCGGCTTGGACCGGCAAGTCCGGTTTTCGACGCGTCGAGAATATGGAGCATCAGACCGGCGCCGCCGCCAAGCGCGGCGCGCGCTTGCGCCCGAACCTCGTCGTCCAGCGCCTCGATCCGACGCGGACGACCGTTGGCGTTGCGCAAATCGGCTGAGCGCGTCTCGATGGAGGCGGTGTCCAGACCCTCGATGGACGCGCCAGCGCGCGCCGCTCCGCCCAGCGCGGTCGAGGACAGAAAATGCGCCCCGGAAGCCGCTTTCATGACGCCCGTTCCGGTTTCGTCCGGCGCAACGACGAAATTGACGAGCCGGCCTTCGAGGCAATGGCGGGCGACCGCCAACGCCAGCAATTCGGCTTCCGTGCCCGAGGCGCAAAGCACGACTTGCGATCGCCCGACGCCATAGAGCGCCTGAATGCGCGCGCGCAACGTCTCGAACCATTGGTCCGGACGGATAACGCCCGTCATCATGGCCGCGAGCGCGTCTTGCGCGGCGCGGTAGCCGCGCGGGCTGACGGCGGCGGCGGTGGAGGAGGACAGCCAGATTTCATCCGGCGCGGGACTTGGCGGCGCGCCATATCTGTTGACGCCCGTAAGCGGATCTAGAGCGATGCGCTCGTCGCCGCCGGACGTCAAAAACATCGCCAGGACGCTGGCCGAGAACGCCGCCCCCGCGCCGAGCTTGCCCAAATCGGCATGGCTCAAGCCGCTTGGCGGGGAAGACGAATGCTTACGCCAATTTTTCCCCGTTGCGCCGACCATATTCCGCCCTTCAAGCCGACGGGCGATGCGCCCTGAAAAATCAAAGCCCGCGCCGATTCATCGCGTCGAAGGCCGTTCAAGATTGCTTCAGGAAGGTTAACGTTCGTTAAACCCGCGCCGGGGAGGAGCTGAATTTGCTTGCCCGACGGCAAAAAAGCAGGCTTTTCTATATGGTTAATGCTCTGTTAAGCGTCCTTGGCCAAGATCATAGGTCGGACGATCATCCAGGCTGGTTCGGGCATGTTTGACAAATTGACCCGCTTTTTCGCCGAGATCCTGACGTCGGACGCGCGCATGCCCGACGCTTCGCCCGATGACGCGCGCCTCACCTTCGCCGCTTTGCTGGTGCATGTGGCGGCTGCGGACGGACTGTTCAGCGCCAGCGAGCAGCGGGTCGTCCAGGATCTCCTGCAACGACGGTTCAATCTCGACGCTCATGCGGTGAAGAAATTGATCGCTGAAGCCGAACGGCGCGACAGGGAAGAAACCGACCTTTCTGGCTTTGTCTCCGTCTTGAAACGCGCGCTGTCAGCTTCCGAACGTCGGCGCCTTGTCGAAATGATGTGGGACGTCGCCAGAGCCGACGGCAAAATGCACGAATTTGAGGAAAATGTCGTCTTGCGCGTTTGCGAATTGCTCGAAGCCCCAACGCATGCTGGTATGGGACGTCGCTTGAGCGACGACCCCGACTTTGAGGATCAACCGCGATGACGCAGGAATCCGTTGGCCAACAGCCCCTTCGCAAAGTCATGCTGATTACCGGCGCGTCCAGCGGCATCGGCGCGGAATTGGCGCGTCTGGCCGCAAAAAACGGCCATGATCTGGCCCTTGTCGCGCGCGGCAAGGCGGCGCTGGACGCCCTCGCCGACGAGATCGCCGCGAGCGGGCGCCCGCGTCCGCTGGTGTTCGCTTGCGACCTTGGCAAGGCCGAAGCGATCGAGGCTTTCGTCGGCGAATTGACGCGAGCCGGCGCCGAACCGGAATTTCTCGTCAACAACGCCGGTTATGGCGTGCTTGGCGCCGCCGCCGACAACGACCGCGAGGAACAGCTCGGCATCATTGATCTGAACGTGCGGGCGCTGACCGATCTGTGCCTGCGCTTCGTCGAGCCTTTGGCGCGCAACAAAGGCCGCATTCTCAACACCGCGTCGCTGGCCGGTTTCATGCCGGGACCGGAAATGGCGGTCTATTACGCCTCCAAAGCCTATGTGTTGTCCTTCTCACAGGCGCTGGGGCATGAATTGGCGCCGCGGGGCGTTTCCGTCACCGCGCTTTGCCCCGGTCCGGTGCCCACCGGATTCCAGGCGCGCGCGCGTTTTTCCCCAATCTGGCGCTGCTGAAATTCGGCGCGCTGCCGCCGCAGGACGTCGCCAAAGCCGGCTATGACGGCATGATGGCGGGGGTCCGCACGGTTATTCCCGGCCTGATGACCAAAATCACCGCCTGGAGCGCGCCCTTCCTGCCCAAGGCCGTCGCTTTGCCCTTTGTCGCCGCCCTGCAGAAACCGCGCAGTCCCTGAGGATCGTCGTTGCAATGACAGCTTCGCCGTCGCTCTTTTCCTCTGAATTTCAGCGCAAACCGGCGCTGATCGTGCTGCATCAGGAGCATTCGACGCCCGGGCGCATCGGCATGTTGCTGCGGCATATGGGCGTTGCGCTCGACATCCGGCGACCGCGCTTCGGCGATCCCTTGCCCAAGACCATGGCCGGACATTCCTGCGCCGTGATGTTCGGCGGACCGATGAGCGCCAACGACGAAGACGACTGGCTGCGTCGGGAAATCGAATGGATCGGCGCGCCTTTGGCCGAGGACAAGCCATTTCTGGGAATCTGCCTGGGCGCGCAATTGCTGGCGCGCCACCTCGGCCATCGCGTCAGCGCCCATCCGCGAGGCTTGGTCGAGGTCGGCTATTATCCGATCTTCCCGACGAACGCCGGACACAGCCTGTGCGACGAGCCGTTTCCCGACCATGTCTATCAATGGCACCGCGAAGGATTCGACACGCCCAAAGGCGCGACGCTGCTCGCCGCCGGCGCCGATTTCGAGGCGCAGGCGATCGCCGTCGGCAAGGCTGCTTTCGGCCTGCAGTTTCACCCTGACGTCACCTATCAGATGATGTGCCGCTGGACTGTCGTCGCCCACGACCGGCTGAACCTGCCGGGCGCGCAGACGCGGCAAAATCAAATCGACGGCTGGTTCGTCCATGATCGCCCGCTGGCGCGCTGGACTTCCGCGTTTCTGCGCAAGTGGCTGACGCTCGGGCGTCAGGATGAGGACTCGGACGCCCGCGCCGCGGCTGACTCGCAAGCCGTCGCGGCCGAATAGACCGGCTTTACGGCGGCCGCCGGCGTGAAGACCGATCAGTCCGCCAGCTCCAACGCCCAGAATACCTTGTATTTCGAGGCCGGGTTATAGGCCGTGGCGATACCCATCGCCCGCGCGCGCGGCGCCAGCATATTGGCGTTGTGATGAGGCGATTGACGCCAGCCCGAGAAGGCTTCGGCCAAGGTATGATAGCCGGCCGAAACGTTTTCGACGCCGGCGCCCTTTCCCGCCTCATTCAAGCGCGATTCGCGATCGACCTTGTCGGCCCGCGCCATCGCGTCGGCCCGCGCCTGCGCCCGACGCATTAATTCAGGATCGATCGACAAGGTCGAAAGTCCGTTGTTGCGTCGATAGACCGAAATCATGTCGCGCGCGGCGGCCGGATCGACATGAGCGTCGGCGCTCGCCAGATGATCGTAAAAGCTCGGCTGCGGCGCGGCTATCGGCGAGGAATCGGAACAAGCGGCTAAAGCGGCGCAGAGCGCGCCCGTCTGGATGAGGCCAAGCCATTTCGGCGGGCGCGAAATATTTGTCATGCGGTGATTTCCTGATCCCGCGCGAGGCGGCTTTGGCCGCCGATCTGGCGCGGCAAAGGTTAAGATTGTCTTGTTCGGGCGACGTCGGAGGTTTCTTCGGCGTCTTTCAAACCGTTGAGCAAAGCCTGTAGGTCGATGAGGCGAACCGGCGCCGGCGCCTGGCTGGCGGAGGATTCAATGCCAGCGTCCTTGAACAGTTTGAAGACGGCGAACAACAGATCGCTTTTCACCCGACCCGCCGTCTCGACATCCTCGACGAAGCAGACCAGTTCAAAATTCAGCGCGCCATTGGCAAAGCTCGTGAACATGACGGTCGGCGCCGGAATGCCGACCACGAGATCATGCGCCTTGGCCGCCTCGATAAGGAGGGCGCGCGCCTGTTCGGGGTCGACGGCGCTGGAGATGAAAAAGGGAATCTTGATTCGCGCCGAGCGGTCGCCGCGCACCCAGTTCTTGACGATGCCGCCCACCATATTGGCGTTGGGCACGATCATCGTGGCGCGATCGAACGTCTCGATCTCGGTGGCGCGCACATTGATGCGTCGAACCAGACCCTGCTCCTCGCCGACCACCACCCAATCGCCCACCCTGATCGTCCGCTCCCAAAGCAAAATAAGGCCAGAGACGAAATTATTGACCACCGATTGCAAACCAAGGCCGACGCCGACCGACAAGGCGCCGGCGATGAGCGCCAGTTTTTCCAGATTGATGCCGATAAAGCCGACGGCGAGGCCGAGCGACAACAACACGCCGATATAGCCGACGCTGGCGCCGATTGAGGCGCGCAGGCCCGTGTCGAGGCTTGTCAGTGGCAGATAGCTGTTCTCCAACCAGCCCTGAAAGCCATGCGTCAGGGCGTAGCCCAACGCGAAGAACGCTAATGCGAGGACAAGACTCGACAGCGAAATGGTGACGCCGCCAATTTCCAGGCCAAAAAAGGCCGAGCGCGCCGAGCCGAGCAGATCGTCGGATTGCAAGCCCCAAGGCGCGAGAACGAGTAAAATGGCGACGCCGCATAAGGCGACATAGAGTCCTCCGTCGAGCAGCGCGCCAAGCTGTTGCAGCGATTCGTGGCGCAGGCCGAGCGAGGACATCAGGGAGCGGCTGAGCGTCGAGCCGGGGCGAAAGGCCGTCTCCACGCCGCTTCGCGCCAATTTGACGGCGAGAAACAACAAGCCGAAAACCAGCGCGTCCCAGGCGATCTGATCGACGATGAAGGCGGCCAGGGCGACATAGCCCAACAGCGCGGCGCCGATCACGCCGACAAGCGCCGCCCAGATGGCGAAGCGGGCGGGCGCCTGCCAGGCGCTGACCGACCTTTGCTCGGAGTCCTCATCCTCGCCAGCGAGGCCATATAGTCC
Organism: uncultured Alphaproteobacteria bacterium; assembly: GCA_963736175.1. Lineage (GTDB taxonomy): Bacteria > Pseudomonadota > Alphaproteobacteria > Rhizobiales > Beijerinckiaceae > Rhodoblastus. Next base: position 72,742 of record CAVTNU010000023.1, on the reverse strand, counting down.
GCGCGCCAGCACAAGCGCGACGAGCAGGGCGACCGCCCCCCGGCTCGCCGCCGAAAACGACAGGCTGGCGTCATAAATTTCATTGCAGGCGGCGAGGATCTTGCCGGCCGCCATGATAAAGGCGGCCAAAATCGCCAGACGCGTCAATCGCCGGGCGAGCGGCTCGGGTGCGTCGATCAGGCGCCAAAGCGGGCGTCTCGGCGCCAGAATCGCGCTGGCGAGGCCGCCGGCCAACGCCACGCGGATCACGCCGTGGGAAACCGCCAGCGCCAGCGGCGCCAGATTGGAATCAAACAGGTTGAACCAGCGCAGAGCGGCGACCAGGCTCCAGATCGCGGCGACCGGCAAGGCCGTGACGACCAAGCAGGTCCATAGCGCCGCCCGGGCCTTTTGCCATTCGCTCGGCTTTTGACCAGCGGCGTCGCGCGCGATCACCCGATCCGCGACTTTGGCCAGCAGCGCCCAGGCCGCCGCCAGCGCGGCGCATAAAGCGGCGAGCATGGACAAGCCCGCGGCCCCGAGCCGGCCCAGGGCGTTGGCGCCGGCCGCCGCGAAAACGGCGGCGAGCGAGGCGGCGTTTTCAGGCGCTTCGCGGGCGACGTCGAGCCAGAGACTCGGCGAGGCGATGCTCGCCGAGCTTTGAAACAAGGCCGTGGTGAACAGCGCGCGCCGGCGCGCGGCGACGCTCGCGGCGGTTTGGTCCGTCTGCACCGCCAGCAATTTGGCGCGTTTGATCAGTTCCTGGCGATCATCGAACAGCTTCTGCTGATCGGCGCGCTCCTTGGTGACGGCGGCGCTTTCGGGCGGCGCTTTGTCGTCCGGCTTGGGTCCGAGCTGATCGAGGCGCGTTTTCAAGGCGTCGAGCTTGGGCGCTATTTCGGCGATGACGCCCTGAAGATCGGCGGCGATCGGCGCGGTTTGCGCCCGCAGGTCGGCAAGCGCGCGATCGTCAAGCTCGGCGCGACGCAGCGCCGTCGCGATGCGTTCGAGGCCCTGCTTGTCCTGATCCAGACGCTTGACCTCGGCGTCGAAGCTGGCGCCCGACTGCGCCGCGACGTCCGCGGCGTTCGTTTGCGCCAGGGCGAAACTGGTCAATCCCAGAAAGCCGACAGCGGCGAGCAGCCGAATTGCGTTTTTGCGCACGAGAAGAATCATGAGTCCATGCCGTCAGGATCGTAGCGGTGGAGTTTGCCGCGAAAGTCGCGGACGCGCCATTGCCGATGGCCGCCTTCGTGGTGAGAAAACAGATAATCGGGACCGATTGGGGCCTTGCCGTGGCCGCCGGGAATATCGAGCGTGTACACGGGCTGGCACAGGCCGGAAATCCGGCCCAGAAGCTGGCCCACCAGTTCGCGCCCGCGCTCGATCGGCACGCGTAGATGCGCCGTGCCGGGAGCCAGATCGCCCTGGTGCAGGTAATAGGGCTTGATTCGCGTCTCGACGAAGGCGCGCATCAGTTGGCCGAGCGTCTCGACATTGTCGTTGACGCCGGCCAGCAACACGCTTTGGCTCACCATGACCGCGCCCGAATCGATGATTTGGGCGCAGGCGCGCCGCGCCGCGGGCGTCAATTCGCGCGGATGGTTGGCGTGCAACGCGACAAAAACCGTCTTGCCGGCGCAATGCAGGGCTTCCAGTAGATCCGGCGTAATGCGTTCGGGCGCCACGCACGGCGCGCGCGTATGAAAACGCAGGATCTTGACATGATCGATCCGGCTCAATCGCGCCACCGCGTCGCGCAAACGGCGCGCCGACAGAGCCAGCGGATCGCCACCGGTGACGATGACCTCCCAGATCGCCTTGTCGGCGGCGATATAGGCGAAAGCGGCGTCGAGTTCGGCGTCCGACAGCACGCCCTTGCCGCCCGCCCCGACACTTTCCCGGCGAAAGCAAAAGCGGCAATAGACCGGACAGACGTCGACAAGTTTCAGCAGAACCCGATCAGGATAGCGGTGAACGACGCCGGGGGCGACGGCGAAGGCGTCGTCGCCGATCGGATCCGCGCGTTCGCCGGCCCCCATGACCAATTCGCGCGGATCGGGCAGAAATTGCCGGGCGATCGGATCGGCGGCGTCATTTTTGTCGATCAGATCGGCGACCGCGGGCGTGATCGCCAGCGCATAACGCGCCGTGACGGCGGCGATGGCGGCTTCGTCCGCGGCGGCGAGCAGACCGGCGGCGACCAGATCGGCGGCCGTGTTGAGCGTTTTGCTTGACGGCTTGCTCATGAAACATCCGCCACCGGCGCGAAAAGCACCTGCTCGATCTTGTCGGCTCCGCACGCCAGCATGACGAGGCGATCGAAACCCAAAGCGACGCCGCTCGCGGCGGGCATCTGCGCCAGGGCGGCGAGAAAATCCTCATCGATCGGATAGGCGTGGCCGTAGATGCGGGCGCGCTCAGCCATGTCGGCCTCAAACCGGCGACGCTGCTCGATCGGATCGGTCAATTCGCCAAAGGCGTTGGCGAGTTCGACGCCGCAGCCGTAAAGCTCGAAGCGCTCGGCGAGGCGCGTATCCTCGGCCTTGCGTCGCGCCAAAGCCGCTTCGCTCGCCGGATAATCGATCAAAATCGTCGCTCGGCCGTGGCCAAGACGGCGCTCGACGCGGTCGGACAGAATTTTACTGAACAGGTCGGACCAGGAATCGTCGGCGACGACGCGCAGGCCCAGGCGCGCGCACGCTTCGGCAAGCGCGTCGCGATCGGGCTCGCTGTCGTTCCATGTCGCCATCAGATCGATTCCCGCGTAGCGCGAAAAGGCCTCGGCGACGGTGAGAATTTCGGGATCGACGAACGGATCGAGAGATACGCCGCGCCAGGACAGGACTTTCGCCTCGGCGCCGCGCGCGGCGATCCGCAAGATCTGAACGCAATCCTCGATCAGCCGCGTATAGGGCGCGTCAGCGCGATACCATTCGAGCATGGTGAATTCGGGATGGTGCAGACTGGAGCGCTCGCCATTGCGAAAGGCGTGGCCAAGCGAGAAGATTTTCTTTTCGCCCGCCGCCAATAACTTTTTGCAGTCGAACTCCGGCGAGGAATGCAGATAGAATTCGTGCTCTTGGCCGTCGTTATCGCGCAGAACCGTTGCGAAAGCGCCGATATGCGCCTCATTGCCGGGCGAAATCTGCAAGGCGCTCGCTTCGATCTCCAGAAACCCTTCCTGTTCGAAGAAACCGCGGAGGTCGCGGAGTATTCTGGCGCGCTGCAGCAAGCGCGGGCGCCGCGCCTGATAGATTTCCGGCGCCCAAAAGGGCGGAGCCTTTCCCATTCGACGCCCGATCCTCTCAAAATCATGACAATTTGCTGGCGTTGCCGCCTTGGATGAGTATTGTGCGCAGCCAGAATTCCAGAAATCAGGTCCATAGACCTTCATGCCCGAAGCATCAATCGCGGGCAGGTCGCAAAAGGGGAAGTTTGACGTGAGAGTCATCGCCAGTTCGGTTCGTAAAGGCAATATTCTGGAGCGCGACGACGGCCAGCTTTATGTCGTGTTGAGCGCCGAAAGCTTTTTCCCCGGCAAGGGCACGCCGACGACGCAAATCGACATGCGCCGCCTGTCGGACGGCGTGAAGACGACGGACCGTTACAAGACCACCGAGCAGGTGGAGCGCGCCCACGTCGAGGACATGAATTACTCCTACCTTTATCACGACGCCGACGGCTATACGTTCATGAACGTCGACAACTACGAGCAGGTGATCGTCCCCGATTCCGTTCTGGGCGATCAGGCCGCCTATCTGCAGGAAGGCATGCAGGTCATCCTGTCGATCTTCAACGGCATGGCGGTGGCGATCCAGCTGCCGGCGCGCGTCACGCTCGAGGTCGTCGACACCGAGCCGGTGACCAAAGGCCAGACGGCTTCCTCCTCCTACAAGCCGGCGAAAATGAACAACGGCCTGCGCGTCATGGTGCCCCCACATATCGGCGTCGGCACGCGCATCGTCGTTTTGACCGACGACAACAGCTATGTCGAGCGCGCCAAAGACTGACGCGATTTCCCGATAACCGTCGCGACGGTTCGGCGCGGTCAAGTCCGCGGCGGGCGCCCGCGCGCCCTCCCGCTCGATCGCAAACCCTGGAACGGCGGGGATCACTCGCCCATAGCGTCGCGCGCCGCCGCGTCGAGTTCCTCGGCGTACCGACGCGCCAAATGGGACTCGCCGAGCAGGCCGATCGCCGCGCCGATCGCCGGATCGACCACCGCCAATTGATCGGCTTGCGCCTTGTCGAAAATCGCCATCGCCGTCTTGGCGTCCATGTCGGCGCGCAGAACCACGCTCTTGAATTTGACGAAAGCCGCAAGCGGACGCGCGGCCGCGGCCTCGTCGCGCCGCATGATCTGCGCCTCGCTCAAATTTGCGAGTCCCGCGTAACGGCCGTTCTCGTCGATGGCGATCACGGCCTGCGCCGAGCCGGGCGGAAATTTGTCGCACATCTCCGCCAAGGTCAAAGACGCCGGAAACGACGGCGGATCGCGTGTCATCAGCCGTCCCACGGTCAGCGCGCGCGACCAGCTGATGTCGTTGGCGCTTCGGATGTTTTCGCCGCGCAAATGCAGTCGCCAGGTGGAGAACGAAAAGCCGAAGCTGGCCCGCACGACGAGGCTGGCGGCGATCGAGGCGGTCAACACGCCGGCGGTCACCGAAAAATTGCCCGTGCCCTCAAGAACCAGAAAAGACATCGTCAAGGGGCCTCCGACGATCACCGCGCTGAGCGTCGCCATGCCGCCGAGAATGCAGATGCCGGTATCCGTCGCGAAGCTCGGCGCGAAGGCGATCAATCCCATCGCATAGATTTTGCCGAGCAGCACGCCCATGAACAGCGAGGCGAAAAACAAGCCGCCGCGAAAACCGCTGCCGAGCGAGATGAGGCAGGCGATCAGTTTGACCGCCAATAAGGTCGCGGCGCCCAGCATCGTCATCTGCGCGCCGATGTCGAGCGACAGAGCGCCGTGGCCGGCGCCGAGCATCTGCGGCGTATAAAGCGCCAGCGGCGCCAGCAGCAAGCCGCCAATGGCCGGGCGCGACCAGACCGGGAATGGCGATTGCTGGAAAAGCTTTTCGATCGAGCCGGCGAGGCGCATCGCGGCGACGCCGAACAGACAGGCGATGGCGGCGAGCAGCATCAGCGCCGGATAATCCTCCAACCGCAAGGACGCGATCATCGGCATCTCGATCTGATAAGGCGCGCCGGTCAGGAGCCGCGAGACGCCGGCCCCGGCGATCGCCGCGGCGAAGATCGGCCCCGCGGCGGCGATCGAATAGGAGCCAACGATGAGTTCGAACGCGTAGAAGGCGCCGGTCAAGGGCGCGCCGAACGCGCCGCCGATCGCCGCGGCCGCGCCGGCCCCCACCAGCAGCCGCAGATCGCGTCGCCGGAGGCCGAGATGTTGGCCGACCCAGGACGCCAATCCGGCGCCCCATTGCGCATAGCCCGCCTCCAAGCCGACCGACGCGCCGACGCCGTTGGAGACGACGGTCTGGGCGGCGACGATCAGACTGTCACGCAGCGACATGCGGCCGCCAAGCAGGGCGTTGGCCTCGATCGGGTCGATCGCGCGCCAGTTGCTGGCGTGTTTCAACCAGAAATTGCTCAGGCCAAGCAGCACGCCGCCGAGCAGCAGCGCGCCGAAGGCGGCTGTTGGCGACACGACGTCCGAAGCGCTGAGCCGCACGTCGAACGGCAAATGATAGATCCAGCGGTGCGCGAGCGTGGCGACCTGGGTCATGGCCGCGACGCCGAGCGCGGCGGCGGCGCCGACGCAGGCCGCCACAAACGCCAGAACAGGCTCGCTGGAACGGGCGACGGCGCGAAACCGCCAGAAACCATGCTGCAAGGCGCGCGCGACGAAACCGGCGCGCGGCCTCTCGTCCATTCCGCTCATATCGACTCCCAAAAGCCGCGCCGAAGCGGGCTTCTGGGATTTTATCGAGAGCGAGCGGCAAGGCGAGGAAAATCAGCGCGCGCCGGACCGCGCCTTCGCCATGGTCGGTTCGTCAGATATGGATGGCGCGCTTTTCCACGCCCATCGCCGCTTCCTTGACGGCTTCCGACATCGTCGGATGGGCGTGGCAGGTGCGGGCGAGGTCTTCGGACGAGCCGGCGAACTCCATCAGAACCGCGATTTCCGCGATCATTTCGCCGGCGCCAAAGCCCAGGATATGCGCGCCGAGCACGCGATCGGTGGCCGCATCGGCCAGCACCTTGACGAAACCGTCGGTATGCTGGGCGGCGCGCGCGCGACCGTTGGCGGTGAAGGGGAACTTGCCGCTCTTGTAAGCGATTCCCTTGGCCTTGAGGTCTTCCTCCGTGGCGCCGACGCAAGCGATTTCCGGCGACGTGTAAACGACGCCCGGAATGACGTCGTAATTCACATGGCCATGTTGACCGGCGAGGATTTCGGCGACGGCGACGCCCTCGTCTTCGGCCTTGTGCGCCAGCATCGGCCCGCGCACGACGTCGCCGATGGCGTATACGCCGGCGACATTGGTGGCGAAACGATCGTCGATGACGACCTGACCGCGCTCCATCGCGACGCCGAGCGCCTCAAGGCCCAGCCCGTCCGTGTAGGGCCGACGGCCGATGGCGACGAGAACGACATCCGCGTCCAGCGTTTGCGCGTCGCCGCCCGCGGCCGGTTCGATCGTCACTTTCGCCGCGGTGTCGTTCGTTTCGACCTTGGTCACCTTGGCGCCGAGATGGAATTTGACGCCTTGCTTTTCCGACAGGCGCTGAAATTGGCGAACCGTCTCGAAATCGAGACCCGGCAGAATGCGGTCGAGATATTCGACCACCGTGACGTCCGCGCCAAGACGCCGCCAGACCGAGCCAAGCTCCAGGCCGATCACGCCGGCGCCGACGACGATCAGCTTGCCGGGAACCTTTTCCAGCGAGAGCGCGCCCGTCGAGGAGACGACGATCTTCTCGTCAATCGTCACGCCGGGCAATTGCGCCACGTCCGAGCCGGTGGCGATGACGATCGCCTTCGTTTCGAGAATCTGTTTGGAGCCGTCATCGGCGGTCACTTCGACCTTGCCGGCGGCGGGAATCGAACCGGTTCCAAAAAAGGCGTCGACTTTGTTCTTCTTCAACAGAAAGCCGACGCCCTGCACATTGGCGCCGACCGTATCGTCCTTGTGCTTCATCAAGGCGGCGAGATCGAGCTTGGGCTTTTCGACGACGACGCCAAGCGAACCGAGGCCGTGATTCACCTCCTCGAACACTTCCGAAGCGTGCAACAAGGCTTTGGAGGGGATGCAGCCGATGTTGAGGCAGGTTCCGCCATGCGTCTTGCGCTTTTCCACCACGGCGGTTTTCAAGCCAAGCTGCGCGGCCCTGATGGCGCAAACATAACCGCCGGGGCCGGTGCCGATGACGATAAGATCGTAGGACATAAAAATCTCCGCAGAAAAACAGCCATGCCCGGACGGGCCGGGCATGGAGCGCGTTCAGATCACAGATCGAGGACGAGACGCGCCGGATCCTCCAGCGCCTCCTTGACGCGAACAAGGAAGGTCACGGCTTCCTTGCCGTCGACGATGCGGTGATCGTAGGACAGCGCCAGATACATCATCGGCCGGATTTCGATCTTGCCGCCGACCGCCATCGGCCGGTCCTGGATCTTGTGCATGCCCAGAATGCCCGATTGCGGCGCGTTGAGGATCGGCGTCGACATCAGCGATCCGTAAACCCCGCCGTTGGAAATGGTGAAGGTGCCGCCCTGCATTTCGTCGATCTTGAGCTGGCCTTCGCGGGCGCGTTTGCCGAGGCTGGCGATAGCCTTTTCGACGCCGGCGATGGAGAGCTGGTCGGCGTCGCGCACCACCGGCACGACAAGGCCCTTGTCCGTGCCGACGGCGACTGCAACATGGCAGAAGTTTTTGTAGATGATATCCGTGCCGTCGATTTCGGCGTTGACCGCCGGAACTTCCTTCAGAGCGTGCGTGCACGCCTTGACGAAAAAGCCCATGAAGCCGAGCTTAACGCCGTGCTTCTTCTCGAACAGGTCCTTGTACTGGCCGCGCAGCGCCATCAACGGGCCCATGTCGACCTCGTTGAAGGTCGTCAGCATGGCGGCGACGTTCTGCGCGTCTTTAAGCCGGCGCGCGATGGTCTGACGCAGCTTGGTCATCTTGACGCGTTCTTCGCGCGCCGAGTTGGCGGCGGGCGAAGGCGCGCGCGCCGCCATGGGCGCCGGCGCGGCGACGGCTGGCGGCAAGGTTTGGGCGGCGCCGGCGTAAGCCAACACATCGCCCTTGAGCACCTGGCCGCGTTTGCCCGAGCCGGCGACGGCGTTGACGTCGACGCCGAGATCGGCGGCGTTTTTGGCGGCGGCCGGCGACGGCGGCGTCGCGCCGCCGGCCGCCGGAGCGGGAGCGAGCGCCGCGGCGGCGGGCTTGGCCGCCGGGGCGGCGGAAACAACGGCGCCGCCGGCGCCTTCGGCGATCTGACCGAGCAAGCCGCCCGGCGCGACGGTGTCGCCGTCCTTGGCCAAGATCTCCGCCAGCACGCCGGACGCGGGGGCGTTGACTTCGAGCGTCACCTTGTCGGTTTCGAGTTCGACAAGCGGTTCGTCGGCTTTGACCATTTCGCCGGCTTTCTTGAACCAGCGGCCGATGGTGGCTTCGGAAACGGATTCGCCGAGGGTGGGAACGCGGATTTCAGTGGCCATTTTGATCACATCCGCCGCTGTTGCGGCTCAAGAGAGTTGAGATTTGGATCGGAGCGCCGGCGGACCGGAGCCCCGCGTTTGTGAAGCGCGGGCGATCACGCCGCGAAAGCGTCGTCGAGGAAGGCCTTGAGCTGGGCGAGATGGCGCGACATCGTGCCGGTCGCCGTCGCCGCCGAAGCGGGACGCCCGACATAACGCGCGCGCCGGGTCTTGCCGCCGACCTGATTGAGCACCCATTCCAGATAAGGTTCGACGAAACTCCAGGCGCCCATGTTCTTCGGCTCTTCCTGACACCACACCACGTCGGCCTTCTTATAGCGCGACAGGCGGGCGACCAGCGCCTTCAGTGGGAAGGGATAGAGCTGTTCAACGCGCAGCAGGTAGACGTCGTCGACGCCGCGGTTTTCACGCTCCTCGTAAAGGTCGTAATAGACCTTGCCGGAGCAAAGCACGACGCGGCGGATCTTATCGTCCTTGACGAGCTTTATCGTCTCGCTCTTGCCGACTTCCGCGTCGTCCGACAGCAGACGGCGGAAATGGCCGTCGCCGGTCAGCTCGGCGAACGTCGAGACGACGCGCTTGTGTCGCAGCAGCGACTTCGGCGTCATCAGGATCAAGGGTTTGCGGATGTCGCGCTTGAGCTGGCGGCGCAAAATATGGAAATAGTTCGACGGCGTCGAGCAGTTGGCGACTTGCATATTATCTTCGGCGCACATTTGCAGGTAGCGCTCCAGACGTGCCGAAGAATGTTCCGGCCCCTGGCCTTCATAGCCGTGCGGCAGCAGGCAGACGAGGCCCGACATGCGCAACCATTTGCGCTCGCCCGACGAGATGAACTGGTCGAACACCACCTGTGCGCCGTTGGCGAAATCGCCGAACTGGCCTTCCCACAGCGTCAACGCGTCCGGCTCGGCGAGCGAATAGCCGTATTCGAACCCGAGCACCGCCTCTTCCGAAAGCATCGAATTGATGACCTCGTACCGACCCTGGCCGTCGCGAATATTGTTGAGCGGCACGTAACGCGCTTCGTTTTCCTGATCGATCAGCACCGAATGGCGCTGCGAAAACGTGCCGCGCTCGCAATCCTGACCCGACAGACGCACGCGATGGCCTTCGTCGACCAGCGTCGCGAAAGCCAAAGCCTCGGCGGTCGCCCAATCGATGCCTTCGCCGCTTTCGATCGCCTTGCGGCGATTGTCCATGAAACGCTGGATCGTCTTGTGAACGTTGAAGCCGTCGGGCGTCGTGCTGATCGCGATGCCGATCTCGCGCAGGCGCGCCGCGTCCACCGAGGTCTTGCCGCGTCTGGCGTCTTCCTGTTCGGCGCTGGCGGCCGGCTTGAGACCCGACCAGCGTCCGTCGAGCCAGTCGGCCTTGTTGGGATTGTAAGACTGGCCGGCCTCATATTCGGCGTCGAGGCGCGTGCGCCAGTCGGCCTTCAATTTCTCGACTTCGCCCTGGGTGACCAGCTGTTCGGCGGTCAGCTTGGCCGCATAGATGTCGAGCGTCGATTTGTGGCTGCGGATCTTCTTGTACATCAGCGGCTGGGTGAAGGACGGCTCGTCGCCTTCATTGTGGCCGAAGCGGCGGTAGCACCACATGTCGATGACGACGGGCTTCTGGAATTTCTGGCGGAATTCCGTCGCCACCTTGGCGCAGAAGGTCACCGCTTCCGGATCGTCGCCGTTGCAGTGCAGGATCGGCGCCTCAACGGTCTTCGCGACATCGGACGGATAGGGCGAAGACCGCGAATAACGCGGATAAGTGGTGAAGCCGATCTGATTGTTGATGATGAAGTGAATCGAACCGCCGGTGCGATGGCCCTTGAGGCCCGACAGGCCAAAACATTCGGCGACCACGCCCTGACCGGCGAAAGCGGCGTCGCCGTGAATGAGCAAAGGCATGACCGAACGCCGATCCTCCGGGGCGCGTTCCTTGTCCTGATCCTGTTTGGCGCGCACCTTGCCGAGCACGACCGGATCAACGATTTCCAGATGCGACGGATTGGCCGTCAGCGACAGATGCACGTTGTTATGGTCGAATTCACGATCGGACGAGGCGCCGAGATGGTATTTCACGTCGCCCGAGCCTTCCACCGTCTCCGGCAAGAAGGAGCCGCCCTTGAATTCGTGGAACAAGGCGCGATGCGGCTTGCCCATCACCTGGCTGAGGACATTGAGGCGGCCGCGATGGGCCATGCCCAGCACGATCTCCTTGGCGCCGAGCGCGCCGCCGCGCTTGATGATCTGCTCCAGCGCCGGGATCATCGCCTCGCCGCCGTCGAGGCCGAAGCGTTTGGTGCCGGTGTAGCGAACGTCGAGGAATTTTTCGAAGCCGTCGGCTTCGACCAGCTTTTGCAGGATGGCGCGCTTGCCTTCCTTGGTGAAGGAGATTTCCTTGTGCGGCCCCTCGATGCGCTCCTGAATCCAGGCCTTTTCGGCCGGATCGGAAATATGCATGAACTCCCAGCCGATGGTGTCGCAATAGGTGCGGCGCAAGATCGCCAGCATCTCACGGATCGTCGCGTATTCGAGACCGAGCACGTGATCGATGAAGATCTTGTGATCGTAGTCGGCTTCGGTGAATCCGTAGGTCGCCGGATGCAGCTCCTCGTGATCCTTCTGCGGATCGAGGCCTAGCGGATCAAGATTGGCATGCAGATGGCCGCGCATGCGGAACGCGCGAATCATCATGATGGCGCGCACGGAATCCTGGGTGGCGCGCTGCAATTCGGCGGCGGAAATCTCCGCGCCGCCGCTCGCCGCGGACTTGCCTTTGATCTTGTCGGCCAGCGCCTTTTCGTTGACCGGCCATTGGCCGTCGAGCGCGCTGACCAATTCGCTCCGTGGCGTGAGTGGCCAATTGGCGCGCTTCCACGAAGCGCCCTTGGCGTTGGCGGCGACCTGCTCGCTATCCTCGTTCAGGCCCTCGAAGAACTCCCGCCATTCGGCGTCGACGCTGCCCGGGTTCTTTTTGAAGGCGTCGTAGAGCTGCTCGATATAGGCGGCGTTGCCGCCGAACAGGAAGGACGTTCCAGCAAACGACGAATTCGTCTGCGAACGTGTCGCGCCGCCGCCGCCGTTGCTTCCATTGGTGTCTTGACGCGCCATAGCTCGATCCTTTGGCCGCGCTTCGCCCGCTCAAGCGGAACGATGCGTGAATTGGCGGACCCCCGCCATTTCGTCGCACGCAAATTTGCGCGCATTGGGGCGGCGCGGAAAAACAAACCCGCGCCGCGCGATTGCAATGGGCCGTTCAGCCCCGCAGCAACTCGACCAGCGTGCTGCCCAGACGCGCCGGCGAAGGCGAAACGCGGATGCCCGCAGCCTCCATCGCCGCGATCTTGTCTTCGGCGCCGCCCTTGCCGCCGGAGATGATCGCGCCGGCGTGGCCCATGCGTCGTCCGGGAGGCGCCGTGCGGCCGGCGATGAAGCCGACCATCGGCTTCTTGCGGCCGCGCTTGGCCTCGTCGGCGATGAACTGCGCCGCGTCTTCTTCCGCCGAGCCGCCGATTTCGCCGATCATGATGATCGAATGGGTTTTGTCGTCGGCCAGGAACATTTCCAGCATGTCGATGAATTCGGTGCCCTTGACCGGATCGCCGCCGATGCCGACGGCGGTCGTCTGCCCGAGACCGACCTGCGTGGTCTGAAACACCGCCTCATAGGTCAGTGTGCCGGAGCGCGAGACAATGCCGACATTGCCGGCCTTGAAAATATTGCCGGGCATGATGCCGATCTTGCATTCGCCCGCGGTCATCACGCCGGGGCAATTGGGACCGATCAACCGCGACTTCGAACCGGACAGCGCGCGCTTGACCTTGATCATGTCCTCCACCGGAATGCCTTCGGTGATGCAGACGATGAGTGGGATTTCCGCCTGGATGGCTTCGCAGATCGCGTCCGCCGCGCCGGGCGGCGGCACATAGATCACCGAAGCGTCGGCGCCGGTGGCGGCCTTGGCTTCACCGACCGTATCGAACACCGGCAGACCGATATGGGTCGCGCCGCCCTTGCCGGGCGAGGTGCCGCCGACGACCTTCGTGCCGAAATAGGCGAGCGCCTGTTCGGAATGGAAAGTGCCGTTCTTGCCGGTAAAGCCCTGGGTGATGATTCTGGTGTTCTTGTCGATCAGGATGGACATTACGCGGCCTCCTTCACAGCCTTGACGATTTTCTGCGCCGCATCGTCCAGATCGTCCGCCGGAATGACGTTGAGACCCGATTCACGAATGATTTTCTTGCCGAGATCGACGTTGGTGCCTTCAAGGCGCACGACCAGCGGAACCTGCAGACCGACGTCCTTGACCGCGGCGATGACGCCTTCGGCGATGACGTCGCAACGCATGATGCCGCCGAAAATATTGACCAGAATGCCTTTGACGTTCGGATCGGCGGTGATGATCTTGAACGCCGCCGTCACCTTTTCCTTCGTCGCGCCGCCGCCGACGTCGAGAAAGTTCGCCGGCTCCATGCCGTAAAGCTTGATGATGTCCATCGTCGCCATGGCCAGGCCCGCGCCGTTGACCATGCAGCCGATGGCGCCGTCGAGCGTGATGTAGGACAGATCGTGTTTCGACGCCTCGATTTCCTTGGCGTCTTCCTCCGTCTCGTCGCGCAGGGCGAGGACGTCCGGGTGACGGTAAAGCGCGTTGTCGTCAAACGACACCTTGGCGTCGAGGCATTTCAGCTCGCCTTGCTTGGTGACGATCAGCGGATTAATCTCCAGCATCGCCATGTCCTTGGCGACAAAGGCCGTGTAGAGTTTGGTCACCAGAGCGCCGGCCTGTTTGGCCAGATCGCCGGTCAGGCCGAGCGCCTTGGCGACGGTGCGGCCGTGGTGCGGCATGACGCCGGTCGCGGGGTCGACGGAGAAAGTGATGATCTTTTCAGGCGTCGCGTGGGCGACCTGCTCGATGTCCATGCCGCCTTCCGTCGAGACGACGAACGACACGCGCGAAGTGGCGCGATCGACGAGCGCGGAAAGGTAGAATTCCTTCTCGATATCGGAACCGTCTTCGATATAGAGGCGGTTGACCTGCTTGCCGGCCGGGCCGGTCTGGACAGTCACCAGCGTATTGCCGAGCATCTGCCTGGCGAATTCCTTGACTTCCGCGACCGACTTGGCGAGGCGCACGCCGCCCTTTTCGCCGGCGCTAGCTTCCTTGAACTTGCCCTTACCGCGTCCGCCGGCGTGAATTTGCGACTTGACGACCCAAAGCGGCCCGCCCAGTTCCTTCGCGGCGGCTTCCGCGTCCTCAACTTTCAGAATTGGAACGCCGCGCGAGACGGGCGCGCCGAATTCCTTGAGAACGGCTTTCGCCTGATACTCATGAATATTCATATGAAGTCCTCTCCAAGGAAGCGTATGGCCGCAGCGGCCGGCGCTTTGATCGCAAGCGCCGGCGCGCCGCCCGAATGATCGGGCCGTGGTCGAAGCAAAATCAGGCGAGGGCCGGATTGATCTTCTTGCACGCGTCGATAAGGCCCCGCACCGAAGCGAGGGATTTGTCGAATTGGGCTTGTTCGGTCTCGTCGAACGAGACTTCGATGATCTTCTCGACGCCGCCCGCGCCGATCAGGGCCGGCACGCCGACGTAAACGTCCTTCTGTCCATATTCGCCGTTGAGCGACGCGGCGACTGGGAGGACGCGCTTTTGGTCGTTCAAATAGGCTTCGGCCATGGCGATGGCGGAGGCGGCCGGGGCGTAGAAGGCCGAGCCGGTCTTCAGCAGGCCGACAATCTCGCCGCCGCCCTTGCGGGTGCGGTCGACGATGGCGTCGAGCTTGTCCTGCGACAACCAGCCCATTTTCACCAATTCCGGCAGCGGCACGCCGCCGACCGTCGAATAGCGAACCAGCGGCACCATGTCGTCGCCGTGACCGCCCAGCGTCATCGCATGAACGTCCTTGACCGAAACGCCGGTGGCTTCGGCGAGGAAATAGCGGAAGCGCGCCGAATCGAGCACGCCGGCCATGCCGACGACTTTGTGCGCGGGCATGCCGGAAGATTTGCGCAGCGCCCAGACCATCGCGTCGAGCGGGTTGGTGATGCAGATGACGAAAGCGTCGGGCGCGTGCGCCTTGATGCCGGCGCCGACCGAATCCATGACCTTGAGGTTGATGCCAAGAAGATCGTCGCGGCTCATGCCGGGTTTGCGCGGCACGCCGGCCGTCACGATGACCACGTCGGCGCCGGCGATCTGTTCATAGGCGTTGGCGCCCGACAGCTTGACGTCGAAACCGTCGACGGGGGAGGATTCGGCAAGATCGAGCGCTTTGCCCTGGGGCGTACCCTCGGCAATATCGAACAGAACGATGTCGCCGAGCTCCTTGAGGCCCGCCAGGTGAGCGAGCGTTCCGCCGATCTGGCCGGCTCCGATCAATGCAATCTTCTTACGCGCCATTTTTATCGTCCTTGGATCCAAGCTTTTTGAAATTCGAAGCTCGCTTCGACACGCTGTCGCGACGACATGTCGCACGACGGTCGGCGTTTTTTTGAGCGCGCGCTATTTGCCTTGAAGATTTGACCCTTTCAAGTCGGGAGAAAGACTAAGACGCACGCCCGCGCTTGGGGGCCTCGCCCGCCAAAACACCGATTGCTCAACGAAAAGATATACAAAACAATATAATACGCCATTTTATCGACAAATCGACGGGCGCTCGGGTCTTGTTTTCCAAGAAGTGACAAAAGACAAAATTTGTCATATGTCAAGGTCTGGCGCGCGCGAAAGCGCCCGCAGAATAATGGCTACGGCGCGCGCCGCGCGTCTTTCGAGATCGACTCGAGCCGCGTCCCTGTCGAGCCAGATCGCCAATGGATGGATGAAACGGTGCGCCAGATCGAAGATCAATGACATGGCGCGCCTTCGGTCGATCGGACGAAAGGAGCCGGCCGCCATCCCGTCCTCGACGATCTTCTGAATCTCGCTTTGCGCCTTGTTGCGATGTTTGCGGGCCACCACCTGATTTTTCTCGACGGCGTCGCAGAGCAGGCGAAACAGGACCGGGTCGCTTTCGAGGCGATCGAGATAGGCGTGCTGAATCGAAAGGATGGCGCGCTCAAGCTTGTCATAAGCCGGGTCAGGCCCCTCGACGATCAGCCGTAGATCGCCTTCCAGGGTTTTCAGCCAGGCCGCCGTCACCGCCTCGATCAAGGCGCGCTTGGAGGGATAATAGCGATAGATATTGGCGTGCGACATGCCCGCCTCGTCGGCGATGCCGACGATGGTGACGCGTTTGGGGCCGAAGCGCCGCAAATGATCGAAAGCGATTTCAAGGATGCGCTGATCAGCCGGCGCATCGACAACCTTGCCTCGCTCCGTCGCGCTCATGTCTCGACCAGCCCGGTGATGTCGCCCGACGTCAGTCCCGACAGGCCGTGCGGTAAAGCCAGATAATCGCGTGAGCGCATTTCGATCAACCGCGACGCGGTCCGCGCGAATTCGAAGGCCTCGCGGCCCTGCGTGCCAAGGTACAGCCCAACGGGCTCGGCGGCGGCTGACGCCAGCAGCTTGACCTTGCGATCATAGAGCGCGTCGATGAGCGTGATGAATCGCTTCGGCTCGTTACGCTTGTCGGCGTCGAGCAAGGGAATGCGGTCGACGATCACCGTATGAAAATTGTCGGCGATCGCCAAAAAATCCGCGGCGCCCAGCGGTTGCACGCAAAGATCGGCGTAATCGAAACGCGCCACATGGCCGGCGGCCTGAGGAATATGGATTTCGCGGCCAAGCAGCGGCAACCGCATCGGCCGGCCGGCGATCTCGCCTGTCAAAACCAGGAAGGCGCGGGACAGCGCGCGATACGCCGCCGCGTCCGCCGGGACGTAATAGACCGGCGCGCCGCCTAACTTCTCCAGACGGAAATCGGCGCGCGCGTCGAGTTTGACGACATCCATCCGTTCCCGGATCAGGCCGATGAAAGGCAGGAACAGCGAGCGATTGAGACCGTCCTTGTAAAGTTCGGACGGTTCGACATTGGAGGTGGCGACAACGGTCAGGCCCCGCGCGAAAAGCGCCTGAAACAGGCGGCCTAAAATCATCGCGTCGGCGATGTCGGTGACCGCGAATTCGTCGAAACAGAGCAGCGCTGTTTGCGCCGCGATCTCATCGGCGACGGGGGCGATCGGATCGTCGCCCTTGGCCTCGCCGGCCTTTTTCCTTTGCCGCCAAGCGTAGATTCGTTTGTGCACGTCGCCCATGAAGGCGTGGAAATGCACCCGCTTTTTCGGCTCGAAATCGGCATCCTCGAAGAACATGTCCATCAACATGGTCTTGCCGCGCCCGACCGCCCCCCAGATATAAACGCCCTTCGGCGGCGAGGTCTTTTGCCGCGCGCCGAACAGCCAT
Organism: uncultured Alphaproteobacteria bacterium; assembly: GCA_963736175.1. Classification (GTDB taxonomy): domain Bacteria; phylum Pseudomonadota; class Alphaproteobacteria; order Rhizobiales; family Beijerinckiaceae; genus Rhodoblastus. Next base: position 55,719 of record CAVTNU010000023.1, on the reverse strand, counting down.
CCGAGCGCCGAGGATTTGCTGGCCAGACGATAGTCGCCGAGCTGTCGCCGCAATTCGTCGAGACGACGCGCGACCTCCTCCTGCGCGTGATCGCGCTCGATCTTGCCGCTGGCGACAAGCTCCATATACCGATCGTGCAAGGATAGGTCTTTTGCCGGCGCCGACACCAATGACTCCTTCGTCCTGTTTGCCTGTAACCGCCGCCGCCCGTAACACGCAAGTCCGGTCTTTGACGGACGCCCGTCGAGGAACTACGATAAAAGCTCTGATAGACGATTGATGGCGGCCGCAATGAAAAAGGACGACGAACCCGTGTCTATCGCGAGCACACCGGACGCCTTCGAGGAAATCGGCGCGATGCTGCGGCGCGCCAGCGCCGCCTATCGCCTGAAAATGGAGCGCGCCCTCGCCGAATTTGGCGTTACCGCCCCGCAATACGTCGTGCTGGGCCTTATCGACGCCCACGCCGATCTCACCGGAGCCGATGTCGCGCGCCGCGCCGCTTTGACGCCGCAAACCGTCAGCGTCATCCTCGCCAATCTGCGCCGCGACGGCCATGTCGAAGTCCGCCGCGAGAAGACATTGGGCCGGTCGATGCGACTTTGCCTGACAGAATCCGGCCGGACCGCGCTCGAACAATGCCGCGCGCGCGTCCGCGCATTCGACGAGCAACTGTTGCAAGGGCTCAAACCTAAGCGCGAGCGCGCCATCAAGGCGTGGCTCGCCGCCGTCGGCGCATGCGCGGAACGGCCCGGCGCTATCGCTCAAAACGCTTCACAATCCCCCTGATTGGCAGATGATTCGCCACTCTTCCGCGGTAACCGGCTGAACCGACAGACGCGAGTTCGTCGCCAGCATCATGGCCGCCAGTTTCGGCTCGGCCTTGACCCGCGCCAAGCTCACCGGCCGCGGCAAAGCTTTTACCGCCTTGACGTCGACCATGCAGAATTTGCCCGAAAGATCGCTGGGATCGGGATAATGCGTCCGGATGACCTCGACGATTCCGACGATCTCCTTGCCTTCATTGGAATGATAGAAAAAGGCCTTGTCGCCGCGCTGCATCGCCATCAGGTTTTGTTTCGCCGTGTGATTGCGCACGCCATTCCACGGCGTACCCTGTCCCCCCGCCAGGACCTGTTGGCTCCAGGACCAGCTCGACGGCTCGCTCTTCAAGAGCCAGCAGCGCGCCGGCGCGCTCACAGGCTGACGCCCAGAGCCTGACGCCAAGCGCGTAGGTCGGTCGAGGCGAACAGCCCGGCCTTGGCGTAGGGGTCGTTTTCCAGAAACGTGCGGACTTGCGCCGAATCGGCGAAATCGAGAATCAGCAGCGAGCCGCAAGGCTTTTCTTCGGCATCGAGGAACGGACCGGCGGCCTTGACCCGACCCGGATGGGCTTCGAGATAGGCTAGATGGGCGGCGCGATTATCGAGGCGCGTTCCAAGATGGTCGGGCTTATCCGTGCAGATGGCCGCAAACAGCATTGAAGTCTCCGAGAAATCAGATTTTACGAAGGCGCGAGGCGACGCTCTTGATGGAGTCGAAACGCCGGTTCGAAGCTTCGTTCCACGGCCGACCTCGCCCAATAGGGTCGCGCAACTTTCCGGAATCGCGCGACGAAGGTCAATCCGCCCAAGGCTTCTTCAATAAAATCATTCAGATTAAAAAAACACCGAAAATATGCTTGCCTTGTGTTGTAAGCGTCGTCGGATGCCTCTAGCTTCCCTACGTCCGGCGCATGCCTTTTTCGGCGTTTGGCGGCGGATTTATTGACGTCCTTAGAAGTCGCAGGACAGGAGTTTCCATGAGCATTTTCGGTTCCATTCTGAGCAAGGTTTTCGGCACGACCCCGGCCGAAGCCGCTCCCGCCGCCGCTCCCGCGGCTGACGCCCCCGCCGCCGCCGTGCTGGCGGCCGCTCCCGCGACCGTTCCGGCTGACGTCGCCGCCTCGGTTGACGTGCCCGCCGTGCTCGACGCCCTCAACGAAAGCAACCCCGAAGAACTCGACTGGCGCGTGTCGATCGTCGATTTGCTCAAGGTTCTGGGTCTTGATTCGAGCCTCGCCGCCCGCAAGACGCTCGCCGGCGAGTTGAAATACACCGGCGACACCAACGATTCGGCGACGATGAACGTGTGGCTGCATCAACAGGTCATCGCCCAGCTCGCCGCCAATGGCGGCAAGCTGCCGGCCGACTTGTTGAAGAAGTAAAACGTTGAAGACGTAAGACTTAGTCGCCTTGAAAAGATCGGTCGGCGCGCTCAAACGCATAGCGGGGCGCGCCGATGTCTTTATCGTTCTTGCTAGAATTCAACCTCAGCCTTGAACGGTCTGGTCATCAAGGCTTCGACGGTCGCGTCGACGCCGATGCGATTTTGCAGGATGGCCTCGACGGCGGCGGCGATCGGCATTTCGACGCCTAGGCCTTGCGCTTTTTGCGCCAGAACCTGCGCCGTATAAGCGCCCTCCGCCAACTTGCCATGGCCGGCGAGCTGCGGATCCTCCCCCCGACCGATGGAAAAGCCCAAGGCGTAATTGCGCGACTGCGGCGATGAACAGGTCAACGCCAGATCGCCCAGACCAGACAGACCCATCAGGGTTTCCGGCCTGGCGCCCGATTTGACGCCAAAACGCATCAATTCGGCGAAGCCGCGCGCCAGCAGCGCGGCATGGGCGCTCGCGCCGAGACCGCGTCCATTGGCGATGCCGCAGGCGATGGCGAGAACGTTTTTCGTCGCGCCGCCGATTTCGACGCCGCGCAGATCGCTGGAATGATAAGGGCGGAAATTCGGACCGCCGAGCACGCGGCAAAGCCGCGCGGCCAAAGCGCCGTCATTGGCGGCGATCGTCACCGCCGTCGGCAGACCGCGCGAAACGTCTTCGGCGAAACTGGGGCCCGAAAGCGCCGCGCACGGCTGGCCGGGCAGCGCCTCGTGCAGGACCTCGCTCATATACAGCGCCGTCCCCCGCTCGATGCCCTTGGCGCAATTCACGACGACGGCGTTCGCCGACAGATACGGGCGCATGGCCGCCGCGGTGGCGCGAAAGGCCTGAGCCGGCGTCACGCAAAGAACGATCGACGCCTTGGAGACGCAGGCGAAATCGTTCGTCGGCTCGATCTTTTCGGCCAATTTAACGCCGGGCAGACGCCGGACGTTTTCACGGGCGGCGCGCATCTCCTCGACATGCGCCGGCGCGCGCGCATAAAGCCAGACCTTGGCGCTCGCCGACGCGGCGGCGACATTGGCCAATGCCGTGCCCCAGGCCCCGGCGCCCAGCACCGCGATTTCGCCAACGGCGCTCATCGCCCCGCCTCGCAACGAGCGGCCCGCGCCCGGAACGGCCTGGAGCGCCGGCGGCCTTCGACGTCGAATTCGAGGCGAAGCGACGCGACGCTCGCCGGCTGCGTTTTCTTGGAGAGCGACAAATCTCAAGCCTTGCCGTGATGGATGGTTTCGCTGTTGGCGTCGAGCGGCCAGCGCGGCCGGGCGGCGAATGTCATGTCATCGATCAGGCCCAGCCGAAACCGCTCGATCCCGGCCCAGGCGATCATCGCGCCATTATCGGTGCAAAGGGCGGGCGTCGGCAAGGCCAGACGCAAGCCGGCCTCGGCGCAAAACCGCGTCAGGGCGCGCCGGATCGCGCCATTGGCGGCGACCCCTCCGGCGACCACCAGAGCGGCCGGCTGAACGTTGGACTGACCACGCCACATGCGCAGCGCGGCGCGGCAACGATCGACGATCACGTCGACGGCGGCGGCCTGAAACGAGGCGCAGAGATCGGCTATGTCGGTCCTGGTCAGCGGCGCGATCTTTTCGGCCTCCAGCCGCACCGCGGTTTTCAGGCCCGAGAGCGAAAAGTCGGGCTTTGACCGTCCCGCTAGCGGGCGGGGAAAGGCGAACCGCGTCGGATCGCCCTTTTGCGCCGCTTCCTCGACGCGCGGTCCGCCCGGATAGGGCAGGCCGAGCATTTTGGCGACCTTGTCGAAAGCCTCGCCCAACGCGTCGTCAAGGGTCGCGCCGAGCCGCACATAGTCGCCGACGCCGCGCACGGCGACGAGCTGGGTGTGGCCGCCCGAAATCAGCAGCAGGAGATAAGGAAACTCCACCCCATCGGTCAGCCGCGCCGTCAGCGCGTGCGCCTCAAGATGATTGACGGCGATGAACGGCTTCTGCGCGGCGAGGGCGATCGCCTTGGCCATGGTCAGGCCGACCATGACGCCGCCGATCAGGCCGGGACCGGCGGCGGCGGCGACGGCGTCGAGATCCGATATGGCGCATCGGGCGTCTGCGAGCGCCTTGGCGATCAGCCGGTCGAGCGATTCAATATGCGCCCGCGCGGCGATTTCCGGCACCACGCCGCCGAAAACGGCGTGTTCGGCGATCTGGCTCAAGACCTCGTTGGCGAGAATGACCCCGCCGCCATCCGGCTTGGCCGCGACAACAGCGGCCGCCGTCTCGTCGCAGGTGCTTTCAACGCCAAGAACCATCAAACTGCGCATAGTCGATCCCCGCCGCAGCTATTTTGTCGGAAATGATTTTTTCCAAAACTTAATTGAGGCGCTTTGCCGGCAACCATCTTCCCCCTATAGTCCGCCGCCTCGCGAATGCAAAATCCGCCGGAGTTTTTTTTGACGTCGCCCTGGTTGAAAATCGGAACGCGCGGCAGCCCGCTGGCGCTGGCGCAGGCCCACGAGACGCGCCGCCTGCTGGGCGCCGCTCACGGCGCGCGCGCGGAAGACATCGAGATTGTCGTCATCAAGACCTCGGGCGACATGATCCTCGACCGCGCGCTGAGCGAGGCCGGCGGCAAAGGCCTGTTCACCAAGGAGCTGGACGTCGCTCAACTCGCCGGCGACATCGACATCGCCGTGCACTCGGCCAAGGATCTGCCGACCGTATTGCCGACCGGACTTGAGGCCGCCGGCTTCCTGCCGCGCGAGGACGTGCGCGACGCCTTTATCGGCGGCCAGGTCAAAACCTTGCGGGAATTGCCGCTCGGGGCGCGCGTCGGCTCCGCCTCCTTGCGTCGGCAGGCCATGATTTTGCGGCTGCGGCCCGATCTGCAGGTCGAATTGTTGCGCGGCAATGTGCAAACGCGCCTCAACAAGATCGAAAACGGCGAATTCGCCGCCACTTTACTGGCCTTGGCCGGTTTGAAACGGCTGGGTCTTGCCGACAAGGCGACCTCCATTCTGTCGACCGAGGAGTTTCTGCCCGCCTGTGGCCAGGGCGCCATCGCCATCACGGCGCGGACGGACGACAGCGCCAACCGCGCCAGGCTGGCGCCCATTCTCGACGAGGCGACGGGTTTCGCGCTCACCGCCGAACGAGCCTTTTTGGCCTTTCTCGACGGCTCGTGCCGCACCCCGATCGCCGGCCATGCGCGCCTCGAAGGCGAGACGCTCGCCTTTCAAGGCATGGTCTTGCGCAAGGACGGTTCGCAAAGCTTCAGCGCGCAGGCCCATGGTTCGAAGCATGACGCCGCCCGGCTCGGCGAGACCGCGGCGCGCGAGATTCTGGCCAAAGCGCCGCCCGATCTTCTGCAATTTTGACGTGAGCCATGCGCGTTCTGGTGACAAGACCGCAACCTGAAGCGCAGCGCACCGGCGCGCGGCTGGCCGCCCTCGGCTATCGGCCGGTTCTCGCTCCGGCGCTGGAGATCGCGTTCTGCGCGGCGCCCCTGCCAAACGCGCCGGTCGATCTCGTGCTGGCGACCAGCGCGCACGCCTTCGCCGGGCAGCGCGAGGCGACGATAGCCGCGCCGCTCGCCTGCGTCGGCGAGACGACGGCGAAGGCCGGCGCCGCGATCGGTTATCGAATCGCCATTGTCGCGCCGGACAGCGCCGGTCTGCTCGCCGCCCTGACGGCCGACGCGCGGCCAAAATCGGCGCTTTATCTAGCCGGACGGACCCGAAATCATACCCTTGAAGACGGATTGGCGCGGGCCGGCTGGCGTCTCGACATCGTCGAAACTTACGAGGCGCGCCCTCTCGCGCATTGGCCGGCGGACGTTCTGGCGGCCCTGAACGCCGGGGAGATCGCCTGCGCCCTGCATTATTCGCCGCGCAGCGCCGCCCTGTTTCTGGATCTGGCCGGCGCGGCGGCCGGACAATGCCGACATATCTGCATTTCATCCGCCGCCGGCGCGCCGCTGGCGCGGGCCGGCCTCAGCTTTCATGTTTCGGCAAGACCGGACGAAGACTCCATGTTCGCCCTGCTTGCCGACGCCGGCGACAACGTCATCCTCAAGGAAAACATATGAAGATCAATATGTTCTTGAACACCAGGGCGTTCGCCCTGCTGTTGGCGCTGCTGGCGCCGGCCCCGGCTTTCGCCGACGCCACCGGATTATGGCGCGTCGCCGACGGGACCGCGATCATTCGGATTTCCCGTTGCGGAAAAGCGCTTTGCGGCGTCCTGGCCAAGGCCGCCGCGCCGGAGCCCGGCCAGAAGCCGCTGATCGGCGGCAAGATTCTCGTCGATATGCGTCCGCAGGGCGACAAATGGGTCGGCGCGATCCACGATCTGGAAAACGACAAAGTCTATGACGGCGAGATCGCCCTGGAGAGCGAGAATCAATTGCGCGTCAAGGGTTGTTTGTCCGGCGGCGGCTTCTGCGGCGGCGAAAGCTGGACGCGCGAACGGTGAGGCCGTAACAGCGGCGGCAAGACGCTTTGTCGCGCCGCGGGGTGTTTTGATTGACAAGGCCCAGCCCCGCTTCTATCTCTCGCCCCGCTATTTCACCCGTTTTTTCACAAAATCTCGGGCTTTGTCACTGCCGCCGCGCGTTTTGCCGCGATGCCGAAGTCTACCGGCTTCGTCCGGGGCCGCCGATGGGGGGACCCGACCTTGCCGTTTATCCGCCCCGACACGACATAGAGGGCGGAAATTGGCGGCGGGAGCGGAGTGCAAATCTTATCCGGCGATGCGCGCCGTCGCCCTGAAAGGTCGTTGGAATGCTCAGTAGCCTCGCAAAAAAAATCTTCGGCAGCGCCAACGATCGCCGATTGAAGACCTACGCCCCGAAAGTGCTGGCGATAAACGCGCTGGAGACGGAGGTCGCGGCGCTTTCCGACGACGCCCTGCGCGCCCGCACGGATGCGTTCAAAGCCGAAATCGCCAACGGCAAAAGTCTTGACGAACTGCTGGTGCCCGCCTTCGCCACGGTGCGTGAAGCGGCCAAACGCGTGCTCGGCCAGCGGCATTTCGATGTGCAATTGATCGGCGGCATGGTTCTGCACGAAGGCGCCATCGCTGAGATGCGCACCGGCGAGGGCAAGACGCTCGTCGCCACCCTCGCCTGCTATCTCAACGCCCTGGCCGGGAAGGGCGTGCATGTCGTCACGGTGAACGACTATCTGGCTCGCCGCGACGCCGAATGGATGGGCCAAATCTACAAATTCCTCGGGATGTCGGTCGGCATCATCGTGCACGGCATCGACGACGAGGAACGGGCGCAGGCCTACGCCGCGGACATAACCTACGGCACCAACAACGAATTCGGTTTCGACTATCTCCGCGACAATATGAAATACGAGCTGAACCAAATGGTTCAGCGCGGACATTTCTTCGCCATCGTCGACGAGGTCGATTCGATCCTGATCGACGAAGCGCGCACGCCGCTGATCATTTCCGGTCCTTCGGACGACAAGTCCGATCTCTACAATTCCATCGACAAACTCATTCCGGCCCTGACGCCGGACGATTTCGAACTCGACGAAAAGCAGCGCACCACCAATCTGACGGAAGCCGGCAACGAGCATATGGAAGAGCTGCTCGCGCAAAAAGGCCTGATGAAGGAAGGTTCGCTTTACGACGCCGTCAACGTCACGCTGGTCCACCACGTCAATCAGGCCCTGCGCGCCCATAAATTGTTCCAGCGCGACAAGGATTACATCGTCCGCAACGACGAAGTGGTGATCATCGACGAATTCACCGGCCGCATGATGCCGGGCAGGCGCTATTCGGAAGGCCTGCATCAGGCGCTCGAAGCGAAGGAAGGCGTTCAGGTCCAACCCGAAAACGTCACCCTGGCCTCGATCACCTTCCAGAACTATTTCCGGTTATACAAAAAGTTGGCCGGCATGACCGGCACGGCCTCGACCGAATCGGAGGAGTTCGAGGAAATCTATAAGCTCGCCGTCGTCGAGATTCCGACCAATCGGCCCGTCAGCCGCGTCGACTCGGACGACGAGGTGTACCGCACCGCGCAGGAAAAGCTCGCCGCCATCGTCACGGAAATAGAGACGGCCAACGCCATCGCCCAACCAATGCTGGTCGGCACGACCTCCATCGAGAAATCCGAGCAACTGGCGGAATTCCTGATCAAGAACGGCTATACGCAAATCGATTTCGGCGCCGAAGGGGCGCTCGACAAGCTCTACGCCTGCGCGCGCTCAGGCAAGACGTCGAAACATTTCGCCGTGCTGAACGCCCGCTTCCACGAGCAGGAAGCCTATATCGTCGCCGAAGCGGGCGTGCCGGGGGCCATCACCATCGCCACCAATATGGCGGGCCGCGGCACCGACATTCAGCTGGGCGGCAACCTCGAAATGCGCCTGCGCATGGAGTGCGAGGGCCTGGAAGGGCCCGCGCGCGAGGCCAAGGACGCTGAAATTCGCAAAGAAATCAGTGAATTCAAACAGAAGGCGCTAGACGCGGGCGGCCTTTACATCATCGGCACCGAGCGGCACGAAAGCCGGCGCATCGACAACCAGTTGCGCGGCCGAGCCGGTCGTCAGGGCGATCCGGGCAAATCCAAATTTTTCCTGTCGCTTGAAGACGACTTGATGCGCATTTTCGGCTCCGAACGCATGGACGCCATGCTGCGCAAACTCGGCCTGCAGGAAGGCGAGGCGATCATCCATCCGTGGATCAACAAGGCCCTGGAAAAGGCGCAGCAGAAAGTCGAAGCGCGCAACTTCGACATGCGCAAGAACATTCTGAAATTCGACAACGTCATGAACGACCAGCGCAAGGTCGTGTTCGAACAGCGCCGTGAGATGATGGCGCAGGATTCGCTCGAGGAGACGATTACCGAAATGCGCCACGGCGTCGTCGAGGATCTGGTCACCCGCCATATTCCGCGCGACGCCTATCCAGAGACGTGGGACATCGCCGGCCTGCACGAAAGCGTCGTCAACGCGCTCAACATCGATTCGCCGGTCGCTGATTGGGCGAAGGAAGAAGGCATCGCCGACGAGGAATTGCGCGAAAGGCTGGAGAAGGCCGCCGATCAGGCCTACGCGGAACGTGAGACGCGCAACACCAGCGAAGTCATGCGCTATGTCGAAAAGCAGATCGTCCTGCAGGCGCTCGATCACCTGTGGCGCGAACATCTGGTCGTGCTTGATCAGTTGCGGCAGGTGATCGGCTGGCGCGGCCTCGCCCAACGCGACCCGCTTAATGAATATAAGTCGGAAGCCTTCGAACTGTTCGACGCCCTGATTACCCGGTTGCGCGAAATCGTCACCGCGCAGTTGATGCGCGTCGAAGTCTCCTACGAGCCGCCGCCGCAATCCCTGCCCGAAATGCAGGCCACGCATATCGATCCGTTGAGCGGCGAAGACGAAATGGCGATCGCTGACATCAACGCCAGGATCGCGTCGGGCGAATTCACGCCGCGCGCGCTGACGGCCGGCGAGACGCCGGCCAAGCGCGATCCCAACGATCCGCAAAGCTGGGGCAAGGTTTCCCGCAACGAACCCTGTCCCTGCGGCTCGGGCAAGAAATACAAGCACTGCCACGGCGCGCTGGCGTAAAGTTTGTTTGCGCATGACGCCGTTCGGTCGCGGCGAAGACGCGCCCGTGCTACACGGAGCCGATGACCGCCGCTCGTCAAACGGGACCCCTTCCCGCCGAACCGCAGATTGTCGACGTGCTCACGCCCGTGGCGCTCGACACCGCTTTTTCCTATCGCATTCCGCTGGGAATGGATCTTGGCCCCGGCGATTTCGTCGGGGTTCCGCTCGGCGCGCGCGAGACTTTAGGCGTGGTCTGGGCGCTCCGGCCTGGTCGCGGCGACAACCTGAAACCGGTCTCGACGCGCCTCGATTTGCCGCCGCTGCGGGACCGTTTACGTAAATTCATCGACTGGATCGCCAATTGGACGCTGGCGCCGCGCGGCATGGTGCTGCGCATGGGCGTGCGCGCGCCGCAAAACGTCGGGCAGGAGCCGCTGCGTATCGGAATGCGCGCCACCGGACTTCCGCCAAAGCGGCTGACTCCGGCGAGGGCCCGCGTATTGGAGGCGGCGCGCGGCGGGCTGGCGCAACAAAAATCCGCGCTGGCGCATCTGGCCGGCGTCTCGGTCGGCGTCATCGACGCCCTGGTCGACGATGGGGCGCTTGAAGCCGTCGCGCTGCCGCCTGAGCCGACGGCGCTGACGCCCGACCCCGATTTCTTTCAAGCGACCCTGTCGGCGGACCAAGCTTACGCCGCCGCCGCCTTGCAGGAAAGAGTCGCCGCGCGGGTATTTTCGGCGACCCTGCTGGAGGGCGTCACCGGATCGGGCAAGACCGAAGTCTATTTCGAAGCGCTCGCCGGCGCCCTCAAAGGCGGCGGGCAGGCGCTGGTGCTCATGCCGGAAATCGCCCTGACCGCGCAGTTTCTCGACCGCTTCGCCGCCCGTTTCGGCGTGCGCCCGGCCGAATGGCACTCCGGGGTCAGCGCCCGTAAGCGCGCCCGCATCTGGACGGGCGCGGCGGCGGGCGAAGTCAAGGTCGTTGTCGGCGCGCGCTCGGCGCTGTTTTTGCCCTTCGCCGATTTGCGCCTGCTGGTCGTCGACGAGGAGCACGAAGCCGCCTACAAACAGGACGACGGGGTTTCCTATCACGCCCGCGACATGGCCGTCGTGCGCGCGCGACTGGAGAATTGCCCAGTGGTTCTGGCTTCGGCGACGCCCTCGATCGAAACGCGGGTCAACGCCGATCAGGGGCGCTACGCCCATTTGCGGCTCGCCGCGCGCCACGCCGGCCGCGCCATGCCCGACATTGTCGCGATCGACCTGCGCAAACAGGGCGCGCCGCGCGGCAAATGGATTTCGCCGCCGCTCGTCGAGGCCGTGGCGCGGACAATGGAGCGCGGCGAACAGGCGCTGCTGTTCCTTAACCGGCGCGGCTATGCGCCTTTGACGCTGTGCCGGGCCTGCGGTCATAAATTTCAATGTCCCAATTGCACCGCCTGGCTGGTCGAGCATCGCTTTCGACGGGCGCTGGTGTGCCATCACTGCGGCCATATCGAGCGGCGCCCTGAAATTTGCCCCGAATGCGGCGAGCCGGATCAGCTCAGTCCCTGCGGTCCCGGCGTCGAGCGCCTGGCCGAGGAGGCCAGCGAATTGTTCCCCAACGCGCGGCTGTTAACACTTTCCTCCGATTTTCCGGGCGGAACGGAGCGACTGAGGCGCGAGTTGCAAGCGATCGAGCAAGGCGAATTCGATCTCGTCATCGGCACGCAACTGGTCGCCAAGGGGCATAATTTTCCGGCGCTGACCTTGGTCGGCGTGATCGACGCCGACGTCGGGCTGTCGAACGGCGACCCGCGCGCCGGCGAACGCACGTTTCAACTGCTTAATCAGGTCGCCGGACGCGCCGGACGCGGCGACAAGCCAGGACGGGCTTTGATTCAGACCTACCAAAAAGAACATCCCGTGCTGCGCGCGCTGCTGTCGGGGGATTTTGAGGGCTTTTACGCCGCCGAAATCGACCAGCGCCGCCGCGCCGGCCTGCCGCCTTTCACGCGGCTCGCGGCGCTCATCGTTTCAGGACCCGACCGCGCCGCCGCCGAAGCGCACGCCCGCGCTCTGGCGCGCGCCGCCTGCGCCGCCGCGCCCAGGAACGGCGGCTGGAGCCTGGCCGCGCCCGGCGAGCTGGCAGGCGAGCGCGATATGATCGTCCTCGGCCCGGCGGAGGCGCCGATCGCCATGGTGCGCGGCCAGCATCGCTTCCGCATTCTGATCAAGGCGCCGCGCCACGCCGACCTGCAAGGATTCCTCCGGCAAAGCTTGAGCGAGGCGCCAAAGTCGCGCGGCGGTGTTAAAGTGGCCGTCGATATTGATCCGCAAAATTTTTTATGAAAACCCCGTCCGAGATCGCAATATCATCCGAAAGGCTCATTTCCGGCGCCTCGCTCGGGGTTGCGCCGGCATTTCGCTCATGTTAGGTCACCGGCGCCTTCGGGACTTGACGCTCTTGCCGAACCGTCCCGTTTCCATTCAAGCCAGCTTTGGGCGATCTGCGGCTTCTGCGTCGCGGCGCTATGGCGGGCGTCATAAATCGAGCGACTTAACGAGGGGCTAACCCGAGTGTCTCAAGACGACGCGCCAAAGGATCCGACCGCCGGCGTTGCCGGGCGTTACGCCCAGGCACTCTTCGCTTTGGCTCAGGACTCAAATTCGACCGACAAGGTCGCAACCGACCTCAACGCCTTCGGCGCTCTGGTCGACGCCAATCCCGATCTGCAGCGACTGGTGAAAAGCCCGGTCTTTTCGGCCGAGGAGCAGGTTCGCGCCATCTCCGCGGTGCTCGACAAGATCGGCAGCGGCGGGCTCGCTGGCAATTTCATCAAGCTGGTCGCCTCCAAGCGCCGCCTGTTCGCGCTGGCCGACATGATCGCCGCCTTCACGGGCCTTAACGACGCGGCCAAGGGCGTGACCCACGCCCGGGTGACCGTAGCCGAGGCGCTTTCGCCGGAACACGCCAGCGCTTTGCAGGACGCCTTGAATCAGGCGGCCGGCGGCAAGACCGTCAATATCGCCGTCAAGGTCGATCCTTCGATCATTGGCGGCGTCATCGTCAAGCTGGGCTCGCGCATGGTCGACGCCTCGCTGAAAACCAAACTCAATTCGATCCGCACACGCATGAAAGAGGTCGGCTGATGGATATCCGCGCCGCGGAAATTTCCGCGATTCTCAAGAAAGAGATCGCCAATTTCGGTAATGAAGCCCAGGTCACGGAAGTCGGCCAAGTGCTTTCCGTCGGCGACGGCATCGCCCGCGTCTACGGTCTCGACAACGTCCAGGCGGGCGAAATGGTCGAGTTCGAAAACGGCATTCGCGGCATGGCGTTGAACCTTGAAAGCGACAACGTCGGCGTTGTTATTTTCGGCGCCGACCGCGACATCAAGGAAGGCCAGACGGTCAAGCGCACCGGCGCCATCGTCGACGTGCCCGTCGGCAGGGAGCTGCTCGGCCGCGTCGTCGACGCCCTCGGCAATCCGATCGACGGCAAGGGCCCGATCAAGGCCGAAAAGCGCGCCCGCGTCGACGTCAAGGCCCCCGGCATCATTCCGCGCAAATCGGTGCATGAGCCGATGGCCACTGGTCTCAAGGCCATCGACGCCCTGATCCCGATCGGCCGCGGCCAACGCGAACTGATCATCGGCGACCGCCAGACCGGCAAGACCGCCGTGGCGCTCGACGCCATCCTCAACCAGAAGCCGCTCAACCAGGGCACGGACGAGAGCGCCAAGCTTTATTGCGTCTATGTCGCCGTCGGTCAGAAGCGCTCCACCGTCGCCCAGTTCGTGAAAGTGCTCGAAGAGCAGGGCGCGCTCGAATACTCGATCATCGTCGCCGCCACGGCGTCCGATCCGGCCCCGATGCAGTTCCTGGCGCCCTTCGCCGGCGCCGCGATGGGTGAATTTTTCCGCGACAGCGGCAAACACGCTTTGATCATCTATGACGATCTGACCAAGCAGGCCGTGTCCTATCGCCAGATGTCGCTGCTGCTGCGTCGCCCGCCTGGCCGCGAAGCCTATCCCGGCGACGTGTTCTACCTGCACAGCCGCCTGCTGGAGCGCGCCGCCAAGCTCAACGACGCCAACGGCGCCGGCTCGATGACCGCGCTGCCGATCATCGAAACCCAGGCCAACGACGTGTCGGCCTACATTCCGACCAACGTGATCTCGATCACCGACGGCCAGATCTTCCTCGAAACCGACTTGTTCTATCAGGGCGTCCGCCCGGCCGTGAACGTCGGTCTCTCGGTGTCGCGCGTCGGTTCGTCGGCGCAGACCAAGGCGATGAAGAAAGTCGCCGGCAAGATCAAGGGCGAACTGGCGCAGTACCGCGAAATGGCGGCCTTCGCCCAGTTCGGCTCCGACCTCGACGCCACCACGCAGCGTTTGCTCAACCGCGGCGCGCGCCTGACCGAACTCCTGAAGCAGGCGCAATTCTCGCCGCTGAAGATGGAAGAGCAGGTCTGCGTGATCTACGCCGGCGTCAACGGCTATCTCGACGCCCTGCCGGTCAACCGCATCAAGGCCTACGAGGACGGTCTGTTGACTCTGCTGCGCGCCAACCACGCCGATCTGCTTGAGACGGTGCGGTCCTCCAAAGACCTGTCGGACGATTCGGCGGCCAAGCTGAAATCGATCGTCGAAGGCTACACCAAGTCCTTCGCCTGATATTTCGTTGAGGCCGGCTGATCCGATCAGCCGGGCTCGCTTTCAACGGACGCCTCGCGAAACGGGCGCCAATCGAGCGAAAAAGACCATGCCCTCGTTGAAGGACCTTCGCAATCGCATCGCCTCCTTCAAGGCGACGCAGAAGATCACCAAGGCCATGCAGATGGTCTCGGCGGCGAAGCTGCGGCGCGCCCAGATGGCCGCCGAAGCGGCCCGTCCCTATGCCGAGCGCATGGAGACGGTTCTCGCCAATCTCGCCGCCGGCGTTTCTGGCTCGGGTCCAGCGCTGCTGTCGGGCAACGGCCGGGACGACACGCATCTTTTGATCGTCGCCACCGCCGAGCGCGGGCTGTGCGGCGCGTTCAACTCCTCGATCGCGCGCCTCGCCCGCGACAAGGCCGTGGCCTTGCAGGCGCAGGGCAAGACGGTGAAAATCCTCTGCATCGGCAAGAAGGGCTACGACCTTTTGCGCCGGCAGTTCGAAAAGCAGATCATCGATCTGATCGATCTGCGTTCCGTGCGCCAGATCGGGTTTGAAAACGCCGACGCGATCGGCAAGAAGATCATCGCGCTGTTCGAGGCGGGCGAATTCGACGTCGCGACCCTGTTCTTCTCGCGCTTCCGTTCGGTGATCCTGCAGATTCCCACGGCGTTGCGGATCATTCCGGCCCATGTTCCCTCGGATGCCGCCGGCGCGACTGCGGCGTCCTACGAATACGAACCCGATCAGGACGAAATTCTGTCGAAGCTGCTGCCGCGCAATATTTCGGTGCAGATTTTCCGCGCCCTGCTGGAAAACGGCGCGTCGGAACAGGGCGCGCGCATGAGCGCGATGGACAACGCCACGCGCAACGCTGGCGAAATGATCAAGAAGCAAACGACGGTCTACAACCGTTCGCGTCAGGCGATGATCACCAAAGAACTGATCGAAATCATCTCGGGCGCCGAAGCGCTCTGACCCAAAATAACGTGAGGACGATACCCATGGCTAATGTTGCCGCCACTAAATCCCTCGGTCGCGTGACGCAGGTCATCGGCGCCGTCGTCGACGTCAAGTTCGAGGGTCATCTGCCCGAAATTCTGAACGCGTTGGAAACGACGAACAACGGCGCCCGCCTCGTTCTCGAAGTGGCGCAGCACTTGGGTGAATCCTCGGTGCGCTGCATCGCCATGGACGTGTCGGAAGGTCTGGTTCGCGGTCAGGAAGTGACCGACACCGGCGCCCCGATCATGGTTCCCGTCGGCGAAGAGTGCCTCGGCCGCATCATTAACGTCATCGGCGAGCCGGTCGACGAAGCCGGTCCCGTCAAGGCCGCCGGCAAACGCGCCATTCACCAGCCCGCTCCGAGCTACGCCGAGCAGGCGACCGAAGCGCAGATTCTCGAAACCGGCATCAAGGTCGTCGATCTGCTCGCGCCTTACGCCAAGGGCGGCAAGATCGGCCTGTTCGGCGGCGCGGGCGTCGGCAAGACGGTGTTGATCATGGAGCTGATCAATAACATCGCCAAGGCGCACGGCGGTTATTCGGTGTTCGCCGGCGTCGGCGAGCGCACCCGCGAAGGCAACGACCTTTATCACGAAATGATCGAAGGCGGCGTCAACAAGGACCCGAAGGAAAACAACGGCTCGACCGTCGGCTCGAAATGCGCGCTGGTTTATGGCCAGATGAACGAGCCCCCGGGCGCTCGCGCCCGCGTAGCGCTCACCGGCCTCACCGTCGCTGAAGATTTCCGCGACAAGGGCCAGGACGTGCTGTTCTTCGTCGACAACATTTTCCGCTTCACCCAGGCGGGTTCGGAAGTGTCGGCGCTGTTGGGCCGCATTCCTTCGGCGGTCGGCTATCAGCCGACGCTCGCCACCGACATGGGCGCGCTGCAGGAGCGCATCACGACCACCAACAAGGGTTCGATCACCTCGGTGCAGGCGATTTACGTGCCCGCCGACGACTTGACCGATCCGGCCCCGGCGACCTCCTTCGCCCATTTGGACGCGACCACCGTTCTGTCGCGTTCGATAGCGGAAAAAGGCATCTATCCGGCGGTCGATCCGCTCGACTCGACCTCGCGCATGCTTTCCCCGCTGATCGTCGGCGACGAGCACTACGACGTCGCGCGTAAGGTTCAGTCGACGCTGCAACGCTACAAGTCTCTGCAGGACATCATCGCCATTCTCGGCATGGACGAATTGTCCGAAGAGGACAAATTGACTGTGGCCCGCGCCCGCAAGATCGAGCGCTTCCTGTCGCAGCCGTTCCACGTCGCCGAAGTGTTCACCGGCTCGCCCGGCAAGCTGGTGGCGCTCGCCGATACGATCAAGGGCTTCAAGGGTCTGGTCGAAGGCCAATACGATCACCTGCCGGAGGCGGCCTTCTACATGGTCGGCTCCATTGAGGAAGCGGTCGAAAAGGCCCAGAAACTCGCGGCCGAAGCGGCCTGATCTGAAAAGAGGAAGCGCTGGGCCGCGCGCTGAACGCCGCAGCCGGGAGCATCCGTAGTTTGGAGACATCGATGGCCCAATTCCACTTCGAACTCGTCTCGCCCGAGAAGCTCCTGTTCTCGGGCGACGTCGAAGCGGTCGTCGTGCCCGGCTCCGAAGGTCAGTTCACGGTGCTGAAGGACCACGCGCCGGTTGTGACGACCTTGCGGCCCGGCTTCGTTGAAATCGAGGAGGCGGCGAACAAGAAAACGCGTCTGTTCGTCAGCGGCGGCTTCGCCGACGTCGCCGGCGCCGGTCTGACCATTATCGCCGACAAGGCGATCGCGCCGGAACAGTTCGACGTCGCGAGCCTCGCCGCCGAAATCAAGAACGCTGAGGAAGATTTGGCTGACGCGACGGCCGAAGACGCCAAGAACGCCGCTGCGCAGAAGCTTGAACAGCTCAAGGAGCTGCTGAGCGCTTTTAACGCCTGACCGCGACTGGTTTCTTCAAGTTCGGGCGCTTGCCGCGAGGCAGGCGCCTTTTTTGTCGGTCCAGCCGCCGGGATTAAGCCAGCCAAAGCGGCTTGCGAATTACGGCGCGCGTTCGGCCGCCAGAATGTAATTGACGTCGGTGTCGCCGGATAAGCGCCACTCGTCGCTGACGAGATGATAGACGACGCCGGCCCGATCGACTTCCTCAAGCCCCGCGGCCTGCAGCGGCGCCAGCAATTCCTCCGGCTTCAGAAACTTCGCCCAGTCGTGCGTGCCGGGCTCGACCCAGTGCAGGACGTATTCAGCGCCAACAATTGCGAGAGCGAAGCTTTTCAACGTCCGGTTCATAGTCGCGCCGACGAACAGACCGCCGGGTCGAACCAAACTTGCGGCCGCGCGCAAAAATCCGTTCACATCGGCGACATGTTCGATCACCTCCATCGCCAGCACGGCGTCGAACGGCGGCGCGGCGGCGGCCAGTTCTTCGACGCTGACGGCGCGATAATCGATGGTCAGCCCGCCTTTCTCGGCATGGCGTTGGGCCGCTTCGATATTGCCGGGCGCCGGATCGATCGAGGTCATGCGCGCGCCAAGGGCGGCCAAGGGCTCCGACAGCAATCCGCCGCCACAACCGACGTCGAGGATGCGAAGCCCCTGCAACGGCCGCTCCGCCGTCCGCGGGCGCGGCTTTGAGCCGATCGGAAATTGCCCGCAGAACAAATTGCGCAGGTAGGCGACGCGAACCGGATTGAATTTGTGCAGTGCGCGCTGCGGACCGTTCAAGTCCCACCAGCTGTCGCCGAGCTTTTCGAACCGGGCGATTTCCCGCGGATCGACGCTGGCGCTGGAATGCGTCTGCGAGGCGTGATTCGAAGCTTTGGACATCGCTAACCCTGTTGGCGCGTGAGCGGCGTTGACAGGCGCGCGCCGCGCCGTCATGTATACGCGCCCTTTATAAACCCCCGGCGCGACCGGAGCGAGGGCGATTGGACGATTCTGGCAGGCGCGTGAATAAATGGCCCGATTGGTAATGAAATTCGGCGGCACTTCGGTCGCCAATGTCGAGCGCATCCGCAATGTGGCGCGCCATGTCAAACGTGAAGTGGACGCCGGATACGATGTCGCGGTGGTGGTCTCCGCCATGTCGGGCAAGACCAATGAACTGGTCGGCTGGGTCAAGGAATCCGGACAGCTTTACGATCCGGCCGAATATGACGCCGTCGTGGCCTCCGGCGAACAAGTGACGTCTGGACTTCTGGCCATCGCGCTGAACGAAATCGGCGTCCCCGCCCGCTCCTGGCAGGGCTGGCAGATTCCCATTGAAACCGACGACGCGCACGGCTCGGCGCGCATTACCCGTATCGACGGCGCGAATGTGATCGCCGGCTTTGAAAAAGCCAAGCAGGTCGCGGTCGTCGCGGGCTTTCAGGGCGTCGATCGGCAAACTCAGCGCATCGCCACGCTCGGACGCGGCGGCTCGGACACCAGCGCGGTCGCGCTCGCCGCCGCCATCGGCGCTGAGCGCTGCGATATCTACACCGACGTTGACGGCGTCTATACCACCGATCCGCGCGTCGTTTCCAAGGCGCGCCGGCTTGATCGCGTCGCCTTCGAGGAAATGCTTGAAATGGCTTCGCTTGGAGCCAAGGTCTTGCAGGTGCGCTCGGTTGAGATGGCGATGGCGCACAAGGTGAAGACCTATGTGCGCTCGTCCTTCGACGATCCCGCCCAACCCCAGCTAGGCACGCTCATTTGCGACGAGGAGGATATTGTGGAACAGCAGGTCGTGACCGGCATTGCCTTCTCGAAGGACGAGGCGCAGATCACCTTGCGCAAGGTCGCCGATAAGCCCGGCGTCGCCGCCGCCGTGTTCATTCCCTTGGCGCAGGCCAACATCAATGTCGACATGATCGTCCAGGTCGTCTCCGGCGACAAGGACACGACGGACATCACCTTCACCGTGCCGGCGGCCGAATTTGAACGGGCTCGCGCGGTGCTCGAAGGCGCGAAAGCCGCTATCGGCTATTCGGCCCTCGAAGCCTCGAACGACGTGGTGAAAGTTTCGGCCATCGGCGTCGGCATGCGCAGTCACGCCGGCGTCGCCGCTTCGGCTTTCAAGGCGCTGGCGGAAAAGGGCATCAACATCCGCGCCATCACCACGTCCGAGATCAAGTTTTCGGTGCTGATCGACGCCGCCTATACCGAATTGGCCGTGCGTACGCTCCACGCCCTTTACGGACTCGACAAGGTCTGAAAGCGCTCGCCGCGCGGGCCGCCGAGCCAAATCTCAATATCTTGAGGCTAAGGCGGGCGTAAATTCCGCAAACTTGCGGCCAAAGCTTGCGATCTGGACCGGGCATCCCGTATACCGGCACTAATGAGGTAAGCGCCGAACGAATCGCGAGCGCGAGCGCCCACGCCTTGTCGCGGAAGTCTGTTTCCGGCGACCGGGACAGGAGCCAAGCGACGCGGCGCCAGAGCGTGATTCCAAAAAGCCGACGGAATTTTGGATTGGATCAGGCGGCGCAACAAAGAGCCGGAGCGCAAGCTTCGAATCCATCGAAACGCATCGCGCCTTGCGGCGCGGACCCGCGAACGTAAAGCGCGATCGACGGGAATTCATTACAAAGGACTGAAAGCGATCGGCTTTCGATCCAAACGGGAAACGGACTATGCGCGGCGCACCAGGCGGACCTCGTCTGCTCTTGCGCCGGCTTCGCGAGGTGATGGCGGAGCCGGTAAGCGCGCAGGCGCGGCTCGACCGCATCGTCATCCATATCGCCGCCAATATGGTGGCGGAAGTCTGTTCCGTTTACGTTTTGCGCTCGGACGGACGCCTTGAGCTTTACGCCACCGAGGGTCTCAACCGCGAAGCGGTGCATCTGACCACGATGCGCTCGGACGAGGGCCTTGTCGGCCTGATCGCCGAGAAGGCCGAGCCTTTGGCGCTGGCGGACGCCCAGGCCCATCCGGCCTATTCCTACAAGCCGGAAACGGGCGAAGAAATCTATCATTCGTTCCTCGGCGTGCCGGTCCTGCGCGGCGGCAACACGCTTGGCGTTCTGGTGGTGCAGAACCGGGCGCGGCGCACCTATATCGAGGAAGAAGTCGAGGCCCTGCAAACAACGGCCATGCTTTTAGCCGAAATGATCGCCTCAGGCGAACTGCAGGCTCTGGCGTCGCCCGGCCTTTCCATCGCCCTGCACAAGTCGATGGAAATCAGGGGCACGCCGGTCTCCGACGGCGTCGGCCTCGGCCACGTCGTTTTGCATGAACAGCGCGTCGTCGTAAAAAAACTCGTCGCCGAAGACAGCCGGGCCGAACAGGCGCGGCTCGAAGCCGCCATCGTCGCCATGCGCGCGCAAATCGACGCGCTCATCGCCAAGGGCGACCGGTATGGCGCGGGAGAGCATCGCGAAGTGCTTGAAACCGTTCGCATGTTCGCCAATGACCGCGGTTGGATAAGACGCCTGCACGAAGCGCTTTCAACCGGTTTGACGGCGGAGGCGGCCGTCGAGCGCGTCCAGAACGACGCCCGCGCCAAATTGCAGCGTCAGACCGACCCCTATCTGCGCGAGCGCCTGCACGATCTCGACGATCTCGCCAACCGGCTGCTGCATCAGTTGACCGGCCAGGGATCGCAAATTGATCCGCGGGATTTCCCCGCCAACGCCATTCTCGTCGCGCGCACCATGGGTCCGGCCGCGCTGCTCGAGTACGAGCGGGCCAATCTGCGCGGTTTGGTGCTGGAAGACGCCGGCCCCTCCAGCCATGTGGCGATTGTCGCGCGCGCGCTCGGCATTCCCGCCGTCGGCGAAGCGCCCAACATCACCGATCTGGTTGAGCAGGGCGACGCCCTCATCGTCGACGGGGGCTCGGGCGAAATCTATGTGCGCCCGGCGCCCGACGTCGAAGCGGCGTTCGCGGAAAAGGCCCGCCTGCGCGCGCGCCGCCAGGAGCAATATCACAAGCTGCGGCGCGTGCCGGCGATCACTCGCGACGGTGTCGAAATCGGCCTGCACATGAACGCCGGCCTGCTGATCGACTGCCAGCACGTCGAGGAGGCCGGCGCGCAATCGATCGGCCTTTTCCGCACCGAATTGCAGTTCATGGTGGCGCCGCAATTTCCGCGCTTGTCGGAACAATACGCGCTCTACAAACGCGTGCTCGACGCCGTGCCGAACCGGCCCGTCACCTTCCGCACGCTCGACATCGGCTCCGATAAGGTCCTGCCCTATATGGATCAGGTCGAGGAGGAAAACCCCGCTTTGGGCTGGCGCGCCATCCGCATCGGCCTCGATCGGCCCGGACTTCTGCGCATGCAGCTGCGCGCCATGCTGCGCGCCGGCGCTGGTCGGGAGCTGCGCGTCATGTTTCCGATGGTCGCCACGACTTCGGAATTTTTGCAGGCCAAAGCCATTGTCGCGCGCGAGTGGAGTTTCCTCGAGCGCCACGGCCACGCCCTGCCGTCGCAATTGAAGCTCGGCGTCATGGTCGAGGTTCCCTCCCTGCTCTGGCAGCTCGATGAAATCAGCGACGCCGCCGACTTCCTGTCGGTCGGCTCCAACGATCTGATGCAATATATTTTCGCCGCGGATCGCGACAACAAGCGGGTCTTTTCGCGGTTCGACCCGCTGTCGCCGCCCGCCTTGCGCGCCCTGAAGAGCATTGTCGACGCCGCCGCGCGCCACGACACGCCGGTGACGCTATGCGGCGAAATCGGCGGCCGGCCCCTGGAGGCCATCGCCCTCGCCGCCATTGGCTATCGCGGCCTGTCGATGTCGCCGTCGTTGATCGGTCCGGTCAAGGCCGCCATTCTCGCCTGCGACTTGGCGCGCGTCAGGGACTTTCTTCAGCCGCTGATTGAGCGACACGATTCGAGCGCGTCCGTGCGCGATGAATTGCGCGCCTTCTGCGAACGGGGCGGCGTGCCCCTGTAGCGGGGCGGAATCGTTCACACGAAACAGCGCGCTTTCATTATCAGTATTCGATCAGACGTCTGTTTAAGAAACGACCTGAACGAACCGGCGGCGATCAGCGGAACAACGATGGCTTTGCAACAAAAACTCGATCTGATCCTGCGCCGACATGAGGAAATCGGCCACCGGCTGACCCAGGGTCCGGATTCGGCGACCTTCGTTGCGTTGTCGCGCGAACTGGCGCAGCTCGGCGAGGTGGTCGGGGCGATCAGGAGCTTCCGCGCGCGGCGGACCGAGGTCAAGGATCTGGAGGCGCTGCTGGCCGACAGCGCCGTCGAACCCGATATGCGCGCGTTGGCCGAGGCGGAGTTGCCGCAGGCGCGGCGCGCGCTCGACGCGGCGCAAAAGGACTTGCGGCTGGCGCTGCTGCCCAAGGACGCCGCCGACGAAAAAGGCGCTATCCTTGAGGTGCGCGCCGGGACGGGAGGCGATGAAGCCTCGCTGTTCGCCGGCGATCTGTTCCGCATGTATCAAAAATACGCCGAGAAGCACGGTTGGACGGTTGAGCTCCTGTCGGCCAGCGAGGGCACGGCCGGCGGATTCAAGGAAATCGTCGCCGAAATTCAGGGGCGCGGCGCTTTCGCGCGACTGAAATTCGAAAGCGGCGTGCATCGCGTACAGCGCGTGCCCGCGACCGAGACGCAGGGCCGCATCCATACGTCAGCCGCCACGGTCGCCGTTTTGCCGGAAGCCGAAGACGTCGACCTCGCCATCAACGACACCGACTTGCGGATCGACACGATGCGCGCCGGCGGGGCGGGCGGCCAGCATGTCAACAAGACCGAATCGGCGATCCGCATCACCCATATCCCGACCGGCATCGTCGTCATGATGCAGGAGGAGCGCTCCCAGCACCGCAATCGCGCCAAGGCGATGAATGTTCTGCGCGCGCGCCTGTTCGATCTCGAACGCCAGAGACTCGCCGACGAACGCTCCGCCGACCGGCGCGCCCAGGTCGGCTCCGGCGATCGTTCCGAGCGGATCAGAACGTACAATTTCCCGCAGGGGCGCGTCTCCGACCACCGCATCAACCTGACGCTCTATAAGCTCGATCAGGTCATGACCGGCGAGGCGCTCGACGAAATCATCGACCCCTTGATCGCCGACTATCAGACGCGCCTGCTGGCCGCCGACGCGGAGGCGCTATGAAGAGCGACCTCCTGTCCTGGCAGGCCTACGCCCTGTTCTCGGCTTTTTTCGCGGCGTTGACGGCGATTTTCGCCAAAGTCGGCGTCGAGGGCGTCGAATCCGACCTCGCCACGTTCTTGCGCACCATCGTCGTCATCTGCGCCCTCGGCGCCTTGCTCGCCCTGACCGGACGATTGCAGTCGCCCGGCCCGCTCTCGGCCAAGACGATCGTCTTTCTCGTCCTGTCGGGATTGGCGACGGGAGCGTCATGGCTCTGTTATTTTCGTGCGCTCAAGCTCGGCGACGCCGCGCGCGTCGCGCCGATCGACAAGCTGAGCGTCGTGCTGGTCGCGGTTTTTGGCGCCGCCTTACTTGGCGAAAAACTATCGCCGCCCAATTGGCTCGGCGTTTGTTTGATCGGCGCCGGCGCGATTCTTGTCGCCTACAAGGGTTGAAAGCGAATGGTCCGGGGGCGTTAATCGTCAGGCGATATTTTTAACCGGATTTGGGCATCTTGAGCCGGCGATCCGGCTGGATCATCATTCCATTCCTTCGGAATTGGAATAACGATCCAGCTATTTGTTTTAGCGCATATTCTTGTCCGACAAGTCTGCAACTTTTCGGGAATATGCTAATTGACGATCGGCGGCGGGCAAAATACGGCAAGCGAGGACGAACATGAGCAAGATACTTCCCATCATCATGTGCGGCGGCGCCGGAACACGCGTCTGGCCGGCCTCGCGCGAGACGATGCCGAAACAATTCATTCCGCTGACGACGAAGCTGTCCAGCTTCCAGGACACGGTTCTGCGCCTCGACAAGGGCATTTTCGACGCGCCCGTTGTCGTCACCAACCACGCTTATCGTTTTCTCGTGCAAGAACAATTGAAGGAAATCGGCGTCGCCGGTTCGATCGTGCTCGAACCCGAGCGGCGCGATTCGGCCGCGGCGGTCGCCGTCGCCTGCGAGATCGCGATGGCGCGCGCGCCAGAAACGATTGTCGCCGTTTTCGCCGCCGATCATGTCGTGCGAGACGTCGCCGGGTTCATGCGTCTTTGCGCCAAGGCCGCCGACGCCGCGGCCAAGGGCTTCATCGTGACGCTGGGAATCAAACCGGCCGGACCGGCGACCGGCTACGGTTATATCCGCCTCGGCAAAATCGTCGACGCCGAAAGCGGCGTCGCGCAGGTCGAGGCCTTTGTCGAGAAACCCGATCTGGCCACGGCGCAGGCCTATGTCGAACAAGGCTATTTGTGGAATTCCGGCAATTTCTTCTTCCGCGCCGACGTGATGGCCGGCGAATTACGGGCGTTCGAACCCGAAATCGCCGAGGCGGCGGCCAAGGCCTACGCCAGCGCGAAAATCGATCTCGGCTTTCTGGCGCTCGACGCCGAAGCTTTCGCCAAGGCGCCGAAAACCTCGATCGATTACGCCGTCATGGAGCGCACCGGACACGCCGCGGTCATTCCCGCCGATATCGGCTGGTCGGACGTCGGCGACTGGAAAGCGGTCTGGGAATTGTCCGACCGCGACGCGCAGGGCAATTCCGTGCGCGGCGTCGGGTTGATGATCGACGCGCATAACGTCCATATCCGCTCCGAGGAAATCCTGACCGCCGTGGTCGGCGTCGACGACGTGATCGTGGTGACGACGGAAGACGCCGTATTGGTGATGGGCCGCGAGCACGGGGCCAAGGTCAAACAGCTCGTCGATCTGCTCAAGAGCGAGAAACGCAAGGAAGCCAGCGAACACAAACGCGTCTATCGGCCGTGGGGCTATTATCAGTCGATCGATTCTGGCGAGCGCCATCAGGTCAAGCGCATCGTCGTCAAGCCGGGCCACAAACTGTCGCTGCAAAAGCATTTCCACCGGGCCGAGCATTGGGTCGTGGTGCGCGGCTCGGCGGAAGTGACGCGCGACGACGAAACCAAAATGGTGCATGAAAACGAGTCGATCTATCTGCCGATCGGCTCGGTGCATCGCCTCATCAACCCGGGCAAGATCGATCTGGAGCTGATCGAGGTGCAGACCGGCTCCTATCTCGGCGAGGACGACATCGTCCGTATCGAGGATGTCTATCAGCGGTCGTGAAATTCCTTCCGGCGTCCGCTTCCTTTTTTCGTTCCTTGGCCGCCCGCAAAAAGGCTGATCGATGTTTCCCAAGCCCGTTCCGTCCCTGACGCCCAATACGTTCGAGTACGAATCCACGCCGATGGTGAAGCCGACCGGCTTTCGCGAATATGACGCGCGCTGGCTGTTCGGCGCCGAAATCAACCCGATGGGCGTGCAGGCGTTGGGATTGGGGCTGGCGACCCTGCTGCACGAAATGAAGGTCGAGCCTACGCTCGTCACCGGCCACGATTTTCGCGCCTATTCGGCCTCGATCAAACACGCCTTGATCACCGGCCTGATGGCGGGCGGCGTCAAGGTTCTCGACATTGGCCTGGCGCTGTCGCCGATGGCCTATTTCGCTCAGTTCGCGCTCGACGCGCCGGCGGTGGCGATGGTCACCGCGTCCCACAACGACAATGGCTGGACCGGCGTCAAAATGGGCGCGCAACGGCCGGTCACGTTCGGTCCCGAGGAAATGGGACGCCTGCGCGACATCGTGCTCGAGGGCCGTTTTCGGTTCAGCGACGGCGGCGGCTACCGCTTCATCGAGAATTTCGGCAAGACCTATCTCGACGATCTGGCCAAAGGCCCGAGGCTCAAGCGCAAGCTCAGGGTCGTCGCCGCCTGCGGCAACGGCACCGCCGGCGCCTTCGCCCCGCAATTGCTTGAGCGGCTCGGCTGCGATGTCGTCCCGCTCGACGTCGACCCGGATTACAATTTCCCGCGCTACAATCCCAATCCCGAAGATCTCGAAATGCTGCACGCGATGGCCGACAAGGTGCGCGAAAGCGGCGCCGACGTCGGGCTGGGCTTCGACGGCGATGGCGATCGCTGCGGCGTCGTCGACGAAACCGGGGCGGAGATTTTCGCCGACAAGATCGGCGTCATGCTGGCGCGCGATCTGTCCAAACTCCATCCCGGCGCGACCTTCGTCGTCGACGTCAAATCGACCGGCCTGTTCGCCACCGATCCCGTGCTGGCGAGCCGGGGCGTCAAGACCGATTACTGGAAAACCGGGCATTCCTATATCAAGCGCCGCGTCACCGATCTGAAGGCTTTGGCCGGTTTCGAGAAATCCGGCCATTTCTTCTTCAATGCGCCGGTCGGGCGCGGCTATGACGACGGCCTCCTGACCGCCGTGCATATTCTGGAAATGCTCGACCGCAATCCAGGCCGGAGCCTGTCGCGGCTCTACGCCGATCTGCCGAAGACCTGGGGTTCGCCGACGATGTCGCCGCATTGCGGCGACGAAGTGAAATACGGCGTCGTCGACAAGGTGGTGGCGCGCTTCCAGGCGATGCAGGCGAAGGGCGAGACCATCATCGGCCAACCCATTCGCGACCTCGTCACCGTCAACGGCGTGCGCGTGACCGTTGCGGACGGAACCTGGGGCTTGGTGCGCGCCTCTTCCAACAAGCCGGAGCTTGTCGTCGTCGTCGAAAGCCCGGCGTCGGAGGAAAACATGCGGGCGATGTTCAAGGCGGTCGACAAAATTTTGCGTGAAAACGGCGAAGTCGGCGCTTATAACCAGACCATCGCCTGAAGCGATCCGCCCACCGCAAGCATGAGCGCCCCCATGAAAGCCGCTATCGTCCTGTTTCCCGGCTCCAACCGCGAGGGCGACGCCGCGCGCGCCCTGAAACAGGCGGGCGCGCGAACGACGATCGTCTGGCACGCCGACCGCGACTTGCCCGCGGGAACCGACCTTGTCGTGCTGCCCGGCGGCTTTTCCTACGGCGATTATCTGCGCTGCGGCGCCATCGCCGGCCGCGCCAACATCATGGACGCGGTGCGCGCCCACGCCGCGCGTGGCGGCCTGACGCTCGGCATCTGCAACGGCTTCCAGATTTTATGCGAAAGCGGCCTGCTGCCCGGTGTGCTGATGCGCAACAAGGATCTGCGCTTCATCTGCAAGCGCCAGCATCTGCGCGTCGAGCGCAATGACACGCCCTTCACCCGCGCCTACGCGCGCCATCAAGCGATCGACGTCGCCATCGCGCATGGCGAAGGCAATTACGAAGCCGACGATGAAACCATCGCGCGCCTCGAAGGCGAGGGCCTTGTCGCCTTTCGCTATTGCGACGCCCAGGGCGTCGTCGGCGCCGAGGCCAACCCGAACGGCTCGACCAATCACATCGCCGGCATTTATTCGGAAAAGCTCAACGTACTCGGCATGATGCCGCATCCTGAGAATTTCATCGATCCGCTGGTCGGCGGCGTCGACGGGCGCGGGCTGTTCGAAAGCCTGCTCAATAAGGCCGCGTGATCGCGGGAATCGTTGGCGTCTCTTCTCCGCGTGAACGACAAGACGGGGAAAGTCGCGACGTCGATCATTGGCGTCCCTCTCCCCGCATGCGGGGAGAAGGACAGGCTGAGGGGCAAGCCGTTGGCCCCGGTGATTCTCGTCAGCAAAAAGCGCGTAAAGCCGACGACATAGAGCCTCCTTGCCCCCGCCCATCACCCCAGCCCTCTCCCCGCATAGCCCGTCGAAAGACGGGCGTTCTTGCGAACGCCCTATTGCGGGGAGAGGGGGCGGCGAAAGGCAAAGAAAAAGCCCGGTCTCGCGACCGGGCTTTCCGCATTCGCCGTTAAGAGCGAACGATCTCAGTACTTGTCTCAGTACTTGGCGACAACCGCGTCCGAACCACCGAAGCGATAGCCGATGCCGACGCCGATCAGCCAGGGATTGGCGTTGATGTGGGCGATATTCTGAAGGCCGACGATGTTCGCATCGGAGTCGAGGAAGATCTTCTTGACGTCGACGTTGAGGGCCCAATGCTTGGTCAGGTAGTAGTCGAAACCAGCCTGCAGAGCCAGACCGGCGGCCGGGTGAATGTTGACGCTATCGTTGTAGGGACCAGACGTGGTGCCGAGGAACCAGGTGTAGTTGGCGCCGAGGCCGACATAGGGGTCGAGCTGGCCGAGCGCGAAGTGATACTGCAGCGTGACGGTCGGCGGCAGCAGGGTCGTGTTGGCGATGGCCACGTTACCAGGAATGACGTTGGCCGTCAGACGGGTGTGCGCGACGCCGGCGATGGCTTCGACAGCCCAATGCTTGGTGATGAAATAGGTCAGGTCGGCTTCAGGAACGACGTTGTCCTGCAGCTTGGCCCCATAAAGCGTGTTGCCGGAAAGAGTGGTGCCGGAAGCGTCGGTGACGACGCCGAGGGCGCGGACGCGAACCAGGAAGGGGTCGAAGGAGTCATCGACGAAAGCCGGAGCGGACTTGTTGCTGGGCAGATCGGCGGCGAAGGCGGGAAGGGCGACCGAGCCCAGAAGGCCGGCGGCGAGAGCGATACGGGCGAGTTTCATTTCAATAACCTCTATCTTGGAATTCAGGTCTATTCAGCCACAAGCGAATCTGTGTTCTCCGCCCGGGATCGGTTATGAGATTTGCCCGATAATTTTTCCGGAGTCTTGATAAAAATCAAAAAATGCGGCGGCGCACAAACATCTTCGCCGGCTGTTGCGCAAATGCCACGATTTCCGGGCGAGTCTGCGACAATTTGTCATGAGCTATGACATCATGACGGCGAAAACCGTCGTATTTGAGTAGTTGTTCGTTAACCTATGCGTTTTTGTCATTTCGACGTCATGCGGCGCGGATAATTTGCATCCGTCCACCGCGCTGTCCCCCAGTACGAACAGGACGATGCGCCGGGCCGGATGTACGCCCGGCGTTTTTTTTGGCGTCTGGAAAGCCTCAACGCCGATCGTTATCGTCCCTTCGCCCCGCATGCGGGGAGAAGGACAGGATGAGGGGCAAGCCGTTGGCCTCGATGATTCCCGTCAGCAAAAAGCGCGTAAAGCCGACGACATTGAGCCTCCTTGCCCCCGCCCCTCACCCCAACCCTCTCCCCGCATAACCCGTCGAAAGACGGGCGTTCTTGCGAACGCCCTATTGCGGGGCGAGGGGGAAAACCGGCGCCTTCTTCGGGCGAACGGGAGCGTGGGTGGAAGGGGCGAGGGGGCGAATTCGCGACGCGGATCGTTATCGTCCCTTCTCCCCGCAGGCGGGGAGAAGGACAGGATGAGGGGCAAGCCGTTGGCCCCGATGATTCCCGTCAGCAAAAAGCGCGTAAAGCCGACGACATAGAGCCTCCTTGCCCCCGCCCCTCACCCCAACCCTCTCCCCGCATAGCCGTCGAAAGACGGGCGTTCTTGCGAACGCCCTATTGCGGGGCGAGGGGGAAGACCGGCGCCTTCTTCGGGCGAACGGGAGCGTGGGTGGAAGGGGGCGAGGGGGCGAATTCGCGACGCTGATCGTTGGCGTCCCTTCTCCCCGCATGCGGGGAGAAGGACAGGATGAGGGGCAAGCCGTTGGCCCCGATGATTCCGGTAAGCCGACAAAAAGCGCCCGACTCCGACGACATTGAGCCTCCTTGCCCCCGCCCCTCACCCCAGCCCTCTCCCCGCAGGCGGGGAGAGGGAGTTATCTTTCCTTGGATTCGAGCGTTTGCGCGATTTCGTCGACGATGGACTGCGCCGCGCCCTTGGGATCGCTGGCGGTTAGGATCGGCCGGCCAACGACGAGATAATCGGCGCCCTGCGCGATCGCCTGCGCCGGCGTCATCACCCGTTTCTGGTCGCCGACCGCCGCGCCCGCCGGCCGCACGCCGGGCGTCACCAGCAGCATGTCCGGCCCGACCAGCTTGCGCACCGCCTGCAATTCCCGCGGCGACAGAATGAGACCGTCGAGACCGGCGGCTTTCGCCTGCAAGGCGCGACGTGCGACAAGATCACGCAGGCTGAGGGCGTAGCCGGCCTCGGCGAGATCGGCGTCGTCATAGGAGGTCATCACCGTGACGCCGAGAATTTGCAAAGACGTTCCGGCGACGCCGCGCTTGGCCGCCGCCATGCTCTGCGGAAAGGCGTGAACCGTCAGGAACCGCGCGCCAAGCTTGGCGATCCGCGCCGCCGCCCGCTCGACCGTATTGCCGATATCGTGCAGCTTGAGATCGACAAAGACCTGCTTGCCCTGCGCGTTCAACCGTTCGACCAGCGACAGACCGCCGCCGTAAGCCAGCTCCATGCCGATCTTGTAGAACGTCACGGCGTCGCCAAGCCGGGCGATCGCTTCCTGCGCCGCCTCGACGCTGGGAAGATCGAGCGCGACAATCAGCCTGTCGCGCGCTGGCGTTCCCTTCATGTCGCGATCCGTTGGTTGAGGTTGCATTTCACAGGGACAGGATAGGGGGCGGAGAAACGGCTAGCGCGGCCGCTCGCCGCTCGCCTTGTCGAACGCCCGCTGTTTCCTGTACGAGGCCAGTTGCGCCGGACCCGCCAGTTTGGCGCGCGCCTCCTCCAGCTCCAACCGGAACTCATGGCTCAGGCGGCGCGAATGCGACAGCAGCCGATCGAGAAAATCGGGACGGACGGGCAGGCGCTGCATATTCTGGGCGGACCTGTAGACCCAGACGCGCGCTGGCGGCAGGTTGAGCCAGATCGGCGCGGAGGCTTGCGCGCAAAAGTCCGTCGCGGCGCCTTTGGCGCGCAACGGCACCGGCGATTTGACGCCATAGGTGAACTGCACGAAGGCCCCGTTCGGGCCCATCAGTTCAAACGCCTGACGCAAAAGTTCGACGCGCGCCGCGTCGGGTTTGGTCAGCAACGGCAGACTCGAAACCACGGCGGCCGGCGGCTCGACGCCATGGCCGCGCAAGGTCTCCGCCAGCCGATAGGCGTCGCCCTTGACGATCAGCGCCTTGGGAAAGCGGCGCGCCAGCAGACGGCAGAACGAGGCGTCGAATTCGACCAGAACCAACCGCTCCTGCTCGACGCCGCGATGCAGCAGAGCTTCGGTGACGGGTCCGGTGCCCGGTCCCAGTTCGACGACCGGACCCTTGGCGGCCGGATCGACGCAACGCGCCATCGCCCGCGCCAAAAAACGCCCGGACGGCGTGACCGCGCCGGTCGACAACGGATTTTCGAACCAGCTTCTGATGAACCGCGCTTCGTCGCCGAAACGCTCTTCAAGCCGCAATTTCGGTTTGAGCGACAGATTTTGCGGACGACGACTCGACGTGTTCAAATTCCGACCTCGAACGCAGGGACGCAACTTGGGCGTGACCCCGCCAAAATCGCGCACATTCACGCAAGCGTCAAGAAACTCTCCGCCTCGACCTTTCCGCCGAGGGTAAGAGAGCGCCCGTCTTACGCGTGTGCGCGCCTTGTCCAGAGCAGGTTGCTTTCATATGGAACCGCCTGCGTTGCGCTGCGGCGAGCCTATCCGCCAGGAGGCGCGCGTAGCGCGATGCGGGCGCATCGGGCAAGCGCGCCGACGCAGCGGGCGGCCGCCGCAGCACAACCCGAAGGGCCGGCCGCTTTTGCCTCATGGGTGCGTCGAACGGCTTGGCCGTGTCCCCGACACGGCCTTCGCCCTTCTCCTGCCCCTTAGGCAAAAGCAATCGGCGCAAGTGATTCCATATGAAAGCAACCTGCTCTAGCCGAGGTTCTCGAAGAAGTCCTTCATCTTGGCAAAAAAGCCGGTCGCCTCAGGATGCGTCCTGTGCGTCGACTCGGATTCGAATTCCGCCAAGAGTTCGCGCTGGCGCTTGGTGAGATTTTGCGGCGTTTCGACAACGGCCTGAATATAAAGATCGCCGAATTCGCGGCTACGCAGCACCGGCATGCCCTTGCCCTTGAGCTTGTACTGCCGGCCCGATTGCGTGCCTTCCTCGATGCGCACCTTGACTTCGCCGCCATCGGCGGCCGGCGCCTTGATTTCGCCGCCAAGGGCGGCCTGCACCATTGAAATCGGCACGCGGCAATAAAGATCGGCGCCTTCCCGCTGGAAGAACGGATGCGGCTTGATCGACAGAAATATATAGAGATCGCCGGGCGGGCCGCCGCGCACGCCCGCCTCGCCTTCGCCGGTCAGGCGGATGCGCGTGCCGTCCTCGACGCCGGCGGGAATATTGACCGACAGCGAGCGCTCGCGCGTCACCCGGCCCGAGCCGCCGCAACCGCCGCAGGGATTGTCAATGACTTCGCCGCGCCCCTGACAGCCCGGGCAGGTCCGCTCAATCGAGAAGAAGCCCTGCTGCGCGCGCACGCGTCCCGCCCCGCCGCACGTCGGACAGGTTTTGGCTTTGGCGCCCGCCTTCGCCCCGGAGCCGCCGCAAGCCTCGCAGGACACCGAGGTGGGAATTTTCAGCGCGGCGGTTTTGCCGCGATAGGCCTCCTCGAGCGTGATCTCCATATTATAGCGAAGGTCCGAACCGCGCTCGCGCCCGCCGTTGGCGCGACCGCGCCGCCCGCCCATCACGTCGCCGAACAGATCGTCGAAGATGTCGGCCATCGAGGCGGCGAAACCGTCGCCCATGCCGAAGCCCTGCGAGCCGCCGCCGCCCTGCTCGAAAGCGGCGTGGCCGAACCGATCGTAAGCGGCGCGCTTTTGTCCGTCGGAGAGCACCTGATAGGCCTCGTTCAGCTCCTTGAACTTGGCTTCGGCCGCCTGGTCGCCCGGATTCTTGTCGGGATGAAATTGCATCGCCGCCTTGCGAAAGGCGGATTTGAGCTCGCCTTCCGAACAGGAGCGCGCGACGCCAAGAGTTTCATAAAAACAGCGCTTCGCCATAAGCCTAGTTTCGTCCGACAGGTTTGAGAAGAATTGACGTTCGTCTCGACGGCGCGAGCGCGGCGCCTATAACGCGGATGCGGGGTCGCCGCCATCGCGCCGACCCCGCTTTATCGCCACGCTTACGCGCCTTTTTTGTCGTCCTTGACTTCCTTGAAGTCGGCGTCGATGACGTCGTCCGTCTTGGCTTCGTGCCCTTCGCCGGCCGGAGCGGCCCCGGCGGCCTCCGCCTTGTACATGGCTTCGCCAAGCTTCATCGACGCCTGCGCCAGTTCGTTGGTCTTGGCCGAGATCGCCGCGACGTCCTCGCCTTCGAGCGCGCTCTTCAGGCTGGCGACGGCCGCCTCGATGGCGCTTTTGTCAGCCGCCGAAACCTTGTCGCCATAATCCTTCAGCGATTTCTCGGCCGAATGGACCAGCGCTTCGCCCTGATTTCTCGCGTCGACCAATTCGCGCCGCTTCTTGTCCTCGGCGGCGTGAATTTCGGCGTCCTTGACCATTTTCTCGATATCGGCGTCGTTCAAGCCGCCCGAAGCCTGGATGCGGATCTGCTGCTCCTTGCCGGTCGCCTTGTCCTTGGCGGTGACCGAGACGATGCCGTTGGCGTCGATATCGAAGGTCACCTCGATCTGCGGCACGCCGCGCGGCGCGGGCGGAATGCCTTCAAGGTTGAACTGGCCGAGATCCTTGTTGTCGGCGGCCATTTCGCGTTCGCCCTGGAACACGCGGATGGTCACTGCGGTTTGGCCGTCCTCGGCGGTCGAGAAGACCTGGCTCTTCTTGGTCGGGATCGTGGTGTTGCGGTCGATCAGTCGGGTGAACACGCCGCCGAGCGTCTCGATGCCGAGCGACAGAGGCGTGACGTCAAGCAGCAGCACGTCCTTGACGTCGCCTTGCAGCACGCCGGCCTGGACCGCGGCGCCGATGGCGACGACTTCGTCCGGGTTGACGCCCTTATGCGGCTCCTTGCCGAAGAACTGCTTCACCACTTCCTGCACGCGCGGCATGCGGGTCATGCCGCCGACCAGCACCACTTCGCCGATTTCGCCGGCCGACAGACCGGCGTCCTTGAGCGCCTTGCGGCAAGGTTCGACGGTGCGCTGGATCAGATCGTCGACCAGAGCCTCGAATTTGGCGCGGGTCAGCTTCAAGGTCAGATGCTTGGGGCCGGACGCGTCGGCGGTGATATAGGGCAGGTTGATCTCGGTCTGGGTGGCCGAGGACAATTCGATCTTGGCTTTTTCCGCCGCTTCTTTCAGGCGCTGAAGGGCGAGCTTGTCCTTTTTCAGGTCGATGCCGTTGTCCTTCTTGAACTCGTCGGCCAGATATTCGACCAGACGCATGTCGAAATCCTCGCCGCCGAGGAAGGTGTCGCCATTGGTCGATTTCACCTCAAACACGCCGTCGCCGATTTCCAAAATCGAAACGTCGAAAGTGCCGCCGCCGAGATCGTACACCGCGATGACGCCCGAGCCCTTTTTGTCGAGGCCATAGGCGAGCGCCGCGGCCGTCGGCTCATTGATGATGCGCAGCACTTCGAGGCCGGCGATCTTGCCGGCGTCCTTGGTGGCCTGACGCTGGGCGTCGTTGAAATAGGCCGGAACGGTGATGACGGCCTGGGTGACCGGCTGGCCGAGATAGGATTCGGCCGTCTCCTTCATCTTCTGCAGAATGAAGGCTGAAATCTGCGAGGGCGAATATTGTTTGTCGCCGGCGCCGACCCAGGCGTCGCCATTGCCCGCCTTGACGATCTTATAGGGAACGAGGCCGATGTCCTTCTGCGTCATCGGGTCGCTAAAGCTGCGTCCGATCAGACGTTTGATCGCGAAAAAAGTCTTTTCGGGATTGGTGACCGCCTGACGCTTGGCCGGCTGCCCGGTAAGCCGCTCGCCGTCGTCAAGAAAAGCGACAATCGAAGGGGTCGTGCGCGCGCCCTCGGCGTTTTCGATAACCTTGGGGGTGGAGCCTTCCATCACGGCCACGCAAGAATTGGTGGTGCCGAGATCGATGCCGATGACTTTTGCCATTTTTTATCTTCCTTTCCTTCGCAAGACCGCCGGACCCCGTAGCGGCCCGGACTTTAGAACCCATTCCGAAAGCTCGGCTGGACTTTCATCCGACTTTCGAAACAAATCCCAGGACGGACGGTCTGTCACGCCCGGTCCCCGACAGCGTTCAAATTGGGATTAAAGCGCCTGAGCGCAAGAGTGCGCCTGATATAGGGGTCGCAATTTTTGCAGGCAAGCCTCGACGCCTGAAACCCAAAACGCCTTGTTCGCTCGCCGCGAAAAGCGCAGAATGAAGGCGCGCGGTCAAGGGCGGCCCGGATATTCGTCGTAAAGCGTTCGCGAAGCGGAAAAATTCATCTTTTGCCAACCATAATCTCGACGATGCGCACGACCTCTTTTCTCCTTGCCCTGATTTTGCTTGCAACGACGAGCCCGGCCGGCGCGCAATTGGCCTTGCCCGGCGCCGTCAACGCGTCGACGCCGCAAGGCGCGGAAGCGCCGCCCGCCGCCTCGGCGTTGAACCCGAAAAACGGGTCAAACCAGCCATACGGTTCGCAGCCGATGATCGTCAAACCGCCGGGCGAGGCGACGATTCTCGGCCAGACGCTTAGCCTCGACGGCCAGAAAGGCGCCTTGGCGATCGAAAAGTCCGGCGAACGCCTGCAAATCGTCCGCCTGACGCTCGTCGGCGAGCAGATTTCCCATCCCAATCAAAGCTGTCAGATCAATATCGCGGCCGAGCGGCCCATCGCGCTCAAACCGCTCGGCCAACCGGACGGCTTATGGCGCTATCGGCTTGAGGCGCCCGCCTGCCCCTTCACGCTCGATGTGCTGGACGGCGCGATTCTGGCGGCGAGCCCCGGCGGCGCCTGCTCCTTTCAGCAGGCCGACTGCCGCGTCAATCCCGCCGGTCTGTGGGGACCGGCCAGCGACAGTTTCGGTCCCAAGCGAATCGCGGCGATAGAACGCGAACGCAGCGCTATGGAAAACTCCACACGCGCCAACTTTCGACTGCTTTCGGAGAAATTTCACGGCAACCGGGACGCGGCGCGCGCGGCCGTCATCGAACAGGCGGCGTTTTCTTCAAGACGTGAGGAAATGTGCCGCGACTACGACCAGGAGGGCGCGCACGGCTTTTGCGCCTTGCGCGTCACCGAGGCCCGCAATTTTCTGTTGCGGCAGCGCCTGACCTCGATGAAATCCAGCCGGGAGGGCAATCAGTCCGAAAAGGACAAGCGCCAGCGCACCCTGGTCGCGCCGCCGAAAGGCTCGCTCGCGCCGATGTAATCGGCTCGACCGTCGGCGCGCTCATCAGTTCGCGGCTTCGACGCCGCCCGCCGCCCCCGCTTCCCAACCGAGAATGGCGCATTTGCGCGTCAGGCCCCAGCGGTAGCCGGTCAAGGCCCCGTTGGCGCCGAGCACGCGATGGCAAGGCACGACAAAGGAGATCGGGTTGCGGCCGACCGCCGCGCCGACGGCGCGCGCCGCGTTGGGGCGGCCTATTCGTCGGGCTAATTCGCCATAAGAGGTCGCCGAACCAAAAGGCACGCGCAACAGCGCCGTCCAGACGCGAATTTCGAAATCGGCGCCGATCAACACAACCCGCAGCGGCGCTTCGGCCCGCCAGAGGCGCT
The DNA here is from genome assembly GCA_963736175.1 of uncultured Alphaproteobacteria bacterium. Classification (GTDB taxonomy): domain Bacteria; phylum Pseudomonadota; class Alphaproteobacteria; order Rhizobiales; family Beijerinckiaceae; genus Rhodoblastus. Next base: position 18,969 of record CAVTNU010000023.1, on the reverse strand, counting down.
GATCGAAAGCGCGCGCGACGAGCGGGGCGGTGACGGCTTGATCGGGGGATAATTGCGCCTTCGGCCAGCGCGCCTGCATGTCGGCGAGGGCGCTCGGACGATCCTCGTTCTCGACAAAGCCCAATCCCGCCAGCCCGAGCGGGGCGGCGACCGCCAGCGCCAGACCGAACGGCGTATCGTGGTAACCGTAGCGCAAGTGCAAGCCTTCGCCGCGCGCCTTATAGGCGCCAGGCGTCATCGCCTCATGCGCGACGAACAAATCGTGCAGGCGGCTCGGACCCGAAAGGCCGAGTTCGAGCGAGGCTTCGAGCAGGCTGGCCTCCTGACGCAACAGGCGTCTGGCGCGATCGAGCGTCACAGCCTGCAGGAAAGCCTTCGGCGTCAGACCGGCCCATCGCTTGAACAGCTCATGCAGATGCGAGGGCGACAATCCGACCGCCTGCGCGATCGCCTCGATCGAAGGTTGGCTGCGGTGACGCGTCGAGATGAATTCGATCGCCCGGCGCACGCGGTCATAGTCGCTCGAAGCGCTGGCGAGCGCGCGAGCGCTTGACGATAGGTTGTTGTGAATATCCATGGCGTTGATTCCGGCCCCAAACTGACTATGGGCCGAACCGCCGCCGCCGCGCCACCCGATTGCTCCGGCGTTTTCCGGAAAAACAAGGCCGACGACGAATCTGGACCAGAGCCGCGCTGATGAGGCGGCTCATCGAAAGGCGCTTCCATCGCCGCGGCGATTGGCCTTATAAAAAAACCATGCCACGCCAAAAAGCCATAGCCGTCGCACGCGCCGCTTCGACGCCAAAGCGCGCGCGCGCGCCGAAAAAACCGCCCGCGAAGAGCTCCGCCGCCCCCGACGCGGCGGTGGTGCGGGCGATTTTCGAGCGGTTCGCCGCCGCCAATCCCGAGCCCAAAGGCGAACTCGACTACGTTAATCCGTTCACCCTGCTGGTCGCTGTCGTGCTTTCGGCGCAAACGACCGACGTCGGCGTCAACAAGGCGACGAAAGCCCTGTTCGCCAAGGCCGACGATCCGCGCGCCATGCTGGCGCTGGGCGAGGAAGGGATCCGCGATCACATCCGCACCATTGGCCTGTTCCGCGCCAAGGCGAAGAACGTCGTCGCCCTCTGCCGTCGCCTGATCGAGACGTTCGGCGGCGAGGTTCCGCGTACGCGCGAAGAGCTGGAAACGCTGCCGGGCGTGGGACGCAAGACGGCCAATGTGGTGCTCAACATCGCCTTCGGCGCGCCGACCATCGCTGTCGATACGCACGTATTCCGGCTCGCCAATCGCATTCCGCTGGCGCGCGGCGCCAATCCGCTGACGGTCGAGCTCGGCCTTGAAAAGATCATCCCGCCGCAATTCCTGCATCACGCGCATCACTGGCTGATTTTGCATGGACGCTACATCTGCAAGGCTCGCAATCCCTTGTGCGGGCGCTGTCTGATCGCCGATCTGTGCCGCAGCGAGGACAAGAGTCTTGCCTGAAACGGAGCGTCAGAGAAATGTACAGACGGCGTTGCGGCTGGCGCGCGGCGTGCGCCGCCTGCTTCACGCCCAAGGCGCCGTCAGTCTGACGGAAATGCCGCTGCCGAACGGGCGCCGCGCCGATATTCTCGCCTTGGCGTCCAACGGCGATTTTTTGATTGTCGAGATCAAATCCGGCGTCGCCGATTTCCGCGCCGACCGCAAATGGCCCTATTACCGGCTCCATTGCGACCGGTTCTATTTCGCCGTTTCAGCCGAAACGCCGCAGGAGATACTACCTGACGACGCCGGCCTGATCGTCGCCGACGCCTTCGGCGCGGAAATCCTGCGCGAGGCGCCGGAACATCGCCTGGCGGGCGCGACGCGGCGGGCGCTGTTGCTGCGATTCGCGCGCGCCGGCCTCGAACGCCTGCACAAATTCGAGGATCCGGACCGCGCTTCGTTTCTCAGCAAATGATGTGGGTCCGATCCGGCGGGAAGGTTCAGCGCGGCGCGCGTTTGGCGAGAATGCGCTGCAATGTGCGTCGATGCATGTTGAGACGGCGCGCCGTCTCCGAGACATTGCGTTCGCACATTTCGAAAATACGTTGGATATGCTCCCAGCGCACGCGGTCCGCCGACATCGGATTTTCCGGCAATTCAACCAGATTGGCGTCTTTCGACGACAGCAAAGCCTGGAAAATCTCGTCCGCGTCGGCCGGCTTGGCGAGATAGTCGAAAGCGCCCAGCTTCACGGCGGTGACGGCGGTGGAAATATTGCCATATCCGGTCAGGATGACGCCGCGCGCTTCGGGACGGATCGCCTTCAGTTCGGAAATGACGTCGAGCCCGTTGCCGTCGCCAAGGCGCATGTCGATCACGGCGAAGGCCGGCGCGGATTTGTGAATGGCGGCGATTGCTTCGGCTGCGGTGTCGACCGCGACGGTCTCGAAGCCTCTCGCCTCCATGGCTCTGGCGAGACGCGTCAGAAACGCCTTGTCATCGTCGACGATCAGCAAAGATTTATCGGATTCAAAAAGTTGCGCCGCCTGGGCTGAACTCTTTGCTTCCGGTTCGGCGTCCCTATCGTCCCTGGTCATTTCCATCGCCCTTGGCGTACGGCGCTTGATTTTCGCGTCATTGCGAGAACAAGCGTTCAGTCTTCCACCTTATTCACCGCGGCGTCCGCTCGCCGCAAGCCGGACGTCGTTTCTTCTGCTACGCCATTTAAACGTTGGCGGAACAGAAGGAAACAGGATTATTGCGGCGCTGGCCGCTCAAATCGTTCGCGCGGCCAGAAAATGGCGACGCGGGCGCCGGAAAGCGCCGAATTGGCTATGGTCACCGTTGCGCCGGAGCGCTCCAACAGCGTCTTGGCGATAAACAGCCCGAGCCCGAGACCCGAGCCTTCCTCGTTTTTGGCGCGGCGGCCGACGCGCGTCGTCACATAGGGATCGCCTATGCGCGGCAGAACCTCCGGCGAAAAACCCGGCCCATCGTCGCTGACGACGATTTCGATTTTCTCGGCGTCCCAGCGGGCGACGATCTCCACCTCGGATTTGGCGAAATCGACGGCGTTTTCGATCAGGTTGCCGAGGCCATAGACGACACCGGGCCCGACCGGCGCCCGCGGCTCTGGACCCGTTCCGTCGGCGACGATGACGAGGGAGACGCCGAAATTGCGATGGGGCGCCGCGACATTCTCCAAAAGAACGGAAAGCGGCAGATTTTCCAACAGGCCGCCGGTATCCTTGTCGAGCGACTTCAGCCGGCCGAGGATGGCGCGGCAGCGTTGGCTCTCCTGCGACAGCAGCTCCAAATCCTCGGCGAGTCCCGCCGGCATCGATGCGGTCTTCTTCATTTCCTTGATGACGAGCGCGATCGTCGCCAGCGGCGTGCCCAGTTCATGCGCGGCGGCGGCGGCCAGTCCGTCGAGCAGGGACAGGTGTTTTTCCCGCTGGAGCACCAGTTCGGTTTCGCTCAAAGCATCCGTCAAGGCCCGCGCCTCGGCGGCGACGCGCGCCGCATAGACGCAGATAAACCCGGAAGAAACCAGAATCGCGGTCCATACGCCGGCCTGATAGAGCTGCGGCAGGCTGATCGCCTCGCCGGGGAACCAGGGCAGGGGTCGGTGCTCGAAACCCAGGACCGTCGCCGCGGCTGCGGTCAGTAAGCCAAGATAGGCGATCTTGCGCGGCGGCAGCGACATCGCGGCGATGGCGACAGGCGCCAGAAACAGCACGGCGAACGGGTTCTCCAGCCCGCCCGTCAAATATAACAGGGCTGAAAGCTGCAAAATGTCGAAAGCCAGTTGCGCGGCGGCGGGACCGTCGGCCAGCCGCAAGGTCGGCGCCGCGAAAAACTTTTGGCCAAGATTGAACAAGGCCGACGCGGCGATGACCGCCAGGCACCAGACCAGCGGCAGCGAGAATTTCAGGGCGAATTCGGTGAAGCAGATCGCCGCGAGTTGACCGAAAATCGCTAGCCAGCGCAGGCGCGCCAAGGTGTCGACGCGCAGACGGCGCGCGCTCTTGCCCAACTCAAAATCGCTGAAATCGGCCATGTCTTTCGTCGGCGACGTCTTCGGTTCGGATTGCGCCCAAGCGTGACAGGACGACGCGCTGCAACGTTCGCGTCGGATTAGTAATTCAACGCGCCGTCTTGTCCATAAAGCCCGTGAACTTTTTTCAAAACATGCTTTAGACGCCGGCGTCCTTGGACCGCCCGGCTCGCTTGCGATCGTTGGGATCAAGGATCGTCTTGCGCAGCCGGATCGATTTCGGCGTCACTTCGACCAATTCGTCTTCCTCGATATAGGCGAGCGACTTTTCCAGCGTCATGCGGATCGGCGGCGTCAGCTTCACCGCCTCGTCCTTGCCGGCGGCGCGGACGTTGGTGAGCTTTTTGCCCTTCAGCACGTTCACTTCGAGATCGTTCTCGCGCGTGTGCTGGCCGATAATCATACCGGCGTAGACCTTCCAACCGGGCTCGATCATCATCGGACCGCGATCTTCGAGGTTCCACATGGCGTAGGCCACGGCCTCACCCTGGTCGTTGGAAATCAAAACGCCGTTACGCCGGCCCTGAATGTCGCCCTTATAGGGCGCATATTCATGGAACAGGCGGTTCATGATCGCCGTGCCGCGCGTGTCCGTCAGCAGTTCGCCCTGATAGCCGATGAGGCCGCGGGTCGGGGCGTGGAAAACCAACCGCAGACGATTGCCGCCTGACGGCCGCATCTCGATCATGTCCGCCTTGCGCTCCGACATTTTCTGCACGACGACGCCGGAAAATTCCTCGTCGACGTCGATCACCACTTCCTCGATCGGCTCCAGGCGCGAACCGTCCTCGGCCCGCTGGAACACCACGCGCGGACGCGATATGCCCAGCTCGAAACCTTCGCGGCGCATGGTTTCGATCAAAATGGCGAGTTGCAACTCGCCGCGCCCCGACACGATATAGGAATCGGCGCCGGGCGAGTCCTCGATCTTCAACGCGACATTGCCTTCGGCTTCCTTATAAAGCCGATCGCGGATGACGCGGCTCGTCACCTTGTCGCCCTCCGTCCCCGCCAGAGGCGAGTCGTTGACCAGGAAGGTCATCGACAATGTCGGCGGATCGATCGGCTGCGCCTGCAGCGGCTCCGTGACGTCGAGCGCGCACAAAGTATCGGCGACGTTGAATTTTTCGAGGCCGGCGATGGCGACGATGTCGCCGGCGTCGGCTTCCTCGATCGGTTGGCGCTCGATGCCGCGGAACGCCAGGATTTTCGAAACGCGTCCCTGTTCGACGACATTGCCCTGACGGTCGAGCACCTTGACGGCCTGGTTCGGCTTGACCGATCCGGCGAACACGCGGCCCGTGACGATGCGGCCCAGATATGGATTGGCTTCGAGCAAGGTGCCGAGCATGCGAAAGCCGCCCTCCTCGACCCTCGGCGCAGGCACGTGATCGAGTACGAGATCGAACAGCGGCGCCATGTCGGTCATCGGCCCTTCGGGGCTGTCGGCCATCCAGCCCTGTTTCGAAGAGCCGTAAAGAATGGGAAAGTCGAGCTGTTCGTCATCGGCGTCGAGCGCGGCGAACAGGTCGAAGACTTCGTTGATGACTTCGCTCGGGCGCGCGTCGGGCTTGTCGACCTTGTTGATCGCGACGATAGGCTTGAGGCCGATTTTCAGCGCCTTGCCGACGACGAATTTGGTCTGCGGCATCGGACCTTCGGCGGCGTCGACCAGCACGATGGCGCCGTCCACCATCGAGAGAATGCGCTCGACTTCGCCGCCGAAATCGGCGTGGCCGGGCGTGTCGACGATGTTGATCCGCGCATCCTTCCAGATGATCGAGGTGGCCTTGGCCAGGATCGTGATGCCGCGCTCTTTTTCCAGATCGCTGGAATCCATCACGCGCTCGGCGACGCGCTGGTTGTCGCGGAAGGCGCCCGACTGGCGCAGGAGCTGATCGACGAGCGTGGTCTTTCCATGGTCGACGTGGGCGATAATGGCGATGTTGCGAAGTTTCATGGGACCTTGCTTTGTCGGATAAGTCAGAAAACGCGCCAATCGAGGCGGCGCAAGTCATTCCCGTCCATCGTGACGAGCCTGTGACCGCCGCGGCGCTAAAAGGGCGAACTGGCGCCTGCCATATACGATAAGATAAGATTTGGAAACCCGCGCCGGCCAGGCGCGGGTTCGATAAGCGGCGAAAGACACAAGCCCAACTAACCGGTTCTGGTCGGCGAAACGATATCGGGTAGTCAAGCCCGGATGCTTGGAGACCGAAAGCGCGTCTCTGGCGCCGTCAGCGTTCAGTCGATGCAATCGCGCGAGCAACAAGTCGCGAACTGCCTGTCATTTTTCGATAAAAAACCCGGCCATTAAGACCGGGTTTGCTTCAGCTTGCGAACGAGCCGACGGATTTGTCAGATCAATATTTGGCGACGATCGGCGCCGGAACTCCGAACTTGTAGGAGAGTCCGACGAGGACAGCGCTCGATGTGAAGCGAACCTTGTCGGCGGCATTGAGGGAGCCATTGACAAATGAACTCACGCCAAGATCGGTGTAGCGATATTCGACGCGGCCGATCCAGTTGTTGGTGAAGGCGTAATCGACGCCGCCGCCAATCGTGAAGCCGGTGCGCTGCGTGTTGAAGGCGTAATAGGGAGCGGATCCGCTAAAGGCATAAGATGTGTTCACATCGCCAAATGCGACGCCGCCAGCGACATAAAGCAAGGCGCGATTCAGGGCGTAGCCGAGACGACCGCGAATATCCCCGGTCCAAGTCTCCTTGGAGCCAAAATTATAAAGGGTTGGCGACGGCGAGGCCACGAAGACGGTCGCGGAGTGGTTTCCGCCAAGAACGCCATCGAAATTGCCCTCAAGGCCAAAGACGACCGAACCCGATTGATAATTGTATCCGACGTAGCCGCCAAGCAGCCCAAGAGCGCTGTTAATCCGATAGGGAGCCGGCCAGGCCCCTGAGGCGTTGGTTGCCGGCCCTGACGTGTTGGCCCAATCGGCGCCGCCTTCGACGCCGACATAAAAGCCGGTCCAATTGAAAGGTTGCTCTTGGGCGACATAGGCCGCGGGCGATTTGGTCGAAGGCAGGTCGGCGGCGACGGCCGGGCCGACGAGAGCCGCGAAAGCGGCGGCGGTGAGGAGAATCTTGCGCAAGCTGTTATGCCTCCCGGACATCAATGGCGATTCTGTTTCAAAATCGCATGTATTCTTAGTAAGTTACGCGATGAAAGCGTATAACCGCGCCGATTTTTCCAAGGCCGATGGTACATGATGCGCGGATTGAAATATCAGTGGCGATCGCAAAACGGCAGAAATTTCAACCTTGTGGCCAAATTACAACAAAATCGATGCTGTTACAGGCTCATCCGGATGGGTTTCATCGAGAAATCAGCGAGACTGAATAGCACGCGCGATCAATGACGCATTTCCGCCGAATGGAGCCGTTGTCGAAGGTGCTGGCGCGGCGCCCCAAAGTCCAAGCCGACCATATGACGTTATAACGTCATCGACGCGGCGTGGATCGGCGTAGATTCAAGCCTTGGCGATTTTTTGCTCGCGTTTGGCCAAGGTGCGAAGGCGCAAGGCGTTGAGCTTGATGAAGCCCGCCGCGTCGCGATGGTCGTAGGCGACCGCGCCTTCCTCGAACGTCACCAGCTCCTGATCATAAAGCGAATAGGGGCTTTCGCGCCCGACCACCGTGGCGTTGCCCTTATACAGCTTGACGCGAACGCGGCCGGAAACCTTGTCCTGGCTCTTGTCGATCAGGACTTGCAGCAATTCGCGCTCGGGGGCGAACCAGAAGCCGTTGTAGATCAGCTCGGCGTATTTCGGCGTCAATTCGTCCTTCAGATGCGCCGCGCCGCGATCGAGCGTGATCGATTCAATGCCGCGATGGGCGTAATAGAGAATCGTTCCGCCGGGGGTCTCATACATGCCGCGCGATTTCATGCCGACGAAACGGTTTTCGACCAGATCGAGTCGGCCGATGCCGTTGTCGCGGCCAAGGTCGTTGAGACGCGTGAGCAATGTCGCCGGCGAGAGCTTTTCGCCATCGATGGCGACGGCGTCGCCCTTTTCGAAATCGATCGTGATATAGGTCGCCTTGTCGGGAGCCTTTTCCGGATCGATAGTGCGCGAATAGACGTATTCTGGCGTCTCTTGCGCGGGATCCTCCAGCACCTTGCCCTCCGAGGAGGTGTGCAGAAGATTGGCGTCGGTTGAGAACGGCGATTCCCCGCGCTTGTCCTTGGCGATCGGAATCTGGTGCTTTTCGGCGAAGTCGATCAGGGCCGTGCGCGAAGCGAACTCCCATTCGCGCCACGGCGCGATCACCTTGATGTCGGGCTCAAGCGCATAATAGGACAGCTCGAAGCGCACCTGATCGTTGCCCTTGCCGGTGGCGCCATGACACACGGCGTCGGCGCCGACCTGTCGGGCGATCTCAATCTGGCGCTTGGAGATCAAGGGGCGGGCGATCGAGGTTCCGAGCAGGTAAAGCCCCTCATATTGGGCGTTGGCGCGGAACATCGGGAAGACGTAGTCGCGGACGAACTCCTCGCGCAGATCCTCGATGAAGATATTTTCCGGCTTGACGCCGAGCATCTCGGCCTTCTTGCGCGCCGGCTCCAACTCGTCGCCCTGGCCAAGATCGGCGGTGAAGGTGACGACCTCGCAGCCATAGACCGTTTGCAGCCATTTCAGGATGATCGAAGTGTCGAGACCGCCTGAATAGGCGAGAACGACCTTCTTTATTTCTTTTTTCTGATTCGACATCTGGCGTTCACTCAATTCGTTTCACCGCATGATCGCGTTCAAAAAGCCTCGCGGCCTTTGCGGACCCAGAACTGCGCCACGCAAAAACGCGCGGCCTGAAATTTCGGCGCGACTATAGGCGCGCGGCGCAAACGCGCAACCCTCAACGCCGACGACGTTTCCGGCCGGCTCAGCCGCCGACGTTGAACGCCGCCAAAGCCGCCATGTTGACGATTTCGGTATCCTTGGCGCCGAGCTGGACGATCTGCACCGCCTTGTCGAGACCGACGATCAGCGGGCCGATGACCGTCGCCCCGCCCAACTCCAGCATCATCTTGGTGGAAATCGAGGCGGCGTGGAACGCCGGCATGACGAGGACGTTGGCCGTGTCGGTCAGGCGGCAAAACGGATAGGCCGCCATTGCCTCCTTGTTCAGCGCCACGTCGGCCGCCAATTCGCCGTCATATTCGAAATCGACATGACGTTGGTCGAGAATTTTCACCGCGTCCTTGACCCGCAGCGAGCGCTCGCCCGGAGGATGGCCGAACGTCGAGAAGGCCAGCAGCGCCACGCGCGGCTCATAGCCGAGGCGCCGGGCGAAACCGGCCGCTTCGATGGCGATTTCGGCTAGATCCTCGGCTTCCGGCATTTCGGTGATCGCCGTATCGGCGACGATGACCGGCCGGCCGCGCGCCAGAATGAGGGATACGCCGATCAGTCGATGGCCGGGGCGCGGATCGATGACCCGCCGCACGTCGTCGAGAGCCACGGAAAAATTGCGGGTGACGCCCGTCACCATGGCGTCGGCGTCGCCGGTGGCGACCATGGCGGCGGCGAAATGATTGCGGTCGTAGTTGATCAGGCGCTGGCAATCGCGGATCAGGAACCCCTTGCGTTGCAGGCGCTCATACAGAAACTGCGAATAGGCGGCGTTGCGCTGCGACAATTGCGCGTTCTGGATTTCGATCAGCTTGTCGTCGATATCGAGACCGGCCGCGCGCGCGACCTCGGCGACGCGTTCCTCGCGCCCGACCAGCACCGCGGTGCCGAGCCCCTGGTTGACGAAGGACAGCGCGGCGCGCAGCACCTGCTCCTCCTCGCCTTCGGCGAAAACGACGCGCTTGGGCATGCGCTTGACGCGCTCGACGATGGTTTGCAGCGCGCCCGCCACGGGATCGCGGCGCGCAGACAATTGCGCCTTGTAGGACAGCATGTCGACGATGGGTTTGCGCGCGACGCCCGTATCCATAGCCGCCTGCGCCACCGCCGGCGGCACGACGGAAATCAGACGCGGGTCGAAGGGCACCGGGATCAGATATTCGCGGCCAAATCGCGGGCGCGCGCCCTGATAGGCGATGGCGACCGCGTCCGGCACGTCCTCGCGCGCCAGTTCGGCCAGCGCATGCACCGCCGCAATCTTCATTTCCATATTGATCGTGGAGGCGCGCGCGTCGAGAGCGCCGCGGAAAATATAGGGAAAGCCCAGAACGTTATTGATCTGGTTGGGATAATCGGATCGCCCGGTAGCAACGATCGCGTCCGGGCGAACGTTGTGAGCGTCTTCCGGGGTGATCTCCGGATCGGGGTTGGCCATGGCGAAGATGATCGGGTCGGGCGCCATGGTCTTGACCATCTCCGGCGTCAGCGCGCCTTTGGCGGACAGGCCGAAGAAAATATCGGCGCCGACCATCGCCTCGGCCAACGTCCGCTTGTCGGTGACGACGGCGTGCGCCGATTTCCACTGGTTCATGCCCTCGACGCGGCCCTGATAGACGACGCCCTTGGTGTCGCACAAGGTGACGTTTTCAGGGGCGAAGCCGACCGCCTTGATGAGATCGAGGCAGGCGATGCCGGCAGCGCCGGCGCCGTTGCACACCAGCTTGGTCTTCTTGATGTCGCGCCCGGTCAGGTGAATGGCGTTGATCATGCCGGCGGTGGCGATGATCGCCGTGCCGTGCTGGTCGTCATGGAAAACCGGAATGTCCATCAGTTCGCGCAGGCGCTGCTCGATGATGAAACATTCAGGCGCCTTGATATCCTCGAGATTGACGCCGCCGAAGGTGGGGCCGAGATAACGCACCGCGGCGATGAACTCGTCCGGATCCTCGGTGTCGATCTCCAGGTCGATCGAATCGACGTCGGCGAAGCGCTTGAAAAGCACCGCCTTGCCTTCCATCACCGGTTTCGAGGCGAGCGCCCCCAGATTGCCCAGACCGAGAATGGCGGTGCCGTTGGTGATGACCGCGACGAGATTGCCCTTGATCGTGTAATCGTAAGCTTTGGACGGATCGTCGGCGATGGCCAGCACCGGAACGGCGACGCCGGGCGAATAGGCGAGCGCCAGGTCGCGTTGCGTCGCCATTGGCTTGGTCGGCGTGATCTGCAACTTGCCAGGCCGACCCTTGGCGTGGAACTGGAGCGCCTCCTGATCCGTGAAGGTCGGTCGTTTGCCGCGACTTGGGGCTTTCTCGGTCATTTCCAATCTCTGACGACTTTGCTTTTAGGGAGCGGCGAACTTATCCGCGCAAGGCGGGCGGGCCAAGCATTCCTTTAGGCCAATCCGCGTTTTTCTCGGTAAGATTGACGGCGTTTCTGTCGATATTTTCGACAATCGCCAAAATAAGCGATCAGTCGTCAGACTTCTCTGTGCGAAAGGCGCTGGCCGGATGCGCGCGCCCGCGCGCTTTGCTAAAGTATCCCTAGTTATGACCGATCATCCCAGAAACCTTCCGGCCGACCGCGAACAGCCGCCTTCGCGCGCAGCGCCGACGCCGTTGGCCGACGCGCAAGAGGGCGCGCCCGTCCGCGTCACGCCGATGATGGCGCAATATATCGAGATCAAGGCCGCCAATCCGGGTTGTCTGCTGTTCTACCGGATGGGGGATTTCTACGAATTATTCTTCGACGACGCGGAAATCGCCTCACGCGCGCTGGGCATCGTCCTCACCAAGCGCGGCAAGCATCAGGGCGAAGACATCCCCATGTGCGGCGTGCCGATCGAGCGATCGGACGATTATCTGCACAGGCTGATCGGGCTCGGCCATCGCGTCGCCGTCTGCGAACAGATCGAGGATCCGGCCGAAGCCAGGAAGCGCGGGCCGAAATCCGTGGTGCGCCGCGACGTCGTGCGTCTCGTCACCGCCGGCACCATTACCGAAGAGCGGCTGCTCGACCCCGGCCGCGCCAATGTTCTGACCGCCTTGGCGCGGGTGAAGGCGACCCACGGCTGGACCTACGGGCTTGCCGCGGTTGATATTTCGACCGGCGACTTTTCCCTGTGCGAAACCGATCTCGCCGGATTGCCGGCCTTGCTGTCGCGCCTGGAGCCGCGCGAAATCGTCGCCGCCGAACCCATTTGCGCCGATCCGGCGCTCGCCCGGCTGCTCGACGACAGCGGCGCGGTGGTCGCGCCGCTTGGGCGCGAGAGCGCCGACCCGGCCGGCATGGAGCGACGCATTTGCGCCTTTTACGGCGTCGCCGCGCTCGAGAGCTTCGGCGCCCTCTCACGCGCGGAAATCGCCGCCGCCGCCGCCGCGATCTTCTATATCGAGCGAACGCAATTCGCCGCCAAGCCGAGGCTCGCCCGCCCGGCGCGCCTGGGCCAGGGCCTGGCGATGGAAATCGACGCCGCGACCAGGGCCAATCTTGAGCTGACCCGCACTTTGACGGGCCAGCGCGAAGGCTCCCTGCTGGCCGCCATCGACCGGACAGCGACGCCCGCAGGGGCGCGGCTGCTGGCCGAGCGCCTTGGCGCGCCGCTGCTCGATCCCAAGGCGATCGCCGCCCGACTCGACAGCGTGGAATTCTTCCGCGGCGACCAGCCGACGCGCGACGATTTGCGGCGGCGGTTGAAAGCCGCGCCGGACATGGCGCGCGCACTCGGCCGACTGGCGCTCGGACGCGGCGGGCCGCGCGATCTGCTGGCGCTCGGCGAAGGCTTGAGCGGCGCCAAAGCCTGCGGGGCCGCGTTGCAGGCGCTGGATCCGCCGGATCTTCTGGCCCGGGCGGCGCACATTCTCGCGAGCGTCGATCTCGAACTGGCGCGTCATTTCTCCATCGCGCTGGTCGACGATCCGCCGCTCGATCGCCGCGACGGCGGTTTTGTCCGCGCGGGTTTCGAACCCGCGCTCGACGAAACGCGGGCGCTGCGCGACGAAAGCCGACGCGTCATCGCCGCCCTGCAACAGCTTTATTGCGAACGGACGCACATCAAACAGCTCAAGATTAAACACAACAATTTTCTCGGCTTTTTCATCGAGACGCCGCAGGTTCATGGCGAAAAACTGCTGAGCGCGCACAAGGACATGTTCATCCATCGCCAGACGATGGCCGACGCCATGCGGTTCTCGACCAGCGAACTTGCCGAGCTTGACGCGCGGATCGCCAGCGCCGCCGAACAGGCGCTCGACCTCGAACGGAAGATATTCGACGATCTCGCCGCCCGGGCGCTGGCGGCCTCCGACGCCATCGCCGCCGCGGCGCGGGCTTTGGCCGAACTCGATTGTTTCGCCGCGTTGGCCGATCTGGCCGTGCGTCTCGACTGGAGCCGCCCGCAGATCGACGCCTCGCTCGCCTTCGTGATCGAGGGCGCGCGTCATCCCGTCGTCGAGGCGGCGTTGCGCGCGCGCGGCGATGCATTCGTCGCCAACGACTGCGATTTGAGCGGCGAGACCGACGGCGGCCGCATCGCCATCGTCACCGGCCCGAACATGGCCGGCAAATCGACGTTCCTGCGTCAGAACGCCCTGATCGCCATACTGGCGCAGACGGGATCCTTCGTGCCGGCGCGCAGCGCCCGCATCGGCGTCGTCGACCGGCTCTTTTCACGCGTCGGCGCGGCCGACGATCTGGCGCGCGGGCGCTCGACGTTCATGGTGGAAATGGTTGAAACCGCCGCCATTCTTAATCAGGCGAGCGCGCGATCGCTGGTCATACTCGATGAAATCGGCCGCGGCACGGCGACTTTCGACGGCCTGTCGATCGCCTGGGCGGTGATGGAGCACCTGCACGAGAAAAACCGCGCCCGCACCCTGTTCGCCACGCATTTTCATGAGTTGACGCAATTGGCGCAGAAATGGCCGCGGTTGATCAACCTGTCGATGCGCGTGTCCGACTGGAACGGCGATGTCGTGTTTCTGCACGAAGTCGTCAGCGGCGCGGCCGACCGATCCTATGGCGTACAGGTGGCCAAACTCGCCGGACTGCCGGAAACAGCCGTTGCGCGCGCGCGGCAGATCTTGGCGGAGCTCGAAGCCACGGACCGGCAGGCGCCGATCGAAAGACTGGTCGCCGACCTGCCGCTATTCGCCCGTCCGGCCCCTGCGAGCGTCCCGGCGCCGGCGAGCGACCCGTTGCTCGAAAGGCTCGACGCTTTACAACCGGACGAAATGACGCCGCTGCAAGCGCTTGAGGCGCTTTACGCGCTCAAGAAAGCGCGGCGTGAAGCAAACTGAAACGTCAGGACCTGTGGACATTTCCGTCGTGAGCCGGGATTTTGGCGAAATGAGACGGATGGCAGGAGCATGACGAAGCCAATATCGGGGATATTGGCGAGGCGTGCGACGCCCCAGGCGTTCATTTCGCCCAAACCCTTCCGGCGCGTGCCGTGACAAAAATCAGTTGGGATTTTCGAGGCTGAACATTTCAGCCTTTTCGTCATAGGCGAACAATTCGGCGTAACGCGCCCAGGACACAACCGTCGCCAGCGTCTCCTCGGCGTAGTCTTCGGACATATAGTCCTCCAACTCGTTGCGGAAGCGCGCCGCCGGAGCCGAATGCGTCGGGCGCTCATCGAGAACGCGGCGAATCAGCGAGATAATCGGCACATAGGAGATCAAATGCTGGGCGAACAGTCGCTTGCGCGCGTCGGTGTCGAGGTCGACGAACACGCGTCCGGCGTCGCTCAACAGGAAATCGCCTTCGCTCAGGCCGCCGAAACGCAACAGCTGCACGGTTTCGCAGAGCTGGAACAGTTCAGCCGAATCCATCTGCAGTCGATCGGCGAGAACCGGCAAGTCGGCGCGCCCGTTGAAGGGCGCGGCGGCCACCGCCTCGATAAGACCGGACAGAACGTTGGTCGACACCGGATGCAGAGTCATGCCGACGCCAGTGCCTGGTATTCCCTCGATCGAAGACGGACGCGCCTCCGCCCGCTGCGTCATGCGCGCGTAAATGCTGTCGACCAGCTGCCGGAAGGTGGGATCGAGGCGATTGCGCGGATGGGCGAGGTCGACCTTGATTTCGGCGGCGATACGACCCGGATTTGAGGAAAACACCAGGATGCGGTCGCACATCAGCACCGCTTCCTCGATATTATGCGTCACCATCAGCACCGACTTCATCGGCAGCCGGCCTTCGATCCACAGATCGATGATGTCGGTGCGCAGCGTCTCGGCGGTCAGCACGTCGAGCGCCGAAAACGGCTCGTCCATCAGCAAAAGATCGGGATGGACGACCAAGGCGCGGGCAAAACCGACGCGCTGACGCATGCCGCCGGACAATTCCTTCGGATAGGCCGATTTAAAGCCGTCAAGGCCGATCAGATCGATCGCCGCCAAAGCGCGCTGCCGCTGTTCGTCCTTTTCGACGCCGAGCGCGTCAAGGCCCAATTCGACGTTTTCCAGCACCGTCAGCCAGGGAAATAGGGCGAAGGACTGAAACACCATGGCGATTCCGCGCGGAGGTCCGGAAACCGCCTTTCCGCGGCAGGCCACCTTGCCGGACGAGGGATTGACGAGGCCGGCGATGATGCGCAACAGCGTCGATTTGCCTGAGCCTGAGCGACCAAGCAGGCCGACAATCTCGCCGGCCTTGATGGTCAGGTTGACGTTTTCGAGAACGACCAACTCCTCGCCATTGGCTTTGGCGAAGCTGCGATTGACGCCGGCGAGGTCAATCAGCGCCGCTTCCTGGGCGCTTTGGGTCGGGACATCGAGCATGGGTTACAATCCCTTCGGAGTTCGTTGTTTCAACGCATGGCCTTTGCAAAAGTCTTGCGACTTTCGGGACGGCGGGCGTTAACCGAGCCGCAAGCGGCGCTCGGCGAAGCCGTAGAGCGGGCGCCACAGGATGCGATTGAACAGAGTGACAAAAATCGACATCACGGCGATGCCGAGAACGACGCGCTGGAAATCGCCGGCTTCGGTGGCGTGGGCGATATAGGCCCCCAAGCCGTTCGCGGTCAGCTTTTCATCGCCCCAGCTCGCCACTTCGGCGACGATGGCGGCGTTCCAGGAGCCGCCGGACGCGGTGATGGCGCCGGTGATGTAGTAAGGGAAGACGCCCGGCAAGATCACATAGCGCCACCATTTCCAGCCCTTGATGTGGAAACTTGCGCCCACTTCCTTGAGATCGCTGGGAAAGGCGGTGGCGCCGGCGATCACATTGAACAGGATGTACCATTGCGTGCCCAGCACCATCAGCGGGCTCAGCCAGATATCGGCGTTCAGGTGAAAGTGCACGATCAACGCCACGGCCGCCGGAAAAGCCAGATTGGCGGGGAAGGCGGCAAGAAACTGAGCGATTGGCTGCGCCTTTTCGGCGATCCCCGGGCGTAAGCCGATCCACACGCCGATAGGCACCCAGATCAGCGACGCCAGAATAATAAGGATGATGACGCGCAACAGCGTGAACAGACCGTCGACGACGGCCACGCCGACATCGCTCCAGCCGAGCGTCGCGGAAATATAATTGACGATCTGCCAGCCGACCCAGACGGTCGTCGCCAGCACAAGCGTCAGCCAGATTCCGTCGACGAGACGACCGGGTACGCCAAGGTCGAATTTCATCGACGGCATGGCGGGCAAGGGAATGCGCAGACGCGTCGTGCTTTCGACCGCGCTCGCCAAGCCCCGGGCCAGCGCGCTGAGCGCGCGCGTGCGGCGAAAAAGGTCGAGCAGCCAGGACGTCGGCGCCTCGCTGGACGCGACCTGCTCGAACCGGAATTTGTCGGCCCACGCGACAATGGGTCGAAACAGCAACTGGTCGTAAATAATGATAACGCCGAGCATCGCCAGCAGCGCCCAGCCGACGGCCGGCAAGTTTTGCTCCTTGATGGCTGTCGCGACATAGGCGCCGACGCCCGGCAAGGTGACGGTGGTGTCGCCGACGGTGATGGCCTCGGACGCGACGACGAAAAACCAGCCGCCCGACATCGACATCATGGTGTTCCAAACCAGCCCCGGCATTGCGAACGGCACGTCGAGACGCCAGAACCGGCGCCACCAGGACAGATGAAAGCTCTGCGTCGCCTCTTCCAGGTCTTTCGGGACGTTGCGCAACGACTGGTACATGGAAAAGGTCATATTCCAGGCCTGGCTAGTGAAGATGGCGAAAACCGACGCCAGCTCCGCGCCCAGCACGCGACCGGGGAACAGACCCATGAAAAATACGATGGTGAACGTCAAAAAGCCGAGAATCGGCACTGACTGCAACACGTCGAGAATCGGAATGAGGACGATCTCGGCGCGTCGGCTTTTCGCCGCCAGGGTGGCGTAGACGAAGGTGAAGACCAAAGAGCAGACGATCGCCACCAGCATTCGCAAAGTCGTGCGCAGCGCATATTCAGGCAATCGCCACGGATCGAGCGAAATGGCGACTGAATCAAGCACCGCCAGCGGCGCATTGGCCTGATTCGCGCCATAGACGATCAGCACCAGAAGGCCGATCACCAGAGTCAGCGCCGCCAGATCGAAAATATTGGGCGCCAAATCGCGGCCGAAGGCCGCTGGCGTTATGCGTTGCAGCACGTGGGCTTCCCTTGAATTCAGTTCGAGGGGCCTCGGATCGGCGTTGCGATCCGAAGGTATTGTGGACCGATATAGAACGCGTTCTGATCGAGCCGATTCCGTGAACTCGACAGAACTATTTGTTACAAAACATATTTATATCCGAAAGGCGCGCCGATTTTCGGATCTGTCGTCAGTCTATCGTTTGAACGCATATTGTCTCTGAAAAGTCTGGCGACTCTTCGAAAATATGCTTCGACAGACATCTCGCCTCGGATAATCAACGATGCGTGACAATGTCGTGACAAAGGTCGCGGAAACGTTGGCGGCCCTCCTGCGCTGGCGCTTTCGGGATTTGTTGGCCGATATAGCCCGAAGCGGCGTCGCGCAAAAGCCTTATGCGCTTGTTTGTCGTCGGCGCCGGCGCGTCCGTCGATCGATTTCTAGAGCATTCCCCGGTTGATTTGACTCGCATTTTTGCTGCGGCGGGATTCCCTTAAGCTCAAGAATGAGCGATTCTGCGCTTCTCTCTGATTTGGGGGCGCAAGATGTCGCGAGGCCATTCCTTCGATCTGCGTAAGCGTGTGATTGCGTTGGTCGAAGGCGGCGTGTCGCGGCGAGCTGCGGGGCGGCAATTGTTGGTCTCTAAATCGTCGGCGATAAAATGGTTCAGGCGCTTTCAAGAGACGGGCAGCTTTGCAGAAAAACCTGGCAAGAAAGCGAGACCATCGCCGCTGGACGCGCATGCGGATTGGCTTTTGGCTCTGGTTGCGCGCGAGAGCGACTTGACGCTGGCCGAGATCGAGGCCCGTCTTCTGGATGAGCTTCAGTTCAAAACCACGGACAGCTCGATTGCGCGGTTCTTTCAACGCCACAAACTCAGCTATAAAAAAAACGCTGCACGCCAGCGAGCAGCATCGCGAAGACGTGGCGAAGGCGCGCGAAGAATGGAAAAGGGCGCAGCCGACGCTTGATCCAGGCCGACTTGTTTTCATTGATGAAACCGGCACAAACACGCAGATGACGCGAACGCGCGGGCGCTGCCAAAAGGGCAAGCGCCTGGTCGATTACGCGCCGCATGGCCATTGGAAAACAACGACGTTCGTCGCCGGACTGCGCAATAACGCGATCATCGCGCCCCTGGTCGTCGATCGGCCGATGAACGGCGAGATCTTCCAGGCGTGGCTGGAGCAGCACCTCGCGCCAACCCTGCTCCAAGGCGACGTCGTCATCATGGACAACTTGCCGGCCCACAAGGTTGCCGGCGTGCGAGCGATCATCGAAAAAACCGGCGCAGGATTGCTGTATCTGCCGCCCTATTCGCCCGATCTCAATCCCATCGAGATGATGTTCGCCAAGCTCAAGGCCCTGCTGCGCATGGCCAAAGAAAGAACCGTCGATCAACTGTGGGACCGCATCGGCGTCATCCTCGACGAGTTCAGCCCGCCGGAATGCTCAAACTATTTCAGACATGATGGCTATGGTTCAGGTTAGCCGGGAAATGCTC
>CAVTNU010000022.1:0-17808 GCA_963736175.1 uncultured Alphaproteobacteria bacterium | reverse complement strand
CAGGCCGATCGCCAGCAACGGCAGGCTGGTCAGGCGCAGCGCGCGCGTACGCCAGATCACGGCCGATAGCACGGCGAGCGACAGGAAGACGATGGACCACGGCGCGAAAGCCGGCAGATGGAGGCTCGATCCGGGCGCCGAGGCGATCCAGCGGGCGATGGTCATGACGAGGGCTATGCCGGCGCCGAGATAAGTCCAGACGAAGCCGTCGAGACCCAGCGGATAGAGCAAGGCCCCGAGCAAGGCGGCCGGCACGGCGAATAATTCGATGATCGCCAAAGTCAGCGGATTGCCGATCAGCACATAAGGACTTAATTCATGGAAGTCGTAGGCCATGAACGAGGCGGTCGCGGCGCTGGCGCAAAGGGTCGCGAACAAGGTCGCTCCCAGCCCGTGGCGAAGCTTGTCCTCAACGGCGTCCCAAACGATTTGCGCGCGCGACGGTGGGGCCGCGACCTGCGCCAGCGGCGCGGCGAAACGCGCCTCCTTCTCGCGCGCCCGCGCGGCGCTGCGCCCTTCGAATACGGCGACCAACGCCGCCACGGCGGCGAAGGACAATTGAAACGAAGCGCCGAGCAGCGCTTCCGGCTCGATGGCGATGGTCGCCAACGCCGCCAAGGCGAGGTTGCGCATAGACAGGGCCTGGCGTTCGAACATCACGGCCCCGAGCATGGCGAGCGTCATCCACAAAGCGCGCTCCGAGCCGACACGCGAGCCGGTGAAAATATCGTAGCCGACCGCCCCAATCATCGCCGTCAGCGCCGCCCACTTCTTGATCGGATAGTTCAGCGCCAGGACCGGGAACAAGGCGAGAAACCGGCGCAGACCGACAAAGAAAATGCCGGCGACTAAGGTCATCTGAACGCCCGAAATGGTGATGATGTGAAAAATGCCAGCTTGCCGGATCGTGTCTTTGGCTTCGTTCGACAGAAGATCGCGTTTGCCGCTGACCATCGCCGCGCCGATCGCGCCGTTATCGCCGCCGATGCTCCCGGCGACGCGCAGGGCGAGCGCGTTGCGCGCGCGGTCGATCGCGGCGTTGAAGCGCAAGGACCAATCGGCCGGTTCGGCAGGCGCGCTCGCTTCGACCGCGCCAAGCGCGTTGCCGACGCCGCCGATCCGGGCGAAATAGGCGTCGCGGGCGAAATCATAGCCGCCCGGCAGATCGGCATGGCCGGGCGGCGTCAGGCGGGCTTTCAGCGTAACGAAATCGCCGGATTCAAAATTCGGCGCGCCGCGCATCGTCAGACGCACGCGATAAGGCGTCCTGGCGCGCTCCAACCCCTGGGCTTCGACGAGGCGCAAAACGAACCGCGCGCCCTGCGCGCGATAGCCGATCTCCTCGACGAAACCAGCCAATTCGCCGACCATTACGCGATCGATCGTCGGTGCGTCGACACGGGCGGCGCGCGCAAGACAGGACAGTTCGCCAAAGCCTGCGGCGGCCAAAACGATGAAACAGCAAAAAGCCGCGCGGTTTTCCCGCGTCAGAAACGCCAGCAGCGAGAACGCCAACGTCGCCGGCGCGATCAGCCAGAGCGCCGGTTCGCGCGCGGCGCAGAAATAGGCGACGACGCCGCCCCCCGCGGCGACCGGCGCCCAGAGAAACAGACGCCGCATCGCGATCTTCGGCCTCGAACGCGTCAGCAAAAATTCGTCGCGCGGCCCGGGCGCGGACGGCGAACGTCCCGCCGGTTCGAGCGCCAAGCCGACCATCATTTTCGACCGCGTGATCCCGCGAGCCGGCCATGGAACGCAAAACCCCTTTTTCTTGGCGTCAGGCTCATGCTACACGAGCCGCCTTGCCGCGTAAGCGCCTTTGCAGCGCTTCAATCTGGATTTTTGTCGATGTCCGACCAAGTTGTGACGCGTTTCGCGCCTTCGCCCACCGGCTACCTCCACATCGGCGGCGCGCGTACGGCGCTGTTCAACTGGCTTCTGGCGCGCCAGACCGGCGGCAAAATGCTGCTGCGCATCGAGGACACCGACCGCGAACGTTCGACCGACGCGGCGATCGGCGCCATTCTCGACGGACTGAAATGGCTCGGCCTCGATTGGGACGACGAGGTAGTCTATCAATATTCGCGCGCGCCTCGCCATCGCGAAGTCGCCGCGCAATTGCTGGCCAAGGGCGCGGCGTACAATTGCTACGCCAGCGCGCAGGAACTCGACGAAATGCGCGATCTGGCTCGCAAGGAAGGCCGGCCGCCGCGCTATGACGGACGCTGGCGCGATCTCGCCGGCGCCGCGCAGGAAGCGGCGGCGATCGCCGAAGGCCGCAAGCCTGTGGTGCGCCTGAAGGCCCCGCGCGACGGCGAGACGATCATCGACGACAAAGTGCAGGGCAAAGTCACGTTCCCAAACAAGGATCTCGACGATCTGGTGCTGTTGCGCTCCGACGGCAATCCGACCTACATGCTCGCCGTCGTCGTCGACGATCATGACATGGGCGTGACGCAGATCATTCGCGGCGACGATCATCTCACCAACGCCGCGCGTCAGTCCCACATCTACGCCGCCATGGGCTGGAATATCCCGGCGATGGCGCACATTCCCCTGATTCACGGACCGGACGGCGCCAAGATGTCGAAGCGTCACGGCGCGCTCGGCGTCGACGCCTATCGCTCCATGGGCTATCTGCCCGAAGCCCTGCGCAATTACCTGGCGCGTTTGGGCTGGAGCCAGGGCGACCGCGAATTCTTCTCGACGCCGGAACTCATAGAGGCCTTCAATCTGGCGCAGGTGCACCGTTCCCCGGCCCGCTTCGATTACGCCAAGCTGGAGAATATGAACGGCCATTTCATGCGCGCGATGTCCGACGATCTGTTGTTGGAGCAGACCCTTGCGGCTTTGCCTTATCTGCCCGGCGGCGCGGACATGGCCGCCAAGTTGGACGAGAAAAAACTGGCGCAGTTGCGCCGCGCCCTGCCCGGTCTCAAGGAACGCGCCAAAACCTTGATCGAATTGATCGACGGCGCGCAATTCCTGGTGGCGCAACGGCCCTTATCCTACGACGCCAAGGCCGCCGAAATCCTGAGCCCGGTTGGCCGCGCGCATCTGGCGGCGCTGGCGCCGCATCTTGGCGCGTTGGCCGAGTGGAGCGCCGCCGCAACGGAAGGCGCCGTGCGCGATTATGTGGCGGCGAGCGGGGCCAAACTCGGCCACGCGGCGCAGCCTTTGCGCGCCGCGTTGACGGGCCGGGCGACGTCGCCCGGCATTTTCGACGTCCTGGAAACGTTGGGACGCGAGGAAAGTCTTGGCCGCATCGCCGACGCGGCAGGCCTCACGTGACATTTTTGTTAGAATCTCAACGATTTCGACGAAAACCAACGAAGGGATAGGCCCAGCTCCGCTTGAACGCCGGCATGCAATGCGGTACGTCTCTTGCAACGCACAATTTCATCCAGATTTCGCCTTATTGCATTCTCATTTGGCCCCGCCAAAAGAAAATGCGCGGGGCGGGCTGGCGCGAGCGTTCGAAAGAGAACAGAATCCTTTCGAACCTCGCCATGAAGTTTGGTCAATTTCTCGGACAAAAGGTTGGTCCTCATGAGCGAAACCGGCAAATTCCAAATCGGTGACAAGACGGTCGAAATGCCGGTGACGCAGGGAACGATTGGTCCGGCGGTCGCCGATATCGGCAAGCTCTACGCCCAGACCGGCATGTTCACTTATGATCCGGGCTTTACCTCGACGGCGAGCTGCGAATCCAAAATCACCTATATCGACGGCGACGCCGGCGTCCTGCTTTATCGCGGCTATCCGATCGACCAACTGGCGGAGCACGGCGACTTTCTCGAAACCTGCTACCTGCTGCTCTACGGCGAATTGCCGACGCCAACGCAAAAGACGGATTTCGACTACCGCATCACGCGCCACACCATGGTGCATGAGCAAATGGCCAAATTCTTCTCGGGATTCCGCCGCGACGCCCACCCGATGTCGGTGATGGTGGCGTCCGTCGGCGCGCTTTCGGCCTTCTATCACGACTCGACCGATATTTCCGATCCGACGCAGCGTATGATCGCCACCATCCGCATCATCGCCAAGATGCCGACTCTGGCGGCGATGGCCTACAAATACAATATCGGCCAGCCGTTCATTTTCCCCAAGAACGACCTCGGCTACGCGGCGAATTTCCTGCGCATGTGCTTTGGCGTGCCTTGCGAGGAGTATAAGGTCAATCCGGTGCTGGCGCGCGCCCTGGAGAGGATATTCATCCTGCACGCCGATCACGAGCAGAACGCCTCGACCTCGACGGTGCGTCTGGCCGGATCGTCGGGCGCCAATCCGTTCGCCTGCATCGCGGCCGGCATCGCCTGCCTGTGGGGGCCTGCGCATGGCGGCGCCAACGAAGCGGCGCTGAAGATGCTCGCCGAAATCGGTTCCGTCGACAACATTCCCAAATATATCGCCAAGGCCAAGGACAAGAACGATCCGTTCCGCCTGATGGGCTTTGGCCACCGCGTTTACAAGAATTACGACCCGCGCGCCAAGATCATGCAGAAGACCTGCCATGAAGTGCTCGCCGAGCTTGGCATCAAGGACGATCCGCTGCTCGACGTCGCGGTGGAGTTGGAGCGCATCGCGCTGCACGACGAATATTTCATCGAAAAGAAGCTTTATCCCAACATCGACTTCTATTCCGGCATCACGCTGAAGGCGATGGGCTTCCCGGTGTCCATGTTCACCGTTCTGTTCGCCGTCGCCCGCACCGTCGGCTGGATCGCGCAGTGGAAGGAAATGATCGAGGATCCGCATCAGAAGATCGGCCGGCCGCGTCAGCTTTACACCGGCATGCCGCAGCGCGATTACATCTCGATCGGCAAGCGTTGAAATGAAGACAAGCTCCGACGTCCCCGCCGCGCGCGCCTTATTGCGAAGCCTTATAGTTTGCGCGGCTATGGGCGTCGGCGCGCCCGTCCTGGCGCAGACGCCAACGCTGGAGGAACGCGGCGTCGCCGCCGAGACCCGCGCCCCGCAGAATGCGATCAACGATCACGCTTTCGACTGCGCCGCCTTGAAGGACGTCATCGGCGCGGCGGGACAGAAATTCGCGCCTTTGCGCGGAGCCGCCCTGTCCTCGCAAGCCGATATGAATTGTTTCGCCGCCGCCAAGAACCTGTTTGGCGATTGCGCCATTCTCGACAAGGAAAAGGTCGGCGAGGCCAGCTATTCCTGTGAGAGCAACGATCTTTCGATCGCCGACATCAAAGCGACGATCGAGACCTGCCTCGGCAATGAGGCCGGCCGCTATGCGGGCAACGAAAATCCCAACACGCCGTTTCTGCGTTACGAGCCGACGATCGCCGGCGGCGGCGCCCGCATTCTGGCGCTGACGACGTTCGGCAAGAAAACCCTGTCGGTGATCAGCAAGAGCCGATCAAACTGACGATAGCGTGCGCCGCCCGCGCGCTCGGCCGCTCGCCCTCGCTCAGCGTCATAAGCGATTTGAGCCGTTGCAAGCCCGCAAGCTGAATCCGTCGCGCCTCGCCCTCAGCGACAATCCGCTCTAACGCACTGGCCAAGGCTGGCGGATTGGCGTCGTCTTGCAGCAATTCGGCATAGAGGTTTTCGCCCAGGATCAGATTGGGAAGGACAATGCTCGAAACGTGGACCATCCTGCGGACGACGAATTCCTCAATTTTAGAGACTTTATACGAAACCACGGTCGGAACTCCGGCCAGCGCCAGTTCCAAAGTCACCGTGCCGGATGCGGCCAGCGCCGCGCGCGCGCGTCGAAAGGCGGCGTATTTCGCCTCTTCGCCGTCCAGGATTTGCGGCTGCGTCGGCCACGAGCGGACCATATCCTCGATCAAAGGTCGAAAATGCCGCGGTGTGGGCAGCAGAAAATTCAATCGCGGCTGCGCCGCTTTCAATTGTGCGATGGCCGCGCCGAACAACGGCCCCATGCGAGCGATGACCGAGCGGCGAGACCCCGGCAGCACCAATATTTCGTCGCCGGCGCGCGCGCCAGGCGGGCTGACGCCTCCAGGCCCTCGCAGTTCATCGAGGCGTTCGATCAGCGGATGGCCGACATACAGGCATCGCGGGCCGCCAAACCGCTCGTGCGCCGCCGGCTCGAAAGGCAACAGCGCCAGCACGAGATCGATATAGCGGCGCATCGCCTTGGCTCGGCCCGGCCGCCACGCCCAGACGGTGGGACTGACGTAATCGACCACTTTGAGAGCGGGTAGGCTCTTGCGGGCCCGCTTGGCGACGCGATGGGTAAAGTCGGGGCTGTCGATGATGACCAGCGCGTCCGGCCGCGCCGCCACGACGGCGCGCGCGGTTTCGTCAATGCGCGCCAGAAGTTGCGGCAGCCGGGCCAAGACCGGCAAGAACCCCATCACCGCGATATCGTCCAGCGGAAACAGGCTCGCAAGCCCCTCGGCCCGCATCGCCGGACCGCCGACGCCGAGCAATTCGACGTCTGGGTTGATGGCGCGCAGGGCGCGCATCAGCTTGAAGCCAAGTTGGTCGCCCGAAATTTCCCCGGCCACGAGAAAGATTTTCACCTAGGCCTCCCGAGCGAAGCCATGCAGGAAAAGCCCGGCGTTTTGCGCCTGCGCGGCGACGCGCTCGCGCTCAAGCATCAACACCCGCCCGGCGGCCAGCGCTATTCCTGCGAGACCAGCCTGTTCAGCCGCCTCGACAGTGGATGAGCCTATGGCGGGCAGATCGACGCGCAAATCCTGGGACGTCTTTGGCGCCTTGACGAGGACGCCAACCCTGCCTTTGGCCTTCCAGCGTCCGTTCTGACGCAAGGCCGCGACCCGCGCCAGCATCGCGTCGGTGCCCTCGGCGGCCTCTACCGCCAGCACCCTGCGTCCGGCGACGACCGCTGCTTGCCCGACATCGAAGGGCGACAGGGCCTCGAGAAGCTCCCTGGCGAATCGAATGCCGTCCAGCTCTTCCGCGCTCGGCGTTTTCGTCGTCAACGCGCCGACAGGAACGAGCAGATCCGGCGCGAAGGCGTCGACGCCGACCACCCGAACGCCCCCCTTCTCGAAAATGGCGATCACGCCCTTGAGCGCGTGATCGTCGCCGCCTTTGAGCAGCCGAACGATATCGGGCAGGCGCTTGACGCCGCCCCAATCGAGACGGAGGTCGCCGAACTCCGGGCGTCCGAGCGCGCCGATGAAGGCCATTTCCCCTATCCCGCGCTCCGCCAGCTCCCGAAAGATCTTGCCGAATTCGCCGAGACCCGCAAAAATATGGGGAAATTCGCCGATATCATCGCTCGCCGCGCCGCGCAGACCGACCAGAAAGACATCCTTTCCGGCCGCTTGCGCCGCCCGCGCGCTCGCCAGCGGAAAATCCCCGGCGCCGCAGATGATGGCGATTTTATCGTTCAAGCCGCATCCTGTTCGTCTCGCGGCGAGCAAATCTGACGATCGCCGCCGGCGCGAATGAAATTGATGATTTCCTTGACGGCGGCGCTGTCGGCGAACTCCTGTTCGACGTCGTCCATGCGCTCGGCCAAAGTGCCTTCCGGCGCGAACAGGGCGCGATAGGCCCGGCGCAATTCGTGGATCGCCTCGCGCGAAAAGCCGCGGCGCTTAAGGCCGACGAGATTGAGGCCGGCAAGATGCGCGCGATTGCCGAGGGCCATGCCGTAGGGGATGAGGTCGGAGACAATGCCCGTCAGTCCGCCGACGAAGGCATGCGATCCCACGCGCGCGAACTGAATAATCGCCGCGCCGCCGCCGCAGATCACGAAATCGCCGATGGCGACATGGCCGGCCAGCATCACGTTGTTGGAAAAGACGCAATCGGCGCCGACAATGCTGTCGTGGCCGACATGGCTATTGGCGAGAAAGGCGCAGCGGTCGCCGACGACGGTCTTCATGATTCCGCCCGCCGTGCCGGGGTTCATGGTGACGCCCTCGCGGATCAGGCAATCAGCGCCGACCGCCAGACTCGTTTCCTCGCCGCGAAATTTCAAATCCTGCGGCTCATGGCCGAGCGAGGCGAAAGGAAAGACCCGCGTGCGCGCGCCGATTTCGGTGCGGCCGGCGATGACGACGTGGGAATGCAGCTTGACGCCCTCGCCAAGAACCACATGCGGTCCGACGTGGCAGAATGGCCCGATCTCGACCCCGGCGCCGATCTTCGCGCCGTCTTCGACAATCGCCGTTTTGTGAATGGTCCGCTCCACGATCACGCTCCCGGCACAGCGGAATCGTCGGCGACCAACATGGCGCTGATTTCGGCCTCGGCGACCAAAATCCCGTCGACCATCGCCTTGCCCTGATACCACCACATGTTGCGACGCTTTTTGGTCATCGTCATGTGAAACTCGACGCGGTCGCCCGGAACGACGGGCTTGCGGAACTTCGCCTTGTCGATGGTCATGAAATAGACCAGCGGCGGCCTCTCGCCGCCGAGCGCCGAATTGACGCACAAGGCGCCGGCCGTCTGGGCCATGGCCTCGATCAGCAACACGCCGGGGAAAATCGGCCGGTCGGGAAAATGGCCGGTGAATTGCGGTTCGTTGATCGTGACGTTCTTGACGCCGATGCCGAATTCATCGCCGCGCGCGCCGATGATCCGGTCCACCAGCAAAAATGGATACCGATGCGGCAAAAGCTTCATGAGCTTTTGAATATCGATGGTCTCGATGGTTTTCGATGAGGCTTCGATCGGCATGGACGTCATCGCATATGGCTTTCGTCAAATCGGAAGTTGCATTTTTCGGGTCAAATTCGGCGAGTTCAGTCTTTCGATACAAAATGGCGGCGAAGCGCGCAAATCCAGGCTGGCGAACTAAACGCCTCGCGTCTTGGCGAGCTTCTCGAGCGTTGCGACCTGACGCAGCCAGTCGCGTTGCGGGCGCGCCGGCGTGCCGCCGACCGACGCGCCGGCCGCCACGTCGCCAATGACACCCGCCTGCGCCGCTATCCGCGCCCCCATGCCGATGCGCAAGTGACCGCTGAAGCCCGCCTGGCCGCCGGCGGCCGCGAAATCGCCGAATTCCGTCGAGCCGGAAATGCCGACCTGCGAGACAATGACGCAGTGGCGCCCGATCACGACGTTATGGCCGATCTGCACCAGATTATCGATCTTGGTGCCTTCGCCGATCACCGTATCGCGATTGGCGCCGCGATCGATCGTGGAATTGGCGCCGATTTCGACATCGTCCTGAATGATCACCCGCCCAATCTGCGACACTTTGAGATGGCCGCGCGGGCCCATCGCGAAGCCGAAACCGTCCTGACCGATTCTCGCGCCGGGATGAATGATCACCCGGTCGCCGATCAAGGCGGTCAGCACGCTGGCCCCCGCGCCTATCGAGCAGTCGCGGCCGATGCGCACGTCAGGACCGATAACGCAATTGGGGCCGATAACCGAGCCGGCGCCGATTTCGGCGCGCGGGCCGACAACCGCGCCGGGATCGACGATGACGCCCGCTTCCAAACGCGCCTGGGGATGCACGCTGGCGCCGGGGGAAACGCCTTCGCCCTCGAACAGCGAGCGCGGACGCAACGCCTGCGGATAGAGTCTGGCCGCGACCAGCGCGCTGGCGCGATAGGGTTCGTTCGTCACCAGGGCGACCGTGCCCTGCGGGGCCTGCGCCGCATAGCGCTCCTGCATCAGGCAGGCGGTGGCCCGCGTCCTGGCGAGCTGCGGCGCATATTTCGGATTGTCGAGAAAGACCAGATCGCCCGGCCCACCTTTGTCGAGCGGCGCCAATCCTTGGATTTTCTGAGAAAGGTCGGCGCCGGGCGCGACGAGCGCGCCGGTCCATTCGACGATTTCGGCAAGCGTGGGAGTCAGCGCCCGCACAAAAAATTGAGGCTCGTTCATCAAGCTAACCCACCCGCTTTGTCTTCGGCGTCTTTGGCCCTGTCACTAAGCCGCTCGCGCCGGCAAGGCAAGCGCGAGCGCCGGGTTGAGGCGTTTTGCCCGACGAATTCGCCGAACGGAGGGTTGAGCGCGTCCGCGCGCCGGCGCCAAGCAAAAGGGCGCGGCTTTCGGCCGCGCCCTTGAACTTTAGCCTTTCAGCCGATCAGAAGCTGGTGCCGCCGCTGAAGCTGAACTGCTGGACCACGTCGACGGCGCTCTTCGACGTCGCGACGGCGTAGTTGAAGCGGATCGGGCCCATCGGCGAAGCCCAGATCAGCGAGGCGCCAACCGCGGAGCGGATCGCCGTCGTATCGCCGCCGACCGAAATGCAGGCCATTTTGGCCATAATACGGACTGGGTTTCGCAGTGCCATCAGGATTTCTCGTCGCCTGGGTCGCGCATGACGTTCCCGCCGCATAACCGAGGTAAGCTGCCGAAATTGGTCATGCCGCGATAGCCGAACAAGCTGCCGGCGTCGGCGAAGATCGCGCCCTTGATGCCGATATCCTTGGGCATGCCCCAAATCGGGAACTGCGCTTCGAGCGAGGCGCCATAATAATTGGTGCCGCCGAGCGCGTTGCCGGCGTTGGAGCCGGCGATCGGATTCGAGACGTCGCGCGGGCCGATGCCGCCCGGCGCGAAGCCGCGCACCAGGGACTGGCCGAGATTGAAATTGTCGACGATGCGCAGCTGTTGGCCGCCGTAGGCGAAGACATTGCCGGCCTGGGCGTGGAAAATACCGACCAGATCGTCGAAATACAATTCGTGGAAAGCGCGCAGATCGCCGGTGGTGCGCAGGAAGCGCGAATTGCCGCCGAGACCCGCCAGATCCTGCTTCAGGTCGATCTTGAAGCCGTTGTGCGGATTGCGGAAATTGTCCAGCGTATTGTAGCTCAGGGTATAGCCGATCATCGACGTCACCCAGTCGCCCTGCGCCTGTTTCAACGCCACCGAGGCCTCGCCATTGGTCAAGCAATTGTTGTCGGCGGTCGGCGACGGGAAATGGTAGCACAATCGTTGAACGGCTGGCCGGGGGTATTGGGAATGGTCAGCTTCGAGTTATACACCGAATAACGCGGCGCGAAGGTGAGGTCGTCGTTGATCGGAATGCCGAAACGGATCGTGCCGCCGGTCACCCAGTTCGAATAATACGAATAGGGCGAGGCGCCTGACAATTTCGAATAGAGGTCGAAGCCCGCGGCCAGACGTTCGCCGAGGAAATAGGGCTCGGTGAAGTTGAGCTCGACGCCGCGTGAATATTGGCCGACCGACACGGACGTGCGGACATATTGGCCGCGGCCCATGAAGTTGCTCTCCGACACCGACACTTCGGCGATGAACCCTTCAACCGTCGAATAGCCGCCGGAGACCGAGAACGAACCCGTCGACTGATCCTCGACCTCGACATCGACGACGACGCGATCGCCGGTGGAGCCCTGCTGGTTGGTGATTTTCACCTTCTTGAAATAGCCCAGCGAGTTCAGCCGACGCTCGGCGCGGTCGATCAGCACCTTGTTGTAGGCGTCGCCCTCGCCGATCTCGAATTCGCGGCGGATGACATATTCGCGCGTACGCGTGTTGCCGTGAATATTGATGCGCTCGATATAGACGCGCGGCGCTTCCTCGACGACGAAGTTGAGGGCGACGGTGCGCGTCGCGGGATCGCGGTCGCCGCGCGGGCGCACCTGCGAGAAGGCGTAGCCGCGCTTCATGACTTCGCGGGTCAGGGCCTCGACGGTCTTTTCGACTTTGTCGCCATTATAGATTTCGCCGGGCGTAAGCCGGACGTAAGGCGCGAGCGCGGCTTCCGGCACGTCGGCCAGATGCGATTCGACGCCGGCCGTGCCGACAGTATATTGCGGACCCTCGTCAACCGTGATGGTGACGACATAGCCTTGCCGCGCGGGCTCGTAGATCGCGTCCGAGCCGACCACGCGGAAATCGGCGTAGCCGTTCTTCAGATAGAAGCGGCGAATCGCCTCCTCGTCCTTGCCAAGGCGATCCGGGTCATAGACGTCCGAGCTCTTGATAAAGGAGAGCCAGTTCATCTCGGTCATTTCCATCAACCCGACCAGTTTGCTGGTCGAATAGACGTGATTGCCGACAAAGCGGATATCGCGCACGCCGGTCTTGTCGCCTTCGTCGATCTTGAAGACGACGTCGACGCGGCCATTGGGCATGTCAACCGTGCGCGCCGAAACGCTCGCCGCCGAACGGCCAGAACGGCGATAAACGTCGAGAATGCGCTGCACGTCGGCGTCGACGGTCGCCTGATCGTACGCGCCGCGCGATTTCGAGCGGATTTCGCCGGAAAGCTGTTCGGATTTGATCTTGCTGTTGCCCTCAAAGGCGACGCGATTGATCAGATTCTTGTTTTCCACCACGTGAACGATCAGGCGTCCGCCCTGGTGGGCGACGCGTACGTCGGAAAACATTCCTGTCGCGTAAAGGTCTTTGACCGACTTGTTGGTGTCGGAGCCGTGGAAAAAGGACTGGATCGTGTCCGAATCAACACGATGGTTGCCCTCGACGACCACGCTCTCGGCTCTGGCGACGCCACCAACACCCAGAACCACAATGGCCGCAAGCAAGGAACGACCGATAAGACCTTGGCGAAACTTCATAAAACCCGGTCCCTATGCATTTCCAACCGCCGTTGAACGGGCGGGCCGAACGCGTTGGCGTCCAACATGATTTATCAAACGGAGGCATTAGCAGAGAATGCCCCCCTTCGAACCCAAGATGCTTCTACAAGGTTTACGTTGCGCTGCAAATCCCAAACGACGCACGTCCCGTTTTTTAACGTCGAGCGTGTCCCGAACGACACGCTCGAACCGCCCGTTATGCGTCCAAAGGTCGCGTCAACCCAAATGCATAAGCCGCTTGGCCAACCGCCCGATGTCGTTATAGGTCGCGATCAGCATCAGACCTGCAATAAAAATCAGGCCGATTCTGAAACCGAACTCCTGCGCCCGCTCGTTCAGGGCGCGCCCGCGCAACGCTTCATAGGCGTAATAAAGCAGGTGGCCGCCGTCCAGCAGCGGCACCGGCAGGAGATTGAGCAGGCCGATCGAGATCG
The DNA here is from genome assembly GCA_963736175.1 of uncultured Alphaproteobacteria bacterium. Taxonomy (GTDB): domain Bacteria; phylum Pseudomonadota; class Alphaproteobacteria; order Rhizobiales; family Beijerinckiaceae; genus Rhodoblastus. The sequence continues at coordinate 4,880 of CAVTNU010000022.1, read as the reverse complement.
ACAGAATCGCCGTCAGGCTGAACAGCGGCGCAAGCCCCGATTTGGCGACTTCGCCAGCCATTTCCGCGGTGCGGATCGGACCGCCGAGTTGGTCGGTCAATTCGCGGCCGGTGACGACGCCCGAAAGATATGAGCTGGTGCGCTCGATGACGTACCAGGTCTCGTTCAGCGCCTGTACGCCCGATTGCGCCAGACCGAAGTTTTCCGTGCGCCAATCGCTCGCCTTGCCGCCCGCCGTCACGCCGAGAATGCCCTGGCGGCTCACGCCGAACGGACCTTTCACTTCCTGACGGCGCGGAGTTGCCAGCAGATCGACCAGCTTGCCGCCGCGCTCGACGGTGAACGCCAACAAAACGTCGCCCGAAGCCGAAACCACGCGTTGCATTTCGCCGAAACTGTCGATTTTCTTGCCGTCGATGGCGACGATCAGGTCGTTCGGCTGAAAGCCGGCGGCGGCGGCGGGGCTGCCTTCGACCACGCTTTCGACGCGCGGCGTCAGCACCGGGCGGCCCTCGACATAGAAAATGCCGGTCAGAATGACGATCGCCAGTAAAAAGTTGGCGATCGGGCCCGCGGCGACCACCGCCATGCGTTTCCAAACGTTTTGGCCGAAAAATGTGACGGCGCGTTCGGCGACCGGCATGTCCTGGGCGGCGTCAAAATCGGTGACGCTGGCGCCGTTGGCGTCGCCGTGAAACTTCACATAGCCGCCGAGCGGCAGCACCGACAGCCGCCAGCGCGTGCCGTGGCGATCGTTGAAGCCGTAAATCTCACGGCCGAACCCCATCGAAAAGACGTCGACCTGAACGCCGCACCAGCGTCCCACGATGAAATGGCCGAATTCGTGAAAGAAAACGACGACGCCCAGAACCACCAGGAATGGGACGATATAGGTCGCCGCCGACCAGACGAAGGAAAATAGGGCCAAAATTTTTGCCTCCTGAACCGGCGATCCGCATATCTGGTCGAGCGCGCAATCCTAACCCAAAACGTCTCGCGACGTTCCAGGATATTGCCAGGATCTTGCTCTTGGGCGCGCCGCGCGCCCGTCCACCGGCCAAATGGTTACTAAGACGTTAATTTGACGGATTTAGCGTCAATGGCCAAGGCCTGCGATATGGCTTCGCGATCTTTCTCTTACAATATGGTCAACGCGGAGCGCCGCCTCGACGCTCGCGGGGGTCGCGCCCATCCCCTCCTTATCGAAAATCTCGCATATTTCAAATACATAGCGTGCAATGTCGTTAAAACCGATGCGTCGATCAAGAAAGGCCGCGACGGCGATTTCATTGGCGGCGTTCAGAACAGTCGGCATCGCCCCGCCCGCCCGCATCGCCTCCATTGCGATGCGCAACGCCGGGAACCGAAGCAAATCCGGCTTCTCGAAGGTTAGCGCGCCAATTTCGGCCAGATCGAGGCGACGGGTTCGCGTGGACAAGCGCTCCGGCCAAGCCAGGCAATGGGCGATCGGCACCTTCATGTCCGGCGCCGCCATTCCCGCGCTGACAGCGCCGTCGCGGAACGACACCAACCCATGCACGATGGATTGGGGATGCACCAGCACATCGAGCTTTTCCGCCTCAATGGCGAAAACATGGAGAGCCTCGATCAATTCGAGCCCCTTGTTCATCAAACTGGCGGAATCAACCGTCACTTTCGGCCCCATCGCCCAATTGGGATGGGCGAGCGCCTGTTCCGGGGTGGCCTTGGCGATGGCCTCGGCGCTCCACGAGCGGAACGGGCCGCCGGAAGCGGTCAGCCACATCTTCTCGATATTCCGGACGCTTTCGCCGCCAAGAGCCTGAAAAATGGCGTTATGCTCGGAATCCATCGGCAGAATTCGGCCGCCGTTTCGCCCGCGCGCGCCATGAAGGGCGCGCCGGCGCAAACCAGACATTCCTTGTTGGCCAGAGCGATGGTTCTGCCCACCTCGACGGCGGCGAAGGTCGGGACGACGCCGGCCGCGCCGGCGATGGCGCCGATGACAAGATCGGCCGGCGCAAGCGCGGCCTGCCGCACCGCGTCTTCGCCCGCCGCCGCCTCGATGCCCGTTCCCGCCAGTCCCTCCTTAAGGTCGGCGTAGCCGGCCGGATCGCTGACGGCGGCGAAACGCGCCTTCATGGCGATCGCGGCGCGCGCCAGACCAGAACCGTCGCGTCCGGAGGCGACGGAGACCACATCGAACGCGCCTTCGGCCTCCTGAACCAGAGCCTGTGTCGAACGGCCGATCGAGCCGGTCGCGCCAAGAATGGCCAGCCGTTTGGGCGTCCCTTTGTCGCGCGCGTCCGCGCGCATGGCCGTCGCCGTCATGAAAAACCTGTTGGTTGCTATTGCCAGAAGAACAGGCCCGCCGCCGCACTCGGCAAGCCTCGCGAAGCGCCGAAAATGGCGGCGAAAATCGCAGCGGCGATAAAACCGTCAAGCCTATCCATCGCGCCGCCGTGACCGGGAATAAGGTGGCTCGAATCCTTCACGTCAAATCGCCTTTTGATGGAGGATTCGAACAAATCGCCCGCCTGCGAGACCGCGCCGACGACAAAGCCCAGGATCAGCACCGGCGCATCGGCGACAGGCGCCGAGGAGAACGCGTGGGCCGCGGCCAAACCCAGCAGCGCACCGCCGACGACCCCGCCGATAGCGCCGGACCAGGTCTTACCGGGCGACACGCGCGGCCAAAGCTTCGGGCCGCCAATCAGACGCCCGGAAAAATAGGCCAGAACATCCGTGCCCCACACGAGCGCGAACAGCCAGACGATGGCGCTCAGACCGAAAAACGGGTCCTGGCGCAAAACAATCATCGCGGCCAAGAGTCCGCCAGCATAGAACAGTCCGCCCGCCGCCCAAAGCCGTTTCCCCGCGCCAGCGGCAAAAGCTTCGAGCGCGGCGGCGAGGCCGAGGATCGCGAAAGCGTATTCGTAAAGGTGAGCGCGTCCCAGCGCCGCCGCGACCGCCAGGGCCATCGAGCCGGCGACCATGCGCAGGCGGAAGGCCGGCGAGTCGATCAGTCTTTGCCATTCGAAATGCACGGCGAGCGCCGCCAAAAGCCAGAACAGCACGAAATAATGGCCGCCGGCGCGCAACGAGGCCAAAGCCGCCGCGACCAGCACAAGCGCCGAGACAAGCCTCGGCCCGAGATCCTGCAAACGATAGCGCGCCGTAAGCGAAACGGCGGGCGCCGGCGCTTCTCCGCTGGCTTGCTGGGCGTTCGGTTCGCTCATAGCGCGGCTTTGACGTCTGCGGCGAAGGCGGCGCCGACGCCGCCGAACCGGCGCTCGCGCGCGGAGAAAGCCTCCAAAGCCGATTGCAGCGCGCCCTTGTCGAAATCAGGCCAGTAGATCGGCAGGAATACCAGCTCGGCGTACGCCGCCTGCCACATCAAAAAATTAGACAGACGCATTTCCCCCGACGTGCGGATGATGAGGTCGGGATCAGGAATCCCGGCCGTTTGCAGACGCGCCGCGAATTGCGTTTCGTCGATATCCTCAACCCGCAACCGGCCGGCGGCGACATCGGCGGCCAGAGCGCGCGCCGCGCCGACCATTTCTTGCCGGCTGCCGTAATTGAACGCTACGACCAGATCAAGTTTATTGTTTTCCAGCGTCTTGGACTCCGCTTCTTCAAGCAGTGCGCGAATGTCGGGTTTGAGATTGTCGCGTTCCCCGATCACCCGCACCCGGACGCCCGATTCGTCCAGCGTCGCGAGATCGGAGCGGATGAACAGTTTCAGCAGCCCCATCAAATCCGTGACTTCCTGGACCGGACGCGACCAGTTTTCCGAGGAGAAACTGTAGACGGTGAGATAGCGCACGCCCAGTTCGCTGGCCGCCCGCACTGTACGGCGCAGAGCCTCGACGCCGCGTCGGTGGCCTTCGAAGCGCGGCAGTCCGCGCGCCGCAGCCCAACGGCCGTTGCCGTCCATGATGACGCCGACGTGCAGCGGGGCGTCCAGCAGTCGGCTGGCGTCAGGATCGGCCGCAGCCGTCGAAACCGTTCCCATGTTCATGGTTTTCCGCCCGTTCGCCCGATCCCGACCGCTGTCGGAACACGCCGGCTGGCGCGTCCTCGCCACTAAACCTGCATGATTTCCTTTTCTTTGACGGCGAGCGCGGAATCGAGTTCGGCGATGGCGGCGTCGGTCGCCTTCTGCACTTCGCCCTCGTGGCGCTTTTCGTCGTCTTCGCTGATGTGCTTGTCCTTCACCAGCTTTTTGAGATGGTCCATGCCGTCGCGGCGCACATGGCGCACGGCGACGCGCGCCTCCTCGGCGTATTTATGGGCGACCTTGACCAGCTCCTTGCGGCGCTGCTCGTTCAGTTCGGGGATGCGAATGCGCAAAATCTGCCCTTCGATCGTCGGCATCAAGCCGAGATTGGCGTCGCGGATCGCCTTGTCCACCGCTCCGACCATGCCTTTGTCCCAGACCTGAACGGCGATGGCGCGCGATTCCGGCACGGAAACAGTCCGCCACCTGATTGAGCGGCATGGACTGACCATAGGCCTCGACATGCACCGGCTCCAGCAACGCCGCCGAAGCTCTCCCGTGTCGCAGCCCCCCAGTTCATGTTGAGCGCGGCGACGGCTCCCTGCATGCGACGTTTGAGATCGGCCAGATCGAATTGCGTGTTCAGATGACACAACCTTGTTCTTGCTTGCGCTCGTAATGCCCATCGCTTGGCGGCATGGCCGCGGCGCGCGCGCGGGACAAGCGCCCTACGGTCTAAAGACCATAGATCAAGGCAAAACATAAGTCGCCCTGCCTTGCCTTCCATCGCGGCCTGATGGCGCCGGGCTCGGCGATGGAAAATACGATTATCGGAATCCGGTTCTCCCTCGCAAGGGCAAAGGCGGCGGATCCATCACCGCGAGATTCTTGGCGATGG